>NZ_CP021467.1:1922500-2372500 GCF_002173515.1 Komagataeibacter europaeus
CATCGGTTTCCTGGACCACATGCTGACCGCCCTTGGCCGTCACAGCATGTGCGACCTGGAGATTACCGCCAGGGGCGACCTGCATATCGACTACCACCACACGGTGGAGGACACCGGCATCGCACTGGGCAAGGCCTTTGCCAGGGCCATAGGCGACAAGCGTGGCATCCGCCGTTACGGCAGTGCCACCGTGCCGCTGGATGAAGCGCTGTGCGAAGCGGTGGTGGACATTTCCGGCCGTCCCTTCCTGGCGTGGTCCGTCACCTTCGGGCGTGACAAGATCGGGGAAATGGATACCGAGCTGTTCGAGGAATTCTTTCGTGCCTTCGCCATGAGCGCACTGGTCACGCTGCACATCATCCAGCGTGCGGGGCATAACTGCCATCATATTGCCGAAGCGGCCTTCAAGGCGCTGGCCCGCGCGCTACGCACCGCAAGCGAGGCCGACCCACGCGCGGGCGGCATCATCCCGTCCACCAAGGGCAGCCTGTGACATTCTATTCCGCCCTGCTGCCACCCGTCCACGCCACGGGGGCGGCCGCATGGCCGGTCATGGTGGCGTGGCGCATGTCATGGCTGGTGCTGCTGTGCGGATGGGTCGGGCTGTTACTGCGTGGCTGCTGGATCAGCGGGCTGATCGCGGGGGGCGCGGCCATCATGATCGGGCGGCTGCTGCCGCTGCCGGTCGCCCTGCCGCTGCTGGGCGGGCTGCACCTTATCCTTGCGCTGAACGCCCCGGACCTGCGGCAGTGGGAACTGCGCCTGCGCGGCTACCGGCCCGCGCGCGGCGTTTACGCCACTGACCCCAAGGCAGCCCTGCTGCGCTGGATGGACCATGACCGGTCCCGCCCCCTTTCCCCCGTATCATGAGGCATCCCATGCCCACGCCCGCGCATCCATCCGCACAGTCCATCGTGGTGATCGACTATAACGGCGGCAACCTTGCCTCCGCCGCCCGCGCCCTGTCCCGCGCGGCACAGGACAGCGGCATTGACGCCACCGTCACCATCACCGCCGACCCGCAGGCCGTCATGCAGGCCGACCGGATCGTCCTGCCCGGGCAGGGCGCGTTCGCCGACTGCGCGGCGGGCCTGGCAGCGCGGCCCGGCCTGCATGACGCCATCGTGGACGCAACCGATAACGGCACGCCCTTCCTTGGCATATGCGTTGGCATGCAGCTTATGGCCGAACGCGGGCGCGAACATGGGGTTACACCGGGATTTGGCTGGATTGCGGGCGAAATCGCCCTTATGGACGCCCCCGGCCTGCGCCTGCCGCAGATGGGGTGGAACCAGCTGGAATTCACACCCAATGCCCATCCGCTGACCGAAGGCCTGCCGGTGGAAGCGCATGGCTATTTCGTCCATTCCTTCGCCCTGCGCGGATATGACCCGGCCGACATGGTGGCGACCACCGATTACGGCGGCACGGTGCCCGCCATCGTCGCGCGCGGCAACCGGGCGGGCACGCAGTTCCATGTGGAAAAGAGCCAGAAGGTCGGCCTGCGCATCCTGTCCAATTTCCTGCGCTGGACGCCTGCGCCGGATCACACGCCATGACACGGCAGGCCCCGACTGCCGGCACCATCCATGCCGAACGCGTGCAGCAGATGCATGAAGACGACCTGCATGCCCTGTGCGACGCGACCAACGCCGCCATTCTGGATGGGGGCGGGTTTGGCTGGCTGGCCCCCCCGCCGCGTGAAACGATGGAGCGGTATTTCCGTGGCGTCCTGCTGGTGCCCGAACGCCAGATGTTCGTCGCCCGGCTGGATGACATGATCGTGGGTTCGGCCCAGCTTGTGCGCCCGCCACGCAATAACGAAGCGCAGGCCATGAGTGCGACACTCATGCATTTCTATATCGCCCCCTACGCCCGCGGGCAGGGACTGGGCCGCCTGCTTCTGAACGAGGTGGAAAGCTGCGCGCGCAGCATGGGTTACCAGATCATCAACCTTGACGTGCGCGAAACCCAGACCGACGCGGTGCGCCTGTTCCGCAGCAGCGGCTTTCACCACTGGGGCACTCATCCCAGCTACGCCCGCACGGATGGCCGCACCGTGCGCGGCCTGTTTTTCACCAAGCGCCTGCAGGATGACGAGCGGATCGTACCCGCCCACCCGCAGGCGGCTTCAACCCCCATCCCTGCAGCAGGACATGCCCCCGTGACCGGACACAGCCTGACACTCTATCCCGCCATTGACCTCAAGGACGGCACATGCGTGCGGCTGCGCCGCGGGGAAATGGACAACGCCACCGTCTATTCCGATGATCCCGGCGCACAGGCGCGGGCGTGGATCGACGCAGGGTGTTCATGGCTGCATGTCGTGGACCTGAACGGCGCCTTTGCCGGGCGTTCGGCCAATACCGAAGCAATCGAATCCATCATCGCCAATGCATCGGTGCCCGTGCAACTGGGTGGTGGGCTGCGTGACCTGGAAAGCATCGGCAAATGGCTCAATGCCGGGATCAGCCGCGTGATCCTGGGGTCCATCGCGGTCAAGAACCCCGAACTGGTGCGCGAAGCCTGCCGCCTTTTCCCCGGCCGGATCGTAGCGGGCATTGACGCGCGCAGCGGGCAGGTCGCGACCGAAGGCTGGGCCGAGACATCTGAAATGAAGGCCGTGGAACTGGGCCAGCGCATGCAGGACGTGGGCGTTGCCGCCGTCATCTTCACCGAAATCAGCCGTGATGGCATGCTGACCGGCATTGATATCGAACAGACCGCCGACATGGCCAATGCCCTGTCCATTCCGGTCATCGCCAGCGGGGGGGTGGGCAACCTTGACCACCTTGCGGCCCTGCGCGCCGCGACCGCACAGGCGCCGGGCATCGAGGGCGTGATCGTGGGACGCGCGCTGTATGACGGGCGCATCGACCTGGGCGAAGCCCTGCGGGTTCTGGCCTGATGCTGAAGCTGCGCGTCATCCCCTGCCTGGATGTCAAGAATGGCCGGGTGGTCAAGGGCGTCAACTTCGTCTCGCTCCGTGACGCGGGCGACCCGGTGGAACAGGCGGCCGTGTATGACGCGGCGGGGGCGGATGAACTGACCTTCCTCGACATCACCGCCAGCAATGAAAACCGCGACACCATCCTTGATGTCGTCAGCCGCACGGCGGAACGCATATTCCTGCCGCTGACGGTGGGCGGCGGCGTGCGCACCACGGACGACATGCGCCGCCTGCTGCTGGCGGGTGCTGATAAATGCGCCATGAACTCGGCCGCCGTCTCGCGCCCCGAACTGGTCAGCGAAGCCGCGCAGAAATTTGGCAGCCAGTGCGTGGTCGTCGCCATTGACGCGCGCAGTGACGACCATGGATCATGGGAAGTCTACACCCATGGCGGCCGCACCCCCACGGGGCGTAACGTGATCGACTGGTGCCGCGAAGTGGCCGAACGTGGCGCTGGCGAAATCCTGCTGACCAGCATGGACCGCGATGGCACGGGCAAGGGATTCGACCTTGACCTGCTGCGCGCGGCGAATGCTGCAGTGCGCATTCCCATCGTGGCCTCTGGCGGGGTGGGGGAACTGGCGCATTTTGTCGAAGGCGCCCGCGCGGGGGCCACCGGCCTGCTGGCCGCCAGCGTGTTCCATTTCGGAGAGTTCACCATTCCGCAGGTCAAGCAGGCGCTGGCGGCAGCGGGCCTGCCGGTCCGCCTGAGCGACTGATACCCTTTTCCTGCCCATTCGGAGCATTGTGATGGCCAAGCCAGAAAAATCCCGCAAGAACGCCCCGGCAAAAGCCGCCGCCGCCAGCCTGAATCTGGAAGCGGTGGGCCCTGCCACCCCCGAAGTGCTGGACCGCCTGTTCGAGGTTGTGGAATCGCGCCGCGGCACGGACCCGTCAGTCAGCCATTCCGCCCGCCTGCTGGCGCGCGGCCGGCGCAAGATCGCGCAAAAATTTGGCGAGGAAGCTGTCGAATGCCTGATCGAGGCCGTGGCGGGCAACCGGGGCGAACTGGTCAGCGAAAGTGCCGACGTGCTGTACCACCTGATCGTGATGTGGGTGGATGCCGGGGTGAAACCGGCGGAAGTCTGGGCGGAACTGGCACGCCGCGAAGGCACCAGCGGCGTTGCCGAAAAGGCTTCGCGCCCGCGCGACCCGCTGGCCTGACCCCTCACCCGCAAACAGGAGAGTACCCATGGCCGTCAACGGCACCGGACCCTATGACCCGCAGAACGTGTTCGCCCGCATCCTGCGTGGTGAACTGCCGTGCAGGAAAGTGTATGAGGACGAATACGCCCTCGCCTTCCATGACATCGCTCCCAAGGCGCCGGTGCATGTGCTGGTCATTCCCAAGGGGCCATTCGTCTCCTTTGCCGATTTCAGCAGCAACGGCACGGAAGCCGAAATCACCGGCTTCACCCGCGCGGTGGGCAAGGTCGCGCGCGACCTGAAGCTGGAAGCCCCCGGCTACCGCCTGCTGTCCAATGTGGGCGTGGAAGCGGGACAGGAAGTGCCGCATTTCCATGTCCACCTGTTTGGCGGCAAGGCGCTGGGCGCCATGCTGCCGGGCTGAATGGTTATCTGGAAACAACCTGTCGATGGGAAAATAAAAGTTTCTGGGCGCTGCCTTTTTTAAACAAGGCGGCGTTCCCCGAAGCTTTCTGAAACAGGATAATTTCCCGGTAATGCCTATAGGGACTGGAGTTCAAACAGCCCGCGATAGATCCCGCCCTCACGCGTCATAAGGGCGTCGTGGGGGCCATCCTCGCACACCTGTCCGTGGCGGAAGACGATAATGCGGTCCAGTCCCATCACGGTGGACAGACGGTGGGCGATGACCAGCACGGTGCGTCCGGCCATCAGCCGCTCCATCGCCTGCTGGACCAGTGTTTCGGATTGCGAATCAAGGCTGGATGTCGCCTCGTCCATGATGACGATGCGGGCATGGCTTAAAAACGCACGAGCAATGGCGATGCGCTGGCGTTCCCCACCCGACAGCTTGACGCCGCGCTCGCCCACCATGGTGGCGTAACCGCGCGGCAGGCGGGCAATGAAGTCCGCCGCGTTGGCCTGCCGGGCCGCATGTTCGATTTCCGCCAGCGTGGCATCCGGCCGGCCATAGGCAATGTTTTCCGCCAGCGAACGGTGGAACAGCAATGGCTCCTGCGGCACGATGGCGATCTGCCCGCGCAGGCTGGACTGCGTGACGGTGGCGATATCCGTCCCGTCAATCATGATCCGTCCCCCCTGCACATCATACAGGCGCTGCAACAGCCGCGTCAGCGTGGTCTTGCCCGAACCCGACGGGCCGACAAGGGCCACCTTGCTGCCCGGCGCGATATCAAGGTTCAGGTCATCAAACAGCACCCTGCCATGCTGTCGTTCATAACCAAAGCGCACATGCGCGAAACGGATATGGCCCTGCGTCACCCGCAATGCCGCGGCGCCGGGGTGGTCGGCCACCGCGGGCTGCGTATGGAACAGGGTGACCAGTTCCTCCATTTCATTGACCGAACGCTGCACGACCGAGATCTGCTGGCCGATATCACGCAGATAGCCCTGGATCACGAACATCATCGTCAGCACATAGGCCACATCCCCCGGCCCCGCGCGGCCATGCATCCATAACAGCGCCACCCCCGCGATCAGCACCATGCGCATGATGAGGGCGGCAAGGTTCTGCAGATTGGCGCTGTCCGTCCCACGCAGCCATGACCGCACCGTGCGCTGCCGCCAGCGGCCCGCCACCCATGCCAGCCGCGCATCCTCCCGCGATTCCGCGCCGCATGCCTTCACCACCGCGTTGCATGTCACCGCATCGGACAGGGTCGCGCCCATGCGCGTGTCCCACGCATTCGCCAGGCGCGCGGAAGGCGCGACATAACGCAGCGTCAGCATGACCGACAGCGCCACCAGCGCTGCCGATCCCACCGCCAGCACCAGCCCCATCAGCGGCCAGTGAAACGCCAGCACGGCAGTCGTGGCGCACAGCACGATTCCCTCCGGCACCAGCATGAGCAGCAGCGTGTCCCCCAGCGTATCGACCGCCCCCATCCCGCGCGTGATGCGCCGCACGGTTGACCCGGCGAAGTTGGAAGCATGCCACTCACTGGAAAACCGCTGCACACGGGCGAACACTTCCGTCACGATGCCGGTCATGACGCGCGATGTCAGGTGGGTAATGCCGATATAGGCCGTACGCCGCGCAATGATGCCGCCCGATCCCAGCACGGTCAGGCCGATCACATCCCATATGGCGCGGTGGACCGCCGTCCGACCCGCCGGATGGGACACGTCGTTGACCAGCCAGCCCGCCACCAGCGGCATCATCACATCCGCCACGGTGGCCGCGGCGATCCCCGCCAGCGTCCACGCCAGAAAGCCGGGATGCGCGCGCCACCTGCGCCAGACAAAGCCCAGCACCGCGGAAAACTCATGTCGTCCCGATGCCGGGCGCGAGAAAAAGGATGCCATTGCCACCACGCCATGATGCAGGGAACCATGCGGCCATGCGTTCAGGGCACATGTACCGCCGGGGCCGGAACGACTACCCTTCGCGGTTGCCATGCGCAAGGACAATGACCCCGCCGGATGGCCGGATGATTTACACTGCACCCCGCAACGCCGCACAATGTCCGACGATCCACCGCCTGCGAGTACCAGATGACAACAGCCAAGACCCCGAAGAAACCCGCGCGTCGCGCCATGACGCTGGCGGAAGTGCGCGCCTTCATCACCCAACTGGCCGCCGCCAACCCGAATGCCGAAAGCGAACTGGATTTCGTGGACGACTACACCCTGCTGGTTGCCGTGGTACTGTCGGCGCAGGCGACCGATGCCTCGGTCAACAGGGCGACAAAGGCGCTGTTCCGTGATGCCCCCACGCCACAGGCCATGGTGGAACTGGGGGAGGAAAAGGTCGGCGCACATATCCGCACCATCGGGCTGTGGCGGACCAAGGCGCGCAATGTCGTGGCCCTGTCGCAGCAGCTGCTTGAACGTTTTGACGGCAAGGTGCCCTATGACCGCGCGGCCCTTGAATCCCTGCCCGGCGTGGGCCGCAAGACGGCAAACGTGGTGATGAACGTGGCGTTTGGCGACAGCACCATGGCGGTCGATACCCACATATTCCGCATTGGCAACCGCACGGGCCTGGCGCCGGGGACAACCCCGCGCGCGGTGGAAGACCAGCTTGTCCGCCGCATTCCCGCCGACATGCTGCGCCCCGCGCATCACTGGCTGATCCTGCACGGGCGCTATGTCTGCAAGGCCCGCAAGCCCGAATGCTGGCGTTGTCCCGCCTTTGACCCGTGCCAGTACCGCATGAAGGACGACCTGCGTGCGGTGGGGCCGGATAAGGCGGCGTCTTCTGAAGCTTTTTGAAAAAAGCTTCACCAAAAACTTTCTTAGACAGAACCTGCCATCCGCCGAGCGAGGACGATGGCCCGCGTGTGACAGATATCGTGACCGTACAATGGGGTGCGGTCACGACAGCAAACGATGCTATTCCGCCTGGGCCATGGGCAGGTCAGGCACGCCCGCCCCACCGGGCCGCATGACCCATGGCCGTGCCCCGCGCTCCTGCCGGTCAGACAGCGCCCTGATGCCGCCTGCACGGTCGGGATACAGGGCATAGGCCCCGTTGCGCCACATATCGAAACGCCCGATTACCATCACGCCGGGACACCCGCCCTGCCCCGACAGGTTCACAACCATGCGGGCGTCGCGGCATGACCCGCGCCCCGGCCCCCGGGCGGAAAGAAGCAGCAGGATGTCCCCGTCCCGCTCCCGCACGCGACATGCACCACCCCGGCAGGATAGCGGTCCCTGCCCCGCATCATCCGGCAGCACGCTGGCTTCCAGCCCCGTCACGCGCTGCCATTCCCGCAAAATGAACGGATCGGGGTGACCGCCGGGACCGGTCAGCAGCACATGCCCGCTCACAACACCCGCCATGCGCGCATCCGGCGACACCATCACCACCGGTTGCGCGCCCCACCATGGTGACATCAGCGCCAGCGCAACCGGCACGGCTCCCAGCAACCGACCCCGTCCACCCCACAGGCACAACCAGCACAACCCGGCAAAAAACAGCGCCAGCCCGCCATTGCCGATGGCCGGCACCCCGATACGCGCCACCGGCAGGCAGGCCACTTGCCGCGCCAGCCATGCAACCAGTCCGATCCCCCACCCCATGGGAACCAGCGCCAGCTTTTCCCACCCCGGCAGCATCAGCACGAAGGACAGCAGCCCCCACGGCATGATCCATACCGACATGAGCGGCACGGCCAGCAGGTTGGCCAGCACGAACCACGGCTGCACCGTGCCAAAATGCGCCATGCCGACCGGAATGCAGGCACTGCCCGCCAGCACACTGGCCAGCAGGGGATGGGCAAGCCGCCCGCCTATCCTGCGCCACCACGCCACGTCGTGCTCCCATGCCGACAGGTACGGACGCAGCGCGTCGAAACCGGCAATCAGCGCCATGACCGCCGCAGCCGACATCTGCAATGGGAGTTCGGCCACGTTTTCGGCGTTGAGGCACAGCAGGGCGGTCACGGCCACCGCCAGCGCCCGCATCGACACCACACGCCTGCCCACCATCAGCGCCACGACCGCAAGCCCCGCCATGAACAGGCTGCGCTGCGCCGGCAGGTGCGCGCCGGTAATGATGACATATCCCCCGCCGGCCAGCAGCGCGCAGACCGCCGCGATCTGCCGGCATGGCCAGAACAGCGCCGCGCGTTCGGACAGCGCCAGCCCCATGCGCACCCCCGCCATGACCAGTCCCATGACAATGACAAGGTGCAGCCCGGCAACAGCCAGCAGGTGGGCCAGCCCCGCATCGGCAAAGGCGTCACGCACGCCGGGTGCAATCGCCCCGTCCGCCCCCGCCAGCACGGTTGCCGCGATATCGCCGCGCATGCCCGGCAGGGCCGCGCGAATCCGCACGGCCATGGTCTGGCGCAGGCTGGCGATGCGGGCAGACAGGCCGGAGGGAGCATGGCCATGCCGGCATGTCACGTCATCCAGCGCGCGCGCATTCCCCGCACGCCCGTCAAACCATGCGCGGCGCTGGGCATCATACCCCCCCGGCAGGGCGGGAAACGCTGGGGGCGAAAGCATGACGCGCGCCAGCAGCGTGTCACCGGGCGCGGGGACACACACGTCATCGGGCCGCAGCCGCAGCACCAGCACACGGCGCAGCGGTGGCATGCCGGTATTGATGCCATCAAGGAAGCGGACATCCGCCAGACGCACGCGCCATGCCGGCGTGCCATCGCGCAGGACCTGCGCGTCCGCATCCAGCACACGCCCCGTCAGATGCACCGCCCGGCGGGGCAGGTCGGGAAAGGGCGGCATGTGATGCGCCTGCACCCAGGCCACCAGCGCTCCCGCCGTACATGCCCCCAGCACACCGCAGCCGATGCGCACCGGCAGCCCCGTCCCCCATACCAGCCGCGCGGTGACGCACCCCGCAACCACCGTGGCGGCTCCCCATGCCCAGATGATCGATGGTTCCCATGACAGCGTGAAATACAGCGCCATACCCGCCGCCAGCAGGACAGGCAGCCACAGCACGAACCGGGCATGCTGCCCCCACAGCCATGCACCGACACCCACACACATGCGTAACACCCCCGCCCGGATGCGGTCGATATTCTGGCCCGGCAGGACAACCCCCGTCATGATCTGCACCCGTGCTGGCGGCCATGCCCATGCGTGGCCGGAATGCACACCCTAACGGCCCGGATGGCACACAGGCCAGACTGCCCCCTGTCAGCAGGGCGAAAACATGCTAAAGAACCGGCTCATGACTGTCCGTACCCGCTTCGCTCCCAGCCCCACCGGCCTGCTGCATATCGGCAACGCCCGTGCCGCCCTTTTCAATTTCCTCTATGCCCGCCACCACGGCGGCCAGTTCCTGCTCAGGATCGAGGATACCGACCGAGAACGCTCGACCCAGCAGGCGGTCGATGTGCTGTTCGACGGGCTGGCGTGGATGGATATCCACCCGGATGAAAAGCCGGTGTTCCAGTCCACACGGCAGGCACGCCATACCGAAGTGGCGCATGAACTGCTGGAAAAGGGTCTGGCCTACCGCTGCTACTGCACGGCGGATGAACTGAAGGAAATGCGCGAGAAGGCGATGGCCGAGGGCCGTCCCCCCCGCTACAACGGCATGTGGCGCGACCGCGATCCGTCCGAAGCCCCCGCCAACACCCCCTATACCATCCGCATCAAGGCCCCGCGTGAGGGTGAGACCACCATCCATGATCTGGTGCAGGGCGACGTGCGCGTGGCCAATGCCGAACTGGATGACATGATTATCCTGCGTGCCGATGGCACTCCGGTTTACCAGCTGGCCGTGGTGGTGGATGACCATGACATGGACATCACCCATGTCATCCGGGGCGATGACCACCTGACCAACACCTTCCGCCAGGCCATGATCTACCGCGCCATGGGCTGGGACCTGCCGCATTTCGCCCACCTGCCGCTGATCCACGGGCCGGACGGCGCCAAGCTGTCGAAGCGGCACGGCGCGCAGTCCGTGGTCGAATTCCGTGACATGGGCTACCTGCCCGAAGCGCTGGACAACTACCTGCTGCGCCTTGGCTGGGGCCATGGCGATGCCGAGATCCTGTCGCGCGAAGAACAGATCAGGCTGTTCGACCTTGACGGCGTGGGCCGTTCGCCCTCGCGCATGGATTACGCCAAGCTGCTGTACATCAACGGCGTATGGCTGCGTCAGGCCGATGACACGCGCCTGACCAATGACGTGATGGAACGCCTGGGCAAGATGGAAGGCGTTGATACCTCCGACGCCACGCGGGCAAAGGTACTGTCCCTTATGCCGGGGCTGAAGGAACGCGCAAAGACGCTGGTGGAACTGGCTGACAATGCCGCCTTCCTTGGCCGTTCGCTGCCGCTGTCGTTCAATGCGAAGGCTGAAAAGCTGCTGACGCCGGAAAACCGCGTCATGCTGGGCAGGCTGGCCGAAGCCCTGAAGGCGACCGGGCCGTTTACCAAAGAAGACATCGACGCGACCCTGCGCCAGTTTGCCGAAACGCATGAGATGAAGCTGGGCAAGGTGGCGCAGCCGCTGCGCGCCGCCGTGACCGGCAGCACCATGTCGCCCGGCATTGATGACACGCTGGCAGCCCTTGGCCGTGACGAAGTGCTGGCGCGCATCAACGCGGTTGCCGCCCATGAGTGAGCGCGGCAGCCATGGCAGCAATGTCTTCCTGACCCGGCCCGCGCGCCACCTGCTGGGGGTGCAGGGCATGCATCCCGGCCGGATCACGCCCATCCTTGACCTGGCGGAACATTACGCCCTGCTCAACCGGTCGCGCAAAACCCCGCGCGACCTGCTGCGCGGCCGCACGCTGATCAACCTGTTTTTCGAGGACAGCACCCGCACCCGCACCTCGTTCGAGCTTGCGGGCAAGCGGCTGGGCGCGGATGTGGTGAACATGACGGTCGCCAGTTCCTCGGTCAACAAGGGGGAAACGCTGCTGGATACGGCAGCCACCCTGAACGCCATGCATACCGACCTGCTGGTGGTGCGTCATTCGCAGTCCGGCGCCCCTGCCCTGCTGGCGCAGAAGGTGCAGGCCAGCGTGGTCAATGCCGGTGACGGCACGCATGAACACCCGACACAGGCGCTGCTGGACGCCCTGACCATCCGCCGTCACTTCGGCATGTTCGAAGGGCTGACCATCGCCATATGCGGGGATGTGAGCCATAGCCGTGTTGCACGCTCCAACATCCACCTGCTGACCGCCATGGGCTGCCAGGTGCGCGTGGTGGGGCCGCCGACACTGGTGCCCGGCGCGATCGGGGCGCTGGGGGTTAGCATCCACCACACGATGGAAGACGGGCTGCGCGGGGTGGACGTGGTGATGATGCTGCGTGTGCAGCGCGAGCGCATGAAGGGCACGCAGGTACCCAGCGCGCGCGAGTATTTCCGTTTCTACGGGCTGGATAACAGGCGTCTGGCGCTGGCGAAGCCGCATGCGCTGGTCATGCATCCCGGCCCGATGAACCGGGGTGTGGAAATCGACAGCCGTGTTGCCGATTCCGACCAGAGCGTGATCCGCGAACAGGTGGAAATGGGGGTTGCCGTGCGCATGGCGGTTCTGGACATCCTTGCGCGTGGGGGAGATGGCGCATGAAGCCGGTCCTGTTTGAAAACGTCCGCCTGATCGATCCCGCCAGCGGCCTTGACCGCCCCGGCCGCCTGCTGGTGCGCGACGGGGTGATTGCCGGCACCGACCTGCCGCAGGCCGAAGGCGCACCGGAAGGGGCCGATATCATTGACGGCGGCGGCCAGCTTGTCCTGTGTCCCGGCCTGGTGGACATGCGGGTGACAATTGGCGAACCCGGCTATGAATACCGTGAAACGGTGCTGTCCGCCGCAAGGGCGGCAGTGACCGGTGGCATCACCACCATCGCCGTGCTGCCCAACACCAGCCCGACCATCGACAACCCCGCCCTTGCGCGCCTGCTGCGCGCGCGCGGCGTGGAAACGGGCATGATCGACATCCTGCCCTATGGCGCGCTGACACGGGAATGCGCGGGCACGGAAATGGCGGAAATCGGCCTGCTGGCCGAAGCGGGCGCCATTGCCTTTACCGATGGTCCCCATGCCATTGCCGACAGCCGGACCATGCGACAGATGCTGACCTACGCGCGGGGCTTCGACGCGCTGATCGTCCAGCATCCCGAAGACCCGTCACTGTCGCGCGGCGGGTGCGCGACCGATGGCGAACTGGCGACCCGCCTTGGCCTGCCGGGCATCCCGGCGGCGGCCGAGGCCATCCTGATCGCGCGCGACCTCCGCCTTGCGCGCATGACGGGCGGGCGGCTGCATTTCGGCCATGTCTCCACCGCCGAGGGACTGGACCTGATCCGCGCGGCGAAGGCCGATGGCGTCAGGGTGACATGCGATACCGCGCCACCCTATTTCGACCTGAATGAAACCGTGATCGGGGACTTCCGCACCTATGCCAAGCTGTCGCCACCGCTGCGTGCGGAAGCGGACCGGCAGGCCGTATGCGCGGCACTGGCCGATGGCACGATCGACGCCATCGCATCCGACCATATGCCGTGCGACGCGGATGACAAGCGCCAGCCCTTTGCCGTGGCGTCCGCCGGGGGAACGGGACTGTGCACGCTGCTGGCCGTAACCCTGGCGCAGGTGCATGCTGGCAATATCGGCATGATGGACGCCCTGGGCCTGCTGACCCATCGCCCTGCCGCCGTGCTGCGCAGCGGGGCCGGAACGCTGGCCGCTGGCAGTCCCGCCGACCTGTGCCTGTTCAACCCCGATACGGGGTGGATCGTGCGGGCGGGCGAACTGCCGGGCAAGGCCCAGAATACGCCCTTTGACGGTCGCGCGCTGGAAGGCCGCGTGCTGGGCACGTGGAAGAACGGACGACGCGTCTTCGGGGCCACCGCCGCATGATATACGGCATCCCCACCTATGACATGCCGCTCATGGCGGCGGTTGCGTTCCTGTCCTACCTGATCGGCAGCATTCCCTTCGGGCTGGTGCTGACGGCGCTGTCGGGCAATGGGGACATCCGCAAGATCGGGTCGGGCAATATCGGGGCCACCAACGTGCTGCGCACCGGGCGCAAGGGACTGGCGGCGGGCACGCTGGCGCTGGATGGCACGAAGGGAGCATTCGCGGTTTTCTGCGCTTTCGTACTGTGCCCGTTCCATACACTGGCCGCCGAATCCCTTGCCGCCATCTTTGCCGTGGCGGGGCACTGCTTTCCCGTGTGGCTGAAATTCCGTGGTGGCAAGGGGGTCGCGACCGGGCTGGGCTGCATACTGGCGCTGATGCCAGGCGTCGGGCTGTGCTGCTGTGCGTTGTGGCTGATTTTTGCCAAGGTCACGCGCATTTCATCCGCGGGCGCGATCATTGCCTTTGCCGCCCTGCCGCTGCTCATGATCCGGCCGGGACGGATCGACTTTTCCTCCCCCGCCTATGTCGCGGGCTGCCTGATCGCGGCGATGATCCTGATCCGCCATCATGCCAACATCACCCGCCTGCTGAAGGGCACGGAACCAAGGATCGGCCAGAAAAGCGCATGAGCGTGCCCGATGCCGCCACGGTGCTGGCCTGCCTGCGGCTGGCGCGAACGGACGGCATCGGCCCGGTCAGCTACCGCCGCCTGGTCCGCACGCATGGCAGCGTGCATGCGGCGGTCGACATGCTTGAACGCGGGGCCACCCGCATAAGCCGCAGCGTGGGGCCGATATGCCCACGTGATGACGCGCTGCGCGAAATCGACCGCCTGCAGGCCATGGGCGCGCACCTGCTGGTGCATGGGCAGCCCGGCTATCCCCCCCTGCTGGGCCGCCTGCATGACGCGCCGCCGGTCTTGGGCGTTCTGGGTGATCCGGCACTGCTGGCGAATCGCATGGTGGGCATCGTGGGTGGGCGCAATGCGTCCTCGGGCGGGGTCCGCATGGCGGAAAGCCTTGCCGCCCTGCTGGCTGCCCAGGGCGTGGATACCGTATCGGGGCTGGCGCGCGGGATCGACGCCGCCGCCCATCGCGGCGCGATGACCGCGGGCCGCACGGTGGCGGCCATTGCGGGGGGACTGGACTGTCCCTATCCGCCTGAACATGCCGCCCTGCAGGACCAGATCGCACGCACTGGCGCGGTTGTGACCGAAGCCCCGCCGGGCACCGTGCCACAGGCGCGGCATTTCCCGCGCCGCAACCGGCTGATTGCGGGTCTGGGGCTGGGTTGCGTCGTGATCGAGGCGGCACTGCGTTCAGGCAGCCTGATTACCGCACGCATGGCGCTGGAGTATGACCGCACCATATTTGCCGTGCCCGGATCGCCACTGGACCCGCGCTGCCACGGCAGCAACGACCTGTTGCGCCAGGGCGCGGTGCTGACGGAAAACGAACGTGATATCTTGCGTGAACTTCCTGAATTCATGGAAGAAACCACACTGTTCCCCCTGCAGGCGCCGCCGTCTTCTTCCGCTGCGCATGGTCCTGTCCCGCGCCATGAATCCCGGCCACGGGCAATGCCTGCGCCGCCGCCTGCCCCACCACCAGCGGGGACGGGCGACCTGCATGAAATGATAGAGGGTTTTCTATCTTTCACACCATCGCCTGTTGACGATCTCGTACGGCGCTGCCAGTTCTCGACAGCAGCAGTCCTGACCGTCCTGTCGGAAATGGAGATTGCGGGCACGATCGAATTCCTTGCGGGGGATATGGTCGTGCGGCGTCCACCCCCTGCCTGACAGCCGGGATTATACAAGGTTTTAGAATCGTGATCCGGAGACAGAATGACTGACGTCGTGGTGGTCGAATCGCCAGCCAAGGCGAAAACGATCAATAAGTATCTGGGTGATAACTACACGGTTCTTGCCTCGTTCGGGCATGTACGTGACCTGCCGCCCAAGGATGGCAGCGTCAGGCCCGACGAAGGTTTTGCCATGGTGTGGGAAACCGACGAACGCGGCAGCCGCCAGATCGCGGCCATTGCCAAGGCGCTGCGTGGGGCAAAGCATCTCTACCTCGCCACTGACCCCGACCGTGAGGGCGAGGCCATTTCATGGCACGTACGCGCGATCCTGGAGGAGAAGAACCTCCTCAAGGGGATCGACGTGCAGCGCGTCACCTTCAATGAAATTACCAAAAGCGCCATCAAGACCGCGATGGCGCACCCGCGCGGGCTGGATTTCCCGCTGATCGAGGCATACCTCGCCCGCCGCGCGCTGGACTACCTCGTGGGGTTCACGCTGTCGCCGGTGCTGTGGCGCAAGCTGCCCGGATCACGCAGCGCGGGCCGCGTGCAGTCGGTCGCCCTGCGCCTGATCTGTGAGCGCGAGGCGGAGATCGAGGTCTTCAAGCCACGCGAATACTGGTCGGTCATCGCCCGCATGACCACACCGGGCGGGGCCGCATTCTCCGCCCGGCTGACCCATCTGGACGGGCACAAGCTGGACCAGTTCGACCTGAACAACGAAGCCCGCGCCATGGACGCCAGGGCGGCGGTGGAAGCTGGCGACTTCAGCGTTGAGAAGGTCGAGCGCCGCAAGGTCCGCCGCAACCCGCCGCCGCCCTTCACTACGTCGACCATGCAGCAGGAAGCGTCGCGCAAGCTGGGCATGGGCGCGCAGGTGGCCATGCGCACGGCCCAGCAACTGTATGAAGGCATTGATATCGGTGGCGAGACGGTTGGCCTGATCACCTACATGCGAACCGACGGCGTGCAGATGGCTGGCGAAGCCATCGCCGCCATCCGTGGCCATATCGGCCACAGCTTTGGCGAACGGTACGTGCCCGAAAAGGCCCGCATCTATTCCACCAAGGCCAAGAACGCGCAGGAAGCGCATGAAGCCATCCGCCCGACCGACGTGCGCCGCACGCCCGCGGACATGGCGCGCTACCTCTCGCCTGAACAGAAGAAGCTGTATGACCTGGTGTGGAAGCGCTCGGTCGCCAGCCAGATGCAGTCGGCCGAACTCGATCAGGTCGCGGTCGATATCGTGGACCGCCAGCAGCGCGTCACCCTGCGCGCCACCGGTTCCATGATTGCATTCGACGGTTTCCTGCGCCTGTACAGCGAAGGCCGCGACGATTCCCCCGCCAGGGCCGACGACGATCAGGACCGCATGCTGCCCGCCATGAAGGAACGCGACGCCATCGGGCGGGGCGAGGTCACGGCGGAACAGCATTTCACCCAGCCGCCGCCGCGTTATTCGGAAGCATCGCTGGTGAAGAAGATGGAGGAAATCGGCATTGGCCGTCCCTCCACCTACGCCTCCATCCTGACCGTGCTGCGTGACCGTAACTACGTGCAGCTGGAAAACCGGCGATTCGTGCCCGAGGATCGCGGGCGGCTGGTCACGGCCTTCCTCACCTCCTTCTTTGAACGCTATGTCGATACGCAGTTCACGGCGGGGCTGGAGGAACAGCTTGACGATATATCCGGCGGGCGCGCCAACTGGCGTGATGTCATGTCCGCGTTCTGGTCCGATTTCTCCCACGCGGTGGACCAGACGAAGGATCTGAAAATTTCCGACGTCATCACGGCGCTGGATGCGGATCTGGCACCCTACTTCTTCCCGCAGCGCGAGGACGGGCAGGACCCGCGCGTCTGCACCGCCTGCGGCACGGGGCGCCTGGGTCTGAAGCTGGGGCGGTATGGCGCGTTCATTGGCTGTTCCAACTATCCCACGTGCCAGTACACCCGCAAGCTGGTGGTTGACCCCTCCAAGGAAGGCGAGGACGCGGCGGCGCTGAAGGATGGCATGCGCGTGCTGGGCACCGGGCCGACGGGGGAGGAAGTTACCGTGCGCCGTGGTCCGTGGGGCCTGTATGTGCAGCAGGGCGAGCCCGACCCCGAGGACAAGAAGGCCAAGCCGAAGCGCGCCACCATCCCGCGCGGGCTGGATGGCGACAAGATCACGCTGGAACAGGCCGTGGGCCTGCTGTCCCTGCCGCGCATCGTTGGCATCCATCCCGAACTGGGTGAACCGATCGAGGCCGGGCTGGGCCGCTTCGGGCCATATGTGAAAATGGGCGCGGTATACGGGTCGCTGGACAAGGATGATGATGTCCTGACCGTGGGCCTGAACCGCGCGGTGGATGCGCTGGCGAAGAAGCTGGCTTCCATCCGCACCATTGGCCCCCACCCCAAGGATGGCGAGCCGGTCATGGTGCGCAAGGGCCGCTTTGGCCCCTATGTGCAGCATGGTTCGATCGTGGCCACCGTGCCGCGTGGGCAGGACATGAATGATGTCACCATGGACGAGGCGCTGACGCTGCTGACCGAAAAGGGCAAGCCGCTGAAGGCCAAGGGCAAGAAGGCGACCACCACCCGCAAGCCCGCCGCCCGCAAGACCAAGGCCAAGACGGCCGAGGGGGCGGAAGGCACGGAAGACGCGAAGCCCGCCCCGAAGAAAAAGGCGGCCCCGCGCAAGGCTGCGACCAAAACGGCCGCCAGGACGACCACGCGCAAGACCACGACCCGCAAGAAGGCCACCCCGGCCAAGACAGAAAGCGAGACTGACTGATCATGAAACGGCAGCGTCCAGCAACTTCCGAGATGCCGGACCCCCTGCCCACGGGCACGCCACAGGTCCGTGCGGGTGGCCTGCCGGATCGTGAACAGCTTCGCGCGTTTATCGAAAACGCAACCGGGCGGATCGGCAAGCGCGAGATCAGCCGGGAATTCGGTCTGGGCCCGGAACACAGACAGGCCCTGCGCCAGATGCTGCGCGACATGGCGCTGGATGGCACGCTGGCGCCCGCGGGCGCGCGGCGGTTCCGCGTTTCGGACCGGTTGCCCGAATCCATGGTCGTGCAGGTGACCGGCACGGATTCGGATGGCGACCCCATTGCACGTCCCGTGCAGTGGGATGGGGAAGGCAGCGCGCCGGTCGTGTTCATGCACCCTGAACTGCGTGGCCGGGCCGCCTTGGCACCGGGTGAACGCGTGGTTGCCCGCCTGCGCCGTATCGGGCCGGGTAAATACGAAGGCCGCACGCTGCGCCGCCTGACCGATGCACCGATGCAGGTCGTGGGCCTGTTCCGCACCCTGGATGCGACCGACCCCATGGCGTCCGCGCCCGCCCGCTACCGCCCGGCGGGCACCCTGACCCCTGCTGACCGGCGGGCAAAGGCGCAATGGGTCATTCCCATGGGGGAGGACGCGGATACCCCGGATAACGAAATCGTCATCGCCACCCCCCTGCCCCAGTCCGGGCCGGGGCTGCATCCCGCGCGGATCATCGAACGCCTTGGCCCGCAGGGGGACGCCCGGACCATAAGCATGATCGCGGTGGCCATGCTGGGAATTCCGCATGTCTTCCCATCTGAGGCGCTGGCGCAGGCCAAGGCCGCCCGTGGCGTGACGGCGCAGGGCCGCACCGACCTGCGCGACATGCCGCTGGTCACCATTGATGGCGCGGATGCACGCGATTTTGATGATGCAGTCTATGCCGAACCCGATGGCGACGGGTTCCGCATGACCGTCGCCATCGCCGATGTCGCATGGTACGTGCGCCCCAACAGCGCTCTGGACCGCGAGGCCCGCCTGCGGGGCAATTCGGTCTATTTCCCCGACCGGGTGATTCCCATGCTGCCCGAGGACCTGTCCAACGGGTGGTGTTCGCTGCGACCGGGGGAAGACCGGGGCTGCATTTTCGTCAACATGGATGTGGCTGCTGACGGCGCCATCAGCAACGCCCGATTCGGCCGCGGCATCATGCGCAGCGCCGCCCGCCTGACCTATGAACAGGTGCAGGCCGCGCGTGATGGCGCGCCGGATGAGATCATCGCCGGGCTGCCCGACGGCCTGCTGGACAGCCTGTTCGGGGCATGGCGATGCCTGTCCGCGGCACGGGCGCTGCGCGGCACGCTGGACCTTGAACTGCCCGAACGGCTGGTGCGTCTGGGTGACCACGGGCAGATCGCGGCCATCCAGCCGCGCATACGCCTCGACAGTCACCGTCTGGTCGAGGAATTCATGATCGCGGCCAATGTCGCCGCCGCCCGCTGCCTGGAGGGACGGCACCTGCCGTGCCTGTACCGGATCCACGCGCCACCGACACCCGAACGGCTGGAAAGCCTGCGCCGCGCACTGGATACGATGGGACTGAAGCTGCCGCCGGTGGGCAGCCTGCGCGCCGCCGACCTTGACCATGTGTTGCGTCAGGTGCGCAATACGGACCAGGCCGGACTGGTGAACGAACTGATCCTGCGCGCGCAGAACCAGGCGGAATACAGCCCCGAACCGGTCGGGCATTTCGGCCTGTCCCTTGCGGCCTATGCCCATTTCACCAGCCCGATCCGCCGTTATGCCGACCTGCTGACCCACCGCGCCCTGCTGGTGGCCATCGGTCTGGAATCCGGTCCCGCCCCCAGCCATGATGAACTGGAGGAAGCCGGGCTTGCCATAACCCGCACCGAACGCCGCGCGGCGCAGGCCGAACGCGAAACGCTGGAACGCTACGCCGCCGCATGGCTGCAGGCCCGCGTGGGCACGGTCATGGACGCGCATGTATCCAGCCTGTCGCGATTCGGCATTTTCACCGTACTGGATGCAACCGGCACCTCCGCGCTGCTGCCCATGTCTGCCCTGCCGGAAGATCAATGGCATCATGACGAAAAAACGCAGACATTGGGCGGACGCGATACGACCATGGTATTCCGCCCCGGTCAGGCCCTGCGCGTACGGATAGAAGAAGCATGCGCCATCCGGGGGACAGTCCTGCTGGCACTGCCCGACACCCCGCCCAGCCACCGCAGGCGGCGGACATGAAACGCTGCCGGTTTCCGGTCATCATCCTGCGCCCCCAGTCCAGGGGGCGGGAGAACATGGGCACGTGGCGTCGTCGCATTTCCACGCTTGGGCATATCCCGCGGGACACCATCGTCCTGCTGCTTGTCATCGTCCGGCTGACCACGGCCGCCTGTGCCGATGACATGCCCACGACCCCGCGCACTCCCACGCCCCAGCCACCCATGCATGAAGACAGCGTGGACACGATCGAGGGCGCCAGCATGGACCTCGGGGTCATTTCCTCGGTCATTCAGGCGAGTCTGTCCTTCCTGCAGCCCCGTACGCTGGACAGCCATGAAATCCGTGACTTCGCGCTATGGGGCCTGAACGGGCTGAGCGCGCTGGACCCGTCGCTGAGCATCGAGGAACAGCACGGCTTCCTGCAACTGGCCGCAACGCAGAAAACCGTCCTCGCCCTGCCCGTGCCCACGGCGGACGACGTGCCGGGATGGAGTGCGGCCATCACCCGCATACTGGATGTGGCATGGCACAATTCCCCCGCCATGCGCAGCACGGGACAGGATGGGGTGCTGCAGGGATTCTTTGATGAACTGTTCAACCACCTTGACCCGTATTCGCGCTACGTCCCGCCGGGAGCGGCCGTATCGGACCGCAGCACCCGCACCGGGGGCGAGGGCACGGCAGGCCTGACGCTGGGGGTGGACCATCACGCCATCATCATCACCGCCGTCAACGCGAATGGCCCCGCATGGCCCACCACCCTTGCGGCGGGACAGATCGTGCGTGCGATCAATGGACGACCGACCGAGTCCCGCAGCCTTGAGACCGTGACCTCGTGGCTCAACGGTCCCAATGGCAGCCTTGTGCGCATCATGGTGGAGTCGAAGGGACGGCGGAGCACGGTCACGCTGCACCGGGCCTCCACCCCGCCCGAAACCGTATTCGCCTATACCAGCGGCAAGCATGTCGTCCTGCATATCACCGCCTTTTCCGCCAACACGGCGGAGGAAATGAGCCAGTATCTGGACGAAGCCATGAACGTGCCCGGCATTTCGGGCCTGATCATCGACCTGCGCGGCAACAGGGGCGGCGTGCTGCAGCAGGCGGTCACGACATCGGCCCTGATGCTGGACCACGGCGTGGCGGCCATAACACAGGGTCGTGACCCGCAGGCCAACCACGTCTGGGCCGTGCAGGGGGGCGACATGACCAACGGACTGCCCATCATCATCCTGGTCGATGGCCGGACCGCCAGCGCCGCCGAGATACTGGCCGCCGCCCTGGCGGACCAGAAACGCGGCGTGGTCATAGGCAGCGCCACGCTGGGCAAGGGACTGGTCCAGACCATCGGGCAGATGCCCAACGGGGCGGAACTGTTCGTGACATGGAGTCGCGTGCTGGCGCCGCTGGGCTGGCCGCTGCAGGGACTTGGCGTCATGCCACAGGTCTGCACCAGTCTTGGGGAAAGCGAACTGGAACGCCAGCTGCAGGACCTGGCCGAAGGATCGGCCGACAGCCGGGAATGGATCGCGGCCGCCCGCCAGATCCGCTATCCCGTGGACCTGGCGCGCATCCTGACCATCCGCAAGGCCTGCCCCGCCGCGATCGGCACCGATGGCGACCTTGATGCCGCCCATTCCCTGCTGGACAACCCGGTCGAATATCATGCCGCCCTGGCCACCATACCCGAAGAAGGGGCGACACCCGCCGGTGGCGGCTAGGCCACAGCCATGCGGGAAACCGTGCTATTCCTGCATACCTCCCGCTGTTTTTCTGCATTACCGGAGAAGTCCATCCCAATGGAAGAAGCACGTCTGAAAACCGGCATCTGGGTCAAGGCAATGCTGCGCCAGGCTGGGCAAAAGGGAAATCCGGGCATGGTGCTGCACCATGGTGATGACGACGCGGGAGGCGTCCTGGTCGTGCTGCTGGGGCGGGGGGGACAGATGTCCGTGCTGGCCCGGACCCGCACCCCCGATGGACGGCAGGCATGGTTCCGCGCTACAGGGGATGCGGCTGTAGATCAGGCCAGCGTGGATGCCTATGTTACAAGGCAGATGGAACGGGACCCGGATTTATGGGTTCTTGAATTCGAGACACCGGACCTGACGCCACCGTTTGAAGCAAAGTTGATATGAAAGACGTGTTTCCACAGGTTTGAAAAAATAGTGAAACCGGACCAGACAGGGGTGTGGCATCTTGCACACAGTCAGGTGCGCCAGTTTGCGCGGCGGCCCAAAGCAGCCGATAAGGTGGCGGCAATGGATTGTCAGGGCTGGTTTCTTTCAGCAAAAGAATGCTGATGCTGATCATTCCAGGGAATAGGGCACGTACACCCGACCGGGCCGACATGCCGGAACAGGCCCGTCGAAGGGAGAAGAAGAGTATGAATCTGCGGGACGGATTGCTTGCAGGGTCTTTATTGGCTGCCTCGGTTACCCTGGGATCCGTACTGGTCTCCGCCCCGGTATTCGCCCAGCCTGTCCAGGGCCTGTATATTTCAGGCGCTGGCGGTGCGAGCTTCAACCAGGGACAGGTCATACGTCATTCCTCCGCGCGTGATGAGTTCAAGACAGGGGGCACGGGCATCGGCAGCCTTGGCTGGGGCCTGGGCAACGGCTTCCGTGTCGAACTCGAAGGCTTCTACCGCAGCAACGACATGAAGACGGTCGGCGGCAACGCCGCCTATAATGCCCGTGCGGATGGCCGGCAGCAGACATCGGGGCTCATGGCCAATGCCCTGTTTGACCTTGATATCGGCAAAAGCTGGCTGTTCCCGTATTTCGGCGCGGGTATCGGTTACGGCTGGCAGAACATGAACAGCACCATTACCGGCAACGTGGGTGGGCAGAACTACAGCCAGCACGTTGGGGGCACATACGGCAACTTCGCCTATCAGGGCATTTTCGGCCTGTCCTTCCCCATGCCGTTTGCCGTGGGCCTGTCGGCTACGGCGGAATACCGGTTCTGGACCATGCTTGGGCCGCAGTCGCATCATTCCATTGTCAGCGGCAGTTCCGCGGCCCTGTCGGCCATGAACAGCGACTACGGCTTCCGCAATGGCAACCGTGACAGCCGGACCGATTTCAACCATTCGCTGATGCTGGGACTGCGGTACGAGTTCAATCCCGCCCCGCCACCGCCACCAGCACCCACTGCAGTCGCCGCACCGGCACCGGCGGAAAACCGGACCTACCTGGTGTTTTTTGACTGGGACCGCAGTGACCTGACCGACCGTGCCCGTTCCATCGTGGCGGTGGCCGCACAGGCATCGACAAATACCCAGACCACCCGGATCGAGGTCAACGGCTATACCGATAATTCGGCAAGCCATCCCGGCCCGCAGGGTGAAAAATATAATCAGGCGCTGTCGCTCAGGCGGGCACAGGTCATCAAGGCGGAACTGGTGCGCGACGGTGTGCCGGGGCCAGCCATCGACATCCATGGTTATGGCGACAGCAACCCACTGGTCCAGACCGCAGCCAACACGCGCGAAGCCCAGAATCGCCGTGTCGAGATCATCCTGCACTGATCCCGTCACATTTGAACTGATGATGGAAAAGAAAAAAGCGGCACCCGTCAGGGTAGCCGCTTTTTCCATATGCGCAGGCCGTCAGGCCATGCGGGTGGGCCGGATCAGACCAGCCCGGTAAAGAGTGACGTGGACAGGTAGCGTTCGGCAAAGGACGGCGCGATGGTCACGATGGTCTTTCCCGCGTTTTCCGGCTGTCCCGCCAGCTGTACGGCCGCATGCAGTGCAGCACCCGAAGAAATGCCCACCGGCACCCCATCCAGCCGCGCACACCGGCGGGCCGCCGCGATGGCCTCACGCTCCGATACGGGAATCACCCCATCAAGGGCCGCAAGGTCCAGTGTCCGGGGGCAGAATCCCGGCCCGATGCCCTGAATGCCATGCGGCCCCGGTTCGTCACCGTTCAGGATGGCGCTTTCCATCGGTTCGACACCAAAGACCTGCAGGCTTTTCTTGCGCGGCTTCAGGCCATGGGCAATGCCACTGGCCGTGCCGCCCGTACCCAGCCCGGCCACCACGATATCGACCTCGCCCGCTGTATCGGTCCAGATTTCCTCTGCCGTGGTCGCGGCGTGGACGGCGGGATTGGCCGGGTTGTCAAACTGGCGTGGCATCCACGCATTTGGTGTCTTTTCAAGGATTTCCTCGGCGCGCGCGATGGCGCCCGCCATGCCCAGGCGCGACGGCGTCAGTTCCAGCTGCGCATTAAGCAGGCGCAGCATCTTGCGCCGTTCGATGGAAGCCCCTTCGGGCATGGTAACAATCAGGCGATATCCCCGGGCGGCAGCGACGAACGCCAATGAAATACCCGTATTGCCCGAAGTCGGCTCCACCAGCGTGGTCTTGCCCGGATGAATTTCACCACGGCTTTCCGCATCCTCGACCATGGCCGCGCCGATACGGTCCTTGACAGAGCCGAGTGGATTGAAAAATTCCAGCTTCATCAACACCCGCGCCTTCAATCCGTCCTCACGGGTCAGATGCGGCAGCGCCACCAGTGGCGTTCCCCCCACGGTATCGACAATGGAGTCGTAGACCCTGCCACGAGGTGCTGCAAAACCATACGTGCGATCTGGCGGGGTGGTCTTTTTCATTCGTTATCACTCCTTGTTGCGGAAATGGCCTATTCACGCATACAGTCTGTACATAATCCACCATCCTCCTTAACAGAAGCGTGGATCAATCGGGGGATAGCTGGTAAATGAAGCGGGCTGGTTTCCAAATCCATTCAAAGCGAGGCTGAACGATATGCTGCTCCGGCGGGACAGGACCATGATCGCAATCCTGATCATGCTTGATGTGGCGTTTCACGCAGGGCGCAACGGCACCATCAGTGCGGCCGACATTGCCGAACGCGCGGGTCTGGCCCGACGGGGGATCGAACCGCTGCTGCAGACCCTGTCGCGTTCGGGCCTGCTGGAAAGCGTGCGCGGGCCACGCGGCGGCTACCGGCTGGGGCGGCCCCGGCGCGATATCCTGCTGTCGGATATCCTGTCTGTCATCACGGCGGAAGACAATACGGATGATGGTCCGATCGGCGGGCTGTTCCAGAAGGTGGTCGAACCCTGCTGGCAGGAATTCGACACCATGCTGGATGAGGAATGTCGCAAGATCAGTCTGGATGACCTGGTGCGCCGGGCCGAACATGCCGGCATGCGCCGCCCGCTGCCCGAACCCATCACCTTTTCCATCTGACACGGACCGGGATACGCAATGATGCGTGTCCCGACCCGGTCAGGGCCGGGATACGGCCTTATCTTACGGCCGGGGCCGTGACACTGGCCGTCACGTCCATGTATTCACGCGGCTGCTTTTCGCCCGTAATCAGCACGACGCGGAATTTGTCCTCGCCGGAATAGGCGGTGTTGGGCGTGTACGTCACATAAGTGTGATCGTTGTAGTTGTAAATGAACGCCTTGCCATGCTCAGGTGCGGGAGACACGCCGAACGAGGCATAGGGATGACCGGCGGAAGCACGCGTCTCGATCGCGCAGTACCCGTCATCGCTCCGTACCTGCATGCTGGCGGTCTTCGTGTCCTTGCCCGCGGCGGTGGGGCCGGTCACCTGACACTGGCCAGATGCCTTCATGTAATTGTAGGGATTGGGGGTTCCGCCGATACCACCAAGGTTCACGGCCGGTTTGTTGTCACATCCGGCGAGCAGAATGCCCGTCGTCATCATGATTGCAGACAGTCGCAGTCGCACTCGTCAGCTCCGCTGTATTTGATACATACCCGTTATCAGGACAGTTTCGCCCGCGCCGTCCCGTAACGGTCTGGATCGGCACAACGGCTAACCGCTTTGGCATATGCTCTAGAGCAACGCACCCCGGCGGGAAAGACCCGTTGGTCCTTTTACGCAAGCGGACAAGCCCTGCCCGTGTGGCATACCCGCCCCCGGGGGCGCTGTCATCCCACGCGGGCATCATAACGCATCTTTTTGAACACGGGTTGATATCCCTCCCTTTTGGCGACTGCCGGTTTGCGCTATAGACCTGATCCGGATTTCATTCCTGCCGGAATATGCGGGGTCCGTGCATTCCCCGTTGGCAACTGCCCCAATATCTGGAGAACCCGTCCTGATGTCCATGTCGATCTGGCGCGCTGGCGCTGCTGCCCTTGCCCTTCTGGGGCTGGTTAATGGTGGGCAGGCACTGGCTGCCGGCCCCTGCTCACCCTCCCCCGCGCATGAGGCGTTTGATGTGCAGGGCCTGAAAAGCGAGTTGATGGTGACCGCCCTGTCATGCGGCGCGCAGGACAAATACAACAGCTTTATCATGAAATTCCGCACCAAGCTGGCCGCCGAGGAGCATGTCCTCAACAGCTATTTCAACAGCACCTACGGCCGCAATTCACAGCGCCAGCATGATGACTACATCACGCAGCTTGCCAACGTGCAGTCCGAACGTGGCCTGAAGTCCGGCACCGCCTTCTGCCAGCAGCGCATGTCCATGTTCGAGGAAGTGCAGGTACTCGACAGTTCCGCCGACCTGTCCAACTATGCCCAGGCGAAGGACATCCTCCAGCCCGCGTCCTACCTGACCTGCACGGCGCCCAACCGCCCGGCCGCAAGCACGCGCAGCCGCACCCCGGCCCGCCGCACGGTCCGCAGCTAGGCTGTCGCCCCGTCACGGGCGTATGAAGAAAAATATGGCCGGACCCGTGTCCGGCCTTTTTCATGCCCGCAAGTGCAGGCATAGTGCAGGGCCATACGGCTTGACAGGACGCGATCGGACGGAACAAAAGAACGCTTCATGAACGACGATCTTTTCTCCGCACCCGCAGGCCCCGCAAAGCCCACCCGACGCAAGGTTTCCGCTGCACCCATGCCTGATAACGCCAAAAACGGCCCCGATACCTATGACGCCAGCGCCATTGAAGTGCTGGAGGGGCTGGAACCCGTGCGCCGCCGTCCGGGCATGTATATCGGCGGCACGGATGAAACGGCGTACCATCACCTTGCCTCCGAAATCCTTGACAACGCGATGGATGAGGCCGTGGCCGGCCACGCCACCACCATTGACGTGACGCTGGAAGCCGGGGACTGCCTGACCATACGCGATAACGGGCGCGGCATTCCGGTGGACCCGCACCCGCGTTTTCCCGACCGTTCGGCGCTGGAAGTCATCCTGACCACGCTGCATGCGGGCGGCAAGTTTTCGGGCAAGGCCTACGCCACATCGGGCGGCCTGCATGGCGTGGGATCGTCGGTGGTCAATGCGCTGGCGTCGCGCATGGAGGTCGAGATCGCGCGTGACCGCGAACTGTGGCGGCAGGTCTATGAACGCGGCCATCCGCTGAGCGGTGTTGAAAAGATCGGCCCGGTCAACAACCGGCGCGGCACGCAGATCCGCTTCACCCCCGACCCGGAGATTTTCGGGCGGCTGCATTTCTCACCCATGCGGCTGTACCGCCTATGCCGGTCAAAGGCGTTCCTGTTCCGTGGCGTGACCATCCGCTGGTCATGCGATCCGTCCCTTATCAGGAATGATGACGTCCCGGCGGAAGCGGTCCTGCACTTCCCCGGCGGACTGGCCGACAGCCTGCGTGATGAACTGGGTGACAAGGCCGCCCTGCTGACCGACCTGTGGTCGGGGGATGCGGACCTTCCGACCGGCCCCGACGGGGCGGATACGGGCCGCATGGAATGGGCCATCGCCTTTCTGGAACAGGGCACGGCTGCCCTTGCATCCTACTGCAACACCATTCCAACGCCCAATGGCGGCACGCATGAGACGGGCTTTCGCAACGCACTGCTCAAGGGACTGCGCAACTGGGGCGAACAGCGCGCCAACAAGCGCGCGGCCAGCATCAATGCCGATGATATCCTTGGCTGCATCGCCGCCAAGCTGTCGGTCTTCATCCGCGACCCGCAGTTCCAGGGCCAGACCAAGGAAAAGCTGACCAGCAGCGAGGCCAGCAAGCTGGTTGAAACGGCACTGCGTGACCGGTTCGACCACTGGCTGGCGGGAAACCCGCAGCAGGCGGACAACCTGCTGGCCTTTGTCGTCGAACGCGCCGAGGAACGCCTGCGCCGCAAGGAACAGAAGGAAACCCCGCGCAAAAGCGCGACCCGCCGCCTGCGCCTGCCGGGCAAGCTGACGGACTGCACGCGTGAAAACGCAGCTGAAACCGAGATTTTCCTGGTGGAAGGCGACTCGGCCGGCGGGTCCGCCAAGCAGGCCCGCAACCGTGAAACGCAGGCCGTCCTGCCGCTGCGTGGCAAGATCCTGAACGTTGCCAGCGCCTCGACCGAAAAGCTGCGGGGCAACCAGGAACTGCGTGACCTGGTGGAGGCGCTGGGCTGCGGCATGGGCGAGCGCTTTGACGCGACCAGGCTGCGCTATGGCCGCATCATCATCATGACCGACGCGGACGTGGACGGGGCGCATATCGCCTCGCTGCTCATGACGTTCTTCTATCGTGAACTGCCCGGCCTGATCCGGGGGGGGCACCTGTATCTGGCCCAGCCGCCGCTGTACCGCCTGACACAGGGCGGCAAGAGCGTCTACGCGATGGATGACGCCGACCGTGAGCGGAAGATGAAGAAGGACTTCAAGCCCAACAGCAAGGTCGAGGTCTCACGCTTCAAGGGACTGGGTGAAATGCCACCGGGTGACCTGAAACAGACCACCATGGACCCCAGGCACCGCACCCTGCTGAAGGTCATCACCCCGCCCGAGGACAGGGCGCTGACGCTGGAGCGGGTGGAACACCTGATGGGCCGGAAGGCGGAACTGCGCTTTCGCTTTATTCAGGAACATGCCCGTCAGGTCGATAACCTCGACGTCTGAACCATCTTCAGCGAAAAAGGCCCGGTTACCTGCAACAGGGTAACCGGGCCTTTTTCATAAGAAGTTTCTGGCGACGCGTTTTTTCAGAAAGCTTCGGGAAACGCCGCCTTCTTGAAAAAAGGCGGCACCCCAAAACGTTTAACCTGCTGTTGTCAGGTGCGTAACCTGCTGCGGGTCCACCGTAGCGACAGTCGTCATTGGATGCAGCAGGCTGGTCACGGCCGGATCAAACACCCGCAGGAACGATCCCGGATGCACCCCCATCCAGATCGTCACCACCGCCAGCGGCACCAGCACGGCCAGTTCCTGTCCCGTCAGGTCACGCAGCAGGGCGACCACGCCCCCCCGGTCCGCCCCGAACAGCACCCGTCGATACAGCACCAGCATATAGACCGCGCCAAGGATCATGCTGGTCCCGCCAAGGAACGCCAGCCAGAACGACACATGCAGCGCACCGACCATGACCAGGAATTCGCCCACGAACGCGCCCGTGCCCGGCAGGCCGATATTGGCCATGACAAACAGCATGGCCAGCGTGGCCAGGACCGGCATTTTATGCGCAACCCCTGAAAATGCGCTGATGTCACGGGTTTCAGCCCGCCACGACACGGCGGAGACACAGAAGAACAGCGCCGCGATCACGATGCCATGCGACAGCATCTGGAAAATCGCACCATCGATTCCCTCTGGCGTCATGGTGAACAGCCCGATGGCGATTACCCCCATGTGCGAGAAGGAGGAATAGGCAATCACCCGCTTCATGTCCGTCTGCGCCAGCGCGATCATCGCGGCGTAGATCACCGCAATCACACCCAGCGTCAGCACCACCGGCGCGAACATCCGTGCGGCATCGGGAAACATCATCACGCCAAAGCGCAGCAGGCCATACGCCCCTGCCTTGGACAGCACGCCCGACAGCATGACGGACGCGGGTGTCGGGGCCTCGGTATAGGCATCGGGCAGCCACGCATGCAGCGGAAACAGCGGCAGCTTGACGCCAAAGGCGATGATGAAGCCCGCCAGCAGCCAGCACTGCATGGCATGGCCGAATCCATGATGCTGCAACGCCACGATATCGGTCGTGCCCGCGGCGTTCCACATGGCCAGCAGCGCCAGCAGCATGAACAGCGACCCGCCAAAGGTGAACAGGAAGAACTGCAGCGAGGCCCATACCCGCTTCGGACCACCCCATACCCCGATCATGAGGCTGGCGGGCAGCAGCGTCGCTTCGTAAAACAGGTAGAACAGCACCAGATCAAGCGCCGAAAACAGCCCGATCAGCGTTGTTTCCAGCACCAGCATGGCAATCATGTAATCCCGCACCCGTCCCGTCACCTGCCGCCAGCCACCGATGATGGAAAGCGGGGTCAGGAACGCGGACAGCAGCACGAACATGAGACTGATGCCATCAAGCCCGGCATGGTAGGAAATGCCAGCGCTACTGGCCCACCCCACCTGCTGTTCGAACTGGATGCCGGGCCGGGCGGGGTCGAATTCGGCCCACATGATCACAGCCAGCGCAAAGACGATGCCACTGGTCCACAGCGCCACCCATCGGGCGGCGGTCTCGACCGTCTGGGTCGTGCCGCGCGTCAGCAATATGGCCAGGGCCCCGGCAAGGGGCAGATACGTTACAAGGGACAGCAGGATCGGATGCACATTCGGTCTCACATCATCCATGGATAATGGCTGACCCTAGGGGCGTTGCGCCCCGGGAATCCAGTAAGCGCCCGCTCACATTATGCAGAGGCCACGCCCCGTTTTCCATTCGGCCATGCCATCACGGGCATGCGCACGCATGGGTCCGCTCGACGTCACCTGCGGCCGAACATCCGCTCCAGATCAGCTTTTTCCAGCTTCAGCCATGTCGGCCGACCGTGTGAACAGGTGCCCGAACGGGGGGTGCGTTCCATGTCCCGCAGCAGGGCGTTCATTTCCTCGTGTGTCAGCTTCCGGCCCGCCCGTACGCTGCCATGGCAGGCCATGCGCGCGATGATCGCGTCCATGCGCGCATCCAGCGCATCAGCCTGCGCGGGGCTGGCCAGGTCGTCGGCTTCCAGTTCTTCCGCCAGGTCACGCAGCATGCCCACGGGATCTTCCTTGCCCAGAAGGGCAGGCATGGTCCGCACCAGAACGGCCGTGCCGCCAAAGGGTTCGATCTCGATTCCCAGCCGGCCCAGCGCAACACTGAATGACAGCAGGACCGCCACCTGCCGCGCGGGCAGGTCCACCACCTCGGGCAACAGCAGGCGCTGGGCGCGGATTTCACCGCCCAGATACTGCTGGCGCAGAATTTCGTGGGTCAGGCGTTCATGGGCCGCATGCTGATCCACCAGCACCAGCGCGCCATCCGCCGTCTGCGATACGATATAGGTGCCCAGCACCTGCGCCACCGCCGCACCCAGCGGATGATCAATGGCGGGCGTCATGTCGGCTGCAGGCTGTTCTGGCCCTTCCGGCACGACCTTGCGGGCGGCAGGCAGGGCGGACAGCGGCAGTGTCGATTCGGCAAAACCCGTCGGCAGGCCCGGATCAGGCGCTCCGGACGCATCAATGGGGGCAGCCAGACGGGTGGAAAGCCCTGTCGCATCGGCGCTGCGTTCAGGTGGATACCAGATCCGCGCGGGCGATGGCCCACGCGACTGCAACAGATCGGGCCTGACCCCGGCCACCCCGGCCCCTGTGCCCAGCGCGCGCCCCAGCGAACCGATCACCAGCGCCCGCACAGCCGCCGAATCGGCATAACGCAGTTCCGTCTTGGCCGGATGAACGTTTACGTCCACCTGTTCAGGCGGGATTTCCAGCGACAGCGCCACGACGGCATGCCGCCCGTGTTCCATGACATTGCGATAGGCCACCCGCACCGCCGTGCGCAGGACCGGGTCCACCACCGGGCGGCCATTGACCATCAGCATCTGCCCGTTGGCCGTGGCGCGATGCACGGATGGCGCGCAGATGAAACCGCTCAGTTTCAGGTCACCGCGCTGCCCTTCCACCGGCAGCAGGCCATCAGCGTGGCCCGACTCCAGAATGGCGGCCACGCGGGCGGCCATGTCCTGCACCGGCAGGTCAAGGATCAGGCGCTGGTCGAATTCCAGCCGGAAGGCGACATGCGGGGCGGACAGGGCCAGACGGCGCACGACATTTTCGGCATGGCTGGATTCGACACGCGGGCTTTTGAGGAATTTGCGCCGCGCGGGTGTTGCGAAGAACATGTCTTCCACCAGCACGCGCGTGCCGGGCGACCCGGCGCAGGGCTCGACCTCCCCCACCACGCCGCCTTCCACACGGATCGCCCATGCCGAATCGCTGTCACGCAGCCGGGACATGACCGTAAGCCGTGCGGCCGCCCCGATCGAGGGCAGGGCCTCCCCCCGGAAACCAAGCGTGGAAATACGCACCAGCGTCTCGTCACGCAGCTTGGACGTGCAATGCCGCTCCACCGCAAGCCGCAGGTCGCCAGGCGACATGCCGCAGCCATCATCCGTGACCTCGATCCGATCCATGCCGCCACGGTCCAGACGGATCTGGATCCGGCGCGCACCGGAATCGATGGCGTTTTCCACCAGTTCCTTCAGGGCCGCGGCGGGACGTTCAATCACCTCGCCCGCGGCGATGCGGTTGACGACCTGCTCCGACAGGCGACGGATGACCGGCTGGCCATTACCAGAAGACATGTTCATACCACGGACCGGATTTCACGCATCTGGCCACATGCCGCGCACCCGCCGGGTGCGCGGTCAGGCCATTTTATTTTTTGGGACCGCTGACGGTCGGGGTCGCACCCTGCGTCAGGTTGCGCCCAAGGGCCGAATCCTCACGCAGGCGGGCATTCTCCGCCTTGCCGTTCACAAGGTTACCGGCTCCGCCGCCATGCCAGAACATCAGCTTGTCAACAAAACTGGTGTCGGCGCGGCCCATTTCGCCCTTGTCCTCAGCATTGGAGGCAACCTGCGCTTCACCCACCAGCGCGGTCTGGCCTGCGCTGTCGGTGCCATCAGCGCCCTGCAGCGCCACATTGGGGGACAGCGTTTCCAGCGCCTGCATGCGCGGGTTGGTATCCTGCGCGCGCTGGATGGCGTTGCTGTTGGGCGCGCCCAGTTCATCGGACGGCGGCATGGACAGCGGCGCACGGGTCGTGACCGTGTATTCGTCCGGCAGGCTCCGCTCCAGCCCGAAGGCGCGCGAAACATCGGCACCGGTGCAGCCCGACAACAGGAAGCCGCCCGAGACAAGCATTGCACAGGAAAGGGGTCTGAAAGCAGAAATCGCCATATCTCGCCTATTACCGTTAGTGGAACGGTTCGGCAAGCATGTGCAGGCCGCGCCTCCCCTAGTTTGCATCGCGATTACGCATATTGTCGATAATCAGGATCGCAACACCGCAATCAATCATGGCGTCGGCGATGTTGAACACCGGCCATGACCAGCCAAAGGCATGGGCGTCAATGAAATCAACCACCGCGCCAAAGCGCAACCGGTCAATGACATTGCCGATCGCCCCGCCCATGATCATGCCCAGCGCAACCGCCACCCACCGGCGCGGCGTGCGCGCAAGCCATACCGACAGGCCTGCCACGATCGCCAGCGCCGCGACGGAAAAGATGATGCGCCCGGCGGCCCCGGCACCACCCAGCATGCCGAACGTGATGGCATGGTTCCATACCATCGTCAGGTTCAGCACCGGCAGCAACGGCACGCTTTCACGCGCGGGCAGGTCATAGATATCAAGTATCCAGAACTTGCTGGCCTGGTCGGCCGCCAGCGCGCCCAGCAGGCACGCGCCGCCCAGAACACGGTTGTTCATGAAGGTTACGCCCCGTCCCGCACCACATCGACACAGCGCAGGCACAGTTCGGGGTGGGCCTTGTCCTGTCCCACTTCCTCCAGCACCTTCCAGCAGCGCGCGCATTTATGCCCCGTCGCGACACTGATGGTGGGAATGCCATGCGGCACGCCTTCCTGCGCCCCGTCCTCGCCCAGGTAGATCGACCCGGCACCCGCGATGATGCTCACATCCGCCTGCGAGACGATGGTCAGTTCCGCCCAGTCCACGCCGTCAAACCGTGCGGCTTCCGCTTCCGACAACGGCAGGTCGAGCGCCGCCTGCAGCGATGACTTGACCATGCCATCACGACGCGCGGTCTCGATTTCGGTCGTAATCACCCGGCGCACCGCGCGCAGCATGGCCCAGCGGTCCCCCAGTTCCGGATCATGCCACTGCGTCGGCAGTTCAGGGAACGGCTGCAGGTGGATGCTTTCGGCATTGCCGGGGCGGGCGAGCCATGCCTCCTCCGCCGTGAAGACCAGCACGGGGGCCAGCCATGCGCACAGGCAGCGGTGCAACTGGTCCAGCACGGTGCGCGCCGCGCGGCGCTTCAGGCTGGATGCGCCATCACAGTAGATGGTGTCCTTGCGCACGTCGAAATAGAAGGCCGACAGGTCGGCGGCGCAGAAGCCATGCAGCGCGGGATAGACACCCACCCATTCATGCGTTTCCACCGCGCGGGCCACGAGGCTGCCCAGTTCGGACATGCGGTGCAGGACCCAGCGTTCAAGTTCGGGCAGTTCCCCGAACGGCACGCGCTCGGCTTCGGTAAAGCCGTCCAGCGCGCCCAGCAGCCAGCGCAGCGTATTGCGCAGGCGGCGGTAGAGTTCACCCTGCTGCTTGAGGATTTCCTTGCCGATGCGCAGGTCATCATTCGTGTCGGAGTTCATGACCCACAGGCGCAGGATATCAGCCCCGAGGCTGTCATTCACGTCCTGTGGCGCGATGACGTTGCCCAGTGACTTGGACATCTTGCGACCCTGCTCATCCAGCACGAATCCGTTGGTGACCAGCGCCTTGTAGGGGGCTATGCCACGGGTGCCGACACTTTCCAGCAGCGACGACTGGAACCAACCACGATGCTGGTCGGACCCCTCCAGATACAGGTCGGCGGGGAATGGCATGTCGCCATGACCCAGCACGAAGGCATGGGTCGATCCACTTTCAAACCACACATCGACGATATCGAACACCTGTTCGTAATCGTCGGGGTTGCGTCCTTCACCAAGGAAACGCGCGGCGGGGGAGCTGTACCACGCATCGGCCCCTTCCGCGCGGAAGGCGGTGACGATGCGCTCCATCACCGCGGCGTCGCGCAGGACCTCGCCCGTGCGCTTTTCCACGAACACGGCAATCGGCACGCCCCAGGCGCGCTGGCGGCTTATGCACCAGTCGGGGCGGCCCGCCACCATGGATGTCAGGCGGTTGCGTGACTGCGCGGGCACGAACGTCACCTTTTCCAGCGCCGTCAGCGCGCGTTCACGCAGGTGGCCTTCGCCATCCATGCTGATGAACCACTGCGGGGTGGCGCGATAGATGATCGGCGCGCGCGAACGCCATGAATGGGGATAGGAATGGACCAGCACGGCCCGCGCCACCAGGCCACACGGCGCCGTGCCCGCCGCCACGGCGCGCTGCATGGCTTCCAGCAGGGCCTGGCACACCGGTTCGGCCGCCTTGAACACATGGCCGCCGGCAAATAGCGGCACCCAGTCGGCATACCGGCCATCCCCCAGCACCATTTCGGTGATTTCCAGCCCATAGGCACGGCCAAGGTTGAAGTCGTCCTCACCATGGGCGGGGGCGGTGTGGACCAGGCCCGTGCCCGCTTCGGTCGTGACATGCGCGCCGGGCAGCAGCGGCACGTCGAAATCATAACCCTCCCCCCGCAGCGGGTGGGCGCAGATGGCGCCTTCCAGCGCGCTGCCAGGCAGGGTGTAGAGTACGTGGTGGGCGGTGATGTCCGCTGCCTCGCAGAAGGGCGCGATCAGGTTCTCGGCCACCAGCACGCGGGCTTCGGGTTCCAGCGTCGCATTGTCGCCCACGCCATCGACACGCACCACGGCATAGGTGATGTCGGGGCCATAGGCGATGGCGCGGTTGGCGGGAATGGTCCACGGCGTGGTGGTCCAGATCACCGCCGCCACGTCCTGCAGCGCCTTTGCCGGCGTGGGATCGGTCACGAAGGGGAAAGCCACGTGGATGGCGGTGGATTCGTGGTCGCGGTATTCAATTTCGGCTTCGGCCAGCGCGGTCTTTTCAACCGGGCTCCACATGACCGGGCGCAGGCCACGGTACAGCAGGCCGTTGAGCAGGAATTTGCCGATTTCCCCTGCGATGGCCGCCTCGGACGAAAAATCCATGGTGGCGTAGCGGTTGGCCCATTCCGCCTGCACGCCCAGACGGCGGAACTCGGCCGCCTGGATATCCAGCCATTTCTGGGCATAGGCGCGGCATTCGGCGCGGAACTGCAGGACCGGCACGCTGTCCTTGTCCTGCCCGCGCTTGCGGTATTCTTCCTCGATCTTCCATTCGATCGGCAGGCCATGACAGTCCCAGCCCGGCACGTAATGGATACCGTATCCCGACATGCGGTGGGCGCGGTTGATCACGTCCTTGAGGATCTTGTTCAGCGCGTGGCCGATATGCAGGTGCCCGTTGGCATAGGGCGGGCCGTCATGCAGCATGAACACGTCACGCCCGCGCGCCTGTTCAAACAGGCGGTCATCGAGCTTCTCGCTCTCCCACCCTGCCAGAATCTCCGGCTCCCGCCTGGGCAGGTTGCCCCGCATGGGAAAGGAAGTGGTCGGCAGGAAGACCGTCTCCCGGTAGAGATCCTGTGGTTTTGACTCGGACATGGCCTGTTCTGTTCTTCTGGCAAGGGGAAGTGCATGCATGACCGGCGGCCACCATGCAGGGCAACCTTATGGGGACGCGGGCGGCACGGGGTCAAGTTCTGGCGGTTACGGGCGCGAATTCATGGGTGGACAGGTACGCCATCGCCTGCGTGCAATCGCGCGCGATCTGTTCCTTCAGCGCATCCAGACCGTCAAACCGGCGTTCGGCGCGCAGCAGGGTATGCAGCGCCACCGACAGGGTCTGGCCATACAGGTCACCTGAAAAGCCCAGCAGGTGGACTTCCAGCCGGCTTTCCTGCCCGTCATTGATGGTTGGCCTGCGCCCGATATTGGCCACGCCGGGATAGACGCCGCCATCGGCCATGCGCACGCTGACGGCATACACCCCGCGCGCGGGTTCCAGATGGCGGCCCAGCGCGATGTTGGCGGTGGGGAAGCCCAGCAGGCGGCCACGCTTGTCCCCATGCTGGACCACGCCACGAATCGACCACGGGCGGCCCAGTTCCTCCGCCGCGCGTTCGGGGTAGCCATCCTGCAGCAGCCTACGGATCCGGCTGGATGAATATGGACCCAGCGCATCGGACAGCGGTGGCACCACGCTCAGGCCGATACCCAGTTCGGCGGTCCGTTCGGTCAGGAAGGCGACATTGCCCCGCCTGCGGTGGCCAAAGGCGAAATCCATGCCGCAGGCGACATGATGCAGCCCCAGCCCTTCATGCAGGACGCGGGTGACGAAATCCTCGGCGCTCATGGCGCTGAATTCACGGTCAAACGCGATCTGGAACACATGCTGGACACCAAGTGCGGACAGCGCGGCAAAGCGTTCCTGCGACAGTGTCAGGCGAAAGGGCGGGTCCTGCGGGCGGAAAAGTTCACGCGGGTGCGGCTCAAACGTCACGACGGCCAGTTTGCGGTCGGGCCGGGCCGTGTGCAGGGCCTGTATCAGGTGGGCATGGCCCAGATGCACGCCATCAAAATTGCCCAGCGCCGCCACGCCCCCCCGCGCGGTGTCGGGAATATCGCGCCAGTCGGTATGCAGATGCGCCTTCATGCCTGCACCGCGCGGGGCAGGCCGAACCGCGCGGCGACCTCATCCAGCGTCGCGGCGACGGGATGCGTGGTCCCGGGCTGCGTGCCATCCTGCGGACGTACGATCTGGCAGGTGCGCAGGCCCGCTTCCGCCGCCGCATCCAGTTCGGCCACCACATCGGACAGGAACAGCACATCGCCCGGCTGCCACTGCGCGTCCTGCACGATGCTGGTATAGCTCCGCGCCTCGCGCTTGCTGCCCATCTGCAGGTCGTAGAAGTCGACGAACACGCTGCTCAGGTCACCATCGGTGGTATGCCCATAGATCAGCTTCTGTGCCGCGACCGAACCGGATGAATAGACCGCCAGCGCCAGTCCCGCCGCCGCCCAGCAGCGCAGCGCAGGCGTCACGTCCGGGTACAGCGTGGCCTTCAGCACGCCATCGGCATAACCCTGCGCCCAGACCATGCCCTGCAGCGCCTTCAGGGGCGCGACCTTCGCATCGGCATCCATCCATGCCTCCAGCTGGCGCAGGGGCGGCACACCGGGGGCAAGGCGGGCGATTTCTTCCACCTGCGCGCGCACGGCCGGATCATCCGCCTTCGTGCGCAGCAATGCGGGCAGCGCCTTGCGGGCATAGGGGAACAGTATGTCATGGACGAAGGAAACCGGTATGGTCGTTCCCTCAATATCCAGCAGCACCGCACGTACTGGCGGCTGCGTGGCCTGGGTCACGTTCTCATCTCCCTCAGTGCGGGTCAGGCTTCAACGGGGAAGCGGGCCGCGATGTCACTGCCTGTATATTGCGCGATCCACCCGTCCGGGTTGGTGAAGACACGAAGGGTCACGAAATCCGGTGTCTCCCCGCCATCAAACCAGTGGGGAATGCCGGCAGGCACCGAAATCAGGTCGCCCGCCGTGCAGCGCACGTCATACACGCGCCCGCCCACATGCAGGATGAAATCCCCCTGCCCGTGAACAAAGAAACGGACCTCGTCCTCGCTATGGACGTGTTCGGACAGGTATTTGCCGCGCGCCTGCGCCCAGCCCTGCGTCTCGGGGCCGACACGCAGCACATCGGCCGAACCCGCACCCGTCTCGCCCATCAACTGGTCAAGATAGGGACGGTAGGCGTCCAGCACCTCGGCTTCGGGCGCGGTGCGGGGGGGGACGACGGGACTGTCCCAGCGTTCAAAACGCACGTTGATCGCCGAAAGCTCGGATGCGATCCGCTTCGGGTCGGTCAGGTGGATGATGGGCGTGCCGGGATTGTTGTCGGCATAGACGTTCAGGCTGCTCATCGGAGCTTCCTTTCTTCCAGTTCGCAGGCCAGCAGGAATTCCAGCCCTTCCAGCCGGGCCAGCGCGGCATCCATGTCCGCCCCCCACGCATACACCCCGTGGCCACGGATGATGTAGCCCGCGCACATGCCATCCAGATGGGGCGCCACGACACCGGACAGGCGGGCAATGTCCTGGTCATTGTCGAATATGGGCACGCGCACCCGTGCGGCGTGGGTATTCTGGCCCGCAAATACTTTCTGGACTTCGTAATTTTCCAGTACCAGTGCATCCCCCCCAGCCGCGACAGCACGGTGGAGGCGACGGAATGACCATGCAGCACCGCGCCCGCCCGCGGGTCATGGGCATAGATCTGGCAATGCAGCAGGGTTTCCGCACTGGGCCGGTCGCCCGTGGTCAGGGGCCTGCCCGCCGCATCGACGCATATGACCCCGTCCGTCCCCAGCAGCCCCTTGTGGCCGCCAGACCGCGTGATGGCCAGGTTGCCATCGGGCAGGCGGATGCTGATATTGCCCGCCGTGGCGGGTACCCAGCCGAAACGGTCCATGCGCCGCCCCGCCGCAATGATCTGTTCCACCGCGCGGCAGTACGCTCCGGCCGGAAACACTGCTTTGTCCATTACGCCGCCCATCCACGCGCCACCGGCGCGCGGTCCATCATCATTTTACGTTGTTGGTCGAATGCTGCGGTGCTTCGGTAAAGGAGGCGTCCTTTTCCTTGCCCGGTCCCTGGATATGGCCGGTCGGCACCGGTTCCTCCGGGGTGTCATCCGCCATGTTCTTCTTGAACGACTTGATCCCGCGCGCCATGTCACCCATGAGCGAACTGATCTTCCCACCGCCGCCAAACAGTACCAGCACCACCGCCAGCACGATCAGCCAATGTCCCCAGCTCAAGCTACCCATCGCATCCCTCGATCCGCGTCCATGACGCAAAATACCGTATTGTCCATCCGCCATCCCATATGGCGGCGGCCTGCCCTTCCCCGCCTATGTGAGGGGAGAGCCGGTGATATGCAAGCACCCCCACCGCCCCCGGTCAGCCTGCCGGCAGGATAAACCCGTAAGCAGGATAGACGGTTTTGCCCATGTCGTGAATGGGGGACCACCAGACCTTTACCCGCGACCAGTCGTTGCGGGCCGATACGTCGATCACCGGCTCACCCCGGCCAATGCGTCCGGGCACCCAGTTGGCCTGATCCACCAGCACCTCACGCGGGTTGCGCACCGAACGCACGACGGATACGTGCCCGTCGGGCAGGCGGCCCGTGGCGCGGAACACCAGCACGGCCCCCGCCCTGGGCGCATGGGTGCGTGGATAATGGCCCTGCGCCTGTCCCCACCATGACGCGGCGGCGCCACTAAGCTGTACATGCGTGACCTGCCGTGCATAGGGAGCGCACTGCACCGCCCCGTGCCAGCCATGCCCGCTGCCACCCCCGGCACAGGCCGCAAGCGACAGCAGGCCGCCCACCGCCATGATCCGCGCCAATACGCGCTTCATGCCATCCTCATGCGCATGATCCTGTCCTCCGCCTCACCCAGTTCCATGTCCAGCGCCCTGCGCGCCGTATCATGGGTAAAACCCGCCCGCGCCATGGCGTCCATTGCGCGGCGGTAGCGCCTGTCCACCTCGGCCCCGTCCGCATCGGGCCGCACGAAGGGACCGGCACGCCGCTTGCGGGCAAAGACAAGGGCCGCAGCCAGTTCGGTTTCCTGCCCTTCCCCATCACGGGGACCAAGGGCTTCCTCCACCGCGTGGCTTACCGTGGCCTCATCCACGCCGCGCGCGCCCAGATGGGCGGCGACCATGCGGCGCGAGCGACCCGCGCGGGCAAGGGAACGGGCGCGGAATTCGGAAAAGCGGGCGTCATCCACCGCGCCCAGCCCCTCCATATCGGTCACGATACCGGCAATGGCACCGCGCGCAGGCTGCACGGCGCGGGCCGCGTCATCTTCATCCATGCCGCTGCTGACCGCGCGCCGCACCCAGCGGTCGATATGGCGGGCCAGCATCCGTTCCACACCCGCGCGGGTGGCGGAAAAACGCGCAAGATAGGCCAGCGCCACGGCCCGCAGCCCGGCTGCATCCGGCACGGGGGCAAGCGGTCGGGGGGCGGAACGGGAAGAACGGGCGACCATGTTCCCTACTGTGCCACAGCCATGCGGCCGCGCCCATCATTATGCACGGATGTATGGCTGCCATGGCCATGGCGGGGGCGGAAATGGCGCGAAGGTTGCATTTCACACAGGCGGGCCATATTCTTCCTTCTTTCCGGACTGACATACGGAGACAGGACGGCGCGTTGGATCGCCGCCCCCGTTAGTAGCCGGAGAAATCGGAAAACGGAATATGCCCACCCCCATGGCGGTGGGCCGTTTTCGTTTCTGAACCCCGATCCTTTTTCTTTGACCTGAAATCACAAGGCTGTTCCATGATTTCCGCCCTGATGCCGAATTACAATCGCGCCGACCTCGCCTTCGAGCGCGGCGAAGGTGCCTGGCTGTACACGGTGGACGGGCGACGATTCCTTGATTTCGGGTCCGGCATCGCCACCTCCTCGGTCGGGCACAACAACCCGCATCTTGTCGGCGCCATTACACAGCAGGCGCAGCGCGTGATGCATGTGTCCAACCTGTACCGCGTGCCGCAGGCCGAGCTTCTGGCGCAGCGGCTGGTGGCCAACAGCTTTGCCGACAGCGCCTTCTTCTGCAATTCCGGCGCGGAAGCCAACGAAGGCATGATCAAGATGATCCGCCGCGCGCAGGCCAAGTCCGGCCACCCCGAACGCACGCGCATCATCTGCTTCAACGGCGCGTTCCACGGGCGCACGCTGGCGACGCTGTCGGCCACGGGCAATCCCAAATACCTCGACGGGTTCGGCCCGCGGGTGGAGGGATTCGACCACGTGCCGCTCAACAACATGAACGCCGTGCGCGACGCCATCGGGGCGGAGACGGCGGGCATCATGATCGAGCCGGTACAGGGCGAAAGCGGCATCCATGTCGCCACCCCGCGCTTCATGCGCGAACTGCGCGCGGTGTGCGACGAATTCGGCCTGTTCCTTGGCGTGGATGAAGTCCAGTGCGGCATGGGCCGCACGGGCCGCCTGTTCGCGTATGAATGGTCCGATATCACACCTGACATCCTGTCCACCGCGAAGGGCATTGCCGGCGGCTTTCCCATGGGCGCGGTGCTGACCACCGAAACCATCGCCAGGCACATGACGCCCGGCAGCCACGGCACGACCTTTGGCGGCAGCCCGCTGGCCTGCGCCGCCGCGAATGCGGTGCTGGACATCCTGCTCGCCCCCGGCTTCCTTGAAGGGGTGCGCGCACGGGCGGCCCAGCTGGATGCGGGTATCGACCAGCTATGCGCGACCTATCCGGATGTCTTTGCCAGCCGTCGCGGGCTGGGGCTGCTGATCGGCCTGAAGTGCAAGGCCGATGTGGCGCTGGTGCAGAATGCCGCCATCCATGAAGGCATGCTGAGTGTCACGGCGGGCGACAACGTGCTGCGCATGCTGCCGCCCCTGACCGTGACCGAGGCCGACTGCGCCGATGCCCTGTCCATGCTGTACCGCGCGGCCCAGCGGGTACGCGCCCATGTCGCCGCCGCCAGGCCGGAGAACGTGGCATGAACGCGCTGCAGAACCCCACCCACGTGACCCCGCGCCATTTCCTTGACCTGCGTGACCTTGATCCCGCGACCCTGCGCGCGATCCTGGATGTCGCGGCCGGGATCAAGCGCATGCAGCACCATCGTGCCCGCCCGCTGCACCCGACCCTGCCGGTGCATGGGCGCGCGCTTGGCCTCATGCTGTCCAAGCCGTCCACGCGCACCCGCGTCTCGTTCGAAGTGGGGATGCAGCAGCTGGGCGGGAACGTGATCCTGCTCTCCCCCGCCGACATGCAGCTGGGCCGGGGCGAAAGCATTGCCGATACCGCCCGCGTGCTGTCGCGTTTTGTTGACGCCATCGTGCTGCGCACCGGAAAGACGGAAAACCTGCGCCAGCTTGCCCGGTGGAGCAGCGTTCCCGTCATCAACGGCCTGACGCCGGATTCGCACCCGGTGCAGATCATGGCCGACATCATGACGTTCGAGGAACATCGCGGACCGATCAGGGGACGCACGCTGGCATGGGTGGGCGATGGCAACAATGTCGCCACGTCCTTTATCGAGGCAGCGGCCCTGTTCGGCTTCCAGCTGCGTCTGGCGACCCCTGCGACCCACGCGCCATCGGTCGCCGCCGTGGCGTGGGCGCGCGAACATGGGGCGGACATCACGGTCACGACTGACCCCGTGGCGGCCGTCAGGGGGGCGGATGCGGTCATTACCGATACATGGGTCAGCATGTCCGACAAGGAATCGGCACAGCGCATCAGCGCGTTCGAGCCATACCGTGTCAATGCGGCCCTGATGGCCCATGCGGCGCCCGATGCCCTTTTCCTGCACTGCCTGCCTGCCCATATCGGGGAAGAGGTGACGGAAGACGTGTTTGAAGGCCCGCATTCCGTCGTGTTCGACGAGGCCGAAAATCGCCTGCATGCGCAGAAGGGCATCCTTGTCTGGGCGCTGTGTGGCGAAAACTGGCAGCAATATGGAAAGGAACCCACGGCATGACCGGACCGGCCGAACAGCCCGCCCTGCCCTCCGCCACCGAAGATACGCCGGAAGTCCCCGGCTGGGCGGAAAAAAGCGTGCGCGACATCTTTGCCGCCCTGCCCGTCCGTGACACCCGCATTGACGCGGTGCGTGACGCCTATCTGGACTGCATTGCCGGCGCGGGCCGCACGGAAGACCTGGATATGGAACATGACCGCTGCCGCCAGCGCGCCATGACCACGCTGGAGGCGGACGGGCTGCTGCCGTCCGGCCAGCTGAAGGACCTCGACCAGCGCCTTGCCGCGCTGGAGGCGGACATTACCGCCAATCTCTGATGACCCACGCCCCCGGCAACGGGGGCCGTGATGCTGCGGGTTTCTGCCATGACTGCCAATAATCCCTCCCCCGCCTTTCTGGACGCCAGCCGCCCCGACACGCCCGACCTGGTCGTGCCGCAGGGTGTCGTGCCGTTCTATCTGGACCACCGGCCAGTGCGCGGTCGTCTTGTGCGTCCCGGCGTGCTGACCGACACGCTGCTGACCCGCCATGACAACCCCGATGCCGTGCTACGGCTGGCGGGGGAAGCGCTGGCGCTGGTGGCGGCCCTTGCGTCTTCGCTGAAGTTCAAGGGATCGTTTTCCCTGCAGGCCAAGGGCGATGGCCCGGTCAGCCTGCTGCTGGCCGACTGCACCGATTCCGGCGCGCTGCGTTTCCATGCCCGTTCGGATGACGAACAGGTGGCCGAACTGCTGAAAACCACGCCCAACCCGACCGCAAGCCAGCTGCTGGGCAAGGGTTACATTGCCTTCAGCGTCGATCAGGGGCCTGACACCGACATTCATCAGGGCATTGTCGAGATGAATGGCGAAAGCCTGTCGGAAATGGCCGCGCATTACTTCGCCACCAGCGAACAGCATGCCTGCTGGGTCAGGCTGTTCTGTGAGAAAACACCCGCAGGCTGGCGTTCAGGCGCGCTGGTGATGGAAAAGATCGCCATGGATGGCGGCGTGGACAACGACATCACGACCGAAGACGGCGACGATGCGTGGGAAACCGCCGTCACGCTGGCCACGACACTGACGGCGCGCGAGGTGCTGGATGACAGTCTTTCATCGGGGGACCTGCTGTACCGCCTGTTCCATGCCGAAGGGCTGATCGCGGGCCAGCCGCGCGCGCTGGCGTTTGGCTGCCGCTGTTCGCGCGCGCGCCTGTCGGGCATTCTGGAAACCTTCCCGCTGGATGACCTGGACCACATGGCGCAGGATGGCACGATCACCATGAACTGCTCGTTCTGCAACCACAGCTTCCACTTCCAGCGTGACGAGATCGGCGGCAAGGCGGCCTGATGGCGGCCTGCCCCTGTTCCACCGGCGCGTACCATGGCACGCTTGCAGGCCTGATCTGACCTAACGCGCCGCGCGCGCATGCTGTTACCGGGATACAATCCATGCGACCGAACCGTTCGACGCTTTTTGCCCCTGCCCTGCGCCGCAGCCTGCGCGCAGCATTTGTGGCCAGCCTGCCGTTCATGACGCTGCCGTTATGCGACCATGCCTACAGCCGCAGCCATCATAATGACGCCCCCACCACGTTCGAGGGACCGCAATATGGTGACGCCCAGCCGCTGAACCTGAATGTCGCGTCCATATCGATCGTGGACCGGGGGCAGCCGGGGCTGGTGCCGGGCGACCTGTCAGGCCGCGCGCCCAACCCGCCCGACCAGCTTCTCAAGCAGATGGCGCATGACCGGCTGATTGCCGCCGGCAGCGGGGGCGAAGGCGTTTTCACCATCGACCGGGCCTCCATCCTGCATGAGCCGGGCGGCATACTGGACGGGCAGCTGAACGTGCATCTGGATGTGACCTCGGCCGATGGCCGTCGCACGGGCTATGCCGTGGCCCAGGTGACCCGGTCCTATGATCCGAAGCGCAAGCACGGTAACAGCGACACGCCGGAAAACCTGAATACCCTCACCAACATGATGCTGGTGGACATGAGCCGGGAACTGGAAAACCAGATCCGCAACAATCTGGGCAACTGGCTGGTCACCGGACAGGGACAGGTGCCCAGCGGCATCGTCGCGCAGCCACTGGACGGGAGCGAAGAACCACAGCCCGCCCCCACCACACAGGCCACGCCCGCCCCGGACACCAGCACCATGACCATTGGCGGTGGGCCGACCGACCTCCCGGCCGCAGCACCCGCCACGCCCGCCCCGGCAGCGGCGGCCCCCAGGCCCGCGAATGAGGGACCGGACGCCATCTTCCCCAGCGGCTATCCATCCGATGACGGGGACAGCACGACACCGGCGGCCACGCCGCAACTGCGTTCCCCCCCACCGGGAAACCTGACGCTGCCGGGCAGCGCCAACTGATTTTTCCACCCCCTGTCCTGGGGGAGTATTTGAAAATAAAGGTTTTTGGGTGCCGCCTTTTTTAAAAAGGCTTCACCAAAAACTTTTGTGCTTATTTTCCTTCTGGCGCGGTCATGCGCAGGACAAGGCCGGGGGTCAGGATTTCCGGCAGGATCACCTCCGCCCCATGGGCCGGGTAATAGGCGTAGAACGGCACGCCATCACGGCCATGCTCATGCAGGAAGGCGGTAATGGCTGCATCCCGCAGGGTCCAGTCCCCCTTCATGTAAACGATCCCGCGCCGGGCGAAGGCATCCTGCACCGCACGGGTGGACAGGGCCACGCGTTCATTGACCAGGCATGAAATGCACCATGCCGCCGTCATGTCCACAAAGACCGGACGGCCCTGCCGCCGCAGTTCCGCCAGACGGGTGGGGGAGAAAGCGGAACTGCCATCCATCACCCGGTCGGTGCCCCGGCTGCGGTCATGCACGCTGGCGGGCGGCAGCACGCCGCCGCCAACAAACGCCACCAGCAGGGTCAGGATCGCGATGGCGCGATACAGTCCCGCGCGACCTTCCATGGCGTCACGCAGGTCCATCATACTGGCCCGGCGCAGGCACCAGCATCCCACCAGCACCAGCCCCAGCCCCGCCGCCAGCAGGCCCAGCGCATCCATGCCGCCTTCCAGCTTCGCCACCCATGCCAGCCACACGCATGTGCCCAGCACTGGCAGGGCCAGCAGGTTGCGCACGGTTTCCATCCACCGGCCCGGCTGTGGCAGCCAGCCCAGAAGCCCCGGCATGCACGCCAGCAGCAGGTATGGGGCGGCAAGCCCGCACCCAAGCGCCACGAAAACCAGCAGCCCCACCACCGGCGGGGCGGCCAGCGCGCCTGCCACCGCCGCCCCCATGAACGGCGCAGTGCAGGGCGAGGCAAGGACAACCGCCAGCACCCCGGTCAGAAAGTCACCCGCATGCGCGGGCAGCCCATCCCCCAGCCCCATCAACCGCAGGCCGATGGTAAAGAAACCCAGCAGATTCAGGGCAACGGCGAACAGCAGCAGGCAGATCGCGATGACAAAGCCGGTGGACTGGAACTGGAACCCCCATCCCGCCTGCTGGCCCGCCACGCGCAGGGCGGCAATCGCCCCCCCCAGCACAACGAACGATCCGACCACACCCGCCGTATAGGCCCCGGCCCCGGCAAGGGCCGCCCTGCGTTCGCCACGCGCCATGCGTTCCAGCGACAGCACCTTCATCGCCAGCACCGGAAAGACACAGGGCATGAGGTTCAGGATCATTCCCCCCACAAACGCCATGCCCACCAGCCACCCGACATGCACGACCCCGCCTGGCGGGGCTGCCACGGATGGCGGTGCCAGCACGCGCACATCCCCCAACGCTGGCCGGACCGACAGCCCGCGTTCCCGCCCCATGGGATCACGCAGCACCACGATACCGGACAGACCCGCCCCGTCATGGAAAACCGGCCCCGGTTTCAGCACCAGTTGCACGACCCCGTCGCCCACCGTCACACCCTGCGGCGCGTCCTGATCGATCGCGCCCGCCACTTCGGGCATGAACCACGCATCCTTCACCGCATCCGGTGACAGGCCACGCCCCTCGAGTTGCAGGACCCCGGCGGACGAAACACGCGCCGCAAAGGGGGAGGCAACCGGCCTGCCGGCGGCAGCACGCGCGAAGGCTGCGGCCTCGGCCGATGGCTGTGCCTCGCCCCGTGGCAGGGTCAGGCTGAAGCTGCCATTTTCAGGCACGCAGACTTCGGCACAGACCAGCCACTCCGCCCTGGCGTTCAGTGTGACCGGGCCGTCTCCCGCCCCCGCCACAGGGGTCAGCGTAACCGGCAGCAGCACATCATCGGTATAGGCATAGGAGGTCAGCGGCCCGTCATGCAGCACGCGCGGCGTGGGCCATTCGATGGTGCCGGCCTGCCCGGTCGCCCCGCCTTCTGCCGTGACAGCCAGCGTCGGCGCATCCCCCGCATCACCGGGGTTGAGCCAGTAGGTATGCCACCCCGGCGCAAGCCGCAGGCGCAGCCCCACATGCAGGGGCCTGCCGGGCATGTACGCATCGTCATCCGTGACCAGGGTTACGGTGGCGCGGGGGGAAGTCACGGCGTCGCTCTGCGCGGCGCGGGCCGGGGGCAGGACGGTCACCAGCATGCACAGGATGGACACAAGCCACAGGAAGGGCACCGGCATTACTCCGCCAGAACAGGATGAAGGAAAAACGCGCCCGTGTACCATGCCAAGGATTGCCCCACCACCATGCCGGACGCCATAAGATCAGGATATGGCCTTAGACCCGACCTTGCAAAACCGCCTCGATACCCTTCTGTCCGAAAACGGCAACGCACTGCCTGTCGCCGCCGCCCTGCCACCGCTGCAGGCCACGCTGGCGCGCACGTCCAATGCCGTCCTGGTCGCCCCACCCGGTGCGGGCAAGACCACGCTGGTCCCGCTGGCGCTGCTGGACGCGCCGTGGCGTGGGGACGGGCGGATCGTGATGCTGGAACCCCGCAGGCTGGCCACCCGCGCGGCCGCCATGCGCATGTCAGGGCTTATGGGCGAACAGCCGGGCGGACTGGTGGGCTACCGCACCCGGCTTGATGGCGCCACATCGGAACGCACGCGCATCGAGGTGATTACCGAAGGGCTGCTGGTGCGCCGCCTGCTGTCCGACCCCACGCTGGATGGGGTGGCGTGCGTGATTTTTGACGAAATCCACGAACGTTCGGTCGATGCGGATGCCGCCCTTGCCTTCTGTCTCGACCTGCAACGCAGCCTGCGGCCTGAACTACGGCTGGTCGCCATGTCCGCCACCATGGATGGCGCGGCACTGGCACAACGCATGCATGCCGAACTGGTGGAAAGCGAAGGCCGGATGTTCCCCGTGGAGATCCGCCACGCCCCCCGCGACCTGGTCCACCGCCGCGACCTGCCCGACGCCATGGCCGCCGCCATCCGTAGCGCCGTGGCGCAGGACCCCGGCGATGTGCTGGCCTTCCTGCCCGGTGTGGCCGAAATCCACCGCACGCGTGGCCTGCTGGACGGAATCGCGGCGGATGTCCTGCCGCTCTATGGTGAACTGCCCCCTGCCGAGCAGGATCGCGCCCTTACCCCCCACCCCGACGGACGCAGGCGGGTGATCCTGTCCACCTCCATTGCCGAAACCTCCCTGACCGTGCCGGGCGTGCGCATTGTGGTTGACGGTGGCTTTCGCCGCGTGCCCCGGCTGGATGTCGGCACGGGGCTTACGCGACTCGACACGGTGCGGATTTCGCGTGCGGCGGCCAACCAGCGCGCGGGCCGCGCGGGGCGTGTCGCCCCCGGCATCGCCATACGGTTGTGGACGGAAATGACCGCGCGCGCCATGCCGCCACATGACCAGCCGGAAATGATGGAGGCCGAACTGACCGGCCTGCGTCTGGATACGGCGGCGTGGCAGGACGCGATGGGCACGGCGCCCGCCGACCTGCCCTTTCCCGACACGCCCCCCAATGGCGCGTTCGAAGCCGGGCGCAGCCTGCTGCAGGCACTGGGCGCGCTGGATGATGACGCCCGCATCACGCGCGAGGGCACGCGCATGGCCGCCCTTGGCGCGCATCCCCGCCTTGCCGCCATGATGCTGGCCGCCCGCACCCCTGCCGAGCGGGCCATGGCCGCCGACATCGCCGCCCTGCTGGAGGAACGCGACCCGCTGCGTCCCCGCCGTCCCGCCGGTGGCGGCCGGGGCGCGCCGCCAGCGGCCCCTGCGGATATCCGCCTGCGTCTGGACCTGCTGGCCGGTGGCGACCACCCCGATGCCGATCGCGCGGCGCTGTCACGCATCCGCCATGCCGCCCGGCAGTATCGCAGGCGGCTGGGGCTGGGGCGTGACATTCCCGCCAGCGGCGATCCTGCCGCCCTGATTGCCGCCGCCTTCCCCGACCGGGTGGCGCAGTCCCGTGGGGATGCCGGGTCGTTCCGCCTGGCCGGTGGCGGCAGCGCGCGCCTGTCCAAAACGGATGAACTTGCGCGGTGCAGCCTGCTGGCGGTGGCGGGCATGCATGTGCGCAAGGCGGCCGAAATCTGCCTGGCCGCGCCGCTGGACCGCGACGCGCTGCCCGACAGCCTGCTGGCGCGGGCGCGTGAACAGGTTGAAACCACGCTGGACACAACGACGGGCAACGTGCTGGCCCGGCGCAGGCTGCGGCTGGGCAACCTTGTGCTGCGGGACCGCACGGTCACCGCCAGTCCTGACGAGGTCTGCGCCCTGCTGTGCGCACAGGCGGCACAGAACCTGGCCGCGACATTTACATGGCATGACGCCTGCCGGCAGTTGCAGGCCCGCGTGGACCTGGCGCGCACCCGGCTGGACCGTCCGGACCTGCCCGACCTGTCGGATGAGGCGCTGGCCCGGACCACCGAAAGCTGGCTGGCCCCATGGCTTGCGGGGGTGAACCGCCTGTCGGCGCTGGCGGAAATGGACCTGCTGGCCATGCTGCGCGCCACGATGGACCACGCCACGCTGAAATGGCTGGACCGCATGCTGCCTACCCATCTGGACCTGCCGGGCGGGCGGGCCGCGATCGACTACCTGCAGCCCGTGCCGGTGGCGGCGGCACGGGCGCAGACCTTCTATGGCGTGACACGGACGCCCACCATTGCCGATGACCGGGTGGACCTGCGGATCGCCCTGCTGTCCCCCGCAGGCAGGCCACAGGCCATCACCGCCGACCTGGCCGGTTTCTGGGCCGGGTCATGGGCGGACATGCGCCGTGACATGCGCGGCCGTTACCCCCGCCATGACTGGCCTGAAAACCCCGCCACGGCCAGCCCCCCGCCGCCGCGCCCGCGGCGCACGCCATAAAACTGCGGACATTCGCGCCGATGATGCCATGCAGCCATGGCATTGCCGCTTTTTTCAGATAACATGCATGATCATGAACCCTCCTTCGCCCCGCCCTGCATGAAACGGATTGCCATGGCCCGCTGCCCGGCTTCCGGGCTGATACCGATGCTGCTGCTGGGCATGGCCGCCATCGGGGGCGCCATAACGGACGCCCGCGCGCAGGACAATGCGACGTCATCCGCCACGCCGCCAAACCCCTCCCTGTTCGCCCCGCCCGTGCCGCCGGTGGTCTCGACCGGGCCACTGACCTTCGCCCCGCTGGTGCGCCAGGTGGGACCTGCCGTGGTCAATATCGCGGTGGCGCAGGACAGTCACACCACCACCAGCCGACAGCCCCTGCCCCCCAGCGTCAAGGGCACGCCGTTTGAACACAAATTCCGCGAGCGCATGCGCGCCCATGGCGAGGAAATGCTGGGCGCGGGTTCGGGCTTCCTGATCGACCCCAGCGGCGTGATCGTGACCAACGCGCATGTGGTGGGGGGTGCGGACCTGATTACCGTATCACTGGCCGATGGCACGGAATTCCCGGCCCATCTGGTTGGCAGCGATGACCTGACGGATATCGCGGTCATCCAGATCCATGCGCCCCACCCCATGCCCTTCGTGCCATGGGGGGACAGCCGACTGGTCAATATCGGGGACTGGATCATGGCGGCGGGCAACCCGTTCGGACTGGGGTCATCCGTGACCGCTGGCATCGTGTCGGCACGCGGCCGCGATATCGGCACCAGCCCGTTTGATGATTTTTTCCAGATCGACGCCCCGATCAACCCCGGCAATTCGGGTGGCCCGTCCTTCAACCTTGGCGGTCAGGTGGTGGCGGTGAACACGGCCATTGTCTCCCCCACTGGCGGGTCGGTGGGCATCGGATTTGGCCTGCCGTCGGAAATCGTGGCACCTATCGTGGAAGAACTGCGCCATAATGGCCATATCGACCGGGGGTGGCTGGGTGTTACACTGACGGACGGGTCGGGACATGACGGCGTGCAGATTGTCGGCATCGACCGCAATGGACCGGCCATGAAGGCGCACCTGCATATAGGGGATGTCATTACCGCCGTGAACGACGAACCGATCGATACGTCACGCATGCTGATCCGCTCGATCGCGGCGAAACGGCCCCAATCAACCGTGGTGCTGCATATCCGTCGCCACCACGAGGCGCTGAGCCTGCCAGCCTGCGTCGGCCACCGCCCCGACGAAGACATGGACGACTGACTGACCCCGCCCCAAACGACGTGAGGCAACGTGCATATTCTTGTTGTTGAAGATGACCCCACCGTCCGCAACTTCGTGGCCAAGGGCCTGAAGGAAGCCGGGCACCTGGTCGAACTGACCGATAACGGCAAGGACGGCCTGTTCATGGCCGTGAGCGAGAAGTTCGACCTGATCATACTCGACCGCATGCTGCCCGGCGGCATTGACGGCGTGCGCCTGCTGGAAACCATCCGCGCGCAGAACAACACGACCCCCGTGCTGCTGCTGTCGGCGCTGGCGGACGTGGACGACCGCGTGCAGGGCCTGAAGGCGGGCGGCGACGATTATGTCACCAAGCCCTTCGCCTTCAGCGAACTGCTGGCCCGTGTCGAAGCCCTGGGCCGCCGTGGCCGCACGGAAACCGCGCCCCAGACCAAGCTGGAACTGGCCGATCTTGAAATCGACCTGCTGTCGCGCACGGTGCGTCGCGCGGGCCAGAAGATCGACCTGCAGCCGCGCGAATTCCGCCTGCTGGAATATCTGACCCGCCATGCGGGGCAGGTCGTGACGCGCACCATGCTGCTGGAAGGCGTGTGGGACTATCATTTCGACCCGCAGACCAACGTGATCGACGTGCATGTCTCACGCCTGCGCCAGAAGGTGGACAAGCCTTTCGGGACCCCGCTGATCCACACCATCCGCAACGCGGGATACATGCTGCGTGCCGAATAGGCGCCATCCCTGCCTGTGGGCGGGATGCTGATGCCCGGCGGCTTTCCCCGCGCCATGCCCCGCCCGTCACGCTGGCGGGCGTGGCGGTCGGCCAGCCTGCGTTTTTCGCTGGCGTATGGCATGATGTTCGCCCTGTCCTCCATCCTGTTCATGTCCTTCATGTGGTGGGGGACGATCGGGTTTCTGGAACGCCAGGTCGAAACCGCCATCAATGCCGACGCCCATGCCCTGGCCGAACGGTGGATGATGGGGGGACTGCCGACGCTGGCCCTGACCATCGAGGACAGGCTTGAACAGAACCTGGATGACGATGCGATCTACCTCGTCATCGACCCGCAGGGGAATTACCTGACGGGCAATGTCTCGGCATGGCCTGTAAAGGTGCAGTACACGGACCGCTGGTATTCCCTGCCCGATACGCGGGCGGGACTGCGCGGCATGGCGGAACTGCATGCCTACCGCCTGCCCGGCACGGAACAGAGCCATACGGCGGGACAGCTGGACAGTGGCTACCGCCTGCTGGTGGGACGCGACGTGCGCGCGCGGGGCATCCTGCGCCACCTGCTGACCGATTCGCTGTTATGGGCATGGGTGATGGTCACGCTGCTGGCTGTCAGCGGCGCGGTGCTGGTGCATGGCATTTTCCGCCGCATGGTCAAGACCGTGGCCCGGACCACATCCGCCATCGCCCATGGCGACCTGAGCCGCCGCATGCCGCTGGTGGGCAATGGTGATGAAATGGATCAGGTGGCCGAAGCCATCAACGAAATGCTGGACCGGATCGTGCGCCTGATGGATGGCGTGCGGCAGGTGTCCAATTCCATCGCCCATGACCTGCGCACCCCCATCGCCCGTGCGCGCACCCAGCTTGAGGACGCGGCCCTGCACGCGAAATCGGATGCGGAACTGCGCGATGCGATCGAACGCGCGGTCGGCAACCTGGACAATGTGACCGCCGTGTTCGAGGCCCTGCTGCGCATTGCCCAGATCGAGGCCGGGGCCCGCCGCTCCGCCTTCATGACGTTTGACCTGGTACCGGTCCTGCGCGATGTGGCCGACCTGTATGAAGCCGTGGCGGAAGACCATGACATCCGGCTTGCGCTGGACCTGCCCGACAGCCTCAGCTTCTACGGTGACCGTTCGCTGATCCAGCAGGCCGTGGCCAACATGCTGGACAACGCCATCAAATTCTCACCGGCCGGTGGCACCGTCCACCTGCGCGCGCAGGTGCGCGAACTCGCGCCCGGCCGCATTGTCGGCCCCACGGGCGAAGGCATGCTGGACCTGTGTGTCAGCGATGAGGGCGTTGGCATGAGCGAGGCGGACATGGCGCGCGCGACGGAGCGTTTTTTCCGTGCGGAAAAGGCACGCAACACCCCCGGTTCGGGGCTGGGACTGTCCATGGTCCGGGCCATCGTGCAGTTGCACGGGGGGCGGATGCACCTTTCTGCGCATAATCCGGGGCTGACGGTTTCGCTGGCGCTGCCGATCGCAGCCTGCGCGATTTCAGGCAATGAGGAAGATTTTCCATCTCCCCAACACATATCAGGCATGACGGAAAGATCACCTTTCCCCCATCAGCATGACATGAACAGTAGCGTAAAGTAACGTCATGAACATGCACCCCGCCATGGCGCCAGCCATCGTCGTGATGAGTTTCTGCCTGTGTGGCGCAGCCCCGGTCGGGGCCGGCACCGGGGCGGAGGTCGTCACCACACGGGATGGACCGGACAAGCCCGTGATCATTACCAGTGACACCAAGGCCTACTGCAACCGGCTGCTGAACATTATCGACGCCTATGGTCCCGCCCTGCCGCAGGATGTGGACAGCCTGCGCACGCAGGGGGAAGACATGTGCCGCGAAGGGCGAATCCGTTCAGGCATCGTGCGGCTGCGTCGTGCGTTGGTCGAACTGAAGGAGACCACGCATTCATGACTTTTTCCCTGTTCAAGACCCCTGCCCGCCACAGCCTGCGCATCATCCTGCCCGGCATGCTGGCGGCGGCGGCACTGCACCCGGCAGGTAGCATGGCCCAGACCCAGCCCGCGAACGCGGCGAAGCCCGATACAACCGAGCTGGAACTATCGGCATCGGGCACGGTGCAGGCCCAGCCGGATGAACTGACCGCCACCTTCCTGGCTGAAGCACGGGCCGATACGGCCGCCAGCGCACAGGCACAGGTCAATGCGCTGGTGGGCAAGGTCACGGCGGCCAGCGCCCATGTGACGGGACTGACCCTGAATGCCGAGTCGTATTTCGTGCATCATGATGACGGCGACCCGCGCCAGAACCGCAAGCCGCAATGGGTGGCGCGCCAGAGCGTCCGCCTGACCGCCAGCGATGGCAAGGTACTGCTGCCATTGGTGGGCCAGTTGCAGGCCGACAACCTGGCCCTGACGCGGCTGGACTGGTCCCTTTCACGCGAAAAGCGGATGGAACTGACCCGCAGGGCCGAAACGCTGGCCCTGCAGGACATGCAGCAGCGCGCACAGGCCGCGGCATCCACGCTGAAGCTGAATATCGCCTCCATCCGCAGCGTGACGCTGGAAGACCAGAACATGCCGCGCCCGATGCCCATGATGATGGCCCGCGCCGCCAGCATGGACATGCCCGCACCGGAAGCCCCGACCGGCATGCAGGATGTCACGGCAACCGTCCGCGCCACGCTGATCCTGAAGCCAGCCGGGTAAAAGCCCGTAAACAGGAAAAATTTTCTGGCGAGGCTTTTTCAGAAAGCTTTGAAGAACGCCGCCTTTTTTGAAAAAAGGCGGCACCCAGAAACTTTTTATATTAACGGGTTACCGGGCCGGGTCTTCCTGCCCTCTCCCATAAACGCCACGCGTGACAGCCGGGAACGGACAAGGGACATAATCTGCCCCCTGCGCCTGTTTTTCCATGTGCAAGAACAGACGAAAAAGGCCCGAAGGGACAATCCCACCGGGCCTTTTTCATGATGCAGACAGTGACACCGCGCTTAACGCGGGGCCAGCACCATGATCATCTGGCGGTTTTCAAGCTTGGGCATATGCTCAACCTTGGCGACCTCATCCATTTCCGCGCGGATACGCTCCAGCACCTTTACACCCAGATCCTGATGCGCCATTTCACGGCCACGGAAGCGAAGGGTCACCTTCACCTTGTCACCTTCGCCGATGAAGGTCTTCATCGCGCGCATCTTCACCTGATAGTCATTTTCATCAATGTTCGGGCGAACCTTGACTTCCTTGATTTCAATGACTTTCTGCTTCTTGCGCGCTTCGTTGCGCTTCTTCTGCTGTTCGTACTTGAACTTCCCGTAATCGAGAACCTTCGCCACGGGGGGCTCGGCGTTCGGGCTGATTTCCAGAAGGTCAAGGCCAACAGAATAGGCACGGGCCAGCGCATCACGCGTGGACATGATGCCCAGCATCTCGCCTTCTTCGTCGATCAGACGGACCTGCGGTACGCGGATCTCTTCATTGACACGGGGGCCCTCTCGATTTGGCGGAGTGGGCATCGGGGGTCTGGCTATGGTCAGCTCCTGTGACTGTTTCATTCAAACGGCAGATAAGGCCATCCCGCATACCCGCGTGATCATGGCTGACACCATGGAAAACACACAGGCAGGGCATGACCTTACATTATGGAAAGATATGTGACGCAAAGACGCGCCCCAGATCAAGTACTGTCTTGTCCCGTACCTGCGAAAACAGCCATGCAATCGCGGCACGGAACCAGATGGATCAGCCGCGTGCCCTGCGGATATCGGGTGGCAGGGCTTCATATGCAAGGGCGGACACCGCTTCCTCCAGCGGCAGGACTTCCTGCGCCTTGCCGCCAAGGCGGCGCAGGGCGACGGTGTTTTCCTCCGCTTCCTTGCGGCCAACGACCAGAATGACCGGCACGCGTGCAAGGCTGTGTTCGCGAATCTTGGCGTTGATCTTCTCGTTGCGCAGGTCGGCTTCCACCACCAGCCCCGCCTTGCGCAGGCTGTCGGTCACATATTGGGCATAATCCGCCGCATCGGTCACGATGGACGCCACCACCACCTGCACCGGCGCCAGCCATAGCGGGAAACGGCCGGCATGCTGTTCGATCAGGATGCCAAGGAATCGCTCGAACGATCCCAGAATCGCCCGGTGCAGCATGACGGGACGATGGCGCGCGCTGTCCTCGCCAACATAGGATGCATCCAGCCGTTCGGGCAGCACGTAATCGACCTGCAGCGTGCCGCACTGCCAGTCACGGCCAATGGCGTCACGCAGCACGAATTCCAGCTTGGGGCCATAGAACGCGCCCTCGCCCGGATTGTGTTCATAGGTGACACCCGCCATGTCACACGCGACCTTCAGCGCGTTTTCCGCACGGTCCCATGTCGCGTCATCGCCGGCGCGCTGTTCGGGGCGATCGGCGAATTTCACGCGGAAATGCTCGAAGCCGAGGTCCTGGTACACATCCGCCAGCATCCGCACGAAACGCGCGGTTTCATCAGCGATCTGGTCTTCGGTGCAGAAGATATGCGCATCATCCTGCGTGAAGCCACGCACACGCATGATGCCATGCAGCGCGCCGGATGGCTCGTAGCGGTGGCACGCGCCGAATTCCGCCATGCGCAGCGGCAGTTCACGATACGAGCGCAGGCCATGGCGGAAAATCTGCACATGACACGGGCAGTTCATCGGCTTCAGAGCAAGGGTCTTGTCCTCATCCTCGACGGTGGCGATGAACATGTGCTCGCGGTACTTGTCCCAGTGGCCGGAGGCTTCCCACAGGGCACGGTCAACAAGCTGCGGCGTGCGCACTTCCTGATAGCCGTTATTGTTCTGCGCGCGGCGCATGTAGTCCTGCAGCACCGAATACAGCCGCCAGCCCTTGGGGTGCCAGAAGATCTGGCCCACGGCTTCTTCCTGAATGTGGAACAGGTCCATCTCGCGGCCAATGCGGCGGTGATCGCGGCGTTCGGCTTCCTCAAGCTGGTGCAGGTGCGCCTCAAGTTCCTTGCGGTCGCGCCATGCCGTGCCATAGATGCGCGTCAGCATGGGGTTGCGATGGTCGCCGCGCCAGTACGCACCCGCCACCTTCATCAGCTTGAAGGCATTGCCGACATCGGCCGTGCCACGCAGGTGTGGCCCACGGCACAGGTCCAGCCATTCCCCCTGGCGGTAGATCGAGATTTCCTCGTCTTCGGGCAGGTCACGGATCAGCTCGGCCTTGAAGCGCTCGCCCCTGTCTTCGAAAAACGCGATGGCCTTCTCACGCGGCCATGTCTCCCGCACGAAGGGTTCGTTCGCAGCCACGATTTCGCCCATGCGCTTTTCAATCGCGGCGAAATCCTCCGGCTTGAACGGCTCGTTGCGATAGAAATCATAATAGAACCCGTTTTCGATCGACGGGCCGATCGTGACCTGGGTTCCGGGAAACAGCGACTGCACCGCTTCGGCCAGCACATGGGCGGCGTCATGGCGGATCATTTCCAGCGCCTCGGGGTCCTTGCGCGTCACGAAGCGGATGCTGGCGTCATGGTCGATCTCGCGACCGATATCCATAAGCTTGCCATCCACTTCCATGGCAAGGGCGGCGCGGGCCAGTCCGGCCCCGATGGACTGCGCCACGGTAGTGCCCGTCACTGCCCCGTCAAAGCGGCGAACGGATCCGTCAGGCAGGGTTATGGCAGGCATGGTTTCATTGCTCCGGTATGAAGATATTCCGCTGTAATGGCGTCAGGCGAGCGTCGCCGCAACCCTGTCAACGCGCAGAGTGGCCAGATCACGCACATAAATGACCCGCACCTGCCCCGCCTTCTGACCCACCGGCGCGGTCAGCGCGGGGTTGCTGTCGGCTGAAAACAGCACGGTGCAGGGCACGCCAAGCGCTGCGGCAAGGTGCATGGGGCCGGTGTCATTGCCCACGGCGCAGGCCGCCCGCGCCATCACGCCCCCCAGTTCCGGCAGCGATGTCCGCCCCGTCAGGTCAACGGCAGCGGGACAGGTGTCGCGGATGACGGCGGCCAGCGCCCTTTCCCCCCTGCCGCCCACGATGACGGGCAGCAGGCCGCGCGCATGCATTTGCTGCGCAAGGGCGGCATAGCGTTCCACCGGCCAGCGCTTGGCCGGGCGATGTGCCGCGGCACCGGGCACCAGCACGCCATAGGGCGCGGGCAGGACAGGGCCACCACGCGCCAGCCATGACAGGTCGGGCACCGGCAGGCTGTCGATTCCCGCACGACGCAACTGGTCACGCTGGCGCGCGCGGGTATGCATGGCGCGCCGCTGCGGACTGTCATGCACCGCCTGCGCCCCGCGCCCGATTCCCGACCAGGCCGTCATGCCCGACAGATGAAAATAACGTGTGCTGCGACCTGATGTCTGCAGGTCATAGATGAAGTCATATGACCGCAGCAGCCGACGCAGCGCCATGACCGCGCGCAGGTCATGCCATGGCGGCCTGCGATCGACATGCACATGGCCGAACCACGGCGCATGGCGGGCAAGATCGGCAAAGGGGGCCTGCGTCAACAGGTCCACCACGTCATGCGGATGATGGGCGCGAATGGCCGCGAACGGCGCGAAGGACTGAATGAAATCGCCCAGCGCGCCCAGCCGGATCACCAGAATACGGGCCATGGGGTCAGGGTGCCTCGGGGTCGGTTTCAAGCAGCGACAGGTCCTGCCGCGCCAGATCGGCCTCATCCGAATCCGGGGCCAGGGTCACGACGTCCTGCCAGTCGGCGCGCGCCTGCGCCATCTGCCCTTCACGCTGGTACAGGATACCGCGTTCCAGCAGCGCCGCCCCATTGCGGGGCATGTCCTTCAGGGCCGCGTTGATGTCGGTCATGGCCTGCCCGATCCGTCCCATCCGCCGCCATGCGGCCGCGCGCGCGACCAGCGCCTCATCCCGTTCCGCCGGGACGGATGGCAGGGGGGTAAGGATGTCGATCGCGCGCTGCGGCTGGTCCAGTTCCACCGCGACCCGCGCATAGACCAGGCGCAGCGGCACATCGCCCGGTTCCAGCGTCAGGCCATAGGCCGCGCTGTCGAATGCCTGTTTCGGGCTGTCATCCGCCTGCCATGCCCGCGCCGCCTGCTCGGCCACGGCCGCGCGGCGACGCAGCGACTGCGGGGTATCGGGCTGCGTGCCCGCATCATGGGCAGGGGGCGTGTCTCCCACGGGCCAGCCGGGCACATGCGCCAGACGGTCCAGCGATGCCGCCGCCGTCGCCACGTCCCCCAGTTCGATGCGTGCCAGGGCTTCGCACTGCTCGGCCTCCAGCCCGCCGCCATGGCCCAGCCAGTCCTCGGCATAATCACGCGCGCCGTCGGGATCATCGGACACGGTGGCGGTGCAGTGGGCGAAACTCCATGCCTCATCATGCCCGGGCCCGTCATGCTCCGGCACGGCGGAAACCGCAGGTGGCGGGGCGCTCCCTGGCGCATCCGCCGCCCGGACGCAGCCATTCCCGGCCATATTGACCACCACCACGATCCCGGCGGCCATGACGCCCCGGCGCCCCACCCGCACCCAGCGGGCGGCCCGAAACGGCGCACCGGCAGGACGTACGGAATATCCACCAGACGGAAAAAGGGGGGGGACGGACAGGCACGTAAAGACTCTCATTACCGCATTCGTCGGCCCGCCCGCCAAGAAGGTCAAGGGCCAGTCCCCCATTCGCCGCCGACCCGTGCAGTCCCGATACGATCATGATATGGGGAAGGGTGATGCAAACCGTTACCGACCGACCTGTCATCCTGCAGGCCCTGCCAGCCCTCGAATCCGGTGGGATCGAACATGGCACGCTGGAAATGGCGCGTGCCATCGTCCAGGCTGGCGGCACGGCCATCGTGGCCAGTGCGGGCGGGCGCCTGGTCCCGCGCCTGAAATACATCGGGGCCATTCCGGTCGAGATGGACCTGAAGGCCAAGAACCCCCTTTCCATCATGCGCAACGCGGGCCGCCTGCGCCATGTCATTGAGGAATTCGGCGTCAACCTTGTGCATGCGCGTTCACGGGCGCCGGCATGGGCGGCGTCCCTTGCATGCAGGCGGCTCAGGATACCGCTGGTCACGACATGGCATGGCGTGCATGCCGCGAACATGCCGGGAAAACGGTGGTACAACAGCGTTCTGGCCTCCGGCACGCGGGTCATTGCCATAAGCCGCTACATCGAAAACCGCCTGCGTGAGGAATACAAGGTGGGAGAAGACCGCCTGCGCCTGATCCCGCGCGGGGCGGACATGATACGTTTTGACCCGCAGGGCGTGCGCGGCAACCGGGTGCAGAACCTGATCAACCTGTGGGACATACCCGACGGCACCACCGTCATCATGCTGCCCGCGCGCGTGACCCCGTGGAAGGGGCATGCGCTGCTGATCGAGGCGCTGGCGCGGGTGAATGAAACCGCGGGCTTCAACGGGGACTGGGTGTGCATTTTCGTGGGTGAGGCGAACGAGAAGCTGGGCCGCGAACTCGTCACCCTTGCCCGGCGCAGGGGAATCGCGACACACCTGCGTTTTGCCGGCCACTGCGCGGACATGCCAGCCGCCCTGATGCTGGCGGACATGGTGGTTGTTCCCTCGCTACGGCCCGAACCCTTTGGCCGCGTGGTGGTGGAGGCACAGGCAATGGGCCGCCCCGTTATCGTGGCGGGCCACGGCGCCGCACTGGAAACGGTGGACGACGGCGTGACGGGCTTCGTGTTCCCGCCCGATGACGCGCAGGCGCTGGCGGCATGCATGCGCCAGGTCGCCACCATGACACCCGAGGAACGCACCCGCCTGGCCTGGCACGCGCGCGAGAATGTGTGCGCGCATTATTCAACACAGGCGATGCAGTACGCGACCCTGTCCGTATATGATGAACTGCTGCACACGCAGCTGGCGAATACCTTCTACCATGCCGCCATGGCGGACATGGGCTGGGGCGATGAAGTCCTGCCACAGGCGGGCTAGCGGCGCGGACGCGGCAATTGTCCCATATCGGGTGCAGGATTGCCTTGATCTGCCTCATGGCGCCCCAAAAAGGCGGGGTGAGCGTCCAGCATTCAGCATGGGCCTTATGCAATGGGTGGTTTTACAGTCGACAAGGCGACTGAAATTCTTCACCCATTGCGCATTCTTCCTTCTGGCGGACGGGGATGACCCGTGGCCCGCCGTTTCAACGCGAACACTTCGGGACTGCACCACATGAACCAGATTTCCCCCGCCCAGACAGACATCACGCCCGAACCCGGCCCCCACCATCCCGACCTGCGCCTGGTGAACGCCAACCCGGACTTCTGGTACCCGGTGGCATGGTCGGCCGACCTGAAGCGCGACAAGACGCTGGCGGTCAGTTACGCCGGCACCCCCATCGTGCTGGTCCGTCCCGATGAAGGCAGCGTCTTCGCGCTGTATGACCGCTGCCCCCACCGGCAGGTCCCGCTGAGCAAGGGCACCGTGAACGGCCAGACCGTGCGCTGCTGCTATCATGGCTGGGCCTTTGGCCGTTCGGGCCGCTGCATCGACGTGCCCTACCTTGGCAAGGGCAAGCTGCCCAACGGCGTGCGTACCTTCCCCGTGCGTGAGGCCGGCGGGCTGATCTTCGTCTTTCCCGGCGACCCGGAAAAGGCCGACAGCACGCCGTTCCCCAAGCTGGCCCAGACGGACAACCCCAAATACAAGACCAAGCATTTCAGCCCTCGGGTGAACTGCCACTACACCTTCATGCATGAAAACCTGATGGACATGAACCATCAGTTCCTGCACCGCCGCCAGATGGGCCAGATCAAGGCCCGCTTCCTGGGGCAGGACAGGGGCGAGGACTTCATCGAGGCGCGCTACAGCTTCATGCGCTGCGCGGGGCAGCAGCCGTTGGCCGAACGCCTGATCTTTGGCAAGCACAAGGACCTGCAGGGCAAGGAACAGCCCGTTGAGGAAGTTGTAACGATCCGTACGGAATATCCGTACCAGACCCTGCGCATCACCGACAAGGACGGTGACCTGATCATGGACCTGTGGGCCGCCTACGTGCCGCTGGACAAGGACGAGCGCGTCACCCAGTCCTTTGGCCTGCTGTCCATCCTGCGCCCGCAGACCCCGTTCCTGATCGACGTGATCTGGCCCGCGCTGGGCTGGTTCACCAACCGCATCTTCCTTGAGGACAAGGAAATCGTGGAACTGGAACAGGCGGCGTGGAACGAGGCTGGCTATGACCGCAACGTGGAAATCTTCCCCGTGGTCAAGGCGCTGCGCGAACTGCTGATCCGCTGTGGCATTCCGCAGGACATGCCGCCCGCCACCGCCGAAAAGCAGCCAGCCCCCCCCACCCCGGCCGAACCCGCCACGTCGGCCTGACCGTCCCGCCCGCCATCCGCACGGGTGGCGGGCATTCCTTGTCCCACCTAGCGAAAACGCCCCATGACCGAACGGCCTGACACCCCCCGCCTGACCGACCGGGCCGAGGCCGCGCGCCAGGAACGCCTTGCGCGCGAGGCCGAGGCCCTGCGCGCCAACCTGCGCCGGCGCAAGCAGCAGAGCCGTGCCCGCACGGCCCCCGCACCCGATGCGCCCACCCCCGGCAGCAGCGACACGTCCCGCAACGAAGCGTGATTGCAGTTGCGGTCTGACGGTCACTTCGTTAGTGGTCGCGCACGGCCGACGGGTTGCCCGCGTGCCGCGCCACTGATGCCGAAGGAAGGGACAGCATGCCAATAATGCCCGATACGTGGATTCGCCGCATGGCCACGGACCACGGCATGATCGAACCCTTCGTGGAAAAACAGAGCCGCGAGGGCGTGATCTCCTTCGGGCTGTCGTCGTACGGGTACGATGCGCGCGTCGCCAATGAATTCAAGATTTTCACCGACGTGGACAACGCGGTGGTCGATCCCAAGAACTTTGCCGAAAACAGCTTCGTCACCCGCCGGGGCGACTGCTGCACCATTCCGCCCCACAGCTTCGTGCTGGCGCACACGGTCGAATATTTCCGCATACCGCGCGATACGCTGGTGGTCTGCCTGGGCAAATCCACCTATGCGCGCTGCGGCATCATCGTGAACGTGACCCCGCTGGAGCCGGAATGGGAAGGGCAGGTCACGATCGAGATCAGCAACACCACCCCCCTGCCCGCGCGCATTTACGCGAATGAGGGGATCTGCCAGTTCCTGTTCTTCCAGGGGGCATCCCCCTGCGAAGTCAGCTACGCCGACCGCAAGGGCAAATACATGGGGCAGGTCGGCGTCGCCCCGCCGCGCATGTAAGGGCAGGAACCGCACATCATGGACCGTTTCATCATTCACGGCGGCCACCCGCTGCGTGGGGACATCGTCATTGGCGGGGCCAAGAATTCCGCCCTCAAGCTGCTGGTGGCGGGGTTGCTGACCCCCGAAAAGCTGGTGCTGGACAATGTCCCGCGCATTGCCGACATCCGCACCATGCGCAGGCTGCTTGAACAGCACGGCCTGACGGTCGAGGACATCAGCGGTGACGGCGGCACGCTGTCGATCGGCGGCGAGATCACCAATACCGAAGCCCCCTACAACATCGTCTCCAAGATGCGGGCCTCGATCCTTGTGCTCGGCCCGCTCCTGGCACGTTGCGGCGAAGCCCGCGTCTCACTGCCTGGTGGCTGCGCCATCGGCACGCGCCCGGTTGACCTGCATCTCAAGGCGCTGGAAACGCTGGGGGCGAAGATCACGCTGGAAAACGGCTACATCCATGCCGAAGCCCCCAATGGCCTGAAGGGGGAACGGGTGATCCTGCCGTTCGCATCCGTCGGGGCCACGGAAAACCTGCTGATGGCCGCCACATTGGCCAGGGGGCGCACCGAGATCGTCAACGCCGCGCGTGAGCCCGAGATCGGGGATCTTGTCGGCTGCCTCAACGCCATGGGCGCGCGCATTACCGGCATTGGCACGGGCAAGCTGGTGATTGACGGCGTGGAAGGACTGCATGGCGCGCGTTACCGCGTCATGCCCGACCGGATCGAATGCGGCACCTATGCCTGCGCTGCCGCCATTACCGGCGGCGAACTGCGGCTGGTGGGTGGTCAGGTCGAACACCTTGGCGCCGTGGTGCGCGCGCTGGAGGAAGCGGGCGTGGAAATGGTGCAGGAAGAAGGGGCCGTACGCGTGCAGCGCACGGGCGCGCTGCGCGGGGTCGATATCATGACCGAACCCTACCCCGGCTTTCCCACCGACATGCAGGCCCAGTTCATGGCGCTGCTGTCGGTGGCCGAAGGGGCGTCGATGGTTACCGAGACCATTTTCGAAAACCGCTTCATGCATGTCCCCGAACTCAACCGCATGGGCGCGCGCATCAACGTGCACGGGTCGTCCGCCATTATCCGGGGTGTGCATTCGCTGTCCGGCGCGCCGGTCATGGCGACCGACCTGCGGGCGTCGTTCTCGCTCATCATCGCGGGGCTTGCGGCGCATGGGGAGACGATCCTGAGCCGCGTCTATCACCTTGACCGTGGATATGAGGCGGTGGAGCGCAAGCTGGCGCAGTGCGGCGCGCATATCGAACGCGTTTCCGACTAGCTGCTGCCAGAAAAGCGCCCTTCCTGCATGATGGCTGAATGTGGTATGCGCGCATGTCGCCATGGGCGCCCCGCACCATGCGGCGCAACCCCAGCCTTCAATGTCGGAGAATGCATTGACCGTCCTGTCACCGGCCCAGACCGCCATTCCGGAAACGGATAGCCCGCTGATACTCGCCCTGCCCAAGGGCCGTATCCTCAAAGCCGCGGCGCCGCTTCTGCATATGGCGGGCATTGTGCCCGGCCCGGATTTCAATGACGAAAAAAGCCGTCTGCTCCGCTTTGAAACCAATGATCCGAACATTGACGTGGTGCGCGTGCGCTCGTTCGATGTCGCGACCTTCGTCGCCTTTGGCGGCGCGCAGATCGGCATATGCGGCGCTGATGTGCTGATGGAATTCGACTACCCCGAAATCTATGCCCCGCTTGACCTGGGGATCGGGGGCTGCCGCATTTCCATTGCCCAGCCCAGGGACCGCAGCGGGCAGGAAGACAACCCCAACCGCCTGTCACAGGTGCGGGTGGCGACCAAGTATCCGTCCATCACGCGCCGCCATTTCGCCGCGCGCGGCATCAACGCCAGCATCGTCCATCTGCATGGCGCGATGGAACTGGCCCCGGTTCTGGACCTGTCGCACCTGATCGTGGATCTGGTGGATACGGGGTCCACCCTGCGCGCCAACGGGCTGGAGGAAACCCACACCATCGCCCATGTCACCAGCCGCCTGATCGTGAACCGCACGGCGCTGAAAACCCAGCCCGAGCGCATAGGCGCCATCATCAACCGTTTCCGCACGGCGCTGGCCTCCAGCGCCGCACAAGCCAAGGACCAGCAGGCATGAAGCGCCTTGATACTGCCCAGCCCGATTTCCGGGCCGGATTCGCCAGCCTGCTGGCTGACCGTGACAGTGACACCGCCCGCGTGGACGGCCCTGTAACCGAAATCCTGGCTGCCGTGCGCGCGCGCGGCGATGACGCATTGTGCGAATTCACCAACCGCTTCGACCGGGCCGATGTCACCCCCGCAACCCTGCAGATCACGCCACAGGAAGTCGAGACCGCCTGCGCGCAGGTTCCGGCCGCACTGCTGGACGCGCTGGAAACCGCCGCCACGCGGATCGAGTCGTTCCACAGGGCGCAGATGCCATCTGACATGCGTTACGTGGATGACGCCGGGGTAACGCTGGGCATGCGCTGGACGGCGCTGGATTCGGTGGGGCTGTACGTGCCGGGTGGCAAGGCAGCGTATCCGTCCTCCGTGCTGATGAACGCCATTCCCGCCCATGTTGCGGGGGTGGGGCGCATCGCCATGTGCGTGCCCACGCCCGATGGGGTGCTCAACCCGCTGGTGCTGGCGGCGGCGCGACGCGCGGGGGTTACCGAGATCTATCGCGTGGGCGGGGCGCAGGCGGTGGGCGCCATGGCCTATGGCACGGCCACCATCGCGCCGGTGGACCGCGTGGTGGGACCGGGCAATGCCTATGTGGCCGAAGCGAAGCGGCAGGTCTTCGGCACGGTGGGAATCGACAGCATCGCCGGTCCGTCCGAAGTGGTGGTGATCGCCGATGGCAACAATGACCCCCGCGCCATCGCACTCGACCTGCTGGCGCAGGCGGAACATGACCCCATGGCCCAGTCCATCCTGATCACGCCGGATACGGACATGGCGGCGAAGGTGGAACGGGCGGTCGCAACCGAACTGGAAACCCTGCCCCGCGCCGAAATCGCCCGCACCAGCTGGGATGCCCATGGCGCGATCATCACGGTGCGTGACCTGAATGAGGCCGCCGACCTTGTAAACACCATCGCGCCTGAACATCTGGAACTCATGATCGATGATCCGGCGCCCACATTCCGCCGCGTGCGGCATGCTGGCGCCATCTTTGTCGGTCGGTACTGCCCCGAGGCCATTGGCGATTATGTCGGTGGTCCCAACCACGTGCTGCCCACCAGCCGCACGGCGCGTTTTTCATCCGGGCTGTCGGTGTTCGACTTTATCAAGCGCACCACGTTCATCGAGGCCCAGCCCGAGTCGCTGCGCAAGATCGGCCCCGCCGCCGTCAGCCTGGCACAGGCCGAAGGCCTTGACGCACATGCGCTGAGCGTGTCGGTCCGGCTGGCCGATCTTGATCGCCGCGCATAAGGAAACTTGACCCCGGCGGTGAGTATCCCCACATAAACCAACCGTATTGCGCTGCGGGCCCGCAGCATGACGGCAATTTTGATGATTGAAGGACACGATGTCTAAAGAAGACATGATCGAATTCAGTGGCACAGTAACCGAACTGCTGCCCAATGCCATGTTCCGCGTGACACTGGACAATGAGCATACCATCCTGGCCCATACCAGCGGCAAGATGCGCAAGAACCGTATCCGCGTGCTGGCGGGTGACCGCGTGAATGTGGAAATGACGCCTTATGACCTGACAAAAGGTCGCATCACGTTCCGCTTCAAGTAAGCCGCCCTTGTCGGTCATGACCGCAGACGCCGCTCCATCCGGGGCGGATAAGGGGGCGCAGCTTGTCCTTGCCTCGGCTTCTCCCCGCAGGCTTGCGCTCCTGCGCCAGATCGGGCTGGTTCCCGACCAGGTGCATCCAGCCGATATTGATGAAACGCCCCGGCGTGACGAACTGCCGCGCCCCCATGCCCAGCGTCTGGCGACGGAAAAGGCCGAACACGTAGCGGGCGCGCTGGACATTCCGGCACTGGTCATCGCGGCCGATACGGTCGTGGCCCTTGGCCGGCGCATCCTGCCCAAGGCGGAAGATGCGGATACCGCGCGCACCTGCCTGAACCTGCTGTCGGGACGGCGTCATACCGTGTTTACCGCCGTTGCCATCCGGCCTACCGCCACATGGTCCGGTGGGCGTGCGTGCAACAGGCTGGTTGCCAGCACGGTCACGTTTTCCCGCCTGACAGCGGCACAGATTGATGCGCTGATTGACGCAGGCGACTGGAATGGCAAGGCCGGGGGGTATGCCATACAGGGCCATGCGGCGGCATTCGTCCGCTTCATGTCGGGCAGTTACACCGGCATTGTCGGCCTGCCGCTGTTTGAAACCGCGCAGATGCTGCGCGGGCAGAAGGGATGCTGGCTCCGGTGAGCATGCGCATCTGCGCCAGCAGCAGCCCCGGAGAGGTCCGCATCGCCGTAATGGACAATGGCGTCATGCAGGATTTCGCCGTGTGGCGGCCTGACATGGCAGATGGCGTGGGCGATATCTATCGCGCGCGCGTCAGCGCCCATGTCCCGGCACTTGGCGGCACGTTCATTACCCTGCCGGGACTGGAACAGGCTGGTTTCCTGCCGGATTCGGAAGGGCTGGGTCCTCTGACACAGGGACAGACCGTCCTTGTGACCGTCACCCGCAGCGCGCAGGGGGGCAAGGGCGTGCGGCTGGGTGCGCGCAACCTGCCATCCGACCTGCCCGGCGGGTCGGACCCCAGTCTGCTGCGCCGTGGCCCCACGCCGCTGGAACGGCTGGCGCGGTATTATCCGCTGGCGCCCATTGTTATTGATGACGCTGCCATTGCAGTAATGCTGCCCGCTGCCTTCCATTCACGCCTGACACGCGTCAACTGTGTGTTCGACAGCGACCTGCGCGCACAGGCCGATGCGCTGGAAGATCCCGTCGTATCCCTGCCCGGCGGCATGTCGGCCAGCATCACGCCCACGCCCGCGCTGGTGGCGATCGACATGGATGGCGGGGCCACCAGCATGGACCGCCGCCCCAAGCAGACGGCACAGTTTGCCGCCAACCGCGATGCCCTGCCTGACCTGTTGCGCCAGTTGCGGCTACGCAACCTGTCCGGGGCGATCATTGTCGATGTTGCCGGACTTGCCATACGCAAGCGTCGTGCGCTGTCGGAAACGGTCGAGGCGTTACTGAAGAACGACCCGCTGCGTCCACGCTTCCTGGGCTTTACGGCGCTGGGGCTGGCGGAAATTGTCCGTCCGCGGGTGCATCCACCGCTGCATGAACTGTTCCAGTCGCGCGAAGGGCGTCTGCTGCGTGCGCTGCGCGGGCAGATGCAGGCCTATCGTGGCATGCCGCCTGATGGTCGGCCTGTCATGCTGGGGTGCGGTTATGGCATCATGGCGCTGTTGCAGGACCATCCGGGCTGGATGGAGGATTTCATGCGCCTGACGGGCCGCGTGCTTCAGCCTGTCATGGATCAGGGCCTGCCCGCCAATGGCTGGAGATTCGATCATGGCTGAACCATCCACCCTTCCCCCCTGCCCCATCTGCGGCCAGCCGGCACAGCCGCAATACCGGCCATTCTGTTCACGCCGCTGCGCGGATGTTGACCTGGGCCGCTGGTTTTCCGGCCAGTACCGCGTACCGTCGGCAGAGATTCCATCCGCAGAGGATGAAAAATACACAAGACGGGTTGATCCCGATGATGAGGTAGGTTAAACGCTTGTCCAACGTCACGGCGGTCCTGACTGCCTGACATAGCCGGACAGACGGCCCGGTGCCCAAGTAGCTCAGTTGGTAGAGCATGCGACTGAAAATCGCAGTGTCGGTGGTTCGATCCCGCCCTTGGGCACCATTTGATTTCCTGAAAAAACAGTCAGTCATGTAATTCAAGCCATCGGGTTTGGCTGATTTGGCGTGTCATCAGCCCTGCAGGCAGGGCATGTTTCCGCTCAAAGCGCACTTCAGAAGTCCGACCGGTCAAATCCCACGGATCAATGAAGACGTTCTTGATGAAGCTTTTTTCAAAAAGTTTCAGAAGAATACCGCCTTTCTGAAAAAAGGCGGCATCCAGAAACTTTTACTGTTTTTCTGTCTGTAGCCTCTTTCAGGCGGATTGCGGGCGGTCCGTGGCCTCGAACAGCAGCGGCGCGCCCTGGGCCGTGGGGGCAAGCTGGCCTTCCCACATGGCGACATTCCCACGAATGATTGTACCGACAGGACGTCCCGTCAGTTCGCGACCGACAAACGGCGACCAACCACATTTGGAGGCCAGCCATTCCTGCTGCACCGTCCAGCGCGCGGCCAGGTCAACCACCGAGAAGTCGGCATCATACCCCACAGCAATGCGCCCCTTGCGCACCAGCCCGAACAGACGCTGCGGCCCGGCCGATGTCATATCCACCACCCGGCGCAGCGACAGGCGGCCATGCGCCACATGGTCCAGCATGAGCGGCAGCAGCGTCTGCACGCCGGGCATGCCAGAAGGGGTTTCCGGATAGCTGCGCTGCTTGGCTTCCAGCGTATGGGGGGCGTGGTCGGAACCAATGATGTCGGGCACGCCCTGCCCCATCCAGTACCACAAGCCATCACGCCATTTGCGGCCACGGATGGGCGGGTTCATCTGCGCCAGCGTTCCCAGTTCGGCATAGGCTTCCTCACCCGCCAGCGTCAGGTGCTGGGGCGTGACCTCGCAACTGGCGATATCCTTGTGACCAGACAGGAATTCCAGTTCCGCGGGCGTCGTGATGTGCAGCACATGGATGCGACGCCCCGTACGCCGCGCCAAGCGCACGATGCGCCGTGTCGCGCGCAGGGCCGTTTCCTCATCACGCCAGACAGGGTGACTGGACGGATCACCGGCCTTGCGTTCGGACAGGCGTTCATGCAGGCGCGTCTCGTCTTCGGCATGGATGGCGACACGGCGGCGGCCCGAACGCAGCACCCGTTCCAGCACCGCGTCATCGGACACCAGCAGGCTGCCTGTGGAAGACCCCATGAAAATCTTGATCCCCGCCGTGCCAGGCAACATTTCCAGTTCACCGCACCGGTCGGCATTGTCCGTGGTGGCGCCCACATAGAAGGCATGGTCGCACCACATGCGCCCGCGCGCGCGTTCCAGCTTGTCCAGAACGGCTTCGGGCCGGTCGGTGGCGGGCTTGGTATTGGGCATTTCGAACACGGCAGTCACGCCACCCATTACGGCGGCCATGCTGCCGGTCGCCAGGTCCTCCGCCCCGGTCAGGCCCGGTTCACGGAAATGGACCTGCGTATCGATCACGCCGGGCAGGATCGTCAGGCCGGTACAGTCAATGACGCGACCGGCATCCCCCTGCCCCCCGATCCGGGCAATCCGCCCGTCACGCACGTACACATCGGTCACGACGGTGGCATCTGGCAGGACAACGCTGCCATTTTTCAGACAAAGATCAAAAACGGGTAAGGTCATGGGACTATCCTGTGGCCATTGCCCGCAGGTCGGCGGCGCGGGCGGGAAATACGCGCCGGGCCACGCCTGTGCCCGCCACGTCCTGACCCGATGTATGGCACGCGCCCGGTAGCATGCAAACCATCCCCATAACGAAACACCCCGGCCCTTGCAGGCCGGGGTGTCACAGTCACACTGATGATATGACGGGAGAAGAGCGTCAGCTGGCGGAAGAGGCGGCGCGTTCTTCCTCCGCCTGCTTCAGGACGGCCTGCAGGCCGCCATCCCTGATCCATTCCTCCAGCTTCTGTGGCGCCATGGGGCGGGCGAACAGGTAGCCCTGCACCACATCACAGCCAAGCCGGCACAGCAGGTCAAGCTGGCGCACGGTCTCGACCCCTTCGGTCACTACCGTCATGCCCAGCCGTCCGCCAATCCCGATCACCGCCGTGGTCACGGCCTGTGCATTGGCGTCGTGTTCCAGATTCATGATGAAACTGCGGTCGATCTTGATTTCCGTCAGCGGCAGGCGCGTCAGCCGCGACAGGGACGAATACCCCGTGCCGAAATCATCCATCGACAGGGCGACGCCAAGATTACGGATGGCCTGCAGGACCATGTTCGTATCCTCGTTTTCCGTCATCATGACGCTTTCGGTAATTTCGACCGTCAGGCGATGCGGCTCCAGCTTGCTGTCACTCAGCAGGCGGGCGATGAAACCGGGCAGGTTGCGGTTACGGAAATGCCCCGCCGACAGATTGACCGCCACCGTCGGCACGTAAATGCCATGCGCATCCCATTCCAGGATCTGCTGCACCGCGCGTTCCAGCGACCATGTGCCAATGGCTTCGATCTGTCCGGTTTCCTCGGCCACGGCAATGAAGCGCGAGGGGTAGATGTTGCCCAGTGTCGGATGATTCCACCGCGACAGCGCTTCCACGCCATACAGCGTGTTGTTCCGCACATCGATCTGGGGCTGGTAATGCAGGTTGAGCAGGCCCTGCGCCAGTGATTCACGCAGCGCCGAACCCAGCAGCAGCCGGTCCTGCGCCGCCTTGTTGTCTTCCGAACGCGCAAGGTGGGTCATGCCCAGGCCCGAACGCTTGGCATGGCGCATCGCCTGTTCGGCATAGCTGAGCAGGGATTCCCCATCCGGCCCGTTTTCGGGGAACAGGCTGATACCGATGCCCAGGGTCGGCACGATCATGTTGCCGCCGATCTCGATCGGCTGCTTGACGCATTCATGCAGCCTGTCGGCAAATTTCAGCGCGTCTTCCTGGCTCGTATTCGGCACGATGATCAGGAATTCATTCGAACCGGAACGGCTGAGAATGTAATTGCTGCGTGAAATGCCCTTCAGCCGTTCGGAAACGGACTTCAGGAACCCATCGCCATTGATATGGCCCAGCGCATCATTGATATCGCGGAAGCGGTCGATATCGATCATGTACAATGCGAAGTGGTTGTCACCCGGCTGGCCAATCATGGACCGGATCACCTTATGCACCGCCGTACGGTTCAGGAAACCGGTCAGCGGGTCATAGTTCGACAGCTGCGAGATATGCCGGCGCGCCTCATGCTGTTCGATCAGCACGCCACAGAACGGCACGCAACTGCTGACGATATGGGATGGCCATTCGCTGCGGTTACGCTCGGAACGCGAATACAGCGCGAAAATGCCTATGATCCGCCCGTTGCGGGTACGGATGGCTGACGCCCAGCAATGGTGCAGCCCAAGCGAAATCCCGACGGAACGGTAGCTGTCCCATACAATGGTGGTCGCCTCACCCAGATCGTTGGCCAGGGCTGCGATATCCGCATCCGTCAGGCGCATTTCCTCCAGGGCTGCGGCAAGCCGGCGCGGCATGCCGGGACCGGACAGGATGCGCAGGCGGTTCTGCTCATCAAGCTGGATCAGCACGGCGACGGTGTTGGGAACCAGCACCTCCACCTCGCGGCAGACCATGTCGGCCACGTCCTGGATCTGGATTTCGCTGGAGAGGGAGCGGAAAACCGTGTTTTGCAGTTCCATCACCCGGCTGCGATGGCCCGCGCCGGTAATGCCATGCACCATCATCAGGCGATAGGTGCGCCCACCCTTCCCCAGCCGTGCCGCCGTCAGGCTTACCTCGGCGGAAATGTAATTCCCGCTGCGGTTTTCAAACGTGACCTCGCCCGCGACCGGTTCCAGCGCCGGTGTCTCCTCGGCGAACGACAGGCTGCCGTCGTTTCCGACCGATGCGGCCAGAAGTTCGCCCACAGGCCTGCCCACCAGCGTGCCGGGATCATATCCCCACAGCGTTTCCGCCGCCGGGTTGGCATACAGGATCATGTTCTGGTCATCGATTATGACCATCCCGTCACGGGCCTGATTCAGCAGTTCAAAGCTGATGTCCGGAATGGTCTCGACAGCTGGGGACGGCTTGGGGTTCTCGGTTTTCATGGTAATCCAAAATTATAAATGCCTGTTTCCAGGCAGGCACCAGGACGGATGGGCGGTCATGGACTGCCCGGGACCTATTTTTTCTGTTCGCCCTCATGCAGGACTTCACACGCCATGCCGGACACACGCGCCATGTCGGGCCCTTCCGCCCATTTCAGCAGGTCTTCGGGCGCCATGGGACGGGCGAACAGGTAACCCTGCACGACATCACAGTTCAGCCCCCGCAGCAGCTTGAGCTGCGCTTCCGTCTCGACCCCTTCGGTCACGACGGTCATGTTCAGGCGATTGCCGATCCCGATCACCGCCGTGGTCACGGCCTGCGCATTGGGATCGTGTTCAAGGTTCATGATGAAGCTGCGGTCGATCTTGATTTCCGTCAGCGGCAGGCGCGTCAGCCTTGAGAGCGACGAATAGCCCGTGCCGAAATCATCCATCGACAGCCCGACACCAAGGTTACGGATGGCGGCCAGCCCCTCCATCGTGTCCTCGTTTTCATCCATCATGACGCTTTCCGTGATTTCGACACACAGACGCTCAGGCGAGAGCTTGCGTTCCTTGAGGATACGCTCGATCAGCGCCGGCAGGCCCCGGTTGCGGAAATGTGCCGCCGACAGGTTGACCGAAACCGTGGGGACATGCAGCCCCTGACGTTCCCAGTCGATGATCTGGCGCGTCGCCTCTTCCAGCGACCATGTGCCGATCGTCTCGATCTGCCCGGTATCTTCCGCCACCGCGATGAAGCGGGAAGGATAGATATTGCCCAGAGTCGGATGCTTCCACCGCGACAGGGCTTCCACGCCATACAGCTTGCCCGTCTTGATATCGACCTGCGGCTGGTAATGCAGGTTGAGCATGCCCTTGGCCAGCGATTCACGCAGCGCCGAACCCAGCAGCAGCCGGTCCTGTGCCGCGCGGTTATCCGCCGTGCTGGAAACACAGAAGCCGCCGCGCGCTTCCTTCTTGCACCGGCGCATGGCGATTTCGGCATGACCCAGCAGGGATTCACCATCCGGCCCGTTTTCAGGAAAGACACTGATCCCGATGCCAAGCGACACGACCAGCAGGTTGCCCGCGATCTCGATGGGTTCCTGCATGGCCTTGATCAGGCCTTCGGCAAAGGCCGATGCCTTTTCCTCGTCACTGTCGGGCATGACGATGACGAACTCATCCCCGCCCGAACGGCTGAGGATATAGTTGCTGCGTGACATGCCCTTCAGCCGTTCGGCAATCGCCTTGAGGAAGGAATCGCCATTCTGGTGGCCAAGGGTGTCATTGATGTCGCGGAAGCGGTCCACGTCGATCATGAAGACCGCGAACTGATTGTCACCCGGCCGGTCGATCATCGACTTGATGACCTTGTGAATGGCGGTCCGGTTCAGGAACCCGGTCAGGGAATCATGGTTGGCAAGCTGGGAGATATGCTGCTGGGCCTCATAATTCTCGATCACGACGCTACAGAATGGCACGCAGCCGGTGACGATCTTCTGCGGCCAGTCGCTCAGCTTGTACTGATTGCGCGAATACAGCGCGAAAATACCCGAAATCCGCCCGTTGCGCGACTTGATGGCCGAAGCCCAGCAGTTATGCAGCCCCAGCGAGATCCCCAGCGAACGATAGCTGTCCCATACGATGCTGTTGGCTTCGGACAGGTCGTTGCCCAGGGCGGCAAGGTCCCCTTCGGTCAGGACCATGTTTTCAAGGGCCGCGGCATAACGACGCGGCAGGCCGGGACCGGACAGGATGCTCAGGCGGTTGTTTTCATCCAGCAGGATGATGGCGGACACCGTGTTGGGGACGAAGCTTTCCACTTCACGGCAGACGAGGTCGGCCACGTCCTCCACCTGCATGTCGTTGGAAATGGCCTGGAACACCGTATTCTGCAGGTCCAGCAGCTTGCGGCGGTGGCTTTCCTCCGTAACACCCTTCATGAAAGCCATGTAGTAGCGCTTCTTTTCCGGGCCCAGCAGCGCGGTCGAGATCGACATCTCGCCCGAAATGTAGTCCCCGGCCTTGTTCTCGAACGTGACTTCGCGCGAGGTGCCGACAATGCGGTTCACGCCCGTCTTGCGGTTCTTGTAGATATAGCTGTCATGATCGGCGCGATAGACCGAGGGGACAAGGCAGCTGACATTGCGGCCGATCACTTCTTCCTCGGTAAAACCCCACAGCTTTTCCGCCGCCGGGTTGAAGAACACGACCTCGTTACGCTCATTGATGATCACGACGCCGTCCGTTGCCTGCTCCAGTAGCTGGAGACTGACATCCGCTGTCATGTCCAGCTTGGTGGTAGGCTTGTGGTCATCGGTCATGGCAGGCGCTTCGTGGGGGTTCATTACTTTCTCACACTGTTTCATTGAGGATATTGTGGCGGATATCACGCTGCGGGATTGAAGGACGGGGCGCACGCCGCACGCATGGGCGTCGCGGCAAACGTCTGTGGCATGGTGGGGGCGCCGGGCGCCGGGGCGTGTGCCGCCATGGGGACATGGGCGGGACGGCCAAGCAGGTAGCCCTGCCCTTCGTCACATCCCTCGGATGAAAGCAGCGCAAGCTGGCCCGGCGTCTCGATCCCCTGTGCCAGGACCGAGACACGCAGCGCATGGCCCATGATCATGACGGAGCGAACCAGTTCGGTCATGACCGGGTCCGTACCCACCTGCTGCATGAGGGTGCGGTCGATCTTGATCTTGTCAAAGGGGAATTCGCGCAGCATGGACAGGACCGATTTCGGGCCACCGAACTCATCCAGCGCAAGCCTGACCCCAAGCGCATGCACCTTGCGGGCCATGGCCAGCGCACGCGGGCGGTCACGCTGTATCGTGGCCTCGGTAATCTCGATGACAAGGCGGTCCGCAGGCAGGCCACTGCGTGCCAGGGCAGCCTGCACCGTATCGGCAAAGCGCGGCAGCAAGAACTGCGACGCGGACATGTTGACCGCGACACGGATATTCCCGTCCCAGCCCGCCGCAATCTGGCATGCCTGGTCCAGCACCCATTCACCCAGTTCGATGATCAGGCCGTTTTCATAGGCAAGGTCGAGGATTTCCGCGGGGGGCACGCTGCCACGTACCGGATGGTCCCACCGCAGCAGGGCTTCATATCCCGAAACCGCGCCAGTCGCGACGACAGTCTGCACCTGGAAAAACAGCGAAAGCTGGTTGTTGGCCATGGCGGCACGCAGGTCATCACCCATCGCGCGGCGTTCGCGCACGTTCTGGTCCAGCGAACTTTCATAATACCAGATCGTATGCTGCAGGTCGGTCTTGGCGCGATACATGGCAAGGTCGGCGCGTGAAATCAGGGTTTCACTGTCGGTCGCGTCAACGGGATAGACCGCAACCCCGATGCTGCCGCCACTGGTGACCATGTAGTCATCAATGGGAATGGGCCGGTTCAGCGCCTGCTGGATACGGTTTACGAAATCATGCAGTTCCGCCTGATCCGACGTGCGGTGGATGGCGATGAATTCGTCACCCCCCAGACGGGCCACGAATTCACCCTGACCCAGCAGCGCGCTGAAACGTTCAGCCAACGTGGTCAGCACGACATCACCTGCGGCATGGCCCCGCGTATCGTTGATTTCCTTGAATTTGTTCAGGTCGATGCCGATAACCGCGAACTGTTCGCCCTTCTGGTCGGCCATTGCGACTTCCTGGTTCAGGCGTTCATTGAAGCTTATGCGGTTGGGCAGGCCGGTCAACGCATCGGACATGGCCATGCGGTGCAGTTCGTCATACGATTCCTGCCGCACGCTGCCATCAATGACAAAACAGGCGATACCGGCGACGATCGTCAGCATCGAACCGGCAATGACCGCAAAGCCGATAGCCTGGAACTGTTCACTGTCATGCAGCGCCTGCATATGCGGGTGCATGTTGATATGCATGGCCGCCATGCCGGTAAAATGCAGCCCAGCCACCGCACCCACCATGGCCAGCGTCATTTCGATCTCATGCCGCAGGCTGGCCGGGCGCAACGCCAGGCACAGGGCCGCGGCGGACAGGCCGATGCCGATCAGGACGGACACGATCGCCAGCGGCATGTTCCAGGCCACGGGCGCATCAATCTGGTACGCCGCCATGCCGATGTAATGCATGCTGGCGATACCAAGACCGAGTATGATCCCCCCCAGCATGCAGCCACCGCGTCCGTACAGCCTGACCGCCGCCATGACCGCAAAAGGCATGGCCACGAACATGGCCAGCAGGGACAGGAAGGTGAGCAGCGGGTCGAGATGCACGTCGGCACCGGCATGATAGGCCAGCATGGCCGCGAAATGCGTGCACCAGACAAAACTGGCGCCCGCCATGGCGGTCAGGAAACACCAGCCAACACGCTGCCTGCCACGCGTTTCGGACACACGGGCGACCAGTCGCATGGTAATCCACGCACCCAGTACACAAACGATCAATGCACCAGATAGCAGAAAGGGATTATAAACCCTAAGTTCATAGATATGGTTGTTCATTGATTCCATTTTTGAACGATCAATACCATCCAGCCATCATCAGATTTCGGGTAAAATCCGTCACCACATTGGGTAATACGAAAAACCAGGCAGTATCAAACGCCTACAACAGGGGCATTTAACAAAGTATGAGATATTTATTTTATGTATTTATTGTGATTAACCGGATGTTAGTAAAGATCCACAGAAAATGCAACAACAAATATCCCGCGGAAATCCTGTATCCGTCCGTGTGGGGTTCTACACCATGCGCGATAGAACACTACACCAATATTCATGAGGAAATAGCAGACAAACAGCAGATAAACATACGATAATAGGTTTAAATTCCTAAATTATACCTATCCTGAACGCTGTTTCAGTTTGTTACTGCCATAACTGCCAACGACAGCACCCCGTCAGATCCCGCATGCCACCATCAGGGCAGCATGCGTTGAAAAACCTGATCCCGGATACCCAGCAGATGATAAAAGCCCGCACCGGCATGAAAGCACGCCAGGCAGAACAGTAACCATGCATTCCAGTGATGTAATGATGAAAAAAACGAATGTGTTCCGCCCATCAATGCCGGAAAGGGCGAATTGATCGGAACACCAAATGCGATCACGGGCCGCCCCGTTGTCCAGCGCGCCATGTAACCGAACACGATTTCCCCGCCCAGCAGCAGATAAAGCAGGCGGTGTATGCTGCGCGCGACACGGTCCTGAAATGTTACAACAGGGAAACGGATTGCCCGTCCCCCTGTAAACGCCCATGCCATGCGGGTGATGAACACAGCCGCCAGCAGCACACCCAGGGACGTATGGGTCACCGCCAGAAACGCCCGCATGGGGGCGGTGCGGTCCATCAGGTGCCAGGCCACCTGTCCCACCACGAACTGCTCCACCACCAGTACGGCGGTAATCCAGTGCAGCCAGCGGGTTTCCCAGCTATACCGCCGGGGCATATGTGACGTGACGGATGAATATGCTGCCATACCGATCACCTAACCTGGCCTGGTAGCCACAGAAAAGACGTCAGGAGCCATGACGGGCGTATCAGTCAACGCCGGGAAGCATCGAACTGTCTTCCCCGCCGATATGCATGTTGGAATAGCTGCCATCGGTCATGCCGGGGGCTTCGCTGCTTGATGCGGTGCCGGGCATCATCATGGAACCTGTCATCTGGTCGGATTCCGCGCCATCATTATGGAACTGCGGAACGCCACCGCCCGAACCGGTTTCCGGCGCGCTGTAGTCGCCCGTTATTCCGGCCGATGCATCATTTGCTTCCGATTCACCGGGTGTATAGCTGCCAGCGCTGTTGCCGCCGGAATGGCTGCGTGCGTGCGCGACACCGCCATGACCGGCCGCCACCATCACCCCTACCGTCAGGGCCGCCAGACCCTTCCTTATGTAACCCGACATCCGGCTTTTCCTCCTGTTATGCGTCACGCAATCGGTCTGCATGGCGTTCAAGCTGTTTACATGGGGCATATGCCCCGCCGCGCCAATAGTATTGCGCATACGGCCTGATCGGGACATTTCTGCCACGCATATGACGCGCGTGTGCCATGTATCCTAAAACACGTGAACGGGCGTATGGTTGTCATGAAACGTAACGCCATACACGACCCGCCCATGGCGTTACCGACACATTGCCTGCTGGAGAATGAGAGATGACCACGCTCGCCACCCTTCCCCTGACCCAGATGACCGTCGTACCCGACCTGCTGGCGGCGCCGGTGGGCACCGTGATGCTTGCATCCGAGGTCTCACGCGATGACCAGAAGATCGTCATTCGCAGCCGCGTTGTCGCGAAGGGCGGGACAACGTCCGGCCTGATCATGATGACGGCGGCGGCCAAGGGCTATTTCGTGCCGGACGAAGCCTGCACCGCCTTCGTGCGCACGGCGCTGGATGTCACGGAAGTCATGCCACTGCTGCTGACAAAGATCGTCCCCGGCTTCCGCTACAAATACGACGCGGTCGTGCGGGGTGACGTGTGGCAGCTCAGGGATGAGGCCGGCGCGCAGTTCGCGGGCCTTGCAATCGGTTCCTCCGATGAGGAGGAAAGCAAGGTCTACGCCTATGCCCGGATCGAGGGGGGCCGGATTGGCGATATTGTCGCCGCAACCCGCGTGGCCTATCTGGGCCAGCTTGATTTCGGCGCGGGGAATGTCGGCCCCACCCTGGGCTGACGATATGTGCCCACCCGCCCGGTTTGCGGGCGGGTGGGGACCGGTCGGTTACGCCGCGCCGGGCTGGCTTTCCAGACTGGCGGAATTGGGCGTGCGCGGCAGGAAGAAGCGGATGAAACGCGCAAGGTTGGGCGCAAGCTTCGGCCGCAGCAGACGCGGGTCATAGCCCGAGAAACGGCGTTCGTTCTCGATCAGGCAGATGTCAATCATGTCGCGCAGCGGCACATCGACATTGGCGACATCCTTCGTGCCATTCACGGTGAAGTTGTTGTCCTGCTCGTGCCTGTTGCCTTCGGCGTCAAACGTCGTGACCATGCCCAGCCGTTCATACAGCAGGAACAGCCAGACCCCGATCACGCGCATCTCGAACCACGGGCGCTTCCACAGCGGCATGGTGGCGCGGTGCCACGCCAGCCAGTTGGCGAACAGCAGGATATGGCGGCATTCTTCCTGCATCACGGGTTCGAACGTGTCGATCAGCGCAGGCGGGAAGAAGGCGGATTTCTGCGCGATGGCAAACAGGCCAAATGCGAAGAAGCTGTCCACGCATTCCGAAAAACCCGTGACCAGATAGGCCCATTCCACGTCACGCGGTTCGATGTAGGGGGGCTCGGACGCCAGCGGAATGCCGTAGGCTTCCACCATCTTGGACAGGACTTCCTTGTGGCGGTTTTCCTCCCACGCGTTGCGTGACAGGGCGTCCTTCATGTCCGGGTCGTCAATCAGGCGGGCATAGGCTGCCATGCGCAGGCGGGCCTTGCCTTCGGTCTGGACGGCGATGTCCCAGATCGGCAGGGAGGTCACGCGTTCCAGCGTTTCCCGGTCCAGCTTTGGCCATTCGATGACCGACGGCTTGTAGGGATTGAAGGTATCGCGGAACATCTCCGCCACGGCCTGCTTGTGCTCCGCCGATCCGGGCGTGAGCGGTCCCGGCACCGGGCTGGACCAGTGGCGGGCATTGAAATCAGCCTTCGCCACGGCATCAGGGGTCGCGGCCCCCGGGTCACGGGCTTCGGGCAGAGTGGTGTAGATGTCGGAAAGTGATTTCGTCATGTCGGCTCGCTGCTCGGAACGGTGTCGCGTGGATACGCCGGCCGATGTGGCATTCATCCCAACAGCTGACACCCTGGTGGCTGCGGTCCATATCACACCAACCAGTAAGTGCAGAACTGTTATCTGGAATTTGCGGGGAATGCCGAAGCACCCCCCGCACAACGCGACAACAGCATTATGGACCCGCCAAGCGGTCCGCCTTGCCTTAAATCAATGCAGGTCAGAGATTTTGTCGATCACGCGCGTCACCAGCCCGTAATCGATCGCTTCGGAGGCGGACATCCAGTAATTGCGGTCCGTGTCCTTGCACACCTTTTCATAAGGCTGCCCGGTTTCGCGCGCGAAGAGGCGGTTCAGGCGTTCACGCATCTTGATGATCTCACGCGCCTCGATATCGATATCGGTCGCGGGACCACGCACGCCGCCCATGGGCTGGTGCAGCAGGAAACGCGTGTTGGGCAGGCAGTAGCGCCGTTCCCTGTTTCCCGCGGCAAAGATCAGCGCGCCGGCGGACGCGACCCAGCCGGTGCCGATCATGTTGATGGGCGCCACCGAATCGACAAAGCGGATCATGTCATGGATGGTGTCGCCACTTTCCACATGACCACCGGGGGAGTTCACGTAAACATCGATCGGCTTGTCCGACGCACCGGCCAGCGCCAGCAGGCGGCCGGTCACGTCACGGGCGATCTTGTCATTGATCGGACCGAACACCAGCACCTTGCGCTGGTCGAACAGGCGGCTTTCCAGTTCCCCGATGGGGGAGGACAGGGTGCGGTTCTTGTCGGGTTCCTCGGTTTCCGGGCCCTGGGGCTCGGGGATATCGGGATCCCTGGGATCTTCTTCATCCATGCGGATGCGGTGTTTCGGCTGCATGCCGTTCATCGGGTTCTCCCTATTCTCCGGGACTGTCCTGGTCATGCCCTTATCCTGCGCCGCCTTGCGTCCGGTGCCAAGTCCCGACCTGACAATCGGGCACAATGACCCGGCCGGTTATGGACCGGGTGCGCGATCCCCCTCGCTAAGATCGGCATTGCAGGCTAGTTTGCCCCGGTCATGTCGTGTGCAGGCCGAAAAAGGCCATGGGAGCTAAGATTGGGAAAGCGGGCACCATCGCCAAGTCCCGGAAGATTTTTTTTTCCGCCATCCAGACGCACCGCCACCGCGCGGGCCGCCCTGCTGGCGCTGTTTGCCACGGGCGTGGCGGGCTGCGCGCACCATCAGGACACGGTCGATTCCGTGTCGGACTGGTACCATAACTACCAGGGCGGCGTGATCGGCCAGCAGCGTCCCCCGCCGCCCGGTACGCACCAGCCCTATCCCAAGGTCGGGCTGGGACCGGACAGGACGCCCGAACTCCCCTCGCCTGAACTGCGCGAAGACATCACTGCGGACCTCGAGGCGCAGCGCGAACTCAACCAGCGCCAGGACGCGATCATGGGCACCATGCCCACGGCCGCCGACATTCCCCCCATTCCGTCGCATCCGTCGGGCAATGGCGGGGGACAGTCCGCCTCCCTCGCGGCGGCGGATGACGGCGCGCAGGCGGGACGGCAGGCGACTGGCGGCACCAGGGCGAAATCCGAACGCGGCATGTCCCATCAGGCCGAGCCCGTGCGGGATGCCCAGGGGCAACTGGTCATGCCGGAGGTAACGGAAGCGGTACCCGACACCCCCGAGGCGATCCCCGCCAACCTGCCCGCCATTGCCGACGGGCCGCCGGAACTGCCATCGGCAGGGGGGATCAGCCTGCCTGACAATGCCGCGCGTGACGGCATGGACCTGCCGACCTATCACCTCGCGACACCGGATGACGGGGATCAGGTGCGCTTCCTGCCCGGATCGGACCAGATCGAGGATGGCGAGGAAGACGTGGTCGGCAACGTGGTAAAACAGCGTGGCAACCGCTTTGTGATCGTGAATGGCTATGGCAATGCCGCCACCGCCACGTCGGAAGGGCAGACCGCGGCCCTCAACCTTGCCCTGCTGCGTACCCGCACCCTGACCAACATGCTGCGCGCCCGTGGCGTGCCAGCCAACCGCATCGTGGTACACGCCCATGCCTTTGGCAATGGTGCAAGAATTGCCATCGTGCGCTAGAGTGTGGCGCACACCCCCGACGGGTGGCCTGCCATTTCCCCAACCCGGCGCGCGGATTGCCGCGCGCCCGTAACAGAGCGTCCCATGACCGAAGAATTCCACCGTATCCGCCGTCTGCCGCCCTATGTCTTCGCTGAAGTCAACAAGGCCAAGGCCCAGGCCCGAGCGCGGGGGGAGGACATTATTGATCTGGGCATGGGCAATCCCGACACCCCCACCCCGCCCCATATCGTGCAGAAGCTGGTGGAAACGGTGGCCGACCCGCGCGCGCACCGTTATTCCGTCAGTCGCGGCATTCCGGGCCTGCGCCGGGCGCTGGCGGGATATTATGAACGCCGCTTCAACGTAAAGCTGGACCCCGAGACGGAAGTGATCGCGACCCTCGGGTCCAAGGAAGGGCTGGCCAACCTTGCCTCCGCCATCACCAGCCCGGGCGATACGATCCTGGTGCCCAACCCGTCCTATCCCATCCATCAGTTCGGCTTCATCATCGCCGGCGCGTCCGTGCGCTCCATTCCCGCGACGCCGGATGATGAAATGCTGGAAGCACTGGACCGCGCGGTGCGCCATTCCGTGCCAAAGCCCACGGCGCTGATTGTCAATTTTCCGTCAAATCCCACCGCATATCTCGCTGACCTCGATTTCTACCGCAAGCTGGTGGCGTTCGCGCGCAAGCATGAAATCTGGATCCTGTCGGACCTGGCGTATGCGGAAATCTATTTTGGTGACAAGGTTCCCCCCTCCATCCTCGAGGTGCCGGGGGCGAAGGACATCGCCGTCGAGTTCACGTCCCTGTCCAAGACCTATTCCATGGCGGGCTGGCGCATGGGCTTCGCCGCGGGCAACCCGAAGCTGATCGCGGCCCTGACCCGCATCAAGTCCTATCTGGATTATGGCGCGTTCACCCCCATTCAGGTCGCGGCGGTCGCGGCACTCAGCGGTCCGCAGGACTGCGTGGCCGAAATCCGCGACATCTACCGCAAGCGCCGCGACGTGCTGATCCAGGGACTGCAGACGGCGGGATGGGACGTACCTTCCCCCGAAGGGTCGATGTTCGCATGGGCGCCAATCCCCGGACGCTTCCGTGAACTGGGCAGCGTGGGCTTTTCCAAGCTGCTGCTAAAGGAAGCAGGTGTTGCGGTGGCCCCCGGCCTTGGCTTCGGGGAACATGGCGAGGGTTTCGTACGCATCGGACTGGTGGAAAACACCCAGCGCCTGCGTCAGGCCTGCCGCTCCATCCGCCATTTCATGACGGAACACGGCGGCACGGCCCCCACCACGCAGCAGGCCGCCCCGCTGCCTGACACACAGCCCGCCCATTCATGACTGCCCTTATCGGTTGACGGAAAACAGATGACTTCTTCCCCTTGCAGACCCGCCCCCAAACCGCCCCTGCGCATCGGCATTGCGGGGCTGGGTACGGTTGGTGCCGGCGTCGTAAAACTGCTGCGTGAAAACGCCGACCTGATCCATGCCCGCGCGGGCCGTGAACTGGTGGTGACCGCCGTAAGCGCGCGCGACCGCACGCGCGACCGTGGCGTGGACCTGAGCAATGTCGCCTGGTGTGACACGCCCGAGGAACTGGCCACCCACCCCGATGTGGACGTGGTGGCGGAACTGATTGGCGGGGCGGAAGGTCCGGCGCGCCTGACGGTGACCCGCGCGCTGGAAAACCGCCGCCCGGTGGTGACCGCCAACAAGGCGCTGATCGCCATTCACGGCGCCGAACTGGCCTGCACGGCGCAGGCGGCGGGCGTGCCGCTGATGTTCGAGGCGGCGGTGGCCGGTGGCATTCCCGCCATCAAGACCGTGCGTGAGGGGCTGGCGGCGGACCGGATCCTGAAGATCGGCGGCATCCTGAACGGCACATGCAACTACATCCTGACCGTCATGCATGAAACCGGGCGGGATTTTGCCGAAATCCTGGCCGATGCGCAGAAGCTGGGCTATGCCGAGGCCGATCCCTCGACTGACGTGGACGGCATTGATACCGCGCACAAGCTGGCAATCCTTGCCGGGCTGGCATTCGGGCGGCCCGTGGTGTTTGCCTCCGTCTATATCGAGGGCATCCGCCGCATTGGCGCGCTGGACCTGCAGTTCGCGCGCAAGATGGGTTACCGCATCAAGCTGCTTGGCATCGCGCGCCAGCATGAAAATGGTATCGAGGCCCGGGTCCATCCCTGCCTTGTCCCGCAGGATGCACCCATTGCGCAGGTCAACGGCGTATTCAACGCCGTGGTGGTGGAAGGGGCCTTTGTCGGCCGCCTGATGCTAGAAGGCCGGGGTGCGGGCGAAGGGCCGACGGCCACTGCCGTATGCGCCGACCTGATCGATATCGCCCGTGGCTCCGCCATGCCGGTATGGGGCTGCGCCGCCGACAGCCTGATGCAGGCCGTGGCCCTGCCTGCCAAATCGTTCATGGGCGAATACTACCTGCGCCTGAACGTGGAAGACCGCCCCGGCGTGATTGCCGACATCACGGCGGTGCTGCGCGACAACGGCGTATCGCTGCGCAGCATGCTCCAGCATGCCGACGCGCATGACGTCCGCCCCGATGGCACCCATGCCGTGCCACTGGTGCTGCTGACGCACAGGACCAACGAGGCAGCAATGCAGCATGCCCTGCACCATATTGCCGAACTGCCCGCCGTACTGGATGAGCCCGCGCTGATCCGTATCGAAGCGGCCTGAACACCGGGCGATGGATGGTCCAGGGCGGACCATTCATCCTGCCCTGCCCGCGCCGCATACCAACAAGGATCCGTTTTCATGTCCGCTGCCGACCTGCTTTCCCCCTTTCCCGCGTCCCCCGCGTCACAGGAGGCGGAGCAGACGCCAGCCGTGCTGGGGGTGACGCGCAGTGTCACGGGCCGCCGGTGGAACTGGCGCGAAGGCGGGCAGGCCAGCCATACCGACCGCATGGGGATGGCCATTGCACAGCAGACCGGGCTGCCGGAAATCGTCGGTCGCATGCTGGCCCTGCGCCACATTGCCCCCGAACGGGTTGCAACCTACCTGACCCCCACCCTGCGGGCGTTGATGCCCGACCCGTCCACCTTCACGGACATGGATGCCGCGGCCACCCGTCTGGCCACCGCCATCCGCAACGGGGAAACGGTGGGCCTGTTCGGGGATTATGATGTGGATGGCGCGTGTTCCACGGCACTTCTGACCGATTTCCTGCGCCGTCAGGGCTGCACGGTGCTGACCCATATTCCCGACCGCATGACGGAAGGCTACGGCCCGAACATCCCCGCAATCGAGGCCATGCAGGATCAGGGCGCCACCCTGATTGTCTGCCTGGACTGCGGCACGGCGGCGGTTGACGTGCTGGAACATGCAAGCGGGCGCGGTGACATCATCGTCCTTGATCACCATCAGGTACAGGGCGCCCTGCCGCGTGTGCTGGCCACGGTCAATCCGAACCGGCCTGACTGCCCGTCCGGCCTGCACGGCATCTGCGCGGCGGCGGTTACGTTCATGACCGTGGTGGCGACAGTCCGCATCCTGCGCCGTGAAGGTTGGTTCGAATCCCGTCCCGAACCGCAATTGATGGACAGCCTAGACCTCGTGGCGCTGGCGACCGTATGCGATGTCATGCCGTTAAGCGGCCTGAACCGCGCCTTTGTCGCGCAGGGGCTGAAGGTCATGGCGCGGCGGCAGCGCACGGGCATTGCGGCCCTGCTGGAGGCTGCGGGCGCGCGTGACCCGCTTTCGGCGTTTACATGCGGATTCGCACTTGGTCCCCGGATCAATGCAGGGGGGCGTATCGCGGATTCCGGTCTGGGGCTGCGCCTGTTGCTGTGCGAGGACGCGGCAGAAGCCCAGGCCCTGGCCGAGAAGCTGAATTCCGTCAACCATAACCGGCAGAGCGTCGAATCCGGCATCCTTGACCGCGCCATGGAACTGGCGGCGGCGCAACGCGCACAGGGGCATGCCGTACTGGTACTGAGCGGCCGGGACTGGCACCCCGGCGTGGTCGGGATCGTGGCCGGGCGGATCAAGGAAAAATTCAACCGTCCCGTGCTGGTTGGCGCGGAAATGGAAGATGGCAGCGTAAAAGGCTCCGCCCGGTCCGTCCCGGGACAGGACCTTGGCGGCGCCATTATCGCGGCACGGCAGGCGGGACTGCTGTCATCGGGCGGGGGGCACGCCATGGCGGCGGGATTCGGACTGCCGGCGGATGGCATCCCTGCCCTGCATGAATTCCTTGACCACCATCTGGCCACCGCAGCCAGCCTGCCCGACGCCGTGGACCTGACCATCGACGCCGTGGTGAATGTCGCGGCGGCTGATGTCGCCCTTGCAACCGACATGGACCGCCTGGCCCCCTTTGGGGCGGGCAATGACGAACCGCTGATCGCGCTGCCCCGCGTGCGCGTGGCCTATGCCGAACGGATCGGGCGGGAAGGCAATACCCTGCGCCTGACGCTGCAGGGTGAAGGCCGCGGCCCCCGGCTGAAGGCGCTGGTGTTCCGCGCCAATGAAAGCCCGCTGGCCCCCGTTCTGGAAGATCGGGACATGCCACCGCTGCATCTGGCGGGGTGGCTGCGTGCCGAAAGCTGGAATGGCCGGACATCCGCCACTTTTTTCATCCGTGACGTGGCAATCCCCGAATAATTTCAATATTTTTGAATCAGGGGGTTGACCCTACCCCCGTGTCGGGATACTTACCGCTCACGCCTTTAGTCCCGTTCGTCTAGAGGCCTAGGACACCGCCCTTTCACGGCGGCAACACGGGTTCGAATCCCGTACGGGACGCCAGTTACTTTACCGCAGTTTACTGCGGGTCTTGGCTGATTACAGGCACTTTCCAAGTTTCTGTATCTTTAATACGCAGAATGCTTTTGGCACTCTGTCATGCATGGGACTGGTACTTTTTACAGTATCGTCATGCACTGACTGAAAAGCTGTTTCAAAAAACTGCCGACAAAGCTTCGTGCAAAATGCAGAGAAATTTCTGCCAAGGCTTTTCCCGGAATGCTTCAGCACACGTTGCCTGGACGGTTCTATCTGAAAAGCCCGCCATTTCGACACCATGTAAATCATAAAGACGTTTTTATTGATCAACGCATTTCCGGACATTCCTTAAAATAAAGAAGCATCAGGAAACCTGCGCTACTTTCCTGTCACAGCCCTATTCCAGAAAATAAGCCGGATCAAGATCACGCCTGCACCGTTTTCACCCACAACACGACAGGTCATGAACGCGGCCGCGCAGACCTTTTTTCTCACATGTCTGTACTGCTGGAATCCATTTTTTTATTGCCCTGATTTATCCGATAACATTTTCTGCGGATCCGGTCGGGCGGTCTGCTCGATAGTACAGGTTTCGTCCTTGAGATTGACGCCACTGTAATTGCGCGTCCGCGCCGTCTTCAGCAACCATGCCAGCGCGTTTGCCGCAGCCATGGCGGATAACCCGCCATGACCGTGGATGTTGGAAATGCAGTTCCGTCCCGAATCCCGCATCCCTATCTGCGGATTCCATGTCATGTACAGGCTCATGCTTTCGGCGCAACGCAGGCCGGGACGCTCCCCGATCATCATCACCACGCATCGCGCGCCCAGACAGGTCGCGATTTCATCGCCCAACGCCACCCGTGCCCTGTGCGCCACAACCAGTGGAGCGATACGCCAGTCCGTCAGCAGGGGCATCATCGCCGCCAGTACCGCGGGGCCCTGCTGCTCTGCCGCAAGGGCCGATAGCCCATCGGCAATGGCGAACACGACATCATACTGCCCGTGCGGCAGGTTTTCGCGGCTTCTGTCGGATAACTGTCGCCCAAGGTCGGGACGCCTTACGTATTCCTCGCGGTCCCGGGCCCTGCTTTCAACCTCGATCGGGGGCTGTGACAGGTTCAGCCGACTGGTATCCAGCGTGGTGGAGACAGCATGACGCGCACGGACATGGGCGTACTGGAACTCCCGCACGGCCGCGCCGGAAATCGTGTCGCCAGCACGGGGCAGGCCGATCCGCGCCGAGGTCCGCGCCTGCAGCCCCTGCCAGGAAACAGGACGATCATCAGTCATGACAGGGTATCATCCCGGAAAGAATGCTGGGGGAATTGACGCGTATCCGACCCTTTGCATCAACCAGTTCACGCGCGATCAGCCATTCTTCGAATTCCGGCGCCGCCCGCACGCCAAACAGCGAACGCAGTGTCTGGATATCGTGGTAGGACAGGCTCTGGTAATTCAGCATGATGTCATCGCTGCCGGGCACGGCAATAAGGAAGTTGATGCCGGCGGTGCATAACAGCATCATCAGGTTGTCCATGTCATCCTGATCCGCCTCGGCATGATTGGTGTAACAGACGTCACATCCCATCGGCAGGCCCATGAGCTTCCCGCAGAAATGGTCTTCCAGCCCCGCACGAATGATCTGCCTGCCATCATACAGATATTCCGGGCCAATGAAGCCGACCACCGTATTGACCAGCAGTGGCGAGAAAGCCCGCGCCACGGCATAGGCCCGTACCTCCGCCGTCTGCTGGTCCATGCCATGATGGGCATTGGCCGACAGGGCTGACCCCTGCCCCGTTTCGAAATACATGGTATTCGTGCCGGCCGTCCCCCGTCCCAGCGACTGGCTGGCCATATGGGCTTCGGACAGGACCGACAGGGAAATGCCGAAACCGGCATTCGCTTCCTCCGTGCCGGATATGGACTGGAACACCAGGTCCACCGGCGCATTGCGTTCCATAAGCTGGAGGGTATTGGTCACATGCGTCAGCAGGCAGGTCTGTATGGGAATGTCATGGCGCACCCGCACATCTTCAAGCATATGCAGGATATCACTGGCATTGGCCATGTTGTCCGATGCCGGGTTTATGCCCACCACGGCATCCCCCACCCCCAGCAGCAGCCCGTCCAGCATGGACGCGGCAATACCCGGCAGGCTGTCCACCGGGTGATTGGGCTGCAGGCGCGAACCCATGCGCCCCGGCAGGCCCTGCGTGTTGCGAAAGGCCGTGCGGACCGTGATCTTGCGCGCCACCGCCACCAGATCCTGATTACGCATGAGCTTGCTGACCGCCGCGACCATTTCCGCCGTCAGCCCGGGCGCGAGCGCCGCAAGGGTCGTCCCATCGGTTTCATGGTCCAGCAGCCAGTCACGCAGATCCCCCACCGTCATATGCGCGACGGGGGCGAAGGCGGCGGCATCGTGGCTGTCGATAATCAGCCGCGTGACTTCATCCGTCTCGTAGGGGACCGGGACCTCGTTCAGGAAGGTCCGGAGCGGAATGTTCGCCAGCGCCTCACGCGCGCCGATACGCTGCAGGGGATCAGGGGCTGCAACGCCTGCCAGTTCGTCACCGCTGCGATAGGGTGAGGCATAGGCAAGCACCTGTTTCAGAGAGGAAAAGCAGAATTTCTCCCCCCCCAGAAAAGCATGATATGACACGGTACAATAGCCTTCCCAGCGAGAGGTAATTTATCCATGGCTGAATTATAAACGTTTGTTTTCAAATATCTTGACCGACAGGCACAAAGACTTGACCTGCCTCCGCACGGGTGTGTGCCTAGCGGTCGCCACCTGAATGCCGGGATGCGCGGTACAGGCGTGGCGAAACCCCGGTCCATTTGCGGAATGCGCGGCTGAAGGCGCTGATTTCCGAATATCCCAGCAGTAACGCGATCTCGCCAATCGGCATGGTGGGACGGGCAAGATATTCGCGGGCCAGTTCCTGCCGGGTCCGTTCCACCAGGGCGGAAAACGTAACGCCCATCCCATCCAGACGCCGTTGCAGGGTCCAGCGCGGCATGCGCAGCGTTTCCGCCACATGTGACAGGGCGGGCACGCCCTGACCCATCGAATACCGGATTTCGGTACGGATGCGCGATAGCAGCGGATCAACGGCAGGCTCCGCCGCCCGGCCCGCAGCCGCGGGCGACAGCGATGTCAGGCTGCACCGCAGGACATCAAGCAGCCGCACATTTCCCTGCGGCATGATGCAGCCCGTTTCCGCCCTGTCAAACACGACCGCATTGACGCCCATGCCAAAATGCACCGGCGCGCCAAAGGCATCATCGTATTCACCCGCCGAGGCGATGCGGCGATGTTCAAGCCAGATGGCCCGTGGCGCCCAGTGCTGCCCCAGAACATGGCGGAATATGTTGCAGAACATGCCCATGGTCAGTTCCGCATCCTGCTCGCGCCCGATGATGCCACCCGTCACGATCCGGTATTCCAGCCGCGCGCAGCCATCGTCCTGATGGACAAGGCGGGTGATGGTGCCGCTCTGGTGATAGGGAAATAGTTCGGCCACATTTTCCACCGCGTTCCCCAGCGTAGGGGACGCCATGGCGATGAAACCGATCAGGCCCAGCATGTCCGGGGTGAAATGCCGTCCATAGGACAGGCCCACCCCTGCATGTCCGCTCTGCCGGGTGGTTTCCTCAAACAGAAGGCAGTATCCGGCAAGGTCGAGCGACGCCGTCTGGGAAAGGCTCTGGTCAAGTCGCAGCCCGGCGGACAGGGCCACGCGATCAGGATCGCAACCCTGTTCACGGATGAACTGGCACACCCCCGTGGCCGCAGCGGCAAGCACATGTGGCTGTCTGATCGTGCTGTCTGTTGGGCTGGGCATATCGCCAGGCAGCATCTTCCCTTCCCTACATCCTGAAGCGACCGCAAGTTTTCATGTTTTGGCGATCCGGAACAAGCCTAAACGTCGTGATGCCAAAATTATGTAGTCTCCTGTCAAGCTCTCCCCATCCATTCCCGTTACGCTGCGGCGCCAGCGATCGCCGTGCGCCCGTGGTGCCGCACGCGGAAGCATCAAGGAGAACAAGGCCGCATGCCCCGTTTCATCCGCCCTGGCCGACGCCGTTTCGGGGTCATGGAACCCAACATCACTCCATGGCGACGCAGCGTCTGTGGTGACCGGACATCCCTGCTTGATTTCGGGGTCACGGACCGGCGATGGCAGGCCGAACGGCCGGATACCATGCACTATCCGGCACAGACGGATGCCGCGTGTCACCTTGCCCCGCCACAGGTGCCCCACCAGCAGCATCCTCGCGTGCAGGAAACCGGACAGCGTCCCACCCGTCCCCTGCCCTGTCGTCACACGCGAAAAAACAGGCTGCATGCGAACATGGGCATGGTGGGTTACGCCGGCTATGCGCCGGTCCGTCTGGACGTTCCCCCACCGGCCAGCGTGACCCATGACGGGAAGCTTGCCACATCGGATCACTGGTATGGCCTGCGCCTGGCATGCGATGGCCATCCGCATTTCCTTGCCAGACTGGCTGGCCACATGGAAACGAGACGGCCAAGCCGCAGTAACCCGCGCCCTGGCGGCGCGCCGTCCATTACCCATCTGTCAAAAGGGCACGAAGCGTGACGAAACCCCTTACCCGTCGTCAGCTTGCCACTGTGGCAGGACTGTCATCCCTGGTGCCCGGCCTGCTGGCGGCCGGGGCGCATGCAACCGATGATACCGCATCCCTCCCGCTATTGCCGCCCCTGAAATGGGCACCGACGACACGCCGGGCGATCGAGGCGGTCATCCGTGCCCATGGACGTGCCGGGGAGGATGTCACGACCCGGCCCTATGCCGTATTTGACTGGGACAATACCTGTATTTTTGGTGACTGCGCGGAAACGCTGTTCCGTTTCATGATCGACAACCTGTGCTTCATGGTTACCCCACAACAGTTTGGCGCCTTTCTGCAGCGCGGACTAGGGCATGGTCCGCTTGCCGCGACATGCCGCACCGTTTCGGGGCAACGGGTCAACCCGCATGCGCTTGCCGTCGATCTGGTGGCCGATTACACGGCGCTGGTACGGTCCTACGGGCTGCGCCCCCTGCGCGACAGCGGCTTCACGCTCCGCACGGCCACCGATCCCATCATGTCCGGTTTCCGGGCCAAGCTGTATTTCGCCTATGACGCGATGACGGCCAGTTCCGGCGCAGACCATGCCTATCGCTGGATCATATGGATGCTGAACGGTCATACGCCCGACAGCCTGCGCCAGCTTGTACAGGCTTCCAACACCTGGCATCTGGGACAGGCCATTACATCCGTCACATGGCAGACCCCGCCACAGCGACCGGGACAGGCGGGGTGCATCAGCCACACCTTCATGCAATGCCTGCGCCTGACGCCGGAGATTGCCACGCTGCACGCCTGCCTGCGCGCGCAGGGGATTGATGTCTATGTCTGTTCAGCGTCCTTCGTGGACATCGTGCGCGTTTTCGCGACTGATCCCCGGTACGGATACAACCTGCCTGCTGAAAACGTAATGGGCGTGCGGATGCGCCCGAACGGTGATGCATCCTATCCCGGTGACAGGGACGTGCCCCACTGGCCCCTGACCTACCGCCAGGGCAAGGTTACGGCCATCCGTCAGGCACTGGTCAGGCAGAAGGGACACGGTCCCCTGATGGTCTTTGGTGATAGCGACGGGGACGTGGACATGCTGCGCGGCTTTGCCGATACCGCGCTGGCGGTCATCATCAACCGCTGCCTGTCCGGCCCGATTGGCGCACTGTCCCGACGCGCGGCACAGGAATACCCGGTACGACAACCCCGGTTCGTACTGCAGGGACGTAATGAGAATACCGGCGAATGGCGTCCTGATCCCGCCACCATCCGTTACGGCAGCACCACGCCACGCCTGCTGGCCTGACACAAACACGACGGATGAACCTGTCCCACGCGCGGGACAGGTTCGTGGGCCGCAGCGACATGCCAAGCATATGTCAGGCTGGCCTTGTACATGATCCGGGGATGATTGATGATCTGCTGTCCGTGCGTGCCGTAACGCACCCCGGCCGAGGTCACATCCGGATCATAGGTTGCATGATTCCCGCTTATGGAATTGTAAATGGACAGCCCAAAGCACATGACCCGAAACAGGAATTATTGTTTTTACTTTTATGTTTTGTTAACCATAAAATCTGTTCTTGCGATTTATTTATTTTTATGATTTCCGGAACAGAAACGAACCGAAATGGCCAGACAGTCAGAAACCGAAAAATCCCCGGCTGATACGTCCCTATCCCGCGACCGGTTCACTCGCACCTGCGTTCCATTTCCCCAATGCATTTCCATTCATGCATGTGAAAGAATATATAATATTCGCTACAATATAATAATTTATATGCTGATCTGAATTCACCTGACAAGAAATACTGTTGACATCCGTGCATGGGAATGCCGCAGGCGCGGAATTCCGCATGGATACGTGTTTTATAATATATCTGCCCCGTCACCAGACTTGAACGCCAAATCATGACTGATTATGGAAAATAATACAGTCATATTCATGCAGCCAGACCCCATGCAACACCAGCAGGCGTCTCCGGCGCAGTGCCTTCCGGTCAGGGCAATCCCGTCAGGTGCCGGATAACCTGCGGCTGAACAGATAAACCGCAAGGCCCGCAGCCATGAACACAACATAGACACCGAAAATGGCCAGATGGCTGACAGCCATGCCCACCAGCGCGCACAATGCGGCAACAAAGGCAAACCCCGGCACGACAGGATAACCGGGCACGGACCATGGCCGCACCCGATCTGGCTGGCTGCGGCGCAACCGGAACAGGCTGGCCATGGCGAACAGGTACATGGTCAGCGCACCGAATACCGATATGGTAACGATATTGGCGGTCAGCGGTTGGCCGCCGATGGTAACATACCGGTCACCGTAAATGGCCATCATCCCCACGACCCCGCCGGCCAGTGTCGCGGCCCACGGCGTTCCGAACCGGGGGTGCAGTCGTCCCAGCACCGCAGGCAGGTAGCCTTCCCGCGCCATGGCATAGATCTGGCGCGAATATCCCATGATGATCCCATGGAAAGACGCCACAAGACCGAACAGCCCAAGCCATACCAGCATATGGACATAACCACTGCGGGGACCGACCACGGCCAGCATGGCCTGTGGCAGCGGGTCGTTCAGGTTGGCCAGGGCTTTCCAGTCACCCACGCCCCCCGCAAGAATCATGATGCCGAATGCCAGAACCATCAGGGTAATGATTCCGGCGATATAGGCCACGGGAATGGTCCGGTGCGGGCTGCGCGCTTCTTCCGCTGTCATGGCCACTCCTTCAATCGCAAGGAAAAACCATATGGCGAAGGGAACAGCCGCAAGAATGCCACCCACGGCATGCAGGCTGAACGTATCGGACCCGGCCCAGCCATCATGGACGAAATTCGCCCATGAAAAACCGGGCATCACCACAACCATGAAGACCAGAAGTTCGACAATGGCGGCTATGGTAATGACCAGTTCGAATGTGGCCGCAATATTCACCCCGAATATATTAAGCGCCATGAACACCACATAGGCCCCCGTCGCGGCGGCCGATGCACTGACATGGGGATATTGCACATGCAGGTAGGCCCCGATCGCCAGCGCGATGGCCGGGGGCGCAAATACGAATTCCATGATCGAGGCAAAGCCCGTAAGGAACGCCGGCACGGGCCCGAAAGCCGCCAGCACATACGCAAATGGGCCGCCTGCCTTCGGTATGGAAGTGGTCAGTTCGGTATAGGAAAAAATCAGCGCCGCATACATCAGCGCAACCATGAACGTGGTGACAAGGAAGCCCAGCGTGCCTGCCGCGGCCCAGCCATAGCTCCACCCGAAATATTCCCCCGAAATCACCAGCCCTACGGCAATGCCCCATAGGTGAAAGACCCCGAACCGGCGCTGGAGTACAGGCGCGGGGCTGCGTGCATCATGCCGTGGCGTGAGGGAAGTGGTGGCAGTCACGATGGGTCGGGTCATTGTCCACAACAGAATTTATGATGGCCTGTACAGGAAACACGCATGGTAACTGCCCCCGCTTAACACGAAGTTCGGACTGGCTTCCATCACCACGATAGACCGCTCCGCCGACAACATTCTTGACCCCGTAAAACATTTTCTTGACCGCGAAAAACGTCTTTATTTCCCGCAGCCTCCATCCTGTGGCCATGCGCGCCGCACCACCCGTGAATGACAAGGGAATTCCCGCCCCTGCTGGCAGCGCGATTGCATGGACTGCACCACGGAACGGGGGGGCCTTTATGCGACGGAAAAATCAGGCGCTCATTGTACCGCGGGCAAGGTGCCCGGCACGACATGGCCCGCATGGCTGATGGGCGACACGTCACTATCCCCCCGGCACCACGAAACATGGCATAGTGCAACCATCACCCAAGGAGGGAACAGCCCTATGGAACCGTGGACTTCTTTCACGCTATTTGGAAAATCCGGCACGATCTATCAGTTCCGGCGCGTACCTTCGCCCCTGCCCCCGCAGGCCTGCATATTCCTGCTGACAACCGTCATGGGATCAACGGTCAAGGGCGGGTCATGGCAGTTTTTGGAACCGGAAATCGGCACCGTGGCCTCACTGTCAGGCGATTGGGACAGCGTGATCACGCCCGCCCGCGAAGCCAAGGCGGAAAGCGATGATGTCCTTGTCTGCTTTCCCGAAAGCGGTGACGTGACCGATGCATTCACCGACCTGATCGAAGGCGGGGCGACGCGCCTGCCGCGTTAGGATTTACGCGCGGCCCGCCCAGATGTGAATGGACGCGGGTCCGCACGCGTTCCACACTGCTCCACCCTGCTGGATGGAGATCCCGCCATGTCCCGTTACCGCCGCCCTGCCCTGCTGACCTTCATGACGGGGGTTCTGCTGGCCCACGGCATGGCCCATGCCCGGCCGGACAGGCCGGTGCTGCTGCGCCATGCCACCGTTATTGATGGCACGGGCAGCGCACCACAGCCGGATACGGATATCCTGATCCGCGACGGACATATCGCGGCAACCGGCCACAACCTGCCGTCCGCGGCCCATGCGCGCACCATTGACCTGTCGGGCCAGACCGTGCTGCCGGGACTGATTTCCGACCACAGCCATGTGGGACAGGTCAGCGGCACGCAGAATGGGGAAGTCAATTACACCCGCGCCAATATCCTGTCCGAACTGTCGCAGTACGAACATTATGGCGTGCTGACCATTGTTGCACTGGGCCTGAACCGTTCACCCCTGTTTGACGATCTGCGGCGCGAGCAGCATGCGGGTCTCAACCCCGGCGCCGACCTGTTTGGCGTGGACCAGGGCATTGGCGCACCCGATGGCGTGCCACCGCAGAACATGTTCCATCTTGGCGCGGATCAGGTTTTTCGGCCCACCACCCCAGATGAAGCCCGCGCTGCGGTCAACAGGATGGCGGATGAAGGCACGGATCTGATCAAGCTGTGGGTCGATGATTTCCGCAACGGCGTGCCCGGCGCGCATGGCCTGCCCAAGATGCGGCCCGAAATATACCGCGCCGCCATTACACAGGCCCACCTGCGCGGCAAGCGCGTGGCCGCCCATATCCATGACCTGTCCGATGCCCGGGCGCTGGTGGCCGCCGGCGTCGATATCCTGGCCCACGGCGTACGTGACAGACCGGTTGACGCGACCCTGATCCATGCCATGACACAGCAGGGCACGGGTTATATCGCAACGCTGGACCTTGACGAAGCGAACTACATCTTTGCCGAACACCCCGAATGGCTGGATGATCCCTTCCTGTCATACGGGCTGTCGCCTGCCCTGCGCCAGCAGTTCGCTGACCCGGCATGGCGGCAGAAGGTTCTGGCAGCCCCCCTGACCGCCGCATCGCGCAAGGCGCTGGCGATGAACATGCGCAATCTGCTGACGCTGTACCACGCGGGCATCCCCATCGGGTTCGGCACGGATTCGGGTGCGACGCCAACCCGCATTCCCGGTTTTGCCGAACACCGGGAATTCCGGCTGTCGGTCATGGCGGGACTGACCCCGCTACAGGCCATTACGCTGGCGACGGGGGATGCCGCCCACCTCATGCAGCTTACGGACCGGGGCACGATCGCACCCGGGCAACTGGCGGACCTGCTGGTGGTATCCGGCAACCCAGACCAGGACCCGGCGGCACTGGATCATATCCAGCAGGTCTGGCACCGTGGGCATCAGGTACCCGGCCCACTGGCGGGACAGGACAGGCCGACAGCCCGGCCCAAGTGACAGAAAGCCGATATGACCGGAAAAAATACGCGCAATCCCCTCCGTAAACTGCTTCCCCTGATCGGGATGGCAGCTGCCCTTGCCGCCTGCGCCGGGCCAAGCGGCCCGCAATTATCGGGGCCGGATGGGCCGATGATCGCCAATAATGACTGGAACGAACATAATTACGGCATGGGGTTCTATTCCGGGCCGTATGATGACGGTTTCGAGGCGGAGGGACTGAACGGCGGGCCACCCGATTATCTGGGCGACGAATTCATGGGAGTCCCCTGAACCCAGAGCGTGACAGTAAGCCGCATGCGACATCAGAAACTGTTCGCAGGCAGTTCACTGGTAAATGAAATAGCAGTTTCCGGATGCCGCCTTTTCAAAAAGGCGGCGTTCTTTTTAGAGACTGTTTGAAAAGGTGGCCCGGAAAACATTCAGCAATCATAAAGAAGTTCTTGGTGAAGCTTTTTTATGATTTGCAGGGCATATCATCTGGCCCTGTGTTATTTCGACGCACCGCAGTCACGTGGCCACTGGTTGCCACCACCCGCTGCCCCTGCCAGCCCCATCACGCAGGCCGCCAGCACCTCCGGGCGCATGGAGGCAGGGGGCGTCGGCACGGATGCGCCATGCATCTGCCGCGCCAGTTCCGCCCGGAACGGCTCCGCCAGCAGGGGCCCATAAAGGTGCAGGTCATCGATATTCACCGCGCCATCGGCTTCCCGTGTCGAACCGCCTATCCGCCGGGTCAGGGTAATGGAACCCACACCCAGTTTCGTATCCGGTTCCTGATTCACGATCATGTCGCCACGTGCGTCCACAACCCCACCTGTCGCGGCCGCCACGCCGTAGCTCGCGCTTGGCTTCCCATCCGGGTACAGGGTTGGTTTCAGCACGATCACGTTGTCCACCGACTGCACATAGGCATTGGACACGACCTTCGGGTGACGCTGTGATGTCGATTCAAAATAATTGCCGGTTATGCTGACCCTGACCCATGGGCGCATGGCGTCCTCATCCAGATGGGCAAGCGGGTCCGTGCAGCCAGGCGCGTCGGGGGTGATGTAGCAGGTCAGCGTGCCGATCAGCATGACCTTGTTATGCGCCTGAAAATGATTGAAGGCGACCGTGGCATGGGATGCCGCGTTGATACGGCCCTTGCGCACGATGTCGACACAGCCATCCCCACAGCGGCGAAAGTCATTATGCACGATCGCGACCCGGTCAAAAAAACCCGTCAGGCCGATGGCATCGCCGGTTTTGTCAGTCTTGTCGACATAGGGCTGCTTGGTCAGCGTCAGCCCCCGTATGATGATATTGGTTGAATCGGTAACGGTAAGGTCCGTAAGGCGTGCGCGTGCCTCGAGGGTTACCTGCCCACACCCACCATCAAGGGTTATGTTCGAAGGCAGGCGGAATGTCGCCTGCGGCACGATAACCCGGCCGTCCAGGTCGTGACTGAAAACAATCCACCCGCCCCCCGCGGCCTGCGCATCATTCAACGCATGGCGCAACGTGCCCGGCGCGGGATGTACACTGTCATCCCCCCCGTCCGTCACCTTAAACAGGGGGAAGCCAAGGCCGCCCTGCGTATCCCCCGCCTCCCCGCCGAAGTCATGGGGATACGGATCATGGCGGACAATGCCCCGTGCATCAGGTTGCACAACGGGGCAGGACTGCCTGCTGAACCGGGCGGCGCCGTCCCGGACCGCGGCAAGGAAAGTCACCGGATCAGCGGCGCGCGCATGTGCCCCGGGCACGATCCCGGCCACACCCATGAGCGCAGCAGCAACCATCACGACACGACAGATGCCGGAAGCCCGGGACCGACCATACTGATCCATGCGACTCATGCCCTATTCAGGTGAGCCGGAAATGGTAACGTTGCTTTCCTGCAGGAGCGGGCTGCCTTTTTTTGTATGAAGACGGGTATCCTCGAACGTCAGGTCGGCGTTGCGTACTTCCATCGGCTTGACCGCTTCAAGCAGCACATGGCGCAGAACCACCTTTTTTATGGGCAGGTCCGGCAGGCCCACGGCATAGCCCAGCATCAGGCCGCCCGAACCTGTCACGTTCTGGATCGTGACATCATGAATGCGCGGCGACGCCCCGTCCCTTCCCACGGCCCGATCATCATTCGCCGGGTCTTCACGCGGGATCTTGGGATAATAATCGGTCAGGATGATGGGTTCGCGCACGTCTTCCATGGTGACGCCGTCATAGACGATATCCGAGACCTCGCCCCCATGCGCGCGGTCCGTCTTGATGCGCAGGCCGTTGGTCGTATGCTGGAACTGCAGGTGGCTGGCGCGGACATGCCGCACGCCGCCCGTGGTTTCGCTGCCAATGGACAGTCCGTGACCATGCAGGAACTTGCAGTTTTCAATCACCACGTTTTCCGTCGCGGCATCGGGGTGCTGCGGGTCGCGATGGCCGGACTTGATGGCGATGTTGTCGTCCCCGTTGTCAATGACGACATTGCGGATGGTGATGTTGCGCCCGGCGGGATCAATACCATCCGTATTGGGTGAGTCAGCGGGGGAGCTTATGGTAATGCCATCCACCACCACGTTGCTGACATCCGTCATCAGCAGGTGGAAGGTCGGTGCATTGCGCAGCGTCAGGTTGCTTACATGCAGGTCGTCAACATGTGAAAACGCAATCAGGCGCGGGCGGGGCGGCATTTTTTCGTGCCGGCTGCGGGCCTGCCGGGCAATCGCCCACCATGCCTCTCCCGCGCCATCAATCGTACCGGCACCCTGCAGCGTGATGTCCCCTGCCTCCTTGCCATAAAGGAAGGCCACGGGCGGTGTGCCCGCGCCGGGAACAAGGGCGGAGCGCAATGTCGCCCCCTTTTCAATCGACAGGGTCGTATGCGACGGCACGACAAGCGCACCGGAAAGGTATGTGCCGGTGGAAAGCTGGACCATGCCCTTGCCGGCACATTCCTCAAGCGCATGGGTGATGGCCGGCCCGTCATCATGCATGCCGTCATGCGTGGCCCCGAAACTTTCCGGCCGGCAGACCGTACTTTCCGCCCTTGCCGTGACACAGCACAGTCCTGTCGCCACAAGCCCGACTGCAACCGCCGCGACAGGTCCGCGCGCCCTGCATGGGGAAAGGATGTTCCAGGCTGCCATCAATATTTTCCTTAACACAGTAAGATTGTCGAAGCAGGGAAGAGGCCACGCGCCGGTCCGGTATCGTAACCGTTCGCCCGGTCCGCCTGGCCCCCTTCCCCCTGCTTCAGATCCATCAGATCGGATGCATGAAGCGCATCATGGTCAGGACCTGCAGGAAGGGTGTCGTGAATTTCTCGAAATCATGCAGACCGGAATGGCTGACCACTATGCCATCGTTGGGCTGGATAGGGAACATCCGCGCCAGGAAGAGGGATTCCCCCCGGGACATGTTGAACCTGTACACCGTGGGCCGTGGATTGGTGTCGGGGTTGGTCAGCCGGAAGACGAACACATGGGTCCGGTCGGCCTGCATGTCATCCAGCCCGCCAGCCATGCCCAGTGCGTCAAGCAGGCTGGTGCGGCGCGCGGTCATGTCGATCTGCCCGGGCTTGAGCACGGCCCCCATCGCCACGAAGCGACGGGCATTGGCCAGGGCCAGAATCTGGTCGCCATCCGTCACTTCAAGCGGCGAGAGCAGAAGCTGCGTATAAGGCAGTTCGACCGACTGTCCATCCGCGCGGTGGACCACGATATCGGTGGCATTGCTGATCTGTGCGGGGCCGCCGCTGCGGGAAATGGCGTCAAGCACGTCGATCTTGCCACCGATGGTGGGCACGCGCCCCGGCGTTTTCACGTCACCCGCCACCACGACCGAATGGCCGGGTGTCGTCACGAATTCAATCTCGACCTGCGGTCCAACGGCAAGCTGCTGGTGTACCAGCGCGTTGCGGATCATGGTTGCCGCGCTGGCCAGGCTGGAATGTGCAACCTTGAGTGAACCCACATACGGCAGCGTAATGCTGCCATTATTATCGACCATGACCGAAGGGAATACGGACCCGCCAATGGAAATGGGGGCGAACGTGCCGCCATCGCTGCGTTCGTACACCGTAATGCGCAACGTATCCCCCGCCAGGATCGGCACATCCGGTACCGTGACAGGGGTGAGGGAGACGGGCGTCACCTGCTCGGGAACAACATTTTGCGCCAGGTTGTTCGCCGTAATGTCAACAACATTGTAATTCGCCACGGAGTTGACGGAAGATGGATGCGTAATCGCCTTCGCACTGGGCGTATCATGCGATCCGGAGCCAGCGCATCCGCTCAGCAACGGCATCATCATCAATCCGATGATCGCGGTGCAGCAAACCTTATTCAACATAGGCCTCCATCGTTTTCCCCAGCATGGTCAGGAGCGAGAAACGTTCAGTAGCCACCCGCCGGGCATCACGGGCGATCGTGGCAACGGATGTGACTGATTCAGATAATAAAGAAAGGACAGCGGCGCTTACCGCATGGATATCAGGGGAAATGGCATCGGGCAGCACAATGCCGGTTACGCCATCAATCAGTGTTTCGGCCGCGCCACCGGCAGGTGTCGTCACGACCGGAATGCCCGCCGCCTGTGCTTCGATCAGCACGTTGGGCAGTCCTTCCCACCGCGAAAGCAGCACGAAAACATCAAAATGCCGGAGCCAGAACCCGACATCGGGCCGCCTGCCGGTAAAAAGGACACGATCCGCAATGCCCAGCCTGCGTGCATGAGCATGGCACTGCTTCGCCAGCGGGCCATCGCCCACCATGATGAAGCGCAGATCCGGCCGCTGCGCCAGCATGCGCGCCGCGCAGTCAAGCCACAGCAGCGGGCGCTTGTTGTCATCAAGGCGCATGACCGTGCCGATGGTGCGCGTGGCCGGCACCTGGGCATCGAAATCCGCCATGAAGACCGCGCTGTCACCGCGCGGCGTATCAGCCAGCGGCCGCACGCCGTTATAGATGACGCGCACACGCGCTTCATCAATGCCCAGCCATGTGGCGTAACGCCGCGCGGCAAAGCGGGAATTGGCGGTCAGCACGATACCCGGCGCGGAAAGCAGGGTCTGATAAAGCATTTGATATTCGGGGCGGTCGCGTTCGGGACGGTCGGGCGGGGGGGCGCTGCGCACCGAAAGGATGATGCGCGGCACCCCCGCCAGCACCGCGCCCAGTCCTGCCGCCAGCACCATGCCATCCTGCCACAGATGCACGACCTGTGGCCTGCGCTGGCGCAGCCAGGTGGCCACCCGCGCCGTGGCGCCGTCAACCGGGGCGGGCAGCAGGTGCAGGACATCCCTTATCCCCGCCACGGCCGCGTCGCTGCGCGCCACGTCAGCAGGGATCTGGCCGTAACAGTCAACGGGTATGTGCGCGGATGTCAGGTCGGACAGGAAAAAATCCCCATGCGGCCGGTCATCCAGCGCCCGGCAGGCGACTTCCACCGGACCATCAAGGTGGTAATGACCAATGCCCTCGCCCGCGCGCGCGGCGCGCGTCAGGCCCACGGCGGTATTGACCAGCTGCCGTTCCGCGCCCCCGGCACCCAGCGAGCCATTGAACATGATCACCCGGCCGACCCGCCCCCGCATGGCAGGGGGCGTTCCGCGCCGGGCAATAGCCGAGACGAGACAGTCGTGCAGCACGGCCTGATGCATGTTACGCGCGGCCATGTCGCCCAGTCCCCGCCGTGCCAGCAGCTTCCGGTCACGGCGCAGGACGGCGAGCTGATTTGCCACGGCGTCATCCTGCGCGGCGGGCGTCTCATCGGTCGAGGCATGCGGCAGGCGTTCCAGCACGGCCTGCGCCGCGGGCAGATCGCCACGCCGCCGGAGCAGCCCGGCATGCAGGCTGCCAACGCCGACAGATGTGGAATCATTTTCCAGCAGCGCGGAAAGCGCCGCATCGACACGCGCGTGTTCCCCCACTTCCTCCCACGCCCGCGCCCACATGCCAAGATCCGGCATGGCGGGCGCACCGTCGGGAAAGCGGGCCTCGATGATTGCACGGGCCGCGTCGCGTCCCGTCATGCGCAGCACGGTACGCACGACAATCACGAAGGCTTCGCCACAATGGGGAAACTGCTCCGCAAGCCTGGTCCAGCCCGCCAGCGCCGCCGGGCGCCCTTCGCTCCGGTCACGCAGACGCATGGCCAGGAGGTGAAAACGCTCATGGGCGGGAAAGCGGGCGGCAAGGCTGTCCATTTCCCGCACGCCGTCCGCGAATGTACGCAGGCGCACATGCCGCGCGAACATGGCTTCCGCCATTTCACGCGTGCCGCGGTCGGGATGCATGGGCTGTGTCGAGCCATTGCCATCGGGGCTGGATGCCCGATGGCCTGATAGGGTATCCGCTGGCTCCTCGTGTATCAGGGGCACGCGGGGACCTTGTAGTAATCCCTGTACCACGCCACGAAGGCATCCACACCGGTCTGCACGGGGGTCGCCGGGCGGAAACCGGTCAGCGCCTGCAGGGCCGAGCAGTCGGCCCAGGTACGCGGCACGTCACCGGGCTGCATGGGCATGTAGTTGCGGACACACGGCTTGCCCAGCGCCTTTTCGATCGCCTCGATGAACGCCATCAGGCTGACCGGCTGACTGTTGCCGATATTGACCACCCGGTACGGCGCGACGGGACTGGCGCCGGGATCGCTTTCACCCGCCTTGAGCGGCGGCTTTTTGGAAAGCAGGCAGATCGCTTCCACCAGATCGTCGATATAGGTGAAATCGCGTTCCATGTTGCCGTTGTTGTAGACATCGATCGGCTTGCCCGCGAGCGTGTTGGCAGTGAACTTGAACAACGCCATGTCCGGCCGCCCCCACGGGCCATACACCGTGAAGAAGCGGAAAGCGGTAATCGGCAGCTTCCAGATATAGGAATAGGAATGCGCCAGTTCCTCTGTCGCCTTCTTGGTGGCGGCGTACAGGCTGAGCGGATGGTCGCAACGCTGGGATTCGGAGAAGGGCATCTCCTTGTTCGCCCCATAGACGGACGACGTTGACGCCATCATGAGATGGGGCGTCTTGTGCTGCTTGACCTGCTCCAGCACGTTATAGGTGCCGACAAGGTTGGCGCTGATATAGGTGCCCGGGTTTTCAATGCTGTACCGTACCCCCGCCTGTGCAGCGAGGTGGATGACCAGTTCAGGCTGGCACGCCGTAAAGGCGTTTTCCATGGCCTGCGCATCTTCCAGCATGAATTCATTGCAGGTGAACTTCTCGAATTCCCGCAGCATCGCATGGCGCTTCTGCTTGAGCGTCACGTCGTAATAGGCGGTCATGCCATCTATGCCGGTCACCTCATGGCCATCACGCAGCAGACGCTGGGCAACATGAAAACCAATGAATCCGGCCGTACCGGTAACAAGAATACGCATTATATACTCCAGAAAATTCCGGTGGCTCGGGGTAAGCCACCCCTGTTTTGTCCTGACGGGACACGACGATGTCCACGCGTTCCCTTAACGGGAATCACGCAGCGCGTAGAACAGCAGAAGCGAAATGGCCCATGCGATGAACGCGCAGCCCGTGACGGTAAGCGGGGAGAGCAGATAACGGGGGAATGTCGCCTCGCCCGCCTTTACCGGCCGGACATAGATCAGCACGTACGCGTTCTGCTTGACGGCGTTCTGACGCAGCTCACGCAATGTATTGCGGGCTTCGTCATAATGGGTCTGGGCTTCCTTCATCTGGTCAAGCAGAAGGGTGTTGGTATCCATGACCGAAGCCCAGCCTTCGGTCGGGGCCGCGGCATGGTCGGCCGAACCGCCACTGACGCGCTGGTGGATTTCACTGATCTGGCTCTTGATGGTGGTGATCTTCTGCTGCAGTGACGCCAGCGCCGGGCTGTTCATGCCCCCGGAACGACGCAGGTCATCGGCCTGGCTTTGCGCGGCAAACAGCGCCTGGCGCAGGGCCTGCTCCATGTTGATCTCGCTCTGGTTGGACCGTTCCGCGTCAACAACGCCCGTCCTGGCGCGGAAATCCGCCAGCCGGTTGCGGGTTTCCGTCAGGTTTTTTTCGGTTTCCTTCAGGCTTTCTTCGGCATATTTCACCGCATCCTGCTGCACGCGCTGCGAAATGGTGTTGGCCATGCGTTCGCTCAGCTGCAGCACGCCATCGGCCAGCGTGTAGGAATCATTGGCCGTAAAGGCGTATGTATTGAGCGTGATGATGCCCTTGGTCACATCATACTGCAGGCGTACTTTCTTGCGCCAGTCCGCCACGACATCTTCGATCTTTGCGTGGGATGAAAGCCTGCTGAGGAAATCGGCCCGTGACGAGGACAGCATGCCGCGCACGTTCACGCCCGTCTGGGTCAGATCCTCAATGGCGGGCGCAGAATTGAGGTAACTGAGCAGCCCGTACGACTGCGTGGCCGAAACCGGGCCGGTCGGTGGCCCGAATATGCCCGCGCCACCGCCAGTTTCACTTCCGTAATGATCTGAGGTGCTGCGAATGGCGAATGTCGCCTGCGTCTGGTACTGGGGGGCGGCCAGCAGGTCATAATACACGAACGCGATGAACGTCGGCAGTATGACCATAAGGACAAAAACCAGCAGCCCGGAGGAACGGCGCGGCAGTTCCAGCGGGAAAGCAGGTAACCCGATGGCCGCGCGGCTGGAGGATGAGGAGGAGACCGCTGGCGCCTTGGCCCGGGTCTCGACAGTTTGGGACGTGCCCGCAGATGACGTGTCAGACATGGATTATCCCAAGCTGGTTTTCAAATTCATTGATGGCATCGGCCATTGTCTCATGCCACGATAGCTGACCATCCACGAGTACGGCGCCGCGCGTGCACATGCGTCGGATGGTGGTCACCGCCTGGGAGACCATGATGATTTTCGCGTGCTTGCGGCGTTCGGCAAACGCGGCCATGCAGCGACGCTTGAACGCGACGTCGCCCACGGCGCTGACCTCATCGACAAGATAGATGTCAAAACGGATGGCCAGCGACATCGCGAACGCGATGCGCGATTTCACGCTGCTTGAACAGAAGCCGAGCGGCATGTCGAAACTGCGCCCGATCTCGGCGAACTCGCGCACGAAGCGGATGCATTCGTTTTCATCGGCCCCGTACAGCCGCGCGATGAAGCGCACATTGTCACGACCGGACATGTGGGGGTGGAAGAAGCCGCTATAAGACAGCGGATAGGAAACCCGCATGTCGGGACTGCGGATGATCTCCCCGCTATCGGGGTAATCCATGCCAGCCAGCAGACGGATGAGCGTACTCTTGCCCGACCCGTTGCCGCCAAGGATTCCGAGATCCTCACTGCCGTCAAACACCGCGTTCAGGTGCGACAGGACCGGATTGTCCGCCGCCCGCCCACGATAGGATTTGGTGACATCCGACATGGCGATCATGCGGATATGATCCGCTTGCGCGTGATGCGCTGCAGGCACAGGCCAACCACCACGGACCCGATGGCCCATTGCGAAAGATAGAGTGGACTCATGTAGATTGTATCATAATCGGACAGATACCCCGCGCGGAACAGCGCCACGCCATGCAGCATCGGGTTCCACAGCAACCACCGACGCAGGTCAACGGGCACCCGGTCGATAAAGAAGAAAATGGCGGAAAAGTGGTATAGCGGGCGCGTGATGATCGGGTACAGCATCACCCACGAACGCCACATCTTGCCCAGTACGGCATTGATCAGCCCAACGCCCATTCCCATCGTGAAGATCAGGATGATGGCGCCAACGCATTCCATCGGATACTCGGGCACGGGGGCATAGTCGCCCATGATCATCCCCCCCAGGATCAGCACGGATACCGCAAGCCACGTAACGCCTTCAAGCAGTCCCCGCGATGTCACGATATCCAGCGCGTGTATCAGCGGAAAGCGCAGGAGCATCTGGTTGGAACGAAGTGCCGCGCCAACATGCAGCGCCGTTTTCTGGAACAGGAAGAACGGCAGCACCCCGGTTACGAAAAACAGAAGGACATTGCCCCCCACCGGGTCCTGGCGGTTGATGGCCCAATAGACAACGGACATGACGGCAACATGGGCGATCGGTTCGATCAGCGCCCACAGGTAACCCACGCTGGTATGCCCGAAACGCGTCTGCGCGGTACGCAGGATCAGCGCGCCAATAACGCGGTAATGGCGCGTGAGGGCAGGCATGACCCAGTTGTCTGCCTGCGTACCGCCCCCGGTTGGCACGGGGGGGACGAACGCGCCATTCCCCGCCGTGTTTCCCACGCTGCCATTCATGTCAGTCATTCTCCGTCAACCACTTGGTGCACCCATGGGTCAGGCGCCAGGCCGGGCTGGCGCCTGAAGCATCAGGCCGCGCTCGTCTTCACCTGGCCACGGCCAACACCCGTATAGGTAAAGCCCGCCTTGATGACGTCCGTGGGATTGTAGACATTACGCAGGTCCACAAGGATCGCTCTTTTCATCAGGCCACGCACCCTGGTCAGGTCGAGCGCACGGAAAACGTCCCATTCCGTCACCACCGTCACGACATCCGCGCCGGCTACGGTTTCGTACGGGTCCTTGCAGAACACGACGCCTTCGTCGATCACCTTGCGCGCCTGTTCCATGCCGACCGGATCAAAGGCACGGATGTTCGCGCCCGCATCCTTGAGCGCACGCGTGATGGCAATGGACGGTGCATCACGCATGTCATCCGTGTTGGGCTTGAAGGTCAGGCCCAGCAGCGCAACCGTCTTGCCACGGATATCGCCACCCGCCGCCTGGATGATCTTGCGGCCCATGGCGCGCTTGCGCTGGTCGTTGACATTCGCCACCGCCTCGATAATGCGTCCGGGCGCGCCATAATCCTGGCCGGTCTTGATGAGTGCGCTGACATCCTTGGGGAAACACGATCCGCCAAAGCCGGGGCCCGCATGCAGGAACTTGGAACCGATACGGTTGTCCAGCCCCATGCCACGCGCGACGTCCTGCACGTTGGCGCCGGCTTCCTCGCACAGATCGGCGATTTCGTTGATGAACGTGATCTTGGTGGCAAGGAAGGCATTGGCCGCGTATTTGGTCAGTTCGGACGTGCGGCGGTCTGTAAACAGGATGGGGGCCTGATTGAGGAACAGCGGACGGTAGACTTCCGACATGACTTCACGCGCACGGGGATCGGTCGTGCCGATCACGATGCGATCGGGCCGCTTGAAGTCACCGATGGCGGCCCCTTCACGTAGGAATTCCGGATTGGACGCCACCGTGAAATCCGCATCGGGCCGCGTTTCGCGGATCAGGCGCTCGACTTCATCACCCGTGCCGACCGGCACCGTGGATTTTGTCACCACGACGGTATAGCCCTGCAGTTCCGCCGCGATATCCTTCGCCACCTGATAGACATAGCTCAGGTCCGCATGGCCATCGCCACGACGGGAGGGCGTGCCCACGGCAATGAACACCGCATCGGCGTCGCGCACGCCCCACCCCAGGTCCATGTCGAACTTGAGGCGGTCGGCCGCGACGTTGTTGGCGATCAGTTCAGCCAGACCCGGCTCATAAATCGGCACGCCGCCATTGCGCAGGGATTCGATCTTGCGTGGGTCCGTATCGATGCAGCGGACCTCATGCCCGAAATCCGCAAAACACGCACCGGTTACAAGGCCGACATAACCGGCCCCAATCACAGCAATTTTCATCCTACTCTCCCTTGTAACGGAAAACCTGTATCGTAAAGTGACATCGTATCCCCCAGCATCCGCTGAAGGCCGAATCTCTGCTCAATGAAGGCTGGCGCACCAGTCCGGGCCTTGAGACGAAACGTGCGGTCCTGCATGACCCTGATGATCGCGGCGGCAAGGTTCTCGGCCTTGTCGTCCTGGACCAGATACCCGGTAATGTCCTGGATCACCGCTTCGCGCGAGCCACCGGCATCCGTCGTGACAACGGGAACGCCCAGTGTCTGGGCCTCCAGCAATACGTTGGGCAGGCCCTCGACCTCGCTGGCCAGCAGCATGACATCCATGGCCGCGATCCATGGCTCGACCGGGCTCTGCCGGCCCGCCAGCGTCACGCGGTCGGCAAGGCCGTGGGCTGCGATCCACTGTTCAAGTTCCGCGCGCAGCACGCCGTCGCCCACAATGGTGAAACGGGCCTCCGGCACCTGTGCCGCCACGATTTCAGCCACCGACAGCCACAGGTGCGGCCGCTTGGCGGGGGCAAGGCGGAACGTACCGCCCATGAGCAGGTTGTCCGGTCCCAGCCCGAGGCGTTCGCGCACCATGGCGCGTGCTTCGGGGTTGCCGCGCTTCTGCACGGACGCGGTTTCCACCCCGTTGCGGATCACGGCGATCGACCCCGGCTCCAGTCCCAGCCACTTTTCATAATCTTCCGCGCCCACGCCGGAATTGGCGGTCAGGCGCACATCGGAACGCTGGGCCAGGCAGCGGTACATCGTGGCGAGATAGGAGCGGTAGCGCCGCCGGTCCGTCTCCTGCGCCACGACATTGCGCGTGGAACAGACAATACGCGGCACGCCCGCCAGCACGGCAGCGACCGAGCCGGTGGAAATGACGCCGTCCTGCCACAGATGCACCAGCCCGGGCTTATGACGGCGAAAACAGTCATACAGCTTGATGACATCGCGCGATATGCGCGTGGGCATTGCCGCGATGATACGCAGCGCCTCGCGTGCCCCGACATCCTCCGCCGCGATCTTGCGAAAGCACGCGGCCTGATCGATCGGGCCGAGATCCTCGATCTGGAGGTGTTCATTGGCGGCAACCGGCATCATCACGGCGCGCCCGCGCTCGGCGGCCATGTCCTGCGCGACCAGCCATGTCGGCCCACGACCGGCTTCGGCGCGCAGTCTGGCAACGCCCCCGGCCGAATAGGCGACCTGCCGTTCCGCCCCACCCGCGCCAAGCGACGACGTGACCAGCATGACCGCATCACCCGGCTCGATCAGCGTACGCGCGGGCGGGTGCAGCAGCGCGCGTTCAAACAGCGCATCGGGAAACCGGCGACGCCCGCTGGTGGCCGCCGGCTGAAGAAGGGAGGCCGAGCAGCGTGCCGCCATGCGTTCGGTCTCGATGCTGGCCGTGCCATCCTCCAGCCCGCCGGACAGGAAACTCCACGCCCGCACGTAATCCCCCGCGGCCAGCAGGGCGGCCGACGCCGCTTCCCGCGCGCGCATGCGCATGCGGGGATTGGACATGGCGCTGACCGCCAGCTTCACGGCGCGCTTGTGCTCACCAATGGAGGTTTCAAGAATGGACAGGTCAACCAGCCCTTCGGCCCCGCCTGAACGGAAATGCTGACGGGCCTTGGCAATCAGCGCGTCAATGGCGGCATTGCGTTCCAGCTTGCCCAGCGCATTGATCAGCCCGCGCCAGTACGCCAGCTTGGTGTCATCCAGCCGCAGGGATATTTCCCATGCCTTCGCGGCCCCGGCCCAGTCCTTGAAGTTGGCGCACAGCCGCGCGCGCATGACATGATAGCGCGCAATGTCCGGCTCGAGCGAGATCAGGTGATCGATCGCCTTGAGCAGTTCATCCTTGGGCGCGCCCATGATCTGGCGGGTTCTGAACCGGCTGCGCAACAGTGCGATGTTGTTGCCGTACAGCGCGGCCGCCCGGTCCTGAACCGCCAGCGCGCGCTCGGGTTCATTCACGCCCTGGAAAATCTGGGCAATGCGCAGGGCGGCGGGCAGGCTGCCCTCCCACAGCGTTTCGGCATGGGCCAGCACCTTCAGGGCTTCGGCCTTGGTGTCATGACGCAGGACGTGGGCGGCCAGACAGGCGGCGGAATTGGCCGTCTCGGGCCACGCATCCAGATGTTCGGCATAAACGCGCCGCAGGGCCCTGCCATCGGCCCGGTTCATGCGCGCTTCCAGCAGGCGTTCGGCTGCGGCAAGATCACCCGGACAGACCTGCAGGAAGCTTGTGAACAGGCGCTCGGCTTCACCATAGTCGCCGCGTTCCAGCGCGCCGTTACCCAGTTTCCACAGGTGGCGGCCATTGCCTTCCGCCGGGGTTCCCGCCCGTTCCACTTCCAGCCACAGCAGGCGCGCCTTGTGCTTTTCCCCCACCCCTTCGTAAGCCTGCGCCAGCAGGGATTTCATTTCGCGCGTAACTTCCGCTTCTTCCTGCAGGGGTTCCAGCATGCTGACCACCACCTGGAACTGTCCCGAACGGACCAGACGGCGAGCATCCTCGACAATCAGGCCAAGGTCCGCACGCGTCAGGGCCTTCCCTGACGGTGGCGGAACCAGCGAGATGATGGAATCGCTCATGCGTACCCCGCCATGACGGCCGGGGTTACGGGTGCTTCCTTGCGGAAGGCAGGTGGCGTGTCGATCGTATCCTGATACCACAGTTCGGCGCAGAACATTGTCCACAGGATACGGATGCTGCGCGCGGAACGGTGCGAAGTGTGACGGAGGTGGCGCTCGACCTGTGCCGTGCTGAACAGGCCGCGCTGACGGCACGCCGAACCTGTCAGGAGGTCACGCATGTACGAACCGATCAGACGTTCGGTCAGTTCGCGCACGTAATGGCGGGGCAGGCCGGCATGGCCCCTGCCGCGTGGCGCGGGACCGCCTTGCTGTGCGGCGAACGCGCCACGGTGCCGGATAACAGCCGGGTCCAGGAAAGGGGCTACCGCCTCGCGGTCGTCAAGGGCGGCCACGCAGTCCAGCACCAGCAGGTCGCTGCCCGGCAGGCTTATGCGCAGGTCCATGTCCGCTGCCGCGCGGCGCAGGTCAGGCGTATCCACCGTCTCCAGTTCCGGGCCAAGCGCGTCAGGCACGGCAAAAAGCAGGGTATGGGTCATTGCGGGGCCGACGACCGTCATGCGTTCGGCTTCCGTCAGGCCGCCATGACAGTGCTGGAACAGGTCGCGCACGAAGGGCATGACATCATAGAACGATGTTTTCCACCATACGGGCGGTCGCCCTTCCTCTCGCAGGCGCACGACATCACGCATGAACACGTCATAGCGCGGCGCGCTGCCCAGCAGTTCCGCGCCACCTGCGGACGAGACCAGCACCGTCTCCTCCGAATATTGCGGGAACAGGGCCGGATGTCCCGGCAGGAGGGAGACAAGCGGTTCACCGGCAATACGTTGCAGCGCCCGCAGACGCTCGATAATGACGTCGTCATCCTGATCCAGGATATTCTGGACGGGATGGAGCGGGGGAACCTGTGGCCCCAGATCCCGTAGCAGGCCATATCCCCTGTCCGCTTCCCCGTCTCCTCCCCCCATAAGGAGCGCGCGCGCGCCACCGGTACCGGTGGTGACCGCATCGCCCAGCAGTCGTGACAGGGTGGCATCCGTTCCCGCCTGTGGCGGGCGGGCCATGGCCATGTCTTCCGGGGCCGGCATGGTCCATGGGACCGTGTGAAGCTTCAGGTTGCTGCCTACAGTCAGCATGTGGCCGGGCAGCAGGCGGCTTATGCCTGCATGCAGGCCAAATTCCGGTGGCGCGCACCCAAGGGAGAAAACATAGGCCAGGGCATCAAGGTTGATGCGCCCTTCCACGTGGGGCCATGCCTGCAATGTGCGGACATCGGAAGCAAAGACGAATGTCCCGTCATGGGCGGCATAATAAAGCGGGCGCTGGCCATGCTGGTCACGCGCGCATGTCAGGCTCTGCGTGGCCTCGTCATGAATGGCGAGTGCAAAGGGCCCCTGCAGGCGCGCGAACAGGGCATGACCATGGCGTTCCCAGCCAGCCAGCAGCACGGCGCCCGTATCCGCCCCCGCCGGGCAGGCGAGTTCGCGACGCAGTTCGGTCAGGTTATCAAGCCTGCCGTCAAACAGCATGATGACACCATGCCGCTGCACGTGGACAGGACCGCCCATGCAGGCGGCATGCCCATCGGCCGACACGATGACCCCCGACATGGCGCTGCCTGGCGTAACACGATAGGCCAGGCCCGCGCCACTCTGCCGTATCATCGATACGACAGAGGGCGATGCCCTGGTATTCCCCATCCATCCAGCAAGAGCGCCCATTCCCGGTGCCTTACGCCGTCGCTGCCTGAGCCTGCCGGTTCAGGATATCACTCAGGAATTCGATGCTGCGGGTATTGTCAGGTTCCAGTTCCACCGCCTTGAGGGCAGCCGGCACGCCCAGGTCGTAATTCTTGCCCGAACGGCAGAAACTGGCCAGACGGCGCCAGTGGGTCGCCCGGTCCGGTTCCTGCTGCGTCAGATGGTTCTGGACCTCGATGGCGTCACGCCACTGGCGCTTGATACGATAGACACGCGAAAGTACCTTGAGCGCATCGACACGGTTGGGCGCGAGGGCCAGGATCTTGCGTCCGAATTCTTCCTGCCGCTCAAGGTCGTCCGCCTGCACGGCATCTTTCATGATGCGACGGTACGCGGAAACGGCCTTGCCCAGAAAACGGTGTGCCTTTTCATTCTGCGGGTCGATGCTCAGCACGATGTCCGCCTTGGACACGGCTTCCGCCACCGCGCCGGAATTGAAGTCGTTGCGGAGTTCCTTGACCAGCTTGCGCGTCAGGGATTCGATCTTGGTGCCGACAACCGCCTTCTCGTCAGGGGGAAGCTGCCCGAACAGCTGCAGCGAACGCGACCAGTTCTGCGCCCGCGCCGCGTTACGGGCGGCACGCAGCAGCGAAGGTCCGTCAGCCGGATTGGTCAGATGGGCGTAATGTTCCCATGCATCCGCTGATTCTTCCCATGTCTGCCTGACTTCCAGCGCCTTGGCCAGCACGCGTTGCAGGGGCATGTTCGCATGGTCAAAGGACAGGCCACGCCGGCACAGGGCAATGGCCTGATCCGTTTCACCAAGGGAGACAAGGCGACGTGTTTCGCGCACGATCGGCGAGACGATCTTGCGGATACCCGAATGGGCGTTGCGGTTTTCGGGATCGATTTTCAGGACACCGTTCCACGCGGCGGCGGCGCTTACGTCGTTATTCTGTTCGACGGCCAGCCGCGCACGGCGAATGAGCGAGCGCACCAGCCCCGCCTGCAGCACGGCGTCATCAGCCGCCGGGTGTCCCTTGAGGCGAATGCGCGCCAGCACGTCCGCCGCGTCTTCCAGATGGCCGGCATCCACCAGCGTCGGCACCGTTCCCATCGCGGCGCCGGGATCGATCGCGGCAATCTGGACGGCGACTTCCGCCAGCTGCTTCATGCGCTTCAGCCGCTGGAGCGCCATTGCCTTGATGACAAGGGCGGAGACATCCCCACTGTCACGCTGCAGGGCGCCATCGGCATCCTGGATGGCGGCTTCGAAGTTGCGGCCCTTCAGTTCGGCCCGGGCCGCTTCGGTCAGGGGCATGGACTGGGCGGGCTGCAAGACCGCCAGCCGTTTCCAGATCGCCGCGGCTTCCTGGAAGCGGCGGGATTTCACGAACGCCTTGGCCGCGGCGGTCAGGGCCTTGGGTTCGTCGGGCGCCTCGGTCACCAGTTCAAGCGCGAGCGAACAGGCTTCTTCCAGCCGGTTCAGGCGCTGGGCGATGCGCACCAGCAGGATCTTGGGTTCGACCAGTTTCGGATTCAGGTCAAGGGCGTGGCGCAGACTGGCCAGACCGGAAATGCTGTCGCCCCGGTGGTAAGCGATGGTGCCAAGCTGGGCAAAAACCTCGGCATTGGCCGGATGGTCGATGGAGGCGCCACGCAGCATGGCTTCGGCCTCATCGGCTTCGCCACGTTTCACCATGGCGCGGGCATCGGCCAGGATCGCGTCGATGCGCATGTCCTCGGGATTGACGACCGGGGTCGGCATTGCCGACGGGGCCTGCCCGCTTTCGGGCGTGGTGCTGGCGGCTGGCGCGGGCTGTGCCGTGCCGGATGCCTGCGCCATCGCCGCCGTCATGATCGGGCGCGCGGCTCCTGGCGTGGTCAGGGGAACGACATAGTTTTCGTACAGATAGGTGCCCAGCACATCCTTGAAGTTAGTGGCGTAATGCTTGTTATCCTCGCCCTGCTTCGCCAGCGCGTTCTTCAGGCCATGGGACGTGACCAGTGGGGTCGGATCAAAGTAGTTATAGCCATGGGTCTGACATTCGGCCCGTATCCAGCCACACAGCCGGTTGCGCGAGGCGATCAGTTCCCCGTTGTCGCCGGGCACGTTGATATGGCTGACAAACACCACGTTATTGCCAAGCCGGCTGGCAATACGCTGCATGTCCGCGGCGACTTCCTCCTGCTTCGTGAAATGCACGTAGCCTTCGAGCATGATGCTTTTCAGCAAGGGGGAAAGCGTATGGAATGCGGGGATCTGTTCCAGCAGCTGCCGACGCTCGGGAATTTCCTTGACGCGACGGTGCTTGAAGAAGATCTCCTGGATATCCTTGTGATCTTCAAAAACCCGGTTGACGCAGTTCAGCTGAAGCAGAAAATTCTTGTAATGTATTTCCTTTATGGATGAAATTTCCACGAAATACACATCGGACGGCGTCCGTACCGTGTCGGCTTCATAGCGCTCGGACGCGATAAGCGGCACCATCTCATCGGGAAGGTTCTGCCCTTCCATGCATTCGATAAGCTGAAGAATTTCCTTGGTGGTATGCACATAGCCGTACACGCGCGTCATGTTGCGCTGCATTTCGCAATGCTTGGAGGCGATGTACAGCGGTTCCGCGATGCGGCAGGTCCCCAGGGGGGTGACGGTTACTTCATGCACTTCAGCCTGCGCCGGCTTTTCCATAACAGGTGAACCGACTTCATTATCTTTCAGCATGTATCCGTTCCAGTTCGTGCATCATCTGTTAAAACAAAAGACCGGCGCCCCGCGGGAACCCGGGACCGGGGACGTTTCTTCGTCAAAGGCGGAAGAAATCGATTTCCGGCGGCATGTCTTCCGGATCAAGAACGGCCTTGACGTCGATGACGACCTTCCCCACTCCCCCCAGGCAGCGGTCAACGAATTGCCATCCCCCCGTTACGAATTCATCATGCGCGACGGCCAGTATGACGCCGTCCGAAGGTTCGATACCGTCATCCGGGCATAGCGGCACCCCCAGCTGCGTCACGACATCTTCCGGTTCGGCCCATGGGTCCACGACCTGTGGAACAATGCCGAACGCCTGCAATTTCTGGATCAGTGCGCGTGCAGGGGTATTGCGGATATCGGGCAGGTTTTCCTTGAACGTGACACCCAGTACGGTCACGCGCCGTCCGCGCTGCCCACCCGGTCCGTGCTGCCGCACAAGACGGTCAACGCATTGCTGCGCAATGAATCCCGGCATGCTGTCGTTGACATTGCGCGCAGTGAGCACAAGCGAGGGCTCGATCCCTGTCTGCCGGGCGCAGTAGGCAAGGTACATGGGGTCAACCCCAATGCAGTGCCCACCGACAAGACCGGGCAGGTAGGGATGGAAATTCCATTTTGTCCGTGCAGCCTGGAAAACGTTCGTTGCATCCAGCCCCAGCGCGCCAAAGATGCGCGCCATTTCGTTCATGAGCGCGATGTTGACGTCGCGTTGCACGTTTTCAGCCAGCTTGGTGGCCTCTGCCACACGGATCGTCGGTGCCGCGTAGACCCCCGCATCCACGATGCTGCCATACAGGCGGCTGGCCCGCGCCAGGGCGGCGGGCGTATGGCCGGCAACAACCTTCGTGACCGTCCTGAGGCAGTGCTTCCGATCACCCGGGTTGATCCGCTCCGGACTGTAAGCGACCATGAAGTCCTGCCCCGCCTTCAGGCCGGATCGTTTTTCCAGTATCGGAATGCATATGTCTTCGGTTACACCGGGAAAAACCGTGGATTCATAAACAACAAGCGCACCTGCGCGCAGGGCAGCGCCAACGGACTGGCAGGCGGCTTCAAGATCGGACAGATCCGGCCGGCCCTCGGCATCCAGCGGCGTCGGCACGCACACGATGAACACGTCGCAGGCCGCAAGCGCTTCCGTGTCATCTGTATAATCAATATGGATGACGGACAGTATCTGGGGCGTGAATTCCTGACCGGAATCCCGCCCGGACCGCAATTCGTTCAATCGTTTCTTGCTAGTATCAAATCCGGTGACGGCAGCACCCTGATTGGTAAATGCGACAGCAAGCGGCAACCCGACATAACCCATGCCGATAACCGCTATGCGCTCCCCCCGAAGAGACATGTCAGGAGTAACGACTCCCACTATCGCATCCCATATGAATACAACCAGTTCATGCGTAGCAACGGACCATCACCATATGCCTTCGTTATAAATACTTTGGTGTGTACTGGAATTATATCATTTATTCCATTAATTCTGCATTATTAACGAATCATTTACCTATCCGTCAATGGGTCAAATTAAACATTTTTCTGGTTTCAGTTATCCAAATTTACACAGAAGATAGGAATATAGACCTATATATTTCTATACTATACAAAGAATTTATGTTTTTTGTGATTATTTACCACAAATTTGGTAATTATTTAATAACTGAAATACATATATTAGATATAATGCTTGTGCTTTTGTTATATTTTGCAAAAAAAAGGACCAGGTAAAAATAACCCACGGCATTTTGTCAGGGATAAAAAGTAATATTGTCGGAATAATGGCTTCCCCCAATCCCCGCCAAACATGAAGTTAGTGACCGCCATATACTACAATCACCGAATATTGGGTGATTTCGGTTTTTTTTGTATGGTGAAATGCAATAAAATGGCATGTTAATTACCATCCATTACCGGAATTACCACATTATACGGTTCCTGCCTCGTATCATGACCTGTGCGCATTGTGGTGTTCAGGCCAGTGTGTGCGCCCGAATATTCTCCCGCATGGGCAAAAATGCATGGGTGCTTATCGTTTGTAACATTTCATTTCAATTGCAAGACAGGCATTATCCGTTTCTTCCAGATCGAGATAAGGACATAATCCCCATGAAACTTCTGCCCTTCGCCCTCTCCGCCGTGGTGGCTACCGGCCTGCTCGCTCCCCTTGCCGCGCGTGCGGACGACATGCATGACCGGGCCGAGATGGAGCGGCACCATAAGGAAGAAATGCACCGCAAGGACATGCATGAGGACGAACACCGCAAAGACCTGCGTGAAGATGAACATCGCAAGGACATGCGCGAAGACGAAGCCCACCACGACCACAGGGAAGAAGATCGCCGCGACCATCATCATTAACCAGGCGGGTAAGGGACACCCGCTGTCCTGTCGTGCCTGAAATCCGGTCCCGCGCCATAAGAGCCGGTGCGGGACCGGTCCACGAATGAATTTGCGCCAGTCCCCTGCCCTTGGCGGAATGGGCAGTCCTCCGCCCGCCGCTCCTGCAAATCAGACTTCATATTCAAATTCATGCCGTGGCTGTTCACGGTTGCCGTAGTCGCATTTTGCCGCATCAAAATAGACAATGGTCCAGCCCGGCAGTTCAGCCCTGATCGCGCGGGCGATCTTCAGCCCATCGGCTGAAAATTCCTTCAGGTCAAAAGCGGCCTGCCGTTCCGGGGGCAAATGGTCCCCGCACGCATTATAGCGATCTGCCCACGCAATCAGCCGTTCGCGCAACGCGGGGCAGATCGGGAGCGCGCTGGCGCAACCGTCGCTGCCGTCACGGTGCCACACACCATCACAACAATGACCGGCCATGACACGGACCCATTTTTCAATCGTGAAGGCGGGTGCATGCGTGTCCTTTCCCCTGCCCGACGGTCAGGCGACGTCACATAACTGCCGCAGCCTGTGTAGCAGGCCCGTATTGTTGTCCGACAGATTTACGGTTGCGATTTCCAGCACGTCAGGACCGGCACGTCTTGCGATACGGTGCAGATTGCGAACCAGGTTGCCGCCAAGCCTCGCATGATGCGGGTAAAGCAGCATGAGATGCGGACAGTCATAAATCCTGCCATATGCCATCATCTGATAGATATCGGCCTGCTTTACACCCTGCCTGGGATCATTTTCCTGCCGGGCAAGACGTTTCCATTTGGTGTCGATGATCTTTACAATTTTATCATCACGTTTGATCAGGATATCTGGAATGGTCAGGAACACGCCCCTGTTGTCGGGTGGTGTATAGAGCGCATAGTCCCCGCCGCCCTGAACCACCACATGCAGGCCCGTTCCCTCCAGTGCTACCCGTAACCAGTAGGCGATGTATTTTTCAAACAGCACGTTCATGTCAAACAGCAGGGAAAACCCCTGCGTCGCGCCATTCGATGTTGTCTGGTACGGTTTGTGCAGCAACCGGTGCGCCAGTTCGATCAACGTGGTCCAGCGTGCGGTAGTACGGTCCACCGTCACCGCGTCCCAGCGCAGGGCTGCGACGGGGACGGGACTGACATCCGCGTAGATACATGCCAGTTCCCGCAATCTTTTCTGGTTATCCGTCGCACGCGCCAGTTGCAAAAGCCGTCCCACCACCGCCTTCATGATCTGGTTGAGTGGCGTATCACAGCCCAATACATCATATCGGCACGCCAGCTTCTGCGGGCTGACCGCCAGCACGCTGAACTGCCGGATGGCATCCAGCCTGCCCCGCAGTGCCGGCAGGTCGTCGGCCTGCTCAACATAGCGACGGGGCAGGCCGCGCCGCACCGCTTCACACAACCGCCGGACGAACAGTCTTATCACAACTTCCAGCAGGGTTTCGTCCTGCGTGCCCATATGGGCCAGATCGCCACCGTCCACGGTCATGTCCAGCACGACTGCCAGCATATGCACCAGACGACTGCGTATGCTGTCGCTCGCCTGCGTGCCATGCTGTTCCAGGGATTCGATCTTGGGCAGGATTTCCAGTTCGACACCGGGGGCGACAATAATCCCCACCACGCTGCCGGCCCGCAGGCCATGGCGCTCGTACCGCAGCACGTCGGGTATGTCAGAGGCGTCAGCTACCGTCATCAGGCGGGCGGCAATACCAAGGGGAATTTCATCTTCTTTTTCCCCGTATGGCAGCATATTCCACTCTAGGACCATACGGCGGATCATGCGTCCAGAAGTCCCCTGTAAGCAAAGCCTTCCTTCACAGTGCGTACGCGCCAGCGGAAGTAGTATGTGTCGCTTTCTCCTTTTCCCCCCAACCCGGCTGGGACCTCCAGTTCGTCACACTTGAGAAATCCGCCTTCACGGTTCGTGTCCGCGTCCCCCAGCACGACGGCGATCTTGTCCCAGTCTTCGTAAAAATATTCCGCCAGCAGCGGGATGATCCGGTCACGCATGACCCGGTCGATATCGCTGCGGTTTTTGCACCCGATGAAATAGGCATGCCCGATCTGGTGTTCGCGGTCGAACAGGTATTCAATCCGTTCATTCAGCGCGCGCAACATCTTTGTCAGGTTGATGCCATCCACGGTTTTAAGCTGATCCGGATCAGGCATCAGTTCCCGAAAATCGAACCGGCGGCGCAGCGCGGTGTCCAGCAGCGCGATGGAGCGATCCGCCGTATTCATCGTACCAATGATATGCAGGTTGGACGGTACACCGAACAGGTCACCCGAATAGGGCAGGCGCACCCGCAGTTCATTGGGCTTCCCCAGCCGTTTATCAGGTTCCAGCAGGGTAATGAGTTCGCCAAAGACCTTGGAAATATTAGCGCGGTTGATTTCATCTATAATAAGGACATAAGGTTCCGCCGCGGCGGGTGGTACGTCCTGCTGCGCCTCGATATACTGTTCCAGTACCGGGATGTTGACCTGGTTGCGGTCCAGTTGATAAAGGGTCGCCCCGGAAAAACCGGGGGGATAGATATTGCTGACCGGCTGGCCCGCCGGGTCCACCCACAACCACTCCACCCGGCGGCGATGCACGTAATTCGGCTGTGCCTCAAGCGGTTTATAGTCATAGTCACCGGTTACCATGCCAATGGCGCGGAACGCATTTTCCCCGCGTGAGACGATAAGAATGTCACCATTGCGGATACTGTTGCGAAAGACGGTCGGCATCCTGACCCAGCCTGATCTGGCCTCGAGCCTGTTCCCCTGTTTCCCCACGTCTGCCTCCCGCATGGCGTGCAGGATGGCGTCCGGGTCGGCAAAACGCGGATCTCTCAAATCCACGTTTCCATAGCTGATGGTGGCGTAACGACCCTTTATGGCGTTTTCAAAGATATGGTCGTTATCACTGCCATCCGTCGCATCAAGGGATATCTTGAAAAACTGTTTTCCCTGGAAAAACAGGTCTTTCCCTTCCAGGTTTTCATTCATGGCTTCACGCACGATCTGGCGGAAGATGCCATCCTTTGGCGCCAGCGTGAACCCTGCTGCGGGCTGTTCGCCTTCGGGGCCGCAGACTGTCGTGTTCTGCTGGGGACGCAGTCCTTCCACGAAATCTTCATAAGCCAGGGACTGGTGGAAAGTGACGAATTCGATCCGGCCCGCACGCATCAGGCGGTGATAGACCGCCATCAGTTCCTCGCGGTCCTTTGGCACCGTCTCACCGCACAGCGCCACGGCTTCGGCCGCCGTGGCATAGGTCTTACCCGTGCCCGGCGGCCCGTACAGAATCAGGTTCACGGCATCTGGCGTGGATGTATCGGGCATGGCGTCTTCTTTTCCTGTCATGGCGTCCTGCGACGTGGGTGCGTTACTGTTTTCCGGACGGGGCGGATAGTCATCAGGCCACAGGCCGGGACGGGCCAATGCCAGTCTTCCCCTGATGATTTCCTGATTATGGACAAGGACACGCTGGATAACATTTACGGCGTTACCATCAAGCGGGAAGTATCCGTCCTTGTATTCCTGCAGGTCCGGCAGGCTTCCTGCATTGAACGAAAGGCGGCATTCGCCCCCCTTCTTTTCCATGAAGCCGAGCACCTTCTGTCGACCAGCCATCTTGTCATAGGCATTCTTGCGACCAAAGCGAAAGTATTCATCTGTTTTATCAGTGAAGTACCAGTCCAGACCGGCATCATGGACAATACGTGCAATCTTGCAGAAACTGCTTTTTTCTTCCGTGGTCAGATCCGGCAGTATTTTTTGAAAATCCGGGGCATTGCTGGCGAAATGCGCCAGTAATTCATCATCTGTCATGCCTGTCCCTTTTGAAATCCACGGCATCGGTGCGGGTCAGTGCAAAATACGTTGCGCTCTGCCCGCCGCCATCTGCGGTCGGCTTCAGTTTCGCCATGACGACCCTATCCGTGCCGCTGGCGGCGTACCGACCCGACTGACCATGATCGGCCGCGCGGTCCTGTCAGCGGAAAATTCCGCTTCGCGCGCCCACGTCCTGAACCGCCCTTCGTGCATATCCTGTACTTTTACGCCTCATGTTCACCGTATCGTGACGCCTGTTATGCCGGAACCGAAGATGGAAATCTGCATGGCAGACCTGTCCTCGGCCCCGTTCCGGCCCGGCGGACAGGGGAAGGCATTGATACGGAACGGATACGACATAAACGGTGGCAAGATGGAAACAAAGGTATCTCACACTCATTCCTGTCCCGTTACGACCGTTTCTGACATGGCCCGGTTTCATACTGTTCATGCACGGACAGGATTGCCCACGCGCCATCCTAGGCTCAGGACCTATTAATTTATTGAACTGAGCAAGCCATTGTGATTCAGAGACTTACCGATGGAGGTGAGGCTGTGAGTGACGTGTTTTTGCTGTCTGAGAGCCAGATGGAGCGGATTGAGCCGTTTTTCCCTCTGGCGCACGGAGTGCCACGGGTGGATGACCGGCGTGTTCTGAGCGGGATCGTTTATGTGATCCGCAACGGTCTTCAGTGGAAAGACGCTCCGAAAGCGTGTGGTCCGCACAAGACTTTGTATAATCGCTTCATCCGGTGGAGCTGCCTGGGCGTCTTGGACAGGATCTTTGTAGCCCTGACAGAACAGGCAGGCCGTTCAAAGCGCCTGATGATTGATGCAATACATCTCAAGGCGCATCGGACATCGGCCTCCCTGCTCAAAAAGGGGCTTTTCCCCGGCATATCGGACGCACGAAAGGCGGCCTGAACTCAGAACTCCATGCCGTGTGCGATGGTCAGGGCCGACCGGTCCGGCTTCATCTGACTGCTGGACAGGTCAGTGACTTCAAAGGAGCAGATGTTCTTCTGGCGTACCTGCCGGAAGGAACAGAAGAGGTCATCGGGGATCGGGGTTATGACAGCAACCGGATCAGACGATATCCTGTCGAACGGAACATTACCGCCTGCATTCCACCGAGGAAGAACCGGAAATCAAAGCCATCTTACAACTGGCACCTGTATAAAAAGCGCCACCTTATCGAAAACATGAAAGATTGGCGACGTGTAGCGACCAGATACGACCGCTGCGCTCATACATTCATGTCTGCAATCCACATCGCAGCAAGCTTCATCTTCTATCTCAAAGAATGAGTCCTGAGCCTAGCACCGCGTGGAAAAGCGGTCCCACGGCGTGATGCGGGTTACGGGCAGTTCAACGGGGCGGGCAAAGACCTCGGCTGACAGGAAGGCCAGTTCCGCTTCCACCTGCTCCTCAGGTAGCGAGATGGACCATGCACGCGGGTTCCCATCGGTTCCGTCATTCCAGCGGTAACCGCGCTGGCGCAGCATGTCCTTGTATTCATAGGGCGCGTTCTCGGCCCAGATCCGGCAACGGATCTGCCGGGCATTTTCCAGCAGCACGCCCAGCGCCGGACGCCCCGATACCGGCAGGTCACGATCCAGGATCGCGATCCCCGCCTGGCAGTCATCCACCGCCCGGTGCCCATCAAACCAGAACCCCGCCTGCATCCCCAGATAGGACAGCTTGCGGCCTTCATACCCTTCCGCCGCCCAATCCACGTCGCGCATGGAGCATGCCCAGGGCTTGGTGGTGAAGACAGATGTGAAGCGTTCCGCAAACTTGCGGTCAAAATTTGCATTATGTGCGATAATCAATGACGCGGGCGCGACAAAACGCTCCACTTCTTCCGGGGTGACGGACTGTCCCGCCACCATGGCCGGGGTAATGCCGGTCAGTTCGGTAATCTGGGGCGGAATGGGACAGGATGGTTCGCGCAGGCGGCTGAAGGGTTCCAGCGACCCCAATATCCGTCCATCCAGCGTATAGACGAAGGGGACGATCCCGAATTCGATGATTTCGTCCTTCGCCGCGCTCAGCCCGGTTGTCTCAAGGTCAAGGAACATGCCAAGCCGCGTGCCCGTCCCCTCCGGGTACTGGTCCAGCACGCGTGGCGCCAGCGGGCGCAAAACACGGTATCGCCCTGTCCCCTCCAGCGTCCGGGCCATGTGTTCCATCGGGTCGGAAATCAGGTCATCTGTCATTGCGGTTCTCCTCTGGCGGCCATGTTCCCATGGATATGCAGACAGCATGGACGCGCCGTCCAGCAGAACGGGCGTTGTTCTGGGACGGGACATGGAATATTACAAAACTTGTCAGGGCGGCTGGATCCTGATGCCGTTCGACCGCACACAGGATACGCCATGGCACAGGATGCCACGCCAGACCGCCCCATCCCGCCCGACCCGTCCCCGCCCCGACCGTCATCGGCCCCGAATCCCCACCGGCTGGAGGACCGGGGCGACGACACGATCATACGCGTGGGACAGGTTGACCGTATCTGGTCCGATTTCTACCACCATGCCCTGACCGCGCCGTGGAGTACGTTCTTCTACGGCTCCCTGCTGGTTTATGTCGGCATCAACCTGCTGTTCGCCCTGCTGTACATGGCGGACAGCAACGGAATCAGCGGCACGCATCCGCACAGTTTTGCCGATTTCTTCTTTTTCAGCGTGCAGACCCTGTCCACCGTCGGCTATGGCGGCATGATCCCCGTCAGCCATACCGCCAATCTGATCGCAACGGTGGAGGTACTGGGCGGCATGATGATCAATGCCCTGGCGACGGGGCTGATCTTCGCGCGTTTTTCACGTCCACGCGCACGGGTGATGTTCAGCCACAAGGCGCTCATCCTGTGGGAAAACAACCAGCTTCACCTTGATATCCGCATTGCCAACTGCAGGCGCAGCCCGATCCTGTCGGTTGATGTGGAATGTGCGCTGGCCCGCCTGATCCGCACGCCCGCGGGCCGGGTGGTGCGACAGTTCGATCCCCTGCCGCTGCAGCAGGCGCATGTGCCGGTCCTGCGCTTCGCCTGCACGCCAACGCATGTCATTGATAAGGACAGCCCGCTGTACAACATGACCGAAAACGACCTGTCGGCGCAGGAAGCGGAAATCATCGTCAGCCTGACCGGCACGGACGAAGCATCCGGCCAGACAGTATTCGCTCGCTCCGCTTACGGATTTGACCGTATGCTCTATAACCATCGCTTCGTGGATATCATAAACGCCGGGCCTGATGGACGGATCACCGTTGACTACACCCGTTTCGACCAGACCGAATCGCCACAGGACGCATCTGCCGATGTGGCGGAATACCTGGCTGACCAGCCTGACTGACCTGCATCCGCCGCGCATCATGCGCGCGGGCGCGTGCGCCATGGGGATCATGGCCTGCGCGGGGTCCGTCCACGCCCGTCCCGCCCATCATGCCCCGCCCGCGCCGGAAGCCCCGCCGGAACTGGCATACGGCCTGCCCGCCGCCTGCATCGCCCATGTCATTACGGCCCCGCTGCTGACCAATAGCGGCAGCCCCATCATTCCCGTCACGTTCAACACGACGGACGGGCTGTCCTATATCAGCGTGACGCAGGACAGGGTGGGCGTGTACGCCGCCACCCCGCATGATTTCCAGCCGGAATCCATCATAAACATCCAGACCATTGCGGGGGAGGACACCACCTACACCACCACCCTGAACACCATGCGCATAAACAACGGCATGGCGGAAAACGTGCCCGCCCTGCTGGAGGGAATCGGCCAGCCCCATATCAACGCCCGACCCGTTCTGGGGATCATCGGGTATGACGTGCTGGGTAATTATGACGTGCTGTTCGACTTTCCGGCCCGGCGCATGGTCCTGTTCCTCCCGCGGGAGGACAGGGCATGCCCGCCAATGCGTGACTGGCTGGGGGCGGATGGCACCGCGCTGCCGCTGCTGCCCGATTCCACGGGGCGGATGACCGGGGTGGCGCTGCGGGTGGGGGAGCGATCCGTACGGATGGAAGTTGAACCGGGGGCGGACATCTCCTCCCTTTCCCGCAGGGATGCCCGCGCGCTGGGCCTGACCAGCGCCATGCTGCATGCGGACATGCATGTGCGCACCAATGCAGGCAAGATCCTCAACGGGCGGCGGCATCATTTCGATAATGTCACGCTGGGAACGTGGCAGGACCTGGGCCTGGACGTGAATGTGGAAAAGACCAGCTACAGCGTCCTGGGCATGAACTTCCTGCGTCGCAGGCGGGTTCTCATGGCCTTTCCGCAGGGCATGGTCTTCATGACGCCACAGCAGGACATGCCTGACGACCGGGGACAGGCCACCCACGGCGTGCTGAGCACGCGCACCGCCATCGCCCGCATGGTCGAAACCCCGCCGCCACCCGCAGGCACCAACACGCTGCTGGTGCCGACAGACCGGCCCGCACCCCCTACCACCACGCACTGATCCCTATGCCGGCAGGTCGCCGCCCATGGGCAGCAGCCTGTCACGATAGGGGCCGGGCATGCGCTCAAGTTCGGCCATGCTGCCCTGCTGGGCGATGCGCCCCTTTTCCATCACTACGATACGGTCGAACCCCCGCAGCGTGGACAGGCGGTGCGCCACCGCGATCACGGTGCGGCCGACCATCAGCCGTTCAAGGGCGGCGTGGACATGGCGCTCGCTTTCACCATCCAGCGCGCTGGTCGCCTCATCCAGAATCAGCACCGGCGCATTGCGCAGGAAGGCGCGCGCGATGGCGATACGCTGGCGCTGCCCGCCCGACAGCATGACCCCCCGTTCCCCCACCACGGTATCGAAGCCGCGTGGCATGGCGGCGATAAAGCCGGTGCATCCCGCGGCTTCCGCCGCCGCGCGGACTTCGGCATCGGTGGCGTCAGGGCGGCCATAACGGATGTTTTCCCCTACCGAACGGCGCAGCAGGTACACATCCTGCGGCACGACCGCCATGGTGGCGCGCAGGCTGGCCTCATCCAGTTCCAGAATGTTGATGCCATCCATTTCCACCGCCCCCGCCTGCACGAAACGCTGGCGCTGCAGCAGGGCAAGGACGGTGCTTTTGCCCGATCCCGACACGCCCACCAGCCCGACACGGCTGCCTGCTGGAATATCCAGATCAAAATGCGACAGGACAGGCGGGCTGCCGGGATAGGCAAAGCTGACATCGCGCAACTGCACATGCCCCCGGCACGCGGCGGGGGGCAGGATCCTGGATTCCACGACACCGCTGCGTTCATGCGGCACCAGCAGGTGGCCCAGCGTTTCGGACAGGCGGGTGACATGCTTCATCGCCTCGACCATGGAAAAGGCAAGGTCGCGCGTGCAGTTCAGGATCAGGAACCCCAGCGTCGTCACCATCACCACATCCCCGGTCGTGGCCCGGTGCATGCGCCACAGTTCCACCGCCCAGACCAGCAGCCCCGTGGTCATGAAGGCGGTAACGGTGGAATGGATCATGCGCAGCTGTTCCATGTACCGCAGCGAACGGCTGTGCATGCCCGTTTCCACCTGAATGCGCCCGCGCATGCGGCCATGTTCGGAACCGATCATGCCATAGGCGCGTACCAGCGGCAGGTTCTGCATTACATCCAGCATTTCGCCGTCCACCTCCGCCGCCTCGGCGGCATAGGACAGGTGCAGGAACTGCCCCCGCCCCGCCAGCCGGTATATGCCCAGACCCAGCAGCAGGGTCATGCCCACCAGCACCAGCGCCATCCACGGGCTGACGGTGCCAAGGGTGACAATGGCCAGCACAAGGTTCAGCACCGAAGGCAGCAGGTTCCACGCCGCCATGTTTTCCAGCGCCACCACGGCACCCGCCGCCGCCGACACACGCGCCGCCAGCGCACCGGACAGGCGCTCCGCGAAATAGGTCGCGGCATGGCCGGTCAGATACCGGAACAGGTCCTGTCGCACATCGCCGCCCACGCGTACGAACACCCCCGACGCCATCCACCCCGCGACACGCCATGCCGCGTTGTCACAGATGATGGTGCCGCAGAACAGGATGATGGACACCCACACCGCCCCCATCCCCTGCCCGCCCTGCGTCATGCCGTTGACCAGATGGCGGATGATGGCGGACATGCCCACGTTGCAGGCAACCGCAATCGCAATCGCGCTGACAATAATGACATGCCAGCGCACATGCAGGCGCACGTAATGCAAAATGAAGGCAAGCGGGTGATGCCGGTAACGCTGCAGTTCGACCATGCGCGCCATGTCAGGCACGGGATCGGGGTCTGCCGGATGGGGCGGACGGGGATCGATTACGGTCATGGATGTGATGCTGCCCTCCAGGCGTGGCGAACGGGTTGGTCCGTATTTCTGCCGTATTCGGCCCGGTATCATGACTGCATGTCAGACGTACCCCTATCCCGAGTGGCGGGACGCATCACCATCATGTCCCTGCTGGTCCTGTGGCTGGCCATCATGGCGCATGACCCGATCTCCCTGCCCTTCTTCTGAAACCCGCCGGGGCGGCGGTGGTTCGTACCCAAACACCGACCGGCCGCCATATTCGTGTGAACGGTTGTATTCCTCCGCCATGATGGCGGAAAATGTGGGGCCGGTCGCGTCCCGCTCCAGACGGCGCGCGGCCGTGTCCAGCCTGCGGATGGCGTCCAGCCGTTCCTCCCGCCCCAGCTTCGCCGCCGTCACCGCCGCCTTCATCACCGACAGCGTGCGGTCATACACCGCCACCGGCACGGGATAGGGATGGCGGTCCTTGCCGCCATGGGCCAGCGAAAACCGCGCGGGATCGGAAAAACGGCAGGGTGCGCCGTGCACGACCTCCGCCACCAGCGCCAGCGCGCGTACGGTCCGCGCGCCCACGCCGGGCACGCGCAGCAGGCCCGCGAAATCCTGTGGCCCCGCTTCCGCCGCCGCCGCCAGCGCACCATGCAGGCGGCGCATGTTCACATCCTGTGGCTGGACATCATGGTGGCCGGGCATGGACAGGTGCGGCAGTTCCCCCTGCGCGGGCACGGGTGGGGGCGGTCGTCCCTCGATGCGCATGAGTTCGCGCGTCACCCTGTCCGGCCCCATGTCATGCAGCAGCCCCACCTGCCCCCGGCGCGAGGCATCGGCCCGGCGGTCGGTCAGGTTCATGATCGCAGACTGCGTGGCGCGGCCATCAATGGCCGCGTGCGGGGCTTCGACAAAATCCTCCAGCCCTTCGGACAGCCAGTGGTAGCGCCGCGCCATGCGTCGGCCGGTATGCATGCCCTGCTGGACCACGCACCACCGACCATCCGCCGCCACCACGAAACCGTGCAGGTACAGGTCGAATCCGTCCTGCACGGCGGCGCTGTCCACCTTGGCCACCATGCGGCTGGTCGCCACCAGCGGGGTGGCGTCAAGGCCGGTCGCCTGCCCCACGTCCAGCAGTTCATCGGGCGTTCGGCGGGAATGGCGGCCCCGGCCGCCACACACATACAGGCCCAGTTCGTCCTGCAACGGGGCCAGCCCGCGCTTGAGCGCCCCGATCACGCTGGTGGTCATGCCTGATGAATGCCAGTCCATGCCCATGACCGCGCCAAAGGACTGGAACCAGAAGGGATGCGCCAGCCGGCGCAGGAATTCATCGCGCCCGTAATGATGGATGATCGCCTGCGTGATGACCGCGCCAAGGCGCGCCATGCGCTGCCCCAGCCACGCGGGCACACGACCGGTATGCAGCGGCAGATCGGCGGAACCCGCGCGTCTGGTCATGGCATTCCCCCTGTGGGCGCTCCCCCCGTGCCCCGACCCCGGCGGGGTCAGTCGTGGCGGTGCTTCCGGGCGGTTTTGAGGAATGTGGCAAGGCCCGCATCCAGCGCATGGCGGAAGGCATCCAGCGTTTCAGCGCCCACATAATGCTCCATGCCTTCGGCATCAATACGTGCATTGGCTTCACTGACACCCAGCGCGCGCAGGAAGCGTTCGACCGTATGGTGCCGCGCGCGACTCAGCGCCGCCATGTCATGCCCGGCGTCGGTCAGGAAAATGCCGCGATAGGGACGGCGCGTCACCAGTCCGTCCGCCTCCAGCCGCACCAGCATCTTCGCCACCGTGGGCTGCGAAACACCCAGCCGCGCCGCGATATCCACCTGTCGCGCTTCCTGCCCGTCATTGAGCAGGTCGTCGATCAGTTCGACATAATCCTCGATCAGGGCGGTCTTGCGCGCCAGCCGCGCCTGACGGAAACCGGCGGACTGCATATCGGCGTCAGGCATGGGTTGCGGACGCGGACCACGCCGTGGCCCACCCCCGCCGTGGCCCGCTGGCGTCATGGATTGAACACGATCGTCTTGTGCCCGTTGGGAATGACCCGGCATTCCGTGAAGTAGCGCACGGCGCGGGCCAGCACCCGGCGTTCGATATCGCGCCCCTTGCGGATCAGGTCATCGGGGCTGTCGGCATGGGTGATGCGTTCGACATCCTGTTCGATGATCGGGCCTTCATCCAGGTCGGGCGTCACGAAATGGGCCGTGGCCCCGATCAGCTTCACACCACGGGCAAAAGCCTGGTGATAGGGCCTCGCCCCCTTGAAACCGGGCAGGAAGGAATGATGGATGTTGATGCAGCGCCCGGCGAGCCATTCGCTCATGCCATCGGACAGGATCTGCATGTACCGCGCCAGCACCACCAGTTCGGCCTCCGTCTCGCGCACGATATCCGCGATGCGGGCTTCCTGTTCGCCGCGCGTGGCGGCGGTGACCGGCAGGTAATGGAACGCAATGCCGTCCAGATCGATATGGGCATAGGTCTGCCGGGGATGGTTGGCGATGATGGCCACCGGTTCGATGGCCAGTTCGCCGATGCGCCAGCGGTACAGCAGGTCCACAAGGCAATGGTCAAAGCGCGAGACCATGATGACGGTGCGGGTGGGCCGCGGGTTTTCACGCAGCGACCATTTCATGCCGAACCGGGCGGCGACCTGCGCCAGCGCCACGTCCAGGCCCCCGCGCGCAATGCCATCGGCCGGCACGCTGAACACGACGCGCATGAAGAAGATACGGCTTTCGCGTTCATCAAACTGCTGGGCGCCCGCGATATCCCCACCCAGTTCAAACAGCGCGTGGCTGATCGCGGCGACAATGCCCGGACGGTTCGGGCATGACAGCGTCAGGATATAGGAACGGCGGTCGTGGTTCTTGTGGTCGGGCATCATTTCCCCATTGCCAGGCATGGCGCGCTAGCGCGTGCGGCCCGTATCGGGCACGGTGTTGTAGAACCAGCATTGGCCCGTGGCCTTGCGCACGCCGGCCTGCGTGGTGGGCACGGGCCTGACCACGTCGCCGCCCGGCACCCAGCCTTCGGGTGTCATGACGGTATTGCCCGCGCTGCGGCGCAGGGCCTCAACAAGGCGGAGCAGTTCCTCGACCGAGCGGCCAACGGACATGGGATACCACATCACGGCGCGGATGACGCCATCGGGGTCGATCACGTAGCATGCGCGCACGGTGGCACTGTTCTGCGCGGTCTGGTCCAGCATGCCATAAGCCCGGCATACCGCCATGGAAGGGTCTTCCACCAGCGGAAAGGGAATTTCGACCCCGAAGCGTTCGTATATCGTCTCCAGCCACGCCAGATGCGCGTACAGGCTGTCAACCGACAGTCCCAGCAGGGCGCAGTCCAGCGCGTCGAAACGGTCCTGCGCCCTGGCCAGCGCCATGAATTCGCTGGTGCAGACCGGCGTGAAATCCGCCGGATGCGAGAAAAACAGGAGCCAGCGCCCACGGAAATCCGACAGGCGCATCTCACCTTTCGTGGTACGCGCCTGAAAGTCCGGCGCCACGTCACCAATACGCAACGGGCGGGCCTCGGTCATGCCACCGGTTGCGGGAATGCTTCCCTCATTGCTCATGTCCTGCCCTTTTGCATCTGTCGCGCCTTGACGCAAGCCATCTTATAACATACATTTATTATGTAATTCATAAAGTATGGAAGCCATTCCATGACCGACCCTGTCATCGCGGCTGCCACCAGCCAGATCACAACATGCCGCGCCACGGGCCATATGCCTGTTGTCAGGACGTTTTTTGACGATCCGACCTTCACCGCCACCCATGTCGTCCATGACCCCGCCACCATGGCCTGCGCCATCGTGGACAGCGTGATGGACTACGACCCCGCATCCGGCCGGACCGATCACGCCATGGCGCAGGAAATTGTGGATTACGTGACGGCGGAAAAACTGAAGGTGGAATGGCTGCTGGAAACGCATGTCCATGCCGACCACCTGTCCGCGGCACCCTGGCTGCAGGAACGGCTGGGCGGCAGGCTGGGGATCGGGGAATCCATCATCCGCGTGCAGGACATCTTTGGCAAAATGTTCAATGCGGGCACCCGTTTCGCGCGCGACGGGTCGCAGTTCGACCGCCTGTTCAGCGACGGGACACGGTTCATGCTGGGTTCGCTGCCCGCCATCGCCCTGCACGTACCTGGCCACACGCCCGCGGACATGGCGTATGTGATCGGGGACGCCGCCTTTATCGGGGATACGCTGTTCATGCCCGATTACGGCACCGCGCGCGCCGATTTTCCGGGGGGCGACGCCCGCACGCTGTACCATTCCATCAGGCGGCTGCTGTCGCTGCCTGACGAAACCCGTGTCTTCCTGTGCCATGACTACAAGGCGCCGGGACGCGACGAATATGCGTGGGAAACCACAATCGGCGCGGAACGACGCGACAATGTCCACGTTCATGACGGCGTGGATGAAGATGCATTCGTCAAAATGCGCACCGCACGCGATGCCACGCTGTCGCTGCCGAACCTGATCATGCCTTCGGTGCAGGTCAACATGCGTGGCGGGCACCTGCCCGAACCGGAAGACAATGGTGTAAGTTATATCAAAATCCCGGTCAGCGGTTCATGACATTCCTGTTACAGCCGATTAGAGCCGGTTTTACATTCTGAGTTACGGAGACCCTTCATGACAGATACCGACCCAGCCGCCCCGAACCTGTCCAGCCCCGCGCACGGGCTGACCTATGATGTCGTCGTGGTAGGCGGCGGGGCGGCCGGCCTGTCCACGGCAGCCAGCATTCTCAAGCGCCGGGGCGGTATCACGGTCGCGATCATCGAACCGTCAGGATCGCATTTCTACCAGCCGGGCTGGACGCTGGTGGGCGGCGGCGTATTCAAGCAGTCCCAGACGCGGCGTTCGGAAAAGCGGCTGATCCCCGCCGGCGCGGACTGGGTGCAGGCGGCGGCGACCGGGTTCGAGCCCGAATCCAATCTTGTGCACCTGTCGAACGGGTCATCCATCCGTTACGAGGTGCTGGTTGTCGCAACCGGCCTGACGCTGGACTGGGACGGGATCGAGGGGCTGAGCGAAACGCTGGGCCGCAATGGCGTGACCTCCAACTATCGTTATGACCTTGCCCCCTACACCTGGCAGCTGGTGCAGACGCTGGGCCGGGGCAATGCCGTGTTCACCCAGCCGCCCATGCCCATCAAATGCGCGGGCGCGCCGCAGAAGGCGATGTACCTGGCCTGTGACGCATGGCGCAGGCGGGGACTGGCTGACAATATCAATGTCTCCTTCCACACCGCCACGCCGGGCCTGTTCGGGGTGAAGGAATTCGTACCGGCGCTGATGGAATACATCCAGCGCTACCACATCGACCTGTGCCTGAAATCCAACCTGACGAAGGTGGATGGCAAGAACCGGGTCGCCACCTTCACCAACGTGGCCGAAGACGGCACCAAGACCACGACCGAGACGGAATTCGACATGCTGCATGTCGTCCCGCCCCAGCGTGCGCCGGACGTGATCCGCAACAGCCCGCTGGCAGGTGAAGGCGGCTGGGTATCGGTTGACCCCGCCACCCTGCGACACACGAAATATGAAAATGTGTTCGCACTGGGTGACGTGGCTGGCACCTCCAACGCCAAGACGGCGGCCGCCGTGCGCGTGCAGGCCCCGGTGGTTGCGGTCAACGTGCTGGCCACGCTGGACCACAAGCCCGCCGTCGCCGATTACGACGGTTACGGCGCATGCCCGCTGACGGTCGAACGCGGGAAGATCGTGCTGGCGGAATTCGGTTATGGCGGCAAGCTGGAGCCGACCCTGCCGACATGGCTGCTCAATGGCCGCAAGCCCACGCATCTGGCATGGATGCTGAAGGAATGGGTCATGCCGGTGCTGTACTGGGATGGCATGCTCAAGGGCCGTGAAATCATGGTCGCCCCCCACAAGATCGGCACGCCGCGCTAAGGGACTGTTTCAGAACAGGCCATTGATAAAAAACAATAAGAGTTTCCGGGTGCCGCCTTTTTCCAAAAAGGCGGCATTCTTTCTGAAGCTTTGAAAAAGCTTCACCGGACACTTTTCTAAAACAGTTTTTTATCCAATGGGATGATGCATGGCCACGTGGGGTGGACCTTCATGCGGCCATGCGTATGAATACGGGCATGGATACCAAGCCGTCTGCCACCCACCATGTGGGGTCTTCCCGTCCGCTGCGCCTGGCCGATGATGTGGTCAGCCATGCCGTCTATGGCGGTCCGGACAAATGCTACCGCTATGAACTGACGCGCACGTGGAATGCGGATCGCCCCGCTGTCATGTGGCTGATGATGAATCCGTCGGTCGCGACCGAGGATGGGGATGACCGCACCGTAGCCAAATGCCAGCGTTATGCCCGTGCATGGGGCTACGGCACGCTGCTGGTGGGCAACACGTTCGCCTATCGCTGCACCGACCAGAAACGCCTGACGGAGGTACCCGATCCCGTTGGTCCCGATAATGACCGTCACCTGCTGGACATGGCGCGCCGGGCCGACCTGGTGATTGCCGCTTACGGCTCCCCCCAGATCAGGAGCCTGCTGTCGCGCGGGCCGGACGTGGTGCGGATGCTGCAGCAGCATGGCATTACCGTCAGCGCCATGCGCCTGAGCCGCCGTTCGGGCCGGCCTGAACATCCGTTATACCTGCCCGCCGACCTGCGTCCTGAACCCCTGCCCGCCTATCCACCCGCCTGAACGTCCCGCAGGGGCATGCGGCGGGCGGTGGCAGGCCGGCCGGTCAGAAGCTTTCTTCCGCCCGGCAGTTGACCGGCACTTCGGAAATGCTGACCTCGTTGGGGGAGGTGACAAGGAAATGGGCAATGCGGCCGATTTCCTCCGGTGGGGTCATTTTCAGGTCCGGCATCATGCCGGCCACCATGTCCGTCTTGACGAATCCGGGGCAGATGACAGTGGACCGGATGCCATGGTCAAAACCTGCATGCCGAATGGCGTGCGCCAGCGCCAGCGACCCGAATTTGGATACGGCATAGGCCCCCGAATCCGCATCATAAACCCGCTTGCTGGACAGTGAACCGATCACGATCACCCGTCCCTGCCCACAGGCCACCAGTTGGTCCCATGCGGCGGCCACGAGCCTGCGGGGGCTTTTGATATGGACTTCCAGCATGTCATCCATATCGCGTTCCGAAATATCGATGACGCTTTTCCATGTGCCAATGCCCGCATTGGCCACAACGGCATCAATCCGCCCGAAACGGGCCTGCGTTTCCTTCACCCACGCCGCTTCGGTCGCGGCGTCAAGCGCATCATAGCGGGAGACCAGCACACGTTCCCCATCCGCCCATGCGGGCATGTGGGGGGTGCGCATGCCAAGGCTGACGCACCAGCCCTCGTCATGAAATTTGCGGGCGATGGCGGCCCCCATGCCGCGCGCGGCACCTGAAACCATAATGACCCGTCCGGACTCTACCATGTAGGCTTCCTGCATCCTGTTTGTTGTCGATACAGGTCCCATCCTTTCACATGCTGAACGATCTGACGAATTCATATGCATGCCGTAATGAACAGGCAGCCATCATTTCCTATGAGCAGATAAAAGTTTTCGGGTATCGCCTTTTTTCAAAAAGGCGATGTTTTCTGAAGCTTTTGGAAAAAAGCTTCACCAGAAACTTCTTCATTATCCAAACAGCGCCAGTTGCCGGGGCGCAGGCTGCGTATCGCGCGCGCGCAGTCCCGATACGGTAATGCCCAGCAGTCTTATGCCCCGTGGCGGGGGAAAGCATGGGGCCAGCAGCGCCTGCGCCCGATCCGTCAGGTCGCCTGCGTCACGCACCGGTTCCGCCGCCGTACGCCCGCGCACGATCTGGCGGAAATCATTGTATTTTACCTTTATGGTCACGGTAACGCCCGTCAGGCTGCGGGCAGTACAGCGGTCCCATACCCGTGCCGACAGGTCCGCCACACTGTTACATGCCGCAGGCCAGTCATGGATATCGGCTTCAAATGTTTTTTCAGCCCCTACCGAACGGCGTGGACGGTTGACCTCGACCGGGCGTTCATCAATTCCGCGCGCGATGCCGTAATAGAAATCCGCCGCCTTGCCAAAATGCCGCAGCAGGCGGGACAGCGGCTGCTGGCGCAGATCCAGCCCCGTGCGAATGCCCAGCGCGTGCATCCGCGCCGCCGTGGCCGGGCCGATGCCGTGGAATTCCTCAACCGGCAGGGCGGCTACAAAATCGGCGCCCATGCGCGGTGTTATGACAAACTGCCCGTCCGGTTTGCGATAATCCGACGCCAGCTTGGCCAGGAATTTATTGTAGGATACACCAGCGGATGCGGTCAGCCCCGTCTCTTCACGGATAAGGTCGCGAATGGCCTGCGCAATCGCCGTGGCGGATGGATAGGGCTGCAGGGGGTGCGTGACATCCAGATAGGCTTCATCAAGCGAAAGCGGCTGGATCAACGGGGTAAAACGCGAAAAAATGTCATGAATCCGTGCCGAGACGGCGCGATAGACATCAAAGCGCGGCGGCACGAACAGCAGGTCGGGACATTTACGCAGCGCGGTCACGGACGGCATGGCCGAACGGACACCGAAACGGCGGGCTTCATAACTGGCGGCGGCCACCACGCCACGGCGGCCCACGCCCCCTACCGCAAGGGGCCTGCCCCGCAGGGCGGGATCATCGCGCTGTTCAACCGAGGCATAGAATGCATCCATGTCCACATGGATGATACGGCGGTACCCTGGCGACTGCGTCACGGCACACCACGGGCCTGGCAGCAGGACGTGCCGCGCGCGGCCACGCCCCGACGGGGCATGGCCGGCACGACATTACGGCAGATCAGCCGTTGCACTTCTTCTTCTTAAGGAAATACGCGATGACGCCGGCAATCGCGCCAAGAACCAGGATGCCCTTGAGGCAAGGGGACTTGGAAGGGCACTTGGTTGTACATTCAGACATGGTTCATTCCTTGATAGACAGGTCCGTTCCAGACGGGAACGGCACTGTTTCATACTAACGCATGGCGGAAACATGACCATACCGCATTTTTACATGATTGCGCCGGGTCAGGCCTGACATGCGAAGACAGGGCAGCCGCATTGCGTTGCCACATCTTTTGTTACATCTGGCGCCGCGCGATGATGCAATGACAGAGACCGGAGATATGAACCATGAAGAAGTTTGCCTTACTGCCCGCCGCCGCCCTGATGATGGGAACCGCGCTGGGTGTCGCCCATGCCGCCCCTTCCAACGGCCGTGCCGTCAATCGTGACTTCGCCAAGCTGTCGGCTGATGGCAGCCGCGCGTTTGACGATATCGCCATGGCCCGCACCGCGCTGGCCAATAACGACCCTGCCGGCGCGGCCAAGCTGCTGACCGACGCCAACAATGCCCTGACCCGCGCCAAGAGCGACAACAAGGTGTTCATGAAGGCGGAAGCCCAGCTGACCCCGCCCAAGAAGGCGCCGGCTGGCGCGCCCGCTCCCTCCGCCTCGGCATCCACCCAGCCTGTCGCATGGCTGCCGGTTGACGGCGAATATATCGTGACCGAAGACCTTGAGCCCACGTCCCCCAAGGGGTCGGCCGTGGCGTCCGCCAATACCAGCCTGAACAAGGGCCAGACCGCACAGGCGGCACAGAACCTGCAGGTCGCGGCCGTGGATGTTGACTTCGTCCTGGCCATCGCACCGCTGGATGCCAGCGCGGGCGATGTCTACCGTGCGTCCAACCTGCTGGCGGGCAAGGACACCAAGGGCGCTGACAGCGCGCTGCAGGAAGCCCAGAACAGCATCCGCTTCGTATCCGAAGACATGGTCGGCTCCCCTGATGGCCAGGGTAGCGGCAAGAAGTCCGCCCACTGATACGCGGTCGTTTCCGGTCGTTTTCATGCATCGCATGTTGACGTCACATGCCGCTTCCCGGTCAGGGAAGCGGCATCGCCTGCCTGACCGGGCGCGGACAGCCTGGCGCATGGCCGCATATGTCGGCCTGGCCTGTGCATTCCTGTCGGCCCGACCTGCATGGGCTGGCGGTGAAATCGAACTGTGCCTGCAACAGCACGCGGTGGAAAACGCCTTTGTGCAGGATTCCCCGGCGCGGGGTCCGATCCATGTGCCCGCAGGCACCGCACTCAGCTACGCCGGACATGCCTTCGGCCCTGCATCTGACCCACTGGATCGTGCCCATGCCGCCCCGGACGGGGATGGGTGGCGTAACATCCCCCCTGCGGAAGAAGCACGTCGCCGCCAGTTGCAGATGGAAGATATCGGGGGGGATGGCGATTATCACCGTCCACAGGCGGCCCTCATGACCACAACGGCGGTAACCCTGTCCCATGCCCATCCCTGCGCGCGCATTGGCGCGACGGCACTCCTGTCCGATGACTGGACATGGACAATGGATACCATTCCGGCCCGTCCCGACATGTATTTTCAGGTGTATGGCACGGTCACCGGTGACCAGCTTGACCCGACATTCAACAATGATGCCGATCCATTCCAGTGGACCGCAGCCCATGGCGGCCTGAACGCCATTGTTACCCAGACCATTGACCAGTCACTGACCCTGCGTTCAGGGGGATAGGTGTTACGCGAATTTAAATAATATACTGCCTTATACTCTGGCTGTCCTGAACCGTTCCTTAACCGGTGCCACATGCCCCATCCGGGCCGTTGCATTCAGTTACCGGAAGGATGGATGACCGAAGAGGGTGGCGTAACATAACATGCATGCTAAATGTTGTTTTAACAGCCCTTCTGACAGGTTCGACAACCTTGGCAGCCGATGGGAAAGTATGGAGAACGGGATGGCCCTCTATCAGTCCGCACAGTTTGTTGATACGTGGACCGATCCTGAATTCGACAAGATCCATCCCCCCCGTACCGTGGCGCCCCATTCCGGCATTTACCGCTGTGTTGGCTGCGGCGTGGAAATTGCCGTAAGCGAAGGGCATCTCCTGCCCCCCGCCCACGCCCATCCACACCGGCTGGGCACGCGGGAAGCGTGGCAGATGGTGGTCTATGCCGACCACCGTCCCAAACTGGTGTGAACCCTCACTGATCAGGTGCGGTACATGGATGTACCGCAATCCCTTACCACCAGCCACCGCCCCACGGGCCGCCCCAGCCGCCACCCCAGCCCCACATGCCCCAGTTCCATGAGGCATCCTGGTACATGTCAGCCGTCATCTGCTGCTGGTCTGCCAGGTTCTGGGCCTGCACATAGGACATGTACCGTCCATAGGCCGCCTGGTTACCGACATACAGGCAGTTGCATACCTTGGGGTCGGAATAGACATACAGCATGTGATCCCCGAACGATTTCTGAAGAAACCGGTTGGCGGGAAGTTTCTGCAACATTTCCTGACGTTCCGGCGTATTGGCCGGACGTGCGACGAACCCTGCCGCGGCAAGGCTGTTTTCCTTGTCCACGATCTGGTCATGCACGCTTTCACACGCGCTCAGGCTACCTGCCGCCGCGATCAGCAATATGCCGCCAGTGTATAGATGCCTGAACCTTTTACGGTGTCCCATCGACATTCTGCCTGTTTCCATCCTGTTAATTCCCGCATCCTGTCCCATGCGCGAAACGGAATAAAGATGTCACAGAAAAAACATATGCATTATTCCGACCGACTTTGATTTATCTCATGTCCGGGGATGGAACACCAATGCAATAACAGCAGGGCGATGGGGGCATCGCATATCGAATCATCACTTTAAAACTCAGGCAGGCTTACCATATGGTGGCCTGCCTTTTTTTGTGTTGCCAAGTATTCCCTGTAACCTATGTCTTTTTTCAAGGCATGGAGTGCCAGTATCCGCACCACATGCCAGCCGGGACGCGATCAGAAAACCGCCACCTGCGCCTTGGCCCGTTCAGGGGTTACGGCAAGTGGGCCGCCTTCGTCACGCAGGACATAACCCTGTCCCCATACGGTGGAGATAAGCTGCCCTGCCCCGGCGACCTGCAGTTTCTTGCGCAGCTTGCAGATGAATACGTCAATGATTTTCATTTCCGGTTCATCCATGCCGCCGTACAGGTGGTTCAGGAAGGCGTCCTTGGTCAGCACCATGCCCTTGCGCAGCAGCAATAGCTCCAGGATCATGTATTCCTTGCCTGTCAGATGCACGTTCTGGCCATGTACCGTGACTTCCCGGCTGTCCAGGCTCAGTTCAAGCTCCCCCGCGCGTAGCGTGGGTTCGCTATATCCCTTTGATCGGCGGATGACCGCCTGCATCCGCGCAACCAGTTCCATGGATTCATAGGGACGTGTCACATAATCGTCCGCACCGATGGAAAATGCCTTCACCTTGGCCATGGAGGCCCGCTCTTCCGACAGGATCAGCACCGGGGTCGGTACACGCGCGGCCCGACTGATACGCAGGACTTCATACCCATCCACATCAGGCAGCCGGACATCAATGACGGCAAGATCGTAATTATACGATTTCAGCATTCCCAGCGCATCATGCCCCGTATCGACATGATCTACCGTAAATCCACCTTTTTCCATGTGCCGGGTGGTCTCTTCGGCTTTTCGTGCAACAGGCTCAACAAGCAAAATCCGCATATCGACCATCCAGTAGATATTTTACAACGTAACCACCTATAGGTGCATTGTAATTCGCAGACAACCTAAAGTTGATAATATATTACTGCCCTGTTATAATATTTATGGATTAATATCATTTGTTTTGTTAATTAACCATTAAGATGGCCACGTCGCCATTCCAGCCGTATGATCCAGTGGCCCCGCCCCGCTGCCATAGCCGGGGGCCCCGGCAATCGCCTTGTGTACATACGCGCGTGCCCGTACCACCGCATCACGCAGGGACATGCCCTGACCCAGGCCGGTCGCAATCGCACTGGCCAGCGTGCAACCGGTACCGTGCGTATGGCGGGTATGGATGCGCCGAGTCACGAATTCTTCCGCCGCGCCACCACGCGCCAGCAGCACATCCACCAGTTCGTCGCCCTCCATATGCCCACCCTTGAGCAGTACGGCACGTGGTCCCAGCGCCAGCAGATCATGTGCTGCGGCAACCATTTCCATCCGGTTCCCGATCCGCCGGTCCAGCAGGACCTCGGCTTCCGGCAGGTTTGGGGTCAGGACGGATGCAAGCGGCAGCAGCCGGGATTTAAGGGCGGACAGCGCACTGTCCTGCAATAACGCGGCGCCTCCCTTCGCCACCATGACCGGATCAAGGACGTAGGGAATGCCGACGGCTGTCATCAGCACGCCGGCGATTGCCTCGATCACCTCGGCGCGGTCGAGCATGCCACTCTTGAACGCATCCACGCCAAGGTCATCCATGACACAGCGCATCTGGGCGATGACGAAGGCGGGTGATACCGGCATCACCTCATGCACGCCCAGCGTGTTCTGCGCCGTCAGCGCCGTCACGGCGGTCATGGCGAAACCACCCAGCATGGTGACGGTCTTGATATCCGCCTGGATACCGGCCCCGCCCCCGCTGTCGCTGCCAGCCATGATCAGGATACGTCCCTTCATGGATCAACCCGCCATCTGGATCGCGTTGATCGCGTCGCACATGTCCTCGACCACTTCTTTCACCAGCACTTCATCTTCCGCTTCCGCCATCACGCGCACCAGCGGTTCCGTCCCGCTTTCACGCAGCAGCAGCCGCCCGCGTTCCCCCAGGCGTTTTTCCGCGGCCTTGCGGGCTTCATGCACCTGCGGGTCCTGCAACGGGCTTTTCCCGGCAAAGCGGACATTTTGCAAAAGCTGGGGATAGGGCTTGAACATGCGGCAGACCGCGCTGGCGGGGCGGCCGGATTCCACCACTTCCGCCAGGACCTGCAGGGCGGCGATCAGCCCGTCGCCCGTAGTGGCGAAATCGGACAGGACCATGTGCCCTGACTGCTCGCCCCCGATATTCGCACCCAGTTCGCGCATCTTTTCCACGACATAGCGGTCGCCTACCGCCGTGCGGACCAGTTCCAGCCCCTGTGTTTCCAGATAGCGTTCCAACCCCATGTTGGACATGACCGTGGCCACGATATACCGGCTGGACAGCCGTCCCTGCCGCGCCCATGACTTGGAAATCAGGGCAAGGATCTGATCGCCATCAATCAGCCGGCCCTTTTCATCGGAAATCAGCACCCGGTCGGCATCCCCATCCAGGGCGATACCGATATCCGCCCGGTGCCGCAATACGGCAGTGCACAGGGCTTCGGGACGGGTGGAGCCGCAGCCTTCATTGATGTTGATGCCATCGGGGTCGCACCCGATCCGCACGACCTCCGCCCCCAGTTCCCACAATGCCGTCGGCGCGACGCGGTAGGCCGCGCCATTGGCGCAGTCGATCACGATCCGCAGCCCATCCAGCCGCAACCCGCGCGGGAAGGAGGATTTGGCGTTTTCCACATACCGTCCCGCCGCGTCATTCAGGCGGGACGCCCGACCGATCTGGTCCGGGGCTGCCAGCATATGGGTCAGATCGGAATTCATCGCCGCCTCGATCCCGGCTTCCGTCTCATCCGACAGCTTGAATCCATCCGGGCCGAACAGTTTGATGCCGTTATCACCATACGGGTTATGCGACGCCGAAATCATGACCCCCAGATCCGCGCGCAGCGAACGGGTCAGCATGGCAATGGCAGGTGTCGGCATCGGTCCCACCAGCGTCACATCCATGCCTGCCGACAGGAAGCCCGATACCAGCGCGCATTCGATCATGTACCCCGACAGGCGCGTATCCTTGCCCAGCAGCACACTATGGCGGTGAGTCCCCTGAATGAAGCGGAGGCCGGCAGCCTGTCCCAGCTTCTGCGCCACTTCGACCGTCATGGGAAAACGGTTGGCGGTGCCCCGAATTCCATCAGTGCCGAACAGCTTTCTTGTTTTTACCATTACTGGGGATCTCCGGATGCATTCAGGTCGTACACCCGACCTACCTTACCTGTCAGTGACGATCCAGCCCTTGGGTGACACGCATCGCCTGCATCATGGCCGTAACGTTGTGAACACGCAGCACGGTATCTGCAAAAACCAGTCCCGGCAGGCTGGCGGCGATGGTGGCCGGATCACGGCGGGCCGCATCTGGCTGGGCGCAGATTTCACCCAGCATGCGCTTGCGTGAAACGCCCAGTACCACCCGACAGCCCAGATTGGCCAGCAGCGGAAGACGGGCCAGCAGGTCCAGATTACCCTCCACCGTCTTGGCAAAGCCGATGCCCGGATCAACCAGTATGCGCGCCCTGTCGATACCGGCATCCACCGCTTCATCCACCCTGTGCGCCAGTTCGCGCACCACATCCACCGCAACATCGTCATACGCTGCATGGTCATGCATGGTTGCAGGCGTGCCCCGCATGTGCATGAGCATGACCGGGCAGCCATGCCGCGCCACCACTCTGCGCGCAGCCGGATCATATGTGAGGGCCGAGACATCATTGATGATACTGGCCCCCGCCCCCAATGCGCGGTCCATGACCATGCCCTGTCGCGTATCAATGGACAGGTGCAGGTTATCAAGACCGGTGCATTCCCGCACCGCACGGATAACGGGCCCGATACGGCGCCATTCTTCTTCCGCCGTTACCGGCGGGGCGCCGGGACGGGTGCTTTCACCGCCGATATCAACAATCCGGCATCCGGCCGCATACATCGTCCGTATGGCCTCCAGCGCGGGCGCGGCATGATAATGCCGTCCCCCATCACTGAAACTGTCGGGCGTGACATTGATGATTCCCATCACCTGCGGGCCGGACGGCAGACCGGCATCGGGAAACGGCGCGCTGACCCGGTCCGCAACCTGTGCCCATTGCGCGGGAAGGAGGCAGGCAGGCACGATATGTCCGTCTTCCTCCCCGCCCCATAACCGCGCCAGCGTATAGGCTGATGGTCCGCCTGCCAGCCAGCGGGCCAGCCCGGCCGTTACAGCCTGTCGGGCGGCAGGCCCATGCAGCAGGCCAAGGGGTTCAATCAGCCAGTCGTTCATCATCATCTGTCAATGCGGGTGTCGTACTGCAAATACCAGGGGCGTCTGTAGTAAAGCTTTTTTCCAGAATATTTCCGGACATGCCGCCTTTTGTCAAAAAGGCGGCAGCCAAAAACTTTTATTGCTTTTTTATCAAAAGATTATTTGGAAACAATCTCTTATGCCCCAGATACAAATATGGCGAGACAGCCATGGGCCACCCCGCCATATTCTTCCGTCCGGATCAGATGTCCTAACCAGCCGGCGCCGTACCAACCCCACCGCCACCTTCTGGCGCAGGAAGCGGTGCAACCGGGGCCGAGGGAGCCGAAGGCGGCACGGACGGACGCCGGTTTTCCGGCATCGGATCGTCAACCACCACCCGCTCGATCTTCTCGCCGCGCAGCACCTGCCGGATTTCCTCACCCGTCAGGGTTTCATATTCCAGCAGGGCACTACCCAGACGGTGCAACTGGTCAATGTGTTCCAGCAGCAGGCTACGCGCACGGTCGTAGGCGGCGTCGATCAGCTTGCGGACCTCGTTATCGATCTCGCGGGCCGTTTCCTCCGACACGTTCTTGTTCTGGGTCACACTGTGGCCAAGGAACACTTCCTGCCCGTTGCCACCATAGGCCACCATGCCAAGCTTTTCGCTCATGCCCCATTCGGTCACCATCCGGCGGGCCACATCGGTCGCCATCTTGATGTCACCCGACGCCCCGGTGGAGACATTGTCGGGGCCAAAGATGATTTCCTCCGCCGCGCGCCCGCCCATGGCCAGCGTCAGCTTGCCGATGCACCATGACCGGCTTTCGGAATAGCGGTCCTTTTCCGGCAGGCTCATCACCATGCCCAGCGCACGGCCGCGCGGAATGATGGTCGCCTTGTGAACCGGGTCGGAACCGGGCGTGAGGATACCGACAAGGGCATGGCCACCTTCGTGATAGGCGGTCATCTTCTTCTCGTCCTCGGTCATGACCAGGGACCGGCGCTCGGCCCCCATCATCACCTTGTCCTTGGCGTTCTCGAATTCCAGCATGGCGACGGTACGCTTGCCCAGGCGGGCGGCCATGAGGGCGGCTTCATTGACAAGGTTGGCCAGATCCGCACCCGAAAAACCAGGCGTGCCACGGGCAATCACCTTCGGGTCCACATCAGATGCCAGCGGCACCTTGCGCATATGGACACGCAGGATCTTTTCACGGCCTGCCACATCAGGGTTGGGCACCACGACCTGACGGTCAAAGCGGCCGGGACGCAACAGGGCGGGATCCAGCACGTCGGGACGGTTGGTCGCGGCAATCAGGATCACGCCCTCATTGCTGTCAAACCCGTCCATCTCGACCAGCATCTGGTTCAGGGTCTGCTCACGCTCATCATTCCCGCCGCCGAGGCCCGCGCCACGATGACGGCCCACGGCGTCGATTTCGTCAATGAAGATGATGCAGGGCGCGGCCTTCTTGCCCTGTTCGAACATGTCACGGACACGCGACGCGCCCACACCCACGAACATTTCAACGAAGTCGGAACCGGAAATGGTGAAGAACGGCACGTTGGCCTCACCCGCGATGGCGCGGGCCAGCAGCGTCTTACCGGTGCCGGGGGGACCAACCAGCAGCACGCCCTTGGGGATCTTGCCGCCCAGGCGGGTGAACTTCTGCGGATCACGCAGGAAGTCGACGATTTCCTGCAGTTCGCCCTTGGCTTCATCAATGCCCGCCACGTCGTCAAACGTCACGCGGCCCTGCTTTTCGGTCAGCATCCGTGCGCGCGACTTGCCAAAGCCCATGGCGCGTCCGCCACCAGACTGCATCTGGCGCATGATGAAGATCCACGCACCCACCATGAGCAGCAGCGGCGCATAGTTGATCAGGTAACGCAGGAAGGGGTTGGTGTCGCTTTCCAGCGGCTTGGCCGCAACCTCCACCCCCTTTTCCGTCAGGCGGGAAATCAGGGTCGGGTCCTGCGGCGCGTACGTGTCGAACGAGGTGCCATCCGTCAGTGTGCCGGTGATGTTATGTTCCTGCACCACGACAGACCGGACATGCCCGCTGTTCACGTCCCCGATGAAATCGGAATATGCCAGTTGCTGCGATGCGTGCTGCACGCTTCCCGGCTGGAAAACGTTAAACAGCAGCAGCAACAGGACGATGATGATAACCCACAGGGCCAGGTTACGGCCGAAATTGTTCATCTTGCCTACTGTTCCATCCGCTGGCCCCTTCGCCATCACCCCACGCGGGCAGACGAACAGACGCCACGTTCACTACGTCCTATCATACATAGGACGATCAAGGGACATTCACACCCCCAATCCACCACCTTTTATGACAATGGATCAGCAAGGCCTGCCATCGGGCGCATAAAACATGGCCCCGGGCAGCACGGGATGGGGTGGCTGGTTCACAAAAACCGCATCGGCCGCGCAATCCTGCGTGCGCAGTCCCATATGCGGAACGGCCATGACCCGGCCATCATGCCACAGCGCGGGCAGCGTACGCAACACGCGCGCGGGCCAGACGGACCGCGACCGGCCGGCAGGCCACCATGATGCTACGGCACCCGCCGCCCCCATCATCCACCCCGGCGCAAGGCCATGGGCCCGCAGCATGAACCGCCGGTCCCATACATCTCCCGCGCGGGCTGGCATGGGTGGGGCAAGTGCCGATTCCTCACGCGCGATGATCCACTGCCCATCGCGCCACGGGATGATGGCCGTCCCCGCCAGGGTTGCGGGCCGCGGCGCATGGACCAGTCGCCCGACGGCCTCATGCCCGGGCGGGTAATCCCGTCCACCAACCACGCGGATCAGGGCGGCAAGCAGTCTTGCGGGCGCCAGCCCCGCAGGCAGCACCACCCATCCCCCGCAATGAAACCGTGCATGGTCCGCAAGCCATTGCGCATCCGCCGCATCATGCGCCATGCGCCCGGCCCCCGCGCGTCGGGCCGCTGCCAGCAACCGCGTGGCATGCGTCCCGTCATGGGCCAGCGCCTGCCGCGCCCGCGCGCGTTCGGTACGCAGGTCATGGTTTGATGGATCTTCCACCCATGCCACCCCCGCCGCGCGAACGGTGGCATACAGGGCAGACTTGGCAACGCCCAGCAATGGCCGGACAATGCGCACATCTGCCACGGGCGTCGCAACCGCCATGGCCGCCAGCCCGTCATCACCACTGGCGGCGCGCCTGCGCATCATGACCGTTTCAGCCTGGTCCCCCGCATGATGGGCCACCAGCAGGTCCAGCGCCCCGATTTCCCGGCAGACGGCGAACAGGGCCTGATAGCGCATGCGCCGGGCACGTTCCGCCATGCGGGGGCCACGTGCCAGCCCCGTCAGGGTCAGCAGGCGACCGGGAATACCAAGCGTGGACAGCCGGGCTAGGGTCTGCACGGCTTCGGACCGGGATTCGGCACGCAGGCCATGATCGACCACCAGTGCCATCACGTCATGCCGCCATTGCCGTGCAAGGATGGCCAGCGCCATGCTGTCCGCCCCGCCCGATACCGCAACCGCCACCGGCACGCCCTGGCCCGGCCATGGGCCAAGGGACGCCATCATGGTGGCAAAACGTGACGGATCGACGGGTTCAGCCGAAAGCACCAGCGCCCTCTCGCAGGTCAGCTACACTTGGCGCGTTTACGGTAAACCTGTTCGGCGGACTTGATACGGGCGGCGGGTTCGGGAAATTCGCTGGAGAGCTTGTCCAGCGCCTGACAGGCCGATGCCTTGTCATTCAGCGCCACAAGCGTCGCCGCCACCCCCAGCAGGGCACTGGGCGCGCGCTGCCCGTGCGGTGCGCGGTTATAGGCGTCATAATAGGCCAGCGCCGACTGACGGTACTGTTTCTGCCCCGCCAGCGACTGGGCCAGCAGGTACTGGGCATCCACCTGCCGGGGGGATTTGGGTCCGGACAGGACCTGCTGCGCATCAGCCTGCGCCGTGGCGTAATCCTGCTTCAGCAACGCGTCATTGCCGGCCTTCAGCACATCATCAGGCGTGCGCTTGGCTGCCGGGGCGGCGGTGGTCGCGGGCGGGGCAACGGTGCTGGAACCCGTGCCGCCGTGGCCATGCTGCATGGCGAAGTCCATGTCGCCGATCTGCTTGCTCAGGGCGGCATTCTGCTGCTGTACCTGATTGGTCAGCTGGTCGATCTGGCCACGCATTTCCCGCGTCTGTTCTTCCAGTGCGTTTACACGGTCAAGCAGTTGCAGGGTCAGGGTATTGTCACCAGCAGCCTGCGCCAGCCCCATGCCTGCCAGCGAGACCCCACCGGCCAGCACGCCCACCCTGCCCCACCGCCGGCACAGAAGGGGGACCGAAAGGAAACATGACATCACAGACTGCATGGACCAAACCCTTTGAAACACAAGACATGCATACCTAAAACAAAACCGGCCGAGCGATAAGCGCCCGGCCGGTTCCATAACTGTCACGCCATCAAAAGCGTGGGCAGAAACTTACTGTACCGCCGTGATGGCGTTACGGTTCTGGGCCCAGGATGCTTCGTCATCGCCAACAGCGGTCGGACGGTCCTTACCATAGGAAATGGTGGTGATGCGCGATGCATCGACACCCTTCGCCACCAGATAGTCATGCGCAGCATTGGCACGACGTTCACCCAGCGCGATGTTGTATTCTTCCGTGCCACGGTCATCGCAGTTGCCAGCGATCTGCACGTGTACCTGCGGGTACTTGGCCAGCCAGGCAGCCTGCTTGTCCAGCGTTGCCTTCGCATCGCTTGACAGCGTGTTCTGGTTCAGCGCGAACAGCACGCGGTCACCCGCGGTTGCGACCAGATCAGCCTCGCTGCCCGGGGTCGGGCCGACCTGCTGCGTGGCGGCGCCCGTGTTCACGTTCTTGTTCGCATGATCGGAACAGGCAGCGAGAAAAAGGGCCATGCCGGCCGCACCGAGAAGCTTCAGTTTCATTACTTTTGATCCTGGATCGGTTTCATTTCTTGAAACCATTTGTTGAATTTCCGGATTTAAATATAGAACGGTCCCGAGTCTCGTTGCGCCCTGCCAAACAAACTGTCCAACAGAAACTCGCGATCGCTGGAAACCGCCACCAACATAGAGGTAAAACCCGGCCACAGTCAATGTTGGACAAACACATACCCGCCATTTGCTAAATGATTAGGTAGCGGAATATTATCTGTCCAACACATTGAAAGAATTACTTGTTCAGCGGCGACCATGTCGGATCGGAGGCGCTGCCCGCCGGCAGGGCCCGTTCATGGAAGCCGGTAATGTCAATTGTATTGATACCTGTTGCAAATCCGGCACCATTTCTGCCCGCCGAACTCTGGCGGCAGAAAGCCAGCACGCGGCCATTGGGGCAGAAAGTCGGGCTTTCCACCGTAAAGCCCTGCGTCAGGATCCGCTCCCCCGTTCCATCAGGCGCCATGACCCCCAGCGAGAAGCTGCCATTGGCAATACGCGAAAATGCGATCAGGTCACCACGCGGGGACCAGACCGGGGACCCGTAATACCCGTGGCCATAGGAAATCCGTTTCGCGTCACCGCCTGCGGCACTCATGATATAAAGCTGCGGCGAACCACCACGGTCGGAGTTGAAGACGATCTGCGACCCGTCGGGGCTGTAGGACGGGCTGGTGTCAATCGCGCCGGATGACGTGATCTGCCGCCGCGCCATCGTTGTCAGGTCCACCGTATAGATGTCCGACCCGCCGCCACGCGTGACCGACAGGACCACGGAACGTCCATCCGGGGCGAAACGGGGGGCAAAGGAAATACCCGAAAAGTCACCCAGCAGCCTCTGCTGTCCGGTATTCAGGTTGAACAGGTAAACACGCGGCCTGTAGTTGGCATAGGACATGAATGCCAGTTCACTATTTGCCGGGTTGAAACGCGGCGTCAGCGTCAGCCACTGCCCGTTGGTCAGGTAACGGCTGTCCGCCCCGTCCTGATCCATGATGGCAAGCCGCGTGATCTGTCGCGCCCGCGGACCGGAACGCGCAATATAGGCAATGCGGGAATTGAAATATCCCTGCTCACCCAGCAGGCGGCCATAGATCACATCGGCGATCACATGCGCAATGCGGCGCCAGTCCTGGGCTGCCGCGGTGTAGGCCGTGCCCTGGATCTGCTTGCCGGTCATGACATCCCACAGCCGGAATTCCACCCGCAGGCTGCTGCCCTGGTCCATGACCTTGCCGGTCATGGCCGCGCGCGCGCCCATGGACTTGTAGCTGCCAAAATCGGGCGTGCCCTGCGGCATGCTGGCGCTGATGGGACGGAACAGGCCGCAATTGGCCAGATCGGCGGAAATCACATCCGTGATCTGCTGCGCGACACCGCTGCCCAGCGACGGCAGGACAATGGGAATGGGCGCGGTGCGGGCCTGGTCCACCGTGATTTCGGCATCGCCAGCCTGCGCATGGGCGGCACCCGCGGCGAACAGCGGCGTGGCCATAAGGCCACCGGCCACCCCTGCCCCCATGAAACCACGACGGCCAAAGGCCGCGGCCAGCCGGTCGGCATCATCATCTGGAATCAAAGGCTTTACGCTTGATGTCATTTTCATCTCCCCGTCTTCGTCCACCTGTTCTCAGGGACGGAATACGAATTTCAGTTGCCTGGTCTGGCCCAGAAGATTCTGCGGAATGGGCAGTTTGGCACAGGTGGGGCTGAGCACCGCATCACGCGCACGTTCCGCCAGTGCGCGATAGGACGGGTCCGACGCCATCTGCGCCTGCGTCTGGGGGGCGAATTCCACTAGGCGTGCCGTGCCCGTCTCATCCACTGTCACAACCAGATGCGCCACGAACTGGGCATAATTACGCGCAGCCGTATCTTCCGAATAACAGCGGCGCACGGAATTGCCGATCGCCTTCTGCTGCGTTGCGTTCAGCGCACTGGTGATATCCCCATCCGGCGTTCCACCGCCATCGGGGGCGCCACCCTGCTGCGGGTTGGGCCGCGCCTTGGGCGGATGGGTCTGCTTCTGGTCCGCGCGGAAGGAATCCAGCGTGGCCAGCAGGGAATGCGTATCAGGCACGTGCTTCTTCGCCTCGTTGGGCTGCGTCGTGCTTGAGTGTTCCTGCACCTTGGGTGCGGCCGTCGGGTCCGGCTGGGCCGAAGGGGGCACGGGGGCATGGGCCTGTGCCGGCGCGGCCTTGGGCGGCGTGGGCGGCAGCTTCACCGCATCGGGCGAGGGCTGCTGTTCACGCGGCGGCGTTGGCGCGTCGGGCACGGGCTTGGGCGCCTGCTGCGGTGGCGGCATGGGCGGCGGTGGCGGCGGCGGCGGGGCCGCTTCCTCATTGGGCGCCTTTTCGGGCGGGGCGGGCGCGGGTGGTGCCTCCTGCCTGACCGGCGCGGGCGCCGGGGCGGGCTTGGGCGCCGGCCTGTCGCCCTTATGCGGGGTGGACGTGCCGGTATCGGCCGCGAATTCCATCTCGATCGTGGGCGGCGGAGGCGGCTCCTTGGGAACCGGCACCGGCATCCGCAGCAGCACGGCAAGCAGCAGCGCGACATGCAGCCCGCCCGATACAATGACGGAACGCCGCATGAGGATACGTTCGGAACGACGCGGTGGCACCACGATCAGACGGCTCCCGGTATCAGGTTCAGCTTAATGGCCGCCGGGCGGCTGCTGCGCCAGCAACGCCACGTGCGTAAAGCCACCTGCCGTGATCTGGCCCATGATCTGCATCACCCGGCCATAGTCGATATGGGAATCCCCACGCACGAAAATGCGGTGTTCACGGTCATTCTGGGCCGCGGCCTTGAGCTGATCCACCAGCTGGTCGGGCGAGACGGGTTCATCACCCAGGTACAGGTCGCCATTGGACCGGATCGAGACGGTAATCGGCTTGGTATCGGTATTGACCGGGGCCGCATCCGTCTTGGGCAGGTCCACGTTCACGCCGCTTGTCATCATCGGTGCCGTCACCATGAAGATGATGAGCAGCACCAGCATCACGTCAACCAGGGGGGTGACGTTGATTTCCGCCATGGGCCGCCGCTTGCGCCGGCGTCCGCGCAGGTCGCTCAGGCTTGCCCCCATGATCACGCACCCCTTTCTTCGGACTGGCGTGACAGGATGGCGGCGAATTCGGTGCCGAAGGCGTCCAGCCGGTCTTCGAACACGCTCATGCTGTTGCTGATCACGTTATAGGCGATCACCGCCGGGATGGCCGTGACAAGGCCGATGGCGGTCGCGAACAGGGCTTCCGAAATGCCGGGGGCCACGACGGACAGGTTGGTGTTGTGCATGGCCGCGATCGACCCGAAGGCATGCATGATGCCCCACACCGTGCCAAACAGGCCGATGAACGGCGCCACGGGCCCGATGGTGGCCAGGAAGATGATCCACCGGTTCAGGCGGTCCATTTCACGCGTGATGGTAATGGCCATGGCGCGGTTGACGCGATCCTGCACCCCACCATGCACCAGGTCGATGCCGGTAATGCGCGATGAACGCCGCCATTCCCCCATGGCCGCGCCAAACACGGCGGCCATCGGGTGGACCGGCTTCGCGCCATCGGATTCATACAGGTCGTCAAGGCTGCCACCGGCCCAGAAGCGTTCCTCAAAATCATTCGCCTGCCGGTTGACCCGGCGGACAGTCGTGAATTTGTCGAAGATGATTGCCCACACAATCACACTGCAGGTCACCAGGCCAATCATTACCAGCTTAACGACAACCGATGCGTGCATGAACAACGCCCACATCGACAGATCACCTGCTGCAGCGCCCAGATTCGCCGCGTTAACCGCTTGGTCCAAATATACCTCCTGCCCACCTTGACCGTTCGCACAAACACGAAACTTGCCCCTTTAGCAAGTCACGGCCAACCCGCTTTCCGCACAGCCTTGCGTCCCGGTCAACCCATGGCACGAAAAGCACATGCATACTGCATGCCTTCGTCTGGCTCAGGCCACGAGTTCGCGTAAAAGATCACGCCATCGCGGCGGAAATCGGGCAGCCCGTCCATCCTGCGCACGCACGCAGGCCAGACGGACATCCAGCGACCCGCACCCCAGACCGCCATTCCCGTCCACACGGTGGAAGTCCTGCATGAGCCGGCAGCTTGCCGCCCCGAGGTCCGTCAGGCGAGTCGTGATGCGCACGATGTCATCCAGCCGCAGCGGCGCGCGGTAGTCGATGGCGGCATGCCGCACCACGAAGGCCAGCCCGTAATCGGCCAGCAGGTCGGACGCCGCCTGCCCCTGCGCGCGGATCGCTTCCGTGCGGGCGCGTTCCGCCAGCGCAAGGTAGCGGGCATGATAGACGACGCCCCCCGCGTCCGTATCCTCGTAGTAGATACGGAAATCGATATTATGTTCCACCATTCAGTCATCCCCCAGCAGGTCGCCCTGTCCGGGCGTGCGGGCGGGGGGCTGCAACCCGAGATGGCGCCAGCCCCGTTCGCCCAGCATGCGCCCGCGGCTTGTCCGTAGCACAAGCCCTTCCTGAATCAGGTAGGGCTCGATCACATCCTCGAGTGTATCGCGCGCCTCGGCCAGGGCGGCCGCCAGCGTTTCAACCCCCACCGGGCCGCCATGGTGGTATTCGGCAATGCGGCGCAGGTACCGGCGGTCCATGCCATCCAGCCCCATCGAATCGACTTCCAGACGCGACAGCGCGGCATCCGCCAGCACCCGGTCAACCGGCCCGCTGCCCGCACGCGCCACGGCGGCGAAGTCGCGCACCCGGCGCAGCAGCCTGCCCGCGATACGCGGCGTGCCACGCGAACGGCGGGCGATTTCCTCCGCCCCCTCCGGTGTCAGGTCGAATTCCAGCTTGCGCGCGCCACGGGTCACGATCTGGCACAGTTCCTCAGGGGTATAGAACACCAGCCGCAGCGGAATGCCGAACCGGTCCCGCAGCGGCGTCGCCAGCAGGCCCGCGCGCGTGGTGGCGGCCACCAGCGTAAAGGGGGCCAGGTCAATCCGCACCGAACGCGCGGCAGGCCCTTCCCCAATGATCAGGTCAAGCTGGAAATCCTCCATCGCCGGGTACAGCACTTCCTCGATGGACGGGTGCAGGCGGTGGATTTCGTCAATGAACAGCACGTCGCGCGGCTGCAGGTTGGTCAGGATCGCAGCCAGATCCCCCGCGCGCTGGATCACCGGCCCCGATGTCGCGCGAAACCCCACGCCCAGTTCACGCGCCACGATCTGCGCCAGCGTGGTCTTGCCCAGTCCCGGCGGCCCATGCAGCAGCACATGATCCAGCGCATCTCCACGCTGCCGGGCGGCGGCGATGAAAATGGCCAGGTTTTCGCGGCTGGCCTTCTGGCCGGTGAAATCATCCAGCGTCTGGGGCCGGAGCGAGCCTTCGCTACCGTCTTCCTCGCCCCGTCGGGCGTCGATTTCGCGCTCGGGCTGTTCGCTCATCGTGCCAGTTCCTTCAGCGCGTCACGGATCACGACATCCAGATCGGCCTTGCCGTCCAGCCGGTCAATGACCCGTTCCACCACCGGCTGCGCCTCCGCCCGGCGGAAGCCAAGCCCGGACAGCGCCAGCAGCGCATCCGCCGCGATGCTCCGCTGCGTCGGCACGGTAATGGTCACGCCCGGCACCACGCTGCCCGCGGGCGCGCCCGTGGGCATGCCTTCGCATTTGTCACGCAGTTCGGTCACGATACGCTGGGCAAGACGCGCGCCCACGCCCCCCGCGCGGGTCAGCATGGCCTTGTCGCCCCCGCCAATGGCCACCATCAGGTCAGCCGGCGGCAGGACGGACAGGATGGCCAGCGCCACCTTGGCCCCCACCCCCTGCACGGTGGTCAGCAGGCGGAACCATGACCGCTCCGACGCCTCGGCAAAGCCATACAGCAGGATGGCGTCCTCGCGCACCACGGTTTCCACCAGCACCAGGGCCAGTTCCGGCGGCTGCGGCAGGACCGCCAGCGTGCGCGAGGACGCCTGCACCAGATAGCCGACGCCGCTTACGTCAATCACGCAGCGATCCGCCTCCACCTGCGCCAGCAGGCCACGCAGCTGCGCGATCATGCCATCCTCGTCGCATTGGCGATATGCATGGCGCTGGCGCGATGGTGGGCGTGGCAGATGGCCACCGCCAGCGCATCCGCCGCATCCGCGCGCTTCAGCAGGGCCGTGGGCAGGATCCGGCGGACCATCATGCCGACCTGTTCCTTTGTCGCGGCCCCGGTGCCGACCACGGCGCGCTTGACCGTCTTTGCTCCGTATTCGGATACGGGAATATCCAGCAGCATCGGCACCAGCAGCCCCACGCCACGGGCATAGCCCAGCTTCAGCGTCGCAGAACCGTTGCGGTTGACATAGGTTTCCTCGACCGCCGCTTCATCGGGGGCGAAGTTACGGGCCAGTTCCAGCAGCGCATCATGCAGGTGACGCAGACGCTCGGGCACGGACAATGCCGAATCGGTGGCGATCACACCATCGGCAACATGGCTCAGCCGGTTGCCCTGCGCCGTCACGACCCCCCAGCCGGTAAAACGCAGGCCAGGATCAATGCCAAGGATGCGGACCACCGGCCGGATCAGGCCGACAGCTTTTCGGCCACGTCGTCCGGCACGTCGAAATTGGCGTATACCGCCTGCACGTCGTCGTGGTCTTCCAGCGTGTCGATCAGCTTGAACACGCTGCGCGCCTTGTCTTCATCCAGTTCAACCGTATTGGACGGCCGCCAGTCCAGCCGGGCCGAAGCGGGTTCGCCAAAACGGGTTTCCAGCGCGTCGCGCACGGCAAAGAAGGATTCGACCGGACAGGTCACTTCATGCATGCCGTCCACGGTCTCGACATTCTCGGCACCGGCTTCAAGCCCGGCTTCGATCAAGTCGTCCTCGCTCGCCGCATCCAGTGGATAGGTGATCACCCCCAGGCGGGTGAACATGAAGGACACCGAGTTCGTCTCCCCCAGCGAACCGCCATGCTTGGAAAACGCCGCGCGGACATCGGATGCCGTACGGTTGCGGTTATCCGTCAGCCCTTCCACGATCACGGCCACGCCGGCCGGGCCGTAACCTTCGTAACGGACTTCGGTGTAGTCATCACCGCCGCCAGCGCCCGATGCCTTCTTGATCGCGCGTTCGACCGTGTCCTTGGGCATGTTGACTTCACGCGCGGCCGAAATCGCGGCGCGCAGGCGCGGATTCATGGCCGGGTCGGGCATGCCTTCACGCGTGGCCACGGTGATTTCACGGATGACCTTGGCAAACTGCTTGGCCCGCTTCGCGTCCTGCGCGCCCTTGCGGTGCATGATATTCTTGAATTGGGAATGACCCGCCATCGTTCGTCCCTGATCCTGTTTCGTCTATCGTTCTTGGCCATCCACCCCGGTATGGCTGGTCAGACCAGCCGCCCGTGGCAGTGCTTGTATTTCTTGCCCGACCCGCAGGGGCAGGGCGAATTGCGCGAGACCTCGCCCCAGCTGGACGGGTCATCGGGCATGACCGCAGCCCCGCCGATGGGCGTCGCCATGGACGGCTCCGGCTGGCGGCCCGTCGCATCGGGCATGAGGCCGGGGCCCGGCTCGTTCTCCAGCCCCGGCACCTCGGGGTCGGAATGGATTTCGGCAACACCGGCAAAGGGGTTGTCAATCGGCGGCGGCGCCATTTCCACCCGCGCCATGGTGGAGGTCACGCGCACCCGCAGGTGATCAAGCATGGCGTGGAACAGCTCGAACGCCTCGTGCTTGAACTCGTTCAGCGGGTCCTTCTGGCCATAGGCGCGCAGGCCGATGCCCTGACGCAGCTGGTCAAGGGCCAGCAGGTGTTCCTTCCATACCGCGTCAAACGTGGTCAGCAGCACCTGCTTTTCCACATAGCGCATGACGGACGGGCCGAAATTGGCGGCCCGGCTGGCCTGTGACTGGGCGGCCGCCTGCTCGATCCGTTCGGCCACGACCGTGCCGTCCACGCCGTCTTCCTTCGCCCATTCCGCAATCGGCAGGGTCAGGTTCAGCGTGGCCTGCACATCCTGCGCCAGTTCATCCTTCAGCCACTGCTCGGGGAAGGATTTTTCGGGAATGCGCCGGGCCACCATGTCATGGATCACGTCTTCACGCATTTCGGTGATGATGGGGGAGACATCCTCTGCCGCCATGTATTCCCGGCGCTGGGCATAGACCTCCTTGCGCTGGTCATTCATCACGTCATCATATTTGAGCGTGTTCTTGCGCATGTCGAAGTTGCGGGCCTCGACCTTCTTCTGCGCGCGCTCAAGGGCCTTGTTGATCCAGGGATGCACGATCGCCTCCCCTTCCTTCAGGCCCAGCTTCTGCAGCATGTTGCCCATGCGGTCGGTACCGAATATGCGCATGAGGTCATCTTCAAGCGAGATGAAGAAGCGCGAATTGCCCGGATCGCCCTGACGCCCCGCGCGGCCGCGCAGCTGGTTGTCGATACGGCGGCTTTCATGCCGTTCGGTGCCGATGACATACAGGCCGCCCGCCTTGCGTACGATATCGTGGTCGCGGGCCACCGTCTCCCGCAGTTCCTGCTCGCTGCGGGCATAGTCTTGCGGATCCTCGATCCCGGCAAGGCGCTGGTGGATCAGCATGTCCACATTGCCGCCAAGCTTGATGTCCGTGCCACGCCCGGCCATGTTGGTGGCGATGGTGATGGCCCCGGGCGCACCGGCCTGCGCCACGATCTCGGCCTCGAGTTCATGGAACCGGGCGTTAAGCACGTTGTGCTTGATGCCGTGCTGGCGCAGCAGGGAGGAGAGGTACTCGCTCTTCTCGATCGACGTCGTGCCCACCAGCACCGGCTGGCCGGATGTCTTGCTGATGTCCTTGATGAGGTTGGCGACCGCTTCGTATTTCTCCCGCGCGGTCAGGTAGACCTCGTCATCGTCGTCCTTGCGCGCGACGGGCAGGTTGGTCGGAATCTCGATCACGTCGAGCTTGTAGATATCCGCGAATTCATCCGCTTCCGTCATGGCCGTGCCGGTCATGCCGGACAGGCGGGGATACATGCGGAAGTAGTTCTGGAACGTGATGGAGGCCAGGGTCTGGTTTTCCTGCTGGACCTCGACATGCTCCTTGGCTTCCAGCGCCTGATGCAGGCCGTCCGAATAGCGGCGGCCTTCCATCATGCGGCCGGTGAATTCGTCAATGATCACCACCTTGCCACCACGCACGATGTAATCGACATCGCGGGTGAACAGCGTATGCGCGCGCAGCGACTGCTGCACGTGGTGGATCACCGCCACGTTATTGCTGTCATACAGGCCGCCTTCATGCAGCACGCCCGCGCCACGCAGCAGTTCCTCCACCTGTTCCGCGCCCTTTTCCGTCAGGATGACGGAGCGGAATTTCTCATCCTTCTCATACGCTTCGGGGTCGGCCACCAGGGCGACCATCACCTCATCCACCGCGCGGTACAGGTCGGAACTGTCCTCGGCGGGGCCGGAGATGATGAGCGGGGTCCGCGCCTCATCGATCAGGATCGAATCGACTTCATCGACAATGGCGTGGTGGAAGGGCCGCTGGACCATGTCCTCCACGCGGTACTTCATGTTGTCACGCAGGTAGTCGAAGCCGAATTCGTTGTTGGTACCGTAAGTTATGTCGGCACGGTAGGCGGCGCGGCGTTCGTCCTCGGGCATGTTGGGCACGACCACGCCCACGCTCAGCCCCAGGAATTCATACAGCTTGCCCATCTGGTCGGCATCGCGGCTGGCAAGGTAGTCGTTGACGGTCACGACATGCACGCCCTTGCCCGCCAGCGCGCTGAGATAGACGGCAAGCGTCGCGACAAGGGTCTTGCCCTCACCGGTGCGCATTTCCGCAATCTTGCCATCATGCAGGACCATGCCACCAATCAGCTGCACATCGAAATGTCGCATGCCCAGCACGCGCTTCGAGGCCTCGCGGCAGACGGCGAAGGCTTCGGGCAGCAGGGCATCCAGCGTTTCGCCCCTGGCAAGGCGTTCACGGAATTCGGGCGTCTTGGCGGCAAGGGCCGCATCGTCCAGCGCCTGGACCTGGGGCTCAAGCGCGTTGATCGCGGGCACGCGCCGCTGGTACGATTTCAGCGCCCGGTCATTGGCGGTTCCGAACAGGGCGCGGGCAATACTGGCGAACATGAAGACCTTCCCGGAATGGCATTCCCGCACGCCCGCGACGGACCGGCGGGGGCGGGGGCAGGCTTTGGCGGATAAAATTCTCGCGCGGAGACATGAGATAGGACCCATGCCGCCAACGGTCAACCGATGGACCGTGGCGCCATGGCAAAAGCGGGGGAAAACGGCCATATCGCATCCGGCCCTTGCAGGCTGGGCCGCCCTTCGCCATGATGCCCGCCGAACGCGTTCATAACTAGGGTTTTTTGCACATGCGGACTATCAGTCCGGCAAAGGCTGTCGCAACGATGGCCCTGCTTGCTTCCTCTTTCATCGTCCCTCCTGCATTCGCGGCGTCCCCCGCCCCGGCGCCCGCCCCCGCGGCGGCCAAGCCGGGCGCGCCCGGCGCGGCGGACCAGAATCCGCTCCTCGCCACGGTGAACGGGCAGGACATCCGTCTCAATGACGTGCGGCAGGCCATGGCCACGATGCCCGAGCAGCTGCGCAAGCTGCCCGACAACATCATCGTGCCGATCCTGCTCAACCAGCTTGTGGACCAGCGCGCCATCCAGGTCGCGGCGGCCAAGGCCGGGCTGGACAAGCAGCCCGACGTCCAGCAGCAGATGCAGCAGGCGGCGCAGAATGCGCTGCAGAATGCCTATCTGTCGGCACAGGTCGCCCCCACGCTGACCGATGATGCGGTCAAGGCGTATTACGACAAGAACTACGCCAACAAGCCGGGTGCTGAAGAAATCCACGCCCGCCACATCCTGGTGCAGACCGAGGCCGAGGCCAACGACGTCATCAAGCAGCTCAAGGCCGGAGCCGACTTTGGCCAGCTGGCCACCAAGCTGTCCAAGGATCCCGGATCCGCCAAGCAGAATGGCGGCGACCTGGGCTGGTTCAAGAAGGGTGACATGCTGCCGACCTTCTGGGACGCGGCATCTTCCATGCAGCCCAACACCTTCAGCCAGACCCCGGTCCACACCCAGTACGGCTGGCACGTGATCCAGGTGCTGGGCAAGCGCACCGCGCCGACGCCCACGCTGGACGCGACCCGCGACCAGATCCGCCAGAAGCTGATCCAGGAAGGCGTGCAGAAGGCCGTCAGCAACGCCCTGTCGCAGGTCAAGGTCGTGCGCTTTGGCCCGGACGGCAAGCCGCTGCCTGAACAGCCCGCGGCCCACTGATCCAAGGCTGCGGCGCGGGCGGGATGCAACCGCGTTCCCGCCCGCGCCGCTGAATAATATCCGTTCCCCGTTTCCCGCTGTCATCCAAGGATCCTGACCGACCATGGCCAATGCCCTGCCCGTCTCCCCCCTTGCCCGGCCAATGCCTGAACTTCCGCCCGTGGCGGGCGTACGTTTCGGCGCAACGGCGGCAGGCATCCGTTACAAGGGACGCACCGACCTGGTGATGGCGGAATTCGCGCCGGGCACGACGGTGGCGGGTGTCTATACCCGCAGCAAGTGCCCCGGCGCGCCGGTGGACTGGTGCCGCGCCGCGATGGCCGATGGCCGCGCGCGGGCGCTGGTGGTCAATGCGGGAAACGCCAATGTCTTTACCGGCCGCGCGGGCTTCGAGGCGACGCAGGCCAATGCGGCCGACGCGGCGCGACTGGTCAATTGCGCGGCAAGCGAGGTTTTCCTCGCCTCCACCGGCGTAATCGGTGAAATCCTGCCCTACCAGAAGATTTCAGCCGCCCTGCCCGGCCTGTACGCCACCCTGTCGGATGACGGGTGGGCGGATGCCGCGCGTGGCATCATGACCACCGATACCTTTCCCAAGGCCGCGACCCGCACGGCGCGCATTGGCGAAACGACGGTGCGCATCCAGGGCATTGTCAAGGGCAGCGGCATGGTGGCACCGGACATGGCGACCCTGCTGTCCTTCATCGCGACCGATGCGAAACTGCCCGCAGGCGTGATCCAGTCCCTGCTGACCGATGGGGTCAACCGCAGCTTCAACTGCATTACGGTGGATTCGGATACCTCCACCTCCGACATGATCCTGCTGTTCGCCACGGGGCAGGCCGGCAATACGGAAATCGGGGATGCGCAGTCGCCGCATCTGGCGGATTTCCGCGAAGCGCTCGATTCCCTGCTGCTGGAACTGGCATTGCTGGTGATCCGCGACGGGGAAGGTGTGACGAAGATGATGCACATCACCGTCACGGGCGCGGTATCCGATGAATCGGCCCACCGCGTGGCCATGGCCGTGGCCAATTCCCCGCTGGTCAAGACGGCCGTGGCGGGGGAAGACGCCAACTGGGGCCGCGTCGTCATGGCGGTTGGCAAATGTGGCGAACCCGCCAACCGCGATACGCTGTCGGTCGGCATTGGCGGGACATGGATTGCCCAAAACGGCACCGTCGTGCCCGATTATGATGAAACCCCCGTTGTCGCGCACATGCGCGGGCAGGAAATCGAGATCACCATCGACCTGGGCCTGGGCAACGGCACGGCGCAGGCATGGGGCTGCGACCTGACGCACGGCTACATCGACATCAACGGATCCTATCGCAGCTAGGCCATGGCGGGCGCCTGATTGCGGGCGCGCACTTTTTTCCTGTTTCGTTGCGCACGCAGCGATGGCATTGCTGTCCGGGTATACCCATCACGTCTGCCAGACAGGAACAGCCTGCATGACAAACCCGTTTTTCCGCCCTGCCTCCACCCCACAGGATGTCTGGACCTATGGGGGGTTCTGGATCCGGGTCGTGGCCTATGTGATCGATTCCATCGTGCTGTGGGCGGTGCTTGGCCTGCTGGGCATGCTGCTGGTGCCGCCCAGCCTCTCGATCTCGATATTCGACCCGCAATCGACGGGGGGCAGCGGGGGGGATTACCGAATCTCCTATATCCAGCCTGCCGACTACACCATCCTGTCCAGCACGCCCCACCTGCACTGGAACGGCAACGGGCTGTTCGAACTGATTACCCTGCTGCTGCCCGCCGCGTATTACATCATGTTCGAGGCGTCATCCCTGCAGGCCACGCCGGGCAAGATCATGTGCAGCATGCGCGTGACCGACCTGTATGGCAACCGCATCACGCTGCTGCGCGCGGCGGGGCGGTATTTCGGCAAATACCTGTCGGCGCTGATCTGTGGGGTGGGGTTCCTCATGGTCATGTGGACACAGCGCAAGCAGGGGCTGCATGACATTCTGGCGGGCACCTGCGTGATCCGCCGCGAGGCCCGGGCCGCCGCCCCGACGCCGCCGCAATGGGGCGGCTGACACAAAAAAACATGACAAAAATGCAACCTTCCCGCCTCTGCCGGCCTTCTATTCTGATATTGAATGTTTTTCCCGCAGCATGACGGTCCGCCCCGCGCAGGAATGCGCGCGGGCGTTTTGGTGTTATGGCGGGGATCCTGACGCTGCGCTGCGCCGGGGTTCCTGATTTTCCAAGGAGGTGAACAATCGGCATGTCGGCCCATTACGCGACAACGGTCCATTCCGCTCCAACCCGGTCCAGACGGGGCGGTATCCTGACATTGCTGGCGGCCTTCATGCTGGCGCTGCTGCCGTGGGCCATGCAGGCCCGCGCGGCGGACACCGACCCGGCGACACAGGGCATAACCAGCCAGCAGGCGCAGCAGGTCCTGTCGGTCATGAACGACCCGCAGAAGCGCGAGGAATTCACCCGCACCCTTGACGCCATCGCCAAGGGACTGCCCGCGCCCAAGCCGGCCCCCGCCGCAGCCCCCGCGAAAAAAGCCGCCCCCGCCGATGTGTCGCTTGAACCCGACAGCATCAGCAGCGAAACCATGAGCGAACTGACCCACATACGCGACCTCGCGTTGCAGCAGGGCCAGAACTTCATGGGGCTGTTCAAGGATCTGGCCTTTGTGGGCCGGTGGGTCCACTCCATCCTGTCCAATGCGGATTCGCGCCGGATCCTGCTGGATGCGATGGGTCGCGCCAGCATCATCTTCATCCTGGCCCTTGTCGCCGAACGCGCGTTGTCCATCGCCATGCGCAAGCCGCTGGCCGGTGTCACCGCGCGCGCGGTGGCGACCGAGCAGCGCCTGAACCAGCGCCTGAAGCGTGAAGACCAGGCGGACCAGAACCAGCCTGCCCCGCCACCCGCCTCCACTGCCGATGCACAGGCCGAACAGCAGACCGAACAGGCCCGCCAGAACGATGACCGCCAGCAGCATGAAACGCTGCGCATCATCACGCGCATTCCCTATTCACTGCTGCACCTGCTGATCAAGCTGCTGCCGGTCGCCCTGTTCTGCGGGCTGGGTTATGGCGCATCCGCGCTGTTCACCTCCACCCACCAGGCCGCGATGGTCACCATCACGCTGACGAACGCCTATGTGATCGCGCGCGTGATCTACCTGCTGCTCGAAACGGTGTTCGTGCCGCATTCCCCCACCATCCGCCTGTGCAGCGCGTCGGATGCCACGGCGCGCATGGTCACGCGGTGGTGGAACTTCCTTGTCGCAGCACCTTCCATCGTGGTGTGCCTGTCCACGCTGGGTGGCGTGTTCGACATGCCGGCCCGCGGCACGGAAGCCATCATTCGCGCCGTGGTGCTGATCGAACATATCCTGATCGCGATCTTCATCTGGCGCATCCGCCACCATGTGGCCGCAGCACTGCAGCCGTCGGCGCGCCTGCGTGAAAAGCCGTTCTGGATCTTCGTGGGCAGGATGGTCCGCTTCTGGTGGATCCCGGCCATGTTCTTCGACCTTGCGCTGTGGCTGGTCTGGGCTACCCAGATCCGTGGCGGCTATGCCTGGATCCTGCGCACGCTGTCGCTGACCATCGTGGTCATCCTTGGGGCGCGGCTGCTGTCCGTGCTGGCCTTCAGCATGCAGAACAAGATTTTCCATGTGCCCGAGGCCACCGAAAAGCGCTATCCCGGCCTGCAGGCGCGCGTGGACTACTACTACCCCATCGCGCGGCGCGCGCTGTCGGTGCTGCTGACATTCGTGACCATCGTGCTGCTGCTGCAGTCATGGGGCCTGCCTGCGATCCGCTTCTTCCTGCATGGTTCGCTGGGCACCAAGATCGTGGGCGCCATGCTGACGATCATGATCGCCTACACCATCGCCATCGTGGTGTGGGAAGTGGCCAACGCCACGCTGCAGAACCAGATCACCCGGTTCGAGACATCAGACCAGGCATCCCGCGCGACACGCCTGCGCACGGTCCTGCCGATCATCCGCACGGTGCTGCTGACTTTCATCATCATCATCGTGACCGTGACCACGCTGTCGCAGATCGGCATCAACGTCGCCCCGCTGCTGACCGGCGCGGGCATCATGGGTGCCGCCATCGCCTTCGGTTCGCAGAGCCTGGTCAAGGACTTCATCACCGGCTTCTTCATGCTGGTGGAAAATGCGATGCAGGTGGGTGACTGGGTCACCGCGGGCAGTGTCGCAGGCACGGTGGAACACCTGTCGATCCGCACCCTGCGGCTGCGCGCGGTGAACGGGGACCTGCACATCATCCCGTTCTCCTCCGTGACCTCGATTGCCAATACCTCGCGCGATTACAACCTTGTGGTGGTCAGCTTCATGCTGGACCTGTCGGAAGACCCGCACCGTGTCGCGGCGATCCTGAAGGATGAACTGTCGCTGATGCGCAAGGACCCGGTGTATGGTCCGCTGATCAAGTCCGACTTCTCGTTCCTGGGTGTCGAGCAGGCGGACGGGAACGGGGCCAAGTTCCTTGGTTCCATCCGCACGGCAGCGGGCGCGAAGTGGAAGGTCTATCGTGAATATTACAGCCGTCTGGGCGCACGCATGGTGAAGGAAAAGGTCGCATTCCCGATCCCGACTTCGGTCAACCTGCTGGCCAATGGCCCGAGCGGCGCGCTGCGCATGAACATGGAGGAAGATCCGGCCACGCTACTTGCCGCGCGCGAAGCACAGCCGGACGCGCCGAAACCGGCGGCCCCGAAGGCCCAGGCCGATGGCGACGGACAGGCGGCCAGCCCCAAGGGAAATGAACCCTCCAATGGCTGACGGCACGCCCACGCTGCTGGCGCGGCTGGAATCCCCCCTGCGCACGGATGGCTTCGCCTTCGTGCCAGCGGGGGAGATGCGCCCCCTGCTGGAACAGTACGGGCTGCGGGACTGGGCCAGTTTCGCCGCCAGCTGGAACCGGCTGGGGCTGGATCGCTACATGGCGGATGGCGGGCGTTACCGCCGCCGTCGTCATGCCACCTTCGCCATCAGCGACGGTGGCATCCAGCGCAAGAAACACCAGCCCCATTACCAGAGCCGCGATTACAACGAACTCAATGGCGGGATCGAACGCTGGTTCCGCGCGGTGGAACCGGAAGTGGGCACGCACCCCGCACTGCGCGCCATCCTGCGGCTCATGCACCGGATCGTCGCCGACCTGACCGACCCGGCCAGCATGCCCGATACATGGCACACCGAAATCCACCAGTTCCGGATCGAGGCGCTGGATGACAGTCCCGGCCAGCCCACGCCGGAAGGGCTGCACCGCGATGGCGTGGACTGGGTCATGGTCGTAATGATCCGGCGCGAGAACGTCATGTCCGGCGAAACCGCGATTCATGACCTGCAGCGCACCATGGTGGGCAGCTTCATGCTGGATGAGCCGCTGGATACGGCGGTAGTCAATGACAACCGTGTCTATCATGGGGTGACGGCGGTCAGGCCCCTTGACCCCACGCGACCGGCCTATCGTGACGTACTGGTCGTGACATTCCGCCACCAGTGATGCAGGCGCGGTCCGGGGCGTGGAAGCATTTCTGCACGCTTGCGCTGGAGACCATGCTGGCGCTGGGCGGCGGCCTTTATCTGTTCATCGTAACGGTTGACCCGTGGGACGTGCTGCCCCTTTCCCCCCGCCTGCCCCGCATTCCCATTACATCCAACGCCCGCTACACCATGCCCGCGCTGGCCCGTGACCCGCGCTTCGATTCCGTCATGCTGGGCACGTCCACCAGCAGGCTGATCCAGCCCGCCGTGATGGACCACGCACTGGGCACGCATTTCCTGAACATGTCCATGAACAGCGCCAGCCCGTGGGAACAGGCGCGCGAACTTGACATCTTCCTGCGCGCGCACCCCGCCCCGCGTATTGTCATGATCGATATGGACGCCGCCTGGTGCCATGAACGCCCCGGCAGCCTGACATCCCCCAACCGGCCGTGGCCGGAATGGATGTACGGCCACCCGGCCTGGACCGGCTACCTGCACATGGCCAGCCTGTACGCCCTGCAGGAAGCCACCAACCAGTTCCTGTGGCTGGTGGGACTGAAGGCCCAGCGTTTCGGCCTGGATGGCTACACCAGCTTTGTCCCGCCCGATGACCGGTATGACCGGCTGCGGGGGCGGGTCCAGGCCGCCTTCGACCACTGGGCGCCGCCTGACAATACCCCGGCGCCACCCGGCATGGCCGGGACACCACCAGCTACCATGGCGCTGCTGGATTCAATGGTTGGACGCATGCCTGCCTCCACCATCCGCATCCTGTGGTTTCCGCCTGCATCCGCCTTCCTGCACGGAACGGCGGGCGGCATTGCGGCGACCCGTCTGCAGGCATGCAGGCTGGGGGTGGAAAGGATCGCGGCCCACCAGCCCAACGTGATCGCCCTTGATTTCAACCATGACGGCCCACTGACGGAAAACCGTGACAATTTCTGGGATCCGCTGCATTACCGACTCCCCGTGGCCCGGCGGCTGATGGCGGATATCACGGCTGTCGTGCAGGGCAGGCCGGTTGCGGATCCAGCGCTGGACAGGCTGCATGACCCGCATGACGGCCCCGATATGGGCCGGCCGTAGCCCAAAGCCATGCGCTGCCATCGCGGAACCTCCACACCGGCGGGGCTTGTGCCGGGCGGGTCATCTGGTATGGAAAACAGAATATCATGGGGTGCCCGCCATACGCATGCGCGACGCAGTCATGTAACGTGGACGGGGATCATTTTGTGCATGCCGCCCCCGTGACCGGGCAGGCAAGGTTGCGGCACTGAGGTTGGAGAGGCTGGTGAATACGTCCGTCAATGGTGCGCCGCAATGGCATCTTCAGCCCGAGGCGAACCGGACCCTTGTCACGCTGTCAGGGGACTGGATTGCACAGGAAGGACGCACACCCGCCTTTCCCGCCGGCGCCCTGAAGGATGTGCCGCATGATGAGCCGGTCGAATTCCGCACGGACCAGCTTGGCAGGTGGGATACATCACTGATCAGCTTCCTGTGGGAACTCAAGCGCAGCGCGCGCGAAGCCCATGTGAACGTCGACACCAACACCCTGCCGGAATCCGCGCACAAGCTGCTGGACCTGCTGCCTGAAATCCCGCCCGAACCGACACCGCCCCCGCCCCACCATTTCGCACCGGTGGCGGCGGTGGGGCAGTTCACGCTCGATACCCTGAACGAGGTCGGCTGTGTCAGCGAAATGGGCGCGGCCGCGGCCCGGGGCGGCCTCGCCTCGCTGGTCGGGCGCGGGATGATGCGCACCGTCGACCTCATGTCCGACCTGAACGCGGCGGGGCCTGCGGCGCTGCTGATCGTGGGCGTGGTGAATTTCCTGGTCGGCGCGATCCTTGCCTTTGTCGGTTCGGTGGAACTGCATAAATTCGCGGCCGACATCTATGTCGCAAGCCTTGTGGCCATTGCCATGGTGCGCGAGATGTCCGCCGTCATGACCGCCATCATCATGGCCGGGCGCACGGGTGGCGCCTATGCCGCGCGCATTTCCACCATGCAGGCCAATGAAGAAATCGACGCGCTGCAGGTATTCGGCATTCCGGTTTCCAGTTACCTGATCCTGCCTTCGGTGCTTGCCCTCGCCTTCACCATGCCGCTGCTTTACCTGTACGGCTGCCTGATCGGCATGCTGGGCGGGTTCTTTGTATCCTACATCATGCTTGATGTATCGCCGCTGGGCTACTTCCACGAAACGATCCAGGCGCTGCCGCTGGACCAGTTCACCTTCGGCTTCATCAAGAGCTTCGTATTCGGCACCTTTGTCGGCCTGACCAGCTGCCGCATCGGGCTGAAGGCCGGGCGCAGCGCCGCCGACGTGGGCATTGCCGCGACCAAGGCCGTGGTCGTGGGCATCGTGGGCGTGATCGCCCTTGATGCGGTCTTCGCGGTTATCGCCAATGTCATCGGGATCTGACCGCCATGAATGATACGAACACCCAGATGCCCGCCACCGATGACCGTCCGGTGATGATTTCCGTCGATGACGTGACCCTGGCCTTCGGCAGCAAGGTAATCCAGCATGACGTGTCCTTCCGTGTGAAACGGGGCAGCATCTTTGCGGTCATGGGCGGGTCGGGCTGCGGCAAGAGCACCCTGCTCAAGAGCATGATCGGCCTGCTGCGCCCCACCCATGGCACATATCTGGTGGAAAAGGACAATTACTGGGCGGGCGACGATGCCAGCCGCGTGCGTATCGGGCGGCGTTTCGGCGTCCTGTTCCAGAGCGGCGCGCTGTGGAGTTCCATGACCGTAGGCGAAAACGTCGCCCTGCCCATGCAGATGTTCACCAGACTGAAACCGGACGTGATCCGCCAGCTTGTGGAACTCAAGCTGGGGCTGGTGGGCATGCTGCACGCCATTGACCAGTATCCCTCCGAACTCAGTGGCGGCATGCGCAAGCGCGCGGGCCTTGCGCGCGCCATGTCGCTGGACCCCGATATCCTGTTCTTTGACGAACCTTCCGCCGGGCTGGACCCGATCACATCCGCCCGTCTGGATGAACTGATCCTGAACCTGCGCGACGGGCTGGGGGCGACGATCATCATCGTCAGCCATGAACTGTCCAGCCTGTTCCACATCGCTGATGACGGCATTTTCCTTGATGCCGACCAGAAAACCGCCATTGCCCACGGCTCGCCGCGCTGGCTGCGCGATCATTGCACCGACCCGATGGTCCATGCCTTCATGCACCGTGAACAGCTGGACAGTTCCAGCTCCGCTGGAAACGGGTAATGCCAGTGCCCGGCAGGCAGACGCTGATCGGTTCAGCCGTGCTGGGGGTTGCGGCCATTGCGCTCGTCATACTGGGCGTAAAGGGGTCGCTGCCCCTGCCCGGCCGCACCAGCGAGGCACTGGTGATTTTTGAAAGCCCGACCAACGGGCTGGACATCGGCTCCCCCGTCAATTTCCGGGGCGTGCCGGTGGGTGCCGTCGAACGCATTACGGTCAAGGTCGATCCGGCCAGTCACCATACCTACATGCCGGTCTATATCCTGTTCGACCCCAATCATGCGCCCGGACGCAGCGATCTGCCGCCACTGCCCGAACTGATCAGTAACGGCCTGCGGGCGGAAATGACGCTGCACAGCCTTGTCACCGGGCAGACCGAGCTTGACCTGGACATGGACCCCAGGACACCGGTGCGGCTGCATCCCGGCCTGGTGGACACGGACCTGACGGAAATACCGATGGGACAGACGGCGCTGCAGCAGATGGAGACCATGCTGATCGCAACTTCCGTCCAGCAGCTGCACCATGACCTGCAGACCGCGATGGCCAGCATCCGCAAGCTGGCGGAAGACATGAATCGTGACCTGCCGGGCATGATCGCCAGCATCCGCACGACATCCGCACGCAGTGAGGGGGCGGTGACCCAGATCCGCGCGGCCATTGCGGATGTGGAAAACCGCGCCAGCATCACCATCAACAGGCTGGACAGGCTGATCGCCACCAACAGCCAGCAGTTCGCGGCACGGCGGGCGGAGCTTCTGGCGCTGATCGCCAGTACCCGCCAGACCATGGCACAGGCGCATGAAACCCTTGCCAGCCTGCGTACGCTGACTGACCCGCAATCACGTGACAGGCTCAATCTGGACGATACGATGCGTGATATTATGGAAGCAGGTTACGGGCTGCGCGGATTCGCCAATGAAGTCGAAAGTAATCCGCAACTTCTGCTGATGGGACGCAATAAATGAAAACGCGCCAGCCCGCCGTCTCCCTTTCACGTCTGTATCCGGCCCTGCGGGCAAGTGGCGGATTACTGCTGTCGGCGGTCATGCTGTCGGCCTGTTCCTCGGCCCCGGTCCGCTTTTATACCCTTGGCGCGCCTGCCGTGGCCGTCGGCGCGGAAAGTACCGCCACCCAGCCCATTACGGACAGCACGCCCGTGATCGAGGTCGAACGCGCGCGCATGCCCGATTACCTGGACAGCCAGGACATCATGGTGCGCAACGGCCATGAAATCGAACGCAGCGGGCTGGGTCGCTGGGCCAGCCGCCTGTCGGTGGGCGCGACCGACCTGATCACCGCGCGGCTGGCGCAGAAATGGCCGAACCTGTTCGTAACCGACCAGAGCCAGCCTGACCGGCCGACATGGCGGCTGCAGCTCAATATCAGCCGCCTTGATGTCAGCCGCGACGGCAAATCCGCGCTGAATGCGGACTGGGCCATCATTCCGGAGGATTCGCGCGCCTCCATCCTGCGTAACCGCACCACCATCGTCATGGATGGCAGCACGGCCAGCAACGCCAACATTGCCAAGGTGACCGAAAGCCTGCTGAACGAGCTGAGCGACCGGATCGAGGCAAGCTGGCCCAGCACGGCGGCACCACAGACCGCCATGACCTTCCATCGCCATACCAGAGGCTGACCCTGTGGCGGGACAGGTGCGGTCCTGTCCCGGTCTGGCTTGACCGCGGGAGGGTAAAACGGACCGCGACACCCGGCCCGGTCCGTACGGATGGGGAACCTTTCGGCATGAAAGGCATTGGGTGCGCAACCGTGTCCAGTCTGCCGGAGTATTGTCATGTCCCCATTTTTCCGTGCCCTTCGCAGGGCTGCCTCTGCCGCCAGCCTGTCTGTCGCGCTCGGGTCATCGGGGGCTGGCATGGCCGCGGAAAGCGGGCCGGTCCTCCTGGCGCAGCATCCCGGCACCGAACTGGACCGGCAGGCCCGCAGGCTGGTGGCGCAGGACCTGCATGATGCCGCGAACCAGCGTGAACAGCCCGTACTGCTGACCGGATCGGGCCTGCTATCGGACAACCCGCGCCGCATGGCGCTGTTTGTGCAGTTGCAGTCCGCCAGCCTGTGCGGATCGGCGGGGTGTTCCACGTCCGTGTACCTGCCCGACGGGCATAAATGGACACTGGTGCTGGATTCCGTCAGCGGGCCGATCACCATCACCCCGCAGGTGCATGACAACATGCATGACCTGCTGGTGGATGAGACAGATCGCTGGATCTGGAACGGCACGACCTACATCGATACGCAGGCAGCACCCGAACCCGCGCCCACAGGCCAATAGGCGGCGGCCACGTCCTGCGCGATCGATCCTGTGAATATGGAATTCCGGGGGGATGGTGGAGCGGGTGAAGGGAATCGAACCCTCGTATGCAGCTTGGGAAGCTGCCGTTCTACCATTGAACTACACCCGCATGCCGGCCCTCTATACTGCACAACCCTGACGGATGCAATCACCCCTGCCATACGGGCGGCAGTTGACGCACCCTGCCCTGATCCGCAATAAGCATTGATGTCCGGCGGGCTTCCTGCCGGGCCCTCGTGATTTGATGCGGCCGGCTTGCGGCGAGGTAAAACATACGCGCTAAAGAGGCCTGATCCCGCCCGCAAGGGCGCGGGCATCATGGTTTCCACGGTCGTGAACCGCCTTTGGGGAATGGGCTGCCGGAACAGACCGGCGCTGACCTCTGCCCGTATTCACGCCCATCCCCGTTCACAGGAATTGCCATCCGCCATGACTGACCAGCCTGATCCCAAGTCCTTCCGTCCCGCCACCCGCCTGATCAATGCGGGCCTTGAGCGCACCCCCTATGGCGAAACCAGCGAGGCGATGTTCCTGACCTCCGGCTTTGTCTATGACAGCGCGGAACAGGCCGAAGGCACCTTTACGGGCGATGTCTCGCATTACCAGTATTCGCGCTTTGGCAACCCGACCACATCCAACCTTGAACGCCGCCTGTGTGACCTTGAGGGCGCGGAAGCGTGCGTCCTGACGGCGACAGGCATGGGGGCCGTCTCCTCCGCCCTGCTGGCGCAGGTGCGCGCGGGCGACCGGGTCGTGGCGTCGCGCGCGCTGTTCGGGTCGTGCCACTGGATCGTGGCCGAACTGCTGCCGCGCTACGGTGTGGAAACCATATTCGTTGATGGCGGCGACATGGCGGCATGGAAGGAAGCGCTCGGCAAGCCCACGCGCGCCGTGCTGCTGGAAAGCCCGTCCAACCCGATGCTGGATGTGCTGGATATCCGCATGATCTGCGACCTGGCGCACCAGGCCGGGGCGACGGTGGTGGTGGACAACGTCTTTGCAACCCCGCTGTACCAGAAGCCGCTGGAACTGGGGGCGGACGTGGTGGTGTATTCATGCACCAAGCATATCGACGGACAGGGCCGCGTGCTGGGCGGCGCGGTGCTGGGCAATGCCAAGTGGATTGACGAGGTCCTGCGTCCCTTCACCCGCAATACCGGCAACAGCCTGTCCCCCTTCAACGCATGGGTCATGCTGAAAAGCATCGAGACACTGGGCCTGCGTGTAAACGCCATGACGCAGAATGCCGCGAAAGTGGCGGACTTCCTGGCGGAAGCGCCTGGCATCGTCCGGGTCTTCTATCCCGGCCGCAAGGACCACCCGCAGTACGAACTGGCGAAGAAGCAGATGTCCGCCGGTTCCACACTGGTGGCGTTCGAGGTCGAGGGCGGCAAGGAAGGGGCGTTCGCCTTCATGAACGCGCTGCGCCTGATCTCGATTTCCAACAACCTTGGCGATGCGCGCTCCCTTGTCACGCATCCGGCCACGACCACACACATGAAACTGGCGCCCGAAGAACGCGCCCGGCTTGGCATTACCGATGGGGCGATCCGCTTTTCCGTCGGGCTGGAAGATGCCGACGACCTGATTGACGACCTCAAGCGCGGCATCGCGGCGCTGGCCAACCGGTAAGCAAGGAGCAGTCCCGTCATGAGCAAGAACAGGCCTTTCCCTCCCCCCGGCGGGGAAGGAGCGGAGTCCCCGCTGGGCGAGACAATGGACAATACCCCCTGTTTCGAAGCGACGACCGATGACGTGCGCGTGGTTGTCCAGACCTTCTGGCTGGATGACCAGTCGGAACCGGACGAACACCGTTATGTATGGGCTTACCGGATCCGTATCGAAAACCACGGCACGGAACAGATCCAGCTGCTACGCCGCAGCTGGCGCATCGTGGACGGGAAGGGACGGATCGACCGGGTGGAAGGCGACGGCGTGGTGGGGGAACAGCCCCTTATCGACGCCGCGGCCAGTTTCGAATACATGTCCGGGGCCGCCCTTGAAACGCCAACCGGCTTCATGGGGGGCATGTACCACATGATCCGTCCCGCCAGCCGGCAGCATTTCGATGTCAGCATTCCCGTATTCAGCCTGGATAGCCCGCATCACCCGACCGTTCTCCACTGAATTTTCCCTCTGCGGCGTGTCCGTGCCGGATATGCCCATGCAACAAGAACCAACAGCATGACTCCCATCGATTCCCGCCCCTCCCGCACGGAAGCAGAGGAGGCCGTCCGCACCCTGCTGCGCTGGGCGGGTGAAGATCCCGACCGCGAGGGGCTGCGTGACACGCCCCAGCGCGTCATAAAATCCTATGACGAATTCTTCTGCGGCTACGCGGAAGATCCGGTCGACCTGCTGCGCCGCACTTTCTCGGAAGTCGATGATTATGACGAGATGGTGCTGCTGCGCGATATCCGCGTGGAAAGCCATTGCGAACACCATATGGTGCCCATCATTGGCGTGGCGCATGTGGCCTACCTGCCGCGCAAGCGGGTGGTGGGGATTTCCAAGCTGGCCCGCGTGGTGGACGCCTATGCCCGGCGTTTCCAGATTCAGGAACGGCTGACGGCCCAGATCGCCAATACCATCAACGAGGAACTGCAACCCTATGGCGTGGGCGTGGTGATCGAGGCATCGCACCAGTGCATGACCACGCGTGGCGTGCATCGTCCCGGCGTGTCGATGGTCACCAGCCGCATGCTGGGCACCTTCCGCACCAATTCGGATACGCGGCGCGAATTCCTGTCGATACTCAACCGTCCGGCCATGAACAGCAGCGGTATCTGATTGATAAAAAATAAAAGTTTTTGGGTGCCGCCTTTTTTCAAAAAGGCGGCATTCTTCTGTATCAATTACAAAACGCTATAGGGTGACTTTTGCCCCCAGCACGGCAATGAACTGCGCAAGCCATGCCGGGTGGGCCGGCCATGCGGGCGCCGTGACCAGCTTCCCATCGGTAATCGCGGCATCCAGCGCGATATCGGCATAGATACCATCCGCCAGTTCCACTTCCGGACGGCAGGCGGGATAGGCTGAAACCTTCCGTCCCGCAATGATACGCGCTGCGGCCAGAAGCTGGCCTGCATGGCAGATCGCGGCAATCGGCCGGTCGGCAAAGGCGCGGACCAGTTCGATCACGCGCGCATCCAGCCGCAGGTATTCCGGCGCCCGCCCGCCAGGCAGGACAAGACCCGCATAACCGGCATGACTGATGTCATCAAACGTTGCATTCAGCGCAAAGCGGTGCCCCGGTTTTTCGCTGTAGGTCTGAGCGCCCTCAAAATCATGAATGGCGGTCAGGACATGCTCGCCCTTCTTGCGGCCGGGACACACCGCATCAACGTGATAGCCCAGCATGGTCAGAGCCTGATAGGGCACCATGACCTCATAATCCTCGACATAATCGCCAGCCAGCAAAAGCAGCCTTGGTACGCTCATTATCCGTTTCCTTCCCGTTATCCGGTCAGTCGTGATGGTCGTCCGGGGACAGGTGTTCACGCAGCCGGGGCATGAGTTCGACAAAATTGCAGGGCACATGCCGGCTGTCGAGCTGCCAGACCAGTATGTCGTCCCACCCGTCCTTCACCGCGCCGGATGATCCGGGCAGCGCGAACAGATAGGTCCCGTTCGCGACCCCGGCCAGTGCGCGCGACTGGATCGTGGACGTACCGATTTTCTGGTAGGACAGCATGCGGAACAGCTCCCCAAAACCTTCGATCCGTTTTTCGATCACTTTATCGAAAGCCTCCGGCGTGACATCGCGGCCCGTCACTCCCGTGCCGCCCGTCGAAATGACGACATCCACCTGCGGGTCCGCCACCCACCCCGACAGGGTGGTGGCAAGGCGGTCGACATCATCGGGCACGATGGCGCGCGCGGCCACGACATGCCCTGCCGTGGTGATGCGCGCGGCCAGTATATCACCGGATCTGTCCGTTTCCGGCGTGCGGGTATCAGATACCGTCAGCACCGCGATGCGGACAGGCAGGAAGGTTTTTTTCATATCAAGTCGCGACATGAAACCATGTTCACCATTCCCGCGCCGTGGCGTCAACGGGCAGCGCGGCAGGAGGGCGCGCCACCATTCCGACAGGGAAATAATGAGTAATATGTGAGAACAAACACGAAATTCTGATGTATTTGTGCATTGCACAAAAAAACATATGCATGAATAGTAACATTCTACATAAATCTATTGATATAACAAAAAAAAATCCTTTACCGTTATTTTACAAAACATTAGTTTTTACATAATTCCCCTGCCAAGGTTTATATTCGGCATGAAATATGCTATCGATACGCGGATGACCAGAACGTTCCCCCGATTTTTTATACCGCTATCCCTGCTTCTTCTTGCGTTTTTCACCCAAAGTGAAACCGCATCGGCACAGGCCATTCCCGGCGAAGGGCAGGGTGTGATCGGTTCTCAGCCCAGCCTGAACGTCAATTCACGACGTAATGTTCCTGTAAACGATCCGGGATCGTTTTTTAGCGCGCCCTACGGAAACCAGCATTTTTTCGGGGACTGGGCCGGACTTCAGCCCTTCCTGCTGAAACATGGCGTGCATATCGAAGCCGATGTGCATGAAGAACTGGCAGGCAACTTCCGCGGTGGCGCCAAGCAGGGCGTGACCGATGCGGGCCAGGTTGGCGTGGAAGTCGATATCGACTGGCACAAGCTGGCCGGTGCACCGAAGAATTTCTGGACACATACCATGATCGTGAACGGTCATGGCCGTAATGACAGTACGGACTACATTCACGATTCCCTTGCCGGCGTGCAGCAGATCTACGGTGCCCGTGGTAACGTGGTTGCCCATCTGGTCTACATGTATGCCGAACAGTCCCTGTTCCATAACCGGCTGGACATCAGCGCGGGCTGGATTCCGGTGGGCAGCTTCTTTGCCGCATCCCCGCTGTTCTGTGACTTCATGAACGTGTCGATATGCGGTAACCCCGCGCCGGGCAAATACGTGCCGGGCGGGCGTGACTGGCCTTCGGGTAACCTGGGGGTCGTGGCCCGCGTCATGCCGACCGTCGATACATACATCATGGCCAGTATGTTCGCCGTATCGCCGCATTCCTATAACGGTGGCATTTCAGGCTGGTCATGGGCGCAGAGTGGCCTTGGCAAATTCTCCACCCCGGTGGAATTCGGCTGGCTGCCGGAATTCGGCCCCCACCACCTGGCCGGTCACTACAAGGCGGGCTACGGCTACGACAATTCCCAGTACAGCGACCTGTATCAGGACATCAACGGCAATTCCGCCGTGTTGACCGGCCGGCCGTTCCGCAAGCAGTCGGGCGTCAGTACCGCATGGTTCCAGGCAGACCAGATGTTCATGCGCAATGGCGCGGGTCCGACCAACGGCCTGATCGCGCTGGCGGGCTTCATGTATACGTCGGGCAAGGTCTCGGCGATGAAGTACCATGCATGGGCCGGCATCGTAGAAACCGGCGCGCGATGGGGCCGTCCGCTCGATACGGTGGGGGCGATGTTCCATTATTTCGAAATGAGCCGTGCATCCGTCCTGCAGCAGGAATCCTCGGTGCTGGCGGGCACGCCGTTCCTGACCAACCAGTGGGGCAAGGCATGGGGCATCCAGACGCATGAGGATGTGTACGAAGTGTTCTACAACATCCATACCGCACGTGGCATGAGCTTCCAGCCGGACTTCCAGTATATCAACCGCCCCGGCGGCACCACGACCTATCATGATGCGGCGGTGATGGGCCTGCAGTTCAACTGCATCCTGTAACGCCCCCTTCATCAAGGGGATTTCCCACGGTATGGGAGGCGGATCATGACCGATCCAGCCTTCCTTTACCGACAGGCCCATACGGCGCTGGTCGATTACCGCCTGCCTGACGCGCGGGCGACGCTGCTTTCCATTTCAGAAAATGTCATCTTCCGGATCGATGCGGGCGACGGGCGACGTTATGCGCTGCGCCTGCACCGGCCCGGCTACCACAGCGCGCCCGAAATTCGCAGCGAACTGGCATGGCTTGACGCCCTGCATGCGGCAGGGCTGGAAGTTCCCCTGCCCATTCCCGCCCATGATGGCATGTCCCTGCGCACCGTGCGGTGTGATGATGGCATAATGCGCCATGCGGTCCTGTTTGCCTGGATGGATGGTACCGAGCCCACGCCGGACATTGATCCCGCAGCGTTTGACCGGCTGGGCCGCATTACCGCGCGCCTGCATGACCACAGCCGACACTGGACACGCCCCGACGGGTTTATCCGCAAGGTCTGGACACCCGACACCATGATCGGTCCCCACGCCCTGTGGGGACGATGGGACACGGTACCGGGCATGACCGAACCGGCGCGCAGCCTGATTGCAGACTGCGTGCGCCAGGTTGATGCGCAACTGGCCGGCTACGGCAGGCAATCCCACCGATTCGGGCTGATCCATGCCGACCTGCGGCTGGCCAATCTGCTGGTCAGTGGCAGGCAGACACGCCTGATCGACTTTGATGACTGCGGCATAAGCTGGTTCATGCAGGATCTTGCAGCGGCCCTGAGTTTCCATGAAGACCACCCGCATGTGTCCCGCTGGGTCGACCACTGGCTGCGCGGCTACAGCACGACAGGCACCGTCACGCAGGCGGACCTGGACATCCTGCCCGCCCTGGTCATCCAGCGCCGCATCCAGTTGCTGGCATGGACCGGCACACATCACGATACGCGGCAGGTCCGCAGCCTTGGCCCCGACTGGGCCGATCGCACGCTGGGGTTATGCCATGCGTGGACACGGGGGAAACTGCTGCACGATATCGGCTGAAACTGGCAGGAACGGTAGGATAATTAGATATTTTTTTAATTCATCTTTGCGAGGAATGCGCCCACATTACTTTTTGGAAACTTTTGTAATGCTGAGGACAGAATGCCGTTGGTTGCATGAGATCAATTAAATGTGACTTACAGAATCGCATTTGCGGCGTGGTATGTCTTTTATGCCTCATTCCTGACATGTATGGACGTTAGGTAATGTGTCGTTCGGTTAACAACCCGATTCACCGGAGCCCGTCCCGTCCTTGGCACATAACGGAAAAACAGCAATGACCCCTGCAGTTGACACGATCACTCCGTCCCCGGCAGCTTCCCCTGTCGTCGCCGCCGGGCTGTCCGTAGCCACCGATGAAATCCCGACCCGGTCGCAGACCACGCGCATGATCTATTCCCGTCACCGCCGTGCCCTGCGGGATTATGCCCGCACGCTGAATATCCCGACCGACAACACCTGATCCCCTGCGCCGTGTGGTCAGTTGAGCGCACAACCAGCGTACCGGCCACGATAAAAATCAAACTTTGATATTATTTTGTGCTGTTGCCGCCGATCTTGCCTGAAGGGCCTTCAGGGCATGACGGGTCGGTTCAGTCAGGTCAGCAGGTAACGCATCCAGTGCATACCACCGCGGACCTTCATGCTTGTCCGGCTCCATAAGGGTCGGCACACCCTGCCATGATGTGACCAGATACACGGGCGAAATCCAGTGATACCCCGCATCGGCGTCCATCTGCTCCACCAGGCATAACAGGTCACTGGCCTGAACGGTGATACCCAGTTCCTCCGCGATTTCACGCTCCGCCGCGTAGGCCGTGGTTTCATAGGGATCAACCTTGCCACCGGGCAGGCCCCAGCATCCCGCCTCTGGCTGTTTCAGGCGTCGCAGCAGCAGGATACGGCCCTTTTCATCTATGATGGCTGCCCCACATCCCACGCGTGGGCCGGTTATTGCTGTCATATTTTTACGTCTTCCTATTTTAAGAAACTTCTTCAAAACAACCGGTTGATAATAAAATAATAAAAGTTTTTGGATGCTGCCTTTTTCAAAAAGACGGCGCCCTTTGAAGCTTTTTGCAAAAAGCTTCACCAAAAACTTCTTAATGATCTGCCGACTTTTAAAACAGCCTCTGAAAAATGCATCCCATACGACAAGGGGGCACCCGAAGGCACCCCCATATCATCCCGATACGGTCATTACGGCCGTTGGTAATCAACGCGCGGCAGGCGGCCGGGCGTTGGCGGTTGCAACGCGGCGGCCCCACGAAATCAGGTCGCTGGTGCAGTCGTCACGATCGATCACGCATTCGATCAGCGTCGGCCCTTCCTTGTTCGCGACGGCCGCGGCAATGGCTTTTTCCATTTCTGCGCCGGTGGTGGCGCGGAAACCCTTGCCGTGGCCATCTTCCGCATTGAACACGTTCATGAGCCCGGCATAATCCCAGTTCTTGATGTTGTTGTACGGACCATCATGGATCTGGACTTCGATGGTGTAGCCACGGTTGTTGACCAGGAAAATGATCACCGGTAGCTTCAGCCTTACCATCTGGGCCACTTCCTGCGCCGTCAGCTGGAACGACCCATCACCAATCATGGCAATGATCCGGCGTTCCGGTGCGGCCACGGCATAACCGAAGGTGGCGGGCACGGACCAGCCGATATGGCCCCACTGCATTTCCAGTTCCACGCGCGCGCCGCGCGGCAGCTTCATCTGCATGGCGTTGAACCAGGAATCCCCGGTCTCGGCGATGACCGACGTGTCAGATGTCAGCAGGCCCTGGATCTGGCGGGCCATTTCGGCGCGTACCAGCGGCGCCTTGGGATCGGCCGCAACCACCGGCGCTTCCGGAGACTTGATGCGGCGGTATTCAACCAGCGTCGCATCCTTTTTCGGCTGGCCCTTCAGCCGTTCGATCAGGCCCTCGATCACGTCACGCAGGTGCACGCCGTCAAACGCCTTGCCCCCGACCGCGATATGCCGTCCGTCCATCAGCGCCACGTTGTCGCCTTTGGGCCACGCGGTCCAGCCAACGGTGGAATAATCATTGAACACCGGCGTCAGGCACAGCACGCCATCCGCCCAGTCAAAGATCTGCTGTGCGCCCGGGCTGCTGACATCCCCCCAGTATGTCCCGGCATAGGCCGGATGGTCCTCGGGGAAGAAGCTTTTGGCCGCCGCCATGGAGGTCACGGCGCAACCCAGCGTATCGGCCAGACGGATGGCCGCGTCCTCGCAGCCTGCGGCGCGCAGGCGGCTGCCCACCAGCATGATCGGCTTCTTGCGCGCGGCAATGAAGCTGGCCAGTTCGTCAATCGCCAGTTTCAGCGTTTCCGGATCGGATGGCGCATCCGCCAGAATCGCGCCAACCGGACCGGGACGCGGGCACGGCATGGGGGCGACGTTACACGCGATTTCGATATAGGCCGGTTTCTTTTCACGCAGCGCAGTGCGGATGGCATGGTCGATCAGTACCGGCGCATCCTCGGCCGAAGTGATCGAGACCGCTGCACAGGTCAGGCGCCTGGCGATTTCAAGCTGATAGCCGTAATCCGGCGTACCAATGGTATGGTGCAGGATATGCCCGCTGCCATGATCGTTGGAATTGGGTGCACCCGAAATCAGGATGACCGGCAGGTTTTCGGCATATGCGCCGCCAATGGCGTTCAGCGCTGACAACGCACCCACGCTGAAGGTGACGACAGCAGCACCCGCCCCGTTCGCACGGGCATAGCCTTCCGCGCTGAAACCGCAGTTCAGTTCATTACAACAATAAACCTGCCGCAGGCCGTCAATTTCAAGAAGCTGGTCAAGCAGGACAAGATTATAGTCGCCTGCGACCGCGAAATGATCCTTGAGCCCGATCTGCGCCAGACGTTCACCAAGGTAATGGCCAACTGTATACGTCATTATTTCGACTTTCCTTCCCTTGTGTGGGGGCGCGGAAGACCGCGCCCTTTCCCCATCTGGGGGGAACCACATGGATGGCCCGCAACCGGGCCATCATGCCGAAAGGACAGCAGGGGCCGCATGCGCGGCCAGTATTCACCCTACACTTTCGGCAACCCAGTTCCGGCGCTTGGTGGCCTGACCAATGCCCGGATTGAAACAGTTGCATGGATCGAGCTGGCGGTAATGCGCCAGTACGTCATCAGGCGCCGCATACAGGTGCCCGAAATTATGTTCCGCCGGGTACCGCGCGCCACGCCTGTCCAGCAGCGGCAGCATGCGGTGTTCCAGCGCCATGCAGTCATACCCTTTGTGGACCACATAGTCCTGATGCATCACGTGGCACAGGAAATGGCCGTAGTACAGCTTGACGATGATCTCGTCATTGATGTCCTTGGGCAGCACCTCGAACCAGTCCTGGTCATTACGGCGCAGGGCCACGTCCAGCGCCACGATGTTCTCGGTCGTGTCGGTATGGACGTTGCGGTAGCGCACGGCAGCGCCTGCGGCGGCAAAGCGGTGCAGGAATGCCTTTGATCCCTCATCGGGGGTGCATTCGAAGAAATCGCCCTCATGCGTCGCGAAATGGCTTTTCAGGAAATCCCGCGCTTCCTGCGCACCCGATGCACTGACCTTCAGCATCAGGTGATGTTCGAACCGGTCACGGTAGTCACGCATGCGCGCGGGCAGGTGCTGCGGGAAGAAATGGCTCATGAACTGCATGAACCGGTCGCTGAAATGCTTGGGCAGGAACCCGATCCTGTCCGCCAGGCGGTCAAACGCATTTTTCATCGCAAACAGGGCCGGCAGGCGCTTCGTGCCGATCATGCGGATGATGACAAACGTGTCCTTGCCATATTTCTCGGCAATGTTGAACGCATCACGATGCAGGTATTCGCCCGCGATCGGCAGTTCGGCAAAGGATGACAGGATGTGACGGCGCACGTCTTCGAGCACATCGGTCTGATTGGTGCCGATATAGAAGACGACGGGATCCTTTTCCGCCTCGAACGTATCAAGACGGACGGCGAACAGACCCAGCTTGCCCGCGCAGCCAGCCCCTTCGTGCAGGCGGCGCAGGTCGGCATTATAGCGGGCGGGCGTGTCGGCATTCACGTCACGCACATGCCGGGCATAATCGTCATCATGCCCGCGGCCCGCGTTCCAGTTGATGCTGGATTCAGGGAAGTTGCCTTCCTCCGCCCGCTTCAGGATTTCCTCGGGATCGCTGCCCAGTTCGATGCCGAGGTGGTTGACCAGTTGCAGCTCGCCCTTGTCCGAAACCTGCGCGAACAGCGCCATGTCGGTATAGGCCGGGCCACGGCGCACCAGCGCACCACCGGAATTGTTGCTGACACCGCCGAACACCGATGCGCCAATGCATGACGACCCGATGACCGAATGCGGTTCACGCCCGATGGGCTTGAGCATGTTTTCAAGCTGGTCCAGCGTGGCGCCAGGCAGGCACACGACCTGTTTGCCTTCGCCGATCAGGTGGATCGCGCGCATGCGCATGCTGTGCACGATCACCACGTCGCGGTCATAGGTATTGCCATCAGGCGTGGACCCGCCGGTCAGCCCGGTATTGGCCGCCTGCATGATCACGATCACGCCCGCCTTCACGCAGGCCTGCAGTACACGCCACTGTTCCACCAGCGAACCGGGCATGACCACCGCCAGCGCACGGCCCTCGCCAAAACGGAATCCCCGGCGGTACGGCAGGGTCGCCCCGTCTTCGGTCAGCACGTGGTGGTGACCCACGACCTGCTGCAGTTCCGTAATCAGTTGCGCACCCGCAGTAGATGACATGTCCTGTGCCGCTTTCAGCATTTTATTTGTTCCTCAATCCCATTGCGGAACCTGTCGGCGGCCCATGCCCGGGCCATGCCGCATTCCCAAAATGGCGTTTTATAGTCTGGCATGTTCCGTATCGGACGACGTGCGCATAAAATGCCGATGTCACATGTCCAAACAGAACGGCCCGCCCGCCGGTCAGGGCGTGGCGGGCCGTTTTCGTCACGCATGCGGCCGTTTTACGCGGCTGCCGAAGTTTCACCCAGTGTCGCCAGCGGCTTCATCAGCAGGTGATTCTGGGAATAGTCAACCGGCACCGAAATCACGACCGGACCCTCGATTTCCATGGCTTCGCGCATTGCGCCGGCAATCCCGTCGGCGGACTGCACCGAAATGCCGTGCGCGCCACAGGAACGGGCGAACATGGCGAAGTCGATCGGCCCGAATTCCACGCCGGAACCACGACCATACTTCTTCTTTTCCTGCATCTCGACCATGTTGTAGGCCTGATCGACCCAGACCATGTGGATCAGGTTGCACCTCAGCCGCACTGCCGTTTCCAGTTCCATGCACGACATCATGAAGCCGCCGTCACCGGAAATGGAGATCACCTTCTGCGCCGGGTTGACCAGGCTCGCGGCGATACCCCACGGCAGGCCGACACCCATGGTCTGCTGGCCATTGCTGATCAGCATCTGGCGTGCCCGGAAGGACAGCAGGTAACGCGCCAGCCAGATGTGGAAGGTGCCCATGTCAAGGCACATCGTGACATCAGGCGTCACGAACGGCTCAAGTTCGCGCACGATCTGCAGCGGATGCACCGCCGTGTTGGAGGTGCTGCGCGCGCCCGACAGGGCGGCCAGACGGGTCGCGTGGTACTGCGACAGGATTTCTTCCAGCTGCGGCGCGCGCGGCAGCTTGCCCGCCTGCGCTGCAAGGGCACGCACGGACGCGGCGATATCCCCCACCAGTTCAACCGCCGGGTCGTAATGCGTGTCCAGTTCGGCGGCGACCACGTCGATATGAACGATCTTGCGACCGTTATCGACATTCCACAGCCACGGATCATATTCGATCGGGTTGTAGCCGATCGAGATCACCAGATCCGCTTCATGCAGCAGCTGGTCGCCCGGCTGGTTGCGGAACAGGCCGACACGACCGCCAAAACGGTCCGACAGGTCTTCCGACACGGCGCCAGCGGCCTGATAGGTGCCGATAACCGGCACGCCCGTGGTCGCGACCAGCGCGCGCACGGCGTCGGCCACATCGGGGCGGCTGGCCAGCAGGCCCAGCAGGATGACGGGACGCTGCGCCTTGCGCACCAGCGCCAGCGCCTCGTTCACGGCTTCAGCCGGGGCGGCGCCCGCGGTGGGCACCTTGCGGCCCGACAGCACCTTGCCTTCGGCCGGCATGGACAGGATATCCATCGGCGTGCTGACGAATGCGGCGCCCGGGCGACCACCTTCGGCAAAGCGCAGGGCGTTGGAGATGCATTCCGACACGGCGGCGGGGGATGTGATTTCCGCGCTGTATTTCGTGATCGGCTGGAACAGGGCGACCGTGTCCATGCTCTGGTGCGTAAGCTTCAGCCGGTCGGCCAGCTTCACCGCGCCACCAATGGCCAGCACCGGGTCGCCTTCGGAGTTGGCGGTGGCCAGACCGGTCACGAAGTTGGATGCACCGGGACCGGATGTGGCGATGGCGACACCCGCCTTGCCGGTCAGGCGGCCAATGCCACCGGCGATGAAGGCGGCGTTCTGTTCGTGCCGGGTCACCACCGTTTCGATCGGGCTGTCCACCAGCGCGTCAAACAGGCGGTCCACCTTCGCGCCGGGAATGCCAAATACGTGGGTCGTGCCGTGTGCGACCAGGTTGCGCACGATCATGTCCGCCCCGCACTCAGGCGCGGCCGGTTTGTTCTTGTCAGTCATTATTTCAGATATCCTGAACGGGTAGGCGCCGCAGCCAGTGCGCGGGCGGTCAATCCAAGGGAGCGGGAGGGGAAAACCCCTCAGCCGCCTTCAGCCACGCGAATGGCTTCGTGAATGTTTTCGGGGGACAGGTTGGCGCGTGCGAACTGTTCCGTGCGGGGCAGCTGGATTTCCACATCGGAAATCACGCCGACTTCCAGCCTGCCCTTCAGCACGGCGTAATCGGTCACGTGACCGCCGCGACGTCCATCTTCCGTCAGGAAGTGCAGGTGGTAACCCGCGACGTTCACGCCCTGCATGTAGCCCGGCGTGCGGAAGCCGAGCATGGTACCGGTGGAGGCGCCAAGCTGCATGGTGGGCTGGCGCGCGACCACGTCAAGCATGGGCGGATAGGGACGGCACTGGCAGAACACGGTGCGGGTCTCGACACGTTCGAACATGCCGGTAAAGCGCACGGCGGCAAACAGGTTGGGGTTATTGACAAGCTGGTCGACAATCGCCTCGAATCCGTCCTTGTCGCGCGCGGTGTCGATCATGTATTCCTTCTCCGGGTTGAAGAAGGTGACGCATGCGAACGGGGTCTTGAGGTCGCCGGGCACGCGACCGGCCTGGCCATCGGCACGGAACTGATGGATCACGCTGTCATTGACGATCATCTCGCCATCCAGCGAATTGAAGGTACCCAGCCCGAAATTGCCGTGCATCAGCAGTTCGTCAAGCGTGGTTTCCCCGTCGTACACCGCGTCAAGCAGCGCGGCCATGGTGGATGTCTGGTACAGGCGGTTCATGCGCGGACGCACCCCGGTCGCATCCGCGGCGCTGGAGCGGGTATCGACATCGCCTACCGAATAGCATTTCAGCTTCAAGACCTGAGTCTCCTGCATCGGGTGACAGCACGCCCCTGGGCGCGGCACTTCCCGGTCATGTGTGATTGCCCGAGGATGGTGAAGCAGGCGGGTTCTTACGTCCAATATATATTCAAGGCGCTTTCCATATATAAAAAATATGGAAAGGCCGGTCCCGTCCCGCTCCGTCTGGACTGGCGTGCAGCCCCCGCGCTTGCCCAAGGCAGCGCGCGCCTGCCATTGTGGCGGTTGAAATAAGATCAGGAAGACCGGATTGATGAAACCATTCCACATGGCACTTGCCGCACTGGCCCTGGGCGGCGTTGTCGGGGGCAGCACGATCGCCCGCGCCGACGGCACGGACCCCAAGCCCCCGTATGGTCCGGGGGCCTATACCGGGGACTGGACGGCGCTGGGTCTCAAGCCCGTCACCATCAGCGCCAACAAGGCGCTTGGCCCGGCGGCCAGACTGTACCTGCGCCTGCCCGACGCATTGGGCAAGATTACCGGCCTGACCGGGCGCACCATTGAAATGAAGGTTCAGGACGACACGTCGCTGCGATCGGTTGATGACAACCCGCGCGCCGTTTTCCGCCTGACATCCCCCAACGCCGCCGACCTGCAGATGCAGGGCGCAAAACCGGGCCAGAAGCTGGACCTGCCGCTCAGCCGCGCGGATTAAGCAAAAAAATACCCCCATGCCGGTGCGGGCATGGGGGCCGTTCGATCAGTCCTGCGTGCTGGCAAGCAGGGCGCGCAGCCTGCTGCGCAGTTCGTTTTCGCGCGGGACGCTGATGGCCTCACGCAGGCGCAGCATCTGCCGGCGGGCGGCATAAAGCTGGTCCAGCAGGGACAGGACCACCGGCATCCCTTCCGTGTTGATCCCCATGTCATCGCGCAGTTCAAGGATCAGCCGGGCGCGGGCCTCGTCAATCTCGCGGAACAGGTAATGCCCGCGTCCGCCTTCGGGCCGCAGCCAGTCACTGTCGATCCAGCCCAGCACCTCGTCCTGTGGCACATTGCCGATACGCATGCACAGGGTTTCGAGCGTGATCATGCCTTGTCCTTCCCGGGCTCCTTCGCCGCATCCGTCGTGCCTTTCAGGAAGGCTTCAAGGGCGGGATCCACCTTGCCTATGGTCACGACCAGCTTGACATACAGGTTACCTGCCTCCTGCTTGCCATGCGCCTTGACCCCGCGCCCGCGCAGGCGCAGCACGCTGCCACTGTCGGAATGGGGCGGAACGTTCATCTTTACCGATCCCGCAGGCGTGGGAATGGTAATGCTGCCGCCCAGAACCGCCGTCTTCAGGTCCACCGGCAGCGACATGCGGATGTCATTGCCGTCACGCGTGTACGTGCTGTCAGGGGCGACGGTGATTGTGATCAGCGCATCGCCGGGGGGGCCACCCTGCACGCCCGGATCCCCCTTGCCACGCAGGCGCATGACCTGGCCGTCGGTAATGCCGGCGGGGATCTTCACATCCAGCTGCGCGCCACCGGGCAGGGTAATGCGCGACGTGCCGCCATTGACGGAATCGAGAAAGCTGACGGTCAGCGCGTACTGCCGGTCGCCTCCCGGCTGCGGGCCCTGCGGCCTGCGACGGAACCCGCCGCCAAACCCGGCCCCGCCACCCTGGCCGAACATGGTGCCGAAAATATCGCCCAGTTCGTCTTCCGAAAACTGGCCGCCGCCGTAATTGAAACCCTGTGGCCCTTCGGCATGATCGCGGTAGCCGCCACGGCCGCCACCAAAACCGAAACCCTTTTCCTGTCCCGCAGCATCGATTTCGCCACGGTCGAAGCGGGCGCGCTGTTCCTCGTCCGACAGCAGGGCATTGGCCGCGCCCACGGCCTTGAAGTTCTCCTCCGCCACCTTGTCGCCGGGGTTGAGGTCAGGATGGTACTTCTTGGCCAGCTTGCGATAGGCCTTGCGGATGTCATCCTGGCTTGCCGTGCGGGCGACGCCGAGTACTTCGTATGGATCCTTGCTCACTTAAAAATCATCCCTCCGTCGGAACATGCCAGCCCGGCCTGTGCCACGCCCGTTATCGTCCCGAACATCATGAATACGACCTTGCGGTCCCTCTTACCTCGATAATGGGAATTGGGGGGGGCAGGGTCAATGAAATCAGGGGGAAATCTTTATTTCCTGCATGGCAGGCAGAAGAAAATAACAAAACGGAGACTTCGAAATAACATTTTTTGTATTTTTAATTAAAAGGAAAATGAAGTATTTGCAGATAACAATAGAAATATAAAAAAGACTCCCTGCAGATGCATGCCGTTTTCATCACCCTTGCATTACTCACCGTCACCGGGATCAGCAGCCTGATTTCACGCGTGGGGCGCATTCCCGTGCCGCTGCCCCTGATCCAGATCGGGGTGGGGGCCATTGCCGCCCTGGCGGGGCTGAATATCGGCTTTGACCCCGACATGTTCCTGCTGCTGTTCATCCCGCCGCTGCTGTATGCCGATGCCTACCGCATGCCGATGCGCGAATTTGGTGAACTGCGGAACATCATCATCATGATGGCGCTGGGACTGGTGGTGTTTACCACGCTGGCCTGTGGTTACTTCATCCACTGGCTGATCCCGCCCATCATGCTGCCTGCGGCCTTCGCGCTTGCCGCCGTCATGTCCCCCACCGACGCGGTATCGGTCGGCAGCATGATCGAGGGCGGCCGGGCGCCAGCACGCGTGGTGCATATCCTGCATGGGGAGGCGCTGCTGAACGACGCATCCGGGCTGGTATGCTTCAAATTCGCCGTGGCGGCGGCCATGACCGGGCTGTTTTCCTTCCAGCAGGCGCTGGGCAGCTTCATCTTCATGTCCACCGGCGGCATCCTAATCGGCATTGCCTGCGCATGGGCCGCCTGCCGGGCGGAACACCTGCTGCTGGTGCGCGGGTATGACGACCCGCCCACCCATATCACGCTGGCCATGATGCTGCCGTTCGGCATTTACCTGATTGCCGATGCGCTGCAGTGCTCGGGCATACTGGCCGCCGTGGCGGGGGGCATGACCGTCAAGTTCACCGGCGTAATGAACGAGGCCCGGACCGAGACGCGCCTGAAGGCCACCACGGTGTGGGACATGGTGAACTTCACGTTCAATGCCGTGATCTTCCTGCTGCTGGGACTGCAGTTGCCCGACCTGGTCAACGGGGGGGCCGCGATCGCGCGCGCGGGCGGCGTGTCGCCGTGGTTCCTGATCTTGGCCATCGGTGGAATCCAGCTCATGATGAGCCTGATCCGCTTTGCATGGATCTGGATTTCCATTTCCGCGCGACGGCTTTTCGCCCATTTCCGCCATCGCAAGACCGTCATCCCGTCCATACGCACCGTGCTGCTGATGACGGTGGCGGGCACGCGCGGGGCCATTACGCTGGCGGCCGTGCTGTCGCTGCCGGTGGCGTCCCTGTCGGGGCCGGGCTTTCCGGGGCGTGACCTGCTGGTGACGCTGGCGGCGGGCGTCATCATCTGTTCGCTCCTGCTGGCCAGCCTTGCCATCCCGCCGCTGCTGCATGGCATGAACACGGATGAGGAAGACCCCACCCTGCATGAACTGGACATGATGCGCATCGAACTGGCGCAGACCGCTCTCGAGACCCTGCATGCCGAACAGGCGGCGCTGGCGCAGCAGGAAGTCGAGGAACTGCCCGACCACAAGGAATCGGTGGATCTGAAACAGGAGGCCATCGGCCGCCTGCTGCATGAATATCAGGACACCATACACAGGCTGGACAATTCCCGCGCGGCGGAAGCCAGCATCCGCGCCACGGCCATACGGGAAAAACGTGCCGAACTGGCGCTGCGCTTCCGTATCATCCGGCACATGCGCGAACGCCTGCACATGCGCGTGGTCCAGAAGCACATCAATGACGAAACCGAATGGACCATCAACCAGGAACTGGATTTCATTGAACAGGAACTCCAGATCGAGGCGCGCTCCCTGCCCCGCCCCGACAGCCTGCCCCATGCGGAACCCGAAACCGCAATACAGCCCACAGGTGAATGCATGGCCGGGGCCGTGACCCACTGACACAGGCGGCCCGCGTCCCTATACCCACGACACAACCGTGCATGACCTTTCAGGAGAGCCTGCCATGCCCCCCCTGCGCACCCTGTTTGCGGGACTATGCCTTGCCACGATCCTGGCGCCCGGCGCCGAGGCCCGTTCGCACCATTTCAGCATGCCGCAGCGCCATATCCATGCGAATTCGCCTTATGGCCAGATCAGGGGCTACGTTGCTGCCGAGGATGAGCATGATCCCCACTACACCGCCGCGGAGCAGAAATGTGAGACCAAGGCTGCGATGGGTGTCATTTCAAAAGGTGCGACAGGCAACTCCACGGCCAAGGCTGGCGGCAACCATGTCCACTTTTACGCCGAATGCATGGTGTCCGAAGGCGCATGGCGCACCCGTTATGGCTCAAATACCGGCGACAAGTTCGATGACTGAATGGTGTGGCGGATAGGCCGGGCGACCCGCAACACCTGCCCGTCTCCGCCTCATTACCAACCGCGCCGCGACACCGCCCCCCTTCCACCGGGGCGGCCCACCTCGTATGGAATAGGCACGCCGCCTGCAATGGAGTGCCGATATTGCGCAAGTTAGCCCCCCTTCTTTCCCTGGCCTGCCTTGCCGCCTGTGCCCATGATCCGGGCCCGCGTGCCCGGCGCGCGACCACGCCGGTCGCGCAATACGCCACCGGGGCCGGGCCACTGGCGGTCAATACCCACGTGCCGGATTTCGCCACGCGCAATTATGAACCCTTTACCCGGCAGGACGTGGTGGCCATCGCCCTGCGTGAATGGCGGCTGTTTGGGCAGCCGGTCAGTGATGATGATCCCCTGCTGCGCCCGGAACCGACCACGCCGGTGGTCAAGCCCGAACGCACGCCCGGCCTGTGGCAGCGCGTGGGCGAATACTGGTGGATTGGCCAGGACCCGCAGGAAACCGAGATCGCATGGGATGGCAAGCATGACGCGGACGGCCACATAACCGATTTCGTGCATGATGGCCGCTTCGCCTGGTCGGCGGCGTTCATTTCCTATGTCATGCGGGTGGCGGGGGCGAATGACCGCTTTGCCTATTCCCCCAACCACGCCACCTATATCAACGCTGCGGCAAGCGGGCAGGAAAAGGGCGTCAGGGCGCGCAATCCCGCCCGTTATGCGCCCAGGCTGGGGGACCTGATCTGTGTGGGGCGCGGGGCCAGCAAGTCGGTGCGCTTTCGTGACCTGCCCACCAGACAGGGCTTTCCCGCCCATTGCGGCATCGTGGTGGCGGGGCCGCACGACGATGCACCTTTCGGCCATGAGATCAGCATCATCGGCGGTAACATAGACGATGCGGTCGCCCTGACCCACGTTCCGGTGGGACGTGATGGCCGACTGGCCGACGGCAAGGGCGGCAGCATCGATCCCCGCTATCCATGGTGCGTCGTGCTGCAGGTCCGCTATGACGCCGATAGCGAACCGCAGGCGGACCAGTAACCATCACACCCGCCGGGTGTGACGCGGACGTATGTGATCAGCCGCGTGACCACGGCAGTTCGGATGCCTGCCAGCCGGCCAGGCGACCACGGCTGCCGGTCGCGTCTTCCGGTCCTTCAAACCCGTCGGCCACGTTGTGCACATTGTGATAGCCCGCATCATACGCCGCATGCGCGGCCGCCATGCTGCGCGCGCCGGAACGGCAGATGAAATAGACCTCGTCCGTCTTGCCGATCCCCGCCTTTTCCAGCGTGGTGATGAAGTCCGGGTTGACCTGTCCCGCGGGCGGCAGCTGCCAGCTGTCACGCACCAGCGCCTTGCCAGCACCCGACAGGTCGGGCACGCCGATGTGTTCCCATTCCATGGGCGTGCGCACGTCAACAAGCCAGGCGTTGGGGCGGCCACGCACGGCCTCCCACGTGGCGGCGGGGGAAATATCGTCAATCATCGCTGTTTCCTTTCATCGGGAAAACCTGTTTAGGGATATGCCAAGCCGCACGCATTCCTGATAGTAAGGAATGCAACACGCCCGGCATGGCCGCCATGTCTGGCCGCCGTGCCGCATGATATGATCCAGACCAGTGAAGGTGCTGCCTTATGGCCGAAAGTGCAAATCCCGCCTCCTCCCTCTCACCGGACATGCCGGCTGCCATCGGCAATACGCCCCTGATCCGCCTGCGACGGGCATCGGAGGCAACGGGCTGCGATATCTACGGCAAGGCGGAATTCATGAACCCCGGCGGTTCGGTCAAGGACCGCGCGGCCCTCGCCATCATCAACGACGCCGAACGCCGGGGCACGCTGAAGCCCGGCGGCACGATTGTCGAAGGCACGGCGGGCAATACCGGCATCGGGCTGACGCTGGTGGCCAATGCGCGCGGCTACCGCTCGGTCATCGTGATGCCCGAGACGCAGAGCCGGGAGAAAATCGACTTCCTGAGCATGATCGGCGCCGACCTGCGTCTGGTCCCCGCCAAGCCGTTCCGTGACCCGGGCAACTATGTCCATGTCTCCCGCCGCCTGGCGGAGGAAACCGGCGGCGTCTGGGCCAACCAGTTTGACAATACCGCCAACCGCGAAGGCCACCGCCACACCACGGCCCCCGAAATCTGGGACCAGACGGGTGGCCGGATCGATGCCTTCACCTGTTCGTGCGGGACGGGCGGCACGCTGGCCGGTGTCACGCTGGGGCTGGAGGACTGCGCGAAAAAGGCCGGTGTCGCCCGGCCGCGCGTCGTGCTGGCGGACCCCGAGGGATCGGGCCTGTATGGCTGGGTCAAGTCGGGCGACCTGTCGGTCAGCGGGTCATCCGTTACCGAAGGCATCGGGCAGTCGCGAGTGACGGGCAACCTGGAGGGCCTGCACTTCGATGACGCCGTGCGCATTCCCGACCCGGAAGCACTGGAACAGATCTATGAACTGCTGATCCATGAGGGGCTGTCGGTCGGTGGCTCGGCGGGCATCAACATCGCCGCCGCCATCCGCGTGGCCCGCGCCATGGGGCCGGGGCACCGCATTGTCACCATCCTGTGTGACGGGGGCGCGCGGTACCAGTCCAAGCTGTTCAACCCCGAATTCCTGCGCGCCAAGGACCTGCCGGTTCCCGCCTGGCTGGCCTGAGGGGCCGCGCCGCACGGGGCGGGAATTGCTACGGATTGAAACATCTGATGTTCCCGCCTTTTTTGTGATGTAGGATCACGACATGAGCCCGCTGCCGCATATCCTGATCATTGATGATGACCGCGAGATCCGTGACCTGCTGGCACGTTTCCTCGAACGCAACGAACTGCGTGTCACCACCGCGCGCGATGGGCACGAGGCGCGCCGCCGCTGGGCCGAAGGGCACTACCAGCTGGTGATCCTCGACCTCATGCTGCCGGGGGAAAGCGGGCTGGACATCTCGCGCTGGCTGCGCACGCAGGCCAATGTGCCCATCGTCATGCTGACGGCCATGGGCGATGATACCGACCGGATCATCGGCCTTGAACTCGGGGCCGATGATTACGTGCCCAAACCGTTCAACCCGCGTGAACTGCTGGCCCGTATCCGCGCCGTGCTGCGCCGGGCATCCGACACCCCCGACCCCCGCAGCGTGCCGGTGCTGCATACGCTGCGCTTTGCCGGGTGGGAACTGGATACCGGGCGGCGGCGGCTGCTCAACCCCGAAGGGGTGGAAGTGCCGTTGACGGGCGGGGAATATGACCTGCTTCTGGCCCTGCTGGAACGGGCCAACCGCGTCATGACCCGCGACATGCTGTTTGACCTGCTGCGCGGGCGGCAGGCCGGCCCGTTTGACCGGGCGATCGACGTGGCCATAAGCCGCCTGCGCCGCAAGCTGGAAGATAACGGGCGCAACGCGCAGCTTATCAAGACGGTACGCGGGGGTGGCTATGTCCTTGCATCAGAAGTCGAGCGTCACTGAACCGCCCGCAATGCCCCATTCTTCCCGGCAGTCTTTCCTTTCCGCCCCTGTTCCCGATGAAGACGCAGCCCCCCGCTGGGGACAGCGGCTGCGCAGGCGGCTGCTGCCACAGTCACTGGCGGCACGGACCACCCTGCTGCTGATTGGCGGGCTGGGGGTCATCCAGATCATTGGCCTGACCATCCATGCGATGGACCGGTTCGACTTTGACCAGCGCATGATCTACGAGCGCACGCGTAGCAAGATGTTCAGCTACTACCGCGCGATCGTGGAAACCGCGCCATCGGACCGTGACAGGGAACTGGCCGCCCTGCACCTGCCCGAAAACGTGCATATTACCCTGACCCCCGGCCCCGAGCCGGACATGATCAACGCGCGCGCGCTTCCGCCGCACCCGCCGGGGGGCCATCCCGGCGACTGGAACGGCCACAGGCCCGATGACATGGGGGCCATACCCTTCTTCGGTCCGTGGGGCGGCGGTGGCGGGCCGCCCGACCACAGGGGTGGTCCCGGTGGACCGGGCGGCCCCCACGGTTTCGGGCCTGAAAACGACGGGGGCATGGGGCCCCTGCCGCCCTCGATGCGCCCGGAGCAGGTCCTGATCTCCCCCACGTCGGGACGCAGGCGGGCCGTGGCCTTCCTGCTGCCTGACGAACGGCGCTGGGTCACCATTCATTATATCCTGCCCCAGCCCAGCCTGTTCCGCTCGCCCACCTTTCCCATCGCCTTCCTCATCATGACCTTCACCGGCGGCCTGCTGATCCTGTGGGGCGTGCGCAGGCTGATCGCGCCGGTCAGCACCCTTGCCGCCGCGGCCGAGGAACTGGGCCGCAACATGAATGCTCCCCCCATGCCCGAAGACGGCCCGCGCGAAGTGGCCCGCGCCGCCCATGCCTTCAACACCATGGCGCACCGCATCCGCCGTTACCTGATGGACCGCACGCTCATGCTGACCGCGATCGGCCATGACCTGCGCACGCCCATTACACGGCTGAAGCTGCGGGCCGAATTCATTGAAGACGATGAAATGCGCGCCAAGATGCTCAACGACCTTGATGAGCTTGAAGCCATGGTCGCCGCCACCCTGGCCTTCGGGCGCGATGCCTCGCAACGCGAACCGATGGGACAGGTCAACCTGACCGCCATGCTGCAGACCATCGCGGATGAAGCCGCCGAAACCCATATCGACGCGGCGGACCGGATCGTGTTCGTATCGGAAAACATGCCCGATGTGCTGGTGCGCGCGCGCCCCATGGCGCTCAAGCGCGCGCTGAACAATCTTGTGACCAATGCGGTGAAATATGGCGGGGGGGCAAGGATCACCCTGCTTCATCCCATCAAGGGCAATGGGGAGGACGCGGAGGAATATAAGGTCACCATCCTGATCGAGGACGACGGCCCCGGCCTGCCGACCGAAGACCTTGAACGCATGTTCGACCCCTTCGTCCGCGCCGAACAGAGTCGCAACCGCGAAACGGGGGGCACGGGGCTGGGGCTGTCGATTTCGCGCAATATCATATGGGGGCTGGGTGGTGACATCCGTCTGGGCAACCGGCAGCCGCACGGATTGCGTGTGACAGTCACACTTGTCTGCTAAGGTCCGATTCCCGTACGGACAATTCAGGATATAACGTTCAATGCCGGACAGAACACACCGCTATCAGGTCTCGCTTCTATGGACCGGAAACGGCGGAAATGACAGGGCTTCCCGGCAGGCCCATCATCGTGATTACGAACTGCACTGCACGGGGCGACCGGTCATTGACGGGTCCGCCTCACCCGCGTTTCGCGGGGATCCCCAGAAATGGAACCCCGAAAAGCTGCTGCTGGGCGCCCTGTGCGCCGACCATCAGCTGTGGTTCATCCACCTGTGCACCGCCATGGGAATCGGCATCCTTTCCTATGCCGACCATGCCGAAGCCATGCTGGATGAATATGAGGATGGTTCCTTTTCCATCACGCAGGTCATCCTGCGTCCCCATGCCGCCCTGTCCACCCCACATGAAATACAGGCCGTGATCGACCTGCATCAGGACGCTGCCATGCGCAGCTGCATCGCACGTTCGGTCAGCTTCCCGGTATTGTGTGAGCCCCGCGTCACCAGCGCGCAATAAGTCCTTGCCGCAGGCCGGGTGGAATGGCATTGCCCGATAATGCTTGATCGCCTGTATGCCCGCATCATCGCCCTGGCCGCCAGCCGACATGCCGTCATATGGCTGGCTGTCATCGCCTTTGCCGAGGCCAGCGTCTTTCCGCTGCCGCCCGACATCATGCTGGTGCCGATGGTGCTGGCCTGCCGGGCCCGCGCCTTCCGCCTTGCGGCCATCTGCACCGTCGCCAGCGTATGCGGGGCGGTGCTGGGATGGGTCATCGGGTCGTTCCTGCTGGAATACCTCGCGATGCCCATTGTGCGATTCTATCATGCACAGAACACATTGCTGGCCCTGCAGGAACGCTTCCGCGAATGGGGGGTATGGATTATCCTCATCAAGGGGCTGACACCCATCCCGTTCAAATTCGTCACCATCGCCAGTGGGGCGGCCCATCTTTCCCTCGTTCCCTTCCTGCTGGCCTGCGCGGTGACGCGCGGGGCGCGGTTTTTCCTGCTCGCGGCACTGCTGCGCCGGTTTGGCGCGCCGATCCAGGCCTTCATCGAACGTCGGCTGCCGCTGGTGGCCGGCCTGTTCGCGCTGGCGCTGGTGGGGGGAATCGTGGCGCTGAAATACATATGACGCATCGGCTGCCGCCTCCCCTGCCCGCGTGGCGGTGTTCGGGTCTGCCATGGCGTGATATGACGGATCCATCGTGATCCGAACCCGCGCGGCCAGCACCAGCCGCGCGGCCTATATTCCAACGGGTGGGGAACATATTCATGCCGCAGCAGGTTGCCGTCATTACCGGAGCGGGCGCAGGTATCGGCCGCGCCACAGCACGCACGCTGGGCCGCGCGGGGTGCGATGTCGCCCTGCTGGGCCGTAACCGCGACCGGCTGAATGACGCGGCGGCCGAACTGCGTGAACTCAATGTTCGCACCCATATCGTCTGCGTCGATGTGGCCGACGCCAAGGCCGTCGATCAGGCCGCCGAGGAAATCGAGGAAACGCTGGGCGCCATCACCCTGTGGATCAACTGTGCCGGCGCCAGCGTGACCGGGCAGGTCGCGGCCCTTGATGCCGATGAAATCCGGCGTGCGACCGAAGTGACCTATCTTGGCACCGTCAACGGCACGCGGGCGGCACTGACACGCATGCGCAGGCGCGGGCATGGCACGATCGTCAACCTCGACCGCCTGGCCAGCCTGCGTCCGCCGCCGCTGCAGGCCGTGGAAAACGGGGCGCGGGCCGCCGTACGCGCCTTTTCCGAAAGCATCCGCCCCGAAATCCTGCATGACGGGGACCGTATCCATATCGCGCTGGTCCACCTGCCCTCCATCAACACGCCGCGCTTTTCATGGACGCGCAACCATACTGGCAAGCGCCTGAAGCCGATGGGGCCGGTATACGAGCCCGAAATCGCCGCCGAGGCGATCTGCCGCGCCGCCTTTGGCCGGGAACGCGACATCTGGGTCGGCCTGTCCGGCGTGCGCAACTGGGCGCTGGCGACCTTCCTGCCCGGCCTGTCGGACCGCTGGCTGTCGGGCAAGGGCTATGCGAAGCAGATGGAAAAGACGCCGGTTGCGGGCAACGAACCCGATGACCTGTATGAAACCGTTCCCGGGGCCTATGCCGCCCATGGCCGTTTCGACATGATCACCCGCAAGGGCATGCCCCTGCTGCTGACCAGCCGCCATGCGCAACTGGCCACCGTGACGGGCCTTATGGGCATCGTGCTGCTGGCGCTGCGCCGCAGGCGGGATTAGGCCATGCTTCTGAAATTATTGTAAAAAATAAAAGTTTGTGGGTGCCGCCTTTTTCCAAAAAGGCGGCGTTCCCTGAAGCTTTCATGATTTACGGGGTATTCCGCCTGTTCAGGCAGGCAGCGAATCGGTGGGGGCTTTCAGGCGTGCCCCCGTCCGGCACAGGTCGCCTGCCCAGACCCACCATTTTCCCTGACGCACCACAGGTACAGCGGCCTGGGCCGCCTCCGGGCTGTCGAACAGGGCGAAACAGGTTGCGCCCGACCCGCTCATCCGTGCAAGGCGACAGCCAGGGGCGGCGCGCAGGGCATCCAGCACAGTCGTGATTTCAGGGCAGATGGCACAGGCCGCGTCCTGCAGGTCGTTGGTCTGCGCCGACAGGTCACGCACCATGTCCGCCAGCGTATCCCACCGTGCGGACAGGCCGGCACGCGGCGTGAAGCCCGGCGCGCGTGACTTGAACACCTGCGGGGTGGATACGCTCTGCCCGCAATTGACCAGCATCATGCCACAAGGGGGCAATGCGGGCGCCGGGGTCAGTTCTTCCCCGATTCCTTCCATCCGGGCAGGCATCTGGTCCAGGCACACCGGCACATCCGCCCCCAGACGGGTCGCCAGTGCCATGAGGTCCTTGCGGGAGATGGACAGGCCCCATGCCTTCAGCAGCAGGCGCAGCGCCGCCGCCGCATCGGCCGATCCCCCACCGATACCCGATGCCACGGGCAGTTCCTTGCGCAGCACGATGTCCACATCCGGCAGGCGATGCGCCCTTTCCGGCCCCACTTGCGCGCGCAGGAGCGCGCCCGCGCGTACGATCAGGTTATCGGCGCAGTCATCCTGCAGCCCCGGGGCGAATGTCCCCTCTATCCGCAGGCCGACATGGCCGCCACGTCCCGCCCCCTGTTCCAGCCGCAGTTCATCGGCGGCGCCGGCAAACACGGCCAGACTGTCCAGCAGGTGATAGCCGTCATCACGCCGTCCCGTGACATGCAGGTAGAGATTGATCTTTGCATGGGCCAGTTCGCGTAACGGGGACATCAGTGGTGGGTTCCATTTGCCTGTGAAGGGGAAGGCGCGGGCTGGACCGCGGGCCGCAGGTCAGCCGGAAGCGCCACGCCAGGATGGGCCGCATTGGCCTGCCATGCCTTGGCATAGGCCAGGGCTGCCGTGATCTTGCGCCGGTCCATGGGATCGGGCTGGAACTGGATGGCGTTCTGCCATTCATTCACCGCTTCCAGCCTGCGGCCCGCCATCCAGTACGCAACGCCAAGGTGGTAATTGATGGCCGGGTCCTGCGGCATCTGCTCGGCGGACTGTTCCAGCAGCGGCAGGCCTTCGGATACATGGCCAAGCCGCATGAGCACCCAGCCCACGCTGTCGCGGATCTGGTTATCGGACGGGGCCAGCGCCAGCGCACGCCGCAGGTAGGTTTCCGCCTGTACGGGATCCCCGCCATGTTCGACCATGGAATATCCAAGGTAGTTCAGCAGTTCGGCCTCGTTGGGGGAAAGCTGGATGGCATGCTGCAGCAGCGTGCGCGCCTGTGGCCAGTGGTTCTGGCGTTCCTGTGCTATGGCCTGCCCGAACAGCAGCCGCCAGTCATCGCCTTCCAGCTGGTGCGGCGTCAGGGCCACGGCATGCTGGTAGGCATCCAGCGCTTCCGCCCATTTCTGCTGGTCCAGCAACGCATCGCCCAGGCTGAACCACAGCATGCGGTCATCGGCGGCCTGCCGCAGCAGGTCACGCAGTTCCTGCGCCGCCTGCTCCTTATGCCCCATCACGACATCAAGGTCGGCCTGTTCGGTCCGGTAGACCGGCAGCAGCGGGTCATCCGCCGGTGCGCCATCCAGTGCCTCACGCGCCTGCCGGTCCTGCTTGCGCAGATGCAGCATGGAAGACAGCAGCAGCCGGGCTTCCGAATCCGCCGGGTCCAGCATCAGCGCCATGCGCAGCATCATCTGCTCGGTGCCGCGCAGGGTGCCGGTTTCCATCGCCATGTCAGGTGACTGGTGATCGTCATCCGGACCGTCATGCGTATAAAGCTGCTGGTCGATCAGCAGGGCGACCAGCCCGTATGCCTGCGCCAGTCCCTGCGTTGCATGGGTCACGACCGGGCGCTGGATCATGGCCATGATATTGGCGCGCGCCGCCTCCAGCACCGGCATGCCCGCGATACGCTGGTTGACCAGCGACTGCGCATCCGCCATGCGCCCCTGCGTCACCAGCCACCGCGCCATGACCAGCGAGGTGAACAGGTCCCCGCCCGTCATGCTGCTGGCCTGCCGGAACAGGGTATCCGCCCGCATCTTCTGGCCCGACAGCTGCGCCACCAGGGCGGCATGGAGGGTATAATATCCCCCCAGCGTGCGATCCTGCCGGGCGGTGTCCAGCGCGGCCAGCGCTTCATCCGTCCGGCCCGCGCCCTGCAGCGCCCATGCGCGCAGCAGCGGGCGCAGCAGGGTCATGATCTGGTCCGCGGGCGCGCCCTGGTAGCTTGTCAGCGCCTCGTCCCATTTTCCCGCAAGGGCCGCGGCATTGCCCAGCACCAGCGCGGACATGACGCCGGGTGTCTGGCTACGCGCCAGGATTGCGGCCTCCGGCCGGCCTGCCAGAATGCTGTAATAAAACGCACGTTCACTGAACAGGTGGTATGTGGGGGACAGCCGCGCCGCATTGCCAAAGGCCTGCGCCGCGCTGGCGTTATCGCCCTCGCTGGCGGCGACGCTGCCGACCAGCAGATTGGTGGCCAGGTCCTGCTGCCCCGCGTGGATGATGGCTTCATCCGGGGTGGCGGCGTGTATTTCGCGGTTGGGAATCCCGGCGATGAGCGGTACAACAAGGGAGGCCACGACCATGCGTGACAGACGAGGTAAGAGCATGACGCCAGAATCTACCGCGTGCGGCGTCCGCTGCCAAACCCCGCGCATGGGGGCGGGACGGCGCGTGCGTGCGTTGCCTGTGCGGGATATATCCATCCGATGACTGATTCCCTGTCCCTGTTGCGCCTGTATGTCGAATGGGGCGCCGATGACGCGCTGGATCCCCACCCACATGACCGGCTGGCGCTCGCGCCCACGATACACGACCGTTCCCGGCCGACACAGCCCCCCCCCATACAGCCAGATGCGGGGAATGGACATAGAAAACACCGTCCGGCCCCGCCCCCGCCGCGCGGGTCCGCCACCCTGATCGACCAGGCCGCGGCCATGGCGCGGGACGTGGCGCAGGCTGCCCGCACGCTGGCAGAACTGCACGCCGCCATCCGCGATTTCGGGGAATGCAGCCTGCGCGATACCGCGACCAGCAGCGTATTTGTGGAAGGGCCGGAGGGTGCCCCGCTCATGCTGATTGGCGAGGCCCCCGACGCGGACGAAGACCGCAGCGGCCATCCCTTCGCGGGGGAAAGCGGGGCGCTGGTCAGCACCATGTTCGCCAGTATCGGCATTGATCAGGCCAGCCTGCTGCGCGCGCCGGTCATCCCGTGGCGGCCACCAGGCGGCAGGCCGCCCTCAGTGGCCGAAACACGGATCTGCCTGCCCTTCATCCAGCGCGCGATCGTGCTGGCGCGTCCCGCGCGCGTGGTGCTGATGGGCAACCTGCCGGTATCGGTCCTGCTGGACCAGCGCACCACGGCGGCACGCATGCGCGGCCGCTGGCGTGATCTGCCCCTGCCTGCCGAAAGTGCGGATAAGGGCGCAACCCCACCCACGCCACAGGCGTTACCCATGCGTCATCCACTGCAGCTACGCGCCAGCGCCACGGCCCGCCGTGATGCATGGAAAGACATGCTTCTGATCCGTGAAGCAATCGGAAACATTCCTTCAAAATCATAAAGGGTATTAACATAATCATGCCCTGCATTAGCTTGGGGCAAGGCTGCTATTCATTCTGCTTCAAGTGTATGTTTTTCACTGTTTACATATAGTTCCTGCATCTGTTCTGAAAACTTATTTACCTTCCCGTAATACGATATCTATTGCTTTCCATTCGCACAGGGCTTACATCCGGCACCGCCATGCGAGGGACAATCAATACCCCCCATCACGCGGTGACGGCCTTTCTGGCTGGCGCCGCATTTCTGGCAGGGGCGGCGTTCGCGCCGCTTCGTGCCCAAACAGTGGAAGCCGGCAGGGCGGATCAGGATCCTACCCCCCACGGCGACCATAACGAGGAAACGGCACTTGCCCTTCCGCGCCTGCCCGCACATGGCAGCGCCGGGCTGCCGCGTCCCCTCACGCCCGATGACGTAAGCCGTATCCGCCGGGTGTTCCGGCTGCAGGCCGATGGCAAGTTCGATGCCGCCATCCGTGAAACGGCCGCGATCCACGATGATACCCTGCTGGGTGATATCCTGGCCGCGCGTTATCTCAACCCCGCCTATCACGCCAGTCCGGGGCAACTGCGGCTATGGCTGCGCACGTTCTCGGGCCTGGCTGATTCGCCCGCGATCTATTCACTGCTGTCTTCCATGCCCAACCGGGGCGGCCCCCTGCCGCCAGCGCCCACCCATAACGCGCTGGACAGCAGCCATCCGCCGCAGCATATCCGCCTGCCGGAGGAGGATGACCCCTCGCTGCGTGTCTTCACCCGCAACAGCCTGCTGGACCACACGGTACGCGAACGCGCCACGCAGGGGGTAAAGGGGGCACGGAGCGCCCTGCACCTGATCGCGGTGACGCCGGGCATAAACGACCTGTATGCCGCGCACCTGCAGGCGGAAATCGCCATGACCCTGTTCAGCAGCGGTGAGAACCGACAGGCCATGTCGATTGCACGCGACGCATTCGAACATTCGGGCCGGCGGCTGGGACTGGCGGGCTATGTGGCCGGTCTGGCCGCATGGCGGCAGGGACGACCCGACATGGCCGAACCCCTGTTCGAGGCCGCATCGCGCGCCAGCCTGACGCCGGGCAGCATCCGTGCCGGCGCCGCCTACTGGGCCGCGCGCGCCCATCAGGCAACGGGGGACGTGGCCGCCTACCACCCATGGCTGCACCGCGCGGCGGCCGCGCCGCATACCTTCTACGGCCTGCTGGCGTCACAGATCCTTGGCCTGCGTGCAGCAGCCCCGAAATCCGCCCATACGCCTGACACCATCGGCCCGAATGCGGCCATGACGCTGGCGGCCGAACAGCAGACCATCCATGCGGGGAACCGTGTGCTGGGTGAAATCGATATCGAGGCCGTGGCCGCCACACCGGCAGGCCGCCGCGCCTTCGCGCTGCTGCAGGTTGGCGAGCGTGATCGGGCGGAAGCCACGCTACGCCGCATGTGGCCCGATATCCAGAACGATGCCGCCCTGTGCCGTTCCACCCAGATGGTGGCCGACGCCATGAACATGAAGGACCTGTCGGCCCAGATGCTCATGCTGATCGACACGAACGAAAGCGAGCACAGCAGCCACGACTCCCGCTTTCCCCTGCCACCGCTGCAGCCCGAGCATGGTTTCCGCATGGACCCGGCACTGGTCTATGCGCTGACGCGGCTGGAATCCAATTTCGACACCACCGTCGTTTCCGGGGCGGGCGCACGCGGCCTCATGCAGCTCATGCCCGTGACGGCCGCTTTCATCCTGCACGACAGGGACCGTTTCAACCGCCGTCCCGTAGACCTGCATGACCCTGCGGCCAACCTTGATATCGGGCAGAGCTATGTGCTGTACCTGGCCCAGCGCTCCACACAGACCGGCGGGACGCACGTTCCCCCCGGCGGTGACATGATCCGCATGCTGGCCAGTTATAATGCCGGGCCATCCGCCATTTCCCGTCATAACGCCACGATGGACGACGGGGAGGATCCCCTGCTGTATATCGAAAGCCTGCCCAATGCCGAGACACGTGATTATGTCCGCCGGGCTTTCACCTACCTGTGGATCTATGCCGACAAGCTGGGTGTCCCGACGCCTTCCCTGGAAACACTGGCCCGCAATGAATGGCCCGGTTTCGACGCGGAAATCGCCATGGCAAGCCATACCGGCCACACCATTCATTAACGGACCTTCCGCATCCGTTTGAAAAAAGGGGCATTCCCGGCGACGGGACGCCCCTTTTTTCATTCAGGATGCCTGAAAGACGTTTTTGGTAAAGGTTATTTTTAGAAATCTCCTGAAGGAAATAAGACCTTCAGTTTTCTGCCAGCAACTGCCGGCTGGCCTGCACGCGCACGACGCGGCGGCCTTCCATTTCCAGCACCTCGAACAGCCAGCCGGAAAATACGACCTTGTCCCCCCTGGCCGGCACACGCCGCAGCAGGGCGAGTATCAATCCGGCAAGGGTGTGATAGCTGCCTTCGGCGGGCAGGTCGGACAGGCCAAGCCGGTCCTTGACCTCATCAGCGGGCATGGACCCGTCAAGCACCAGCACATTGTCATGGGCCAGCCGCTGGGGCGGGGTGTTGCCCGGTTCATGCTGCTCACCCACGATGGCGCCGAACAGGTCGGACGAGGTCACGATTCCCTCAAATGATCCATATTCATCCAGCACCAGCGCAAGACCCAGCGAGGACGCCCGCATGCGTTCCAGCATGTCAAAGGCCGACAGCGTATCGGGCACCGAGATGGGATGACGCAGCCCGATTTCGACCGACGGGCTTTTACCGTCCAGAAACCGATCCAGCATGTCCTTGGCCAGGATCACGCCCACCGGGTTGTCCACCCCCCCTTCACACACCACGATGCGCGAATAGGTGGTCGAACGCAGCACCTGCAGCAGTTGCGCGCGCGGCACGTGCCGTTCCACCCAGCACAGTTCGTTACGCGGGGTCATGATGGCGCGGACAGGCCGTTCGGCCAGGCGCAGCAGGCGTTCGATCATGTCGCGCTCCTCCTGCTCCAGCACCCCGGCCTGCGCCCCTTCGGCAATATAGGCGCGCAGTTCCTCGACCGAGACGGACTGCCGGATCGCGCCGCCTATCCCCATAAGCTTCAGCACCAGTTCGGATGACCGTCCCAGCAGCCACACGATGGGCCGCGTCAGCCATGCCATCCATTCCAGCAGCAGGGACAGGCGTGCCGCGATCTGTTCGGGCTGGCGCAGCGCGATCTGCTTGGGCACCAGTTCCCCCAGCACCAGCATGACGGCGGTAATGCCGCTGACCACCAGGAACATGGCCAGTTCATCGGCAATGGAGCGCAGGGCGGGAATATGGGCCAGCCAGCGGCTGACCCCGGCTTCGATGCTGTTGCCGCCAAAGGTGCCTTCCAGAATCGAGACAAGGGTCATGCCGATCTGGACGGTGGGCAGGAAGCTTTGCGGATCACCGGCCAGTTTCAGGGCGCGGTCCGCCCCCTTGACGCCGTCACGCGCAAGAATGGCCAGCCGAGCCCGACGGGCGGAAATCAGCGCCAGTTCGCCCATGGCAAAAAGCCCGTTGAGCAGAACGAGGCACAATATGACAATCAGTGAGACAACCATGATCCCGCGATCCTACAGCATAATCACGCGCGCGGGCACACCACGCCTACATGCCTGAAAATACGCATGCAAAAGAAAAAGGCGGGACATATGTCCCGCCTTTCCCGAACGCAATACATGAAATGCGTGATCAGTCAGCCGCGTCGGCCGTTTCAGCCGGGGCCGCCACCTTGTTCACGCGCGGCGGGGCCGCAGGCTTCTTGCGGGCGGCAAGTTCCGCCATCTTGGCGTCAACGTGCTGGGTAAACACGTATTCGGCCGGGCGCTGGTTGGCCAGCGAGATTTCCGGCGCCATCGGCTTTTCCGTCTCGGGCCCGAACAGGGCGACCTTGGCAATATGCCAGGGGCGACGCACGGCATCCATGACGGCGGTCGATTCGTATCCGGAATGCACCATGCAGTCGGCGCATTTTTCGTAATTGCCGGTGCCGTACGCATCCCAGTCGGTGTCGGCCATGAGCTCTTCAAAGCTCTTGGCATAGCCTTCACCCAGCAGGTAGCACGGGCGCTGCCAGCCAAAGACGTTACGCAGCGGCTTGCCCCACGGGGTGCAGTGGTACTGTTCGTTACCCGCCAGGAAGTTCAGGAACAGCGGCGACTGCGTGAAGCGCCACTTCTTGCCCTTACCCAGACGGAAGATGTCACGGAACAGCTGCTTCGTCTTGTGACGGTTCAGGAAGTGTTCCTGATCCGGCGCGCGTTCGTAGGCATAACCCGGCGCGGTCATGATGCCGTCAACGCCCATCGCCATCACTTCGTCAAAGAAGGCGGCGACGCGCTTGGGATCGGCGCCATCGAACAGGGTGCAGTTGATCGACACGCGGAAGCCACGGGCCTTCGCCTTCTTGATGGCGGCGACCGCGCGTTCGTACACGCCGTCCTGACACACCGATGCATCATGCATCGCCGGGTCACCATCCAGATGCACGTCCCACGAGAAGAAGGGATTCGGCTCGTAATCGTCCATCTTCTTTTCCAGAAGAAGGGCGTTCGTGCACAGGTAGACGTACTTCTTGCGCGCGATCAGCCCACGGATGATATCGGGCATTTCCTTGTGCAGCAGCGGTTCGCCACCAGCCACGGCAATGACCGGCGCGCCCGCCTCGGTATCCGCGTCCAGGCATTCCTGCAGGGTCATGCGCTGGTTCAGGATCTGGGCGGGATAGTCGATCTTGCCGCACCCGGCACATGCCAGGTTACAGCGGAACAAGGGCTCGAGCATAAGCACGAGCGGATAACGTTTGCGCCGCGTGACATGCTGCTTGACAACATAGGCGCCGACGCGGACTGCCTGCATAATAGGAACGGCCATGAAACCTCTGCTCCTGCACCGGCCCAACGCCGGTCTCATATTTCAAGTCTGGTAGGGCGGATATGGTCACATCCCCCTACGAGAAAACAAGCCCAACATTACCCAGCCGTGCGTTTAAAGCATGCCGAGGTTGCGGACTTGTACGACACATGAAGCCTTTCGCGAGGGTATAGGACAGAAACCATCCTGTATTCAATTGCTATCAGCTTTGGTGTGGCCAATTAACAACAGTCATAGAATTAGAGACTGTATTTACAGCCTTAACCGGAGTAACACATCGCGATTACGCTACGGTCGCCATGGTTTTCGTGCCATGAGCCGCCATTCATCGCCGCCGGAGCAGCCTGATGCCGGCCCCGATCCCGGGACCGACAGGCCAAACCGAAACCCGGGTTGGTCCCTCCCCTGAACATGGGGCAAGGGCCAACGCAGAACAATGGACGCGAACATCATGGATCAGACCAAGCCCGCGATTCCGACCCTTGGGCGCTACCCCCAGCTTGACCGGGTGCGCACGCCGCATGACATGCGCAACCTTTCGGTGGAGCAGCTGAAGCAGCTGGCGGAGGAACTGCGGTCCGAGACGATCGATGCCGTGTCCACCACCGGCGGCCATCTTGGCGCGTCGCTGGGCGTGGTGGAACTGACGGTGGCGCTGCATGCCGTGTTCGATACGCCTGATGACCGGGTGATCTGGGATGTCGGCCACCAGGCCTATCCGCACAAGATCCTGACCGGGCGGCGCGAGCGCATTCGCACCCTGCGCCAGCCGGGCGGGCTGTCGGGCTTCACCCGGCGCAGCGAGAGCGAATACGACCCGTTCGGCGCGGCGCATTCCTCGACCTCCATTTCCGCCGGCCTCGGCATGGCCGTCGCCCATCACCTGCGCGCGGAGGAAGACCCCTCCTACCGCGAGCGCAACGTGATCGCGGTGATCGGCGATGGCTCGATCTCGGCGGGCATGGCGTACGAGGCCATGAACAACGCCTCGCATTGCGGCCCGGGCGCCGAACGCCTGATCGTGGTGCTGAACGACAACGAGATGTCGATCGCCCCCCCGGTGGGCGCGATGTCGAACTACCTGTCGCGGCTCATGTCGTCGCGCAAGTTCCTCTCCTTACGCGAACTCGCCGCCAAGATGGCCAAGCGCCTGCCCGGCCGCCTGGAACGCACGGCGAAGAAAGCGGACGAATACGCGCGCGGCATCATGACCGGCGGCACGCTGTTCGAGGAACTGGGCTTCTATTATGTCGGCCCGGTTGACGGCCACGACATGAATCAGCTGGTCCACATCCTGCGCAACCTGCGCGACGCCGAGGATGTCGGCCCCGTCCTGGTCCATGTCATCACCGAGAAGGGCCATGGCTATACCCCGGCCGAATCGGCGGGCGACAAGTACCATGCGGTCTCCAAGTTCAACGTCGTGACCGGCGAGCAGAAGAAGGGCCCGTCCGGCCCGCCGAGCTACACCTCGGTCTTTGCGAAGGAACTGGTGCGCCAGGCCGCGACCGACGACAGGATCGTCACCATCACCGCCGCCATGCCGTCGGGCACGGGGCTGGACAAGTTCGCCAAGGCCTATCCCGACCGTTTCTTTGACGTCGGCATTGCCGAACAGCACGCCGTGACCTTCGCCGCCGGCATGGCGACCGAAGGGTTGCGTCCGTTCTGCGCCATCTATTCCACCTTCCTGCAGCGCGCCTATGACCAGGTCATGCATGACGTGGTGCTGCAGAAGCTGCCGGTGCGCTTCGCCATTGACCGCGCGGGCCTGGTCGGCGCCGATGGCGCGACCCATGCCGGCGCGTTCGACATCGCCTATCTCGGCTGCCTGCCGGGCATGACGCTGATGGCGCCCAGCAACGAGCTGGAACTGCTGCACATGACCGCAACCTCCATCGCGTTTGACAAAGGCCCGATCGGCCTGCGTTACCCGCGTGGCGCGGGACTTGGGCTGGAGCTGCCGGCCGCGGGCCAGATCCTCGAGATCGGGCGCGGGCGAATCGTGCGCGAAATGACCCGCCAGTCCGGCCCCGAACAGGGCGGCATCGCCATCCTGTCGCTTGGCCCGAGGCTGGAGGACGCGCTGAAAGCCGCCGACATGCTGGCGGCCCAGGGCCTGTCCCCCACCGTGGCCGACGCCCGCTTCGCCAAGCCGATCGACACCGCCCTGGTCGAGCAGCTGGCGCGCAACCACGCCGTGCTGATCACGATCGAGGAAGGATCGGTTGGCGGATTCGCAAGCTATGTCATGACCCATCTGGCCAGAACCGGCCTGCTGGACCGCGTGCGCTTCCGTCCCATGACCCTGCCCGACCGCTTCATCGACCACAACACGCAGGCCGCCCAGTATCATGAGGCCGGGCTGGATGCAGTCGCCATTACCAATACCGCCCTTGAGGCGCTGGGTGTCGGAATCAGCATGACGCAGCCCTTGCTAAAGACAGCAAACGGACCGAAATCATGAACATTATGAAACATGTCCTGAAAACCACCTCGCTGGCGCTGTGCGCCGGACTGATGGCGGCACCGGTCGTCCCTGCCGTCCTCCCCATTCATGCAGCCCATGCGGCCAGCGCATCCGATGCGCAGGTGCAGGAGCCGATCAAGGCCCTGTACGCCGCGCTGGAGCGCGTGCAGGCCAAGGGCAGCGGTTCGTTCGAGCAGCGTTCACAGATGCTGGCCCCGGCAATCGACCACGCCTACGATATCGAGACCGTGCTCGCCTCCTCCATCGGGCCGCGTTACGCCGGCCTGTCCGATGACCAGAAGCAGACCCTGCTGACCACATTCCGTCAGTTCACGATCGCCCGTTATGTTTCCAGCTTCAAGCCCGGCAGCGACGCCCGCTTCACCATCGACCCGACCGTCACCCCTTCGCCCGTTGGCAATGACCGTATTGTTGTAACACATATCGGATCGTCCGATGACCCGAGCGGGACCGAAATCAACTACGTCATGCGTTCGGGCGCCAAGGGCTGGCAGATCGTCGACGTGCTGCTCAATGCCCACATAAGCCAGGTCGCGGCCCAGCGGGCTGACTTCAGTTCCGCGCTGTCGGGCGGGAATGTGCAGAAACTGACAAATCTGCTACAGAAAAAGATCAAAACGTTCTCGGAAGAGTGATATTACACTTCCCTGACGCCGTTTTCTAATTTGCTCCATACGCGGGACCTTGCCGGAAAGATAATGTCTGTTTTCAACGCTCTTGTTTCACCCGCCGGACTGGCCGCGACCGTTGCGGTCGCCGGGTGCATGCAGGCAGCGCTTGGCACTTTTCTGGTCTCGCGTTTCCGGTGGCAGGAAAAACGCATGGACCGGGCGGTGCCCATGCCTCCGGTTTCCGTGCTCAAGCCCCTCCACGGCGATGAACCGCTGCTGGAGGAAGCGCTTGAAAGCTTCTGTACGCAGGATTACCCGCAGATGCAGATCGTCTTTGGCGTACAGGCCGAAGACGATGCGGCGATCCCGATCGTACAACGGTTGATGGAACGCCACCCGGATGTGCAGATGGAACTGGTGATTGACCCCACCTTCCACGGGCTCAACCGCAAGATCGGCAACCTGATCAACATCATGACGCGCGTGAAGCATGATGTCCTGGTCATTTCCGATTCGGATATCCACGTTGCCCCCGATTACCTGCGGCATGTGGTGGGCGCCATGGTGCCCGACAATGTCGGCCTGGTCACGACGCTGTACGCGGGGCTGCCTGCATCATCCACGCTGCCGCGCCTGCTGGCCGCATGCCAGATCAACCATAACTTCCTGCCCGGCGTGATGCTGTCACGCTACCTCGGGCGACAGGACTGCCTTGGGGCGACAATGGCGCTGCGGCGTTCCATGCTGGACGAAATCGGCGGGCTGGAAGCCCTCGTGCCGCATGTGGCCGATGATGCGATACTGGGCCGTTACGTGCGTGACCGTGGCAAGGATATCGCCATTGCCGCGTGCATGACCTGGACCACCGTGGGCGAGACCTCGATGCGTGAGGTGCTGGCGCATGAACTGCGCTGGGGCCGGACCGTCAAGACGCTGGAGCCTGCGGGTTATGCCGCATCCGCCATCCAGCTGCCCCTGTTCTGGGCCAGCGTCGCCGTGCTTGCCGCGCCGCATGCGACCTGGACATGGTCCTTCTTTCTTGGTGCATGGGGATGGCGGGCCGTGTGTTCCTTCATCCTGGACCGTACGCTGGCGCAACGTAGCCTGGTGCTGCCGTCACTGCTTCTGCCACTGCGCGACTGGATCTCGGCCGCCGTCATGGTGGGCAGTGTCACGGGCACGCGGGTTGCATGGCGTGGGCAGACAATGCATGTCACGCCCCATTCGGTCATGACACCACGATCGCAACCGGCTTCCCCCGGTGACTGACCCGCCGTCAGCAGGCTGAACTGCTTGAGAATTCCAACCCTGTCGTTAATAAGAACGGGTATTAAGGGAACCCCATTCCCCGCCAGAGCCCGAGGATATGCGTAGCATGATGAAAACCCTGTTTCTCCAGCCGCCTTCGTTTGACGGATTCGATGGTGGGGCCGGTTCCCGCTATCAGGCCAAGCGGGAAATCAAGTCGTTCTGGTACCCGACATGGCTTGCGCAGCCTGCCGCCATGGTCGAAGGCAGCCGCCTGATCGATGCACCGCCCGCGCGCATGGGCATGGAGCCGATCCTGGAAGACGTGCGCAACCGTGACCTGGTCGTCATGCACACCTCCACCCCGTCCTTTGCATCCGATGTGCGTGTCGCCCAGATGCTCAAGGACGCGAACCCGAAGGTGAAGATCGGCATGGTCGGCGCGAAGGTTGCCGTCCAGCCGGAAGAAAGCCTGCTGAACGCCCCGCCGGTCGATTTCGTGGCGCGCAACGAATTCGACTTCACCATCAAGGAAATGGCGGAAGGCCGCGACTGGAAGGATGTCGATGGCATCTCCTGGCGCGATGCGGATGGCAAGATCGTCCATAACCGCGACCGCGCGATGATCGAGGACATGGACAGCCTGCCGTTCGTGACCGAAGTGTACAAGCGTGACCTGAAGATCGAGGATTACTTCATCGGTTACCTGATGCACCCGTATATTTCGATCTATACCGGCCGTGGCTGCAAGTCGCGCTGCACCTTCTGCCTGTGGCCGCAGACGGTGGGTGGCCATCACTACCGCACCCGCAGCCCCGAGCACGTGGCCGCCGAAATCCGCCTGGCGAAGCAGTATTTCCCGCAGGTGAAGGAATTCTTCTTCGACGACGATACCTTCACCGATGACCTGCCGCGCGCCGAAGCGATCGCCAAGGAACTGGGCAAGCTGGGTGTGACGTGGTCGTGCAACGCGAAGGCCAATGTGCCCCGCAAGACGCTGGAAGTGCTGAAGGCCAATGGCCTGCGCCTGCTGCTGGTCGGTTACGAAAGCGGCAACCAGCAGATCCTGCACAACATCAAGAAGGGCATGCGCGTCGAGACGGCGCGTGAGTTCACCAAGAACTGCCACGAACTGGGGATCAAGATCCACGGCACCTTCATTCTCGGCCTGCCGGGCGAGACGAAGGAGACCATTCAGGAAACCATCAAGTTCGCCACCGAAATCAACCCGCACACGCTGCAGGTCTCCCTGGCGGCACCGTATCCCGGCACGTTCCTGCACAAGCAGGCGACCGAGAACGGCTGGCTGGATGAAAAGAACGCCGAACTGATCGACGATAACGGCGTGCAGATCGCACCGCTGCACTATCCGCACCTGTCGCACACGGAAATCTTCCAGAGTGTGGAAGAATTCTACCGGAAGTTCTATTTCCGTGCGCCCAAGATCGCCTCGATCGTGAACGAGATGGTCCGCAGCCCGCAGATGATGAAGCGCCGCCTGCGCGAAGGGGTGGAGTTCTTCCAGTTCCTGCGTGAACGCCGCGCCGCCTGATCCGGCTTTCTGCGATTACCCCCATGCCGGGACCTTCGGGTTCCGGCATTTCTTTTGTCATGCCATCCGGTTTTGCATCATGAAGCGCGTCATCATATCCGCCGATGATTTCGGCCTGTCCGAAGAAGTGAACGAGGCGATCGAGATTGCCCATCGCGACGGACTGCTATCGACCGCAAGCCTGATGGTATCGGGACCGGCCGCAGCCGACGCCGTGCGCCGCGCGAAAAAACTGCCGGACCTGCGCGTGGGGCTGCATCTGGTCGCGATCGAGGGACCGGCAACCCTGCCGCCTGCCGATATCCCCCTGCTGGTGCCGCAGGACGGGCAGTTTCCGTCCGACCAGCTGAAGCTGGGGGTTGAATATTTCTTCCGCCCCGCCGTACGCCGTGAACTGGCCGCCGAGATCGAGGCCCAGTTTCGCGCCTTTGCCGCCACCGGGCTGGCGCTGGACCACGCCAATGCGCACAAGCACATGCACCTGCACCCCACGGTGGGGCGGTACATGATCGAAAGCGGCCTGCGCCATGGCCTGCGCGCAATCCGCGTGCCACTGGAACCGCCCGAGCCGCTTTATGCCGCAGGCACCTATACCGACACATTGGGGGATGCGGCATTACGCCGCTGGACCGGCCTGCTGCGCCATCAGGCGCACAAGGCGGGACTGGTCACGAATGACTGGTGTTTCGGGCTGGCATGGAGCGGTCATATGACGACCGACCGGGTATCGGCCCTTGCCGCGCACCTGCCGGACGGCCTGTCGGAAATCTATTTCCACCCGGCCACGGCAAAGAACAAACTGCTGCAGAAGCTCATGCCCACCTATGAGCATGAAGCGGAATTCCGCACGCTATGCGCGCCCGGCTTCCGATCCGGCCTGACCCATTCGGGGGCCGTGCCCACCACATGGACGGACGTGGCCCGCGCATCCTGACGGGCCACCCCTGACAGCGGGACAGATCAGCCGAGGCTGCTCTTGACCCATTCCTTGAGCTGGCTCTTGGGCAGGGCGCCGGTCTTGCTGGCGACCGGCTTGCCATCCTTGAACAGGATCAGCGTCGGGATGCCGCGCACGCCGTACTCATTGGGCGTGTTGGGGTTGTCATCAATATTGACCTTGGCGACGGACATCTTGCCCTTGAATTCCGCCCCGATTTCATCCAGCGCCGGTGCGATCATCTTGCACGGGCCGCACCATTCCGCCCAGAAATCGACCAGAACCGGTTCCTTGGATTCCAGAACCTGCGTCTTGAACTGGCCGTCGCTGACGGCAATCGTGTTTTCACTCATCACTCAAAACTCCTCTGTGGCGGCCAGCGCCGCCCTGTCCTGCTGACATGGCCATGCCGACGCATGCGGTCAAGTCGTAGCCGACATATCCGGCGCATACCGGTCCAGTAGCGTAGCAGGCAGAATGTCAACGCGCACGCCCTCCGTCCAGACCAGTACGCACACCACCCGCCTGCCGGGATAGACCCCGCGCAACAGGGCGCGGTAGGCTGCCATCTGCCGCAGGTACAGCACCGGCGTCCTGTCAACGTCCGCAGGCGGCGTGCGGTTTGTCTTGAAATCGCACACCGTCACCGTATCCGCGCTGACCGCCATGCGGTCCACCTGCCCCACGATCACCTGCTGGCCCACGATACCGGCCAGCGGCTGTTCCGCCCGGCTGCCGGGGGCAAACAGAGCGGCAAGCCGGGGCATGCCCATGACCGCAAGCACCTGTTCCACCAGTGTCTCACACTGCGCGGGGTCCAGCCCCGCCGCCGGGCGCGACAGCCACGACCAGGCAAGTTCCGCCCGTTCATCCGCAGGGCAGTCCGGCAGGTACTGCAACAGGGCATGCACCAGTTGCCCGCGTTGCAGGGCACGGGCGCGCTGGCCGGCCGGGTCGGCGCGGTCCCTTACGGTGGTTGCGGACACCAGTGGCGACCGCACGGCGGGCTGCGGGCCAAGGGCGACATCATCGGGACGACTGGGGGCGAGCGGTCGGGCAAGCGGTCCTTCCATGACCGGCATCACGGGACGCCACAGCGGGGCATGGCCCATCCATTTCGGCAGGGCGGGCGCGGGTGCCGGTGCCGCCGGGCCATTATCAGCGCGGGCGGCCCGCGCAGGCGGGACCGTGCGCGCTTCCTCCAGCACCAGGCTTTCCCCCTCCCAGCCAAGGTCGAAAGGCCGTGCCGCGGCCCCTGCACTTTCAAACCCCTGGCGGCACAGGTCATACCAGCAGCCATCGGGCACGCCACGACGGGGTTCCCACCCACAGATCACCAGCCGGTCGCTGGCCCGGGTCAGGGCGACATAGAGCAGGCGGTTATATTCTTCCGCCGCCTCACGGCGTATCTTTTCCTGTACGGATGCCGTCACATCCGTGGCCAGTTCCCGCCGTGGCACCCATATCGGGATATCGAGTCCCGTGGTCCTGTCGGTCTCCCATAATATGTTGGTGTCGGAACGCGGCGTTGCGATCGTATCGGGCAGGATGACAAGACGCGCCTGCAACCCCTTCGCCCCATGCGCGGTCATGACACGCACCATGTTGGCCGAGGCATCGGGTTCATGCCGCACGGTTTCATCCGATGCATTCAGCCAGTGCAGGAACCCCTGCAGGGAAATGGCGTGCGTCTCCTCAAACCGCAGGGCGGCGGACAGCAGTTCGTCAACCGGTTCCACCGCTTCCGGCCCCAGTCGGGCCAGCAGCCGGGCGCGACCGCTCAGCGGGCCAAGGGCTTCGGCCAGAAGCTGATAGGGCGTGGCATAATCAACCTGCCGGAACAGGGTGTTGAGGATATGCCACGCCGCCGACCAGTCGGGCCGTTCCGCATGACGCACGCGCAGCACCGCCCACAGCGGCTGCCCGTCACGCCCCGTCGCCAGATGCATGAGCGAGTCGTCATCCAGCCCGCCAATGGGGGATGTCAGCACGCAGGCCAGCGTCAGGTCATCCTGCGGCAGCAGCAGCGCCGCGCACAGCGCCATGAGATCCTGCACGGCAAGCTGGTCGGTCAGCACGGTGCGCACCAGTGTCGCCACCGGCACGTCATTGCTTTTCAGCGCGCGGATCAGCGCGCGGGCAAAGGCAGAGCGACGCGGCACGAGGATCAGCACGTCACCGGGCGCCAGCGGCGCTTCCCCCGGCGCGGGCGGCGCGCGCAATTGCCCGGCGATCCAGCCCGCCAGTGTATCGGCCAGGCGCTGCTGGGCCGTGGACTGCCCGGCGTTACGGGTCGGGGCCATCCACGGGCTTATGTCCGTCTCGTCAGGTTCCACCGGCACGGGTGGCCAGATTTCCACACATCCCCCCTGTCCCGGCCGGGCGGTGACATGGGCGGGAATGGTGCCGTCGGGTTCCACCACGCCACGGGCGGCGGCGGGATTGGCGAACACGCTGTCCACCAGTTTCAGCACCGGCGCTGTCGAACGGAAGGAAACCGTCAGCGCCGGTTCACGCCATATGGCGCGGGCGGCGGCCGCACGCTGGCGGAATTGCTGCCGCCATGCGCGGAAGGCCTCCGGGTCAGCCCCCTGGAAGGAATAGATCGACTGCTTGTAATCCCCCACCGCGAAAATGGTGCGCGGACAGCCATCGTCATCATGCGTGCCTTCGCCCGCGAAGAATTCCGCCGTAAGCCCACCGGCAATGGCCCACTGGTCGGGGGATGTGTCCTGCACCTCGTCAAGCAGCAGGTGATCGATCCCGCCATCAAGCTTGTACAGCACCCATGCCGCCCCCGGATCACGCAGCAGGTCAAGCGTGCGGTCGATCAGGTCATCATAATCGACCATGCCCTGCGCGGTCTTGCGCGTGGCGTAGCGTTCCAGCACCGGCTGGGCCACGGACAGCAGGGCACAGGTCAGTTCAAACACCGTAATGGCGCGCAACTGCTGGTCAATGCCAATGACCCGCACGGCTTCCGCGCCAAGACGGTCGGCCAGACCGGGGCAGGCGGCATCCATCTTAGGATTAAGGCCGCCCCGCCTGCGCGGCTCCCCCTTCTGCGTCAGCAGGCCACCCCGCCAAGTGGGCCAGTCCGCCGCGCGGGCGGCCACGTCCTGACCCAGCCATGCCAGCATGGTTTCCGCCTGCGCCCGGACGGTGGCCGATCCTTCCCGCGCCACGCAACGCAGTCCGTCACGCAGAATGTCCTCATCGGGGATCGTGGCGCAGGCATTGCGCAACACCGCGTCCACGCTGCGCCCGCTTATGCCCAACAGGCGCATGAGCGCCGATTCCACCCCCGCGCGATCCACCATCCACCGCCGCGCCACGGGCAGCATACGGCGCGACTGGGCCTGCAGCCGGGCGATCAGCGCGGTAAAGTCCCCCACCCCGATCTGCCCCGCCAGCATGGCGACGGCGGGACCGCCCTGCCCCACCACGTCCTCCACCGCCGCGCGCTGCGCCAGGCGGGCGTCGGTTTCCTCGATCAGGGTGAAATGCGGGCTGATCGCCGCTTCCACCGGGAAACGCCGCAGCAGCGACTGGCAGAAGGCATGGATGGTGCCGATGCGCATGCCGCCGGGCAGGTCCAGCACGCGGGCAAACAGTTCACGCGCCACGCGCCGGGTTTCCTGCCCCGTCGGCACGGACAGACGTGCAAGCTCACGGTCCAGATCCGCATCGGGCAGCATGACCCACTGGCCCAGGCGGTTCTGCAGGCGGATGGACATTTCCGCCGCAGCCGCCTTGGTAAAGGTCAGGCACAGGATACGGCCGGGATCGCTGCCGGGCACGCGCGTCATGACGACATCGCGGTCGGGCACGTCACGTGGCAGCATGAGACGCAGAAGCCGGTCGATCAGCAGCTTGGTCTTGCCACTGCCGGCGGAAGCGGAAACGAACACCGACGCCTGCGGGTCGGACGCCGCCGCCTGGCTGCGATTGGCGATATCGATGGCGGACGCCATGCCGTCACCCTTCGTCATGGCCCTGTTCATCCGCCATTCTCCTCCCGCGCGGCACTCCATTCCGCGACACGGGCCAGATGCGCGTAATCGGCGAAGCGGGGTTCCTCCCCCGGAAAGGGATGGGACAGATAGGGCTGGTCAGGATTGTCATAGGCCTCGACCAGCGCCCGCAGTCCCGCGCGGCAGCCTGCGATCAGTTCCGTCAGTTCCGCGCCCCGCGCCACGTCCAGCACCTGCGCCGGGACATGGCCGCCGGTCAGCCGCCAGTACACCAGTTCCGCAACCGTGCCCGCGACCGGGGGTGGGAAGCCGCCGCATTCGATCATCGCGGCTTCCAGCACCAGCTGCGACTGCCAGCCTTCCATCACGCTGCGCCGGGTGGGCAACGTGCCGGTCTTGTAGTCAAACAGGCTCAGGCTGCCATCACCATGCAGGTCGATGCGGTCCGCGCGGCCCCGCAGGGTGAACGGGCCGGCGGGCAGGTCCTCCAGCCGCATCGTGCCCCCCAGTTCCGTCAGCACGGTGCGGGGGCCGCCGGTGGCGCGGCGTGTTTCCTCGGCCTGCGCGCACCATGCCGCGATCCGGTCCAGCCGGGGCGCCCACCATGCCGCAAGGGCGGGCCGCAGGTCGGCCTTACGCAATACATCGGCAAAGACATCGCGCATGCGGGCTGCGCCATCATGCGGCCAGTCGGATGGATGGGCGCGAAACCAGCGATCCAGCGCCGCATGCACGATCTGCCCGTAATCGGCGGCATCGGCCAGTTCCTCCAGATCCGCAAGCGGGCGCAGGCGCAGGATACGCCGCGCGTAAATGGCGTAGGGGTCGCGCATCCATGTCTCGATTTCCGTCACCGACAGGCTACGCGGGCGCAGGCCCAACGCGGGACGTGGCTGTGGCGGGGCGACAGGCATCGCCGCCCCCTGTGGCCGGTCCAGACTGTCCAGCCAGCGCAGCGCCGGATGCGCCGGCAGGCCGTGGCCGTGGCCCGCCAGATACGCATCCAGCCGCACCAGCCACCGCGCGGGCACGGTTGGCGCGCCCTGCCGCCGCGCGGCCAGCGACAGCACCACGTTGGGCGCGGCGCAGGCACAGGACACGAAATCATGCGCGGCCTGACCGATCGCCCATTCAGGCGAAGGCAGGCCGACGCGCGTGCGCATTGGGCGGCTCATCCACGGTCCCGGATCGGTCGCGAGGGGCCATACGGTTTCAACCAGGCCGCCGAGCACGATGGTATCCGCCGTCTGCAGCCGGGCTTCCAGCAGGCCCCAGATGAACACGCGCGGATGCACCGCCGTGCCCTCGCGCCCGCGCACGGCGCGCCGTCCCTGCACCATCATGCCGGCAAGGGAGGACGCCAGCAGCCCGTCCAGCGCGCCCACGCGCGCATCGGGCAATACATCGCACCATGCCAGCATCGCACTCATGTGCTGACCCAGCGCATTACCTTCCTCGCCCGCCCACAGCCGCTCCGCCCCATCCACCGTATCGGTCGTGGCCAGCGCCTGCGCGGTTTCCACCAGTGCGGCCAGCAGGACGGAAACCGGCACCAGCGTGCTGCACGGCAGGGCCAGCAGCGGGCCGAAGGCTGTTTCCAGACGGTCAAGGAACGCGTTTATTTCCTCCGGCGCATCAGGCGCGTCGGCCAGTGCGCCATGCGGGTCATCGGCCGCGCGCGCCAGCGCGCTGCGCAGGCCCGCGATACCCGGCGGCGGCGCAGGCCCGCGCAGGACAAGACGTTCAAGCTGGCGCGCGCTGGCGCGACAGTTGCCCGGTGACAGCCCGCACGCCGCCAGCGGATGCTTGATGACGGACAGAAGGGCGACAGGCGACAGCCCGCCATCCACCGCCTGCACGATCAGCCGCAGGAAGGCGGTCTGCGGCACGGTCAGCAGGCTTTCGCCCGCGCTGTCGTCGGCAATGACGCCCCAGCGCATCAGTTCCGTCGCCACCCGCCCGGCCAATGCACGGTCCGGCGTGACAAGGGCGGCACGCCTGCCCGGCTGTTCCAGTACCTGCCGCAGCACCAGGGCGATGGCGGCGGCTTCCTCCTGCTGGTCGGCGCTGCGCAGGACCGACAGGCCATCGGCCGCCACGGGCGCATCCGGCGCACGCCAGCGATCCAGCGCACGGGCGGGCAGCAATGCGCGGGCCAGCAGGCTGGCGCGCGGGACGGGACTGCTGGCCACGCCGCCATCGTTCAGGGTGTCCCACTGTTCCATACAGGCACGTTCGATGCCCAGTTCGGCCAGCATATGCGCCGTGCCCGCCTGCGGGTGGTCGGGCGGCAGGTGCTGCCAGACATCATCATCGCAATCCATGTCCACGCCGGGCAGCACCAGCAACCCGTCGGGCAGGGACATGACGGCGCGCAGCATGGCGATGGTGGAGGGCACGGCATCGGAAAAACCGGCGGCCCATATGGGGTCACCCGCTGGCGGGGGCGTTTCCGTCCACCGCGCGGCCTGTGCGTGCAGCAGGGCCGTCTGGCGGGCGACAGGGTTCATCACCCCCTGTTCCGCCAGCCATGCGGGCCACACGCTGGTGACGATGGACAGGAATTTCAGCGTCTGGTGCCAGTGCTGGGCAAAATCACCGTCCGCAGCATGGGACAGGCGTTCACACAGGTCGCATTCCGCCCATTCCGCCTCATCCATCAGGTCCGCCAGGGCGCGCGCCAGCGGCCAGGCCTGGTCCACGCCCTGCACATCGCCAAACGCCTTGCCCGCCTGCATGACCAGCAGCGTCAGCGTCGCCAGCCGCCGCACGGGATCGACCGCGGGCGGCAGGTCCAGCGCACTGCACCCCGACAGCGCCAGCGATGCCTCGTCCAGTGCCGCGATGGGCGCGATACGGGGCAGCAGGATGGGGCGGCCATCCACCTGCCGCACGAACGCCTCGGTCAACGCACGGGCGGCACGGCGGCTGGGCAGCAGGATCAGGCCATTGCCACAGGCCTGCGGGTCATGACCCGCCTGTTCCAGCCAGCGGGCGGCGATCTGGTCAACAAATGGCACATGCGGCGGCACGACCGCCGCACGCCCCCGCACGCAGTCGGCCGTGGCGTCGGTCATATATCGTTATCCGAATCCGGGTTCAGGGCGGAATGCAGCACGCGCTCCGCCGCATCGATATCGGCGGGACGGGACAGGTGGAACCACAGCGAATCGTGCACGATCACCCCAAGCCTGCCCGCCGCCATCGCGCGGTCCCACAGCCGGTTCATGCTGAACCCGCCTTCCGGCGCGCCATCAAACAGCGCGGGGGAGACAATCTGCACGCCCGTAAAGACATAAGGCGTGATTTCCCCCGCACGCGGGCGACGCGGCACGCCATGCGCGTTCACCGCGAAATCCCCATGCCCGACTTCCCCCACCGCGCGCGTCATCGCGCCCAGCAGCAGCATGGCGTCCATGCGTTCGGGATCGAACGCCGCCGCCAGACGGCGCAGCGCGGGCACCGGACCGTTGAGCCACATGGCGTCGCCATTGAGCAGGAAGAACGGCCCCGGCCCCAGTTGTCCGGCCCGCAGGGCGGCCGCCGCACTGCCCCCGGTTTCCAGCAGGGCGGGTTCGGGCTGTTCAATCGTCACCGGCCCGCGATGGGCGGCACGGCGGGCGGCAAGGGCGGCATGGATATCATCGGGCCGCCAGTGGGCATTGACCACCACCTGCTGCACGCCACAGGCCTCCAGCCGGTCCAGCACATGATCGAGAATGGGCTGGCCCGCCACGCGCAGCAGCGGCTTGGGCATCGATTCGCTCAGCGGTCGCATCCGCCGCCCCAGACCTGCGGCAAAAACCATGGCGGTACGGGGCATGTTCACGCCCATGATGCATCTCCTGTCCCGAAAACGGCTGACTGCGCCAGCCGCGTATCCCATCCCTCCAGCCGGGCGACCCGCCCGCCCGTCGCATCCGGCGCAAGGGTAATACGCAACGCATCAGCGGGGGCAAGCGTGCCCAGGCGCTGCGGCCATTCCACAAGGACAATGCCTTCACGCGCATCATCCCAGCCAAGTTCGTGCACGCCCTCCGGCCCGTCCAGCCGCCACAGGTCGAAATGCGCGACCTCCGCCGCCGGCGCGTCATAGACCTGCACCAGTGTGTAGGACGGGCTTGGCACCTCCATGTCCGCATCCCCGCACAGGGCGCGCAGCAGGGCGCGCGCCAGCGTGGTCTTGCCAGCGCCCAGATCCCCTTCCAGCAATACGCAGTCCCCCGCACGCAGCACGTTGGCCAGCGCATGGCCAAGGGCTGTCGTGGCCTGTGTGTCGGGCAGGGCAATTTCACGCATTGGCGGTCCCGTCCCCTGCTTTTGCACGATTATCTGTCATGGACCGATTGTGCCTTCCCCTGCCGTCCACGCACAAGGGGCGATGGAAAGGATGCGCCAAAGCGCTTGCACCAATGCAGACAACAACGCAAAACCGCACGTGACATAGGCCTGTAGCAAGGCCACGGATTGCGGAACACCAGAACCGGACATGACCATGCCCTCCCCCACCCATACCACCGATGTCGCCATTATCGGCGCGGGCCCCGCAGGCCTGTTCGCCGCGTTTGAATGCGGGATGCTCAAGCTTGGCTGCATCATCATTGATGCGCTGGATGAAATCGGGGGGCAGTGCACCGCGCTGTATCCCGAAAAGCCGATTTACGACATTCCCGCCCACCCTGCCATTGAAGGTGGCGCGCTGATCGAAGCGCTTGACCGCCAGATCGCCCCCTTTGACGTGCCCCGCCTGCTGGGCCGCCGGGTGGAACGGCTGGAGGGCACGCGTGGCGGTTTCGTGCTGGGCACGTCCAGCGGCGATGTCATTGCAGCGCGCGCGGTCATTATCGCGGCAGGGGCCGGCGCGTTCGGCCCCAACCGTCCCCCGCTGGAAGGACTGGACGCGTTCGAGCAGACAGGCGGCGTGCAGTATTTCGTCCGCCGCCGCGCCGATTTCGCGGACAGGGACGTGCTGATCGCGGGCGGCGGCGATTCAGCGGTGGACTGGGCGCTGGCCCTGCGCGACGTGGCGCGCAGCGTGAAGCTGGTGCACCGGCGCGACCGTTTCCGCGCGGCGCCCGAAAGCCTGCGCCAGCTTGATGACGCCGTGGCACTTGGTCAGGTGGAAAAGATCATCGGCTACCAGCTACACGGCCTGCATGGCGCGCAGGGGCGGCTGACCGGCGTGGATCTTGCGACGCTGGATGGCACGGTGCGGCATGTGACCTGCGATCACCTGCTGCCCTTCTTCGGGCTGGCGACCGATCTTGGCCCGATCGCGCAATGGGGGCTGGACACCATACGCGGCACCATTCCCGTCACCCCATCAACCTGTGAAAGCAGCCTGCCCGGCATTTTTGCCGTGGGCGATGTCGCGACCTATCCCGGCAAGCTGAAACTGATCCTGCAGGGCTTTACCGAAGGGGCCATGGCCGCCCACGCCATCCACCCCATCGTCCACCCCGATACGGCGCTGCATTTTGAATACTCGACCAGCAAGGGCGTGCCCGCAGGCTGATTTCTGCCATCCCGTGCTGTCATAACAGAAACGGTTGACCATTGCGGCGCTGTGGCGCATCCCCGGTGTGTTGATGATGGAAGTAAGGATGAAACTGTGAAAGTTATCGTTCTGGGCGCAGGCGTGGTGGGTGTCACGGCGGCATGGTACCTGGCCAAGGCCGGGCATGAAGTCACGGTCGTGGACCGCCAGCCCGCTGCGGCACTGGAAACCTCCTTTGCCAATGCGGGACAGATTTCACCGGGTTTTTCCGCTCCGTGGGCGGAACCGGCCCTGCCGCTGAAGGTATTGCGGTGGATGGCCAGCCGCCACGCGCCCATCGTGGTCCGCCCGCGTATCGATTTCGCCATGATGCGCTGGATCGAGCAGCTGCTGGCCAACTGCAACGCGCATGACTACGACATCAACAAGTCCCGCATGCTGCGCATTGCGGAATACAGCCGTGACTGCCTTGACGCCCTGCGCAAGGATACCGGCATTACCTATGATGATGAGCAGCGTGGCCTGATCCAGCTTTTCCGCACGCAAAAGCAGGTTGACCATGCCGCCCGCGACATGTCCCTGCTGGATCAGGCTGGCATTGCCCACGAATTCCTCAGCCCGGATGAAATCGCCAGGCACGAACCCGGCCTGATGGAAAACCGGCACCTGTTCAAGGGCGGCCTGCGCCTGCCGGGTGACGAATCGGGCGACTGCCACATGTTCACCCAGCGCCTGGCCCAGAAGGCGGAACAGGAACTGGGCGTCACCTTCCATTATGAAACCACGATCGAGGCGCTGGACGCCTCGGCCACCGACATTTTTGGTGTCCGCACATCGGCCGGCCGCATGACGGCGGATGCCTATGTCGTGTCCATGGGCAGCTATTCGCCGCTGCTGCTGCGCCCGCTCGGGCTGCACCTGCCGGTCTATCCCACCAAGGGATATTCCCTGACACTGCCGGTGACCGACGCTGCACGCGCGCCGGTTTCCACCGTCAATGATGCGACGTACAAGGTCTCGATCACCCGTCTGGGCGACCGTATCCGTATTGGCGGCACGGCGGAACTGGCCGGTTACAACCTGCGCCTGCGCCGTGACCGGCGCGAACTGCTGGAACTGTCGTTTTCGGAACTGTTCGGCGCCAGCGGCGACATGTCACAGGGGGCGTACTGGACCGGACTGCGGCCCAGCACACCCGACGGCACGCCGGTCATCGGGCCGGCTGGACGGTTTTCCAACCTGTGGCTCAATACCGGCCATGGCACGCTGGGCTGGACCATGGCGTGCGGGTCGGGCCGCGTGCTGGCTGACAGGATGAGCGGCAAGCGCACCGAAATCCCCTGCCTGGACCTGTCGCTGGACCGTTACACCACAGCCTGAAAGCACTGTTTAAAAACAGAAAGTTTTCGGGCGCCGCCTTTTTCCAAAAAGGCGGCGTCCCCTCAGACCCCTTGCAAGAAGCTTCACCAGAATCTTCCGTATGATCTACCCGGCATTCCCCTTGGGCAGACTGTTCAGCCTGCTGGCGTCAGATCATAAAAAAAGCCCGGTTTGATACCGGGCTTTTTTCTTGGCTGTCCTGACCGGGATGACATGCCCCCGGTCAGAATGCGACAGTAATTACTGCGCAGCCGGAGCAGCAGGCGCTGCATCCGTGGATTCAGCCGCCTTCTTCGCACCATGATGGTGACCACCGCGGTGATGACCACCGTGATGCTTTGCCTTCTTGGCGCCAGCTTCCGCCGGAGCGGCACCTTCAGATGCGTCAGGGGCATGTTCGGGTGCGGAAACGGCCGGGGTGGTCGGCTCGGCAGTCTGGGCCATGACGGGAGCGGCCACGCCCATGACGGCAACAGCGGACAGGGCGGCAACGAAGCGACGGGGGAAAACGATCATATAAAAATACTCCAACAAATCAGGAATTCTGATCCCAATGCCTGCAGCGGGCGACGAATCGGTACACCCGGGCTGGCCTCCCTGCTGTAACATGCTGCCGGGAGGGCGTCTCGGATTAAAATTCTTAAATTTGTTAGTAATGTCTTACTTTTGCCCTACGGTGACCGCAATCTCAAGAACTTAAACGTAACTAAAGATTGCAGCCACCCCGGGGCCAGACCGTCAGGTCAGTCAACCGCGCCCGAACGTTCGCGCTTCTTGCGTTCGTGCGGATCGAGATAGCGCTTGCGGATACGCACGGCGGACGGCGTGACCTCGACAAGTTCATCATCCTCGATATAGGCGATGGCCTGTTCCAGGTTCATCTTGCGCGGCGGGATCAGCAGCAGGGCCTCGTCCTTGCCTGCGGCACGGATGTTGGTCAGCTTCTTTTCACGGATCGGGTTTACTTCCAGATCATTCTCACGCGAATGCTCGCCGATGATCATGCCGACATAGACCTTTTCGCCCGCGTCAACGAACAGCGTGCCACGGTCCTGCAGCGAGAACAGCGAATACTGCGTGGTCGCGCCATCTTCGGACGAGATCAGCGAGCCGTTACGACGGCCAGCGATCGGCCCGACATAGGGCTGGTAGCCATGGAACAGGCGGTTCATGATGCCCGAACCGCGTGTATCGGTCAGGAATTCACCGTGATAGCCGATCAGCCCGCGTGACGGGATCAGGAAGCTCAGGCGCACCTTGCCGCCGCCGGACGGCTGCATGTCCTGCATGATGCCCTTGCGCAGCGCCATCTTTTCAACCACGACGCCCGAATACGGCTCGTCCACGTCGATCAGGACTTCCTCGAACGGCTCTTCGCGTTCACCGGTTTCCTCGTTGGTGCGGAACAGCACGCGGGGACGGCCGATGGTCAGTTCAAAGCCTTCACGACGCATCTGCTCGATCAGGACGCCAAGCTGCAGTTCGCCACGGCCCGCAACCTCGAACGCCTCGCTCTCGGGGCTTTCGGACACGCGGATGGCGATGTTGCCTTCGGTTTCCTTGAACAGACGGTCACGGATCTGGCGCGACGTGACCTTCTTGCCTTCACGGCCACCCAGCGGACCGTCATTGAGGCGGAAGGTCATGGACAGCGTCGGCGGATCAACCGGGGTGGAGGGCAGCGGTTCCTTGACTTCGGGGGCGGCGATCGTCTCGGGAATCGTCGCTTCGGACAGACCGGCCACGGCCACGATGTCACCGGCTTCCACTTCCTCGACCGGCACGCGGTCCAGACCACGGAAGGACAGCAGCTTGGTCAGGCGGCCGGTTTCCACAACCGAGCCATCGGGACGCAGCACATGCACCGGCATGTTCATCTTCGCCACGCCCTGCTCGACACGGCCGGTCAGCACGCGACCAAGGAAGTTGTCGTTTTCCAGGATGGTGGCGACCATCGCGAACGGCGCGTCCTTGTTCACCTTCGGCGGCGGCACATGGCGCAGGATCAGGTCGAACATGGGAGAGAGATCCTTGCGCGGACCATCAATCTCGGTATCGGCCCAGCCCTGACGGCCCGACGCATACAGCATGGGGAAATCAAGCTGCTCGTCATTCGCGCCCAGGGCTGCGAACAGGTCGAAGATCTCGTTATGGACTTCATCGGGACGGGCGTCGCCACGGTCGATCTTGTTCACGACCACGATCGGCTTCAGGCCGCGCGCCAGCGCCTTGCCCACGACAAACTTCGTCTGCGGCAGCGCGCCCTCGGCGGAGTCGACCAGCACGACCGCGCCGTCAACCATGCTCAGGATACGCTCGACCTCGCCACCGAAATCGGCATGGCCCGGGGTGTCGATGATGTTGATGCGGGTATCTTTCCACACAACCGACGTACACTTGGCCAGGATCGTGATGCCACGCTCACGCTCCAGGTCATTGCTGTCCATGGCGCGTTCGGCCACGTGCTGGTTGTCACGGAAGGAACCGGACTGTTTCAGAAGCTGGTCGACCAGTGTGGTCTTGCCATGATCGACGTGCGCGATAATGGCGATATTGCGGATATCCATAAGTGCTCTTGACCTGACTTTCCTTGGCGGACGCCATAAGGGGCGCGGCGGCACATACGGGGGGCACCCGTGCGTGCGGCGGCGGAATGGGTGGCTGCTGCCTGCGTAGATAATGCGGAAGGGCGCGGATTGCACGCGAAACTTCGTGCCCGCACCCATCACACGACCGGCAGGATGCGCCCTGTGGATCAGAAATCCATGTCCTGACGCATGTTCATGAGCGGGCGCGCCCCGTAATGCGAGATCACTTCCGATGCCGCGACACTGCCCAGACGCCCGCATTCGGCCAGCGTCCGGTCCGATGTCCAGCCGGCAAGGAAGCCTGCGGCATAGGCGTCGCCCGCCCCCGTGGTATCGACCACCTGCGTGCGCACGCTGTCGATCACGATACGCTGCTGGTCCTGAATGATGACGCTGCCACGCTCCGACCGGGTCAGGACGGCGAAATGCGTATCGGCCGAGACAAGGCGGGCCGCCTCGTCAAAATCATCGGTCTGGTACAGGGCGCAGATCTCGTCCTCGTTGGCGAACAGGATGTCGATATGCCCGCGCACGAGTTCATGGAAGGCATGGCGGTGACGGTCCACGCAGAAACGGTCGGACAGCGAAAGGGCGACCTTGCGCCCCGCTTCATGCGCGATACGGGCGGCGGTGCGGAAGGCTTCCTGCGCATCCGGCGGATCGAACAGGTAGCCTTCCATGTAGATGACCTTGGACGCGCAGACGACATCCGCCAGCACGTCTTCGGGGCTGAAGGTGACGCATGCGCCCAGATAGGTGTTCATGGTGCGCTGGCCATCAGGCGTGACCAGGATGATGCAGCGCGCGGTGGGGTGGTTTTCCCCCGCATCGCCCTGCAGCGGGGAAGACGGGAAATACACGCCCGCCGCCTGCATGTCGGCGGCAAAGGCCTGTCCCGGCGCATCCGCCGCCACCTTGCCCAGATACGCCACGCGCGCGCCCATGTTGGACGCCACGACACAGGTGTTGGCGGCAGACCCGCCACCCATTTCCTTTTCACGCCTGATCTGGCCATACAGCGCCTTCGCGCGGTCGGCGTCGATCAGCATCATGCTGCCCGGTGTCATGCCGTTATTCTGCGGGAAGGCCGCGTCCACCGGTGCCAGGACATCAACAATCGCATTACCGATACCCAGCAGATCAAACCGGCATTCCGCCGCCTGTCCCGAATTTTCCATTCTTCTGTTCCACTACCCGTCATTAAACAGTCATGTTCGCGGGCATGGCGTAGCTGCGCCACGAAATAACCCATTTTTTCCCGCTTGATATGGCCCATCGCTATCATTGGCGGGTAAGCGGCGCAATGCATGATGTTTTTTATGTACCGCTGTTCCCCTTAACGCCCCTTGTCGGCATGATGGGGGTGCGTATAACCGTTTGAAGGGGGCTGCGGCCTGCAACCAGCCCGAAAGCGTATCTTCCAGTTTCCGGGATGCACCACGTCCCGATACAGCATAACCAAGCGGGGTAATATTGTTTAGACGACGCAAGCCAGCAGAAACCCAGCCAGCCGCCCCGACGACGCCCCCCGCGCAGCAGCCGGGCCGACCAGCCTCAGGCGGTGGCTCCTCTCCCTCACCCCAACCTGCCAGCAAGGAAAATACATCCATGGCCCGTCCCCCCTTCCCGCCCACGCCCAACGCCCCTCCCGGACCTGGCGGGGCACGTCCCGGTGCACCGGGGGCTACGGCCGCCAAAAAGGAAAATGACCGCCGCACCCTGGTCGTGGGCCGTGGCATCAGCGTGCAGGGAACCATTCAGGACGCCGAGCGCCTGGTTGTGGAAGGGACGGTTGAATCCTCCCTGATCAACGCATCCGAACTCCAGATCGCGCAGGGCGGCGTGTTCAAGGGTGAAGTCGAGGTTGAGGACGCTGAACTGGCGGGCACGATCGACGGCACGCTGACGGTGCGTGGCAGCCTGACCATCCGTTCGACCGGTCGCCTGCTGGGCAAGGCCAAGTGCCGTCGCCTGAAGGTGGAAGATGGCGGCCAGGTCACCGGCCAGCTTGAAATGATCACCACCCCCGGTGCGCCGCCAGCAGCCCCGGCGGCGCCTGCCGCGGCACCCGCCGCGCCGCCGCGCCCGGCTGCGGGCTAGGAAGTCCGATCCGCCCGCATCCTGTCGGGCGGATACAAAAAAACGCCAGTGGCAGCAATGCCCTGGCGTTTTTTAATGCAATCCCCAAAAACTGCCGAAACAATTTCCCTGTGGGACGACATCCCGCAAATCGTAAGGAAGTTTTTTGGTGAAGCCTTTTTTCAAAAAGGGGGCACCCGAAAACTTCCATCGCATTTCATCAAGACGTTATCTTGAAAAAATCCCTGACAGGAAAAGGTTCAGGCCACGTTATCGCGACGGTCGCGCAGTTTGACATAGGCAAGCTGCGCATGTTCCGCGCAGTACGGTTTGCCCGGCAATGGGGTGGCCCCACAGAAATGGAAGCCCGGCGTGCCCGGATCACCCAGCGGCCAGCAACAGGACTGGCTGCTGCGCCGACGTGGCTCACTGACCGGACGCAGGGCAGCTTTCGCCGTGGCTCGGGGCTGCGCACGGGTGGCGCGGGGTGCGGGGGCCGCATCCTCTGACACGGGGGCTGCCGCCGCGGGCTTGGGCTGTGGTGCGGGCGTGGGGGCCGCCTGCGCTTTGGCGGGGGCCTTTTCCGGTGCCGGGACGGCGGCCGCTACCGGGGCTGCCGTAACTTCGGGTTTTGGAGGGGCTTGCGTGCTTTCGGTAGCGGCAGGGGCCGCCGTGGCTTCCACTGTCGTGGCGGCTGGCGCAGGGGCTGCCTTCGCCGCACGCCGGATGGGCGATGGACGCGGCTTGAGGCCCAGACGGTGCGCCTTGCCAACCACCGCGTTCTTGGTAACGGATAGCTGACGGCCGATTTCTGCGGTCGATAAGCCCTGCTGCCACAGATCACGCAGGCGCGCGATCGTCTCCTCGGTCCATTCCATCGCCATCGTTCTGCACTCCTTACGCGGAATGGTGGGAAATTAGGCTTATACTCTGTCTGGCTCAACTGCCATGATACAGAATCTTGTGGACAGTTCTGCGCATAACCTGTTTGCAACCCCGGTAAAACGCGACCGGGGCCATAAACCGGATCAGTCGTGAATCAGCCTGACCTTCCCACCATCGACGCCCATGGTCAGGTGTCCTGCCTTGAGTTCACGCGCCAGCTTGCCAAATACCTCGTTACGCCAGCCATGAAAGGCGGGAATATCCGCCGCGTCATCCAGCGCGAAACGATCCAGATCCTCGGACGAGGCCACCAGCTTGGGCGCCACACGATGCGTTTCGCAACAGGTGGCCAGCAGTACCTTGAGCAGCGCGATCAGGGCCGGCGAAGGACGCTGCGCATCCTTTGCCCGTCCTTTGGGTAAGCGCGGCAGGGCCGCTTCCGGTTCCATGACCGCCTGCGCCACGGTTTCCAGCAGCGCCTGACCGCTGCGCCCTTCGGCAAAGCCGCGCGACACGCCCCGCACGCGGGCCAGCGCATCGACCGTGGCGGGCGCGGTTGCCGCGATTTCCATCAGGCTTTCATCCTTGAGCAACCTCTGGCGCGGCACATTGACGCGCTGCGCCTCCCCCTCGCGCCATGCGGCGACGGCACGCAATATGCCCAGCATCCTGCGGTTATTGGTGCGCGGGCGCATCTTTTCCCACAATGTCAGCGGGTCAGGACGGAACGTGGTGGGATTGTTCAGGATATCCAGTTCGGCCGCGACCCAGTCCAGACGCCCTTCACGTTCCAGCTGGACCAGCAGCTTTTCATAAACCAGCCGCAGATAGGTGACGTCGGCCGCCGCGTACCCGATCTGGGCCGGGGAAAGCGGACGCGCCGCCCAGTCGGAAAAACGGTGTGACTTGTCAATCTGCACCCCCAGCAGGGAGGAAACGAGATTGTCATACCCCACCTGGTCGCCATATCCCGCCACCATGGCCGCGACCTGCGTATCGAACAGGGCGGCCGGCAGGCGGTCAAACAGATGCAGGAAGATTTCCAGGTCCTGCCGCGCGGCATGGAACACCTTGACCACGCTGGCATCATCCAGCAGCGCGCCAAGGGGGGACAGGTCGATGCCCGGCGCGGTCGTATCGATCACCACCACGTCCTTTTCCCCGGCCAGCTGCACCAGGCACAGTTCGGGCCAGTAAGTACGTTCGCGCACGAATTCGGTGTCGATCGTCACAAATGGCTCATGCCGCAGTCGCGCGGTTACAGCCTCAAGCTCCGCTGTGGTGGTTACCAGCACAGGGGCGGAAAATTCGGGTCGGGATACACGTGCCATGCGGTGCAGTTATCATGCCTGTGCCCTGTTGCGAAAGCGGGGAAAACCGCATGACGCCCCCCTGCATTTCCGTTGACGGCGCCCCGCCCCTTCCGGCATCAGCCACATATTCCTTTTCCATTCCTGACGGACCCCAGATGAACACCCGCCCCACCCACGATGATGGCAGCCAGTTCCTGACCCAGCTGGGCCAGAATACCCGCCAGCCCAACAGCCCTGAAGAAGCCCGGCTGGAACGCGTGCCCGCGCCCGAACGCGGGCGGAACTATGTCGTGCGCTTTACCGCGCCGGAATTCACATCGCTCTGCCCCGTTACGGGACAGCCGGATTTCGCGCATATCGTCATCGACTACATTCCTGATGAATGGATTGTGGAAAGCAAATCGCTCAAGCTGTTCCTGACCAGCTTCCGCAACCATGGCGCCTTTCATGAAAAATGCTCGGTGCAGATCGCGACGACACTGGTGGACCTGCTGAAGCCAGTATGGCTGCGGATCGGGGCCTACTGGTATCCCCGTGGCGGCATGCCGATTGATGTGTTCTGGCAGACTGGTGCACCACCCGAAGGTGTGTGGATCCCGGCACAGGACGTGCCCGGCTATCGCGGTCGCGGCTGACAGGCAGGCATAAAAAAAAGCGCCCCATGCAGGGCGCTTTTTTCGGATCCATGTTTTATCCCGTCCCGGTTTCAGGGACGGGATGAACCATCAGATGGACATGGCCGGAATGGCGGACTGACCGGCTTCGATCTCGGCACGGGCCGACTGGATCTTGTCCATGAGGATATCAAGCGCGGGCACGTTCATCTTGTCCGCTTCCTCATAGGATTTTTCCAGCGCGGCAAGACGTGCTTCCGCATCGTCAACCGACACGTCTTCCACCTTCAGCGCCCGGTCGGCAAGGATGGTGCAGTGGGTCGGCGCGATATCAGCAAACCCACCCGCCACGAAGAAGCGATGCATCACGACATCACCTTCATACACATCAACCACACCACCGCGCAGTGTCAGCATAAGCGGTGCATGTTCCGGCATCGCCGCGATGTCACCTTCCGACCCCGGCATGACAACCATATCGGCATCATGCGCGAACAGCACCTTCTCCGGACTGACAATCTTGACCTTAATGGACATGGTCTATCTTCCTTGCGTCAGTAGGTCGGGGTTCAGGCCGATTCCTTCATTTTCTCGGCCTTGGCCACCGCTTCCTCGATCGCACCGACCATGTAGAAAGCGCCTTCGGGCAGGTGGTCATATTCACCAGCCACGATCGCCTTGAACGAACGCACAGTATCTTCCAGCGAAACCAGCTTGCCCGGCGCACCCGTGAACACTTCGGCCACGTGGAACGGCTGGGACAGGAAGCGCTGGATACGACGCGCACGCGCCACGATCAGCTTGTCGTCTTCCGACAGTTCGTCCATGCCCAGGATGGCGATGATGTCTTGCAGGGACTTGTAGGTCTGCAGGATACGCTGCACGTCACGCGCCACCTGATAATGCTCGTCACCGACGATCTTCGGGTCAAGCGAGCGGGAGGTGGAGTCCAGCGGGTCAACAGCCGGATAGATACCCATTTCCGCAATGGAACGGTTCAGCACCGTGGTCGCGTCAAGATGGGCGAAGGTCGCGGCGGGCGCCGGATCGGTCAGGTCATCGGCGGGGACGTAAACGGCCTGCACCGAGGTGATCGAACCCTTCTTGGTCGAGGTGATGCGTTCCTGCAGCGCGCCCATTTCCGTCGCCAGTGTCGGCTGGTAGCCCACGGCGGAGGGAATACGGCCCAGCAGCGCGGACACTTCGGCGCCAGCCTGCGTGAAACGGAAGATGTTATCGACGAAGAACAGCACGTCCTGGCCTTCGACATCGCGGAAGTATTCCGCAACCGTCACACCGGACAGGGCGACACGGGCACGCGCGCCCGGCGGTTCGTTCATCTGGCCATAGACCAGTGCCACCTTGGACCCTTCGGTCGAATCGCCCTCAAGCTTGATGACGCCCGCGTCCTGCATTTCATAATACAGGTCGTTACCTTCACGGGTACGTTCACCGACACCGGCAAAGACCGACACGCCGCCATGCGCCTTGGCGATGTTGTTGATCAGTTCCTGAATGATGACGGTCTTGCCCACGCCGGCGCCACCGAACAGACCGACCTTACCGCCCTTGAGGTACGGGCACAGCAGGTCAACCACCTTGATGCCCGTGGGCAGGATTTCGGTTGCGGCAGCCTGCTCGTCAAACGCCGGGGCGGCACGGTGAATGGGGGCGCGCCCCTTGCACGGCACCGGGCCACGGTCATCGATCGGGTCACCGATCACGTTCAGGATACGGCCCAGCGTGCCGGGACCGACCGGCACGGTGATCTGGCTGCCGGTGGCGGACACTTCTGCGCCGCGGGTCAGGCCATCAGTGGTATCCATGGCAATGCAGCGAACTTCGTGTTCACCGATTTCCTGCGCCACTTCCAGCACCAAGGTCTGGCCGTTCAGCTGAACGTGCAGTGCTTCGAGGATATGCGGCAGCGTACCCTCGAACTGAACGTCAACAACGGCGCCGCGGACCTGCGTCACGCGACCAACGACATTGCTTTTCTGCGCCTGCGTGGAGACAGGAGCCTCTTGAGTTGTGGTTTCCGACATGGGACAGCTCCTGTGAGCGTGAAGATCGATCCTCAGACAGCCTGGGCGCCCGAGATGATCTCGATCAGTTCATTGGTAATATTGGTCTGACGCGTACGGTTGTAGGTCAGGGTCAGGCGGTCGATGGCCTTGCCGGCGTTACGGGTGGCGTTATCCATCGCGGTCATCCGCGCGCCGTTTTCACCCGCCGCCGTTTCCAGCATGGTCGCGTACAGCTGGACCTGCAGGTTGCGTGGCAGCAGGCTGGACAGCATCGTGCCCTCGTCCGGCTCGAATTCATAACTGGCGACGTCAGCGTTGCCCGTATTGTCGTTTTCCGGCAGCGCCAGCGGGATAAGCTGCATCTCCGTCGGCACCTGGGTCATGACATTGCGGAACTGGTTGTACACCAGCGTGCAGATGTCGAATTCACCCTTTTCCAGCAGGGACGCAATCTGTTCACCCAGTTCCGTCGCGGACGAAAAGGGGATTTCCTTGCTGGCGGACAGGTGACGGTGACCGATGATGAGGTCAGCGAAATCCCGTGACAGGAATTCGTACGTCTTGCGCCCGACCGGCAGGATCTTGACCGTCTTGCCTTCCGCCTGAAGCTTGAGCACCAGGTTACGGGTCGTACGGTTGATGTTGGAGTTGAATGCACCGGCCAGACCACGGTCGCTGGACATGGGGACAAGCAGATGCACCTTGTCCTGACCTGTTCCGGTCAGCAGCGCAGGCTGCCCGCCTTCGCCCGCCACGCTGCGGCCCACTTCGGCCAGCATACGACGCATTGCATCGGCATAGGGCCGTGCGGCCGCCGCGCGGGTTTCAGCCCGACGCAGCTTTGCCGCCGCCACCATCTTCATCGCGCTGGTGATCTTTCGCGTCGATTTGACGCTGCCGATCCGTGCGCGCAGTTCCTTCAGGGAAGCCATGGTTGCCCGATCTTCCTCAGTTGCTGAACTGACGGCCGAACGTCGTCAGGAAATCATTCAGGCGGCTTTCGATATCCTTCGTCAGCTGGCGCTGGGTACGGATCGATTCCAGAATGTCCTTGCCCGACGTGCGGACATCGTCCAGCAGGCGCTTTTCGTAAGTCGTCACCTGATCGACCGGCACGGTATCGATATAGCCGCGTGTGCCGGCAAACAGGACAACCACCTGCTCCTCGACCGCAAGCGGCGAGGTTTCGGGCTGCTTGAGCAGTTCGACCAGACGCGCGCCACGTGCCAGCTGCTTCTGCGTGGCCGGGTCCAGATCGGACGCGAACTGCGAGAACGCCGCCATTTCACGATACTGCGCCAGTTCCAGCTTGATCTTGCCGGCAACCTGCTTCATCGCCTTGATCTGCGCCGCAGAACCGACACGGGACACGGAACCGCCGACGTTCACCGCCGGGCGGATGCCGCGGTAGAACAGGTCGGTTTCAAGGAACACCTGACCATCGGTAATGGAAATGACGTTGGTCGGGATATAGGCGGACACGTCGCCTGCCTGCGTCTCGATCACCGGCAGGGCGGTCAGGGAGCCCGCGCCAAACTTGTCGGACATCTTCGCCGCGCGTTCCAGCAGGCGCGAATGCAGGTAGAACACATCACCCGGATACGCTTCACGTCCCGGCGGACGACGCAGCAGCAGCGACATCTGGCGGTACGCGACGGCCTGCTTGGACAGGTCATCATACACGATCAGGGCATGCATGCCGTTATCGCGGAAGTATTCGCCCATGGAGCAGGCGGCATACGGCGCGAGATACTGCATCGGGGCCGGGTCGGACGCGGTGGCCGCCACGACGATGGAGTATTCCATCGCGCCGGTTTCCTCCAGCGTGCGCACCAGCTGCGCAACCGTTGAACGCTTCTGCCCGATGGCGACATAGATGCAGTAGAGCGACTTGGTCTTGTCACCCAGCGCGTTAACGGTCTTCTGGTTGACGATGGTGTCGATCAGGATGGCGGTCTTGCCGGTCTGACGGTCACCGATGATCAGTTCACGCTGGCCGCGCCCGATGGGCACAAGCGCGTCAATCGCCTTGATGCCGGTCTGCATCGGCTCACTGACGGACTGGCGCGGCATGATGCCGGGGGCCTTGATTTCCGCACGCTTGCTGATGACTTCACCAACCAGCGGCCCCTTGCCGTCGATCGGGTTGCCCAGGCCATCGACCACGCGACCCAGCAGGGCCGGGCCGGTCGGCACTTCCACCACCTTGCCGGTACGGGCGACGGTGTCGCCTTCGCGCATGGCGCTGTCATCGCCGAAAATGACAACACCGACGTTGTCATTCTCAAGGTTCAGGGCCATGCCCTTCTGGCCACTGGCGGGGAAGTCCAGCATTTCGCCGGCTTCGACATTCTGCAGGCCGTAGACACGGGCAATGCCGTCACCCACCGACAGGATGGTACCTGTCTCGGCAACGTCAACGGCCTTGTCGAACGTAGCGATCTGCTGCTTGAGGATATCCGAAATCTCGGAGGGGCGGATTTCCATCACGCGGCTCCCTTCATGGCATGGTGCAGGCGGGTAAGGCGGGATCTGAGGCTGGTATCATACAGGCGGGCGCCAATGCGCACGACCAGACCGCCCAGCAGGGCCGCGTCAACACGCTCCTGGATATTGACTTTGGAATAGCCGGCCTCGGCAAGGCGGCTGCGAAGCTGGACACGCTGCAGATCGGTCAGGGGATGGGCGGACACGACATCCGCCACCATTTCCCCGCGCCGGGCCGCAGCGATAGCCGCCAGCGCGGCAAGAATTTCACGCAGGCGCGGAAAGCGGCGGTTATTCGCCACCACGCCAACAAAATCACGCATAAGGGGGCTGAAGCCTTCAGCCTCCAGCACGGCATCGACCGCCTTCCGACTGTCGCGGATGTCGAGCGTACGATCCGTCAGCACGGTGCGCAGGTCGGCATTGCCGTCGATCAGTCCGGCAAGGCTGGATGCCTGCTCCAGAACAGGGTCAAGCTGCTTGCGGTCAGCCGCAAGCTCATAGAGCGCCGTCGCATAACGACCGGGAAGGCCATTGGCAATGGAGGCGATCGGTATTGAGGTCGTTCCACCCGAATCCACTGTCCGCTTTTCCAATCCAGAATCTCGATTCAAACACAAGCCGCCTGCCCGGAAACCTTGGCCCCGTGCGCTGCTGGCGCGGCTCTAGCACGCAGCGTAAGCGCACGCAACAGATCAGGCAGCCTGCCGGCATCGTCCGACACCACTGAACCGCCCGTTTTCCCGCGCACGTGAACACCCCCGCTACAGGTTGGCGGGATCATACATGCAGGACACCATTTCGGAAACAGCAAACCCGCGATTTTGTTGCGCCCTGGCACGGTTCCGGTGACGGGATCATTAGGCATTGATATGCATTAAGTGCATATCAATGATGCGTCAGTTTGAATCCAGCAGCGCAGCAACCTGCCGCGCGCTTTCCTTCGCCCGGATTCCGGTTGAAACCAGCCCCAGACCGGCAATCCCGGCGGCCGCGATGGCCATGCACCACCAGACGACATGCGTGGCCTGGGGAAATTCTTCCCACTGCACGCCCCCGGCCCGCACGCTGCCCGCACTCAGCGCGCCCCCCAGCGCAATACCCAGCAGCGCCCCCACCTGTCGGCTGGTGGACGCGATGGCCGCCGCCACCCCTGCCTGCGTACGCGGCATGCCCGAAATGGCGGAATTGGTAATGGGCGCGTTGCACATCCCGAACCCGCATCCACACAGACCGTAGGACACCAGCAGCAGCCATAGTGGCGTATGCGCGTCCAGCCCGGTCAGCAGCAGCGCGCTGATCCCGAATCCGACAGCCGATATCAGCAATGGCAGCCGCGCGCCGTACCGCCCCGTCAGCCGTCCCGACAGCGGGGCGCACGTCATGCTGCCAAGGGCGAAGGGCAATGTACACAGCCCGGCCTGTAGCGCGGGCAGGCCACGCACATCCTGCAGGTAGAGGGTATTGAGGAACAGGAACGCGCTGAAAATGGCAAAGGCCAGCACCGCCGTCACGATCGCGCCGGAAAAAGGCCACGCCCGGAAAAACCGCAGGTCAATCAGCGGCGAGGCCGTCCGTCGCTCCACGATGACGAACCCCAGGACAGACAGCGCACCGAAACCGAGAAATCCGGAAATGGTGGGGGAGGACCAGCCGTAATTATGGGCCTCGATCAGCCCGGACGTGACCATGGCCAGCGCCACGATGGCCAGAAGCTGTCCCGGCGCATCAATGCTGCGCCCGCGCCCGCCACGGGATTCAGGCACGAAACGCAACGTCAGCACGATCGCGATCAGGCCAATGGGCACATTGACCCAGAAAACCGCCTGCCACCCCACCCAATGCACCAGAATGCCGCCCACCACCGGCCCCAGCGCAAGCGCCACGCCCGACGTCGCCCCCCATATGCCGATCGCCTGCGCGCGGGCGCGGGGTTCCACATACACATTGGTCAGGATCGACAGCGCGACGGGATTGAGCATGGACCCGCCAATCCCCTGCACCGCGCGGGCCATGACCAGCATTTCGACACTGCGCGCAATCCCGCACAGGGCGGAACCGCCACAGAACAGCCCGATCCCCAGCAGGAACATCCGCCGCCGCCCGAACCGGTCAGCCAGCGACCCCACCAGCAGCATGAGGCTGGCGACCATCAGCGTATAGGCGTCCACCACCCATTGCAGGGTGGAAAAACTGCCATGCATATCCGCGCGGATGGAGGGGAGCACGACGTTGACGACCGTCACATCCATCATGACCAGCAGCAGGCTGAGACAGCACGTGCCCAGCACGATACGCGGGTGAATCGCGGAAGAACCGGTCATTGTCATGTAAGGCTACCCCTCCCCTGCCAACAGCGCGGCCCGACGGCAACGAATCCGGCATTCCTGTCTGGCAACATATTCGGTTATTGCAAGGGGAGTATGGAGCGGGCGAAGGGAATCGAACCCTCCTCAGAAGCTTGGAAGGCTACTGCATTACCACTATGCTACGCCCGCTCATAAGGTTGGCAGAACCTATACCGTTTCCGCCATGCGCGTGGCAAGCCCATAAACCCGCGGCACGGGGCAAACAGGTAAAACTTTCATTTTTATGCGCCACCCCCTTGACTTTCGACGCGAGTCATACTTTTTTCCGCTTCCTGTGCCGGGTTCGCATGGATGGCCCGAAACGGCGCGGCAGTCGCCTCGCCATGATGTTTCGGGTTGATGCAGGCGGCTTTGCAGGGGTGTAGCTCAATTGGCTAGAGCGCCGGTCTCCAAAACCGGAGGTTGCGGGTTCGAGACCCTCCACCCCTGCCATTTTCCGGTCGGGCATTACCCTTCCGGCCTGGCACCCGATGGGTCGGGCCACAATGGCCCGCACCGGTTCTTAGGCCCCGCACTGGCTGGAGCAGTCCGGTTGGTGCGCCGTGGCGTTGCAGGAAGGGTATTTCGTGTCGGTCAGTCCCGCGAAATTTGTTGAAGACGTCCGTGCCGAGGCCAGAAAGGTCACATGGCCCACCCGACGCGCCACCCTGATGACAACGGGTGCGGTTCTGGCCATGGCCGGTCTTGCATCGGTTTTCTTTTTCCTCGTCGACGAGGTGATCGGCCTTGCCGTACGGAAACTCTTCGGACTGGGAGGCTGAGTTCAGCCATGGCCAAGCGGTGGTATGTGATCCACGTCTATTCGGGCTTCGAGAAGAAGATAGCCCAGCACATCACGGAACAGGCCGCCCAGAAGGGCCTGGCCGATCATTTCGGTGAAATCCTCGTTCCATCGGAAGAAGTGACGGAAGTGCGCAGGGGCCAGAAGGTCAATTCGGAACGCAAGTTCTTCCCCGGTTACGTGCTGGTCAACATGGAACTGACCGATGAGGCATGGCACCTGGTCAAGGACACGCCCAAGGTCACCGGCTTCCTGGGCAGCAAGACCCGTCCCTCGCCCATTCCCAAGGTCGAGGCCGAACGGATCATGAAGCAGGCGCAGGAAGGCGTGGAACGCGTCCGTCCGTCCGTCACCTTCGAGATCGGCGAGCAGATCCGCGTGGCGGATGGTCCCTTCACCTCTTTCAACGGCACGATCGAGGAAGTGGACGAGGAACGTGGCCGCCTGAAGGTCAGCGTTTCCATCTTCGGCCGGTCCACGCCGGTAGATCTGGAATACAACCAGGTGGAAAAGGTCTGACCTTTCCCTACCTGACGACAAAGGCGCCTCCGGGCGCCTTTTTTATTGCCTGCAGCAGATTGTAAAAAGCTTCGAAGAATGCCGCCTTTTAAAAAAAAAGGCGGCACCCAAAAACTTCTATTCACTGTTCAGGAGTGATGGGCCGCCGGTGCCGCAGGCAACGCCTGCAACCGTTCGGCTGCCATGTCCGCTACCTGTCCCGTCAACTGGCTCAGCGCCGCCACCATGGCGCGCGTGCCGGTGCCAGTGGGTGACGCACTCAGGTCAAGCGGCACGGACAGTCCGTGATCCGCATCCCCGACCCTATGCACGGACAGGCTGCCCGCAAGATGCACCAGCCCCGCCGAATCGCGTGCAAAGCGGGTGATCTCGACCTCGACAGCCCCTTCCGCCGGTACGGTGGTCGCGTCATTCTGGGCAAAGACGGTCCGGCCCGGCAGGCGCTGCTGCAGGTCGGTGGACAGCACATGGCCCAGCATCAGGGCCAGTGGCTCGCTCCATGCCGCACCGGCCAGTGGCGTGACACTGTAATCATCCTGCACGCCCACGATGGTCTGCCGGTCCAGTGAGGACGGAACACCGGGGGTACGGACCTCGATCACGGCGGGAACCTGCGACGCGCTGACGGCAGGCTGCGTACTGGCCACCGGGGCCAGTGAATACAGCGTCGGGTCGGACGACCCGCACCCGGCCAGCAGGAGCGTTCCCGCCATGGCAACCGTTGTGGCCATGGTCCGCCGCGCGGAATATGTGAAGAAGGGGCGTCGCATGGTCTTATCGTCCCGTAATCAGTGCCGAGGGATGGTGGGTCAGGAAGTCCGACAGGAAGCGCAGCGAGCGCGCGGCGTCATTAAGCTGCTGCATCATCTGCTGCAGATTGCGCTGGAAGTCGGTATCGCCGCCATAGCTGGACAGGACCGAGTTCGCGTTTTTCAGCGTCTTGTCCATGCCGGTCAGCAGTTGCGGCATTTCGCTACGGGCGTCACGCGATATGACCTGCAGGTTCTGTAGCGAACCGCGCAGCGCGGTCAGCGCCTGCTTCGTGTCGGGGCTGTTTATCCGTGCATCGGCATGGGCCAGCAGGCTGGTCAGGTTGTCGCCCATCTGGGTCAACGGCATGGCTGCGATCTTGTCGCCAATGACGGACAGCGAATCCATGATGCCCGCCATGCCACCCGCCTGACCCGGCAGGACCATGGCGTCGCCTTCCATCGTGATCTGCTCGGGCTTCGCGTTCCTGACGAAGGTCAGCGCGATTTCGGATTCGCCGGTCAGCATGCTGGTGCTCTGCACCGCGGCGCGCAGTCCGTCCGCCACCTGCGTGCGCAGCAGGCCGGCCATGGCATCGGGCGGCACCTGCTGGTTATCCAGCACGCGTTCGGGCTGCAGTTCCATGGCCACGCGCACATGCGCCTTGCCGGTGGCGGGATTAACCTCCAGCTTCACATCGTCGATCATGCCGACCTGAATGCCGAACATGGTCAGGCGTCCCCCCTTCGTCAGGCCAGACACCGAACTGGTCAGGTAGGTGACAAGAGGGATACGCTCCCGGTAGCCCGCGCTGTTCGCTTCTTCCGCGCTGTCATACAGCAGGAAGGTGGTGTCGGCCCCGGCGGTGCTGGGCAGGGTATTCTTTTCATTGCGCGCATCGGGCGGGTCAAACGCGACCCCGCCGGACAGCAGCGCCTGCAGCGACTGCAGCTTGACCTTCAGCCCACCCGGGCCAAGACCCACCTGCACGCCGGACACGTTCCAGAAGCGTGTGGTGGTGCGCAGGTAACTGTCATAGGGCGCCTGCACGAAAATCTGCACCTTGATCGGTCCGCGGCCTTCGGGCGGCATGGTGTAGCCCAGCACTTCACCCACCACCACGTCGCGAAAGAAGATCGGCGCGCCCTGACCGAGCGAGCCAAGGGACTGCGTAACCAGCGTATAGGTATGCCCCGGCTGGTCCGAACGCACGCCCGGCGGCGATTCCAGTCCCTTGAAATGCGTGGTGTAGCGACCGCCCGGCTCCCCCGCATCCATGGCGATGTAGGCGCCGGACATGACGGTTTCCAGGCCGGTGACGCTGGCGCCGTTGATACGCGGCCGCACGACCCAGAAACGGGCATGGTCGGTCAGCGTGCGGGCGGCGGAGGACGTCATGCGCACGGCGACCTCGACATGGTGCAGGTCATCGCTCAGCCGGATCGAATCGACCGTACCCAGCGACACCGCCTTGTTCTTGACCTCGGTCTGGCCACTGGTCAGGCCATCGGCCGTATCAAAGCTTATGACGATCAGCGGTCCACGTTCGGTCAGGCCGCGCCAGCCCAGGTAACCCGCGATCAGGATGGCGACAATCGGCACAAGCCAGACCACGGAGAAACGGTACCGCCGCATACGGGCCTGCGGCACGTCCCCCCGCGGGTCATTGGAAAGGAAATCGTCATTCACGCCTGATCTGGCTCCATGCTGGCCGGTCCGGTACCGACCGGGGAAAGGGAAGGTGAAGGGGTCGTCTGTCCGGGATCCCGCGTTACCTGCGCACGCAGTACGGACGGGGGCAGGCCATCGACCACCCGGCCGTTGCGGCCCGCCGCATCCCACATGATGCGGGGGTCAAAGCTCCATGCCCCCAGCAGGGTCAGCACCACGACGGCGGCAAAGGCCACCATGCCCGCATTGGCGGTGACACTGGCCATGGCGTTGAAGCGCACGACCGCGACAAGGATCGAAATCATGAATACGTCGATCATGGACCACCGGCCCACCATGTCCACCACACGGAACAGCCGGGTCCGGGCCACAAGGTGCCCCCGCGCGCCATGCCATGTCTGCCAGACCATCCAGCCAAGGCTTGCGATCTTGAGCATCGGGACGGTGATGGAGGCGAAGAACACCAGCAGCGAAAGCGGGATCATGCCGTCCATCCACAATTCGATCGCGCCCTCGACAATGGTATGGCCACCCCCGCCGCCCATGCGCATGAAGGTCATGACCGGGTACAGGTTGGCCGGGATATAGAAAACGATGGCCGCGATCAGGAAGGCGGTGGTGCGTGTCAGCGATTGTGGCAGGCGACGCCAGACCTTGTGCTCGCAACGCGGGCAGATCCCCACGCAGGTCAGGTTGGAAACCGGATGCGCCAGTTCCCCCACCAGCCCGCATGACGTGCAGGCCACCAGATGGTCCACCGGCGGCATGCCGACATCATCCACATGCACGTAGTCCACTTCAACCGCCTGGTCACCTTCGGCCCGGGTCAGGGAATCGATGCGGCGGTGCCGCCAGATCATTTCGGTATCCAGCGTCGAATCCGTGGCCGCCATGGTCAGCATCAGCGCGCCGATCAGGTACACGGCGGGCCCGACATCGACATGGGCCATGTCGGTCAGCTTGGTATAGGCGACGAAGATGCCAAGGATATAGACCTCGACCATCGACCATGGCCGCAGCTTGTCATACCAGACCAGGACACGCGGCGCCCAGTCCGGCAACTGCCGGCATGACGCGGCATACAGGATGGCGAACATGAACCCGATCGCAATGGCCGGGGCCAGGATCGTGACCGCGCCCACCAGCACGCCCGCTTCCCCCCACCCTTCATGCATGAGTTCCATCGGCCCGGTCAGCAGGTCCACGGTGCGCTGCCTGCCATACACATCCAGCGTCATGAGCGATGACGCGAGGGCCGCCAGATAGAACGCGGCCGAGCTGATGCAGAACGCAAGCGGCGTCGCCAGTGGCGCGGTCCGCCGCCTGCGCGCCAGCTTCTGCCCGCAGCGCACGCATGATGCCTGCTGACCCGGGTCCAGATCCGGCAGGCGCTGGTACAGCCCACAGCCGGGACATTCCGACAATCCGCCAATGACGCGCACATGGCGGACAGGGCCGGGTTCCACATCATCACAGCGTAGATGCGGGGAGGAAGAGGACGTGTTCATACCGGGCACAGCATATAGACCAAATTAAAATGGGGAATGCCGCATTTGAGATATTGCATCATGCCAGACCATCGTTTATCAGACGCCACAGGTCTGCCGACATAGCTCAGGGGTAGAGCAACTGATTCGTAATCAGTAGGCCCTCGGTTCAATTCCGAGTGTCGGCACCACCTTCCCCCCTGATTTTTCCAAGATTTCAAACTTGCCCGAATTCGCAGACCGTTCCCCTGATTCCATGGGGTAGCGGGTGGGTAAGGCCGTCCATTTCACGGCACCCCGGATCGCGACCGGAAACGGATTCGATGACATTCGAATTCCCGGTTGATTCCGACCGTCCCGTCTGGCTGGCGCCCCGGCATGGACGAAACCGCCATGCCATTCGGTATCCCCTCCCTGGTCGTAACCATCCAGCCTGCCCGTAAACCCTTGTCATGTCGGGTATCAGCCTGTTCGACCATTGGTATTATAAATAATTACAGAATATGTCTTATTTAAAAATAATTGTAATTACAAGTGGCCATTTGTTGTATTCCAACTGCAACATATAGAGGGGCACCTGTCATGGGGATAATAAACAATCTCAATTCCTTCTTCGGAAATTACGAAGACACGTTTTATATAGAAAAAATATCTATTGATGAGATATCCATAAGCAAAAATGGAAAAGTCATCCCGGATACATCCGACCTTTTACATGATTTTTTATACGACCATGAAGAAAAGACCATATGGAATACAAAAGAAGGTTTCGTATTCCATATGGCGGATGATTGCTATGTCATCGATTTTGACGATTATATAACAACAAATGCCAATTTATATCCAAAAATGACAATATCAAAAAAAGGAATAGGGCTGGATATTAAACTATTTATGAAACACGACTAAAATACAGTGCCTTGTATACATGATAAAGCCACCCGTTCGATCGAACGGGTGGCTTGTTTTATAATGCTGCGTGCCGTGCGTCCTGCCGCACCTTACAAACCGCACCACCCCAGAAGCAGGCACATTCCCAGACCCACTACGCCAATCAGGGTCTCGATCACCGACCATGTGCGCAATGTCTGCGGGACCGTAAGACCCAGCGCATCGCGCACCTGCCAGAATCCCGAATCATTCATCGGCCCGAACATGACCGCCCCCGCTCCCGTCGCCAGCACCAGCAGTTCGGGCGAGGCACCCGCCCCATGCACCATGATCGGCGCCACGATTCCGGCCGTGGTGCTCATGGCGACTGTGGCGGACCCCACCGCCACGCGCATGCCTGCCGCCAGCCCCCATGCCAGGAACAGCAGCGGGACATGCATGTCCACCGCGGCGCGGGCGATCGCATCGGAAATGCCGCTATCCATCAGTTCCGCGCCAAAACCGCCACCCGCGCCAATCATCAGCAGCAGGCTGGCCAGTGGACCGAGGCATTCGTTGGAACAGGCCAGGATTTTCTCACGCGTCAGTCCCCGCCGCAGTCCCAGCGTCCAGAACGACAGCAGGGCCGCCAGCGCCAGCCCCACATTGGGGTCCCCCACGAAACGCAGGGCCTCGACCCAGTCCCCCGTGGTCGGCCCCATGAACCGGGTGGCCGATCCCGCCAGCATCAGCACGATGGGGGCGAGGATGGTGAACAGCGTAATGCCAAATCCCGGCAGGTCCGCATGTGCGCGGGGCGCATCGTGCCCATGGTCATGCTCTGCCCCCATCCCGGCATCCGCAGGCAGGCGGGGAACGATAAAGCGGGTATAAAGCGGCCCCGAAATGATCGCGACCGGCACGCTGACCACGGCCCCCATCCAGATTACACGCCCGATATCGGCATGATAGGCCGCAAGGGCGAACATGGTGCCGGGATGGGGTGGCATATATCCCTGCACGACCGACAGGGCGGCCGTCACCGGCAGCGCCACATGCAGGATCGGCCGTCCGGTCTGCCGCGCGATGGAAAAGGCCAGCGGCACAAGGATGACGAAGCCCACGGTAAAGAACACCGACAGCCCGACCAGCAGGCCGATCACCATCATGGCCCAGTCCAGCCGCCGTGGCCCCGCGAGTGCCACCACCGTCATGGCGATGCGGTCAGCGCCGCCTGACACCTCCAGCATCTTGCCCAGCATGGTCCCCAGCGCGATGACCGAGGCAATCTGCCCCAGCACCTGCCCCGCCCCGCCTTCAAACGACGCCACGACCCGTGAAGCGGGCATGCCGGCGGCAAACCCCAGCAGCATGGACGCGATCAGCAGGGCCAGGAACGGATTGAGCTTGACCCGTTCAATCAGGAAAACGACAACGCATATGGCCACAACAGCCAGTAACAGGGCCATTCCGACCGACATTGACGCCTATTCCCCCAATTCCATGTTCCGATGCGTGGCCTGTCATGGCATCAGCCAGCGGGTGTGGACATGGTGTTTACTATATCAGGGCCGGACAGGAAGACCTGATGCAGGTCAGTCAGAGACTGTTTCAAAACAGACCGTTGATAAAAGATACAGGTTTCCAGGTGACCCCTTTTCCAAAAGGCGGCGTTCCCTGAAGCTTTTTGAAAAAAGCTTCACCAAAAACTTTTCTGATTTTCGGGACACGTTCTCATGGCCCAGCGGCGGAATCCATCATCACGTCCTCCGCCTGCCGCAGCACGCGGGACAGGACATCCATCATGTCCTGCACCCTGTCGGCAGGAATGCCATCCAGCACGCGCGCTTCCATGTCAGCGCAGATCCGGTGCAGGGTCGCGCATTTGCGCCGGCCGCGCGCGGTCAGCACAAGGCTCTTGGCGCGCCTGTCCTCCTGATCGGGATGGCGTTCGACCAGCCCTTCTTCCTCCAGCAGGTCCAGCACGCGCACCAGTGCAGAACTGTCGGTATTCATGGCATGGGCCAGCGTGCGCTGGCTGACGCGGTCGGGCAGCATCATGAGGTACGCCAGCGGGCGCATCATCGCCATGCTCATGCCTTCGGGCCGTAGCGCACGGTCCAGACCCAGCCGCCACGTATTGGCCAGCCGCATGGTCAGGAACGTCATCCTCATGTCCTGAAAACCCGCGCCCTCGATATCTGGCAATGGTGAACGGTCAGCCATGCGCATCCCCTGCTGGTGTCAGACCCCGCCGAAGTCTTCTGCGTGCCCGATAGCATGCCCGCCCGGTCCGATCATGACCCATTTATGCGATGGCTGCCCGGCGGCACCGATATGCAGGACAGATATAATTGACATGGCATTAATTGTCATACAATAAATTGTGCTCCATGCCCTTTAACTTCCTGCGGCATGCGTTATCAGATGCCCAAAACGCCGCAGCCGGGAGTCGGCACCCACATGTTTTCCAGCCTTACGCGCCATTTTTCCGACGACGCCCAATGGGCTACGCTGCGCACCACGGCGGCGTTCAGCGGGCGTGCCCTGCTGTCGGTTGCCATTGCGCTGTTCCTGGCGTTCAGCTTCCAGCTCCAGTCCCCCATGAGTTCGGTCACAACGGTCATGATCGTGGCCAACCCGACAGTGGGCGCGCTGGTATCCAAAAGCGTATGGCGCGTGATCGGGACCATTATCGGCGCGTCCATCAGCGTGGGGCTTATGGCGGTGTTCGTGCAGTCCCCGGTACTGTATTTCATGGGGCTGTCGTTCACGGTGGGACTGGCGTGCATGGCGGCGACTTTCCTGCGGCTGTTCCGCGCCTATGCCGCCGTGCTGACGGGTTATACCATCGTCATCATCTCCGCCCCCGCGTTTGATGACCCGGATGGCATTTTCCTTAGCGCCATGTCGCGGCTTTCCGCCGTGGTGGTGGGGATCGTGACAACGGCGGCGGTGTTCATGGTGACCTCGCCACGCCGCTCGGACACCCTGTTCGTGCAGATCCACGCCCTGTTCCGCGATACGATCGGCTATATCCAGGCGTTCCACCAGGGCTACACCAACGTGCCCGCGCAGGACCCCGACGCGCTGCCGGGCAGCACGTTCCGCTCCCTGCCGACCAATTTTCACGACAGCCGGGCGGCCATGCTGGCGCGGATCGGGCGGCTGTCGGATGCGGTGGAATACGCGGCCACCGACAATTACGACATAAGCGTGCGCGAACGTGAAATCCGCGCGGGGCTTGCGCGCCTGTCGGGTATCGTTGCGTCTTACCATCCCCACACCATCACCGCCGCCGATACCGAGCAGGACCGTGCGGTGCATGCCGAAATCGTGTCCATGCTGCAGTTCCTCATGGACCGGACGACGGGCCGGACGCTGGAATCCAGCTGGATGGAGGGCTGCGCGCGCATACGCCATACCCGCGACCTCATGATCGCGCAGGCGCGCGGGACGCATTCCCCGCAGTCGCTGCTTTTCCTTGACGACATACAGGACCTGCTGGGCCAGATCGAAACCGCGTTGCAGGATCTGTCGCGCCGGGGCAGCGCGGGCCGCAGGCTGCGGCTGCAGCCCTATCTGGAATGGCCGACGGCGCTGCGCAACGGTGCGCGCGGCATGCTGATCACCATGTCGGCGTGCCTGATCTGGTACGTGCTGCACTGGACGGCGGCCCCGACCATGATGCTGTACGTGGTGGCGGCGGCCAGCCTGCTGTCCACCCTGCCTTCCGCATCCCGCGCGGCCGGGCTCATGGCGGCGGGCACGGCGCTGGGGGTTCCGGCGGGACTGTTATGCCATACCTACCTGCTGCCGCAGGTAGATGGCTACCCGCTGCTGTGGCTTTCGCTGTGCATCATGCTGCTGCCGGGCATATGGTTGCAGTTCCACCCGAAATTCGGGGTTGGCGGGTTTGGTTACGGCGTGTTTTCGACCGTGATGCTGCAGGTCAACAACCCGATCCATTATTACAACGACATAAGCCTGCTCAACGGCTGGATGGCGCTGCTCATGGGGTGCATCATGCTGGTGCTGTCGTTCCGGGTGATCCTGCCGCCCAACCACAGGCTGGATGCCGCCCGCCTTGTCACGTCGCTGACGCGCAGCCTGCGCAGGCTGGCGCTGTCGGGACGCAGGCAGGGCAAGGAATGGCTGGTGTGGGAAAACCTGCAACTGCAGAAGGTGCTGCGTCTGGCGATGCGGCTGTCCTTTTTTGCCCGGCCCGCCATGATCCATGAATACATCGATGCGGCTCTGGCCACGCTGTCACTGGGGCGACTGGTGGAGCGGATCCGCATGATTGCCGCAAGTCCCGAGATAACCGGGGCGCAGCAGGTCGCCATTTACGATGCGCTCGATACCTTCGCCGAACTGGCGCACAACCCGCTGCTGACGGCGGCGGGCCTGCGTCGGGCGGCGGACATGCTGTGCCCGCCCGACGCGATCACGCTACGCCCCCCCGCGCAGGTCGAGGCCATGGCGTGTCTGGAGCAGGCGGCGCGGATCATCCAGGACATTCCCGGCTTCCTTGACCAGCGCGGCCCGCTGCAATGGGCGGAAGACTATCCCGCCGCCCACCGTCCGCCGCTTGCGGCCGTCAGGACGGAATCCGGCTGAGTACCGAGAACGACACCGCATCCATGACCGTCGTGTCCACTTCATCACCCGGCTTCAGGGTCTTGAGGAAGTCCTGCATCGGCTTCTGGCGCACCAGCACGACGCGGGTAATGTCATCGGGATCGACAAACACGACCTGATTGCGCGTGGTGTCCACGCCCGTCACCTTCACGCGTTCACGCTTGAAGGACACCATCATGCCATGCGGGTGCGGGCCGGTGCGCGTGCCTGCGGCGCTTTCGGTCGATTCCGGCATGGGCGCGCCCGGCGGTGCGATGACGGCATCAATGGTGCGCACGATGCGCAGGCCGATCTTGTCACCGGCATGCAGGACCGGCAGCTTGGCGCGCACGTCAGGGTCAACGCGCACGGTATCCAGGTTGCCCGCCTTGTCACGCAGCAGCACCATGCCCGCTTCGTGGTCCACGCTTTCGACGATTGCAGTCGCCGTCTGGTTGCCCACGATAACCGGGGCGGCCTGCGCCATGGCGGACTGTGACGCGCCACACAGGCTGGCGGCGCCTGCCGTTATGGTAATGGCCAGTGCCGCCGCAACGCGACGGGGTGCAAACAGCTTCACATTCATATTTCTTGTTCTTTCCTCAATCTCTTGACGGGTATGGACCCCTGCCGGTTGGACCTGCGCCCAGGCCGGCTTCATCATATTCCATAACGTCTAAATGCAGTCATGTATCCAAAGATGTATGGCGCTCAGGCATAGTCCGGAACGCCGGGCATGACCACAAAGCCCGGCAGGCCACGCATCCGTCGCGCCCATCGCCGCAGGGCGGGACAGGTGTCGCGTTCCACCCCAAGGTCCACCGTCAGCGCGAACACGACGAACAGCACCACGTCGGCAATGCTGGCGGCGGGGGCTGCGAACCAGTCATGCCCCTCCATCGCGCGCGCACTCATGTGGTCTTCCATCCGGCGCAGGGCGGCCACCAGCGCGCCCATGGGCGGCAGGACCGGCAGCGTGGTGCCAAAGGCGGCATCGCGTGCCGCCGCCATCGTATCGAGCGCCGTCGTCCCGAAATCCAGCCAGTCGAGGATCGCCCATTCATGCGCCGGGTCCAGCCATGCCCGCGCAACCTCCGGCTGGCGGGCAATGAACTGCATGATGACGCCAGGGCGTGACAGGCGCACACTGCCAGCCACCAGCACCGGTGGCCGCTCCCCCGCCCGCAGTCCCGCGGGGCGCTGGCCCACGGGCAGGTCCGTGTCCACCGCCCGTATCTCATACGTCATGCCCATGAGCGACAGGCCAAGGCGCACGGCATAGCAGCGCACATCCGGCGTCCAGTCATACAGGACCAGTCTGGCGGTCATGCCATTTCTCCCGCGATCAGTCCGTCCATGACGGGGGCGATGCCAGCGCCACTTTCCACCGCGTCACGCAGTTGTTCGGCCCAGCGTGACAGCGCGGGGGACGACGGGCCATCCGCATCCGCCACCCGCACCACATGCAGCATGGCCTGCCCCGCCACCGGTTCATGCACCGCCAGACCGACCGGCCCGTGCCACGCAATCCCCGCATCGGGCGCGATGCCGGCCGCATGGCGCAACGGCCCCACGGATGCCTTGACGTGGAGGGTGCGCACCGGCAGCACGTTGTCCGGCCCGGTTCCCCCGGCGGGAAAATCCTCCGCCCCGTCCATGCTGACCCATGCAAGGCCCGCATGTTCGCGCACGCCATAGGCATGTACATGGATCGAGGCAGGCACGCGCACCTGCGGGTGGGCCGGGATCAGCCTGCACCGCGCGCCGCCGCCAAACTGCCAGCCGTGGTACAGGCACCCCAGCGCATCATCGCGCACGAAGCCGAAACTCAGCCGCATGCCCCGATGGGGGCAGCGGTCTTCCCACGCATGCAGCGTTGGGGTGGGTGCGTCCTCGCGCCACAACACGACTTCGCGGCCACCAATCCGCACGCCCGCGACCTCGCCACGGCGTATATCAGACAGGACGCTGACCGGCTGCCATCTTTTCATACGTTCCCCGCTTCCTTCCATCAGGCCCTGAGGATTGCACACCGCGGGGCGTATCGGACACAACAGCGTGTATTCTTTCACGCAACACCATGGCGTGCCACCATGATGGCAGCTAACATTACGCCACCATCACGGCAATCCGCACACAGCGCGATGGCATACCGCAAACAGGAACCGGGCAATGACACAGATCACCGCCGATGAAACCATCCTGTCCTACTGGCATGTGATCAGTCCCCTGTCACACCTGCGCACCACGCCCACCGATACCATGCTGCTGGACCGGCACATAACCTTCGGCCTTGATGCGCGGGACAATCCCTTCGCCTGCGACGTGGCGGACAGGCGCGCCCTGCCGGTCCGTGCCCGCCATGGCTGCCTGTGGACCTGCCTGGGCACACCAGCGGGCGACATTCCCGCCATTGACGAAGCCCAGGAACCCGACCGCAGGCTGGTTGATTGCGGGGTGTTCACGGTGCGGACATCGGCCCCGCGCATTGTCGAGAATTTCCTCGACATGGCGCATTTCCCCTTTGTCCACACCAACATACTTGGTGCCGAACCGAACACCGAAGTCGCGCGCTACACCATTGAACTGCGTGATGACGGCAAGGAGGTCTGGGCCACGGACTGCCATTTCTTCCAGCCGCAGGCCGCCCTGTCCGCCACCGACGGGCTGGACACGGAATACCTGTACCGCGTGGCGGGGCCGTTCGTGACGCTGCTGTACAAGACCTGTCCCGCGCAGCCCGAACGCTTTGACGTCATCGCCCTGTTCGTGCAGCCGATGACGCAGGAATGTTCCCGCGCGCATCCGGTCATGTTCCTGATCGATGATGTCTCGCCCCAGGCCAACCTGATCGAATTCCAGCAGACCATCTTCCTGCAGGACCGTATCATTCTGGAAAACCAGCGTCCGCGCCGGCTGCCGCTTTCGGCCGGGGCGGAAATCCCCACCATGGCGGACCGCATGTCGGTCGCCTACCGCCGGTGGCTGCGCGACCGCGGGGTCAGCTACGGCACGACGGCCTGAACACCTGCGCCTGACGCATTACCCCCTTCCGCCGGGTGGGGCTGCCCGCGCGGGACACATGGTGTAAGCGTCACGCATCACCAGACAGAGACAAGTCAGGATAACCACCCATGACCGACCAGACCCAGCCCGACGCCTTTGAACAGGGCAAGGCCGCCGCCAACAGGGGCGAGCCCCTGATCGAAAACCCGTTTGACGAGACCCTGCCCGCCTATGAACAGTGGAACAAGGGATGGTGGGCCGTGCGCGAAAACGATGGCGACTTCGACCCCTTTGCCGAAAAATAAGCCTTAGGGCCACGATGGTGTGAGGTCATTGAAACGTGAGTGTTCCCCCCATTGTAGAGGGACCGCGCCACGTGGAATGAATGGCGCTGACGGTTTTGCTGAAATGAAAACGGCGACTGTCCTCAGGGAAAGGCGGCATCGGCAACGGTGCCGCCTTTTTCCATTCAGGCGATCATGACCGCGCCGACATGCTGCCCGGTGCGCTGGGCTGCGTCTGGGCGGCCATCCGTCCCCCCATCCGCGCACAGACCCTGAAGGCCAGCAGCGCGCCAGCCGATGTCACGAAAACCGGGATCCACATGTCATGCCCCAGATGCGTGAACTCGATCCCCAGCGCCACCGCCGTCAGCGGCATGGACATGAACGTGCCAAGGAAGGCGATCCCGCCCAGCAGCGCCACGCTGCCCGCATCCACCACAGGCAGCACCATGTTCCACGCCCCCGCCAGAACGGTGGACAGCAGCGCCCCCATGGTCAGGCTGGGTGTCAGCAGGCCACCCGCCGCCCCCGCGCGCAATGCCCCCATGATCACCACGACCTTGAGCACAAGCAGGATTGCCGCCAGTTCCATGCCCAGCCGGGCTGACAGCGCCAGTTGCATCGGCCCGCGCCCGTTACCCGGCAGCTGCGGGTAAAAACAGGTCAGCACGCCCAGCAGGGGAAACACCACCAGGCACCAGCCGATGCGCGAGACACCCTTCGCCGCACGGTTCTGCACGATACCCATCAGCCGCCGGGCCACATGCGCGCCAGTACCGATGACCGGACCGGCGCATATCGCCCACAGCACCACGGGTGCGGTGACCGCCATCGGCCCGGTTTCATACTGGTGTACATTGCCCAGCACCGCCCACGGCACGAACGCCCCGATAGCCGACGCCGCCACCGCGCACAGGACGGCCCGCTGCCCGATGGTGCCCAGCAGTACTTCGAGGATGAACAGCGCACCGCCCAGCGGCACATTATAGACTGCCGACAGCCCCGCCCCCGCACCGCAGGCGATGAGGATGCGCCGGTCATCCGCCACAAGATCCAGCATGCGGCCCGTGCCAGTGGCCAGCACGGCACCCAGTTCACGCGGCGCCACCTCACGCCCCAGCGGCGAGCCAAGGGCCACGGTCACGATCTGCAGCAGCAGATGGATGAGGGTGGATAGCGGCGGCATCGGCCTGCCCGGACCCGTCTTGCCAACAGCAGCGGCAATGCTGACCAGGGGCCGGCCCAAACGCCCCAGCGCCCACCAGCCCACGCCGGCCACGACACCCGCAACGGACAGGGCCACAATACGCCGCCAGCGCGGTGCGGCGCTGACGCCCTGCAGGAAGTTATGCGGCCCGTCCGCCTGCCCGTAGCCATAGGCAACATGCTGGATCATGTGCAGCAGCAGCGACAGCACCGTACCCCCCAGCCCGGACAGGATACCCGTGCAGACAACCGCCATGGCCATGACCGGCCAGGGCGAGGAAGCGGCAGGTGGAACGGAAGGGGAAGCGGATGTGGTCATGATTGCATGGGGTATGCCGGATCAGGGGCCGGATGCAAGACAGGTTTCAGACGCGACGGGACAGGCTGGATAGGTCACAGGTTCCCATGCCGCTCCCGGCGCGATCCAGCGTCGATGCGGTCATGCAATGCGAAAGCATCCGCGCCCGTGGAAAACGGGGCCTGATCCGCCATGACAGGCACGAAAAGGGGCTGGCGCACAGGATTGGCCGAAGGCAGGAACGCAACCGCCGACATGGATACCGCAGGCATATGGATGTCTTGTGGCGCACGCCGTCCCGGCTGCGTTACGGATGCAAAAAATGCGTAGCATTACAAAAGCGGAAAAAGGCCGTTACCCCATGCGCCGGACATGCCCAAAAACCGCGCGGACGGAAAGACCCGGCATGAAGTGGAAAAGCGTCTTTCATTACAAAAACATTTCGATAATGACGTTGCCCCTTAACGCAGGTCGAAAACGGGGAACATGCCGCGTCCGTAATGGCAACACACAGGCACTGCACAATCGGGCCCAAAGGCGGTAGCAAGTTCATATTGCTTCCGTATATGGTTACCTGTACGGAACAGAGACAGCGAAAAGATGTTTCAGGGGCAAGGCAGGAAGGGAACGAAATGAAATTCGTTATTGCCGTCATCAAGCCGTTCAAGCTCGATGAGGTGCGTGAGGGGTTGCATTCCATCGGGGTGGATGCCCTGACCGCAACCGAGGTCAAGGGTTATGGCCGCCAGAAAGGCCAGACCGAAATCTATCGCGGCGCCGAATACAACATCCAGTTCCTGCCCAAGATCAAGCTGGAGATCGCGGTGGCGGACGCACAGTGCGACAAGGTGGTGGACGTGATCCAGAGCGCCTCGTGCACCGGCAAGATCGGCGATGGCAAGATCTTTGTCCTCGACCTTGAACAGGCAATGCGTATCAGGACACAGGAAACCGGAGAAAACGCGCTGTGATCACAAAGATTGGCAAGAGCGCCCGCCCGTTCGGGGCAGCGGCCGTAACTGTCGCGCTGTCCATGGGCAGCCTGCCCGCCATGGCGGCCGACGCGGCCCCCGCCGCGATCGATACGGGTGATACGGCATGGATGCTGATCAGCACGGGCCTTGTGCTGATGATGACCATTCCCGGCCTTGCCCTGTTCTATGCCGGGATGGTGCGCAAGAAGAATGTGCTGGCGACCCTCATGCAGTCGTTCAGCATCTGCTGCATCATGACGGTCGTGTGGATGGTGCTGGGCTACAGCCTGACCTTCACGTCGGGCAACGCGTTTATCGGCGGGCTGTCGCGCGTTATGCTCAACGGTCTTGGCGCGGGGATCTCCAAGGGGTCCGACGTGGCCTTCACCATGGCCGCCGGCACGCCCGCCGCGACCACCATGACCATTCCCGAAAGCGTGTGGATGACGTTCCAGATGACGTTCGCCATCATCACGCCCGCGCTGATTACCGGCGCGTTTGCCGAACGCATGAAGTTCAGCGCGCTGTGTGTCTTCACCATCCTGTGGTCGCTGATCGTGTACGTGCCCGTGGCCCACTGGGTCTGGGGACCGGATGGATGGGTCGCCAGCAAGATCGGCGCGATCGACTTCGCCGGTGGCACCGTCGTACATATCAATGCCGGTATCGCGGGTCTTGTCGCGGCCCTGGTGATCGGGCGGCGCAAGGGATACGGGGAAGAAGACCTGTCCCCCTACAACCTGACCTACGCCATCATTGGCGCGTCCCTGCTGTGGGTGGGCTGGTTCGGGTTCAATGCCGGGTCCGCCGTGGGGGCGAACGGGCGCGCAGGGATGGCCATGGCCACCACCCAGATCGCGGCCGCCGCTGCTGGCGTGTCATGGATGTGCGCCGAATGGATGAAGACCGGCAAGCCGACCGTGCTGGGCATCATTTCCGGCGCCGTGGGCGGGCTTGTGGCCATTACGCCCGCAGCCGGCTTCGTGCTGCCGGGCGGCGCGCTGATGATCGGCCTGGCTGCCGGCCTGATCTGCTTCTGGGGGGCGACGGGCCTCAAGCACATGATGGGCTATGACGACAGCCTTGACGCCTTTGGCGTGCATGGCATTGGCGGCATCGTGGGCGCGCTGCTGACCGGCGTGTTCGCCTATGGTCCGCTTTCGGCCACCGACGCCAGCCCCGAAGGGGTCAGCGGATCGTTTTCGCAGTTCGTGGCGCAGGCGGAATCCGTTGGCGTCACCATCGTATGGTGCGCGGTGCTGACCTTCATCATTCTCAAGCTGATCGACCTGACCATTGGCCTGCGCGTCACGCGTGATGAGGAAATGGAAGGGCTGGACATGAGCCTGCATGGCGAGCGGATCAATTCCTGATCCCCTCCGCCTGTTCCTGCATCCCTGAAACTGAGGGCGGCCCCGACGGGTCGCCCTTTTTTCATGCGTAATAATCCATTGATAAAAAATAAAAGTTTCTGGGTGCCGCCTTTTTTCAAAAAGGCGGTGTTCTTTGAAGCTTTTCGAAAAAAGCTTCACCAAAAACTTCTTTCAATCCACTACATCGCACCGCATTGCGCAGCGTGACCCGGGGGGAAAGCCTGCCTGCGCTTCCTCCCGCAACACGGCGGCAAGACGCGCATCCGGCATGTCGGACGGCAGCATGTAAAAGCCTGATTTTTCATAAAACGGGGCATTCCACGCAATCGTGCGGAAGGTCGTCAGCGTAAGCCCGGACAGACCAGACGCACGGGCATCGTCATACGCCGCTGATAACAGCCGTCGCCCCAGTCCCCTGCCCTGCCGGTCATGGGCCACCGACATTTCAAGGATATGCAGGTCCTGCCCGCAGCGTTGCGCGCTGAGGAAGCCCATGACCCGACCCTGTTCATCAACCGCGACCCAGCAGGTGCGCGTGGCGATGCAGGCCCGGTGCGCGTCAACAGACATGACCCCGTCATCCGCCACCCAAGCCAGTTCGGGCACGCTACGGAAAGCCTGCCCGGCCGAACGTTCGATGGCGGGAAGGAAGCGGGCGTCATCATCGACCGCCTTACGGATGGAAAAAGACATAAAGGTCATCCCGGTTGTGTAACGGGATGACCCTAGCACACCCGTCAGAACGACTGCGAAATACCGGTCAGGATGGTCCGGCGCAGCCCGTATTGCGGCGCACCCACGCCCACGCCCGTGCCGCTGCGCAGCATGTACGGGTGATCGAACAGGTTGGTGACATCCAGCCGCAGCTGCGTGGTGCGCAGGAAGCGGGAATGAAACAGGTCACGGAAGGACTGTACAACCGACATATTGAACGTCGCGTATTGCGGGATGACCCCGCCATTGGGCACATCCGAATCCTGGCGCAGGCCACTGCCATACACCATGGTGGCCGAAATGCGCGTGGGGTGTCCGCTGCGATAGAAAAAGGTGTAGGAACCCCCGGCCGAAGCCGTCCAGCGCTGGTCATGATCCAGGTGGATCCAGTGCTGGCTGATATATTTCAGGTCATCGGCGTCAAAGTTGAACTGCGCGCTGGTAATGTCCTTGCCGATCGCCCGCGACCACGCGAAATTGCCGTACAGTGACAGCGGCCCATGATCATAGGACGTGGAAAATTCATATCCGTTGACCTGGCCACGCCGGTAATTGAACCCGGACAGGATGATGGGCGCGCCGAACTGCCCTTCATCAATCAGGTTATGGGCCAGCTTGTAATAGGCATCGAACGACACGCGCCAGCCCGGCAGGATGACCTGCTCGATGCCCGCATCGAAATAATGGTCACGCTCGGCCTTGACCGTATCGCTGCGGCTGACATCGGTCGCAGCCGAGGTATTGGCGAACTGCCGCAGGTCGGTCCCGCCCACGACCTCGAATGGCGGCGGGGTGAAATAGCGTGAATAGCCCGCATGCAGCGCCGCCCCCTTCCACGCACGCCAGACCACGTTGATGCGCGGGCTGAGCTGGTGTTCGTCGGTATATTCCCCCACGCCGTCAAAGCGCAGGCCGTAATTGACCGTCAGGTTGCGCACTGGCTGCCATTCGTCCTGCACATACAGGCCGTATATGTCGCCCGTGCGGCCATTGCCCGTGTGGATCTTGACCTGCTGGTTCGCGTCATTGAACACCGTGGCATCGGCCTTGGTGATGTTCCGTTCGCCAAAGACCTGAAAGCCGAAGCGGATGGTGTGGTCAGGACGCACGCGCCATGTCACGTCGCTCTGGGTGCCGGTGGACATGACCGAACGTTCGGCGTGCTGGCTTATGCCCATATACGCAAGGTCGCCCATATTGGGATCGGGGCTGTAGCCCAGACTGCTGTAGCGCGAGAAAACCGATGTCTGCAGGCTGAACGCGCCAATCGTCTTCTGCAGCGACAGGATGCCGAAATCGGTGATTTCCTTCTGGCGTTCATTCAGGTTGCTGCTGCCCGGGGCCTGGGGCAGCAGGCTGCTGTAATTATCACCAAACATGGGCTGGCCGCCGATATTGGGCAGCTGGTACTCGGCGTTGGACACACCGGCGATCAGGCTTATGCGGGTGTTCTCATCCACTGTGTACCGCACGTGGCCCAGGAAATGGTACTGGTTGCTCAGGTCATGCGGCGCGTTGAAGGATGGGGTCGTATTTTCGATCCCGACGCGGTCATGCACGTAATCGGCGGTGAAAAAGTAATCCCATTTGCCATGTTGCCCCCCATACTGGGCGGAGGGAAAGAAGTAGTCCCGTGCCCCGCCGTAAATGGACACGTTGCCACCCTTGTTGGTGGACCCGTTCTTGGTGTTGATGTCCACCACTGCCGCCTGCAGGAAGCCGTACTGCACCGGCAGCGCACCGGTCGAAAGCGACAGGTTGTCGGCAAAGCGCGTCATCAGCGTCTGACCGAACACGTTCAGGCCTTCGGGCAACTGCACGCCGTCAAGGCGGAACTGCACCTCGTTATGGTCACCGCGGACATGGATCTGCCCATAACTGTCCTGCGCCACACCGGGGGCCTGCAGCAGCACGCTGTTCATCCCGGCATTATCGCCACCGGGAATGGTTTCCAGCGCCTTGCGGCTGAAGGCATGCACCGTGGCCCCGGTGGATGGTTGCAACTGGATGCGCGCCCGGTCCAGCCGGGCGGTGACCGTCATGGCGTCCGGGGCGGATGAGCGGCGCGTGACGTCCCCGTCCGTCACCTGCGTGGTGGTCGTGCTGGTCGTGGTGGTGGGCGTGCCTGTCGCCGTCGTGGTCTGCGCCACGAGGGAGGAAACCGGCGTAAACGCGGTCATGGCCGCCAGCATGGCGGGGGACAACGGGCGGCGGGAGAACCATAAGCGGATCATGTCAGGGTGGGCTCGCATCCAGTCAGGAGATTTCGGATGCCTCCGTCGTATATTGGTACAATATAACATAACAGACTAAAAAAGCAGGCATCCTCGCGACGCAGCCGGAATGTTGTTTTTATGCAACATAAGCATACCCGCCCTGACTTACGCACAGGGCGACGCATGCCACGGACCATTCCGTCAGCGCGTTGATGCGAAAATGTGCTGGGAAAACCCGGTCAGGGCGCAGGACAGGCGAAAGACTGCTTCACAAGCCCGTCCGTAAAATATTCCAAAACTGAAAGAAGTTTTTGGCGAAGCTTTTTTAAAAAAGCTTCAGAAGACACACCGTTTTTATGAAAAAAGGCAACACCCGAAAACTTTTATGACGTCGGGCCGGTACCGGATCCCGGGCGTTCCATCACGACCGGCGGCTGACGCGGGGCATCACGCAGATAGGCATTGAGGAACGTCCGCACGGCGGAACGGGCGATGAATTCGATATGCGCCTCATCCGTATTGACCGGCAGTTGCAGCCGTGCGCGCGCCACGATCCGGGTCTGGCACAGGCCATAGAACTGTTCCGCCGCGAAAACCGGGTCGGGAATGTTCAGAACACCCGCGTCATTATGCTGCATGAGCCACGCGGACAGGATGCCAATGGCCTTCTCCGGTCCATGCTTCCAGAAGGTTTCGGCAAGGTCAGGGAAGTTGCCCGCCTCAGAAATGATGATGCGGTTGAGCATGAGCGACAGCGGCGATGTCAGCAGCCGGATCATGGCCACGGCAAGATGTTCGAGCGATTCCGTAAGGTTGGCCCCTTCGTCAATCCGGCTGAACAGAAGGGGCATCTTCTCGCACGCGCACTGTTCCACAAAGGCGGAAAACAGCGTGGCCTTGCTTTCGAAATAATTATACAGCGTTCCCTTGGACACCCCCGCGTCGCGGGCGATGCCCGACATGCTGGCCCCTTCGTATCCCTGCCGGGCAAAGACACGCGCGGCACCGGCCAGGATCTGCTGGCGCTTGGCCGCGGACGCACCGGACAGCGGGCAGCTTTCGGCCTGTGTCTGGTCCCGATGGTCTGGCGTGGTACCCATGGAAATCACCCTGCTCCCGTTATCGGTGCGTACTTTCGATTGACCCCGTGAGGAAAGCCGATAGGCTAGGGGACTGACCGAACTGATCGGTCAATTCATGGCATGGCCGCGAAACCATGCCAAGGGCATACAGGTTTATATCAACTGTTTTCAGGGACAACAGGGGGCCGCGTTGGTGGGTAGGGGATTTTCATGGCGCACGGCGGTGGTTGGGTTGTCGGTCATGACCGCCGGGTGCGCGGTTGGCCCGAACTTCCACAAGCCAACCCCGTGGACGCCCAAGGAATACGGTGGCCCGAAGCGTATCGCCACGACCGGCAAGGATGGCACGCCCGCGCAGGTCGCAAGTCAGACCACGTCGGATGACCCCGATACCGCGTGGTGGACCATCTTCAACGATCCCGAACTGACAAAGCTGGAACAGCGCGTCGCCACCGACAACCTTGATGTCCGCCGCTATGCCTACCGCATGGCACAAAGCCGCGCGGAACTGCGTATCGCAGGTGCCGAACGCTATCCCGCCATGTCCGCCACGGGGTCATACGCCCGCCAGCAGTACAGCACCAAGATGCTGCAGCGGATCGTAACGGATGTGGAAAGCGACCCGCAACTGAGCAACAACCCCGTATTTTCCCAATATGCGCCACCACCCGGACAGGCCAGGATCCCGCTGTTCAACCAGTGGCGCGACAGCATCGACGCCACATGGGAAGTGGACCTGTGGGGCCGCGTGCGCCGCCAGTACGAAGCCGCCGCCGCCCAGACGCAGGCCACGAACGAAGCCCGTCGCGGCATGCTGATTTCACGCCAGGCCGAAGTCGCGCGCGATTACATGGACCTGCGCAACACGCAGGAACAGCTGCGTATCGTCATGGAAAACCGCGACGTGGCCAGATCCATGCTGGACCTGAACCAGCAGCGCTACGCCAAGGGACTGGCCAGCGACATGGAAGTGGAACAGGCCCGCGTGCAGTACCAGAACACGCTGGCGCAACTGCCCCAGCTTGAGCAGCAGCTGGTGGCCCAGGTCAACGCGCTCAGCCTGCTTATGGGCGAGCCGCCGCGCGCATTGTCCGACGAACTGCTGACCGCTTCCGCCATTCCGCCCGTCCCGCCGCGCGTGCCGGTGGGCGTGCCGTCCGAACTGGCGCGCCGCCGCCCCGACATCCGCCGCGCCGAAGCCAACCTGCACGCCGCAACCGCGCAGGTGGGCGAGGCCGTGGCCGAATTCTATCCGCGCGTGACGATCAATGCCGGGTTCGGGTTTGAATCCCTGTCCTTCCGCGACCTTGGTTTCTGGAACGCCAAGGCATGGAATGTCGGCCCGTCCATCACCCTGCCCATCTTCCAGGGCGGGCGCCTGCGCGGACAGCTGGAATTGCGCAAGGCGGCGCAGAAGGAAGCCGCCATCAGCTACCAGCAGACCGTGCTGGGCGCATGGCATGACATTGACAACGCGCTGACCGCCTATACCGATGAACAGGTCCGCCATGACAACCTGACGCAGCGCATGGAAGCCAGCCACCATGCCCTGCAACTGGCGCAGGACCAGTACCGCCACGGGATGGTCACCTACCTGAATGTTCTGGACAGCCAGCGCCAGTATCTGGGCGCGCAATCCGACCTGACCACCAGCACGGCCACCATATCGGGCAATCTTGTCCGTCTTTACAACGCACTGGGTGGCGGCTGGGAAACCACGTACCCCGAACCCGCCCCCCGCACGAAGCAGGCGAAGGCAACCCAGCCCCCCGCCACGACCACCACGCCCGCAGCCACCTCCACGCCCGCTCCATCGCACCAACCGGCCTGAATCCGGCGTTAAAGGCTTGGCGCGCACGCGCCTTGCTAGTATAAGCCGCCCCGTTCCCGACTGGATTGGCACAGGCCGCCACACGGAACCACGGCGCAGGGACCTGTCATCATGATTACATTGCCCCCCGATTACCGCCCTTCGGATGATGAGGAATTCATGAATCCGCAGCAGGTGGAATATTTCCGCCTCAAACTGCTGAAGTGGCGCGCGGACCTCCTCAAGGAAGCGGACGAGACGCTTGCCAGCCTGTCCGAAGGCGGCATTCACGAAGCGGACATCACCGACCGCGCCAGTGTCGAGACGGACCGTGCGCTGGAACTGCGCACGCGCGACCGGGCGCGCAAGCTGATTTCCAAGATCAACCAGGCGTTGCTGCGCATCGAGGCCGGCACCTATGGCTATTGCGAGGAAACGGGCGAACCCATCGGCCTGAAGCGGCTGGAAGCCCGCCCCATCGCGACCCTTTCGATCGAGGCACAGGAACGCCACGAACGCATGGAACGCATCCACCGCGACGACTGACGCCTCCTGCCTTCCGGCTGGATGACCCCAATTTGCCAGAATACGACAAAAGGGGGTTGCCAGCCGATGCAGGAAAAGTTAGGAAGCGCGCATACAGTGCTGCTGTAGCTCAGTGGTAGAGCACTCCCTTGGTAAGGGAGAGGTCGACAGTTCAATCCTGTCCAGCAGCACCATGATTTCCCTGCATATTCCGGTCTGCATGTTTCTGGTCCACCTGGACCATGGGCGTGGAAGGCGTGTCATGCATCCGTCCATGCCTGCATGGTCGACCGGACGCATGGGTCCATCCGCCCCTGCGGCCCGACCGGGCTGTCCCTTCCTTGCGGCAATCAGACATTCCTATGCAGGCATGCCGTCCCGCGCCCCTCTCGACCGGATGCATGTGGCCACATATGCTGCCAGGGCGGATGGCACCACTTGTTCTTGTGAAGCACATGGATCCCCCATATTAAAGCAGTGCCGCAGGCGGGGACGGGAACGGTAGGCACCTCCATGATTGAGAACATGCATTTCGGAAACATCGCCATTGTGGGCGATGTGATACTGGACCGTTATATTTCCGGCCGGATTGACCGTATCTCCCCCGAGGCCCCCGTGCCGGTACTGGTGCATGAACACCTCGATACCGTAGCGGGCGGGGCAGCCAATGTGGCGGCAAATGCCGCGGCACTGGGCGCGCGCGTCTCGCTTGTCGGGCTGGTGGGGGCGGATGAATACGCAACCTGTCTGGCCCAGACCCTTGCACGGTGGGACCGTATCGATACCCGTGGCCTGATACGCGACGCCCATCGCCAGACCACGACCAAGACACGGGTCATGAGCGGCCGCCAGCAGATCGTGCGCATTGATAACGAGGATACCCACCCACCCGATCCCGCCACACAGGCTGAACTGGTGGACAGGGCCTGTACGGCCATAGACGGGGCCGACATCCTGATCTGCTCGGATTATGGCAAGGGCGTGCTGGATGATGGTGTGCTGGAAAAAATCATCACGCGTGCCCGCATGCGGGGCATTCCCGTCATTGTCGATCCCAAGCGCACGTCTTTCGCGGCCTATCGCGGGGCGACGCTGGTCACGCCCAACCGGCAGGAACTGGGCCGGGCCACCGGCCTGCCGGTGCGGACCGATGACCAGATCATTGCCGCAGCACAGGCGGCAGGCACACAGTTTGGTGGCAGCGTGCTGGTCACCCGATCGGAAGAAGGCATGACCCTGTGGCAGGATGACGGGACGGTCAGCCATGTGCGCAGCCAGGCGGCCGAGGTCTTTGACGTCTCGGGCGCAGGGGACTGCGTGGTCGCGACCGTCGCCGCCATCCTGTCGGCGGGGCAGTCCATGGAAACGGCGGTGACCATCGCCAATACGGCCGCTGCCGTAGCGGTGGGCAAGCTGGGCACGACCACCGTTTCGCGCGCCGAACTCAGCCACGCACTGATGCGCGACATGCCGGATTCGGGAAAATGCGTCTCCCTTGAACAGGCGACGGCCATGGCGCGGGACTGGCGGCACCATGGGGCACGGGTCGTCTTTACCAATGGGTGTTTCGACCTGCTGCATCCGGGTCATATCGCCCTCATACAAAAGGCTGCGGCACAGGGGGACAAGCTGATCGTGGCGCTGAATACCGATCGCTCCGTCCGCCGCCTGAAGGGGGAAAGCCGCCCCATACAGGATGAACGCGCACGGGCCACCGTGATTGGCGCGCTGCGCAATGTCGATCTGGTCGTGCTGTTTGACCAGGACACGCCGGAAGAGGCCATCCGCGCGATCCTGCCCGATGTCATCGTAAAGGGTGCGGATTACCGCGAGGATGAAGTCGTGGGCGGCGATATCGTAAAAGCCAATGGCGGGCGTGTCGTGCTGGTTGACATCATGCCAGGCCGATCAACCACATCGCTTGTACGGCAGGCGGGCGGCCAGCGCCGGGCCGGGACAGATACCCCGGCGTGACACCCGAACACTTCCAGACATGGGCTGTCCGCCAGGCCCTGCCGCTATGGTCTGAAAACGGGTTCGACAGGGATCGGACCCTGTTCCATGAACGGCTTGATTTCAACGGATGTCCCATCCCCCTGCCCGCCCTGCGCCTGATGGTGCAGGCCCGCCAGATCGCGACCTATTGCCGCGCGGCCCTGCGTGGCGACTCGCCGGCAGGTGAGATGGCCCTGCGCTGCCTTGCGGAAGTCGAACACCGCTATCACCGTGCCGATGACGCGGCGGGGTGGGTTTTCTCCCTTGCCCCCGACGGGCGGCCTGCCGACCGGCGGCGCGACCTGTACGCCCATGCCTTCATCCTGTACGCCCATGCATGGGCGTACCGCCTGTCGGGTGATCCGGGCCTGCGACGCCGCGTGGGAGACGCCGCGACAGAACTGGAGACCATCTTCCGTACCTCCGGCCCGGGATTCATGGATGCCGTGCCGCCCCAAGACGCCATCCGGCGGCAGAATCCCCACATGCACCTGCTGGAAGCGTGGCTGGCGCTGTTCGAAGCCACGGGAGAGGATATTTACCGCGACCGTGCAGCCCGACTGGTCACGCTGGCCACTACGCGCTTCATCGACCCGGCCAGCGGCCTGCTGCTGGAAGATTTTACCGCCGACTGGCGCCCCCTTCACCCTGCGGGCCAAAACCGGGCGGAACCGGGCCACCTGCTGGAATGGTCATGGCTGCTGCATGAATACCTGCGCCTGTGCGCACCACGGGATGCGGACGGCATCCGGCAGGTTGCCGAACGGCTGCATCGGGTCGCCCTGGCCCATGCCGCATCCGTCCATCCCCCCGTCATCCGCAATGCGGTAGGGCAGGATGGACGGGTCGTGGATGGAGGCACGCGCATCTGGCCCCAGACGGAACTGATGCGCTCCCTTGGAACGAATACAGGTTCATCGGGCATGATCGCGGGTGTGCTGGCGCATTTCGCCACCCATTATATCCCATCCCACCTGAATGGAGGGTGGATCGACCGCCTGAACGCGGACGGGACACCGGCCATGGATCATATGCCCGCCAGTTCGCTGTACCATATTTACGGGGCGGTCTGCGACCTGACCGACGGCAGGGCGGGCACTGGATAAACGTTTCCGGATGTCGCTTTTTTCAAAAGGCGACATCCCTTGAAGCTTTTTGAAAAAAGCTTCACCAAAAACTTCCCCGGTTACAGATTATCCAGCCCAAGGGCCGCGATATCCGCGGGCGGTCCCGCCAGCATGCAGGCAACCCCGGTCGTGCGGTCCACCACCATGCGGATATCCACCGGGCCTTCCGCGCCAAACAGGTCGGATGTCACGACATAGGCCGGGCGCAGGGGTTCATCATCGGTGGCATCATGACGCGCCACCGCTGTCATGAGACGGCCCAGCGCGCGTTCCAGCCCTTCCATCACACGTGACGGGGCAAGGCGCGGGTGCTGGGGCGTGTCGTCACCGGTGCAGTGCAGTTCCAGCAGTTTCGCCCATGCCGCCGTGGGAATGAACATGGGCATGCGCGACCCGTCATTATGCCGTTCGGCATGCATGATGCGCCGCGTATTGGCCAGTTCGATCACATCAATGCGCGGCAGGTCATCACCAATCCGGGCAGCCACGGTACGGGGGGTACCGGTCATGCGCGGGCGACCCCTTCAAAATGCGATGGCAGCTTGAGGATATCCTGCGATGACAGGGCGGAGGAAATATAGAAGCCCTGTATCCGCTCCGGCTTCATCTGCATGACCAGATCGAACTGTTCGCGGTTTTCGACCCCTTCGACCGTAATTTCCATCCCGAAACCCTGCCCCATGTCGATCAGGCTGGACAGGACCATGCAGGCATCGGGATTGCCCACGATGTTGGCGACCATGCTCTGGTCGATCTTGACCTGTGAAAAGGGCAGTTCGCGCAGGTGGTTCAGCACGGTAATCCCCTTGCCGAAATTATCCAGCGCAATGCGGAAACCCGAACGCGCCAGTTCGCGCAGGTTGCGGATCCCCTGATCCGCCCGGCGGCCATGCAGCATCGCCTCGGTCACTTCCAGCACGAAGCTGTCCGGGGACATATTGAAACGCCTGAGCGATTCCTCCAGTTCACGCTGGTAGTCATCACGGATCAGGTCCATGCGCGACAGGTTGATGGCAAGCTGGCGCGGGGGCTGGCCCTTCTCGTTCCACATGCACACGTCATGGCGGAAGGCCTCGATCATGCGTGGACCCATGGCCTGCGCCAGGCCGGCATCGGTGAACACGTCGGAAAAGTCCTCCGCCGCCAGCAGGCCGCGCTCGGGGTGCTGCCAGCGCAGCAGTGCCTCGATCTGGTCCACTTCAAGCGTGCGGCAGTTCAGGATCGGCTGGTAATAGACCTCGAACTGGTTGCGTTCGACACCGCACCGCGCCTCGCTCAGGATGGAGACACGGGCCTGCGCGCGCTCGCGCAGGTTGCGGGTGAACATCTGGGACTGCTTGCCGCCCGCACGCTTGGCGGCGTACATCGCCATGTCGGCGTTTTTCTGCACGTCTTCCATCGTGTCGGTGCCATCGAGCAGCACCGCGCCGATACTGCCCGCAACGCTTACGGTCACCGTTTCGATGTCAATGGGACGTTCCAGCACGCCCTGCAGGCGGTCCATGTACCGCTCCAGCGATACGTCCTCCAGCGTGCGGTGCAGGATCACCGCGAACTCATCCCCGCCCAGGCGGCTGACAGGGTCATCGGGGTGGGTCATTTCAATCAGGCGCGAGGCAATGGCGCGCAGCACGATGTCACCCGCATGGTGACCATGCACGTCATTGATCTGCTTGAAGCCATCAAGGTCGAACATGGCCAGCGCGGGCTGGGGTGCCCCACCACCGCCTGATTCACGGCAGCGCGCGATTTCATCTGCCAGCGCGGTATTGAAACCGCCACGGTTGAGCAGACCGGTCAGCGTATCCGTTTCCGCCAGTTCACACAGACGGTCACGGGTGTTCATCAGTTCGGTAATCTCGAACCGGCTGGCGACATAGCCCTGTATCCGGCCCTGCCTGTCCTTTTTGGGGATGATGGTGGTCGCTACCCAGTACAGCGATCCATCCTTGGCACGGTTGCAGATATTGCCCTGCCACAGTTCGCCCGCCTCGATGGTACGGTACAGGTCCCGGAAGAAATCGGCGTCATGATAGCCGGAATTGACGATCCGGTGTGTGGAACCGATCAGTTCCGCCCGCGAGTACTGACTGATTTCACAAAAACGGTCATTCACATAGGTAATGACCCCCTGTGTGTCGGTAATGGCGACGATCAGGACACTGTCAACCAGGTCGGCCCAGAAATCAGCATCCTGATGTGTCAGTGCCCGCAGCCGATCATCGTGTTGCAATGCCATATTCCCGCCTGGAACCTACAATAAAAAACAGAACAGAATGCTTCATGAAATCAGCCCGGCAACAGGACCGAAGCGCTGCATGATACACCCATGCGCCCACGCCAGACCAGAGACCACATCATATTACACCTTGGTCGGGATAAGGAACGAACCACGTTCCTGTCGCTCACGGAACCATTTTTCCAGTTCCTCCGGCGGCAGGGGTTTCGCGAACAGATAACCCTGCATCACATCACAATGCAGTTCCTCCAGCAGGCGCCACTGCTGCTCGGTCTCGACCCCTTCGGTCACCACCGTCATGCCCAGGCGCGACCCGATGCCGATCACCGCCATGGTCACGGCCTGCGCGTTGGTGTCATGCTCGAAATCATTGATGAAGCTGCGGTCGATCTTGATTTCCGTCAGCGGCAGGCGCGTCAGCCGCGACAGCGACGAATACCCCGTGCCGAAATCATCCATCGACAGCCCGACATCCAGCTTGCGGATGGCGTACAGCACTTCTTCGGTATCACTGCTGTTGTCCATCATCACGCTTTCGGTGATTTCCACCGTCAGGCGGTCCGGCGTCAGGTCATGGTGCTTCAGCAGGTTGTTGATATATTCCGGCAGCGCGCGGTTGCGGAAATGCACTGCTGACAGGTTGACCGCAACCGTGGGCACATGCACCCCGTCACGGTCCCATTTCACCATCTGCCTACAGGCTTCCTGTAGCGACCACCGGCCAATGGCCTCGATCTGCCCCGTATCCTCCGCCACCGCGATGAAGCGGGACGGATAGATGTTGCCCAGTGTGGGATGATGCCACCGCGACAGGGCCTCGACGCCGTACAGGCCCCCGGTCATGGTTTCCACCTGCGGCTGGTAATGCAGCCTCAGCATACCCTTGGCCAGCGAGTCCCGCAGCGCGGAGCCAAGCATCAGCCGTTCCTGCGCCACCTGGTTCTTTTCATGCCCGGCGAAGCGGTACAGGCCACGCCCGTCCTCCTTCGCCTGCCGGGCTGCGGCATCGGCCAGGCTGAGCAGGGATTCGCTGTCCGGTCCGTTTTCGGGGAAGGTGCTGATGCCGACACAGCACGAAATGCTCAGCGTATTCTCACCCACCTGCAGGGGCTTGGCGATTGAATTGATCAGGTTTTCGGCAAACTGCTCCGCACGCCTGTGCGAACAGTCGGGCACGACAATGATGAATTCATCCCCACCCGAACGGCTGACGATATATTCGTCATTGACCAGTGCGCGGATGCGGCGACCGATCTCGATCAGGAAACGGTCGGCATTCACATGGCCCAGCGCGTCGTTGATATCGCGGAAACGGTCGATATCCACCATGAACAGCGAGAACTGACTGTCCCCGCCCCGCATGATCAGGCGTTCGATGACATTATGCAGCGACGTACGGTTCAGCAGTCCGGTCAGGCTGTCGAAATTGGACAGCTGGGCAATGTGCTGGCGCGTCTGGTTCTGTTCGATCGCCAGCGCGCACAGGGGCATGCAGGTCGAAACCACCCGTTCGGGCCATGCCAGCGAGGGATCGTCATCACGCAGGTACACGGCGAACACACCCATGACCTGTCCCGTGCGGGAAATGATGGCGGAAGAGCAGCACCGCTCCAGCCCCAGTGAACGGGCAAGGGAGGAATACCCATCCCATACCACGGCATTGCTGTTGCCGGGCGCAGTGCGCAGCGCGTCGGTCTGTTCGGGTGTCAGTTGCATGCTGTCCAGCGCCGTGCGGTAGCGGTTGGGCATGCCGGGGGAAGACGTGACGCTGACCTTGTGCGCGCTGTCAAACATGATGAGCGCCGCCACCCCACCGGGCACGAAACCGTCCACGCGGCGGCACAGCCGATCGCCCACCTCCTGCAGGGTCACGTCGGACGCAAGCGACTGGAGCACTTCGTTCTGCAGGATCAGGATTTTGCGCTGGCGGCTCTGTTCCGTCACGTCCTTCATGACGGCGATGTAGTAGATCCTGCCTGTCTCACCCACCTGCACGCGCGAAATCGACAGTTCACCGCAGACAGATTCGCCATTGGCGCGGCGGAATTCCACCTCACGCGATGTGCCGACAATGCGGCCTACGCCCGTCTCGCGGTTACGGTCGATATAGCTGTCATGCTGCGCACGGTCCGCCTGTGGCACAAGGCAGCTGACATTCTGTCCCATGACCTGTGCACGCGGCAGGCCCCATATCCGCTCGGCCGCGGCATTGAAGAAGATGATGCAGTTGTGCTCATCAATCACGACCATGGGATCAATGGCCTGCTCCATTGCGGACAGCAGGACATCGGCGCTTATCTTCGGCTGATCCACCGTAAACTCCAGAACGTTGGCACGACCCGTCGCGCCATGTGAGATCACTTTTCCTGATCGTGGCAGGCACGCTTGCAGTACCATGCCGGACAGACCAGCCCTATACAGTGGCAGACACCACCGGGACCGTCGATTGGGGGGCTACCCTACGGGTTAAGGGACAGGGGAAACATGACATGCCTCAATCTTGACACAAAGCCCTCAGTTCCGGTTCCGTTCAAGATCCTGTGGCAACAGGCCCGCCAGCGGACGGCAGGCATACGCGGTTTCGCTTTCCGGCTGCGGCTGGTTCTGGCGCAGTTCGGCGGCCCCTGCGGCCACCGCCCGCCATGTCGCCTGCGCCAGCGCCTTGCGGCTGGGAAAATCATTCGGATCCAGCGGCGCGTGCAGCAGGACGGTCGCACGCATCGAACGCCACTTGACCAGTTGCCACACATGCGGCCCCAGTTCCATGTCGCCATACCAGGCAAAGACCGGGCGGCGCGCACGGTTGACCGGCACGCCTTCCAGCTGGTCATACACCACCGATACCGGCTGGATCAGCGGCGTCATGCCGGGACGTGCCGCGATGGCTTCCGCCTCGCTTTCCGGTTCCACCGGCCCCTTGCCCGGTGGCAGGCGCGGCGGCTTGGCAATGGCGAAAAAGGCCGACAGGAATGGCAGCACCCGCGACCCGTCGGACGACGTGCCTTCGGGGAACAGGATCAGGTTGTCGCCTTCCACCATCAGGCGGTGCAGCATTTCGTCACGCTCGCGGCCGGTGGTGCTGCGCTGGCGGCTGACGAATATGGTCCGGCCAATGCGCGAGACGAGTCCCATGATGGGCCAGCCCTCGATATCGCCCTTGGCCACGAAATTGGATGGCAGCACCGTGCCCAGCACCGGCACATCCAGCCATGATGAATGGTTGGACACATAGATCACCGGGCGTTCGCCTTCCTGCCGTGCGCGCTTGCCCCCCACGCCGCCGGCCCTGCGTCCCACCACGCGGATGCGCAGCGACAGGAGCAGGCACAGGCCGCCCCAGACCATGCGCGTCCACCGGATCTTGGCCGTACCGGGCACCAGCAGCAGCACCGCCTCGAACCCGACCGACAGCGGCACCCACACGGTAATGGCGGCCAGGCGGCCCACCCCGCGCGCGGTCCGGGCACAGGCACGTATCCGTCCCGACGACATGACCGTTGTGTTGGCGATATCCCGTTCCGCGACCGATCCGGGCTGCGGCGCGATCACCGGACGGGCGGCGCGTGACGTGGACCGGGACACAGGCTGTGGGGCGCGACGCCGGATAAGACGGCGGATGAAATCGGCGATCATGCGCCTATCCATAGCCCCACCTGATGGCGCGGGACAATATGGCGAAAGCGTGCAAGGCACGGGGCGTGTCCTGCACGCAACGACGCAGCGTGCATCAAGCCTTTCATCATACGGTCATATTATGGGTGCATGGATATATATACGTGCCATGCGGCCTGTCCGCCGCCTCTGTAATCCTTCCTGACTGGACCCATCGTGCATACCCGTCCATGTTGGGGCCCTGTCCTTCAGGAGTTGTCCCTTATGTCCGCATGCAGCCGTCGCGGCTCCCTTGCTGCCGCCACGACCGCCTTCATCATCCTTGCAGCCATCCAGCCCGGCCCGACACGGGCGGCGGATGATGTGCTGAACGTGCTGACATGGTGTGACCATGAAGACCCGGAACTGCTCGGCCCCTTTGAACAGGCCAACAAGGTACGGGTCCATTTCAAGGATATCGACAGCACCGCCAGCGCCCGAAACATCCTGCGCCAGTCGCAGGCGGGTGACTGGGACGTTGTGATCCTGGAGGAAACCGCCGCCCCGCAACTGGCCGCCGCCGGCCTGCTGGCGCCGCTGGATCCTGCGGATTTTCCGTCGGATGGCATTCCCCCCGCCATTGCCAGCGCGGCCGCCGGTTCATACCAGGGACTGCTGTATTCCGTGCCGGAAAAATACGGCTTTCACGCAGTTGCCTTCAATCAGTCCCATGTCAGCGCGCAGGACATGCAGGACATCAACGCGGTGTGGCAGCCGCGTTATCACGGGCATATCGCGATTTATGACAGTTACCTGCCCATCCTGTCCTATGTCGCCCTGGCGCTGGGGCTTGATCCCGCGCGTCTGACGGATGCCGACCTGCCTGCATTGCAGGACAGGCTTGCGGCCCTGCGCGCCAATGCGACACTGGTGGGCGACAGCGCCAGCGTGCAGCAGGCGCTGGCCGATGGCGTGGTGGATATTGTCGTAGGCGGCGGCGCATGGACCACGGCGGGCGTGGGCGAAGGCGGCACGGTCAGCACGCCCACGGCGCAGCCCGATACCCCGAAACAGCGGCCGGACCTGACATTCACCCTGCCCCGGCAAGGCGGCATCCGGTGGCAGCATGGCATCTCGATCATCGAGGCCTCGCAGCGCAAGGCACTGGCGCTGGCGTTCGCGCAATACCTGCGCACGCCCGCGGCACAGGCGCGGCTGGCCACGTCATCATGTTTCTGGGGCATGCCCGCCAATACCAACGCGCCGCTGGATGCCGATACGAAAGCCGCCCTGCACTGGGACCAGCAGCCTGCCTATATCGCGGCGAGCCATCCCTTTCCCGTACTTGATGACGCCATGGACGCCAGGCTGCACGCGATATGGGACAGGGTCATGAAGGAAGACACCTCCACCGCCGCCCCCACGCCGGACAGAATCGGCGGCGGGCACGATGGGGATGATACGCCGGATCAGCCGTAACGGGGCATGCCGCGTCCCAGCAGCCGGTCGGCCATCATGCCGAAGACCAGCCCGAGGCTGCCCCACAGCACGATCTGCATGCCAAGGGCGGCCTCGCGGAAGCGCCACAGCAGGGTGGCGGGGAAATTGTCCGGCACTTCGCTGATATCGGGCAGCGCCCATTGCAGCAGCGCCACCAGCACCACGAATACCGCCCCGCCGCAGAGCGTCGCGCCCCAGTTGCCAAGGCGCGCGGCCAATGCGCGGCCTGACAGGACCGCCAGCGTCAGCGCGCACAGCGAAAAGACGACCATTTCAAAATAGGCGGTCGTGCGCAGGCCAATGGTTTCCGGCTGCCCCACCGCCGGGGGATTGGCGGGGTATTTCAGGTCCGGCACCAGCACCACGGCCAGGAATCCCGCCCCCGCCAGCAGCATGGACAGCATGCGCGGCGAAAAACGGCCGATGCGCCCGTATGCCAGCGAGAATACCAGCGCAAACAGTCCGCCATAGGCCGCACCATACATGACGGCAGCCGTCAACAGCCCAAGAGATGCCTGCACGCCCCGGCTGACCAGTTCGGGTTCCGGTGGCTCACCCGATGCCGCATCCATGGCGGATTCGAACGCAATGGCAAGGTTGACCTGCGGTTCACCGAATACACGGGCAAACAGGAATGCAAGGGCGGCCGCGGCAATGCCCGCCAGCATGCCACGCAGCAGAAGGCGTCCGGCCATCAGGGCATATCCCGATGCAGCCAGGGGAAAGGAATGAAGGACATGAGGGTCAGATCTCCTGTCGGGAAAGCGCGTCCCGTAACGGAATGAAGCTCTATCCGCCGGGAGGTCTGACTTCCGCAGGGGCTGCGGTGTACAGTGGCGCGACCGTGCCGGAATCCCACCGGCTTCTCCCCACGGATACGGAAAGGCCAGTCAATACCGTGCGGGGAACGTAAGTCAATATTGCGGTCTTAAGGACGACTTCAGAAATCCATCTGAAATTATAAAAGGTTTCTGGTGAAGCTTTTTTCAAAAAAGGCAGCACCCGAAAACTTTTATCTTTATCAGGATATTATTTTGAAATCGGCTTTTACTGGGGCTTTGCAGGCAGCGTGACCTTGCTGGCGTTGCCCTGCGCCGCGCGCCACTGCTTCAGCGCATCCAGCGTTCCGCTGACATGCCCCTTGGGCGACAGGGCGCTGTAGGCGTAGATCACCTTGCCATCGGGGGCGATGACATAGGACGTACGGCTGGCGCGGTTCACCAGCGGCAGGTGGCTGTCATACATCTTTGCGATCTGACCCTTCGGGTCGGTCGCGACGGGGAAACGACCATGGCCCTCGCTTACGGAAAAGCGGTCGAGGGTGTGCATGTCATCGGTGGAAACGCCAATGACGGTGGCGCCGAGCGCCTTGTACTGGTCCATGGCGTTGGCGAAGTCATGCGCTTCCATGGTGCAGCCACGGGTAAAGGCGGCGGGGTAGAAATACAGCACCACCGGCCCCTGCCGCAGCGCATCGGCCAGGCGGAAATCGAACTCGCTGCCGTTGGTGGTGGCCTGCGCATCAAACATCGGGGCCTGGCTGCCAACCGGCAGGGCCGCACGCGCGGGGGAAAAGCAGACAAAGCCGGCAAATGCCATGACACCGACCAGCGGCAGGCACAGTCCCGGCAGGGACCAGCGTGAACGCCTGTAAAAATACCTCATGTGTCCTCACACCCTGCGGGGCAGGGTCCATGCCTTCATGTGGTTGGCGGCAGGATCTGGCACCCTGATCCACCCAGTCGCTGACAGACCTGCTGGGCCGCTTCGTGCGACAGGCCGGTCAGCCTTGCACGATAGACATGACGGCGCCCTGATGCAACGGTCGCGACCTGTGTATGCGCGCCACTGAACGAAACCTTCGCCCGCGCCTGTCCTGCCGCATGCTCCGCCTGTCCGATCGATCCATAGGCGCCGACCTGTACCGCCCAGTCATGGCTGTTCGCCATGCTGATGACGCCGGGACGGGTTCCGGCTGCGGCCATCGGGGACAGGCCGCTCTGTTCACGGGCACTCCATGCCGCACGCACGGCAGCGGCTTCGGGCGATGGCGTATCGGCCGCGGCCCCGCGCGGAACGGATGCCAGAAGCTGGCGACCCCGGCTCTGCCCGCCTCGCGCATTCTGCGCCGCCTGCGCGCGGGCCAGGGCGCGCGCTTCCACCAGCAGGTCGGCCTGCGAACGGTTTACGGGCGTGCTGCCCGCGATCCGTGGCCCGATGGAGGCGACATAATCGCGCGTTTCCTTTGGCAGGGTATGATAGCGGTCAAGAAAGTCATCCAGCCGCCCCGGCCCGCTGTTATAGGCCGCAAGGAAACCGGGGGAGCCGTAAATGTCGTACATTTCACGGATATAGGCCGTGCCCGCCTCGATATTGTCGTGCGGGTCATAGGCATCGGGGCCAAGGTTGTAGCGTGCCCGCATCGCATCATAGGTCGGCGGCATGAGCTGCATGAGCCCCATGGCGCCGGGCAGCGAGGTCACGAACTGGCCATTATGGTAAAGCTGGCCACCCGACTCGCGCCGCATGACCTCGCGGATCCAGACACTGGGCACGTCGAAACGCTGCGAGGCCTCGTTGATATACGGCCCCCATGGGTCTTCCGGCGGTCCCGGCGGGGTATAGTTGCTCTGGGCACGGGCACGATAGGATTCAGCCTCGTGAAGGATCTGTTCCTCGCTCATTTCGGGCGAAGGATTGTGGGCGCAGGCGGCCAGCATGCCCGCAAATCCCAGCGCCAGCCATCGCAGGGACCGGCGCGTGGAGGGAGCCTGCGCGGCCAGGCCGTCATGTTCGTCAGATGCCGCTACTGCCTGCGCTGGTGCCATGCTGGTGGTATGATCCCGGTCATGCCCATTTCCCCATGGCAGACGCGCCAACATGGCCCGCCCGACGGGACGGGCGGGCGCACCATAACAGCGTGGCTTCGGCTTGTGCAATCCTGACCCGCCAGCATGTCCGTGATGTAACTGGCAGGTCAGGTTAATGCGAACCTGCATATTATGGAAAAGTTTTTGGCGAAGCTTTTTTCAAAAAGCCCCGAAGAACGCCGCCTTTTTGAAATAAGGCGGCACCCAAAAACTTTTCTTCTTTCAAAACAGTCTTTTATTCCTCGACATAGGTGGCGGGATCGCCACCGGTGCGGTTGTGGGGGCTGTCGAGCGTCGCAAGGTCGCTCATGTCATCCGGCGTGAGCTGGAAATCGAACGCATGCAGGTTGGCGCGCATGCGGTCGGGATGCGCGCTCTTGGGAATGGGCACCGCGCCGTAGTCGATTACCCAGCGCAGCAGGACCTGCGCCGTGGATTTGCCGTGCCGGTCCGCAACCCGTTTGACAACGGGATTTTCCAGCAGCTTGCCACGCCCCAGCGGGCTCCATGCCTCGGTCAGGATGCCCAGCTTCTTGTGCAGGGCGACCAGTTCCGACTGCGCGAAATCGGCATGCATCTCGATCTGGTTGACGGCGGGGGTGACGCCGGTTTCATCAATCAGGCGCTGCAGGTGTTCAGGCAGGAAGTTGGAAACGCCGATCGAGCGGATGCGCCCTTCCTTCTTCAGGCGGATCATCGCCTTCCAGCTTTCGACATACTGGTCCTTGGCGGGCAGCGGCCAGTGGATGAGGTAAAGGTCAACATAACTCATCTTCAGGCGTTCAAGGCTTTCGTCAAACGCGCGCAGCGTGCTGTCATATCCCTGGTCGGCACCACGCAGCTTGGTGGTGACGAAAATATCCTCACGCCCGATGTCGAAGCTGACCAGTCCGGTCCCCACCCCGCTTTCGTTTCCGTAACGCGACGCCGTATCGAACAGGCGATAGCCCGCCGTCAGGGCCTCACGCACTGCCTTTTCGGCCTGCGGGTTGTCCAGCGGATAGGTGCCGAACCCCATGGCGGGGATCTTGTGGCCGTCATTCAGCTTGAGCAGGGGGATGGAGGTCGTCATGGTCGTTCCTTCGTCAGGCGCTCCCGGCGGCTATGGTGCCCCGGCGCACAGGCGGCAGGGTGGCGACCGGGCCGGGGGCTGGACGTGCGTCGCCGGTCCCTACCCTAACGACAGGTAACCACTTTTGGTTTATGCCCAGTTTTCAGGACTGGGCTGCATGTGGTTCATTATCACCATTGCTGGAGGCCCCATGACTGACACACCAACCGACATTTCCGTCACCGATGCGATGGAACTGCACCACACGCTGCTGACCATTGATACCCATGTGGATATCCCGTGGCCGGACCGGGGCGACTTCGCCACGGGCGCACCGTCGCGACGGGTGGACCTGCCGCGCATGCGCGCGGGCGGCCTGCGGGCGGCATGCCTTGTGGCCTATGTGGGTCAGGGTGCGCGTGACGCGGCCGGGCAGGAGGCGGCCTCCACCCGGGCGGAAGCCATGTTGCACGTGATCGGGGAGACGGACCGGATCGAGGGCGTGCGGGTATGCGACACGGCGGCGGCGGTGCGCGCGACCTGTGACGCGGGTGAGATCGCCATCATTCCAGCCGTGGAAAACGGTTATGCGATTGGCGGGGACCTGTCGCTTATCGCGCGTTTCCGGGGGCTGGGCGCACGTTACATGACGCTGACACATAACGGGCACAACCAGCTGGCAGACTCGGCGCGGCCCATGCACCATCTGGATGATCCCGAAACGCTGCATGGCGGGCTGTCCGGCCTTGGCCGGGATGCCGTGGCCGAAATGAACCGCGTGGGCATGCTGGTCGATGTGTCGCACACGTCACGCGACACCATGATGCAGGCGGTCGAACTGTCCCACGCGCCGGTCTTCGCCAGCCATTCCTGCGTGCGCGCCCTGTGCGATCACCCGCGCAACCTTGATGACGGGCAGCTTGACGCGCTGAAGGCCTGTGGCGGGGTCATCCACATTACCGCCATGGACGCCTTCCTGCGCCCGCGTGACGTACGCGACATACGCCCGGTCACGGTGGCGGACTTCGTGGACCATATCGATTACGCCGTGCAGCGAATCGGGATCAAGCATGTCGGCATCTCGTCCGACTTCGATGGCGGCGGCGGCATACGTGGCTGGGCCGATGCATCGGAATCGCCCAATCTTACGGCGGAACTGCTGCGCCGTGGCTATGACCGCAGCCAGATCGCGGCCCTGTGGGGGGAAAATTTCCTGCGGATCCTGAAGCAGGCGGAAGATGTCGCCAGCACGATCGCGTGAACATGGAATTCCGCGTGCTCTGGATCACACGCGCCTGACGGGGTATATCCTGTGCCGCATTGACGAATACAGGATAAGAAATGACCACCAGCACCGACTACAAGGTCAAGGACATCTCGCTTGCCGAGTGGGGCCGCAAGGAAATCTCGATCGCGGAAGGCGAAATGCCGGGGCTTATGGCGCTCCGTGAGGAATATGGCACGTCCAAGCCGCTGAAGGGCGCGCGCATCGCCGGCTGCCTGCACATGACGATCCAGACCGCCGTGCTGATCGAGACCCTGACGGCGCTCGGCGCCACGGTCCGCTGGTCTTCGTGCAACATCTTCTCGACGCAGGACCAGGCCGCCGCCGCCATCGCCGCGACCGGCGTGCCCGTGTTCGCGTGGAAGGGCCTGACCGAGGACGAGTTCTGGTGGTGCATCGAGCAGACCATCAAGGGACCGGACGGCTGGACGCCGAACATGATCCTCGACGACGGCGGCGACCTGACGACGCTGATGCACGAGAAGTATCCCGAGATGCTCAATGACGTGCGTGGCGTCTCCGAAGAAACCACGACCGGCGTGCATCGCCTGTGGGACATGGCCAAGAAGGGCCTGCTGCGGGTTCCGGCCATCAACGTCAACGACAGCGTCACGAAGTCGAAGTTCGACAACCTGTATGGCTGCCGTGAAAGCCTGGTGGACGCGATCCGCCGTGGCACGGACGTGATGATGGCGGGCAAGGTTGCCGTGGTTGCCGGTTATGGTGACGTGGGCAAGGGTTCGGCCGCATCGCTGCGCAACGCGGGCTGTCGCGTGCTGGTGACCGAGGTTGATCCCATCTGCGCGCTGCAGGCCGCGATGGAAGGCTACGAGGTCGTGACGATGGAAGAGGCCGCCCCCCGCGGCGATATCTTCGTCACCGCGACCGGCAACGAGGGCGTCATCACCATCGAGCACATGCGCGAGATGAAGAACCGCGCCATCGTGTGCAACATCGGGCATTTCGATTCCGAAATCCAGATCAATGCGCTGCGCAACTACAAGTGGGACAACATCAAGCCGCAGGTGGACGAGGTCATCTTCCCCGATGGCAAGCGCCTGATCGTCCTGTCCGAAGGCCGTCTGGTGAACCTGGGCAACGCGACGGGCCATCCGTCCTTCGTCATGTCCGCGTCCTTCACCAACCAGACGCTGGCGCAGATCGACCTGTGGCAGGCACCGGCGGGCAAGTACGAAAACAAGGTCTATACCCTGCCCAAGCACCTGGATGAGAAGGTGGCCTTCCTGCATCTCGCCAAGGTCGGCGCGAAGCTGTCGAAGCTGTCTAAAGCGCAGGCGGATTACATCGGCGTGCCGGTCAATGGCCCGTTCAAGAATGATCTGTATCGTTACTGAGCGCAGCAAACGTCCCTAACATATACGTGACGGGTCCGGTATCCGCCGGACCATCATGTGATGGAGAAAGAAAACATGAGCATCTTCGGTTCAATCCTGTCCAAGATTTTCGGCAGCCACGCCGCCGCCGCCACCCCGGCCGCTGCAACCACCGCAGCGCCTGCCGCAGCAGCACCCGCGGCGGCTCCGGCAGCTGCCGCCCCCGCGGCCCCGGCACAGCCGGTGGACGTGAACGCCGTGCTGACCGCACTGGCGGCCAAGTATCCGGAAAAGCTGAACTGGCAGACCTCCATCGTCGACCTGATGCGCCTGCTGGGCCTCGACAACTCGCTGGCCGCGCGTAAGGAACTGGCGACGGAACTGCATTACACCGGCGACATGAACGACACCGCGCCGATGAACATCTGGCTGATCAAGCAGGTCATGCAGAAGCTGGCGGAAAATGGCGGCAAGGTCTCCCCTGACCTGATGAAGTAATACGCCGCTGGCGTAACGGGCGGGCGCGTGGTCAACGACCACCGGCCGCCCGTTTCGTATCAGCCATGGACAGGGCCACCAGAACCGGCCAGACCGGCAGCATGACGAAGGGATATGCGATGGGAAACGTCCCCGATTTTCCCATGACGGACAACGCCACCGGGCTGTCCGCCGACATGTTATCCGCGTCCTCTGTCTCCAATGGACTGGTATGGGCCATTGCCTGCCAGCCGGGCCAGAAGCCCGAGCGCCTGACGGATGAACAGATTGCCCGCGCGCTTGAAGGCTACCCCCCCGATGAGCCAGCCACCTGGGTCTGGCTGCATTACGATATCGTCCACACAGCCAGTCGCGCCCACATCCAGGCCATTCCCTGCCTGCCCGAGGAAGTGCGCCTTGCGTTGGGCAGCACGGATCGCGGCACCAATGTCGAGGCGGAAGGCGACATCGTCTATGGCGCCCTGCCCGGCTTTGACGATGCCATGTCGGAAGACGACAAAAACCTGTCCGCATGGCGTTTTGCGGTCCTGCCTACCCTGCTGATCACCACGCGCCGCCAGCCGGTTCCCGCACTGGGGGTGATTTACCGGGCCATGCAGCGGGCGTCATTCGACTCCCCTGCCGAGGTGGTGGATCATACCCTGCTGGAATTCGCCGATACCGTCCGGCGCAATATCGCCATGCTGGATGACCAGTTGGACCGCGCCGAGGACCTGCTGCTGACACTGGACCAGCACACTGATTTTGGTCGTATAAGCGGGCTGATCGGGCGTGTGCGCCGCCGTTCGACCGAATTGCGGCGCGTGATCTCGCCCGTGGACCGTATTTTCCACAACGAGGATCTGGAACTGCCCGAATGGGCGGAAGATGACATCCGCGACCGTTCGCAGCGCCAGATCCATGCAGCCCTTGATGATCTTCTGGCGCTGCAGGATCGTGCCCGCTCGCTGCAGGACGAACTGGCGTCCGGTCAGGCGGAAGAAACCAACCGCCGCCTGTACACGGTGTCCATCGTGACCACGCTCATGCTGCCTGCGACCTTCGTGACCGGTTTTTTCGGGATGAACACAGGCGGCATGTTCCTGGCGGCCGGTTCGCTGGGCACGGTGGAGGCCGGCGGCATCTGCTTCGTGTTCATGATGATCACGTGGATGCTGCTCAAGATCATGAAGCTGCTATAAGGCGCGGCGATACCCGCAGTCATCCATTGCGGCAAACCATACAGGGGATGGAAAGTTGTGTAGTGTACACTTTTCTATTATTTACACTGCTTCCATATGTTCATGCCTTTAGGAAAACCGGTGGCCGTTATGAAATGTCTTGTTACAGGTGGGGCGGGGTACGTGGGAAGCCACCTTGTAATAAGCCTTATGGACGCGGGACATGATGTTGTTGTTCTGGACAACCTCAGCACGGGCCATATAGCCGCCATTCCCCAAGGGGCGCGTTTCTGGAATATCGATCTGGAAAATGCGCAGGCAACACATGATGCCGTGTCGCAGGAAAACTGGGACGTCGTCTTCCACTTTGCCGCCCTTTCATCGGTCGGGCACTCCATTGCGGACCCGTTCCATTATCTGCGTCATAATACCATGAATTCGCTCAATCTGATCGAAGCATGTACTTATCATAATGTAAAACGCTTTGTCTTTTCCTCTACTGCGGCTCTTTTCAGTGGGGATAGTGATATGCCCGGGATTACGGATGATGCGCATGTCAATCCGGCTTCCCCCTATGGTGACAGTAAATTCTTCATTGAACGTGCCCTGCTGTGGGCTGATCGCGTTTACGGGATGCGCAGCGCCTGCCTGAGGTATTTCAATGCCGCCGGCGCAGATCCCCTAGGACGGCTGGGGGAAGACCATCGGCCAGAAACCCATCTCATCCCCCTGGCCATCGACACGGCCCTGGGGTTGCATCCTTCCCTGAAAATATTTGGCAATAATTACGACACACGGGATGGCACGTGCATCCGGGACTACATCCATGTGACCGATCTGGCGGACGCGCATATCCGTGTCATCGATCAACTGGATACAAGGTCGGTTTCCTACAATCTGGGCAACGGGCGGGGATTTACCAATCTTGAGGTCATCGAAAGCGTCGAGCGCGTAAGCGGGTGCACGATACCATGGGACTGGGCCCCTCCCCGACCGGGGGACCCTGCCATTCTGGTAGCTGATTCATCCCGAATCCGCATGGAAACGGGATGGTGTCCCAAATACCAGCATATTGATTCCATCGTAGGGACAGCCCTGAACTGGCGCAAAAAGCATCCCCACGGCTACGGGAATCACACGAGCAGGCCAATTTCATCAGCCGCATGTCCCTGAACGCTGACACCCGCGTCGGGATGCATCAAGTAACTGCATCCCGGGCGCCTGTGCGATACACACCGGATCGGACGGCTGCCCCGCTGGCTGCATACCTGTTACCCGCCTAAAATATTATCTAAAGTCCCGTCTTGGGCCACCGTGTGTACGACCAGTCCCGTCTTGCCCCATGCGGCCGGAAACAGAATTTCTTCAATTTTCATAACAAATTTCACGATTGTCGCCCCATTTGCCTAGCATGGAGGGCAAACGGCCCGCTTGTGCGGTTTGCTGCTCTCTTCCGAGGGCCGCCACCACTACTAATTAGCATAGCCAGCCAAAATACGACGTGATAAAAGGCCTTTCCATAGATATTTGCCGACCGTACACGTCAAACATGCATACCGCATGAAAGATACCTTCAATCCTGTTCTCCGCCTTCACTCAACCTCCAGTCGCGGTGTTGCCTTGACCATTTCCTGTCTTCCGAAAAGTCTGGATTCAGTTCTACGGCGCGTTCGAAAAGGTCGGTATTTTGCTGCGGTTGGTGGGGTTCTCCTGCTGCTGACTGGCTGCAATTCGTTACCTTACAGCGGCCCGACGGAAGCACAGATCAACCGTGCACAGCGCGACCCCAAGCGCAATACGGTGGGGTACGCGATCGTGCAGGTCAGCCCGGACCTCATCACGCTCCTTGCCAATGAAAACCCGCCGCTGTTCAGCAACCTGGACGCGGACAACACTCCGGTCAGCTTCACGCATAACGACAGGGTTGGCCCGGGCGACATCCTGCAGGTCTCGATATACGAGGTCGGCAGCGCGCTGTTCAGTCTCAGCAGTGCGAGCATGATGGCCTCGGCAACGGGCGCCAGCACGATGCCCAGTACGTCTTCGGGCTCGAATCTCCCCCCCCTTAGCGTCGATGCCAGCGGCAATGTCCGGGTGCCCTATGCCGGAGAGATCCATGTCGCCGGCATGACCACCATAGAGGTGGCAAACGCGATCAAGGCCCGACTGAAGCAGCAGTCACTGTCCCCGCAGGTTCTGGTACGGATCGCAGCCGATATCGCCAATTCGGTCATGGTATATGGCGGCGTGCGGCGGCCAAGTCGCGTCACCCTGACCCCCAACAGGGAACGCATCCTGGATGTCATCGCCCTGGCCGGCGGCGCAAACCAGTCCCACCAGGCAGACGAGGATTATCTGGTCCGCCTGACACGCAATGGGAAGATTGCCGAACTGCCCCTCAAGACAATCGAAAACAATCCGGCGCAAAACATCCTGATGCAGCCCGGCGACCGGGTGCAACTGACATTCCAGCCCCGCAGCTACACGGTTTTCGGGGCCACCAACCGGGTGACACAGACCCAGTTCAGCATGCCGACCATGACCCTGGCGGAAGCGATTGCACGTAGTGGCGGCCCGCTTGATTCACGTGCCGATCCCAATGCCGTCTATCTGTTCCGGTTTGAAAATGCCGATATCGTCCGCCGCCTCGGGATGCCGGTTGATGACAAGGCAAAAACGGCGCCTGTCGTGTATCAGCTGGATATGATAAACCCCGCCGGATACTTTCTGGCAGACAAGTTCATGATGAGAGACCGGGATCTTATCTATATTGCTGATTCGGCAAGCAACAAGTTTTATAAATTCTTCAATCTGATTACCACCATTCTATCTCCAGGAACATCCATGGGGGGGATTGCCAAGTAAATACCCATCTGCGGATTGCCCGATATAATATAATGGTCATATTTATTATTTATCCTCCATTAACAGAATATCGGGATATGAAACTACCATTCAGTTCCAAATAGCGACCGCAAGCACTGCTTACATGGAGATAAAATGAAAAACCTTGTCATTGATCTTGATTATACGATCTGTCGACCATATGAAAACGAAGATCAGTCAGTCGACCCCGTAATGAAATACAGCAACGCGACACCCATCGTGGATATCATTGAAAAGATACGCGAATATAAAAAAAACGGGTTTCACATCACCATTCATACCAGTCGCAACATGCGTACGTATAACGGTGATATTTCAGCCATCGTAAAGCATACGCTACCAGTTATTACCGAGTGGCTCGACCGGCACGACGTCCCGTATGATTCGATCATCGTCGGTAAGCCATGGTGCGGTCATGATGGGTTCTACATCGATGACAAGGCCATTCGCCCATCTGAATTCCGCACGTTAAGCTATGATCAGATTGTCCGTCTTCTTGAACGTGAGCAGGCATAATGTCAGGCGCTTATTTCATTATCCTGAGCGGCGCTTACATCTGCCCCGAACTGATTGCCGAATTCGGGAGCCTGCCGCCCGCATTCCTGCCCAATGGCGGTCGCCGTCTTTATGAAGACCAGTTGAAGATGGCCAGGGCGATGGATGCGCAACCGGTTCTGGTGCTGCCTAATGATTATGTGCTGCCGCATTACGATGTGGAACGCATAAACGCCGCAAATATCCTGATCGAGCGTGTGCCGGCCACGGCATCCGTGCTGCAGAGCATTGCACAGGGTCTCTGTTCCGTAAAAGATGACGCCAACGTCTATATCCTGTTTGGCGACACACTGTTTGATATCAAATCCCCCTGGCCCGCAAACGGTTTTGCCGTGGGCAGCACACATCATCTGGCGCGGTGGAGCGAATTTGAAATCATCGACGGACGCTATGTATTCCATGAATACCAGCGGGATACCGAACAGACGACCGACATCGTTGCGGGTCTGTTCAATTTTCATGAAGCCGGGCACTTCAAGAAAATAGTCAATATAGCACTACAGGACAATCAGGGCTTCATAGAGGCCCTGAATACATATTCAGCCTCATATACCATGGAACCGGTATACGACATTACATGGCTGGATTTTGGTCACCTGTACACCTATCACCAGTCACGATGTCAGGAACTGCTGGCCCGGTCGTTCAACAGCATCACCAGCGACGGTCGTTCCGTTGTCAAAACCGGGCTGCCCCAGCGCAAGATCTTTGCAGAAGCCGAGTGGTTCCAGCATCTGCCACCACAATTACGGCCTTATACCCCGCACTTCATTGATGCCGGGGAAAAAGAAACATATTCCTATGAACTGGAATATTTATATTTCCCCCTGATGTCCGAACTGTACTGCTTTGGCAACCTGCCCGCACACATGTGGGAAATAATGCTGGATGGTTGCCTGGACTTCCTTGATAAAATGCAGGGCATCCGGCCGAAGAACTATGAAATCGGGGATGATTATCCTTCCCTCTTCTTCAATGACATGATCAAGGGCAAAACAGCCCAGCGCTTGGAAACCTTCGCACGCGACAATGAAATCTCGCTGACGAAGGAATGGCGTTATGGGGGAAAGCCAGCCCCGTCGCTGCGGGCATTGGGAGAAGAACTGATCTCGGCCATTGTTCCGACTGCGCCAGATGATATTACCATGTGGCATGGCGACTTCCACTTTGGAAACATCTTCTATAACTTCCGGTCCAAACGTGTCAGCGTAGTAGATCCCCGTGGAATGCTATCCAATGGACGCATCACGATGTTTGGTGATGCGCGTTATGATATTTCCAAGCTGGGACATTCGGTTTTCGGATTCTATGATTTTCTGATCGCAGACCGATTTGATCTTGTCTCTTCAGATTATGATCTGGATCTGACGTTTGATACGGTCCCTGCGCGCCGCCGCCTGCTGGATATATACAAAAGCCGGAAAGCGGGCAGATATGCCTGCATGGATCGCTCGGCCATTGCCATGACGGCTCTGTTATTCTTAAGTATGCTTCCCCTACACACGACAAACAAACGACGGCAGCGGGCGATGTTAGCCAATGCATTCCGACTGAAGAGCATGATGGAGTCCTGTTCATGATTATATTCCCGATGGTTGGAATGAGCCGCCGGTTCCGCGAAGCTGGTTATGACAGGCCCAAATACATGCTGCCGCTGGGCGACCATACGTGCTTTGACTATTCTGTCATGGGATTCCTGAAAGCAGGACAGGCCGATACCTTCACCTTTATTATGCGCAGGGAGTTTGAGACACCTGATTTCGTCCGTCAGCGTCTGGCTGCCCTTGGCGTGACCAATGCCCGGCTTGTCATTCTGGATGAGATGACAGCAGGGCAGGCGGAAACGGTCGAACGGGGCCTGGATGGCATGACGGATGCCGGCCCTAGCGGCATGACCATTTTCAATATTGATACCTTCCGTCCCGGCTTTACATTTCCGCCCAAAGCCGAACAGGGGGATGGCTATCTGGAAACATTCATCGGTGAAGGGGATAACTGGTCTTTTGTCGAAAGCGATGGCAGCGACCAGAACCGGGTCATTCGCACGACGGAAAAAGAACCAATTTCATCTTTCTGCTGTACTGGCCTGTATCAGTTCGCCACCATCAGCGACTTCCGTTGGGCACTGAATGAAGAGCGGAAAAATCCAAGCAAAAACGAACTCTATGTCGCCCCAATTTATAACCACCTGATCAAAATCGGGAAAGATATTCACTATACGGTTATTCCAAAAGAAAATGTCATTTTCTGTGGGGTTCCGGCGGAATATGAAGCCCTGACAAAAGACGGCGGCAAAAAATTTGAAGAGAAATTCTTATATTTGAATAAATAATTTTCATACACTATAGGACGAACAAAAAATGGTTTACCATTTTGATATTGGGACATTAGACAATATTTATCAAAATGGTGAGCCACTTTCCATCGTTATACAAGGTCCATGGTTAAATAAAAATATACAAGAATCTGCTTTGATATGTCGTCATTGGCGCAACATGTTCCCCAAGGCAGAAATCATTTTTTCTGTATCATCATCTGACTTTATAGATTCTTCAGAAAATGCTGGGGAGAATATTCTGCCGGAAACGGCTCTTTCTGCCTTTAAAACTGATACGATACGGGCAGAAGCCATAAAAGTTTTATTCAATACTACAGATATCGTGATCCAGGCCCCTGGCGCACTTCCACTTCCTCCCATAAAAAACGACACACAGAGCTTAAATAATGTAAATCTTCAGATCCAGTCTGCGAAATCCGGGTTAAAACATGCATCAAGAAAATACATACTGCGCATAAGGAATGACTTATGCCTTATGAGTAAGAATTTTATTTCAGTATACAAAAATAATATGGAAAATAAGCGTCGCGATTATGCATCGTTTATTCAAAAAATATTAATTCCTGAAATCTTTACCATAAATCCTCTGACATTATATAGAATGCCTTTTCATTATAGCGACTGGTTCCATTTTGGATTGAGCGAAGATATAAAAAATCTATGGGCAACAGTTGAAAATGTTAGCTTTGCCGATAGCATCTATTACGAAAATCATCCATTCCTTCATGATACAAATGTATTGGAAAAGAAGTTTCTCATACGCTTGGCAGTAGAACAGTTTATACACTTCCCTTATTTTAAAGAAAAATTTCCTTTCCTGAATCTAGATTATCACAATGACACACGAAACCTAAATGAGTCATTGTATATTATGGCAGACAACTTTATCGTTGCAAATATTAAAGATATAAATGCTTATATAAAAAAATATCAACATATTGTGCGGAAAATTAGCAAGCATACGCGCGTTGAATGTATCAGTCAGAATATCCTGGATTCAATTATCAATGATCCGGACTCATTATTTGACACGATATATCCTGATCAGAAAAAACGTTCAGACCATCGAATGTTCTGGGGATATGATCGTCGGACCGCACTCATTCGGCGAGGCCGCCAATCTTGCAATTCCCTACTGCGTTGGTATCGTAACAGCTAAGATTGAACCCTGAGCAGGACTGACCTCCTGCTTTCGGGCAGTTTTGGAGGAGGCCCGTCAGTCCTCCTCTCTATCCGAAATATCAGTCGGCGGCAGCCTACCTGAAAGCAATCGGCCATGCGGCCTCGTTGCGCTGTCGTCCACATCCTGCGTTTGAATCGCGCATAAATCCTCTTGAGAACCCATCGCATTAAATTTCCAAAAGAGTTCTAAGGATAACACGGTATCGGTCTTAGGGCATGTCCACTTTATTCCGCCCCATATCCAGCGGCTGTAAAGAAGTTGGCGCATTCGTCGGAGGAAAGCATCCAGGACTGATCCGGCGGTGCCCCATAAGGCTGTGACGGCTCTTGCTGTCTTGGCGCGCAAAAGGGCCTTGAGCTTGCCGAATGCCATTTCGATCGGGTTGAAATCGGGACTATAGGAAGGGAGGAACATCATCTGTGCCCCCACTCGTACGATGACCTTTCGCACCCCGGAACCTTGTGGGCGGGCGGATTGTCCAGCACGACGATATCACCTGGGCTCAACACCGGAAAAATCTCGCTATTCATGGCGCCATCATGCACGAAGGGTGCGGTCATGCCCGTGAGGCGCAGGCCTGCGGTGAAAGGGGTGGTTTTCCAATGGCCGTGAGGAACGCCTACCCGACAGCGTTCTCCACGTAAAGCACGACCACGCAGACGGGTCATCTTCGTGGAGAGGCAGGTTTCGTCGATGAAGACCAAACGGTGCGGATCGAGGTCAGGCTGGCTGTCGAACCAGGCCTGCCGACGTTGCAGGATATCTTCGCGCTCCTGCTCCAATACATGTTCGGTCTTTTTTTTAAATGTCCACCTATGCTGCCGCAGCCATCGACTGAGCATGCTGCGGCCGATCCCGACGGACTGCTCATTCTTCAGGCGCGCCACCATCTCCATCAATGGAAACGGTGAATCACAATCCATGTCCCGTGTTCCCCCACACGTTTCATGGTTCAGTGGACGCGCTCTAGCCTGAGACGAACACTTTTCCGATGTGATCGACCTTTCCAAAAGCACCAAGTGGGTTAAAGACCATCATTGATGACGTTATCATTTTAATATAAATATGATACATAATTGGCCATATTCTATCTCACAAAACAGATGGGTACAAGTGAAATATGAGTGATATTGTAATAAAAAAAGATGATATCCTAAATTCTTTGTCAATCGTGGTGCAAGGGCCTCTATATGACTGGAACATAATCCAGACTGCCCAATTAATATCGCAATGGCGAAGCATTTTCCCGAAATCTAAAATTATTTTCTCGATATCACAATCGGATCTTATAATTTTTGAAGGTCCAGGAATTATTCCTAAATTACGTATTGCTAGAATACATAGAAACAATATCGTATTCCAGGACGCATTAGCGTTAATAGATGATTTTAGCGATATAATTGTTATGTCGGACTCAGCTATCGTTTTACCACCAGTCAAACAGGGTCTGCGTGAAAATAATTGCAACCTTCAAATAGAAGCCGCCAAAGCAGGACTTAGGTTGGTAGATACAGATTATGTTTTAAGGATTAGGAGTGATATTGTTTTTTCAGATACATCGTTAATAGATTACTATATTGAAAATTTCAATCTTCCGCGCGGGAAATACGCTGCATTAAAACAGCGTGTCCTAATTTCTGAATTTTTTACGCTCAATCCATTCACATTTGAAAAACTTCCTTTCCATTATAGTGACTGGTTGCATTTTGGCCTTACCGAAGATGTAAAAAAATTATGGGATGTTCCCGCTTATGGCATAATTGACGCTACTTACTACCAGCGCAATCCTTATAAACAAGGTTCTGGCCCAAGGGAAAAAACGTTTTTTAGCCGATATGCTGTCGAACAATATATTGCCATAACCGTTTTCAAAAAATACTTCCATAATATAAAATTAGACTACCACAATGACATGACATCTGTAGATGAATCTCTCTATATCCTCGCAGATAATTTCATAATATCTAATTTTAAGAAAACAAAAATTTATTTTGCAAAATATCAACACATCATGCAGCATAACAATATTAACATTGTATGCATGAGCCAGGAAGCATGGAAAAAAATCGTTTCCAATGCAGGAAAAAGCGTCAATTTTAAAAATTTATTTAAAAATGAAGCTGAAATTGCAAAGAAATCACTCAAAAATAATCCAAATAATGAAACATTCCCCCCTCCAAAAGATATAAAAACAAAAATTTTCTTTAAAATATTGTTTTATATATTAAGCAAAAATAAAAAAAATAAACTGAAAACAAATCCGAAGAAATTTTTCTCCGATTCCAAAAGCCCTATTACAAAATACTTTGGAGAAAAATATATCTCTTCAATGGGTCTATAAACCCCCTTTCCTTAAAGAGTTCTTTTGGAAATTTGATGTAATGAGTTCTCAAGAGGATTTATGCGTGTTTCAAATGCGGGATGTGGACGCCAGCGCAATGAGGCCATATGACCAACGTTATGCGCAAGATGAAATACGATCCTCCTAATCTGACCAACGAGGGGGAGCGCATAGCTCCCCCTGATGCCGTCTGCAAACCAGCGCGGGCGGCAGCGAGCAACCAATTTTCGTAAGATCATCAATGCGCTGCGCTGTCTTATCCGCTCAGGATGCGGTTGAAAAATGCTACCAGTTCATTTTGGTCCACGGCAAACCATCTTTGATGGTTTCGCAGACTGATGCTCCGTTTCCTTTTCCAGACCATCCATAACGTGGAACTGATGATGGACCGGGCTCAGGCAGGCCGCGACGCAGCCCTACGACAGCAGTGATCAACAGCCAGAATATCGATTGTGGTCAAGCAACTTTTGGCGTCCAGAGCCGATCTTTGTGAAGCAGGGCATTTGCGAGGACGACGAGCTTTTGCATGATTGCGGTAATAGCGATCTTGCCCTATTTCCCCTTTGCGACAAGGGGGTTGTAAACACGCTTGAGGTCGGGATTGAACCGCATGGCGACGATGGCCGGCATGTAGAGCGCTTGCCGCAGATTGCACGACCTCCCTGGATGAAGCTGCGGCCTCACCATTTGCCAGACTGGCGCGTGATGGGTGTCTGACCGTCTTCCATCGCGCCAAGTATCGGGCATGTCGGTTCGAACACTACCCGCGCGACAGCCTTCATATCACCGATCCAGCGCAGGAGCGCGGTCTGGCCCTTGCGGGTGTTGGCGACACGAACGGGTATCACCGCCGGGATGACGGGCCGCGTCGATCCCAATCGTAATCGACACGGGGGGAAGATCGGCCTTGGAAGGTGCAACCGGATGCATCATCTTTTCCATGTCCTATGCTTGTCATCCGAGGCCGGACTTCGGGTATCCGTTCAGGGCGCAAGGAAAAGAAGGGGTGGTCATACTCTGGCTCGACCCAATAAGGTCTCCATCAAGGCGCCTCACGCGAAAACAGGAGGTTACGACGCCGGCAAGAAGGTCGTCGGTCGCAAGCGCCACATTGCCGTCGATACGGATGGATGCTTGTTGATGATCAATCTTACCTTTGCCAACATCTCGGACAGTGCAGGTGTCCAGATGATCCTGAGTGCTATCCGCAAACGCAGGCCCTGGGCGAAGTTCCTGTTTACCGAGGGCGCCTACGATCGAATCAGGCTCATGGACAAGGCTGCTTATCGTGACTTCATCCTTGATGAAGTCATCCGCCATCGCGAGGGTGCGAGAGGCTTTGAGGCGCTGCCGCGCCGATGGGGCGCGGAGCGAACCTTCGGCTGAATAACCAGATGGTGGCGCCTGGTCCGGGATTACGAGCGCCGCATCGACGTGTCAGAGGCCATGATTCTCGTCGCCGTGGGCGCCGATCTCATGCGCAGAAATGCTCACCCGTGATTTTTCAAACAGGCTCCAAGCAGCACGACAGAAAACTACAATCCTGCGGAACCTGATTTACAGTCAGGCGGCAAACAACTTCTCAGATTGTCGAGCAACGGTATCCAGAGCATGCTTCGAATACCGTTACCATCTCGTTAACACATTCCCCTAAAACTGAAAGAATATATCGCTATTGAACCAATATGAATCGACGAACTCGCAGCGTCAAATAGACACCAACAAGCAAAAGGAAAAAGGTTATATAACTATCATAGAGAACATCATAATGCGCATGAGCATTGAGACCAAACTGGCCTTCACGTATCATTTCAATATTATCTACACTGGGAGAAAGCATCATGTACCACCGGTATTTTGGTGGCAACCAGTCAACCATCGTAAAGGCCCCGGTGAAAGGAAGTGCAAGATAACTAACGACACTCATTATTTTTTCAACCAGTTCTGACATTTCGCTCAGAGAGGCGAAAATCATGGCCGTCGCCATGCAGAAAGCGGCCTGAAAGAATAGACCAAGATAAACCATGCTATAATACTGTGGAGGCTTCATAAATCCAAATAATATAGACCCAAGAACCACTATCATTCCAGCCATAATGGTTCCCATCAACTCCAAAACAGCACGAGCCACGATAATTGTAATTGGCGTAACTTGGCGATGGAACAACAGGCTCCCATTAGCTTCAAATGCTTTTACAGAGTGGCCAAGGCAATGACGCCACATGGTAAGGGGAACATATCCCGTGATCACGATAGCCGTCATGGGAAGTCCATGCTCATGCGACGGTCGTATTGCCGTCCACAATATGGTCACACCACCACAAAACAGAATGGGTTCTCCCAATACCCAGAAGAAGCCGAGATTCTCGCGACCATAACGTGTATGAATTTCACGCATGATAAGTGCATATATGACACGCGCTTGAAGACTGAAATCATCTATTAATTTCAACATTCTATCATACATTACCGCTTCCTATCGCGCCATATATCGCCACTATCAACCGACAATCCATTACGTAAAACATGCAATGCCAAACTATCCTGAACTGGATCAGAGACATGTCCCATGCGTATGTCCAGACATTGATCAGCGCTTCCCATATAGATCACCAACTGATTTTGAGCCATCACTGATTTATCGGCGTACTTATAAAAAAAATAAAAGCAGAAAATTCAAGCGACTCCTACGGCGTGTCGTCAGTTAAGCGTATGGACGCTGTCTAAGGATTGTACCATGCGGATGTCCGTGCTGAGTGTTCCCTGTGTTTTTAAGAGACAGTCAGATGCGACGCTACGGTTTACGTGACGGTCAATAGGAACGGATTAAAGATATTCTCCCCGGTCGGAACGGGCATGTCGGCGGCACGGCTGCGGACAACCGTCTGTTCGTGCAGGCAGTGCTGTATCGCTATCGTGCGGGCCTTCCCTGACATAATCTTCCTGCCCGTTTCGGCGACTGGAAAAACGTTCACCGCCGTCTACGGCGCTGGTGCGCAAGCGGTGTAATCGAAAGGATTTTCCGTCATCTGGCTGCAGAAATTATTATCATGCTTAACTGACGACACGCCGTAGCACTACAGTTGCATTTTATGGCGGATTCTGACTCTACGGATCACCATGATTCAGAATTTCATGAATGACGGGGTGTCAGTTGAAGAGGCGCTGGAACTGTGGGCGTCTGGACTTCGGGCAGCAAAGGAGCGGATTGTTCCGCTGTTTAATTTCGTGGTTTCAGCGTGTGCCTTCCTTGATGTCCTGATTGGCAACGAACCGCGCAGGACGGGATGGATGCGTGCGGAAGCAGCAGGAGATCCTGGTCCGTGGTGGCAACAGGCGCTTCCGGAGCGCGGGCAACGGGATGCCGGTGCCCTTCGTGATGTCGTCAGGGCCCATGCGATCGAGCATCAGGGGGACTAAAAATGGCGTGCTGGTCATTGACGCAGGTGTGCCATTCCGTTGGGTTGCAGCGGATAGCGTTTATAGCGTGGGCGATGTGGAATGCACGCTCGGCCAGGCAGGAATTGGGTATGCCCTTGGGGTCAAGGGCAATCACTGCTTTGGATCATAAGCAACAGAATCGCTGATTGCCGGAGAGGCAAAGGGTATTGCAGCAGGACTGCCAGAACATGTCTGGCATCGGCAGCTCTCTGGTTATGCTGGCCTATGCTATCATGGCCAGTGTCCGTTACCAGACAAACTCACTGAAACCGAAAAAAACACTGCACAGGACACGACAGTCCTTGTGCGCTGGTCCATTCAGGAAATCAGGCGCCTCGTCGTAAAACTTGCCCAACGCAGGTTACCCGTCGCACATATCCTCAGATGGTCCGTCTTGCGACGAACACATCAGGCCAGCGCCATCCGTGCTCCCTCGCGTTATAAAACACAACTGTAGTGCCAACATGCATTTTGAAAAAATGTGCATAAATGAATTGACAATTAATCGAAAATATTTATTTAAATAACTTCCGTACTTTACATAGAGCAACTTTGTGATAGATTAAAGTACCTCAATAGGAAATTTTTTGGCATAATTGTAATGAAAATTGATAATGAATCAATAAGCATTGTTATACATGGCGGGTGTTTTGAAAAAAATTCTGCTGAAGTAGCAAATATACTAATAAATTACCGAAATATATTTAAAGAATCTGAAATAATATTTTCCATATCTAGCTCTGATTTTATAGATTTTGAATGCTCAAATGAGAGATCTATATTTTCTTATAAGAAGAATATGATAAGCTTTTGCCATATTGTTAATAAATGTGCAGATAAAATAGCCTATTCCTATATGGCGCAGCCTTTACCTCCAGTTTTCCGGGATGCGCCTAATTGTCATGCCAATCATATGATTGAATCTGCCCGCAACGGTTTAGCGCTAGCTTCAAAAGAATTTGTTCTGCGAACCAGGAATGACCTGTTATTTAAAAATAGGTCATTTATAGAAAAATATATTAAATTAAGTGAAGAATACTATAGAAGAGGGGAGTATACGGCATTTTCTTCCCCAGTTATGATTTCTTCTCTATTTACACTTAATCCCTTTTGTGGAGTGAGGCTGCCATTCCATTATAGCGATTGGTTCAATTTCGGAAGGCTGGTCGATATACGTCCTATCTGGGATGCGCCTTTGGTTACTTTGGATTTTATGACATATTATAGCACTAACTATTATACGCCTGGAAGCAGGGAAAAAGAACGAAATTTTAATTCAAGACTGGCCATAGAACAATATGTATACTTTACATTTTTTTCTAAAAAGTTTAAAAACCTGAGGCTTGATTACCACAATGATGATCATTCCATTATAGAATCTCTACAAGTTCTTTTAGATAATTTTATTATATCTGATATATATCACCTCGATGTATACTACCCGAAGTATTTCAACGGATTTAATTCATATAGAGATAACAATACAAGAATTATGCAGCGTGCATGGGAGTATCTGTCTACTCACAGAAATATAAAACCGGACAAATTTCTTTATGTTCCGAGTGATAAGCTACATATTTATACACCCGTTATTTTTCCTTTAAAAATTGGCGTGGAGCAACTCCAGACAAAAACTGGTTTTCATTTTGGTAAAAGTATTATTATACCCTCTGAGGCAGCGCCGGGGGTTGCCTGTTTCGGACCTCATATTGCCTTGAAACAAGGATCTTATACGGCATGTGTCTCTATCTCAACTCTATATCCGAAAGAAGATAATTGCAAAGTAAAGATATCTGCCACAGGAGAAACTGGGAAAATAATTCTCGGATCAACAGAGTATATATTTTATAAAAACAAAAAGAACAATAAAGAGTTAATTTATTTAAATCTTGATTTTGATAATAATAGTGAAATAATGAATGAGTTTGAAATTGTTGTTGAGACATTTTCCCACGTTGATATGGCAATTGATTATGTCCGCATTTCACAATTGGTAGAGAAAAAACAAAAGAGCTTTCCACTTAGGCAAAATACTGAAAAGATAGTTTAGTCGCCTGTTTTCAGATTTTTTCGAAGTATGATCTCGAATCTCCATCGGTTGTTTTCCTATATATGTTATTTCCAGCATAACAAGTGGAGGGATCGAAGAACCGTTGATTGAAGGCATTGTGTCCTGATTTTGGGCTCAACAAGCAGATATTGATGGTTCTGCGTTATGACTTTCGCTCTACGTCTAGGGCAGAGCAGGAAGCATTATATAGCTTGGTTTTCTACGCGGCGGCGCTGATTCGCTCCAGGAACAGAAAGCGGCGCATGTTGTAGATGGTATTGGCCCGCCCGACGCTGCATGGCGGCAGAACGGAACCATATGTCACGTCTGACTTCGGAGAACTTGACACCCTCATGGGCAATTCCCGAACGTCCATGCAGCTTCGGCAGGGTTTTGGACCAGATCAACGTAAACCGGTTCAACATGTACGTTGAACCGCATCCTGAATGACAACCCTGCCGATTATCACCCTGTCCGCCGGATTGTACGATCCGTGGCCCAATGACTTTTCATGTCAGATCATTAGAAAATATGAATGATAAATTACTTTAATTTTGATCTATCTGTAATTTCCTTACCATTTCCAAAATAGGTGAATAATGTTGAAAAATCAGTTTCTACTGAAGCGGGTATGTCGACATGGGGAATGAATCCCTTGCCATTTGGGCCATACCCGTTTTCATCATCCCGTAAACGGGGAATCTCCCCCATGACCAGGGACAGGAACCGCTCAAGCGAAGTGGGGTGATCTGCTTCCGGACCAGAGAAAATGACCATGCCGTTTTTCAATACCAGTTGTGGCACGATGACTGGCCAGCTCAGGATGCGACAGGCAGGTTCCATTCCCTGCCATGTCTGCTGGAACGTTGCCGCCGCCCGGCGCTGCATGGCCGGATCCTGAACCAGAACGGCTGTTTTCGGGGTCATATGCCGCTCTTCCAGCAGTTTTCGGGTAAACTGGCCGTTTTCTCCCCCATTGGTCGCTCTGGTTTCCAACAGGATCTGTGAAGTCGGCAGCCCCCAGAAAGTCGTAGCAATGGACTGCAGGATCTCCGCCTCCGACAGGCCTGCGGTTTCAAGCATATGATAGCGTGCATTCCGGGCAACAGCCTGCTGCAGGAAGGCCGTTGCGTGCCCGACCCCTCCGGAAATCAGCAAGGGTGCCCCCGTACGTTTGGCCAGACGAAACGCACCTTCCGCCCCCGGCAGGAAATCATTCCCGGCCAGAATGATCAGATCGGGTACTATATCATCCTGTACTGATGAAAAATCATCTACAGCCAGGAACCGTATGATTTCGTTAATGCATTTTACAATATTTTCTGGAAAAGAAAATTCTTTCACGTTAACTATCCTTCTGAAATAAATTTTATTTTTTCTATCTTGTGCAGACTAATTACTTTTTCATCATGCGTTTAAGGCGCCCCTGCAGGTCTTTCAATCGCATCAGTACTGTAGGGTGCCATATGCGCATATCATCAAATCGCGCAATGACCGTTTCGACTTCACATGGGATTTGTGTCAGGGGGTCAATATAGCGCGGGTAAAGAATAAGCGCGCCAGCCACAAGATCCTCAAGCAACAGATCCCGCTGACGCCGACCTGCCGGAATCCGCCCCAGATCCGTCGTCAGACCCCAACCCGCATAGAAGGGACATCCATAGGTCACAACCCTGCGTTGCCGCAGCAGTGCTTCAAATCCGGCAAGTGAGGTCAGGGTATGAACCTCCTGCACCTGCCAGATCAGGTCCACGATATTCCCGCCAATACTGATATGGTCGGCATATGCCATGACAACATCATCGGGCAGTTTTCCATTCCGGTGCCCGGCAACGACATCTGGATGTGGACGGTAGATGATGAACGCATCGGGATTATGCCGACGCACACTTTGCAGCAGCGCCAGGTTTCCCTGCACGCTACCGCCCCCCTTGATAACGGACAGGTCATCGCTGACCTGTCCGGGCACCAGCAATACGCGCCGTTCCCTGGCGTCCCGTTCGTACACCTGCTGCTGGTCGGAACGGCCATATTTCGAGATTCCCTTCTGCACCAGATGTTCAATCAGGAAACGTGCCCGTCTCCGCAGATCGCTATCAAATGATGCCGTCGCCAAGATATGCTCAAGGTCGCTGGGTTCGGACGGATCATAATAAACGCCGCGCTGATCCACAAAAATGGAAGCAGGAACCTGCAATCCACTTCCCAGACCGACCGAACGGACAAAACCATCCTCCACACGCCACACAGGCACCTTTTCCGCCTGCGCCTGCTGCATCAGTCCGGCCGGCATGCGTGTTGCCCATGTCACGACTGCCCTGCCCTGAGCGGCACATTGTTTCACTGCGGCACGGGCCTGCCGGAAAAAGGGTGGATGCGCAGGGGGCACGGTAAAGAAAGCAGCAATGCGCCTGCGCTTCCACAAGGACATGCCGACACAGGCCCCGATCTCACGGTTTGCATCAACAACACGCCGCCATAATGCTTGGAATTCCAGCACTTTCAGAACCGTGGTCGCTTTCTCCGTATAGGGATCACGGTACCGCCAGTCCTGTATCAGTCGCCGTGCAACCGCCATGCCATCAACAGGACAACCATGATCCGGGCAGGCATATCGCGTGACCTTCTGGTTACGCAGTGCGGCAAGATCCCCGATATCTCCCTGTCCAAGTTCATGGATTTCCTGAGCATGGTCCAGCAACGCATGGGGGTCCACAGGTCCATGCAGATGGGAAACACCATATCTGCGTGCCATCCGCGCGGCCGCCCCATAAGCGCCAGGAGCAACCAGCAGCAGGTTATGTGGGGAATGGATAGCAACAAGGCGTTCCAGCAACCGCGCCAGTATGCGCATTCCGTCGCCATCGGTGCGGTAGCCCCCGCAGACCAGAACCGGTTTGACACAGGCAGGCGACGGGGCCCAGAAACTGCCACCCGTCCGGTCGGTGACAATCCGGCGCCTGACTTCCGCCAGGGTTGCCGCCGTAGCGGGCTCCCCCGCATCCGGCATGGCAAGCACGGGCAGGCCGCGCCAGAACGGGGGCATCCGTAGCAGGCAGGAACGCGATGCCAATGTCATGACTGGTACCTCTGGCTCGCTATGGCCCTTCTTGAAAACTTCCATGCCGGTCGTTCATGGGACCACAATTTCCGATTACATTCCCAGTGTTTATTCCAGTGGGGATACCTTGTACAAGAGCTTATTATCGATAACAACCTCTGCCGCAACGGATGCCGTGCCGGTTGCTCAACAGGATTTTCATGCTCGCATTCCAGGTTCTGGCATCCTTTATCGTGATTGTTTTTCTGGCGCCAGCTATCGAGTATGCTGTCGTAAAGCCCCGGGCTGAAGGTCATGTGCTACCCTGTCGCTGGATGCTGGATACCCTATGCAGCATTGTGGCGTATGGAGGGTGGCTAGGCGCAACGGGAAGCATCCCGATCGCGATCATCATGACGTTCACCCTGATGATCGTCACGGTTGTCGCATCCAACATCAAATTTCGTGTACTGGGTGAACCCCTGCTTTTCAGTGATGTGGTGGTTGCCCGCAGCTTTCTGCAACATCCCAAATTCTATCTTTTCTCGATCCCGCTGGCCGGTCGTATCGCCCTGCTGGTGATTGCCATCATGGCGCCACTTCTGCTGTGGATCTATTCCTCCGTCGCGGTCCTGCCGCATCTGCTCGGGATGGGCATGATGCTGCTGGGTAGCCTGGCATTATGGCTATGCCCGCCGCAAAAACTGGCCCCGACCCCGGATATCACACGTGACGTGGGGCGATTGGGATTACCGGGAAGTCTCATAATATACTGGCGACAGTGGCGCGCGAGTGATGATCTTCCTCCACCCCCCATACTGCAGGGCAGGCCTGCTTATGACACGATCATGATCGTGCAGTGTGAATCTTTTGCAGATCCCGCGCAACTGGGTCTTCCCGCTGACATTCCCCTGCCAGACATGCCAGGCCTGAAGCGGGCATATGAAATCGCCTCCCGGCGGGGGCCTTTATGTGTAAGTGGTTTCGGCGCCTATACCATGCGTTCGGAATACGGTGTCATTTTTGGACAGGAAGAAACCGAGCTGGGTTTCCGACGCTATGACCCATTCCTGACCGCAGCGCGCGAGCGGGCGCATGCCATAGGCAACCGTCTGGAACATGTGGGATATCGCAGCACATTCGTGCATCCGCATGACCTGCGTTTCTATAATCGTGCAACGCTTATGCCAGCCATGGGATTTTCCCGTCTGGTCAATCCCGGTCCGCATGCGCCAACGCCAGAAATGCCCTATTTTGGCGATGTCGCCCTGGGCCAGACCATGGCAGACATGATGCAGTCGGTCGCGACGCCCTCCCTATTCTATACCGTTACCATGGAAAACCATGGCCCATGGCCAAGCGGCCAGAATGGCCAGTCCCCGCTGGACCACTACCTGCGGCATGTGCAGAATAGCGATCGGATGCTGCTGAACCTGATTGAAGACATGTCAGCAAAGGATTTCAGGGCGTTGCTGGTATTTTTTGGCGATCATCGCCCATCAATCCCCGGCATTGTCATGCCTTCGGACAGACGCGACGTGCCTTACGTCGTCATTTCCTTCCCTCTGGACGACAAAGCAGGGCACCAGGCGCCCGTTTCCCTTACGCCAGCCCAGCTTAATCATCTGATTATCCAGATGTCCGTGCGGATCCAGCCCTGAAAAGGACCGTCCGGCATCAAGAGCGATCACATTCCGTATGACAGACCTTGTCCAGAAAGACTGCCGTAATCGCATAATTGGCATCGGTCTGGCGATAATGATGATTGATATGATGAATCTTGATCTTGCGTAGCAGGGGCAGACGCATGGGGAACTGATGACACGAATAATGCACCGTGTCGTATGCCACGTATCCACACAGGAATCCGACAGCCACTGCGCCCCCGATGCCATCGCCCATGGACCAGATGCATCCGCCCCAGATCAGTAGCGCCAACGGCAGGGATACACTTAACGGCATCAGGTTGCGCAGCGGGTGATTTGGCTGCTCATGATGGTTGCCATGTATCAGGAAAATCATTGACTGGACAAATGCCGATCTGCTCTGAAAATGGAACAGAAAGCGGTGCATCAGATATTCAAACGGGAACCATGCCACAAATCCGGCCAGCCAGTACAGACCCATCATTTTGACAGAAACCGACATGCGCCACGCAAAGATCAGGGCAACCAGCAGGATCACCCCCCACACTACCGCGAACACACCGAAGGAAAGCAGCGTCAGGGATTCCATCACAGGATTTTTGAACAGGCGAAGAGGGGTCTCTTCCTTCATCCTACGCTTCTGCTGCTTCATGGTTACCCTCGAACATTCCTGTCTGGCATGAACCCGTATCCCTGCCCCAACAAGCAATTATAGACAACTTATTTTAGGGATGCAGCCCTGCCATCCTGCAGCAAGTTTCAGGGCATGCCGCCTGTTTCTCCATATGCTCAGGATATGGGGTAAATCCGGTTTATGTCCCTTTCATGAACCTAACGCAACACACGGCGACAGAAAATGCCCCCATGCCTTTTTGACTACGTGCATGTGAAAACACCCTTCATGCCAAAGTAACAGCCTTCCTGTAAGGAAGTTCCATTCTGCGGCAGGGCGCCTCCACCTTTTCGGGCGCAGGATTTATATTTTTATATATCAATGCGTTAATGGTATTTTTGTCATTACCCTGCCACGCCATCGCTCCATAACGTAGTCATACCCACGGACCAGACCCCGTGACCCAATACACGCCGCTAAAATACTGCAATATGACGCGAAAATATGCACGTTTTATATATGTTTTATTCCAGTTGGCATATATGTATTGCCAATGCTTCTATTTTATAGCCTTACCATAAAAATAATAACAATTCACCTGCATAAACTGTTACAGATAGATCACACTTTCCGTTCCTGTTTTGGACACCCCATTTCACTAAAAAAGTGATGGGGCATCCTTCACCCTCATGCTTTCATGGAACCAGACGGCAATCGGTCAGGAAATAATTCATATAAATACGAGTGAAAGGCACGTAAACGTCCGATCTGTGCGGTTTCCGTAAATGCTTCCGCCCGCTTCATGCCGTTTTGGCGCAGGGTTTCCCATTCCGGCGCGTCAGGCCGCATATGATCCAGACGATCGATTGTATCGGCAATATCCTGTGTATCATAAGGATCCACAAGCAGGGCTGCGCCACCGGCAATTTCCTCGGTCGCCCCGCCCCGGGATGTCATGACCGGCACACCCAATGCCATGGCTTCGACAATGGGCAACCCGAATCCTTCCGCCAGGGACGGAAAAACAAGGGCATGGGCATTTGCAAGGCTGCGCAGCAGGGATTCCCGACTGCACCATGGCACGCGGATGACCTGCTGACGCGGCGTACGGGGACTGAAATCGGGCATGTCATCGCCATCTGGCCCCAACAGCACCAACGGACGCTGCGTGCCACTAAGTGCATGCGCCTCCACCAGTCGTTCGATATTCTTGCGCTTTTCCACCCGGCCAATACAGATAAAGCAGCCAGCCGGCGCCACAACCGGGGCAGAGGCCAGTTGCTGGCGTTCAGCTGCGGTAACCCCGGCAAGCTGGTAAAGATTGACAACCCTGCAGGCAGGAATGCCAAATATCTCGCTGATCTGTTGCCTGACCGTTTCCGACACCGTCACCACGATATCTGCCCGTGCAGCCAGTTGGGTCAGCAGTCGTTGCAAACGCTGCGGATTGATCCCCGTCAGATGTGGGTGAGTCATGGGAATCAGGTCATGGACCGTCACGATGTTGATCGTATTTTTCAACAGCACCGGCAACGGATAAGTCCAGAACATAATGTCTGGCAATTGCTGGCCATGTAACCACAACAGGCGTTTCCATATTTGAAAATGAATATGGGAAATACGATAAATATCTGAAATATATGGGTAAAATTTATTCGTAATATGGTCCTGCCTTCTTCTGATTCCCTGAACGGGCAGACAGGCCTTCAGGAATCTGGCAATCCGGCGCAAACCACCATTGGGCGGCGAACTGCTATCATCGGGATCATGGTCCCACAGATACTGGACATGAAATCCCATATGGGTCAGGCATGCCTGTACGCCCTGCACATAGGTTGCCACCCCCGTACCGCCTGACCTGCCCATATTTCTGCTATCCAGCCATATCGTCAGGCCGGAAGGCGGCTGGCGATCACCATTTGCAGCATGTGCAGGGACTGTCATGAAAGATATGGCTACCTATTGCACGAGAATGAAGGGACCATGCAGACATGCATGGGCATGGATCAGGCCGGCATCATCCATGCGGCCGGAAAAATGCGGCTGTTTCATCAGCGACAGCGATACCTGCCGCAACCTGGCGGGGCCAGTTGAACAGATTCAGATCTGCCGCCCCTCCTGCCGTCCTGCTTTCGGGCTTTTCCACCGTCAGGGCATCAATCGCCCTGCGCCATGCGGGGCCATCGGTCGGATCAAGATATGTCGCATGATCTCCCGCGACCTCATGAAATACCGGAATATCACTGCAGACAACCGGGGTTCCCAGAACCATGGCTTCAACAAGGGGGAGCCCGAACCCTTCGGAAAAGGAAGGGAATAACAGACTCTGTGCGCCCTGTAGCAGGCTGACCACTTCAGGATCCGACAGGTCATTATATTCCAGCACATTTCCCTGCAGTGCCGGGCAACGTTCCAGCATGTCGAGAATGTTTTCATTTTCCCAGCCACGTCGCCCGACTAGAATCAGGCGCGGCGTCTCTTCGCCTTTTTCCTCGGCCATAGCGCGCCACAAATTCAATAATAACAGGTGGTTCTTGCGGGGCTCGATAGTGCCCAGATACACAAAATAGGGCCTGCCATCATCGGGCAGACGCGATACAGGCGCATCGGACAGGCTGGAAAGCTGCAGATGCAGGCCATGGGGCACGACATGAACATGATTTTCAGCGGGACGGTGCTGCATGTACGGCGCCAGTGAACGGGCGACGGCCGCGGCAGGAACAATCACACCGGCAGCCAGACGGGCAACCGTCGCCATGCGCCGTGCATGGCGCTGCGGTTCGCCGGGACGGGCATATTCGGGAAATTCCAGCGGAATGAGGTCATGCACCATCGGCACGAACAGGCTGCCATGATGACGCAGGAATCTCTCAATTGGTCCCGGGCGCGTCAGATGATGATGGGATACAAGAAGATAAATGCTGTCGCCCCGATGTCGGGGCATTGTCCAGCATGACAGCAGCACGGACTGGATCAGGCGCTGCGCCATACGGGGCAGGCGCCCCCGCATCACCTTGTCGCCATCCCATACCTGTCCCATTGCCCTTACAAAATCACATACGGCCCGCGTTGACAGCGTCCCGATGAAGCCTGCCGGATGGAAAGCAACGAATGTCAGGCGATGCGCCTCATTTTTCAGCAGGTAAGAAACATATTCATATTCTACACGGTCGATGCCTGTCGGAATGGGATTTCGCGCCCGTGACAGCAGACGGGATATATCCATGAAAATATGTGGCAGATCCGTCATCATCAGCTACCGTCGGGAAGAGGAACTTGTTTCTAGATGCGATATGGTAAACACTTTCCCGTCTTCGGCCGGTGTCGTACGGCTGATCCGCCGGAGCGTGCCCTGCACCAGTAACTTCAGTCCTTCGGGAGAGAAAAAGCCGCCCTCTATCAGGCAACGATCAATCAGTACGCGCCGGAAATCCTCAAATGTCGTCGGGTCCGGTGGCGTGGGCGCCCCCCAGAAATGGTCAAGCGTCCCCTGGTCGGTAATATCCGGCAGATCATAAATCGCCTGTCCCAGCGTGATGACAGGCACATTGCAGATCAGCGCAAGCGTGCCTGTGGTACTGTTTATGGTCACCACCCCCTTCGCTGCGCGGACCATCTGGGCGATATCACCACTTTCCAGATAACGCACGCGATCGGCAACACCAAGGTTGCGCGCCACCTTCTGTACAAGGGCGCTCCAGTCCTTGACGCCGTTATCCAGGGGATGCTCCTTCACCAGCAGGTAAAGATCCTTGGGCGCATGCCGCGCGAAAGACTCCAGCACAAACCGGATCGCCCCGGCTATGCCGTCAAAATCGGAATGCAGCCGGATCTGCGCATCTGCATCCAGCTGAAGCGGAAACAGCATGTAGGGCAGGTTACGGTCGGCGACTTCCGCCAGGATCTTTTCCGTCCGTTCCTGCGCCGCATCACGACGTCGCAGGCGCTTGAGCCAACCGATCCCTTCCGTCCACGGATGCCATGGACGGTAATCATGCCAGTTCTTGAAATACCAGCGCGTCAGCAGATCAGCCGCGTTATAGGCAACCGCTTCCAGTGCCCGACGACGGAAGGAGGACGGAACCTGGACATGTGGCGGCAGGGGCGGAAGATGGGCCGCCTGTTCACGATACCACGCCGGGTCCCGCGGCAGGGACGAATGACCATTCACCCCGTCAAGTTCCAGCGTCACCCAGTCGGGACGGATATATCCCTCTTCAAACACATAAACACGCAGGCCGCGCTCAATGCACACCGAGGCAGCCTTGCGGTGAAGGGGGCGACAGTCCCCGAACAGCATGACATCGGTAATGCCATGCTTCGTGATGACATCGACCAGGAAACCGGGCCATTCGTCCATGCTGCCCGTGAAGTTGATCCCATGCGGCAGGCGCCAGAACAGTTGATCGCCACCATTGAAATTTATCTTGTAAACTCCGTATCCTGCCTTGCGGAGCGCTTTCCCGATTTCATGGAAAAAAGGCCCCATCAACCCCTGGAGCAGAAGGAAGCGGCGGGAAGATGACACAGCGTTGTTCTGTAAGATATTCAGCATTACATATCAGTCTGTTCGAGCTTGACATGCATACCAATTCCTTGGAAAGCAGCCGAAAGCACCGGTGTGGATTGCCCACCTTCGTTTGAAGTTTACAAAGCGATAGATATATACGGAGAACATAGGGACAAGCATATAACAATGATATGCTTTATCAGCAATTCAGGGCTCCATCTCCCTGCAACACAGTCTTACCTGTTGTTTTTCAATGGTCTAAGCGGATCATGCTCAGATATATATACGCGGGGTACCGGTTTATCATCCTGCTGACCCAACCTGCCTGCCCTCTGCCACTATCTCCGGTCATTTTAAAATATCGGGGATGAGAAAACAAATCCTATCTTCCCCAGCGGAATACCCCATCGCGTCGGCACGTCTTGGCACATAAAAAAATAACGACCTATATTCATGTCCTATCCCACATGGACAATCATAACGATCATTAATGGCCTACAGCGAATGGTATAAATCAATACCTTCCTGGACGGACGCGCATTCCACCATTTTCCGGTTATGTATAACGACGCTCCTATCACATATTTCTTTTACAAAATGCATGTCATGTGAAACAATTATCAGTGCACGATCCGCCCGCTTCACAAACAGTTCTTCGCGACAACGTTCATAAAAACGGGCATCGCCTACCATGATCACTTCGTCAATCAGGTAACAGTCGAATTCGATCACGACAGACAGGGCGAAGGCAAGGCGCGCGCGCATGCCCGACGAATATGTTTTCACCGGATCCATGAGCTGCTTGCCTAGTTCGGCAAAATCGTCGACGTATTTACGCGTCGCGGGATAATCGAGATTATAGATTCTACAGATAAACCTGAGATTATCCAGACCGCTCAGACTTCCCTGGAACGCACCACCAAAGGCAAGCGGCCACGAAATCGACATCGTATGTTCGATCCGACCGGACGTGGCAAGTTCAACGCCCCCGATAATCTTGATCAGCGTGGATTTCCCAGCGCCATTCCGGCCCAGGATGCCCAGTTTTTCGCCCTTTTCAACCTGCAGGTTGATACCGTCAAGGATACGACGCTTCCCGTTATCGACGTGATAGTCCTTGACGATATCAATGCAGCGCAACATGACACACTCTTTTTTCTATCCGCACGTAGGAATCCGTATACCACTGTGAATTATGCAGTTCACAGTGGCTGTTGCAAAAGCCCTTTCCCTAGCGCAGGTTACGTTCCTCCGCGCCCGCAATCAGCAGCCGGCCCATGGCATACAGGCCCAGCGTGGAACAAATTGTAATGATAAGAACAATAATGTTGCGGGGATATTCCGGCCAGTCGGCCGCATTGGGCTGCGCAACTTCATCAACATAAATCATCTGCTGGTCAGCCTGCTGCTTGGCAGCTTCCAGTGATGCGACATTGCTGGCCAGAACCCGCTGCTGGATCTCGCGTTGCACCATGAGATCATCATAGCCCGTAATCTTGGGGACAAGGGAATTGTTTGATCCCGTGATCTCTCCGCCAGACTTTTTGATCTGTTCAGAAAGGATATCCGCCTGACGCTGATATGCCGCAATCAACGGGCTGTTCGGGGCAGACTGCCGCAACTGCCCCAACTGCATATTGGTGGTTGTCAGCATATTCTGCAGCGTCGTCACGAAATTGATCATCGGCACGGACTGCCGCATGGGATCGATCAACGCGACCACATTCCGATATTCGGCCAGTTTCTGGTTGATGTCCCGCAGCTTGGCCTCGGAGGCCTGCATTTCAAGCGATGTCGCATGAATCAGGTTTTCACGCTGCCTGCGGTTGATCTCATTCACCAGGTTCTCACCAGCATCCAGCAATGCACGGGCGATCTTCTGGGAATCTTCAGCCCTGAAAGTACGAACCGTCAGAATGGAAATGTTTGTTTCCGAATCCTGCTCCACCAATACATGGCGCTTATAGTAAAGGTAGAAGTGTTCAAAATCCTGCGGCATCCCGAACATGGGATAGCGCGCAAAAAAATCGGCTTCCGGACGCTTGTATATATCCAGCAGGTTATTCTGCTTGATCAGAAGTTCCGCAGCATCACGGGACTGCATATAGTCTTCTACGACATATGTGTTCTCGGACGTGGCCCCACTTCCGCCACTTGATTGCAGGATGCTGCTCAGGGAAATTCCGGACTGCCCGGACCGTCCGCGCACGACAAAATGCGCTTCCGATATATACTGCGGCGTCGCGATCAACGTCAGGTACAGGAATACCAGGCTGGTGGGCAGGACCACAAAAATCATAAACGGAATATGATTCATTACGGCGTTACGAAGCCGATTCCCCAACCTTGCCAGAAAAGAGGGGTCATTTTCCGGATGATGATGATGTTCGCCAGGCTGATACACATCAATATTCATGACATGCAATTCCGTCCAAAATCATAAACGACAATACCGGTCAAATCATGCGCCACAAAGAAAGAGTACACCATGGGATTTTTTACAGAGATATCCGGCAAAACGGACCTAAAGCCACAGCATTGATATTGCATAAACTTTTTCATTATTTTGCCATCCATGCCGCAGTGATTCCCGGCGAGATCAACGTACTAATCAGCCCAAAGAATTTGTAGAACTTGTCACTCGATGCGTTGGCGATATAGATGATATCATGATCCCGCATCATAAATCGCTCCGCCAGGAAGTAATTGGTCGGGTTCATCATATCCAGCTGATAGATGACAGGACCGGTTGTCTCCCCGTTATCAACCGCCATGCCCAGACGTTTCAGAACATCGGCATTTTCAAAACGGAACAGATAGATGGCATTCGGGTCCGCGCGGGAATCAAGCGGGCCACCATTGCGTGAAACGGCTTCCGCCAGGCTCAGCGTCGGGGTCGTGAACTGCGTCTGGGTCACCCGTTCGGTTGCCCCAAACACAGAAAAAGTACGCGGCTCATAAACCACCTGCACCCGATCGCCCGGTTGCATCACGATATTCTGCGCCGGATCGTTCTCGATGGTCTTGAGTGGCAATTCGGCAATTTTGTCCTGACGGGTCAGCCGGACGATATAGTCTTCATCCGACTGGACGGTCCGGTCCTCCCCCCCTGCCAGGGCAATCACGTCAAGGATATGCTCACGGTTTGGCGTCAGCGGAATACGGCTGGGCCGCCGCACCCCGCCATACACTATGACCGAATTGGTAATATCGGACAGGATGCGCACCAGCACCTGCGGCGACTGCGATTTCTGCTTCAGTCGCGCAGTAATGGCATCAGCCAGCTGGCTGGTGGTCATGCCGGTCACATGCATCTGGCCACCAAAGGGAATTTCGATATTCCCGCTTCCATCCACGCTCAATGGCGGCAGATTGGACGCCATGGACATATTGGCCCCGGCGGACATGCCCCCGCCATTGGGGCTGAACAGCGCGCTTCCCACTTCATAGATCGAAACCTGCAGGACATCGCCCGGCCCTATCGTGTCATTGCGGGGCGCACTCACGGGCGCGTTATCCGCATCCAGGCTGCTGAACAGTGGCGGCGCCGCACTTTCCAGAAGACCGATCAGTTCCGGGCTGACCTTAACAATGCCATAGCCCACGGTATTTTTCTTGGGGTTCTTCTGGGCCTGGTTGACCTGATATTCCGTCGGGCCACTGGATGGCAGGGTGTTGCACCCTGCAAGCAACAGAACCGTCCCGCCAACCACAGCACAATACCGACCCATGCGAATATGCCGCAGAACTGAACCCAAGTTTTTCGGGAGACAGGAAATGGTCAATGTAGCACCGCAGCTAAAAGTGATGATCGAGAATATAATCAGGCCAGACAGGCAAGCCTACATATATTCATTTGGCAGGAAAGATGAAGAGCAACGCAGGGGCCTTTTATCAGATCATGCTTTGACTGACCATACAGTAAGAATCTCAACGCGCCACAAAGCTGGCGACAATGGAAACCCACTATTTAAATGCCGGTTTTCTGCCCATCTACATACATCGGCAACATCCATATACAGACCCGGCCACCCGAACACAAATGACGGGAAAACGTTGCACCATGCGTAACGGTTCTCTCCCTCTCGTCGCATCACCAGTCACCAATGCCGGACCATGATCTCAAGGTAAAAAAACGGCATTAATATGTAGCGCCAGATCAAATCGCGCCTTGGGGAGAAAATATTCAGGCTGCTTCGACAGAAGGCTGAAAAACAAAAACGGCCCCGAAGGGCCGTTTGTCATCCGACTGATTTACTATCTAAATCTGGAGCGGGCGATGGGATTCGAACCCACGACCCCAACCTTGGCAAGGTTGTGCTCTACCCCTGAGCTACGCCCGCGCTCCGTGTCGGTGAAGCGGTGTTTACGGCAAACCCGATGGGTGTGCAAGGGGTTAAAATGCTTTTGCCGAAGTTTTTTTTCATCCCCCCAGAATGCGGTTGCGGGGATCGCCGGGAATGCCAATCTATCCTTACAGCACATGAACCGGCCGGCATGGGCATAAGGGCAGGCAGTGCCCCCGTCCCCATGCTGGCCGCCAGACCAACAGGAACACGACCAGATGGACTACATTATCGGCCAGACACCCCGCCCCGCCGGTTCCGCCCCCGCTGCAGGCGCCCCGTTGGCACCGGGCGGCAGGCCCGACCCGGTGATGGAAGGCACGCAGAACACCTTCATGCGTGACGTGGTGGAAGCCAGCCGTGAAATGCCGGTCCTGGTCGATTTCTGGGCCACGTGGTGCAAGCCCTGTGTGCAACTGACCCCGGTGCTGGAAAAGGTGGTGCGCGCCGCCGGTGGACGCGTGCGGCTGGTGAAGGTGGATGTGGACGCCAACCGCGCGCTGGCCCAACAACTGACCCAGATCGGCCTGCCGCTGCAGTCCATTCCGCTGGTCGCCGCCTTCTGGCAGGGGCAGATCCTTGACCTGTTCCAGGGCGCCAAGCCCGAAAGCGAAGTCCGCCGCTTCGTGGAAAACGTGCTGAAATCCGCAGGTGGTGCCCTGCCCGCAGCCGACCTGGTGGAAGCGGCCCGCAAGGAAATGGAGGAAGGCCGCGCCGAAGCCGCAGCCGGTCTTTTTTCACAGGTGCTGGAAATCGAACCCGAAAACCCGGCCGCATGGGGCGGCCTTGCCCGCGCCCTGATTGAAATGGGGGATGAGGAAGGAGCCGAAACCGCCCTGAATGACGCGCCTGCGTCCATTGCCAATAATGCTGAAATCACGGGAGCGAAGGCTGCACTTGAACTCAAGCGCGAAGGCCGCAAGGCGGCCGAGGAAGCCGAGGAAATCCGCGCCCGCATCACCGCCAACCCGAAAGACTACGCCGCCCGCTTCGAACTGGCTGCAGCCCTGAACGCCGCGGGCAAGCGCGCTGAGGCCGCCGATGAACTGCTGACCATCATGAAGGAGGACAGGGCGTGGAATGACGACGGCGCGCGCAAGCAGCTGATCCGCCTGTTCGAGGCCTGGGGCCAGACCGACCCCGATACGGTCGCGGCGCGCCGGCGCATGTCGTCGATGCTGTTTTCGTGACGCGGCATGACCCACGGGGGACCATCATCATTCATGATGACATCCCCCGCCGCATCCCGCAGATCGGGGACATGACACTGGCGGACTTCCCGGCGGAACTGGGGCTGTTCCCGCTGGACGAAGCCCTGCTGCTGCCACAGGGGCGACTGCCGCTGAACGTGTTCGAACCGCGCTATATCGCGCTGGTGGAAGATGCGCTGGCGGGCAACCGCCTGATCGGCATGATCCAGCCCCGCCCGCTCGACGGCATGGATGGCAGTCCGCTGGATGATGCCCAGGATGCCGACATGGACGATGGGTACAGCACCACCCCGCCGCTGTATAATATAGGGTGCATCGGCCGTATCACCGCCATGACCGAACGGACGGACGGCACCTATGCCATCACGCTGACCGGCATCGCCCGCTTCCGCCTGCTGCGCGAGACGGAGATGCGCCGCGGCTACCGGGTCGCACGGATTGATGCGTCTTCCTTTGTGTCCGACCTGACGGATGCCGGGGATGACATTCCCTTTGATCGTGAAGGGCTGCTCAACGCCCTGCATGATTTCTGTGAAGCCCAGGGTGTCAGCACGCAATGGGATGCGCTGCGCCAGATGGATGACGCCGCCCTGCTGGTCACCCTGCCCATGATCTGCCCGTTTGGCACGGCGCCGCGCCAGATGATGCTGGAAGCCCCCACGCCCGCTGCACGGGCGCAGATCCTGCGCAATCTGCTGGACGGGGCTGGACATGAACCCGATGAGGGTGCATCCCCATCGTAATCAATGTCGCATGACTAATTGCAACCTGCATGGGATCTGCCACCATGACTGAAAAGCCGCCCGCCCCACCACTGGACCCCCGGCTGCTGTCCATCCTTGTCTGCCCGGTGACCAAGGGGCCACTGGTCTATGACCGTGAGGCCGGTGAACTGATCAGCAAGCGTGCGGGCCTGGCTTTTCCGGTGCGTGACGGTATTCCCATCATGCTGCCCGACGAAGCGCGCAAGCTGGACGCTTGAAAAAAACTGATAAAAACCAAAAGTTTTTGGTGAAGCTTTTTTCAAAAAGCTTCAAAGAATGCAGCCTTTTTGAAAAAAGGCTGCACCCAAAAGCTTCCTGCTTTTTTTATTCCGGCATGGGCACCCCCATGCCGTCGATCAGCCGCACGTCACCCAGCCATGCCGCTGCCAGCAGGCGCGCGGGTGTGCCCTCACTTATGGTGGCAAGCGGCCGCAGGTCCAGTTCCGACCGCAATTCCACATAGTCCACCGGGTCAAAACCCGCATCCGCCAATTGGCAGACAGCCCACGCCAATGCAGCCGGGACATCAGCACCTGCCGTGATATCGGCGGCACAGGCCCGCATAATGCGCGGCAGGGCCACGGCGATCTGGCGCTGTCGGGGCGCAAGACGCCGGTTGCGCGATGACAGGGCCAGTCCGTCGGCCTCCCGCTGCGTGGGGCAGGCCACGATTTCAACCGGCAGGTCAAGGTCGGTAACCATGCGACGGACCACCTGAACCTGCTGGAAATCCTTTTCGCCAAAAAAGGCATAATCCGCCAGCGTCTGCATAAGCAGCTTGCACACCACTGTCGCCACGCCATCGAAATGACCGGCGCGGGCGCCGCCGCACAGCCCCTCCGACACGCCTGACACGGTGATACGGGTGGCGAAACCGGGCGGATACATCTGCGATACGGTGGGCGCATACAGCACATCCACCCCCGCATCTTCCAGCAGGCGAGCATCCGCCTCCAGCGTGCGGGGATAGGTTTCAAGGTCGTTCGCGTTGTCAAACTGGATCGGGTTGACGAAAACTGTCGCAATCACCCGGTCCGCCCGTGCCCGCGCGGCATTAACCAGTGACAGGTGGCCTTCATGCAGCGCGCCCATGGTCGGCACCACGCCCACGCAATCGCCTGCCTGCTTCCATTGCCTGACACGCGCACGCAATCCGGCGACGGTGCTGATGGTTTCCATCGTGCCTGCCCTTTCCCGCTTCCCTATCTGGCGCCACGCCAGCATTCTCTTCCGGGCAGAGTGCATATCATCATTTCCGCCACATGCACGATGGGGCGTGAGGCCGCGCGCCAATTCATGTATGGACGTTGGTGATGGCATGGCTTTTCTGCTATGTCGGCCATTGCGTCGTGCAGGAGGTTTTTTTGGCCCGTTTTCTTCCCGTTCTTGGTATCTGTGCCATCGTGCTGTCACTGGCCGCATGCGCCACCAATACGCCGGGATCGGTCAACGACCGTTCGACATGGGCACGCTGGGGTTATGCCGAAGGGGTGAAGAACGTCGCCTCCCACTGACGCCACCTCACCACCACTCCGCGCGTTTCCTTACAGACCTGCCCTTCCCCAGCCCCAGCTACAGGATGCCGGCGCGACCGGCTGTTTGACTGCATGACCGATATTCCCGAACCCGCGTGGTTTCCCATTGCGCTGCGGCTGGACAATGTCCGGGTGCTGGTGGTTGGCGGCGGCATGATCGCGGCCAACAAGGTGCGCCTGCTGCTGGCCCACCGCGCGAAGGTCGAGGTCGTGGCGGGCCGCCTTGATGCGGAAATGCAGGCATGGGCGGAAGACGGCACGATCACCCACGTCGCCACAACGGCCGACGCCACCACCCTGCGCGCCGCCATGCCCGGCTGCCGTCTGGTCTATGCCGCAACCGATGACCGCGCGGTCAATCGTGCCGCCGCGGCCCTGGCGCAGGAAATGAACATTCCCGTCTGCGCGGTGGATGACCCGCAGCCATCCACCTTCATCACCCCGGCCCAGATCCATCGCGGACTGGTGCGTATCGCCATTTCCACCGGCGGGGCAGCGCCCGTCCTGGCCCGCCGCCTGCGCGAACAGGTGGAAAGCACCATACCCGATGGAACGGGGGAACTGGCCGTGTTCATGCAGCAGCAGCGCGAGCATGTGGGGGCGGCCTGTCCCGATATCTCGCGCCGCAGGCAGGTCTGGGAAACCTTCCTTGACGGCGCGGGCGCACAGGCGGCCCGGCGGGGCGAAATTGCGCGCGCGCGGGCCATACTGGATGACATCATCGCCTCCACCAACACGCGGGGCGAGGTCTGGCTGGTCGGTGCGGGACCGGGCGACCCGGACCTGCTGACGCTGCGGGCGCTGCACCTCATGCAGAATGCGGATTGCGTCCTGTATGACCAGTTACTGTCACCCGCTTTGCTGGACCGGGTACGGCGCGACGCGGAACTGGTGTTTGTTGGCAAACGCCGCAACAAACACACCATGCCGCAGGACGAGATCAATGCCGAACTGGTCCGCCGCGCGCGCATGGGCCAGCGCGTGCTGCGGCTGAAGGGCGGCGACCCGTTCGTGTTCGGGCGCGGCGGCGAGGAAATCGAGGCCCTGCTGGACTCCGCCATTCCGTTTCAGGTCGTACCCGGCATTACGGCGGCCAATGGCTGCGCGGCCTATGCCGGCATTCCACTGACCCACCGGGACTGCGCGCAGGCCTGCATGTTCGTGACCGGCCATGCCCGCGCGGATGGCACGCTGCACCTGCCATGGGACAGCATGGCACGGAAGGGACAGACGGTGGTGATCTACATGGGGGTTTCCGCCCTGCCCGCCCTGTGCGCGCAGCTTATCGCGCATGGCCTGCCTGCGGACTGGCCCGCCGCCATTGTCGAACGCGGCACGCGCGCGGACCAGCGCGTGCTGACCGGGACACTGGGCGGTCTTGCGCGGCAGGCGGCTGAGGCCGGCGTTGGCAGTCCCGCGCTGATCATTGTGGGGGAAGTGGTCCGGCACCGGGTGATATCACCGGAATGAATATCAGATATGCACGTTGTGCCTGTACATCCTTTGTTATGAATTCCCGGCTATTTCCATTGTATTAAACGCCGTGAGGCCACTGAACGGTCAGGGAGGCCATGCCAGACCTACAGGCGAACAGCACGCGACGTATTCACGACATCACACGCACCTTCCTTCCCTGGACTGACCGCCTGCCTGCGGGCTGGGTGGGGTTCAGCCTGCGCACATGGTGTTCACTGGTCCTTGGCCTTGCCACGGCCTTCTGGCTGCAGCTGGACAATCCCCTGCTGGTCGGCGTGACCGTCATGATCCTGGCGCAACCTTTGCGCGGGCAGGCGCTGTCCAAGGCATTTTACCGGCTGCTGGGCACGATGGTGGGCATGGGCGTGTCCATTGTGCTGGTGGCGGTGTGGAACCAGCAGCGCGGTCCCTTTCTGGGGGGTGTGGCGCTGTGGCTTGCCGCCTGCGCCTTCGTGGGATCGCTGGAGCGGGATTTCCGTTCCTATGCCGCCCTGCTGTCGGGCTATACGGTCGCCCTTGTGGCCGTGAATTGCATTGATACGCCACAGAACGTCTTCAACATTGCCGTTTCCCGTGCATCGGCCATAACGCTCGGGGTCTTTGCCGTTGCCGTGGTCAATATCGTATCCGGCTCGCCCGAGGCATGGCGGGGACTGGCGGGTGGGCTGAAACAGCTTATCCGACCGCTGAGCGAAACCGCGCGCGCCGCCCTGCAGCATATGTACGATCGTGGCGCACAGGCGGATATCCGGCTGGGCGCGCGTATACTCGCACTGACCACGCCCCTGTCCTATGCCCGCACGGAACTGGAACGCGGTGGTGCGCGCGCCAACGGGGCGCGGCTGGCCATGGTGTCCATGCTGACCATACTGGACTGCGCGCGTGGACTGGGTCGCCACACCGGGCATGGCAAGATCGACCCGGCGGTGGAGGACGCCATTGCCCGTGTCGCCCGGCAGACCGACCTGCGCACCGACCAGGCCGGTTTCACCGCACATATACTGGACGCCATACGCACCGCCCTGCCCGGTCATGTACCCAACGCGGATGAAGCCTTCGCCATTGAACGCGCCGCCCGCATGCTGACCGCACGCACCCGCATGCATGCCGGACAGGAAGTCCTGACCGAAGGCACTGGCAGCGCCATCCACAGCAGGACCGTCAATATCGCGGTGCAGCCCAACTACCTGCTGGCGCTGATCGGGGCGCTGCGGGTTCTGGTCGGATTTTCGTTCGCGGCCGGGGTCTGTGTGATAACCGGCCTGCCGGGGGCGACCGTGGCGCTGGCCCAGACCGCGCTGACCCTGACGCTGGCCGCGACCAATGTGGATACGGCGCGGTTTGGCATGGGGGCGATCATTGGCCTGCCCTGCAGCGTGCTGGCGGCGGCCCTGCTGAACTTTTTCGTGCTGCTGCATGGGGCGGACATGCCGTTCCTGGCGCTGGCGCTGCTGCCCCAGACATTCCTGGCCTGTCTTTTGCTGATGCGTCCGTCAACGGCGGCGATCGGGTTCAACTACGGCGTGTTTTTCTTCGCCATACTGGGGCTGGACAATCACCAGAGCTATAACCCGACGGAATTCCTCAACCGCAACATCTTCTACCTTCTGGCGGCCCTGCTGGCGTTCATCATCCTTGTGCTGCTGTTTCCGCCATCGCCACGGCGGCAGCGGTTCTGGATGGCGTCCACCATCGTACGCGCGCTGGAACGCCAGATGACCGGCCATGGTGAAGCCGATAGCCCGACCCGACTGACCCGCACCTATGACCGGTTGGCCCAGATGCAGTTCTGGACCGACCGCCTGCCCGGCAATTCCAGCAGCGAACGCCAGATGGAAAGCTTCACCACCTTTGCCGAACTGGATGGCGCATTGGCACGGGCACGGACCTATGCCCGGCAGGCACAGGCAATCCCCCTGCTGCGCCCTGCCGCCGAACTGGCGCAACGTGAACTGCTGCTGCACGCGCCGTGGGACGTCGTACCCCGCATGCGCGACGCCATCGCCGCCATTCCTGCCCCACAGACCCAACTGCCAGCCCAGACACAGATCGCCGCCATCAACCTGCTGGCGGGACTGGATGGCGTGATGCGGGCATGGCAGGCGGCGGCGCCACGGCTGCGGCATTACGGGATCATCAAAACGAAGAAGGCAGGCTGATGCGGCAGGTTGTTGATCTGGAAGGCGTGCTGATCTCGGCCTTTGTCATGAATCTTGGCCTGGCGCTGTGCACGCTGCTGGTGCTGCGCATCGTGCTGTCATGGTTCAACCTGTGGCGGTTTGTCTGGAACCCACCGCTGGCACAGTTCGGCCTGCTGATCTGCCTTGTTGGCCTGTATACCCTGATCCTGTGAAAGAATCCTGACGTGTTCGCATATGCAAACCGCCTTGTGCGTCTGGCCGTTACCGCAACCATCCTGTTTGTCGCGGCCATCGTGGCCATCGTGCTGTGGGATTACTACACGGCGTCACCGTGGACACGGAACGGTCAGGTCCGTGCGCAGGTGGCCAATATCGCGCCGCGCATTTCGGGCCAGATCAACGAGGTCCGCGTGCATGACAACCAGTTCGTGCACAAGGGCGACGTGCTGTATGTCATCGACCCGTTCGATTTCCGGGTAAAGCTGGATATCGCCGATGCCGCCGTAAACGAACGGCGCGCGGACCTTGAATTCAAGACATCGCAGTACGAACGCCGCCAGAAGATTTCGGGCGTTGCCGTATCGGGCGAGGAAAAGCAGCAGTTCGAAGCCGTGGCCCAGCAGGCGGAAGCCCAGTATGCAGCAGCCCTTGCGGACCTGAAGCAGGCGCGCATCAACCTGGAACGCACCGAGGTGCGCAGTTCGATCAACGGTTACGTCACCAACCTGACCATGCGCGCGGGCGACTACGCCAATGCGGGGCAGGTGAACATCCAGATCATTGATGCGGACTCGTACTGGGTGGACGGGTATTTCGAGGAAACGAAAATCCATTCCATTAAGGTGGGCGAACCGGTGCGGCTGGACCTGATGGGCTTTCATGAACCGCTGTTCGGCCATGTGGAAAGCATCACGCGCGGGATCGCCAGCAACAACGCCGCCACATCCATACAGGGCCTGCCGGCGGTGGACCCGGTCTATACATGGGTGCGGCTGGCGCAGCGTATCCCGGTACGCGTGAAGATCGACAGCATCCCGCCCGACCTTGTGCTGGCCGCGGGCATGACGGCCACGGTGACCGTGGTGTCGGAAGCGGGCAACCGCCGCCATATGTCAGTACGTGACGCGCTGCGGCATGTGGGTGATGACATGCAGCACCTTGCAGGACATCGCTAAAAGACTGTTTTTAAAAAATAAAAAGTTTTTGGATTTCGCCTTTTTTCAAAAAGGCGACGTTCCCTTGAAGCTTTTTGAAAAAAGCTTCACCAAAAACTTCTTTCTGGTTCCCCTTCACCTTATCCACAGATTCAGGGGACGAATATCCGGGCAACCCTGTGGATAGAACCGTTGGGAACCGGGGATAAGGTGTGTGTTTTCCACGACTCGTGAAGAGTCGTATGAATTTTTTCTGATATCCCGCCCCGTTCACCCCCGTACATTCAGGCCACCCACCGCACCACCGTCAGGCACGCGGCGGCGGAGCATAGGGATCCGTCTTTCCCATATCCGGTGCCGGGGCATGCCCCATGCGGTGGGCACGGTACAGCAGGCCGTGCCCCAGTTTTTCAATCAGGATGCCACGGCGCTGCATGCGGTCATGGCTTATGGCATATCCGATTTCGCGCACGATCTGACCACGCAGCACCTGCAACCAGCCACGCAGGGCAAGTTTCATCCGTGTCATATCGCGCGCACTCCCGTTCACCGCCATGTCAGTCATTATTCTCATGGCAGATAAGAGTTATCCGCATAACTTTCAAGATGAGGCAGATGGCCTAAAAGGTTATTTTTATTTAATCCATGTCATGACATGAAAAGCATGGCCGCCCGCACCGGCCCCATCCATGACAAGGATGGCCCGAACCAGTCCTGCCATGGGGGGATATCTTGCGTTACCTGTTCCTGCTTTTTGCCCTTATGTGCGGATATTGCGGCACCGCCGCCGCCCAGACAGCCCCGTCACAGGTGATCAGCACGCTGTTTGCCGACAAGCTGACCATGATGGACCTTGGCCTGATCCGCGCCGAACGCGCCATGCAGCATGAAATCGACAGCCTGCCCGACAGCTATGACAGCGAGATGATGCCGGTGGCGGATTTCGACCCCCGGCGTAACACCATACTGGTGGGCATATGGTACCAGGACCACGATACCTTCAATCGTGGGCAGTGCGACAAACTGCTGGAAACGATCAAGAAATCATTTGGCAACCAGCCCACGACCATCGTTGCGTCGTGGTTCCGCCATCATGGTTATACCTCGCTACGGGATGCGGGGCAGTTCTATATCGGGCTGCGCAATATCATCTGGCTGGTGGTGACCGACGGGGACCGGGCCTGTTCCTATTCCATGGCCAACGGGCAGACCACGACCAACGGATTCTGATCGCTAAATCATAAAGAAGTTTCTGGTGAAGCTTTTTTCAAAAAGCTTCAGAAAACGCCGCCTTCTTGAAAAAAAGGCGGCACCCAAAACTTTTACCTTTCAAGTTTTCAGGCGTCTGATCCGTCCTTTTCACGCCAGAACGTACGCTGCAATTCAGCCGCTTCGTCTTCCAGCAGGGGACCAATGACCGCAACCGACCGCTGACCCGCCGCGAATACCGTGCGGCAAGGCAGGTCGAGCGTCGGATTTTCGGGGTGGTTGCCGGTTATTTCCTTCAGACTCGCCTCGCTCTGGCCATAGACTACGCGACCGATCCCACTCCAGTACACCGCGCCCGCACACATCGCACAGGGTTCGGCGGATGTGTACATGGTGTACGACGCCAGCACGTCTGGCGCATGGGCCTTTGACGCCCGTGTGGCCAGCAGGCGTTCGGCATGGGCGGTCATGTCCCCGCCTTCCGCCGTATATCCATTCCCCTGCTCCATCACCACGTTGCCCTGCGCATCAACCAGCACGCAGCCAAAGGGATGATCGCCCGCCTGACGCGCGCGCTCCGCCACGACAAAGGACTGACGCAGGAAATATTCGTGATCCAGATCGGGCAGGCAGGTGGGCTGAGTCATTCCACATCCATGAAAAAAGGGAGCTGCCTGCGCTTGTGCCGGTTCCCGATTTCATTTTCAAACGGAAATATCCGTGCATCCTGCCCCATGACCCGCCGGATGGGATCAGTCCCCATAATCCGCCACGGGATCGGCCATGGCCATACGCACCGTTTCCATCTCGTCAGCCAGATAACCCAGAATATCCACCCCGTCATACGCGCCATCAAAACGGTCCGTCGCCAGTTCGGCGCGGATGGTGGCCAGACGGTCCAGGCGGCGCTGGAGTTGCGCGACATAGGGCGCAATCCAGGCCGGTTCATCAGGTGCGAATCGGGCATCGATATCAGCCTGGGTACAGCCTGCGGGCAGGAAGGGATCGTGCATGAGGGTTCCTTGCATGTGTATGAAAAAGATACACAATCATTCTGCAGGCATGACCAGTTTTCATGGTCCGTATAATTTCCCTTGCCGTATGTGTGTTTTTTAAGCACATAAGTCGTATGGAAATTACGCACAAAGTCGCACAGAGCGCACCAGCTACCACCATTCCCCGTCGCACACGCCCGCCGCGGCTGGACTGGACCGCCATTGCCCCATCCGTCGCGCAGTTACGCAGGCAGGGTTGCTCCACCCGCGAAACCGCGCGCAGGCTGGGCCTGAACATCAAGACGCTGGAGGCCCACCTGCGCCGCCACCGCATCCGCCATGCCATTCCCATGGACCGGCCGGACCAGGTCCGCCGCACCTGCCTGAACTGCGATACCGCCTTTGTCGCGGATGGCCGTTTCCTGCGCCTGTGCCCGGAATGCCGGACCATGTTCAGCTAAGGCGCGACTCACATTTATGTGCAACCGGAACCCGGTCACCGCTTTCACTGTTGAGGATTCATCATACCAAGGCAGGGACCCGCACATGGATACGCATACGTCTTCAACCCCGACATCATCGACCACGCCCGACGCATCGACCCGTATCCAGTTCCGCCTGTCCCTGCACCATGACCGTCCCGCACACCCGCGCCGACGCCGCATGCGTTCGCTGGCAGCGCTTGGCCTGGCGCTGGTTCTTGCCAGCACGGGGTTAAGCGGGTGCAAGCGGCACCATGAAACCACCGGCGAGAAAATAGATCATTTCGGGGACAAGATGCAGGACACGTTCGACCCGCCAAAAGGGCCGGCGGAAAAGGCCGGGCGCTCGATTGACCGCACCATCCATAACGACTGACACCCGATCCGGTCAGGGCGCGGTATCGCGCCCGATCGCATCAAACGGCAGGTCCATGACCGGATAATCCTGCCAGTGACCATAATCGAAATGCCACCATTCCTCGGCCAGTGGCAGGAAACCGCTCGCCATCATGATCTGGGCCAGCAGGTCACGCAGGGCACGCGCTGCGGCATTGCCACCGCCATAGGCCACATGGGCGCGCGGCGTCATTTCATCAAAGCCCGACGGCATGGACACCACCCGGCGGGTTGCAAGATCCCACAGGGTCAGGTCCACGGCGCATCCACGATTGTGACGGGAACCGATGGCGGGATCACCGACGAATTCGTACAGATCCTCCGGCACCGCCTGACGGAACAGGTAACTGACATGCCATGGACGATAGGCATCATACACCAGCAGCCCATAGCCGTGCCGCGCGGCAAGTGCGCGTGCATGTGACAGGGCCTGCGCCGCCGGGCGCTGCAGGAACGCCCGTGGCGCGGGATAGACGGGAAAGCCCAGGAAATTCCGTGCCGTGGCATAACGGACATCCAGTGCGATCGCCGGATCGACCCGCGTGATGTCAATCAGGTCGGCGGCCCTGCGTGCAGGTGCGAACAACGGCATGCGCGCTGCCCGTGCGTTGGCCAGCAACACATCGGGCGGGTACTGCAATGGCGCGCGGAATGTATCGTCATCCGGCAGCGTATCGGCAACCGGACCAGCCTGCCGTTGCATTTCATGCGACATGCGCGGCCTTTCCCATCACACAGTCAGCAGCATGACGCCATTCAGGCGGGCGGGGTATAGGACTGCACGTCTTCCAGCGTATGGCTGAGCAGGATCTTGCCGCCATCGGTGGACTGCACCCATGACACGGGAATGGTGAAGGTACTTTCCGCCGGGCCATCAACCGTGATCTGGATGGTGGCATTGGTGTTGACGGCTGTCAGCGTGCCCATGCGGCCCGAACCTGTCGCGAACACATCCTGGCCCAGCATGGACTGCGTTACATCTGTCATGAATTTCCCTTCCCTGCGCAGCCACGAAAGCCACGCTGTCCTGTCGGCCTGAACCCCGCCATCATTCCAGGATCATCCGGTCACGGGGCGCGCCCCGCAGAACGGGGCGGCAGACAGGTTGCGATTGATGCCGCCATGGACATGGCGTTCCGGATTCATGCCCCGCATAACACACGCCGGGGGCACAAGTTGCCCTGCCCTCAGTTCACGCCAAACTGCTTGCGCTGGGACATGACCTTATTCAGCCGTTCATTATAGCTATGGTAGGTGCCACGGGGCACGCAACCCATTTCCTCCAGATCCTCGAGCTTGATGCTGTCGTTCAGCCATGAATTGACTTCATTGAACTCGACTTTCTGCGGCACTTCGCGACCGCTGAAGACCACCGGATCATCCTGCCCCTGCACATAACCGAACTTCATGAACGTCCCGCCTGCGGGCGTGTCATGCGGGGCCATTTCACCACATACGACCGATGTCGCATCCATGGAATGCACCGAGACATTGCGGAATGTCGCCCCGTGGGGGTCAGGCAGGGTGGCCGCGACATGGCGCTCCGCCTCGGCAATGACAGAAGTCTTTTCCCCATGCCGTCCGGACGCCGCGTGGGCCACCCCGGAAAACAGGCATATGGATACGCCCAGTATGATGAACCTTTTCATGCTTCCGCCTGCCTGATCATTCGCTTTGTCATTGTCCGATCTTTCTGATGCGCTGCCCCGTTCCATCGGTCAAGCAGGCGACCTGCCATCGGATCAATATCAATTACATAATGTGCGATAACAATAAGAAAGGCGCGCCAGACAAACCGCCGCCGCCGCGTTATAACGGAGGCAACGCCGCCACCGGCACATTGCATGAAGGCCATCCCATGTCACAGCGCCCCATTTCCGATCCTGAACCCGATCCACACAGCCGGGCGGATTTCGTGCATGTGCGTGGCGCGCGCGAACACAACCTGAAGGATGTCAGCGTGGACATGCCGCGTGACCAGCTGGTGGTGTTCACGGGGGTTTCGGGGTCGGGGAAGTCATCCCTCGCCTTCGGGACGCTGTATGCGGAAGCGCAACGACGGTATCTGGAATCCGTCTCCCCCTACGCACGTCGGCTGTTCAGGCAGATGCCGGTGCCCGACGTGACCGCCATCGAGGGCCTGCCCCCCGCCATCGCCCTGCAACAGCAGCGCGGCACGGGCACCGGGCGGTCTTCGGTCGGCAGCATCACCACGCTGTCGAACCTGCTGCGCATGCTGTATTCCCGTGCGGGACATTATCCCGACGGCATGAAACGGCTGGAGGCGGAATCCTTTTCCGTCAACACCCCCATGGGGGCCTGCCCGCAATGCCATGGGCAGGGCCGGATCATGGATACCACAACGGACCTGCTGGTGCCCGATGACAGCCTGTCCATCCGCCAGCGCGCCGTGGCCGCATGGCCCACCGCATGGCAGGGGCAGAACCTGCGGGACATCCTGATTACCAAGGGCGTGGACGTGGACTGCCCATGGCGCGACCTGCCGCAGAAAACGCGCGACTGGATCCTCTATACCGAGGAAACGCCGACCTACCCCGTCTATCCCGGCCTGGACCATGCCGCCGTGCAGCGCGCGATCCGTGACCATGTGCCGCCGTCCTATAACGGCACGTTCACCGGCGCCCGGCGCTACGTAATGCATACCTTCGCGACATCACAGAGTGCGAACATGCGCAGGCGGGCCGAACGCTTCCTGACCGCGACCCCGTGCCCCACCTGCCATGGGCAGCGCCTGAACCCTGACGCACTGCGTGTCACGCTGGCGGGGCTGAACATTGCGCAGATGACGCAGCAGACCCTGTCCACCATCGCGCGCACCCTCGCCCCACTGGCCGAAGGCACGCAGGTGCTGAAGGATACGCCACAGGCGGGCGACGCCACCGCCATTGCCGCCCGCCGCATGGCCGCCGACCTGATCGGCCGCATTGGCGTGCTGGAACATCTGGGGCTGGGCTACCTGCAGGCCGACCGTTCGGTCACCACCCTGTCACCGGGGGAATACCAGCGGCTGCGGCTGGGGACACAGATCCGCTCCAACCTGTTTGGCGTGGTGTATGTGCTGGATGAGCCCTCCAGCGGGCTGCATCCGGCGGATGCCCATAACCTGCTGGATGCGCTGGAGGGGCTGAAGGCAGCAGGGAATTCGCTGTTCATCGTCGAACACAACCTCTACCTGATCCGCCGCGCGGACTGGATTGTCGATGTTGGTCCCGACGCGGGCACGCGGGGGGGCGAAGTGCTGTACAGCGGCCCGCCAGATGGCCTGCGGGACGTGAAGCTGTCGCGCACCGCGCCTTATCTGTTCGCCAGTAACGCGCCCATCGCGGGCACGCCGCGTCCGGCAAAGGGATGGTTGAAACTGGGCGGCATCACGTGGAACAACCTGCACGACCTGAGTGTCGAGATCCCGCTGGGTACCTTCGTCACCGTCACCGGCCTTTCCGGGTCGGGCAAATCCAGCCTGGTCAGCCAGGCCCTGCCCGCCATCGTGGCGCACGCACTGGGACAGAAGCTGGTGCAGGATACGGATGGCGAAAACATCGAAGACATGCCCATCGGCACACCGCAGGGGCATGTCACATCAGGGGCCAGCCAGATCAAACGGCTGGTCATGATCGACCAGAAACCGATCGGTCGTACGCCGCGTTCCAATCTTGCGACCTATACCGGCCTGTTTGACACGATACGGCAGATGTATGCCGCAACCGACCTTGCGAAATCACGCGGTTACGACGCCGGGCGTTTTTCCTTCAACCTGCCCAAGGGGCGCTGCCCCACCTGCGAGGGCGCGGGATCTGTCATGGTGGAACTGCTGTTCCTGCCCAGTGTCTATTCCCCCTGTCCCACCTGCCACGGCACACGCTATCAGCCGGATGTTCTGGAGGTCACGATACGGGGCAAATCCATTGCCGATGTCCTGAACATGACGGTGAATGACGCGGCCACGTTCTTTGCCGACACGCCATCACTGGCCAATGCGCTGGGCACATTGCAGCAGGGCGGTCTTGGCTACCTGCGGCTGGGACAGCCCGCAACCGAGCTTTCGGGGGGCGAGGCACAGCGCATCAAGCTTGCGACCGAACTGCAGAAGCAGCGCCGGGGCCACACGCTGTATATCCTTGATGAACCGACCACCGGCCTGCACCCGGCGGATGTGGACCGGCTGCAGACCCACCTGCAATCCCTGGTCGATGGCGGTCATACCGTGGTGGTGGCCGAACATGACATGCGGGTCGCGGCACGCGGGGACTGGGTGATCGACATGGGACCAGGTGCCGGGGATGCAGGCGGGCGGATCGTCGCCGCAGGCACGCCCCATGATGTCGCACGCGTACCGAACAGCCGCACCGCGCCCTTCCTGCTGCCGCTGACCGGCTGAAAATCAAGAGAAGTTTTTGGTGAAGCTTTTTTAAAAGCTTCGAAGAATGCCGCCTTTTTGAAAAAAGGCGGCACCCAAAAACTTTTATGACTTAATACTTTCAGGTTGGCAGCACTGCCCACATCGTGGCGACACCAGCGAAAACCAGCAGGGCCGCGACCAGCGTCATGATGCTCCAGCTCCGCAGTCCTTCGCGCACGCTCACGCCGCACATGCGGGTCACGATCCAGAACCCCGCGTCATTGACATGCGACAGCGCCATGCCGCCCGACCCCATGGCCAGCGCCACAAGGGCCAGATGCGTCTGGTCCAGATGCAGCCGCCCGATCATGGGCCCAAGAATACCCGCCGTGGTCATTAGCGCCACTGTGGTCGGTCCCTGCGCCACACGCAGGATCATGGTCAGGACAAAGGCCAGCACCAGCAGCGGCAGCCCACTTGCCGCCAGCAATCCGCCCAGCGCATCCCCCACGCCGCTGCCCACCAGCACCTGCGCGAACGCGCCACCCGCGCCGGTAATCAGGATGATGATGGCCGTCCCCGGCAGGGCGGCAGCCACCACTTCGGACACGGTTGCCAGCGCCAGCCCGCGCCGCAGCCCCAGCAGCCACGCGCACAGCATGACATCCAGCCCAAGGGCGACAAAGGGAATGCCAGCGAAGACCAGAACTGAGCGCAGGCGTCCCGGCGACATGAGTTCCCCCGCCAGCGTGCCCGTCACCATCAGCATGACGGGCACGGCAATGACCGCGATGATTTCCCCCATGGCCACAGGCCGGCGCTGGCCGGCCTGCATGAACAGGCGGGCGGGTTCATCCTCCGCGCCATGCCCATGCGCCGCGTCGCGTGCTTCATCCACGACGGCGCGAATATCGGGCGCACAGCCAAAAGGCTGCGCCATGATCGGACGCGTCAGCACATAGGTCAGCACGGTCACCACCGCCGCCAGCGGCAGACCAAGCAGCAGCATGTGCCCCGCCCCCACGCCAAGGGCCGCCGCCACCGCCACGGCGCCGGGATGAGGGGGCAGCAGCGCATGCACCGTCAGCATGGTCACCGCCATGGGAATGCCAAAGACCGCAGGTGGCCGTCCCGTCTGCCGCGCCATGCCATAGACCAGCGGCATGAGCATGATGACGCCAACCTCGAAAAACACCGGGATGCCCACACCAAAGGCGGAGATGACCAGCGCCAGGGGCACATGGGCCGCCCCCACCCGGCGCACCAGCCCCTGCGCCACGACGGCGGCCCCGCCAGACAGGTCGATCATCCGCCCGATCATGGCCCCGAGGGCCACGATAATGGCGATATGGCCCATGGTGCGGCCCATGCTGCCCTGTACCGCGTCAGCCAGCTTCGCCACCGGCATGCCGGTCAGCAGCGCCACCCCCACCGCAACGATCAGCAGAGCCACGAAGGGATGCAGCCTCAGCCACAGGATCAGCAACAGCAGGACGGCAATGGAACCAATGCCGACCAGAATCAGCGCGAGCGGAGTCATGCAGGGAATCCCGGGCGTAAGAACGGCCTGTCTCGGACGGCCAAACGGATCTTATCGGGCATCCCGACACGGCCCGCAACGCCGCCACGCATGAAAAGCATATCCTGCGGGCACAATGGCGGGAAACCGGCATTTTTCAGGTGATTATCGTGTCCCCCTCAAAGAGGGGAAATTTTCATGCTTGACAGGTTTCAATCCTGTCTGCATTACGCGCCACCGGTCACGAACCGCAGTCGCTTTTTTGGGGCCTGAACGCCCCGGGACGCCATGCCATGACAATCATGATCAATACGCCATTGCCCTCCGCCCGCAGCGTGCATGCACGCCGCGCCGTGGACCATGCCAAGAGCATCATGCGCGAGATGTGGATCGTGCCCATGGTCGTCATGGGCAGCGTCCTGTGCGGCGGGGTGGTGACCCTGCTGTCGCACCTGCTGGGACATGCCGGATAAGGCACGCACGCCCCGGAACGCAGGTCCGGGGGCCGGGTTCAGGCGATCCTAGCGCGATGCCGAACGTTCGTTGCCCGTGCGGCGGCGTTCCGCCTTGTGCGGCGCGGGTTCCGCCAGCCAGTGGATCCGGGCGTTGCGCAGTTCGAAATTGCGCTGTCCCTGTACTCCCATATCCCCGAACGGGTCATAGACCACGCCGCTGACCTCGGCCTGGCACTGCTCGTTCTTGCCGGTATCGCCACAGATCTGCTGGGCCTTGCGGAAGGAGGATTCCTCCATCGTCGGGCCATCAAGCGGCACCGCCCCGTTCCAGTCCACCTGCCCCGGCAGGTCGGCAATACGGAAGGCCGCGCAATCCGCCCCGCCTGAATTGGCGGAGGTGATGTAACACCCCTCGACCCGCACCAGCTTGCCGACATACTGGGCCGCCTGCGTCTGGAACGCCGCCACGTCCAGGGTCGCCACCGGCGCCGGGGCTGCTTCATGGCGTGCCTTCGCTTCCCGTGCCGTGGCGAAGCCGGGGGCGGTTACTGCCGCGACAAGGGCCAGCCCGCCAGCCAGCACGCCAAGATGAAAACGTCGCCTCACGTCCTGTCTTCCTTTTCATGTGGGTCAGCCAGTGCTGACAATCCGCAAAGGAAGAGTGTTTGCCATACACACCGCCATTGTCACCACAGCCCAGCGTGCGGGCTGCCATGCATGCACCTGCCAGATCCCGCGCCGAACCCGCACGGGCGCATGCGGCGGATCACAGCCGACAGGCCATGGGTCGGGCCGGAAGACGATATCCAGTCTTCCCCGACCGGCCCTGTGCCGTCCATGCCCTGATGGCGTGGCGGGATGAATGGGAATTTCCGGCAACGGGGAAAGCCGCCCCCGCCTGCACCGCAAACTTATACCACTGGCGCGCGATTACTGGCCGACCCGTATTTCCACATCATCCGGGACAATGCCTCTCTCTGATCACCCCGTCTGATACGCGCAGGACCTGCGGTGCCTGCAGTCCGCCGCCACATCAATCGAGAGGCTGACAAACCGACTCAGGCACCCTGAGCATCTGGCCCGAAATGCGCGGGAAAACGGGATTCCCGTCCGATATCGGCCATGCCTGCTTTTGCCCACGTACCCACGGCGACAGGGCTGGAACGTACCCTGTCTCGTGCAGCCAGTCCCGGCCTGTGGCCGGGGGAAACCATGTTCAGGCGTAGGTTCTCATTATGGGCGTATGTCATCGGACCACTGGCGCAGGCCGTCCCCTAGAACGGAGAAGCCTTCTGTCCCGCGCCCTGACCCAGATTGGCGAAATGCTGGGTTTCCGCACAGCCACGGAAACGGTCCAGAACGGGAATGCTTCCCGCCAGATTGACGCTGAGCGTCGTGCGGTCGCCAAATTTCACCAGTGCCACATGCGACGTCGCCATGGCGTCCAGCAGGCGGGTCAGGTCGTCGGCATGAATGTCGGCCGCAAGGGTCGTGGCGTCATTGGCCTGCATGTGGAACACGCGGGTATAGGCCCCCACGGTAACCGTCATGTCACCTTTTTCACCATTGGCCAGCGTCCAGTGGTCATCGGCGCTGCGCACCTGCAGCGAATCGGCATCGGCGCGGAACATCAGGATCTCGCTTTCCGAACCGGCAATGCACAGGTCGGTATGCACGCCCGCATCGGGCGTATGATGAATGGCGACCCAGCCACCGGCACGTTCATCCACCAGCATCTGCGACGGACTGGGGGTGCTGTTCTCGTCTTCGGGCTGCATGGCCACGGGCACGGCACGGGGCCGTTCATCGTAGGACTGCGCCAGCGCGATCCCCGGCAGGGCGACCAGTGCCATACAGCCCAGAAGAAAATTCCGTTTTCTGTTCACTTTGCGACAATCCCATTGCAACAAGGACCGACGAATCGGGATAATAGACAGTTTCAGCATCACTGTGACGTGATGTAGACATATATTGTCATAATTCGGGCCATGGAAGGCCATTTCCACATGCCTGTTTCCACGACGGGAAACATGGACGGCATGCCGCATGATTGCGGCAGGTCTGCGACAAAATATGTCCGTTTCCTTCAACGCGATGCGTGCCATGCTGGCGGCGAAAATAATACTAAAGAAGATTTTCATTTTGCCGCGCCACAGGGGCGATCTGTGCAGGCGGCATTGGTTTGTCGGTATCACGCCGTTATCATGGCGGCCGTTGATGACATTTTATGGATACTGGAAGGAAATAGCCGGGATGCGCCTGCTACCTGCTGCCATCCTGGCAATCGGGACCCTCTGCGCCACGCCATGCGCGTACGCCGCCGATCCGGACTGGATATTCGCCAACAGCGGACCGGGCGGCCAGCCCATGATCATGTCCCACCAGGGCACGCTGGATATCATGTTCTACCGCGCCGCCAGCGGTACGGTGGGGATTGCCATTCACCAGCGCCACGGTCGTTACCGCAACCCGAAAGGGGTGGAGACGGCCATGGTGATGATCGGCAAATTCACCATTGCGCTGCAGGTCTTTGGCAATGCCCAGAAATGGGATACGGCTGGTGGCGACCTGAAACCCGATATCGTGCCTGACCTGGTCGTCGCCCTGAAGGGGGCAGCCACGGGGGCGCTGATCCCGTTCGAGCGTGACCCGGTGCCGTTTTCGGTAAAGGGGGCCATGGCGGCCCTTGATGACCTGGCCCAATATGCCACCCAGCACGGGGAAAGCCTGCCGCCGCCGCTGCAACCGGCGCCCGCCGCCCATGCGGCCGCCCCGGTGGTGGATATAGAAAAGCTGGCCCATCACCCGTACGATACCCAGCACGGACGCAGACTGGCGCTGCCGCAATATGACATTGCGGCCAACTGCGACCGCGCCCATATCGAAATGCAGGATACGGATGGGGAATGCATTGGCGCCGAACAGAAAAGCCAGGCAGCCCTGACCGCGCACTGGACCGGATATGACAGCGACCTGCGCGCCGCCTGCCTGTCACTGGTCAGCGACCCGGGGCGGCTGGAAAAATACCAGGCGCTGCTTATGTGCCTGTCGCGCTATCAGGATGACCGGCGGCAGTGGCAGCTTGTCTCCGGTTCCAGCGGTAGCGACGACATCATGCCCGCCAAGAACCCGGCGCAGGCGGGTGATGCGCCCGCGGCACCTGCGGCCCGACCCTGAAAAAATCAGTCTGTGGGGTTGCGGCGCGTCAGTGCGAATATGAAAAAGACCACACCGCTGAGCAGCAGCCCGAACAGGATGACCAGCGGCTGGATATAGAGCACCACCAGCACCAGGAACAGCACCAGCAGGGCGCTGTATTTCAGCTTGCGGTCCTCACTGGAAAACAGGTCGATCAGGCCGTCCGAAATCTGGTGCAGGGCCGATGCGCCGTCCGTGCCTTCACGCGGCGCGACCGTCAGGCCCCGCCGTGCCAGCTGCTGCAGGAAAGCACGGGCCTGATCCTGTGCCGGGGCAGCCGCCGCATCACGGCCCATGCCGGTGGGCAGGGATGCCGCCACGGCATCAATGACACGACTATCCACAGAAACCTTATCGTCCATTTTTAGCAGTTCCCCCAGCCATGCAGCGTGCAACGCGCTGGCCCATCCACGCTGTTATCCACATAACTTACTGGTTTATCCCCAAAAGGGGGATTATTGCCCTCCGGCATGATTATGGCCCACATGGGCGCATGCAATACGCCTGCCATCGCGCAGGGACGGGTCGACCGTCATTTCCCCACGCGGCACCGGGCCGTCAGCTATCCGGTGACCCGTGCCCATATGGCCCGACCATGTGGCATAGGACAGCGTGCGGTACGTATCCGCCGCACAGTTGTACATGACGGAAAACCGGACCGAGGCAAAGGGCAGCCCGTGACGGATCATGTCCTCGTCAAAATCCTGGATGAACGTGGCGGATGAATGCGTGCCATGTACCTGGACCGAGGCCAGGTCGATATATTCATTCACCTTGTTCTGGTACGGCGGCAGCTTCTGCAGTTCCGTCTCACCATGCGGGGCCGGGGATACGGGCTGGTCCTGCACCTGTGCCGCCCTTGCGCCGTTTACCATCCCGCCACAGGCCATGCCTGCAGCCATCAGCGCCACCACAACCCTGTATCGCATCTTCTCCCTTTCAGGCGCGCGAAACGCACGCGTACACACCAGACCCGTATTCATTGCCCTGTTTTGCAGGATCGAACCCATAGCGGCAAGATAAACAGCAGGGAAACGGGTTTCATATCGACCCGATAATGACAGGAATACGCCATGCACGCTTTTTTTTCGCACGGGTGCGACCGTTTTTCCCTTGCCGGGCTGCTGGTAATGGCGGTTGTCACGGCGGCCCATGCGGGTCCGACACCAGCCATGACACTGGACCGCGCACCATTTGGCACCACCCCGGACGGCCAGAGGGTCGCACGCTTCACCCTGGCCAACCGGCATGGCATGCGCGTGCAGGTCATGACCTATGGCGCGACCATTACCGCCATCGATGCACCCGACAGCAGCGGCCATGTCGCGGATATCGTGCTGGGGTTCCCGACGCTGGACGGCTATACGCGTGATAGCGCCCGTGGCGGCCTGTTTTTCGGGGCGACGGTCGGGCGCGTGGCCAACCGCATCGCCAACGGCGCCTTCGTGCTGGACGGACAGACCTACCATATCCCCCGAACCGAGGGGACCAACGCCCTGCATGGTGGCCGCAGGGGGTTCGACAAGCATGTCTGGACGGTGGAAAACACCAGCGTCACCGCCCGCAGCGCCAGCGTAACCCTGAAACTGGTCAGCCCGGACGGGGATGAAGGCTTCCCCGGCACACTGACCACGCATGTCACCTTCAGCCTGAACGATGGCAACGAACTGTCACTGCACTACACCGCGACAACGGACCGGCCCACGGTGGTCAACCTGACAAACCACAGCTACTTCAACCTAGGTGGGGAGGGTAGCGGATCGATCGAAAACGAGGTCCTGCAGGTCAATGCCGGTACCTTCACCCCCATTGATGCGAAATCCCTGCCACTGGGCACTGTCGTATCCGTTGCGGGCACGGCGCTGGACTTCCGCACGCCCCACCGCATTGGCGAGCGCCTGCGCGATCCCGACCCGCAGATGATGTATCCGCACGGTTATGACCAGAACTGGGTCGTCAACGGCCAGCTATCGCGGGTGCCGGTGCCTGCGGCCCGCCTGTGGGATCCGGCATCGGGACGGGTGCTGGATGTGCTGACCACGCAGCCGGGGCTGCAGGTCTATACATCCAACGCGCTTGACGGCAGCTACGTCGGGCCTTCGGGTCATGCCTATCGCCAGACGGATGCCGTGGCGCTGGAAACACAGCATTATCCCGACAGTCCCCACCACCCCGGTTTCCCCAGCATCATACTGCGGCCGGGGCAGACATATGACGAAACCACCCTGTACCGCGTGGGCGTGCAACCTGCTCCCCATCCGCGTCCTTAAGGAATATGGGAAATACCGTTGATTCCGGAGGGAATATCCTTACATACCTCACCATAGCGTGATTGAAGGACATAGGATCCAGATGAAAAAAATTGCCGTTGTGCTTCTGCTCGCGGGGCTGGCAGCATGCCAGTCCGGTCATTCGCCCTCTGATCCCAGCGAAAGCGGCGGTATCGGTGGCATGACCGGATCACCGGGGCAGGATGCACCCAGCGATGGACCCGGCGGGAGTGGTGGACCGGGCATGGGCAACTAGTCCGCACGACCGGGTGCGGGCGTGGTGGTATCAGTCGCGCCCGCCACTCAGGTTGATGACGCCAAGCCCCAGCAGGCCAAGCCCGGCCAGCCCTTCAGCCACCATCCATGATATCGGGCCGATCCCTTCAGCCGTCATGCCGCGCACCAGAACGCCCACGCTGCCAATCATCAGGAGCAGGGACACAATGGTAACCCATTTTACAATCTTGCCGCGGTTCATCAATCTCTTCGCTGTCTGTCGATCCGGTTACCGGCAGGCCCGGTCCCTGTCCTTCTAACACCCTGAACGGTCAATCGTCCAAACACAGCATGCGCAGCCGCAATGCGCCTGCCGCGTATCAGGGATCATTTCATGCAGATGTGATCCCCCGCCGGTGCATCTTTCCGTATCTTCATTGCGTTGATGGTTTCATGAACCCTCCGGGCACAGGCCCCACGACAGGGATATCCCACACCGGCAAGGAGCAAGGTCATGCAGGCAACCGGCACCCTTTCCACCCCGCCACGTGAATGGTCCGCGCGGATGCGGCACCTCGTGCGGACATGTGCGGCCTATCCATACGCCTTCCTGCATCTGTGGGACGGGGACTGACCCCGACCCGGTTCATTCATGCCGCAGGTCGGATGCGGAAAACCATTCGTCATTTCCCGTACGGTCACTGCGCACGCGGATCTGGCCATTTTCGATGATTTCGACAATGTCGCCCTTCATCCCGCGCAGTTCCGGCTTGACCGGTGCATCATCCCTGACCACCACAATATCACCTGCCTTGAAATCCATGTCCGGTTCTCCTTTTTCCGATTATGGTGGTCCTGCGCGGGGAGGTGGCCACCGTGGCCCACGGTCCCGCCCGCATCCGCCCCAATCATGCCAGTGATGGCGGACATCACAAGCCGTTGTCCGGCCATGTCATACCACATCCGCACAAAGGGCAGGTTGCCGCAGGGAAAGATGTTCCGACATGAAGGGGGAACCGATACAACATACAGGAATGCTTCATGTCATCAGAACATCATCTGCCTTCCACCACGGACCTGCAGCGCGAACTGGAACAGGTCCGTCGTGATTACGCCATTGCACTGAAGGACCGGCCCGAACACGCCAGGGCGCTCGAAGCACGCGCCAAAAAGCTGGAAGCCGAACTCGCCCGCCAGAAATAACAGGCGCATTCGGGTCGGGATACGACACATCCGGCCGCGCCGGGCGGCACGGCATGCACCCGGTATTGACTGTCACCATGTCAAGATGGCTGCATGACAGGCTGCCATGCGGCGGCAGACATGGTTCATGGCGCGGTTCCACCCCATGTGAAGGGGAACGGGCACACCGTGTGTCCCCTACAGAACAAGAATTAGGATGCTATCATGAGCAAAGTGGCAACCAGTGGTCCTGACGCACAGGGCAAGTACAGCCTGGAAGTAAGCATCGGCGGCCTGACTGGCACGCTGGGCGGTTTTTCCTCCGCTATGGAAGCCGAGGATTACGCCGTTTCCCTGCTGCGCCGCGTCAAGGAACTGGCCAAGGCCGACAACCTGAAGACGGCCTGAAATAATTCCTGAAAACCCGCCGGCAGGGGGTGGCATGCGACAGTATGCCCCCGTCCGGCGGGATGACGGCCATCGCCGGTCGTCATTATGCCTTTTTTCTTTATACAGTTGGAAACCTGACAGGATCAGGACGTGAAGCTGTATATGGAAAAAAGGACACTCTTTCCCATGAAACGACTGACCCGGTCACTGTCGGTACTGGTTTTGGCCAGTCCGCTTGTCGCCTGCGTTGATGGCCCCGGATATGGCGGCTATTACGGCGGGTACGGTTATGGCCCCAGCGGGGGTTATTATAGCGGATATGGCGATTATTACGGCGGCGCGCCCGAATATATCGGGCGCGGCGGTGGTTGGGGCGGCGGTCGCGGCCGCCCCGGTGGCGATTTCCATGGTGGTGGCCCACGTGGTGACTTCCACGGTGGCGGACCGGGGGGCGGTGGAGGCCACGGTGGGCCGGGCGGTGGCGGCGGTGGAGGTCATGGCCCTGGTGGACCGGGCGGCGGTGGCGGCCACGGTGGTGGTGGCGGCGGTCACGGCGGGCCGGGCCGACATTGATGCATATGGCCGGTTCCGTTTGCGGAACCGGCCATTTTTTATCCGTGCTGCCCCCCACCCGACAGCAGGTTCATGACCAGTACGCCACATATGATAAGCGTCATGCCCACGACCGCCGCCAAGTCCAGCTTCTGCCCCAGCACCACCCGACAGACCAGCGTGATGAGTACCGTCCCGACACCCGACCAGATGGTATAGGCCACGCCGGTGGGAATGGCGCGCAACGCCAGGGACAGCGAATAGAACGCCACGCCATACCCGACCACGGTCACACATGACGGTCCCGGCCGTGTAAAGCCATTGGATAACGTCAGGCAGAACGTGGCGGTGACTTCCGCCGCAATCGCGATCAGCAGATAGACATATGCCATGCCCCTATCCGCGCCGACGGCCCGCCGTGCCACGGGGGGGCAGTCCCGTCAGTCGGGGCCGGGGCGCGCGCGGGGGCAGCGGCGTTTCATCGCGAATCGCCACGGCATCATGCCCACGGGCGCGCAGCGCATCAGCGATGCGCTGGACATGGGTCCATTGCGCCCCTGCATACAGTTCACGCCCGTCCAGCATTACACGATGTCGTCTCAACTTTTCCCTCAATCCGTCATATCTGGCCATAAAGATGGGGACAGCAGGCATGAAACGCAACGGCACGGGAAATTTGTTTCAACAGTGCAGGAAACCTTCGCTTTCGTGAAACGATTCATGTATAGGAAAGATAGGAGGTATGATACATGAGCAACTCTGCACGCATGATCGCCCATCTGCTGATCACGGTCCGGTTGAGTACGCGCAATCGTCCTTCCGCCCCTGTTCCCGCAGTTTCACGCGATTGAACATGTCGCGCCGGGGTTACCCGGCGCGCATCCGTCAGACATATTTTGTCATGTTATGACATGATGAGGGATCACGCCTTTTTCCGTTCCCGTGCCAGACGGGCGGCAAAGGCAGGCAATTCATCATGATGCAGCAGGAACACCTTGTTGGACCGGGCCAGCTGCCGCGCTGAAGTCGTGTAATCCGCATTGGAGACGACTGCCGCAATATCGGCATGGTAATGCAGCCGGGCGGCCGAAATCTGCTGCACGGCCTCATTCCCCACCGCATTGCGGTACAGCTTGCACTGCACGACCAGCCGTTTTCCGCCGCGCGTGGCGATGACATCCGCGCCCTGGTCCCCTCCGGGCGGCGTTGCATGCGCATCCCACCCACAGGCACGCAGGCGGTCGGCGCAATAGCGTTCGTAGCCGATCGGGTCCATGTCTGGCGTGTAACCGCCGGTGGCCTGTCCCGCTTTCTCCCCCGACAGCTTCTGGCTGGCCACATTCCCGATCCGGGCCAGTACGCGGTCCGCAATGGCGGGCCATGCCCATTGCAGGCGACGGTCCAGCAAGGCGGGCTTTATGATCGTCCTGATGAATTCCGTCTGTTCGCGTTGCCACCGGGCCGTACGTTCCACGCCATAGCTGTTGACCTGCACCAGTTGCCTGCGCCGGATTCGCAGCGCGTCGGCATGGCGGGACACCAGCCGCCTGCACACGCGCCATGCCTGCCGCCTGCGCAAAAGCCGCCAGCCATACCGTAACAGCGGCCACAGCAGCACGGCCCCGACCCCCGCCATGACCAGACGCAGCAGGCCGGATGGCCGCGACGGCAGTTGACCCGCCACGGGATGCAGGACGGCGGCAGGAAAATACAGCGCACCCTCCCCTTTCTGGATGGGCAGGTGGCGCAACAGCACCGCATCGCCATGATGGCCCAGTACCTGCCAGTTCCCCGTCCCGTCCACGCGCCTGCAGTGCATCTGGATCAGCGTACGACCGGACGACATGGCCGCGGGGGACAGGCTGCCCACCCGTTGCAATGTGGCCGCCTGCGTGCAGCCAATGGTTGCGGGGGGAACGTGACAGGTCGCCTGTTCCGCCATGGCGGCCAGCGGGGCCAGCAGTATCCCGCACCCCACCCATGGCATGATCCCTGCACGCATTCCTGTGTTCCGCCCCTTGTTCATAATCTGTTCTGCGACACTACCGTATGAGAACAAAATGGGAAAGTATGGAAATGCCACTCTTTTCCAGCATGGTTTTTTATCTTCCGCCATGCCTATCATGCCGGTATGCGAATCTGTTTTATCGGCGACAGCTACGTAACGGGCACGGGTGATGAAACCTGTCAGGGATGGGTGGGACGCCTGTCCGCCACGGAACGGCAGGCAGGCCATGACATCACACCCTACAACCTGGGCGTGCGGGGACAGACCAGCCACGACATCGCCCTGCGGTGGCATGCCGAAACCCTGCCCCGCCTGGCCGGACGACATGACGGGGGCATCGTGCTGTCCTTTGGCGTCAATGACTGCACGTCCACCGCACGGGGGCAGCCACGCGTGCCGCATGAAGCCTCCATTGCGACGACACGCCAGATCCTGCAACAGGCCCGGCCATCGTGGCCGGTCCTGGTGATCGGCCCCCCACCGGTCGGGCGGCCCTGTCCCGACGGGCGCACACGGGCGCTGTCGCATGCCATGGCTGACGCATGCGCGCAGGTATCCGTGCCCTTCCTGTCGATATGGGAACCGCTGCTGGCCCATCCCACATGGTGCACCGAGATCGCGCGCGGCGATGGCGCCCACCCGTCGGGCGGGGGCTATGCCGCGCTGGCACGGATCATCCATGACTGGCCTGCGTGGCGAAAGTGGATGGGACCGCTACCCTAAATCCGCGCGCCGGTTTATCCGTTCCCCTTGGCATGGCGCGACGGCAGGGTCACATTCGCCACATGACCGCCATATCCCGTTTTGAACAAAGGCATACAGACATGAAAAAGATCATTACCTGTGCCCTGCTGGGCGTGCTGGCAGCCAGCGCCGTGCCCACGGCGCATGCCGAAGTGCCGGAGGGGGAACTGAACTCGCTCTATATCCGGCCGGAAGTGAAGCTGCCCGCGCCTGCGCTGACATTCCCCAATTATCCGGTCGTTGATGACTGCACGACGGAATTTGGTGATGAAGTCACCAATGCCTGCGTCACACAGGAAAAGGAACGCGCGCTGGTCCTGCAGCCCGCATGGGACGAGTACCAGGACAGCGACAAGATCGCCTGTCAGGAAGACGTGACGCATGTACGCCATGTCCAGCTGTACAAAAACCTTGCCTACTGTCTGGACAAGCGCCGCTATGACGCATGGCTGAAGAAGCACCCCAACGGGAAATAAGGGAACTTCCGAAACAGGGCATTGATGAAAAATAGAGGTTTTTTGGGCACCGCCTTTTTCCAAGGAGGCGGCGCTTCCTGAAGCTTCCTGAACAAAGCTTCACCAAGGCCCCCTGTCCTTAATCCCTTGCGATATGGCACCGGCCATCATCATGGCTGTGGTCATAATCGACATTCTGGTTGGTCGTGCTGTCCCCATGCACGATGCGCGGCATGTGGGCGGGATGGACGGACAGCACCGACAGGCCCGCATCCGCCGCACCGTAATACAGCCCTGCGGCATCCAGTACGCTCGGCGGCAGGGCCGCAAGCGTCAGCGGGACATGCACGTTATCCCGCGCGGCCTGCGCCGCCTGCGGGTGGGCGGCCTGCCATGCGGTGGATGTCCACAGGTAGAATGGTATTTCATACGCGGCGCGCACGTCCCCATGCGCGGGAATGCCACCGGTACATTCCGTAACCCGCACCCCGTGGTCAGATACGTAGAACAGGGCGGATTCCCCCCCATGCGCCGCCAGCGTGGCGCGGACATGGGCCAGCATGTGATCGGTATAGGCAATGCTGTTGTCATAAGCCGTGCCAAGGCTGGCAAAACCGCGTGGGTAACGGTCAGCCGCGTTTTCATGGCTACCGAACAGGTGCAGCACGATAAAGACCCGCCCATGCGCATCCGCAATCGCCTGGTCCACGACCGGCAGCATGCGCCCGTCCAGCACCGGACTGCTCATCAACCCGTCATGCACGGTGGTGTAGGCGATATGGCGGGCCTGTTCCGAATATGCGCCGATCACGCTGTCATATGGCCCCAGACGCGGGTGGTTGCTGATCCACCACGTATCAAATCCCGCCGCGTTGAAAACCGATACCAGATCATGCCCCGGCATCGCACCGGGCCGCAGACGGTCATAACCGGACAGGATGACCGGCACGGCGCCCACCGTGTAGTCGAAGGGCGTAACCATGTCGTCAAAGCGGACAAGTCCCGGTACCTGCTCCATTTCCGGCGTGGTGGGAAGGCCATAGCCATAGCTGTGGTGATGATCGCGCCGCGCACTTTCCCCGATCACCAGCACGATCACCTGTGGCGTGGTGGGGGGCGCAGGATCAAAATGGATCGGTTCATGGCTGATCCGCCGCGCCATTTCGCTCACGCGCCGGGTTTCACGCCGGGCGGCGACATAGCCGGTCGCCATGCTCCACGGCCATGCCCGGTCAAAGCGGGAATGGATGGGCACCATCGGGTTTTCGGTCCCGCCCCGCGTGGGGGGCAGGTGCCGCCATAACTGCACGGTAGGCACGACGGTCCACGCCAGCAGCACGGCCACGCAGGCCAGGCGCGTGCGGACGCGCCATCCGACCACAACCCCGCGCGGCCGCGACAGGTAGAACCCGGCCAGCACCAGCCACACCAGCGTCCACGCCCCCAGATACGGCAACACAGGCCGCACATACCCCAGCACAACGGGGAACGAGCAGTAAAACAGGATCAACCACAGCGGATATCCCGGCGGGACGCCACTTATGCTTATGTAGTACAGCGCCGCAGGCAGCAGCACGACCACCGGCAGCAGGCACGCCAGCAATACCCGCCTGCTGTTGAACAGCAGCGCAACCGTCGCCCACAGCACAACCGACCGCACGATCCCCTGCAACGCCGTGCAGGCGGGCAGTAGCGCAAGGACGGCCATGAGACCAGGCAGCATGTCAGGCCACAGGCGCGGCAAACGGCCCTGCCTGCGGGCCGGATCATGGGGGGAACGGGCGGTCATGCGCGTTTCATGTCACACGCCCCCGTCCACGGGTAGCCCCATCGTGCGGGCAGGCTGCGCGATGATGGCACGTTTGTGAATGAACCTGCGTGCGGCAATGCTTTTTATCCCCTGTCGGCACGCCTAATAATGCGACCGCCGGGAGGCCCGCTGCGCGAACGGGCGCCAGAAAGAAAAAGCACATAAAAACAGTAATCATCTAAAGGCAGACAAACGTACCATGGCAAAAATAAAGGTCAAAAATCCCGTTGTCGAAATGGACGGCGACGAGATGACCCGCATTATCTGGCACTTCATCCGCGAACGGCTGATCCTGCCGTATCTGGATATCGACCTGAAATATTATGACCTTGGCATCCGCCATCGTGACGAGACCGATGACCGCGTGACGGTGGAAGCCGCCGAAGCCGTGCGCCGGTACGGCGTGGGCGTGAAATGCGCCACCATCACCCCCGATGAGGCACGGGTGGAGGAGTTTGGCCTGAAGAAGATGTGGCGTTCGCCCAACGGCACCATCCGCAACATCCTTGATGGCACGATCTTCCGCGAACCCATCATCTGTTCCAACGTACCCCGCCTTGTGCCGCACTGGACCCAGCCCATCGTGATCGGCCGCCATGCCTATGGCGACATCTACCGCGCCGCCGAAACCCGCATTCCCGGTCCCGGCAAGGTCACGCTGCGCTACACCCCCGCCGATGGCGGCCCGGAACAGGTGCTGGACGTGCATGACTTCAAGGGCCCCGGCGTGGCGCTTGGCATGCATAACACCCGCGCCTCGATCGAAGGGTTCGCGCGCGCGTCCCTCGCCTACGGGCGTGACCGGAAGCTGCCGGTTTACCTGTCCACCAAGAACACCATCCTCAAGGCCTATGACGGCATGTTCAAGGACGTGTTCCAGGAAGTGTACGAACGGGAATTCAGGGCCGAGTTCGAAAAGCTGGGCCTGACCTACGAACACCGCCTGATCGATGACATGGTGGCCTGTGCGCTGAAGTGGAAGGGCGGCTATGTCTGGGCGTGCAAGAACTATGACGGCGATGTGGAAAGCGACATCGTGGCACAGGGCTTCGGCAGCCTTGGCCTCATGACCTCGGTGCTGCTGAACCCGACAGGCGACGTGGTGGAAGCCGAAGCAGCCCATGGCACCGTCACCCGCCATTTCCGCGAACACCAGAAGGGACGTCCCACCAGCACCAACCCCATCGCGTCGATTTTCGCATGGACACGGGGTCTGGCCTATCGCGGCAAATTCGATGACACGCCCGACGTAACCCACTTCGCCCAGACGCTGGAACGCGTCTGTGTGGAAACGGTCGAAGGTGGCCAGATGACCAAGGATCTTGCCCTGCTGGTCGGCAAGGACACCAGATGGCTCGATACCCAGCCTTTCCTTGACGTGCTGGATGAAAAACTGGGCGCGGCGCTGGCCAAGGCGTAAGAACACGAACGGGGCGGCGCACTGGCCGCCCCGTTTCGCACCAGATTGAAAATTAAAGCAGTTTTTAGTGAAGCTTTGTTCAAAAAGCTTCAGGGAAGCCGCCTTTTTGAAAAAAGGTGGCCCCCAAAATTTTTATTCCCCCTCCTCCAGCGGATGCGACGCCAGTGCGCCTTCCCACCGCGCCGCAACGGCAGCGGCATAGCCATTGCCCAGAACGTTGGTGGCCGTGCGCGCCATGTCGAGGAAGTGGTCGATCCCCAGTATCAGCGCCAGCCCTGCCTCCGGCAGGCCGAACTGCGGCATGACGGCCGCCAGCGTGACCAGTGCCGCGCGCGGCACGCCGGCGATACCCTTGCTGCTGAGCATCATCACCAGCACCATCGCAACCTGCTGGCCCAGCGGCATGTGAATTCCGTAAGCCTGCGCGATGAACAGCGCGCCAAAGGACTGGAACAGCACCGACCCGTCCAGATTGAAGCTGTAACCCAGCGGCAGCACGAAACCGCTTATGCGGTCAGGCACGCCAAAACGCTCCAGCCGTTCCACCAGCAGCGGATAGACGGATTCACTGCTGGCCGTGGCGAAACCCAGCAGGATGGGCTGCACCAGCAACCGGGCCAGTTCAAACACGCGCCGGCCCAGCACGCAGAAGGTCATGGTGGTCAGCAGCACCCACAGCACCCCCAGCGTACCGTAGAATTTGCACAGGAACATGCCGAACGTGCCAAGGATTCCCGCACCACTATGCGCCACACTGCCCATGACGGAACCGAATACCGCGACGGGGGCGACATACATGACCATGTCGGTCATGCGCAGCATGATGCGCGCAAGTTCCCCGGTCCATGGCAGGATCAGGCGCTGCGCACCTTTCCCCGCTGCTGGCAGCGCCAGCCCGAACAGGATGGAAAACACCACGATCTGCAGGATGTCATTGCGACCCATGGCGTCGAAGATACTGGTCGGCACGACATGCAGCACGAATTCGATCAGGTCGAAGTGACCATGCGCAAGTCCCAGGTCCCCCACCGATAGCGGGGTCGTGAACCCCGCCCCCGGCTGCAGCAGGTTCGCCGCCACCAGCCCCGTCACCAGCGACAGGAAGGACGCGGCAATGAACCACAGCAGGATACGCCCGCCGATCCGCATGACCTGCGCGCCATCGCCAAGACTGCCGATGCCCGATACCAGGGTGGCAAAGACAAGCGGGGCAATGATCATGCGCACCAGCCGCAGGAACAGCCCCGTAAGCAGGGTGGCAACCCGGGCGGCGGGGTCACTTGCCGCAGGCCCCGCCGCATGCAGGACCAGCCCCGCCACAATACCCAGCACCAGGGCTGCGACAATGGCGCGCGTACGGTGGTTTGCATTACTTTTACCGGGATCGGCCAATATCTCAGTATCCTGTTGCGGTGAAAGACACGCGGGGAGTAGCGCGGCGTCCCCCCGTCACGCAAGGCGGCGGCGCGCACGGCCCCACCGGCGCATCCCGCGCCAGTCGCGCATTCCGCCCCATGCCCCGGTCATACGCCATAATTCCCGCCCGTAATGGCGGTGGGACCATGCCGGGACACATAATTGTCATCACCCGCCGGAAGAGGAAAAAAGTCCGATAAAAAAGTTTGGCGATGCGATATATACCTACCCATTCGGGTAGGATGAGATTATACAGACCCCATGCACGATCCCACGCCGCAGGCGTCGTCTCCGGTTCCCACGCAGGGAACACCATGGCTGGAAAGCGGCCTGGAACGACTGTTCTTTCGTGCGCGATGGTTGTGCGCACCGTTATATCTTGGTCTGACGGCCGGGTTGCTGGTGATACTGGTCAAATTCTTCCAGACCGTGTGGACGCTGGTCAGGCATAGCTACACGCTGGAATTCGATGATGTGTTTGTCGGCATCCTCGACATGATTGACCTGGTGCTGCTGGCGAACCTGCTGCTGATCGTGATGTTCGCGGGATACGAAAATTTTGTTTCCAAGCTGGATGTGCGCAACCACCGGGATTTTCCCGACTGGATCGGGCACGTCACGTTCGGGGATATCAAGATCAAGCTCATGGCTTCCATCGTGGCCATGTCGGCCATTCATGTACTGGCGGATTTCATCCGGGTTAATGAAATCTCCAGCCGGACACTGGCATGGAGCGTGGGCATCCACCTGGCCTTCGTCGTATCGGGCCTGATGCTCGCGATGATGGACCGGATGATGGAGCCACCCGCCCGCCCGGCAGGGTCACAGACAGAATCGGGCACCCACTGACAGGTCGCCCGTTGCCGTTGCGACGGCCATGAACATGACGCCCCGGCGGGCGTTGCAGGCACGGACTGGCGCCTGAGGGAACCTGCACCCGTTGATTTGGGGCAGGAAGAAGGCATTTACGCCTCATTACAATCACATTTACGTGATATTATAGGACTGTTTACGTCGCCTTTATTTGCCATTGGCTTACTGAAACCAAGGGCTGAAGCATATTTTAACATATAAATTGTATTTGAAATGCTGTTTATATGGGTCTGTTTCTGTCGATTACCCCTATGTTAGATAGCCACATGCGCCTGACCCTGCACACTGATTATGCATTACGTACGTTGCTATACATGGGAATCCATGCGGATAGACGCGTGTCGATCCATGAAATCGCCAGCGCGTACGACATCTCCGAAAATCACCTTGTCAAGGTCATTCATCGGCTGTCACGCCTTGGGCTGATCGATGCACGCCGTGGCCGGGGCGGGGGACTGCTGCTGGCCCATGCGCCCAAGGACATCCGTATTGGCGACGTCGTGCGCCAGACCGAGGACGACATGCGCCTTGTCCATTGCGAACCGGGCGCCACCGAAAACGCCAGCTGCTGCATCCTGTCGGACATGTGCCGCCTGCGCGGGGTACTGTCGGTGGCGCTGGGGGCATTCATGCAGGTGCTGGATGGCACGACACTGGCCGACCTGCTGCCACCGGAAGAACACGGCATGCTGCGCGAACGCCTGCCCGGTCCCAAGCTGACGGTGCCCCCGACCGGCAAGGTCGCCACGCAGGACAGGCCGACGCTACAGTAAATCCTTCCCATACATGGGATAACCGAACCGGACGGTGATCCGCTTACGCCACCGGTGATCCGGACGTACCCTGTGCCGCCGCATCCGCACGGGCTTCAAGCAGGGCCTGCCGGGTCAGGCGTTCTTCATTACGACGCAGGAAAATGGCGCTGGCCACCAGTCCGGCAGCCACTGCCAGACCCATCGCAATGCTGGCGGTACCTGATACCTGCGTCACCTTGCGGCCAAGATAATACGCACCTGCGGCATATCCCCCGGCCCAGCACAGGCCACCCAGCGCATTGAACACCATGAAGCGCGGCCACGGCATATGGTTGGCCCCGGCCAGCAGGGCGACAAATACCCGCAGCAGGGCGACAAACCGTCCGAAAAACACAATGCCACTGCCATGATGACGGAACAGGAAACGCCCCAGCAGCAACCGGTCCGGGGTCAGCTTGATCCGTGCGCCATATTTCTGCAGCAGCGGCAGGCCGACCTTCCGCCCGATCAGATAGCCGATGTTGTCCCCGATCACGGCCCCCGTCACCGCGGCAAGGGCCACGAACTGGATATCCAGCTTATGGGTGGCGGCACAGTAGATGGACGCTGAAATAATCAGTGTTTCAGCCGGCAGCGGCAGTCCCATGCTTTCCAGCATGACGATAAAGGTAATCACCCCATATCCGTAATGTTGGAACAGGTATTCAAAATGGTGCAGCAGCGTTCAGTCCTCCATCGCCGGGAAACGGGCACGATCCATGCATTCCGCGTACCGACACGACCGGCCCGCCCGGCACGGAACGTCAACAGGTAGGGTGAGAGTACATCACCCGAATATGGCCAGCCTGAAACCCGGCAGGCACAATGGGTGAAACAGGACGACAGCAAAACCGGCTTTAGCGAATATCTGCCACCCGTTTTTTTTCCTGTCCGGTTCCCTGCCCCGGTCCGGCGCCCGTTGCCCTGATCGGGCATGACCCGCGCACGGCCACGATGGAACCGGGCATATTCCGTGATATGGCAACCGGCACCGGGGCCGGGTGAAAACCAGTGGCCCTAGCGCCTGATCCACTCCCGGCGTTCGGGGGCGCGCCTTTCCCACCCGCGCCGTTCAAGTTCCGGCGTGCTGGCAGGCTGGGCCGGGTAGCCCACGCACAGATAGGCGACGAGTTCCAGAACGGGATCCATGTCCAGCACGGCCATGACCCGTTCAGGATCGATGATGGAAACCCATCCTACCCCGATTCCCGCCGCCGTGGCCGCCAGCCAGAACGTATGGATGGCCATGACCGTGGACCACGTGGTGGTCTGTGGCATGGTCCCCCGGCCCAGTCCGCGCCCCTGCGCGGGTTCGGGATGGGACAGGACCGCCACGTGGTGGGGCGCGTCATCGAGTCCCGCCAGTTTCAGCCGGGCATAACGCTGTGCATCCACTCCCGCGCGATCCGACAGGGCGCTGGCATTGCAGCGGGCAAAATCCGCCCGCACCGCCGCACGACGCCGGGGATCATCCACACGTACGAAGCGCCATGGTTCACTCAGACCCACCGACGGGGCAAGGCAGGCGGTGCGCAGCAGATCGTCCAGCACGGGTTCAGGCAACGGGTCACGGCGGAAATGGCGCACATCACGCCGCCAGCGGAACAGGTCTTGCAACTGCTCCCTGAAGACGGGAGAAAATTCGGGCATGGAAGTCATGCCCTCTTCTTTCGTTCATTGCAGGCGGTCTGTCACGTCCTGGATGCTGTCGGGATCTGCGGACGTGGGTTGCGTAACACCCCCTTCCTCCGGCGCCAGGGGGGCGGCATAGGCCGGGTCTTCCTCGAATTTGGACGCCACTTCGCGGATTTCGTCAAAACTGGCCTTGTACCAGTCCACCTGCGTATGGGTATGGCTGTTCACGACAAAGCTCAGGAACGCGGGGGATGCGCTTTCCTCAATGCCATATAACGCCTCGTCCTCGCTCCCTTTCGTATGGAAGACGAAGTGGCAGTTTGCCGCATCCGCATAGCGCAGGAAGGTATGGTAAATGATGGTCGGCACGATTTCATGCATGGCCTGCCCGATGTAATAGGCTGGGCGCCTGCTGATGATCGCGGGCGTGACGTTATCCAGGATCCCTTCATTTTCCAGCGCGCTGGCGCTGTCCACAAAACGGGACTGGTTGATCGTGACCGTCACCCCACACCGGCGCACGTGATAGGCGCTGGTGACCGTAATGCCGAATTTCTCGTAATCAGGCAGCTTGTTGAACGCGGTCGTGGCCGCATGGGCTGTTTCCACCTGTGCCAGCATGGCAACCACCAGCCATGCCGCACGTCGTGGCATATGTTTACCCATGTCCCTTCGCTCTCCCCATGTGGCGGCCTGTCAGGTGTATTTTACGCTCCTGTTATGTATCGTCCAATGAATATGGCGGCACACCGGAATGCGCCGCCATACGATCATGATGCAGGACCTGCCCGGTCGCAGGCCACAGCAGTCAGGTCCGGTCCCAGCAGCCCCGCAGCGCCAGCAGGGAGGGCGATCCCTCCATCCCGGCATGGCAGCCCGACGGCACGGCGATACTGGGCAGCGTCGCCAGCAGCATCATCCCCTGCTTGCGGTAGGCTGCACCGACCCAGCCCACAACGCGCTGGCGCAGCGTGCGGATCTGGAGGGGATTGGAAGAAGGGGAAAATCCCACGGCGGGGACAGGAGAAAAACTACGCATCAAGGCGTTTCCCGTGAGCCTAGCGGGCGAGACTGCCGCATGCTGCTCCTGCGCGCACGCTACGACGCAACCGGGGGGTTGGAAATACGATATTTTCGCAGATTTCCGGGGTGATCCATGCTTTTTTCGCAAGGCTTATTCCGGCAGGTGTTGCATGGAAAAGACACCTGCCGGAAGGGCCATGGGGTCAGAGGCAGCCAACCTGCCACGATGCCCGCCATTCCTGTCCGGGCTGCAGGTGAAACACGCCTGGACGCGTGGAAAAATCGCCCTTGAATCCGACCGGACTGGCCATGCCATGCCACGGTTCGATGCATACGAAATCAGCGCCCGGCTTCATCCATATGCCCAACTGGGGAAAGCCTTCCCATGTCAGACGCAGACCCGGACCATCGGGGATGCGATAGGTCAGTCCCGTACTGGCCGGACGGTCAAAAATCAGCGCATCTGCCGCAAACAGGGATTCATCGAGATGCAGCACCCGACCGACGACCGGGGTGGGAAAGGATTCGGGCAGCAGCAGGCCATCCTTCAGCCGCCGGACGCCTTCCGGCTCCGGCTGGTCGAATTCGATGATGTGCCGGTCCTTGGGCACGTCGGCGGCCAGCGGCCATACAAAGGCAGGGTGCGCACCCAGCGATGCGGGCAGGACACGATTCGCATCGGGGTTGGTCACACAGTACCCAATCCGCAGCCTGCCCTGTTCAATGCGGTATTCAATGACAAGGCTGAAGGCGAAGGGATAGATCCGGCGCGTGGCGTCCGTATCGGACAGTTCGAGGCGGCAGCCCGTCTCATCGCGTTCCAGCCAGCGGAATGTGCAGTCGCGGGCAAAACCGTGCTGGGTCATGCGGTACGCCTGCCCATCCACCCATGCCGCATCATCCACCAGTCGCCCCACAATGGGAAACAGCACCGGCGACTGGCGACGCCACGGGTCACCGCCACACCACAGCAGGTCACGCCCGTCCGCACGCAGGGCACACAGTTCCGCCCCGTGGGCCCGCACGCTGGCCGCAAGGCGGCCGTCGCCAAATGTATGGGTATCTTCTGTCATGCTGGTGGCTCCATCCATGTTCATGATGGTGCCTACCATGCACGATCAGGGGCTGGCCTGCCTATTCATGTACAGCAGGGGTGGTGGCCGCCGCCAGGGTCGCGGACACAGGCGCAGACGCAGCCTTGGCATCCGGCGTCAGGCTTATGGTCAGGCGTTCGACCGAAAATGCCAGCCGCGCGCCGCTGCTGCGCGACGTGAACTTGATATGGATGCCGTTGTTATTTTCCATGACGGCCGCACCCTTCCCCGCGCCAACAGTTGCCTCACCCTGTACGGACCAGTAGGTACCCTCGATATCCTGAATGCGGTACAGGTTATAGACGGTGCCCGTGGCATGGGTCTTGGAAAAGCCAATGGCCGCACCCGAGCCACCGCGGATGCGGAAAGGGTAGTCATGCCCTTCAAACGTCAGGACACCCTTTCCCCATGACATCCCGGCCCCAAGATCGGCCGCCGACAGGGTAAAGGCGATCGTTGCCGTATGATCACCCAGCGCATCCGCCGCATGGGCACAGGCAAAAGGGGTCATACCGGAAAGGGACACAGCAGCCGCTACGGCGGCCAGAGATGCTAGGCGCAAAAGCGAACTCCATGATTTCTGGCGGGCAGGTTGCCCCGCGTCCTTGCGTGACAGACATGATTGGCATGTCGTCCTTTGCACTGTGCCGCACAAATAGCAGCCATGCAAACTATATCATGGACATGATCCCAACGGGTTGCGGTTTATTTTTTTCCGCCGGGACGAACCGGCGCAAGCTGGGCGCGGGCCTCGCCATTGGGCTGGGCGGCCGTGTGCAGGTTTACATAGACCTGACCGTTCTGGAGGGCCTCCGCCTGCTCGGATGACAGCAGGACGGATCCGTGCTGCCCGGATTTATAGGGGCTGGGAATGGGCACCAGCACGCCCGCTTCTTCCCCCGCCGGGGCGGGACCATGGAAATGGGCGGCGACCACCGGCCCGCTCAGCCCGGTCCAGGTCAGGGTATATTTCACAAGATTCGTGCGCGTATTCAGCGTGGCCTGCACGGTGCCATCGGGCTGGCTGGTCGTGCCGTGTTCAGGGGTAAAGTGACCTTCCAGCCGCACGGTGGCCGCAAGGGCGGGAGAAGCCACCACGATACTGGCGGCGACAAGGGCGGGCAGGGCGGGAAAACGGATCATTTCGACCTCCACCACAGGCTGGGCCTGCGGAATTTTTTTGTCACTGAACTAATGGGAAACGCTACGGATGCCCGATTGGGTGCATGATCCGCATCAGTGGCGCAACAAAAATCATGGCCGCGCAGCCCACCCGGCACCGGATCCCGTGACGGCCCGCTTCATGGCCGCCCACACGGCCAGAAAACTGGCGTGACCGGCGTTACCAGGGATGGGAATCGGAAATGAAACGCCCGGCATCGGTAATCATGCCAAAGGCATAATAACATGCTGCAACCCCCAGCAGCATCAGCAGGCAGGACATGATGATACGCATCGACGCCATGTGCCATTGCGGCAACCATGCTGCAAGGACATTCCGCCCCCCTATTATTCCACGCCCGTCCCGCCAGCGGCGGCATAGACCTGACCGGTGATGTAGCTGGCTTCGGATGAGGCCAGCAGCACATAGACAGGCGCCAGTTCCACCGGTTGGCCCGCGCGGCCCATCGGGGTCTCGCCGCCAAAATCATGGATGTTTTCTTCCGTCTGGCCACCACTGACCTGCAACGCGGTCCAGAACGGGCCGGGGGCCACCGCGTTGACGCGGATGCCACGGTGGACCATCTGCTTGGCCAGTGATTTGACGAAGGCGACAATCGCCCCCTTGGTCGCGGAATAATCCAGCAGGATTTCAGACGGGCTGAACGCATTGACCGACGCCGTGGCGATGATCGCGCCCCCGCGCGGCATGAGGGGAATGGCCGCCTTGCTCAGGTAAAACAGCGCGTAGATATTGGTGCGGAAGGTTTCATCAAACTGTTCGTCGCTGATATCAAGGATACTGTCCTGATGGCGCTGGCGGCCTGCATTGCTGACCAGAATGTCCAGCCCACCCAGTTCCCGGTGCGCGCGCTGCACCAGAGCATCACAGTATTTGCGGTCCCGCAGGTCACCGGGCAGGGCCACGGCCTTGCGCCCGGCTTCGCGGATCAGGGCGATGACCTCCCGCGCATCAGGCTCTTCCTGCGGCAGGTAGGCGATCGCCACGTCCGCCCCCTCACGGGCATAGGCGATGGCAGCCGCCCGGCCAATACCGGAATCGCCACCCGTAATCAGCGCCTTGCGTCCCGCCAGCCTGCCGGACCCCCGATAGCTGGTTTCCCCATGGTCGGGTCGTGGCGTCATCTTCCCCGCAAGGCCAGGCCAGGGCTGCGACTGCTGGGGAAACGGCGGGCGGGGATAGGCATTTTCGGGATCCACCAGCGCGGGCGTGGGGGCCGCCATTTCCGCGGCAGCACCGGACCGGCCGGTCGTGGCCGCCGTGACAAGGCCGGCCGCGGCCACCCCGGTCAGGATCTGGCGACGGGACGAGGCATGGCTGTTATCATCTGGCATGGTGGTCTGCTCCCTGTCATGGGCGGCTCCATGGGACCGCATTCAGGAATCTGAACAGGCCGCCCACGCCACGGTTGCATGAAAACAGGCGCGCAGTGCCGCCCGCAGGTCAGGGCAGGGCTGCGATTCCGGTGATTTCGACCTTCCAGCGTGGATCGGCCAGGCGGGCTTCAACCGTGGCCCGGGCGGGTTTGGCGTCACGATCCAGCCACGCATCCCACGCACGGTTCATCGCGGCCATGTCGTTCATGTCGCTGAGGAAAATCTGTACCGACAGCAGGCGTGCGCTGCTGGTCCCCGCTTCCGCCAGCAGGGCGTCGATCTGGCGCAGGATGTCCGCCGTCTGGCCTTCGGCATCAAGGGTGGGGTCATCGGCCACCTGCCCGGCCAGATAGACGGTATGCCCATGCACGACGGCACCGGTCAGTCGTTCCTCAGGTTGCAGGCGTTTGATGGTCATGGATGGCTCCTTCAGGCTGGTACGGGTTCATGCCCGGCCCGGTCGGGCGCGAATCGGGCAGGACATGGAAACGGTGGGTAATATCGAAAAACCGGGCATGTGCCACAAGTTCACGCACCAGTATTTCCAGATAGGCGACACTCCACCCCAGATCGAGGCGACGCGACAGGTTTCCCTCCGTCGCCACGCGCGCCCGCACGCAGGCCAGCGCATCCCCCGCCGTGTGGGCCAGACCGGCTGGCGGCTGGCCCCGCCATGCGGCAAAGCCTGCAATCGTATGTTCCACCGCCTGCCGCGCATCGGGCGGCAGGCTGCCACGATCCAGCATGCGCCGCAGCCGGATCAGGTTCAGCCCCACGGTCATGGCCGCCAGCACCCCATCCAGATAGGCGTTGGTCTGGGCATCGGACATGGAGACGGAATGGCGGACCAGACGCGCGAACCGTGCGGTCAGCGTATTCACCCATGCGCCGGTATCGGGAATCGCGGGCGCACGTGCGATACGGCGCAGGTCGCCCACCATCTGGCGGCGCATGCGCCAGCGTTCCGCATCCTGATCAAATGGCAGCACCAGCCGAAACACCAGCACGCTGCACCATATCCCCAGCACGACCGCGCTGTTGGTATTGAAAAAGGTCAGTTCATCCAGCCGCGACTGGTTGCCGGGATAGACCATGAAGGGCAGGAAATTGTTATAGGGCGCGGCCGTGCCCACCGTGCGGGCGTCGCGCAGCGCCAGTCCCCCCACCATCATGGGCACGAACAGGGATGCGACCAGCGTTTCCCACACCGCCTGCCGGGGCAGCACGACAAAGGTCAGGAAGGCCGCCACCACCACCGCCCAGACCGCGCCGCGCAGGAAGCCCAGACTGTCCTGAACCGGGTTTTCATTGGCGGCGAAACGGCTGCATGTCACCACGACGAACATGGCGAAAGTCGGCCCGTCGGGCCAACCCGTCACTTCCCACACCAGACCGCCCACAAGGACCGCGCCCGCCGACCGGACGCCGTTATGCCACGCATCCGTCCGGTCGCGCCATGGCGGGGTGGAAAAGTGGAAATGGTCATGGACCGGGGCCGTCCGGGTCGCCGCCAGATGCGCCAGCGCCGCATCCAGCCGCACCAGCAGCACCCCGAGCGAGGCATTGAGGATATACCCGTCCAGATGTACCTGTGACCCGGCCGCATCCATGGGCACCGGGCCACTGACAGCGATGATGTCATTGACCAGTTGCTGCCGGCATTCCGCCCCCAGCATGCGGATGCGCGCGCGCAAGCCCGGCACGGCGGCAACGGGATCGGGGCCATCCATCAACCCCAGCATGTCCGCAAACAGCGCCTTTGCCGTGGCCAGTGGAGTAGCGAAGGCCGGGGGCACGCCGCCTGCCTCCCGTATGCGCGCCGCCAGTCCCAGTCCACGCGACATCACCACGGCCACGGCGGCCAGCGCCGCGCGCGCATGGTCACCGGCATGGGTGCGGTGCTGCATTTCCACTTCACTGAACTCGATCTGGTCCGAAATGGAAAAGACGGACCCCAGCAGCGTGCGTGACCGCAGGAATCCGGAATCCTGTCCCGCCATCATGCCCGTCAGGGCCTGCGCCGCCTGCCCCACCGCTGCCGCAACGCGGCGGGTGATTTCCCTGTGCGCGACATCGGCCAGATTGGGCGCGAATACCGATGCCAGTCCGCTTTCACACAGGATGCCCAGGAAGATGTAGGTTGAACGCGACATGGCGATCGCGAACACATCACGCGGGTCATCCGCCGCGTTCAGGGCAATCAGGCCGCTGGTGAACGCCATGAGTACCAGCGCATAGGAATGGAAATTGCGCAGGAAGGTCGCAAGCCCGCAACATATTCCCACCCAGACCGCCAGCACCGGGAAAAACAGCCACGACGACTGGGGCAGCGCCGCGATCAGCGCCACACCCGCCACGGCACCACAGACCGTGCCCAGCAGCCGCCAGCGTGCCTTGGACATGCTCTGCCCACGCGAATTCTGCGCCACGATCCATGTGGTCATGGCCGCCCATTGCGGGTCGTCCATTTCCATCCACAGGGCAAGGACCAGTGCCAGAAGGGCTGCGATGGTGGTGCGGAGCGCAAAGCCGAAATCCACCGCACGCGGGGCATACAGCCACCGGAAACGGCGCAGCCAGCCGCCCATGACGCTAACCACGCAGGCAAGGGGCCGTCGGGCTGTCGCCACGCGGGCGATCTGTATCACGCGGTCGTGTCATTTGCCCCGAATGACAAGAATGACGAGATAAATCTACATGTTATAACATAAATAGTTTTTCATGATCCGCCCTGGCCCATGAACACGGGACTGGCCTGCGGCCACCTTTGCGGGTTCATCCACGGAAAATATTGAAACTAAAGGAATTTTTTATAAAGTTTGTGCGAAAAACTTCCGGGAACGCCACCTTTTTGAAAAAAGGTGGCATCCAAAAACTTTTATGGTTTTTTATACGACCTTCAGCGAGGACGGTACATCTCGTATAAGGCCACAGCCGCCGCGTTGGAGACGTTGAGGCTTTCCATGTCGCTGCTCATGGCAAGGCCCGCGATCTCGTCACAATGTTCCCGTGTCAGGCGACGCAGGCCCGCACCTTCCGCCCCCAGCACCAGGGCGACACGACGCTGGCTGAAGGAGGCGCCATCGAGTATGCCGCCACCAGCATCCAGCCCCACCACCCACAGCCCACGGGTCTTGAGCGCATCAAGCACACGCGACAGGTTGACCACCCGGATCAGCGGCACGATTTCCAGTGCGCCGGATGCCGCCCGTGCCAGGGTGCCTGTCTCATCCGGGGCGTTACGGTCCTGCACGACAACCGCCACCGCACCGAATGCCGCGGCCGAGCGCAGGATGGCCCCCACATTGCGCGGATCCGTCACCTGGTCCAGCACCAGCACGGGGCCGGGCCGTTCCAGCACGGTATCAAGGTCGGGTGGTGTCAGCACATCCACCAGCAACGCCATGCCCTGATGCACCGCATCGGGCCCGCACAGCGTATCAAGACGGGCACGTTCGGTGCGTACGGGCTGAATGGGGAAACCACCCTCCAGCCTGGCGGCAAGGGTTTCCTGTGCTTCAGCCGTGACCAGAAGCTGCCGCAGCTTGCGCGCCGGGTTTTCCAGTGCCGCCTGCACTGCATGCTGTCCATACAGCCAGCATGTGCCACGCGGGGCCGAAGCCGCACCCCGTCCCCCGCGACCATTCCGGTCGGATGCAGGGCGGGCGGACTGGGCGGAAGGGGCGGCTGACGCGCCGCGACGACGGGGAGTGCGCATGTTCATGACCGTTCTTTAAGCCCAACCATAGCCTGCGTCATGCCCCCAAACCGGGAATGGATGAAGTTTTTCACGCTGCCTATTGACACCCCCCGCCAATCCCCGTAATTACCGCGCCAACCTGGAGGGATGCCCGAGTGGCTAAAGGGGGCGGACTGTAAATCCGCTGGTGTACGCCTACGTTGGTTCGAATCCAACTCCCTCCACCAACTACCTTTCCCATACAATCACATACGGTATCACAACGCTGGGTTTCCGGCGTTTTTCGTGTTTACGGCACGCCTGCCCTAATTTCCGTCGGTGGTCCCGTGCCATGAACGGTTGGCCTGCTGGATAATGAACTGACGGATATCCTCTATTTTCTGCCGGGACAGAACCGATCCGAATTCATCCATGCCAAAGGCGGTCAGCGCGCCGCGCCCGACAACATTGTAAAATCCGGTATCGTCCGACAATGCGCCCGACCACCGCAGATCGGGCAGGACACCGCCAGACATGACATCATGCCCGTGGCACCCAATGCAGTAGGTGGCGTAATCCGGTGCACCGCGCTGTGCCGCAGCAGTGTCAAAGCGTGCGGGCGGCCTGACGGGCGACCAGTCATGGGGTGCCTGATCGGGCAGCCTGTCATTGCCCTCCAGCGCAAAAACCAGCAGGCGCGATCGGTTTCCCGTGGTTGTCAGATGTTTGTAGGGACCACCAAAATAAAGGGGATAGGTACCACCCCATCCGACTTCGATCGCTACGTACTGGATTCCGTCAATGCTATACGTCATGGGGGTGGCGATGATGCCGCTTTGCGCGGGAAAGGAAAACAGATCCTGTCCATTCAGGGCGTCATAGGCATGAAAGGTACCATCAGATAACCCCTGAAACAGTATATCGCCACCTGTCACCAGCATGCCGCCGTTCCATGGACCGGTATGGTCAATGCGGAAACGTTCCTGCTGCAGGACCGGATCCCATGCGATGGTCCACCCTTTCATATCCGCCATATCCGCTGGCTGCACGCCATCCAGACCCAGGTTCCAGCCCTTGCGGTTCCAGGACCACACCTTGTCCGCATGGTAGGTTTCGGGAACCTGCTGCGCGGGAATATAGGCCAGACGGGTCAGCGGACTATAGGCCATGGGTGGAAAATTATGGGCGCCCAGCGCACCGGGATACATTTTCGTGTTCCTGCCGGTCAGGGTATAAAGGGCATCCGGCGTAAACAGGGGCCGACCCGTGTGGGGATCCAGACCTGTCGCCCAGTTGACAAATACATAATTCCGCCCTGACAGAAACTGTCCCGTCCGGGCATCAATCATGTAAAAGAAGCCATTTTTCGGGGCATGCAGAATAACATGCCTGACCTGTCCATCAACCGGCAGGTCGGCCGTGGTAATCGTCTGGGTGGATGTATAGTCCCACTGGTCGCGTGGCGTTTCCTGAAAATGCCAGACATATTCACCCGTATCCGGTTTCACGGCGACAATGCTGCCCAGAAACAGGTTATCCCCCTTCCCGTCCGAGCGTAATTTGTAATTCCAGGGCGAGCCGTTACCCACGCCAATATAGACCAGATCGGTCACGGGATCATACAGGATCGAATCCCACACGGTGCCCCCGCCGCCCGACACACGCCATGCCTCGGTCGGCGACCATGTGGGCCATGCCATGTCGTGGAGAACGGGATCGGACACGGCATGGTCTGCTTCGTCATCCACATTGGGTACCGTGAAAAAACGCCACTTCAGCTTACCGGTCATGCCATCAAAGGCGGAAACGAAGCCCCGCGCGCCCAGCTCCGCCCCGCCATTGCCGATAATGACATTGCCATGGGCAATACGTGGCGCGCCATCAACACTGTAAGCACGCGCCTTGCCCAGAATGGCATCGGGCGGGATTGTATTGACACTCCAGACTTCCCTGCCCGTTCTGGCATCCAGCGCCACCAGACGGCCATCAAACGTGCCAACATAAATCATGCCATGCCAGTACGCCACGCCACGATTGACCGTGTCACAACACCCCCGCCACGCCGTATCACCGGGAACACGCGGATCATAGGACCACAGCAACCGGCCTGTTGCGGCCTCCAGTGCAAAGACACGTGACCAGTTACTGCTGGCATACATCACGACGTCTACGACGATCGGGATACCTTCCTGCCCCCTGTTGGTGTCAAAGTCATGATGCCATGCCAGTTTCAGACGGTGTGCATTGTCATGGGTGATCTGTGCAAGGGGGCTGAAATGCTGTTCAAACTGATTGCCACCATAACTGGACCAGTCCGTTGACGTCGGGGCCGCAATACCCTCATGCACGGCAAGGCAGGTTACGGCCAGGAAACCGCAGAAAGGGATGGCCAGGAAACGCTTTTTCCATATCGGCTTCATCTGTATCATCTTCGTTGTGAAATTCGGGAAATACGCGCCAAACCATTTTGTTATTTTATAGTAACATTAAAAATGCCATGCCATATGACAGAATCAAAATCAGGATTCCTACATCAAGAAGTGGGAATGATACTGATATGCTGACGTGATGATGGAACCACTGCATCAGGCCACAATTCATGATGCATCCATGTATTGTAAGTTTATCGGGATATATTTCAATAAAGAAAATTAGTGAATAAAATATCCTGATGTATTCATATGCAAAAATATCATTTCAGAAATCTGTCTGTTTTCCGTTTCAACCGCACCGTTTCGTTCGCGACATGCGGTATGCCCATATGTACCCCTGTCCCATCAGTCAGATCAGATGAGTGATGTTCTGTCTTGCAGGCCCGGGCACCCATTGGTTCTTCTGTTAGGTGCGTATCCTGTCTTCCCCGGTATACGCCCGTAACAGTCCCTGCTATTCCCTGCGATACCCCGCCTGAAATTTCCTGCACGGTTTTCCGGCAGAATCAAACAATAATAATATTCATAAGTATTATATATTATCAAACGCCTTCCGATTGAATATACTGATATTTATCTTTCAATGCAGCCTTCCATCGCCTGCGGGACCGGGAGAGCGACGTACTTTCAGCATATCCAAGATGTGTCGCTATGGCATCGCGCTTCAATGCGCCCAGTTCCTCCAGGCGCGTCGCGGTAAGATTACGGTAATGATCAAGCAGGGAACGGAAGGAATGACCGGCCGATTGCAACCGGCGCTGTAATGTACGAACAGACACATCCAGCCGTTTCGCCACGCAGGCCATGCAGGGCTGGCCGATTTCGACACAGAACTCGATGGCATCGATTGTTGCTGCTTCCACCGAATTTGTTTCTTCAGACTGACCGACAAGACTTTTCAGGTGATCTTTCAGAACGGATATCAGGACATCGTTTGCGGTTCCCATACGCATATCAAGGTATTTTTTGGGAAACAGAACGGAATTCGTAGTACAACCATACGTAAAATCACAACCCAGCAATCGTTTCAGCTTGGCGCTTCCATCAATACTCGTATGTTCAAATTCTATTCCCGATGGTACCCAATGGGCTCCAAACCGTGCCTTCAACAGGGCGACAATCGTACCCAGGGTAAATTCCGTATCCTGTCGGCGGGGCCAGCTGCCTGCATGATCAATACAATAGGAAATCCGCGCCAGTTCCGCGTTTTCCGAAAGATGCAGCCGGGAGTGAGACTGCACGGCGGGGAAAAAATCATTGTAGGCAATCATGCCTTCGCGTAGCGTCCGGGCCAGTAAAAACAGCAGACCCAGTGGGCCAATTTCATCCGGTCGGGTTATAAGCCCGAGTTCAAACCCCACGAGTGGCCTGTTATTACGTAATGCCACATCTTCAAGAAATGAAGCGAACGTCTTGAGATGAATGGTTGTATGGGGCAGTGACAGCAACGCGGTCTCGATCTGGGTACGCGCCATCGCACTTTCTACATTCAGCCCCATGTCCTTCAGTCGTGACACAACCAGTGTGACAATCGACATCCTGATAATGGGAAGGTCGTGGCAGGCGTTTTTGATATCCCCTGCCTGTGCCATTGACGCTGATACCATCGCGTTGCTTCCCTCTGGCGCAATAGGATAACACCATGGCGCGCAACAAGATTCCGTTTCAATTAAGAAATTATCTATAAGTCATATTGCTAATTCGTAATGATAAAGCATGGCTTTCCAACAGGCCATGATCCGATATCCGGAACACACGTTCCGCCAGTAGCAATCAATTACCCGGACTGATGCCATGCCAGATTGCGCGCGGCGCGTAGGCGCATCCGGGATGGCGGGATATACCTTGTGGCCATTCCTGCCTGCTCCTGCCGGGCATGGAATGGTTGATTCCTCGTCGGGAATCTCCGGCCAAGTCACAGATCTGACAACCGGTTCGCCCCCGCCTGCACGCCGGATCCAGAACGCTTGGCGCAGCGGACTGGATGGGATGCCAGCGGGCCCAACCTGTCTGACAAGTCAGCCTTTGCAACATCGGGCAGATTATGAAAAATTTTGGTGAAGCTTTTTCAAAAAAGCTTCGAAGAGCGCCACCTGTTTGAAAAAGGCGGCGCCCAAAAGTTTTTATTCTTTATTTATCAACGCATTGATCTCGAACAGTCTCTATGCGTTATTAAAGACGGCATCTGCCTTGAGAACAGCCTTGAGCAGGATGCTGGCGCCGGCTTCAGCATCTTTTTCCGTAATGCTTTCGGCTTCGTTATGGCTCAGGCCATCAAGACAGGGGACAAAGATCATCGCCGTGGGGGTGATCCGCGCCATATAAGCGGCATCGTGACCGGGACCGGACACGATACGCCGTGCCCCGTAACCACTTTCTTGTGCCGCGGCCTCGACCATACCGATACAGGCGGGGTCAAAATGCACGGCCGGGGCATCCCATATCCGCACGATTTCCAGAGCAACGCCGCTACGTTCCGCTATTTGCGGCAACAGGTCATAAAGCTGCGCCTCCATCTGCTGGACGACAGCATCATCAGGGTCACGCACATCAATGGTGAAAAAGACCTCACCCGGCACCACATTGTTGCTGTTGGGACGGTTTTCAATCAGTCCCACCGTGCCCACGGCCGTCGGCGCGTGTGACAGGGCTACCGTGCTGACGGCCTCGATCATGCGGGCAGCGGCCAGAAGCGCATCATGGCGCATGGGCATGGGGGTGGAACCGGCATGGGCGTCCTTGCCCTTTACCGTCACTTCGTACCAGCGTGCGCCCTGCACGCCCGTTACGATGCCGATGGTCTTTTCTTCGGCCTCCAGGATCGGTCCCTGTTCGATATGCAGTTCAAAATAAGCGGTGACGGGGTGCTGGCCACAGGGCTCGCTGCCGCGATAACCAATCGCCTCCAGTTCGTCACCAAAACGCAGTCCGGCCCGGTCACGCTTGTCCAGCACTTCCTGTTCGGTAAAGACACCGGCAAAGACGCCCGAACACATCATGGGCGGGGTAAAGCGGGAGCCTTCCTCATTCGTCCAGTTGATCAGTTCAATCGGATGACGGGTAACGTAACCAGCGCGATGCAGGGCGCGCAGCACGGCAAGCCCCCCCAGCACACCAAGGATACCATCAAATTTGCCACCCGTCGGCTGGGTGTCCAGGTGACTGCCAATGGTAATGGGCGGCAGGCTGTCATCCTGCCCGGCCCGACGGGCGAACTGGTTGCCCATGGAATCATGCGTGACCGTGCAACCCAGTTCCTCGCAGGTGCGCACGAACCAGTCGCGCACCTGCCTGTCTTCCGCCGTCAGGGTCAGGCGGCGGATGCCACCCTTGGGGGTGCCACCAAACCGGGCCGTTTCCATAAGGTCGGACCACAGGTCCTGTCCGTCAATGAAAACATTGTCACCATGGCCTATAGAAGAATTCTGCGTCATTCTGACTTACCTTACTCCATACCCAATGACATTTCCGTCGAACTGACAGATTTATAAAAAACAGTAGATCAAGTCTGGACACTTTTATAAATCGACCTGCGTGAAATCAATTTCGACCCGAAATACAGTACCGATACATTGAAAATCATGCCAATGAATCCAGGATTGATACCAAGCGTGTCTATGTTGGAAAAATACAGCAGCAGCGAGAACAGCACACCACCGACCAGTCCCGTCCCCACAAGCGACGCGGGCATCTTCTTCCTGAAAATCACCAGCATGATGGCCGGAAACGTCTGTGATATCCCGAAGTAATAGATATTGTTGAGGACAATAATATATTTTGAAAGAAAGGAAAGACTGGCGATCGACAGCATCAGGTAGACCGCCATGACAATCTTGGCGCCACGGCTTTGCCATTCACCACTGGACGCATGCAGTACATTGCGTGAAACCAGCGGACCGATGGTCAGGCATATGCCTGATAAAATCACCAATGCGGAAAGAACACATCCGCCGGCGACAAGCCCCTGCGCGCCGGGGGAAAGCGTATTGCTGACCACTGCCATAAACACGTCGTTTGGCGAGGACAGCGCCATATGCGTACGCAACGCATACATGGACATGAGATACAGAAAGGGAAACATCAGCATATAAAATGGCATGATGATCTGGTTCTTCCGCAGCGTATCTTCCGAACGGGCCGTAAATACAAAAGCCACGGCCTGTGGCGCCACGCAGAAGCCCACGCCCTGCAACAGTATTGTAGAAACGATGAACAGATCCTGTGACCCGCTCAGATAGGAAGGCTGCACGACCGAACTGACCAGATGTTCCAGATACGGTTGCGGAACATCCATGAGGTTCAGCGCCGCAACGCCACCCATCACAATCGAGACAACCATCAGTATGTCTTTGAAAATGGAAATATAGGCCGGTGCCCGTATGCCGGAAAACACGACCCATAACAGGGTCATCAACCCCGATATGATCGCCACCAGCATGGTGGGTATATGAAATTTCATATATTTTGTGACAACAAGAATACCAATCAGTTGCGATTCACCGAATGGAACAAGAAACATTATGGAATTTATGACAACGATTATTTCAAGAACATAACTTCCGAAATGTTTCCTGAATATATCCGCAAGGGTAACGCATGAATATTCATCACGAATTTTTAATATTTCTGGATTTATAAAATATCCAATACAGGAAGAAAGTAATATATACCCCAGAAACCACAGGGGAAACATCTCCCCTTTACTATACACCCCGGCAGGAAAGCCCAGCACGCTGCCGATACTGTATGTTTCCCCGATCATCAGGAAAAATATGAGAAACCTGCCAAAATGGCCTGACGCGACAAAAAAATTCTTTACGTCGTAAGTTTTTATGCTCAGCCGGGCACATAAGGCGATCAGCAGGGCCGTCAGGATAACAAGGCAGAAATTTACGATTTCCATAATGCGATTTTACTTTTCCTGCTCAAATAAAACCCACCCCGTCCACATGCAGCCTGGCACCAATATAAAACATGAAAATATCCAGAATACGGATATAGGAAAGCCAGCCACCTCAATACCGGTCCTGTTAAGGAGCAGAGGAACAAATGTTATCATGACAAGCGGCAGGATGCCCGATACCAGGACTGACTTTGCTTTCCTACACATATCTTCCCTCAGATTTTCAGATTACCTGTCAGGACATGTTTTTATAGACATGGCTGGCGCTCTTTATATCCTGACTCATCAAGGCCTCGATGGACATGCTTAACCGCAATACGCCGATATCATCGCGCATCTTTCCCGCAACCTGGACCCCCACCGGCAGACCAGTCGTGGAATAGCCGGCTGGAACGGAAGAAGCAGGCTGCCCGGTCATATTATGCAACAGGGAAAAGCCAGCCCATTCCAGCCAGTCAGCATATTTTTCGTCAGGCACGGTGGCCCCCGCCTTCAGCGGCAGTACAGACACCGTGGGGGACAGGACAAAATCAACCGTATCATGCACCCGCGCGCAAATCTGGCGATAGGTGATGCGTTTCAGGACGGCATCGGCATAATCGCCCATGGCAATGCTTTTGCCATAGTCACCCCATGCACGGAATTCCTGGTCTACAAGTGCACGTTGTTCGGGCGTGTAATGCCGCTGTGCCTCATACGCGCCAACCTGCCACAGGGTGCGATAGGTCGGTCGCCAGTCCTCCATCGGATCAAGCGGGACAATGTCCGCCCCCGCCTTCGCCAGACGATCGACAACGGTACGGAAGATTGCACGAATTTCCTCATCCACAGCCATGAAGCCGAAATCTTCGCTCACGCCGATCCGAAGACCTGACAGGGACAGTGCCGTGATCGGGAAGCTGTCGGCCGGCAGGGCATCAAGCGAGAACGGATCCAGCGGATGACGTCCCTGCATGACCGACAGCATCAGGCCGGCATCCGCCACATTGCGGGTCATGGGGCCAAAATGGGACATGTCGGTGTAATGCGCGCCAACAGGGTACATGGGCACGCGGGCAAAGGTGGGCTTGAGGCCAAAAATACCGCTGAAGCTTGAGGGCACGCGAATGGACCCGCCCCCATCACTGCCCAGCGCCAGAGGCCCGCACCCTACGGCAATGGATGCGCCTGCCCCGCCACTGCTGCCGCCGGGCGTGAAATCCGTATTATGGGGATTACGCGTGATACCGGTAAGCGGACTGTCGGTGACAGCTTTCCAGCCGCCTTCACAGGTCGTTGTCGAGGCGAACAGAACAGCCCCCGCCTGGCGCAGGCGCTCCACCGATGGGGAATCCATGGTTGCGGGAGGCGAATTTTCAGCCACGCGGGATCCACGCGCATAGCGCCATCCGCGGACCATGGCCGTATCCTTGATTGAAACCGGCACCCCTTCCAGCGGGCGGGTCGGAAGACCTTTTTTCCATATATCCCGGGATACGCTGGCGGATGCCAGGGCATTTTCGGCATCAATGCAACAGAAAGGGTTAAGAACTGATTCCACACTCCGGCTTCGGTCCAGCACGGCCTGCATCACTTCAACGGGGCAGAGTGTTCCCGCGCGATAGCCAGCCAGCATGTCCCTTGCGGAGAGTTCACATAGTTCAGCCATTCCCAAAATCACCCCTTTGCAATGTATCACAGGCCACGACAGGCCTATCAGATCCGCCGTGGCAAACTATTGATCAGAAACCCACCGTAACGCTGCCGGACATGGCGAAGCCACCACCAATATTGTAGCGCGGCGACGCCCCCTGAATCGTTGATCCGTTCACCCCGCGGATGGCATGCGCGTTGACCGCCAGTCCCGAAGCTTCGGCATAATAGACGTTGTTGCCAACATTCATGAAGTTAAGCTGGAATTGCGGACGCACAAGTGAAAATTTATTGCTTACGTGGACCGTTTTCATGCGGTAACCCAGCCCCATATCCGCCATCAGGTAACCCGGGATGGATTCATCATTCATGAAGGTCGTGTACCGCCGACCGACATAATTCAGTGAGAAATTGGCAAAGAAACTGCCATTATCATAGGAAAGCCCAACCGCCCCGGTAAATGTGGGCGTATTGACCGAATCCTTACCCTTGGTTGGCGCATAAGTGTCACCCACCGCAATATTGCTGTCCATGCGCGAATGCACGAACGCGCCGGACAGATAGGGGCTGAAATGGTGCCACGGACGCAGGGCAAGTTCCAGCTGGGCGCCACGGATTGTTTCACCCCCGACCTCCAGCGGCACATTGACCAGGGAGCCCTTCACATATCCCTGCGACAGGACATCATGATTGGTGATGTTGTAGTTGAACAGCGATGCCGCGATATGCACCAGTCCGTTATGGCGATAGCCGATTTCCTCCCCAATCGCATATTCCGGCTTCATGTGGGCGGTATGCTGCACCGCCGGGGTGTTGAGATTGGCGTCCCACATGTCCAGATAGGCTTCACTCCGGTCCGGCGCCTTGAAACTGGTGGTGCCATTCACATAAATCTGGTCATGCGGGGTAATGTTGTAGGAAATCGCGACCTGCGGCAGGGGTTCGGCGTAGTTCGCCCCGACCAGGCTGTTTGAAATACCCGGCAGGTCATTGGTCACATGACGGTTGATCATGACTTCCTTGAACCCTGCGGTGACTTTCAGGCGATCATGAAGGAAGCTGTAGGTATCGTCCAGATAGATGGTCTCGACCTGCTGGCGATAACCGATTTTCCACGGGCTGAGCGTATCGCCATTCGCATCCTTCAGGCCATAGCGCCCCCAGCCATTGGCGGGCAGGCCATCTGGCCCGACTTCCGTGTAATTGGCGTCTTCATGCATGTCGAGATAGGTGTACATCCCGCCAAATCGCAAAATATTGTGTCCACGTTTCCAGTCTATGTTCGCCATCAACTGCAATGTATGCTGGTGCTGCGGATCGACCACTTCAGCCGGGACGGTCTGGTTATTTCCATAGGGATAGAATGTCTGCAGCTTGCCCGCTGGCTGGGTGCCATAATAACTGTTGGTGCTGTTGACGGATTCACCGTACGTATCCCAGAAACTCCAGTCACGGTAGGTCGGGGTAATGTGCAGCGTCAGTTCCTTGTTCAACTTGAGCTTTATAGGCGCATAGATCATCAGATTGGTGCTCTTCAGATCATCAAGCTTGTAATAATCGGAACTGCCGTTTTTGAAATCCTGCTGCGTATAGGTCGGGCTGTAGTACAGGGAAGATGTGCCCTGCTGTTCGAATTCTGATTTTGTTGGTGTTTCCGCCCCGTTGCCGGTAATGCCAATGGCGGTATATTCACCATATCCTATGTTCAGCGCCGCGGAATTGCCATCACCCCACGATTTGACGAATTTTGCATCCATGTGGTGGCGGTTGAATGAACCGGGCGTATCCCACATCTGGGAATAGTTATAGGAATACGAAACGTAGCCCCTGATACCTGTATGCCCGATATCGCCCGTTTCAAACCGGGCGAATTCCTTTTTCATGTTCCAGCTACCGTAGCTGCTTTCCAGCATGCCCCCCATCTTGTGCGACGGGTCGCGTGTCGTCATCTCAATCTGGGCGCCAGCGGCATTATAAGCAGGACTGGTAATATCCGATGACCCCTCGCGGATCGAAACCGACTGCAGATTTTCGGAATCCGGCGTGGCCGCCATGGGATCGACCTGATAATAAATCCCATCCATCAGGTTCTGGCCATCGACCAGATAACCGACTTCGGATTCATTCAGGCCACGTACCATGTAATGGCCTGATGTCAGACTGTACGGATCTGTCCGGGCATAAACAAAGCCTGGCATCAGGGCCAGCAGGCCTGGCGCACTGGCGTTCGTATTCTGCTTGGCGATAAAATCGCGGGTTACACCAACACGTGTCTGCGGTGCGGTCTGAGCCATCATCAGCCCCCCGCCGGGCGTTGTATTGGTGACACCGTTGGCCGTGCGCGTTCCCGCATGCACGGTAATACTTTCATTTCCCCCCATCATGCGCTGGGCATTGCCACGGCCGCGGGGCCGGGCCGTTGTATGGGCTGCCCGTGTCTGCGCCACAGTGCCCGTGTCACTTTTTGAACTTCTGGCAACGGGTGCAGCGTAAAGCCTGTCAGCGGTCATGCAAACGCATGATACAGAAACGAGAAGGAAAACTTTCCTTTTTCTTTTTATCAGCATTCCACACACCTTTTCATTTATTACCTGCATGGGGACAAACATTCATCCAGCCGATCGGCAAAAAATACAAAACACCAAACCGGAATTTACCAGATGCCTGATGAATTCGGATCTATCGGACCCTGCGACATGGTGAGATCTGTACCTATGATCAGCTTATGGCAAAATCACTTCGTTAAAGTAACAATATAGCATTCCGGCCGGACATCATATGTACAAAGAACGACACAATGCGGAAACTGTACTGATCGGATAGACTGAAACGAAATCATTTAAAATTAACAATCTGAATATAAAGAGATTTTTTCATAATCATCCATGGTATTCAGGAAAATTCATATTCATATTCCAGCATCATTCCGAATTATGTTGCTAAAAAGCAACGTTAATATATTCAACGAATTTTTTAAAATAACGCATCAGGACAGGCGCCGCATTTCCACCATGTGACGGAATACACAGCGTGCTTATGTTAATAAATTCTGTTTCAGGCCACCTGATCAGAACAGGCCTTCATCAATTTCGTGCAGTCTTGATGATAGATTCAATACTTGTCTTTTTTCCATGCCCACACGGTCAGATCCAGCCAGGCATGCCCGACAGGGAAAGGCAGGGCGCCCCTCTGGAAACCCGTGTGCAACCGGCGTGACACAATCGGTCTTTTCCTAAAAAGACAGACTTCCTCGACACGGATACCATGTCATTTCCTTTCTTCCCTGAAGGTTACGGAAATATTCACGAACAGTGCCATTATCCACTCACCCTGGTGGAAGCCATCCCCTGTTCCGAACTGCGATGCATGACCAGGAAGGCTGAAAGCAGCATCAGGCATTCCCCCGCCATGATCAGCGCGTCATCATGACCTGTGGCCTGCAGAAGATATCCGCTGATCGCTGGCCCGAATGCAAAACCGGCACCGATTGTAAGGTTGACGATAGCCATGGTTTCAATCGCTGCGGCGTGTTGCGCGACACGGGCCAGCACAAACGGCACGACAAAGGTCCAGCCAAATTTGAACAGGCATGATGCAGTAAAGAAGCGTGGCCAGCCGATGTGACCCAACAGCGCCGCAACCGCAACAATGATCATGCCGTATCCGGTCAACAGCGCCGGATACGCACTACTGCTGGCACGCCGCGACAGGTAATGACCCACGGCGGAAGCACACAGTCCACCTGCAATACCAAACAATGCCGCCGTTGCCATGAACTGATCGGTAGCGCCACGCGAAAGACCGGAATCCATGCCAATCTTTTCCAGAAAGGTCCACACGCCACTCAGCCCCAGGTAGAAACACAGGACACCAAGCACCCGCAATCCTGACGACAGGCTGAAACCCGTATGCTCTCCTGTATGCAGGGCGGCCGGCGTCCTGTCTGGCAACCAGAATACGCAGGGTATCGCCAGCATCATCAGCAATCCGACAAATGCATACACACCGCACGCGCCAGAATGATCCGCGATAACAGGGAAGACGACAATGACCATGGCGCTGAGAATCAATTGTCCCGCAACCCAGAATCCGAAGCTCATTTCCTGACGTGGCAGAAGCGAGATTCCGGTCATGGTCAGGATCATCACAAACCCTTCCCCCGCTGCGGCGCCCGCACGGGTAAACAGCAGGAGTGTATAGTCTGGCGCACACCACGAAAGCAGGTTGAAGATTATGAATATCGCCACACCACCCGCCATGGCGCGGCGCAGGCGTATTCGGGGAACAAGCCAGATGGCAGGAATGCTGACCAGACTGACCGACCCGAGTTCAACCAGAAAATAGAATCCCACTTCCGCAGATGTCAGGTGGAAACCACGCGTCAGCACACCGGCAAGCGCAGGCGCACCGAGTGACATTATGGAGGAAACGGCCGAGAAAATAACCAGCGCGGCAAGCGGCAACCAGTACTGACCGGGACGGGATGATGCGACCATCATGGCGTCCGCACACCCGGGCCGCGCCGTTGCCGGAACTGACCCGCGCCCATGCAGCGGCACGTTGACATGATGCCTGCATGTCCGGGACGCATTGCCATGCAGCGGACCGGCGCCATCAAAGATGAAAAACCCTGCATCAGCCAGGAAATCCGAACATGTCCGCAAGTTCGTCAAGCAGTTCATTCTGGAACGCGATAAACCGCGGTCCTGGCTGCTGCGCCAGAATATATGCCTCGATTTCATCCCTGACCGCCGTTGTACACCCGGCAAGGGTCTCGATCAGGGCATGCCCGCAGAAAGGAACATATGCTTCGGAATATCCGCCTTCATGCGCGGCCACGACCTTGCCGCCGCAGACTTCGCCCGCCACGTCCATCACGCGCGATATCAGATAACGGTATGTCTGTGAGGGCAGCATCATGCGTGCCAGCGGATCGAAAGCGTTGGCGTCATATCCGCAGGCAACAATGATCAGTTCGGGCTGGTAGGCCTTCAGCGCGGGAACGACAATCTTTTCCATGGCGCCGACATAGGCGTCATGTCCACCACCCGGCAGCAGCGGGATATTGATGTTATAGCCTTCACCCGCGCCGTCCCCCCGGCGGTCCGGATGGCCGGACCCCGTCGGGTAACAGTTTTCCTGATGAATGGAAATTGTCAGCACATCCGGGCGATCATAGAAAATCGCTTCGGTGCCGTTGCCATGATGCACGTCCCAATCCACGACAGCAACACGGGAAAGCTTGTGAACGCGTCTGGCCTCTTCTATGGCGACGGGAATATTGGCCAGGAAGCAGAAGCCCATGCCCTCGTCAGGAAGGCAGTGGTGCCCCGGTGGACGACTGAGCGCGTAGGCATTGTCCAGATCGCCCGAAAGAACCATGTCAACCGCGCACATGACCAGTCCGGTCGATTTGCGGGCGTAGTCGTAGCTTCCTTTTCCGCAACTGGCCTCCGGCCCCATGACGCCGCCACCCGCTTCGCTTACGCGACGGAATTTCTCCAGGTAGGCGCTGCCGTGAATACGCAGAAGGGCCTCCTCCCCGGCGCTGGGCGCGCTCAGACTGGTCAGTTTTCCCAGCAGACCCGACATGTCCAGAAGGCTTTTCAGCCGTCTCTTGCTGTCCGGAGATTCGGGCAGGCTGGAACTGGCCGAAGGCTGTACCCACCCACCCACAGGCAGAATCCCGACATGGGGCTGCGATATATGCCAGAAACATGCTTCATCCGAGAAAAAACCTGTCCTGTTCATGTTTTTTGCTCCTGCCTGTATCGGGAAAATATCACTTCGGTGTGCACGCCATCATGCGACGGTCCAGCGCCATATCATTGTTATTTCGGAACAATATGGACGCAGCCATTACATGCACCGCCACATTTCCCCTGTCCGGTATCATGAAATGGAACTTTTACAGTTCTGTCGAATGTGTCTCCCACTTACGCCACGCTGTCATTCCGGAAGCTATCTTAGGATGTGACATTCGCTTACCGAAACGACAGTTCACGCCAAAGATGTGTCACTTTGCGCCATTTTCCATAAAATATGCCGCGCAAGGGAATTTCAGAATAATGGTGCCCATGCCCTGCGGAAGAACCGCAGACAGGTCGTGACAGTGCAGGATCCGTCATTCAGGCCGCCAGCACGCCGAATTGTTTATGGCAATAGTGTTGCCCGCATGGTGTTGGAACGAGGGCCTGTCAGAAATGGGCTGAAACAACTGAATGATGAAAAATAAAAGTTTCTGGATTCGCCTGTTTTCAAAAATCTTTACCAGACACTGCCTGTGGAATGACGATATCCGGTAGATACAGTCCCGCACGTCCCGGCAGAACCCGAACCATCCGGCTTCATGCCCTGCCATACCTTATCCCCTCAATATCATGTGAGGGTCCACAGTCATGGAACCGCATCCGGCCATCAGGCGCTATGTCCTGTAATAACGATGACAGACCGGAAAGAGGGAAGATGCACGGATCAATACCTGCGCTGGCCGCCTGCCTTGTGCTTGCACCTATTGTCGCCCCATCCGCCCATGCGCAGACGGTCGCATCCGGGCACCGCGACATCCTGCTGCAGGCCACGAAGTCATGGAATGGCGTGGCCTATGAAAAATACCCCGCCACCCAGCCGGAACTGATGATGATCCGGCTGACCATTCCCGCCCATACCGCCCTGCCATGGCATACCCACCCCGTGCCCAATGCCGGTTATGTGCTGCAGGGGCAACTGACGATCCATGACCGCGACAGTGGAAAGACGGAAACTTTTCATCAGGGCGAAGCGTTCGCTGAATCCGTGAACGACACCCATCGTGGGGAAAGCGGCGACACACAGACCGTCGTGCTACTGACCTATGCCCTGACGCCGGGCACGCAGCCCTCCATCCCGGCCAAGGGAGAAAAACCGGAATACTGACCGGTCCCGTTGACGCCACGCTGTCTCCACAGGGCCGATCATGACAGTCAATACGTCCCTTTTCCATGTAATGAGGTTGGGACGGCAGACCATAAAACTGCCGCAATATAGTCAATAATAAAATAACATTTCATTGCCCCTGCCCAACGGTAGTGCATGCCCCCGACAGCCCTTTCCTGTCTGGGGCATGATGACCCTTTATATTGTGAAAGACGCGATCATGCCGGACATCACACGGATTTCCTCCCCCCTGCTGGAAAAGCTGCCCATGGCCGTGATGATGGCGGATGTCTCGGGTCGCATTGTGTACGGTAACCCGCGCGCCTGTGCCCTGACCGGCTATAACGCCACGGATCTGGCAGAAACGCGCCTGGGCCGCCTCTTTCCCGACAGGGCTGTCGATGCCACGGCCACGCTGGCCATGCCCACGACGCAGGACGGTTGCACCACCCTGCGCCGCAAGGACGGTCTGGGCATGCCCGTACGCCTGTACCGTGAAAGCATAAGCTGGGATGGCGGCCTGTACGAACTGGTGGCCCTGCTTGACCGCACGGAAGAAGAACAGACACGCGAGGACGCTGAAATCAGCGCCCTGATCGTGCAGGCGACGGACCGGGGCATTCTGGTCCTTGATCCACAATACCGCATCACCCACGCCAACCGCGCCCTGACCGACCTGCTGGGGATGGAGCCCGCCGCCCTGCACGATGCCCCGTTCGGCACGCTACTTTCGGGAGGGGAAAGCGATATCGCCACCCTGCGGCAGTTCCGGCGGAATCTGGCGCGGCGCACGGGGTTTGAACAGGATATCCATACCCGTGGAAAACAGGGCAAGGACCTGTGGCTGCGCTGTGCGGTAACCCCGCATTACGGGGCCGATGGGCAGCTTGCGGATATTATCGTCATCCTGCACGACATTACCCATGACCGGCAGTTGCGCGAACTGCAGCGCGACGTGGTGGAAGCGCTGACGGACCAGCTTTCGTTGCGCGAAATGCTGGACTTCATGTGCCGCCGTATCGAACTGATCGCGCCGGACTGCATGGCGGTGGTCATGCTGGGCACGGGTGGTGTCCTGCGCACGGGCGGGCACGGCGCGCTGCCCATGCCGGTATTGCAGGCTTTCGACGGGCTGGAAGCCAGTACCGCCGGCGGGGCCTGCGGTACCGCAATCGTCACGGCGCAGGACGTGGTCGTGCCCGACTTCAAGACCGAGACCCGCTGGCCCGCCCTGCGTGACGTGGCAGGCCAGCACGGGATCGTTGCGGAATGGGCAGTCCCCATCATCCTGCGCAATGGGGATGTGGCGGGCAGCTTCTCGCTGTATTTCCGCGCACCGGGGCAACCGGGGGCATGGCACCGGCGCATTGTCGGGGCCTGCGTGCATCTGGCCATGCTGGCGATTGAACAGCAGCGCAGCCGGGATTCAATCATCCGCCTGTCCTACACCGACCGGCTGACCAGCCTGCCCAACCGCATGTGGCTCAACCGCCGCATGCAGGAACTGTCCACCCGGCCATCGACAGCGCCCCTCAGCATCATGGTCATCGACCTCGACCGCTTTCGCAAGATCGTGCAGGCGCTGGGACAGGGCCGTGCTGACCAGCTTCTGCTGGAACTGGCCGCCCGCCTGCGCAACGGCATGGTGGGACGCGATGTGCTGGTGCGCACAGAAGGCGATGAATTCGTTGTCCTGACGGAAGAAAACGCGCCCGATGTCACCCTTCTGGCCGAACGGATCATCCATAACCTTGAAGAGCCGTTTACCGTTGACGGCATTCCCGTCAGCATTTCCGGCAGCATCGGCATAAGCACCCACCACGGTGAGGGGCAGGATGTGGAAGAGTCCCTGCGCCAGGCCTACACCGCGCTGGCGCAGGCCAAGAAGGCGGGACGATGCTGTTACCGCTTTTTCCACCCATCCATGAACCGGCAGGCGGATGACCATGTCATCCTGGCCTCCGCCCTGCGTGAAGCCATAGCCGACAACCGCCTGACACTGGTTTACCAGCCACAGGTCAACCTGCATACGGGCGAACTGCATGGCGTGGAAGCCCTGTCGCGCTGGGATGACCCGGTTCTGGGCATGGTGTCGCCAGGGCGGTTCATTCCCGTGGCCGAGGAAACCGGACAGATCCGCGCCCTTGGCGTATGGTCGCTGCGGGTCGCATGCGAACAGATGGCCGAATGGATCGCACACGACATTCCCGTACCGACCGTATCGGTCAACCTGTCCGCCATCCAGTTTCAGGATCCCGATCTGGTATCACAACTGGCGACCATCCTGCACCAGACCGGCGTGCCGCCGGAACGGCTGATCGTTGAACTGACCGAAACCGCCATGATCGAGAATTTCGACCAGACGGTGAACACCGCGACCGCCATCCGCAACCTTGGCATCGGGCTGTCGATGGATGATTTCGGTACCGGCTATTCCAGCCTGTCCAACCTGGCCAGCCTGCCCATAAGCGAGGTCAAGATCGACCGCAGCTTCATGAACGGCTTCGGCAGCACCGGCAATGTGCGTCAGGTGGTGACCGCCATCATCCGCATCGGGCACACGCTGGGCATGACCGTCATTGCCGAAGGCGTGGAAGAAGCCGCGCAATGCGCCCAGCTGCGCGATATCGATTGCGATGTCATACAGGGTTATTACTTTGGCCGGCCGATGAACACCGCATCCCTTGATGCATGGATCAGGGAACGCAGGGCCGAAGCCGTCCCGGTCGCCTGACGCACCCCATGGCGGCATGGGCGGCACGATGCCGACAGGCAGGATGACCGCCTGCATCGCCCTGCGCCCGCACCATGCCGCTCCGTGACTGCACGGCAACCCACGGACCGGCATGGAAAAAGACCGCACGATCCATTAACAGTCCTGCGGACCCCGTTCATGGGGCATGCAATCCGTGGGACGGCCAGACCTTGAATTACAGACACAGCTATCACGCCGGCAATTTTGCCGATGTCATGAAACATGTCGTGCTGGTGGCGCTGATTGACGCGCTGCGCCGCAAGCCCGCGCCTTTCTCCGTCCTCGACACCCATGCCGGTATCGGCCTGTATGACCTGTCGGGGCGCGAAGCGCAGTCAACGGGGGAATGGCGTGACGGTATCGGTCGCCTGCTGGACGCGCCAGCCGATCCTGCCGCACCGCCATGTATCGGGGAATGGCTGGAGATCGTGCGCGCCACGATCGCCGCGCATGAAGGACGGCTGTTCTATCCCGGCTCCCCCGCCATTGTAGCAAGCATGCTGCGACCGGGCGATACGCTGACATGCTGCGAACTGCACCCCGAGGACCAGCGCAGCCTGCGCCGCCTGTTCCGGCATAATCCCGCCGTATCCATCCATGGTCGCAACGGATATGAAGCCATTACCGGCCTGCTGCCGCCAAAACAGGCGAAGCGCGGGCTGGTGCTCATGGATCCACCTTTCGAGCAGAAAGATGAATTCCATGCCCTGGCAAAAGCCATCATCACGGCCCGCCAGCGTTTTGGCACGGGCGTCATCGCCGCATGGTATCCCATCAAGCACCGCGCGCCCACGCATGCCTTCCACAATGCACTGAAGGATGCGGGACAGCGCAACCTGCTGGCGCTTGAACTGACCCTGCGGCCGCCACTGGACCCGACACGGCTGAATGGCAGCGGCCTGCTGATCGCAAACCCGCCGTTCCGGTTTGAACAGACCGCGCGCGCCATCCTGACCACGTTGTGCCCGCATCTGGGGGATGATGGGACACAGGCGAACGTGGAATGGATTGTACCTGAATAACCAAAAACTTCTGATAAGCGGAAGGGCATGGCACAGGCAGGCTGCGTACCTGTATGGTTACGGACTGAAGTGGTAAAATGACCCTTGCGTGTTCATTTCCACTGTTCAGGATTTCATCAGTGCCGACGCCACAGCCCCATATTGCCGTCATTGGCAGCACCAATATCGATTTTGTCGTGCATGTCGCGCGTTTTGCACAGCCGGGTGAAACGCTGCATGTCCATTCCTCCACCACCGGGCTGGGGGGCAAGGGGGCCAATCAGGCGATTGCGGTGGCAAGGCTGGGGCAGGAGGTGGCGCTTGCGGGCTGGACGGGTCGTGACATGCTGGCAGACATGGCGCGCACCACGCTGGAACAGGCCAGGGTCAATACACGCTGGCTTATGGAAGACCCGGCGGCAGGCACCGGCCGGGCCTTCATCACCATCGACCATGCGGGCGAAAACCAGATCCTTGTCGATGGCGGGGCAAACATGCGCCACGGGGCGGAAGCCGCGTCCCGGCTCGCCCCTGCCCTGGATCAGGCCATACTGGTTATGATGCAGATGGAAATGCCCCCCGCACTGGTGCTGGAAATGGCCCGGCAGGCCCGTGCGCGCGCCATTCCCGTCATGCTGGACCCCGCACCGGTCCCGGCAGGCGGCCTGCCGGAAGACCTGTACGCGCTGACGGACATCCTGACCCCCAACGAACGCGAGACCCGTGACCTGACGGGTATCGAACCCACCGATGAAACAACCGCCCTGCAGGCGGCCCGCATCCTGCACGCACGCGGCGTACGCACGGCCATCATCAAGCTGGGGCATCGCGGCGTGGCGTATTCCGCACCGGATGGACAGGGGTTCGTCCCGCCCTTCCATGTCCGGGCTGTTGACACGGTGGCGGCGGGGGACTGTTTCAATGCAGGGCTGGCCTGCGCACTGGCGCGCGGGGCGGCGATTGGGGAAGCCGTGCGCTTCGCCGCCGCCTGTGGCGCGCTGGCCACCACCCGTCCCGGCGCCGCACAGGCCGCACCGGACGGGAAGGAAGTCGCAGCCCTGCTGGACCGGCAACCCCCGGCTGATCTTGCCTAATGGACTGTAAACGCTATAGTCCGGGTCACAAGTCAACGGTCCCGTGCAAACGGGTGAAAAAGGGAATGTCGTAAACCCCGGCTGGATGCCATATCCGGGGGTGCAGTCGGCAGCTGTACCCGCAACTGTAAACGCAGAGTACTTCATCTGGCGCCGCCACACGGCACCCACTGGCCCCGGCCGGGAAGGGAGATGGAATGCAGTGACCCGTAAGCCAGGAGACCTGCCGTTGTCCTTGACAATATCGCCGGGCGGGCCGACCGGAGATGGACACGAGACATGTACAAGACCACCTGACATCCCGTCCCCCGCGCCAGCAGTGGCCCGTTACGTTGGGCCGCTTTTTCCAGCCCCTCATGGCTGGCCCCATCCTGACGGGATGTTTTTTTGCATGAAATTCCTCTTCGCCCGCGCGGCACGCCATGGCCGCACGCGTGCCCTTCTCTTCTCCTGCGGCCTGATCGGCATTACAGAAGCCGGCGCCCATGCGCAGGCCCAGACACAGATCGCGCAAGACCGTGCCCGACTGGGCAATTCCACCCCGCTGATCCAGCAGATCGACCCCGCCACGGTGCGTGATTCGGAGCGCGCGCAGGCCGATACGGAAGAAAAGGCCGCGGTCGCGGCAGGGGGCGAGGACAGGCTGGACACCAGCGGCAACCTGCTGGGCAACATGTGGGGCGCGCGGCCGTGGCTTTACAAACACGGCATCACCTTCGACATACAGGAAGTCGATGAGGTCTGGGGCAACGGCACCGGCGGCACGCCCAGCACCAATGGCGACGGGCAGGGTTCGGGCACCGGCCCCGCCTATGACGGCGTCACCATGCCGACGCTGACCATCGATACCGAAAAGCTGTTCGGACTGAAAGGCGGCCTGTTCAACGTCAGCGCGCTGCAGACGCGCGGGCGCTCGATCTCGCAGGATCACCTGAACAACTTCAACCCCATAAGCGGGTTCGAGGCCGACCGCTCCACCCGCCTGTTCGAACTGTGGTACCAGCAGTCCTTCCTCAAGGGAAAGCTGGACGTGAAGATCGGCCAGCAGGACCTTGATACCGAATTCCTGGTCAGTGATTACGCGTCTTTGTACCTGAACGCCAATTTCGGCTGGCCCATGGCCCCTTCGGTCAACCTGTATGGTGGCGGACCGTCATGGCCGCTGTCCTCGCCCGCCATCCGCATCCGCTACCGCCCCAGCGAGAAATTCACCTTCATGTTCGCCGCCGCCGACGACAACCCGCCCGGCAACCGCTACAACTCCCTGCCCATCCAGCAGGCCACCGGGTCCGGCAGCGGCTTCAGTTCCGATCCCACCAGCCAGACCTATGACGGCGCCAACGGCACGAACTTCAACATGGGCAACGGCGCGCTGCTGATCACCGAACTGCAGTACGCGCTCAACCCGCAGCCGGCCGACATGTCCAACGTGACCAAAAATCCCGGCCTGCCGGGGGTGTACAAGCTGGGTGGATACTACGATACCGCGAAATTCGCCGACTACCGCTACAACCAGCGCGGCGGTTCACTGGGGGCGGCCACGCTGAACGCCAGCGCCACGCAGGCCGACCTGACCCCGCGATGGGACCGGGGCAACTGGATGGTCTATGGCATCATCGACCAGATGATCTGGCGGCCCTCGCTGACATCCCCCCGCTCGCTGGGTGCATTCGTGCGCGCCACGGGCAACGGGGGCGACCGCAACATGATCAGCTTCGCCATCGACGCGGGGCTGAACCTGAAGGCCCCGTTCAGGGGACGTGACAACGACACGATCGGGCTGGGCTGGGGCATCGGCCGCGCCAGTTCGGGGCAGCGCCAGTTCGACCGCGACAGCCATTCGCTGGTGCAGGGCAATGAAAACCACCTTGAACTGACCTATCAGGCGCAGGTCACGCCATGGCTGGTCATGCAGCCCGACTTCCAGTACGTCTGGCACCCCGCCGGCGGCGGTGCCGACCCGTCCTTCCCATACCGCCGCACCGGCGACGAGGCGATCTTCGGCCTGCACAGCAATATTACATTCTGATGGACGCATATATTCCGGCCCGTAAGGATCCCCATGCCTCGGGTGGGGCATGACGCCCGTCCCGCTGGTGCCCGTCCTGCTGGTGATGGTACGGCTGCCATTCGCATTCGCGGCCCATAATCCGCGTATTCCCGCCACAGGAATGGCAAGAGAAGACAAAAGCACAGGGCGGAATTGAAAATTTACATTGTTGTGAGGAACGGACCCCTTCTATACGCCTGAATACACAGGCACATGGCTGGGTCCCGTGCCGCATTGCAAAAGGAAAAAACCGTTGCGCCGTCTTGTTGCTTTATGTCTTCCGCTCGGTATGGCCGCCTGCGCGCAGCACGCCCCCCGTCCCATGGTAAATTACTGCCGGCAGCCTGCTGTTGAATCCGCGGTGGTGGCCATTGCCAATCAGGGCGCGCCCAATGCATCCCCGGCCATCCGTTTCGAAGACGGGACGGTCAAGAGCGCCGTCTATAACGACCATATACAGGTCATGGCCTGCCATGGCAGCCTGGTGCGCAAGGATGGCACGCGGCAGGACGGCATCGCCGTCGCCCGCCTGCCGCACATGCGCACGGGATGGAAGGAAATCTGGGGCACCAGTGCGGCCAGCCACCAGTGGATATCGGATGCGGACATAGAAAAAAACAAGCAGAACCGGTACGCCGACTATTACGAACATACCCCGCAGGCCTGCAAACCCTATGCGCATGACCTGTTCTACGGCACGCAGAAATCGGACAAGGAAACCGAACACCTGCGCGAGACACTGTATGACTGCCTGGCGGAACATGACGTCAAGCCGCTGCGTCCCGTATCCGGCGTGGACCATACCTACAGCCCGTTCGGCATGAACTTCTACATTCCGTATTACACTAACCTGAACGCGGACGATAACGGTCCCTTCCTGTACTGATCGCAAACCGGAACCCAGCCTGCATGGCCATCCTGCCGATTGTCCGCTTTCCCCATCCCTGTCTGGAACAGGTGGCGCAACCCGTTGATGCAACGGCGCCCGCAACCGCGCAACTGGCGCGCGACCTGCTGGAGACCATGCATGCGGCCCCGGGAATCGGGATAACCGCATGTCATGTGGGCATTGCGCAACGCGTGGTGGTGATTGACCTGCCGGATGGGGATGGGCCGCATGTCTATGCCAATCCCGAAATCATCTGGCAGTCGGCGGAAACATCCACGCAGGAAGAAGGCAGCGTGTCCATGCCCGGCATCCACGCGCCCGTCACCCGCCCCGCGCGGATAAAAGTGCGCCATGCGCGCCCTGACGGCGGGAATGTGGAAGAAGACGCCGATGGCCTGCTGGCCACCTGCCTGCAACATGAAATCGACCAGATCAACGGCATATTCTGGCTGAAACGCCTGTCACGCCTGCGCCGCGAACGGGCGCTGAAGCGTTATGCCAAGCTGGGACGTGGCGGTCAGGCCACCTTGCCATCATCCAGCATGTAACCGCTGGAACGCACGGTACGGATCAGGTCCGCCCCACCCGTGGCGTTCAGCGCAAGACGCAGCCTGCGGATGTGGACATCCACCGTGCGCTCTTCCACATGGATACGATCATCCCACGCGGCGGCCAGTATTTCGGCGCGCGAAAACACCCGGCGCGGATTGCGCAGCAGGTGTAGCAGGATACGGTATTCCGTAGGCCCCAGGGCAAGCGGCGTCCCCGCACGGCTGACCCTGCGCCCGGCATGGTCCAGCGTTATGTCAGCAAAGGTCAGTACGTCCTCCGCCTGTGCCGCAGGGGTTGCGGCACGGCCCGCGCTACGCCGCATGACCGCACGCACGCGCGCATGCAGCACATCCATCCCGCACGGCTTGACCAGATAATCATCCGCCCCGGTATCCAGCGCGTGGACGGAATCCTGTTCTTCCCCCCGCGCGGTCAGCATGATGATCGGCAGGTACCGCGTGGCCGTGGCCATGCGCAGCCTGCGGCACAGGTCAACCCCGGACAGGCCCGGCATCATCCAGTCCAGCAGGACAAGGTCGGGCTTCCACTCGCTCACCTCACGCAGGGCGTCCAGACCGTTATCGACCGGCATGACAAGGTGCCCCGCCGCCTCAAGGTTGTAGGACAGCATGACGGACAGGGCGGCATCATCTTCTGCGACAAGGATGCGCAGCGGGCGATCTTCGAACAAGGACGCTAGCCCCCCTGTCCTGAAAACCCGCCACGGGGGCGGACAACCGGCAGTATCTCGCCCGTCGCGGTGTAATAGACGCGTTCGGCGATATTGGTGGCGTGGTCGCCGATCCGCTCAAGGTTCTTGGCAATGAACAGCAGGTGCGTACACGGCCCGATATTGCGCGGATCTTCCATCATGTAGGTAACCAGTTCGCGGAACATGGCGTTATACAGTTCGTCCACCGCCGTGTCGGACTGCCAGACTTCACGGGCAAGGTCGGCGTTGCGCTGGCTCATGGCGTCGATCGCGCGGCGCAGGTTGTCCTGCACCAGCCGCCCCATGCCACGTAAGCCGCTGAGCGATATGCGCGACGTCACAAGTTCCGTGCGCAGCGACCGGCGCGCGATGGAAGCCGCACAGTCACCGATACGTTCCATGTCGCCGGTGATCTTGAGTGCCGAGACCACTTCACGCAGATCCCCCGCCACGGGGGAACGCAGGGCGAGGATACGGATGACCATCGCCTCCACATCGCGTTCCAGCGTATCGACCTGCGGGTCGAGATCGGCTGCGACACCGGCGGCGTTTTCATCACGGTCGGCAATGGCGGCGACAGCCTGCGATGTCTGCTGTTCAACCAGTCCGCCCATCCGCGCCATCATGGAACGAAGCTGTTCCAGTTCCTGTTCGTAACTGCTGACGATATGTGCCGATTCCTGTCCCACCCGTGAGAACCTTCCTGCCTGCCCGCACAATTATACGGGATATGCCCGATAACAGGGCTTATGATACGTCACACGGATATAATATATCCGTCCCGGATTTGTTCAAGACGATGTCATACCCCATCGGGATGACCCAAAATAATGAAATAAAAAGATTTCTTCAGGAACGCTCCATGCCACATGCCCCCCGTCCCCCAATCCTGCCCGATCCGGTCCCCGTTTCCTACCGGCGGATGCTGACAGTCGCGCTGGGCACGATGCTGGGCATGGGGCCGGGCATGGCGTCGGGAAATGACAACACGCCTGCCACGCCACCCGTCACGACGCGGGCCTCCACACCCGCGCATCTTCCCGCAGCACCCACGGAAACCATGACCGTGACCAGCCAGCACGTGGTGGGCACCCAGCCCGGCGGTGGCCTGATCCGGGTGGAGGACGCGCCGAAATCCGTCAGCACCATCGGCACCGACTTCATGCGCAAGCAGGCGCCCAGTGCGACGGCATTCGACATGGTCAGCCTGCTGCCCGGCGCCAATGTCTCCTCCTCCGACGCGCTGGGGTTTTCGCCCCAGACCAACATCACGGTGCGGGGACTGAGCGGGGATTCGCTTGGTTACATCCTGGAGGGCATGCCGCTTAATGATATCGCCTATTACAACGGCTATCCGGGGCAGTTCGCGGATACGGAAAATTACCAGAGTGTTTCCCTGCAGCAGGGATCGGCCGACCTTGATGCCCCCGTGCTGAACGCAGCGGGGGGGCTGATGGACATGTCCTTTCGCGATCCATCCATGAAGGCAGGGGGCTATGCGGATGTCTCGTACGGGTCATACAACACCAACCGGCAGTTCCTGCGGCTGGAAACCGGGCAGATCGGGCATACCGGCCTGCGGGGCTTCGTGTCCTATTCCCATGGCTATACCGATAACTGGCGCGGGCCGGGCCATGATGAACGCCAGCACATCGACTTCAAATTCCTGCGCGAATGGGGGGCGGGCAACCGGGTGTCCCTGATCGGGACATGGAACACGATGGTCGCCAGCTATTACCCGCCGGTGGACAAGGCGGACTGGCAGGCACAGGGACCGCACGGGGCGGCCAACAACCTTGCCGCCACCTACAACCCCCATGATGCGGCGGGCGGCACGGATTACTGGGCGCTGTACCGGCAGCCCGAACGCATTGCCTATCTCGCGGCCCCGGCGCGCTTCACGCTGGCGGACAACCTGCACCTGAAGGTCACGCCCTATGCCCAGTGGAGCTACGGCAACGACCCCAGCGGCACGACCATGGGTGACAGCGGCCTGTGCAGCGGCACAGGCAACTGCGATGAAAACGCCGTCGTGCGCGCGAACTGGACCCAGACCAGCTACCGTTCCGGCTTCAACGCGACACTGGACTGGCAGCTTGGCAACCATGACCTGGTGTTCGGTTACTGGTACGACTATTCCGATGACAGCGAGCATCAGCCCTTCACGTCCGTCAATGCGCAGGGCACTGCGGCCGACATATGGGTCGACCGCATCAGCCGCACCCTGCTGCAACCCGACGGCCAGCAGGTGGACGCGGGCAGCTACCACATGATTTCCCAGACCAATGCACTGTATATCGGCGACCGGATGCATTTCCTGAACCACCGCCTGATGGTGGATGTGGGGTTCAAGGAAGTCATGCTGGACCGCCACGGCACCACCACGTCGGACAGCGTGCAGACGGCGGCGGGCAGCAATTCCGCCACCCCGCTGCCACGCATCGCGATCCGTTACCGCATAAGTCCGCGGCACATGGTCTTTTTCAACACCACGACCAATTTCCGCACGCCCGACGAAACCGCGCTGTTTGGCGGGGTGACCGCCAGTGGGGTCGCAACGCAGCTGAAAAACGAATATTCCGTGTCGGAGGAACTGGGCTACCGCTACAATGGCGACCTGATTATCGGCAGCCTGACGCTGTTCAACTATGATTTCACCAACCGCGAAATCCAGACCCAGATCGGGCAGGTGGAATCCACCATCAACGGCGGTGGCCAGACCTCACGCGGGGTGGATGTGGAAATCGGCATGAGGCCATGGCACCATTTCGCGCCCTATCTGTCCGGGGAATACCTGCACGCCACCATCGACAGTGACATTCCCTCCAGCAGCGGCATGCTGGCGACGCGAGGAAAGACGGCGGTGGAAAGCCCGACACTGCAGGCCTCCGCCGGGCTGAGCTATGATGACGGGCACATATTCGGCATGGCGTCCGTCCATTACACGGGACGGCAGTATTCAACCTTCATGAATGACGAACGCATGCCCGACCATACCACCGGCAACCTGGCCATTGGCTACCGCATGGACGACCATGCTTTCCTGTCCCACCCCGAATTCCGGATGAATTTCAACAATATCACCAACCAGCATTACCTGTCCGGCGTCGCCACCCCCACCCTGACCAAAGCCGATGGGCCGCAATATTACGTGGGCGGCGGGCTGGCGGTGCTGTTTACCGCCTCCACCGGGTTCTGACGGGCGAAATACCGCAGCACGACCCCGCCCGCCAGCAGGTACAGCACGGCAGGCACCAGCAGGAAGCCGGCATGGATTCCCGCCTGCGCATGTAACGACTGCATGCGCGCGCCACCGACCAGGCCCGATACCGCCAGCACGCCCGCCAGCAGGCTGCCGCCAATATCAAACGCCATTTTTGATGCGGTGGAATTCAGCGCCCATGCCAGCCCCACCGTATGCGTGCCCGAAAACCCATCGCCGTCCATGCAGTGCGCCAGCAGGGTAAAACAGACCGGGTTGCAGATCCCGACACACAGGCCGAACAGCGCCAGCGCTACACCGATCACCTCCACCCGCGCGGGCAGCACATACGCCACCAGCAGCACGCCCCCCGCCGCCAGCGTGCCGCCCCGCATGACCGGGGCCGTGCCCCACCGCGCAGCCAGCGGCAGTGACATGCCACAGCCCACCAGCACCATCAGGCTTATGGTGCCCAACAGCCAGCCAGCCATATGGTCACTGTCATGCAGGACATAACGCACGTCATAGACCAGTGCGCCGAACAGGAAGGTACTGCCCAGCATGGTCAGCAACATCGCCCCCGTCAACCGCCGCCAGCCCCGGTTGGCCAGCAGCCCGGCAACGCGTGCGCGCACCGTCATGTCACCGCTGTCCGTCGCGACCCGTTCATGGCAGAACCGCGACGGCAGCCACAGCAATCCGCCCACCACGCACGCCACCACGACCATGAACAGGGCAAACCCCACCTGCCGGTCGCCATGACCCAGCCAGTCCACCATGGGCAGTGTCGCGATACTGACCAGCAGGCTGCCCAGCGTCGCCCCCACCATCCGGCTGGTGGCAAGGCGCAGGCGCATGTCATGACCGGCCGAAATCAGGCTGGTCATGGCGCCATAGGCGGTATTGACCACGCCGTACGCCACACACAGCGCCATATACCCGATGGTGGCGCCGATGCCGCGCACGACCACCGGCCACCCATGCGGCAGGGGCAGGAAGGCCAGCGCCACCAGCACAATGAACGGCACGATCCCGCCACGCAGCAATGGCAATGCCTGCCGCCCCGCGGGCCTGCGGTCAATCCAGATCCCCACCGCCGGATCGGTCACCAGGCTGGCCGCGCGCGCGGCCATGAGCATGAACCCCACCATCTGCACCGGCAGCAGGCAGATTTCGGTATAGAAATATGCAAGGTAGCTGAGCATCAGCCCCCAGATGATGTTGAACCCCATGTCGCCCGCGCCAAATGCCACGACCTCCGCCAGTCCGATGCGGGATGCGGGTGGCATGGGCGGGCGGGCAGGCATCATCCCGGCAGGATCGTGCCGCGCACGCCAAAGCATTCTTCCGGTCCCCGAAACGCACGCGACCGTACATCATGCGCATAGCGTGCGGCAGCGTCATCAATCATGCCGTTCACGTCAGCATGCGGGTGGACAGGGCGTGGCATGCACGCACCAGACGCCCCCGGCATGTCATCCACCACCAGCACCCGCCGTGATGCACGGATAACGGCCATGCCATGGGCGATCATCATGTCCACGCCGACACCAGGGGTATGTCCGGCATGCCCAGCGAATCCCCTCGCCAGCATCACGTCCACATGCGGATCAGGCCTGCGGGACATGGGTGCGGCATAGGCCGCCCGAATGGTCCGACACCGGGGCTGTTCCCCATTGTCCATGCTTGCTATTCCCCTGACCTGGCCATCTGTTACGATGGCATCAGGCATATTGCAGCATATCCGTGTTTGCAAATCAGCCGCCAGACAGCAACGGGAACCGCGTAAATGGGACTGGGCCGGACCGACATATGGCAGACGGGACTTCTTCACCGGTCCATGCCCGACATACTGCGCGCGGGCACGCTGGTGGATACGCCGGTTACATGGCTGCCCGATCCTGGTCCCTTCCGTTTCATTGCCGACCCTTTTGGCATCTGGCACGAGGACAGGCTGTACCTGTTTGCCGAAGCCTATGACTACCGCGTGAAGGTCGGGCGGATCGATGTCTTCATCCTTGACCGCACCCTGAACGTCACCGCACACGCCCCCGTACTGGTGGAACCGTGGCACCTGTCCTATCCCGTCATTCTGCGCGATCGGGATGGATCGTTCCTCATGATGCCGGAATCAGGCAAAAGCGGCATGCAGCGCCTGTACCGCGCGACCGACTTCCCCTATCGCTGGAAAGAGGTGGAAGGCTGCGCCTTTCCCGGCCCGATGATCGATGCCTCCCCCCTGTTCCATGACGGCAGGTGGTGGCTGTTCCATACCCCGTGGCATGAACTGGAACGCCCGCGTGTCGATACGCTGCATGTTGCATGGGCCGACAGCCTGACCGGGCCATGGCACCCGCATCCCGGCAATCCGGTGCGGCGCGACATACACGGCGCGCGGCCCGGCGGGACGCCGGTGGTGATGGATGACGGCACGATCGTCCTGCCTACGCAGGACTGTGCCCGTACCTATGGCGGCGCGATTACCCCGCTGGTCATCACCACCCTGACCACCCGCGATTTTGCGGCACATCCGCTGCCCCCCCTGTCCGCGCCAGCCGCATGGCGGCCTGCGACCGACGGGCTGCATACCCTGTCCGCCGCCGGTCCCGTGACGCTGGTGGATGCGAAGCATACCAGCCGCTCGGTCATCAGGCGGGCGGGCGTGGACATTCACCGCATGGCGCGTGAACTTACCCGCCGTACGCTGCGTTACTGATAAAACTGAAAGAAACATATTCATGGCAGGGCATGGAAACCTGTCATGGATTTAATGTGATATTAATTACCATTATCACATAACATGCCTATTATATGCATCAATATGGCATGCAACGAACAACCACATAACACCCAGTCCCGATAACCGGGCCAATGCCATAGCCCATGTGACCCGCCCCCATCCCATCGTGGCGCATGGATCCGTATCGTGCTGGCGCCGCCGGCATGACCGCCCCTTTAACCGACACCGATCCTTCCAGCCCCAGATACTTCAAGGACCGCCCGATGCGTGAACCACGTACCGCCCCGGCTGCCTGGCATCTGCAGCATTCCCGCCCCGAAAGCCTGGTCAGCTATTTTGACCCCTGGCAACCGGTGGCGCGGCAGCTGGACATGCTTGCCAACCGCTTCAGGACCGTCAAGGCCCTGTGCGATGCACAGGTGGACAGCCTGGCCACCGAACATGCCGCACTCGCGGAACTGCGCGATGCGCTTGCATTCCACCTGATGCGGGCATGCGTGTGGTGGCAGGTCGATTTTTCCCCGCACGCGGTAACCGGCCTGCAGGCCACCAGCTTCATGAAACACGTCCGCCGTCATACCGACCGGTTCGTGGATGACGATACGCTGCTCGATGTCATGACATGGCAGCATTACATGCACCGTGCCGATAGCGGTCACATCATGGTGACCGGGACCGACCCGCTGTGCCGGGGCAACACCACCATCGTGTACGGCATCGATGGCCACCGGGGTTTCCGCTTCGCCATGCAGCGTGCGGGGCAGAAGCTGGAATGGAACGACATCACCCATGCGGATTTTGTCGCATCCTGCCTGAACGCCCGCGCCCTGCACTGCCTGATCGAGACGGAATGCACCGCCATTGGTGAATGGGATCTGGCACGGGAGGAACACATACAGGCATCGCGTTACCACACCCAGCATTTCCGCACGGCCACGCAGGCCAACCCGGTGGAACGCTACGCCACGGCGCTGGATCAGCTCAGCCGCTGCCATTCCCGCTTTGGCCGTTTCGAGTTCGAGAACATCGTCAACCACATGGCGTTCTCGGTCATGCAGGTGGCGCATGAACGCGGGACCAGCATTGCCGACATGCTGCGCCACGGGACCGACCGACCTGTCAGCCCCCGAATCGTTGGCAGCCTGAAAAAACGCGCCCGTGGCCATATCACCACCGGCACCGATCCGCTGCGCCATGCTGGGCTGGAGGCCATGCTGGATCAGGTTGAAACCGGCTTTGCCCTGTCGGGTGGCAACTGATGCGGCAGGGGGGAGAGAAAACATCTTCCTCCCCCCACGACATCTGCCCCTGCAATACCTATATTCAGACAGGAGTAGCAGGAGACCCTATATATGGCGCTAGCCAGAAGCAGACGACCGGCAGCACGCCGCAGGACGGTACAGCCCCGCTCATCACGCGTGCGGGGCGAGACACGTCGCCTGCTGGAGATGCTGTGCGTACTGCATGGTTCGATCCATCGTGGGTCGCGTGACGCGGGCGCGCTGGTGCGCTGCGTGGTGCAGGCCCAGCCCGACCTTGGCCTGCAGGACAAGGAACTGCCCGCCGCCCCCCGCCATGACGGGGAAAACCCGCCCACCGCCACGGAATGGAAACGCCTTGGCCATGCGCTGGAAGAAGCGCGCGCGCAGCATGCAGGCGACCGGGGCTACGTGGATACATGGCTGGAGGAACTGAGCCAGGCGACAGGCCTGGGCCGGGTCGCCAGCGAGGTGCTTGGCCTGGCCATGTGCTACCGCCTGAATGGCCATTTCGAACAGTTGTGGGACGACCTGTGTGAAAACCGTTCACGTGGGCCGTTCCTGTGCGAGGACATCCCCCTGCTTCACCTGCTGCTGGGGCAGGAGGAGGATGCGATCGCCACCGCCCTTGCCCCCGATGGGCAACTGCGCATGAGTGGCCTCATGACCGTGGATGAGGACGGCGACATCACCCTGCTGCCCCGGCTCATGGCGCTGATGAACCGCCGGGCCAGCGTGGTGGGGGATATCCGTTCCCTGCTGCTGGGCCAGCCCAGGGATGCGACCCTGCCGTGGGATGCCTTCGCCCATCTGGGCCAGCAGGCGGAAATCGCGGCAAAGCTGCTGAAGGCCGCGGTCAGACAGCATGCAACCGGCATCAATATCCTGCTGTATGGGCCACCGGGCACGGGCAAGACCGAATTTGCCGCGACCCTTGCCCGGCATATCGGTGCGACCCTGTACCCCGTGGGCGAGGCGGACAGCGCCGGCGATGAACCATCCCGCCACGAACGGCTGGCCGACCTGCGGTGCAGCACGCGGCTGCTGCGCAACACGGAATCCATCCTGCTGTTTGACGAGGCCGAGGACCTGTTCACCGCCAGCCTGTTCGATCCGCCACAGTCCTACAGCCGCGTGTTCTTTCACCGGCTGCTGGAACAGGGCGGCACGCCGGTCATCTGGACAGCCAACGATCTAGATACCCTTGGCCCCGCGATCGCGCGGCGCATGGCGCTGTGTATCGAGGTGCGCCAGCCCGGTATCGGCGTGCGCACACGGCTGTGGCAGGACATGGCGCGTGAGGAAAAGGTCGCCCTTGCCCCCACGGATGCCGCCGACCTGGCCCGCGCCATTCCGGCGGCCCCGGCCATTTTTCGCAATGCGCTCCGCTCCACCCATCTGGCGGGGGGCGATTCCGCCATGGCCAGCATGATCGCGACCGGCATCGCGCGCGCTGCGGCGGGCGGGCAGATGCCCATGCCGTCACAGCCGGATGTGACGGATTACGATGCGACCCTGATCAATGCGGACTGCGACCTGCAGGCCCTGACCACGCGGCTGGCGCGTCCCGGCGCGCCGCGCGCGGTTTCGCTGCTGCTGTCAGGCCCGCCGGGTTCGGGCAAGAGTGCGTATGCCCGCCATCTGGCGGAACGGATGGACATGCCGGTGCTGCAGAAACGCGCCTCCGACCTGCTGGACAAGTATGTGGGCCAGAGCGAGCAGCAGATCGCCGCCGCCTTTGCCGAGGCCTGCGACAGCGGGGCCTTCCTGATCATTGACGAAGCCGACAGCCTGCTGGGCGATCGCCGTTCGGCGGAACGGTCATGGGAAATCAGCCAGGTCAACGAAATGCTGACATGGATGGAACATCATCCGCTGCCATTTGCCTGCACCACCAACCTTGTGGAAAAGCTGGATCCGGCCAGCATGCGGCGGTTCCTGTTCCGCGCGCGCTTTGGCTACCTGACATCAGGCCAGGCGGCGCATGCCTTCCGTCGCTTCTTCGGGAAGGATGCGCCCGCCGGGCTGCGCCACATCCATACGCTGGTCCCGTCCGATTTCGCGCTGGTGCTGCGTCGTGCGCGCCTGCTTGATGAAGACCCGACGCCCGATGAACTGCTTGGGCGTCTTCAGGCGGAAACGGCGGGGCGGGACGGCAACCGACGCATCGGGTTCATGTCCTGACATGTGGTGGGGCATGCCGTCTTTTCCAGCAAGGCGGCATTTCCTGAGGCTGTTACAGTGGTCTGCGTGCCTACAGCGACGGTCCCCACATGCCAACGACGAATATGATCGCCCCCAGCGCCAGCATGGCGATGTGAAACATGACCTGTCCCGGCATGGAATCGGGGCTTATGTGCAGGCCATGGAAAAACTGGACCACCACCAGCGTCAGGCCAACGACACACAGGCCGATGCGTACGGGACTGACCGTGGTGGGCCATATCTGGTTTCTGCGGTTCATTCTTGCATGCCTCCGGGCTTTGTCGCCAGCATGCCATAAAACGCGGCAGCGCAGAAGCAGCACCTGTCCTGCAACAGGATTTGCCAGTCCCTGCACCCATGCTATGCGCATGGTAGGGCCGTGGGTTGCGGCCAACAGGTGAAATGACAGGAAACAGATGCGTCTTGACCGTTGTGCCATGGCGGGTGGCCATGCCACCTGCGCCATGATGACCCTGCTGGCGGTGGTATCCGTTCAGGCCAGCGCGCATCCCCACCATCATGGCACAGGCGTCGTGCATCACCATGCGGCACAGGCCGCCGATACCGTCCCCGCGGGCCCGCCCCTGCCGGATGGACAGATTTTCCTGCCGCCCCCGCCCGGCCCGGACACGGCGCAGCGCGCGGCGGATGCCAGCATTTTCGCCGCGACCCGCGTGCTGGAGGGGACGCCACGATGGAAACTGGCGCAGGCGGATAACCGTGATACGCCCGCCCATATGGTCTCGGCCTTTTCCTGTGCGGCCGGCTTTACCTTGCCGCCGGATCACCTGCCTGAACTCGTGGGCCTGGTGACACGGATCGAACGGCGCCTGACACCTGCGGTCCATGCGCAGAAAATGCTGTGGAACCGGCCCCGTCCCTTCACCGAAGCGGAACTGTCGACCTGCATCCCGCTGCGGGCCAGCCTGCGACAGGACCCATCCTATCCTTCGCTTCATGCCACGCTGGGCTGGGTGACGGGACTGATCCTGTCTGACATCCTGCCTGAGCGGACGGCATGGATCATGCAGCGTGCCCGGGTATTCGGGGAAAGCCGGGTCGTCTGTGGCGTACAGTGGCAAAGCGACGTGATGGCCGCGTGGCTGAATGGCGGCGTGCTGTATTCCGCCATGGAACAGGATGAAGGCTTCCGTCAGGAAATGGACGCGGCCCGGGCGGAGGTCGTTGCCCTGCACCCGACCATGTCCGCGCCCCCTGCGGAAGAATGCGCGGTTGAAGCGGACGCCGCGGCCCATCCGCCCCAATAAGGGGCTGGCTGGAAAATCCGTTCAGGATACCCCTTACCGGCGTTCGGAATCCGCACCGCTGCCATCATCCGTAATCCCGGCACGCGAGGGGGAATCGGCATCCGGTTCCACCGTGCGGCTCATACGGGCAACAGCGGCGTCATCGCCAAATCCGCGCCCTGACACGCGGCGACGGGGGGCCGGATTTTCCATCAGCACGTTTTCCAGCGCCTCGGGATCGGTGCGCTCGGCTTCATCAAACAGTTCATCGGCACGGGCCTGATCGCCTGCGCGCTCGGCCTTCAGCCCGGCTTCGGCCAGCCTGCGCGCGGTGCCATGCTTGCCTTCGCCTGCATTGTCGGGACGGTCATCATCGTTCATGAAACGGGACATCGGCTTGTCTTTCCTTGCAATACATGGGTGCGTGACACCGCGACATACGGACAACACATATGACAGGGGGACGGTTCGCCACCATGTCCGTCATGAGCCGCTTCATGGCAGATGGGGTGTCCGGCCTGCGCCCGCAACCGGGCCAGACCTGCACCCCACCGGGGGCATCCATGCCTAAAAACCGCCACGGCATGAAGGATATATCCATGTAATATCATGGTGACCATCCGCCCCCACCATCCGGGGGCGGAGACATGAAATGGAGTATCCCATGTCCGATCTGATCGTTATCGGTTTTGACAGCCAGGACGAAGCCACGGCTGCCCTGACCGAATGCAAGAAGCTGGAAAAGGAATACCTGCTGGACCTGGAGGACGCGGTTGTCGTCATCCGCACCGCCGATGGCAAGCTGCACCTGCAGCAGAGCGTCAACCTGGAAAAGGTCGGCGCGTCGTATGGCCTGTTCTCTGGCGGGTTCTGGGGCGCGCTGGTTGGCCTGCTGTGCCTGAACCCGCTGGCAGGTTTTGTCGCGGGCAGCATCGTGGGTGCCGGTGCGGGCGCGATCGCAGGCAAGATGTCCGACTACGGCATTGATGACAATTTCATCAAGTCGCTGGGCGCCACCATCCCGGCCAACACGTCCGCGCTGTTCATTCTGGTGCGCAAGTCCCAGCCCGACAAGGTTCTGGCCGACCTGCGCACGTTCAAGGGCCATGCCCGCGTGCTGCAGACCTCGCTTTCTCCGGAAAACGAAAACAGGCTGCGCGCGGCCCTGGGCCAGCTGGCGGCCCCTGCCCCGGCGGCCTGAATGCCTGTCCCACATGCCGCCCGTGGCATGTGGGGCTTTGCCCACACACAGGCGTGATGACCGATCACCCCGCGTAATGATATGCTGGGCATATGCCGACCACCCGTCAGCGCCTGCGCCGCGTGTTCCTGTCATTTTTTCTGGCCATTCCGGCCGCTGTCACATGGCATGGCCCGGCACGGGCACATGAAAGACTGCATGTGCAATGGACATCCGACCGTGTCCTGAATGCCGTAGCGGTCGCCGATAACGGACGCACTTTCATCTCCTTCCCCTATTGGGGTGGGGGCGGCAGCGGCCCCACCGTTGCTGAAATCGACGCAGGCGGCCAGCCCCATGCCTTCCCCGATGCACGCTGGAACCATCCCGACGGGACAAGGGACGACCTGCAGCCCTTCGTGCGCGTCAACGCCCTGCGCATCGGCCCGGACGGACTGCTATGGGTCGTGGATTCAGGGAACGCGAACGTAGGGGGGCCACCCAGCCCCCACAACGGCGCACCGGCGCGCCTGCTGGCGTTTGACATAACGACCGGGCGCGTGGCGCATGCCATTTCACTCCGGGCGGCCAGTACGCCACACAGCTACATGGATGACATCCGTTTCCATGGGGATACGATTTTCGTAACCGATGCGGGGGATCCGGCGCTGGTGGTGGTCAACCTGTCCACCGGGGCACAGCGACGGGTACTGGCGCATGACCGTTCCACCACGGATGACCGCCCGATGTATGCCGAAGGCCGCATGCTGATCGCCCATGGCCGGCAGGTGCGAATCCATGCTGACCAGCTGGAAGTCTCCCCGGATGGACAGAAACTCTATTTCCAGCCCAGTTCCGGCCCGATGTGGGTGGTGCCCACGGCGGCGCTGGAAAACCCGACCCTGTCGGCAGCCGACCTGTCCCATGCCGTAACGCTGTTCCATGATACGCCCACGACGGGCGGGACAGCCATTGACGGGGATGGCAACCTGTATGTGTCGGATGTGAACAGGTTAAGTATCCTGCGCATTACACCACAGGGAAAAACCACCACGCTGATTCATGACAGGCGGCTGGTCTGGGCCGACGCCATGTGGATCGACAGCCATGGCATGCTGTGGATACCCGCCGTGCAGCTTGACCGGACCGCGACGTTCCAGCCCGATGGGGTCTCACGCCTGCATTTGCCGGTTGCGATCTATACCATGGACCTGCACCTGAAACCCGTGCGCTAGGCCACCGGGATCAGAGCTGCTGGATACCGGCGAAATCGAAATCCTGCCCCGCCGGGTTTTCACCCAGCCGGATAACGGTGGGCGATGGCATGCTGTAGGGCGGGACCGGCAGGTTGTACGGGGCGGGCGCGCCACGGAACACACGCCCGGCCAGATCGAATTTCGATCCATGGCAGGGACATGCATAGCCACCCGGCCAGTTGCCGCCGCCCTGCCCTTCGGGCAGGGGCTTATAGGCGGGCACACAGCCCAGATGGGTGCAGATACCCACCACCACGCCATAGCGCGGGTCCAGCGAACGGTGCCAGTTTCTGGCATAGGGTGGCTGCTGCCGGTCATTGGACTGCCCGTCACGCAGTCGTCCGGTCAGGGCGGCGTCCTGCAGGGCCGCGAGGGATTCGGGCGTGCGATGGGTAATGAAAACCGGCTTGCCCTGCCATGTCACAACAATCTGCTGTCCCGGTGGCAGGGCGGATATATCCACATCAACCGGCAGGTGGGCTGCCGCACTGTCGCGCGGGGCAAGGCTTTGCAGGAAGGGCCACAGGCATGCGCCCGCACCGGCGGCAGCCGTTGCGGCGGTAACAAGCCCGAGGAAATTCCGACGCCCACCGGGTGCCGATTGTGTATCCGACGCGTTTTCCATCGGAGTGTTTTTATCGCGAACCCGTTTCAAAAGAAAGGGCATACCGTATCCGGATACGTCCTTATCCACCGGTGCAAAAAGACGCAGCCAGGGGCGGGAAAGCACCGTTCCCTGGCTGTCGTGGCCCGGTCGTGCGGGGCCATGGGGCAAGGTCGTGCATGCATGGATCCGGGACATGCGTGTCATAATGATGCACGAACCGGTATCCGGGCTGTGCCGGACGGCAATTCACGCTACATTGTGCCCTGTCCCGCCCGATCGGGCATGCATGTGGAGATCAATCATGCGGCTTATCCTTGCCCTTCTGCTGCCGTGGCTACAGTTCTTTACGATTGGCCGCCCCTTTGCCGGCATCATCTGTCTTGTCCTGCAGGTGACCGTGATCGGGTGGATACCGGCCGCAATCTGGTCGGTCTATGCGCTGAGCCAGTACACCACCGATCGCAAGATCGCATCCCTGCGACGGTCCTGAAAATCCGTATGAAACTTTATATCTACGATCACTGCCCGTTCTGCGTGAAAGCCCGGATCATTTTCGGGCTCAAGCACCTGCCGGTCACCGATGTGGTGCTGCTTAATGATGATGTCAGCACGCCAACCCGGATGATCGGGCGCAAGATGGTGCCCATACTGGAAACCGACGGACATTTCATGGGCGAAAGCATGGATATCGTCGCCCATGTTGACGCCCTGGATGGCCATCCCCTGCTGACCGGGCCAACGCGCCCCGAAACAGGCCAGTGGCTACGGGACGCGCAGCAGGCCTTCATCCGCCTGGCCCTGCCCCGGTTTGCCGCAGCCCCCTTTGCAGAATTCGCAACGACAGGCGCGCGGCTGTATTTTATCGAAAACAAGGAAGCCATGATCGGCCCCTTCAGCACGTGCCTGGCTGAAAGCGCCGCCCTGCGGGCCAGCGTGAACGCTGACCTTGCCCGTCTTGCCAGACTGATCCAGCGCCCCGATGCGGTAAACGGCACGCTGTCTACCGATGACATTCACCTGTTTGCCCACCTGCGCAGCCTGACGATCGTGGCGGGACTCGACTGGCCCATGCCGGTGCGGGCATATTGCCAGCACATGTCACAGGCCACCGGCATCCCCTTGCTGGATCACATGGCGGCCTGAACGGTTGCACATGGGTCAGGTGGGGATACGGAAATGCATGGCAACTGTCAGGCCGTCCTGACCGTTTCCCCCGCATGACACCATGGCGGACAGGGGGACACTCCATGTCAGAATTATATGAAACCGGACAGCCGTATGAACGCCGCCGTTCCACACCGTTCGAGGTCTGGATCCGACGGTCGCTGCATGCCCGTTTCGATATGGTCTGCAGCGAGAAATTTCCTGTTGAAATCCAGGGGGAGTTTGACCTGTGCTGCGCCACCTACCCCCATATGGAACATGACGGGGACGCCTGATGGCGGGAACACATAAACAGACCGGTCAGGTGTGGATTTTTTTGGCCTGATCTGTTCCGAGTCCCGCAGTCACTTGCATAAAGTGGCCGGAAAAGAAAGCGGGGGAATCGCTCTCATGGCGGAAAATAGCCATTTATTGTCTCTTTACCGCAACACGAACCTAGATTCGCAAGCCTGAATTTGTGTTGAAGGCCTGTGGATAAGTCTGTTGACGTTTTGGGACTCAGGGCATGGAAATGCAGAGTCTTCTCTTTTTCGTGATTTGTTCCTGACCTATGTTCAGGCAGGCAGGCGCAGGATGACCGTATCGTGTTCCACTGCCTGCCATTCACGTTTCAGAATGGGCGCGCGGGCACCTTCAGACGCAACGGGATGATCAATCCGCCACGGGTTGCCATTCAGGCGCACGGCTGTCCAGCCATCGGGTTTATCGCCATCGGGCACAAGCCCGACAAGGGTCATGTCCGTCATGGGATCATAACAGGCAAACTGCCGGGCGCAGTTCTGGAACACCAGTTGCACACAGTCATGGGACTGACGCGGGCGCATCAGGTGGACCAGCAGGGTTCCACCCCGTTTTGCCGCATCATTGAATATCAGGCTACCGCCACCGGGCCGTATCTCCACCGGCAGGATGGTCACGGTCTCGGAAATGGCATGGTTGAAGACGATCGTCCCGCCATCAAGACCCAGAAGCCCATGGTTCCATCCATGCAGTTCAGACAGATTCATGCTCAGCCACGCACCGGGACAGGCAAGGATGGACCGCAGGTGGTCAGGTTGAGGTTGACTGCTTTCCCGATGGGACCGGGCCAGGACCGACCGGATCGTGGCCATGTCAAAATGACCCGCGCCAAAGATTACCTGCCCCTCGCTGTATGAAACAGCTGTTGCAGAACCGTACCGCCTGCCCATGTAGTACCATCCCCTGTCACATCCGCATGTCCCCCTGCAGGAAAGATGCCGAATAATTTTTTTGCTGATCTGCTTTGTAAAAAACTCAAAATTAAAATTTCATGCGCTTCAAATGATAAGCTATCAATACAGCCTCAGAATTTTTCAGTATGTTTCGTATTGTATTTGTTTTACGTAATTTTTACCAAACCATAAACCAGTGCAGGCTTGAATATCCGGTACGGAAATCCCTGAAAGACCTGAACATATATTAAGTTGGATGCATGGGAGCGGCCAGATGTCATAAGGCCTTCCATGCCGCAAGTGCGCGCGCGCGTCCGCCGGCAAGATCAACAATGGGCGCAGGATAGTCACCCGGGGCGGATGGTCCGGCCTTCCATGGCGCATGGATGTATTTATTGGGCAGATGGGCGATTTCCGGCACCCATTTGCGGACATAATCACCGGCGGGATCGAATTTCTCCCCCTGTGCGACGGGATTGAATACCCGGAAATAGGGGGCCGCATCCAGTCCGCACCCGGCAACCCATTGCCAGTTGAAGGGGTTGCTGGCAGCATCCGCATCCACCAGCGTATCAGCAAACCACGCCTCGCCCACACGCCAGTCAAGCAGCAGGTGCTTGGTCAGGAACGACGCCACGACCATCCGCACGCGATTATGCATCCAGCCCGTGTGCCATAACTCACGCATGCCCGCATCAATGATGGGGTAGCCGGTTTTCCCCTTCTGCCAGGCCCGCAGGGCCACCGGATCATGCCGCCAGGGCATGTTGTCGTATTCAGGGCGCAGGTTGCCGGTACCCATGCCGGGGAAGTCAAACAGGGTCGCATGCGCGAAATCCCGCCATCCCACCTCACTCAGGAAACAGGCGCTATCCTGGTCGCCCGGTCCCAAAGTCTCCACCGCGTGCCAGACCTGCCGGGGGGATACATGGCCGAAGCGCAGATAGGGCGACAGCCCCGACGTGGCAGGCTGCGCGGGCAGTTCACGCTGCGTGGCATAGCCGTGGACCCGTTCCGCGACGAAGGCATCCAGCCGGGCATGGGCCGCCGCCTCCCCCGGTTGCCACTGCGCACGCAGGCCCTGTGCCCAGTCCGGTCGCACCGGCAGCAGGGCAAGGTCGGCAGGCTGCACCAGACGGTCCCCGATTTCAGCGGGGACCACGGCAAAAGCAGGCTGGTCGGGTGCGGGCAGTGGTGGCAGGGGTGGCCCCTTTGCCTGCACGGCGCGCCACCATGGCGTGAAGACACGAAAGGGCGTGCCCTGTTTGGTCCGGACCTGCCATGGTTCATGCAGCATGTTGCCGGGGTGGCTGTGCGCATCAACGCCACGCGCCTTCAACGCCGCCTTCACGTCTGTATCCACCTGCCGGGCACGGGGGCCATAGCGCCGGTTCCACACCACCGCACCCGCGCCCGTCCGCGCGGCCAGCCACAAGACGCTTTCATGCGTATCCCCGGCCATGATGCATAACCGGCCACCCTGCGCGCGCAGGTCATGGTCCAGCGCCGACAGCGCACCATGCAGCCACCATTTTTCAGCCCCGCCCAGGGGGAAGGCCGGATCATGGACATACAGGCACACGACCCGCCCCCGTGACGCGGCATCACACAGGGCGGGATTGTCCCCAAGACGCAGGTCGTCGCGGAACCACATGATGGTCGGGGCGGTGTCAGGCATGGTTGGCTGTATTCCGCTCGGGTTGATGCGCAGTCATTATGACCCTGTGTGGGACACAAGTCCCCGGCCAGTCAAATACGGCGCGACCCGTGCGGGGGCGCGTTCAGTGCGTTGGGGCGACTTCCCGGGCCACGGCGGCATCTTCCTGCTTGTGTTCCGCGTCCTGCGCCTCGTCATCCTCGAACATGGCGCGACATTTGGGGGAAAGCTGGCTGAGCTTGCTTTCCAGGCATTCCGTCATCAGTTTTTCATTCGGAATGTCAAGAAAGCATAGCCGGAACACATCATTCTTGCACGCACTGGCCTGGTCCTCGCGCCCTGCGGCATGGGCACCGGTACTGGCCAGCACGACGGCCATGGTAAAATGGACTGTCCAGATCAGGCCGTGCGTTCCGTAACGGCACACGGCGGGAATGCATTGCATCGGGCTGTCTCCCTTCAGAAATGACATGGCAATTTTTGTTATATCATCCAGCGCATTGCACTTTGCCGCCTGAGTCAAGACACATCCACGCAGTGCAGCCATCATGACAGGATGAATGGATGGCGCGGGGAAAGTTCCCGCAGTCTTTTGCGCCTGACTTCATAAATCCGTGATGGGACAAATCCCGTCCATCCTTCGTTGGCCCCAGTATCCCTGACCACTGATTGATGAAGGAGCATACCACCATGGCCAATGCAGCAACGGACCAGATCGGACATGCCGCAGACAAGGTTGCGGATACGCTGACGGGGGCACGCACGGATACGTCGGGCCTCATGAGTGCGGTCATTGCCTATATGGGCGACGCTGACAGCCCCGGACGGCGCGAACTGCATGATCGGGCGCGCAAGGCGGGGCTGGCGGCGCAGGTCACGCAGTGGGAAAACCACCCGACCAATACCCCGGCCGATGAAAATGTGGTGACCCGTCTGATCCCCGCCCCGGTCATCGAGCGTTTCTCCGCCGAGACGGGATTATCCCGCAACGCCACCATCAAGGGCCTGTCCGACCTGCTGCCCCACCTGTCGCGACTGGATGGCTGATATACGCCCATGACCTGCGGGGGGCCATGTTTCCTGTTTGCATGGCCGCCCGTGGGCTTATGATCAGCCATCTGACAATTCAGCAGGCAGGACGGGTTCATGAACAGCGTCAATTCCACCCCCGCGCAATCATCCGGCGTCGTGATCGTGACGGGCGGCAGCCGGGGCATCGGGCATGCCATAAGCAGCCTGCTGGCACGTGAAGGCCATGCCGTCGCCATCAATTACGCCGCCAACGCCGCCCCGGCGGAAGAACTGGCCCGCACCATCACGGCCAGTGGCGGCCGCGCGCTGGCGATCCGGGCCGATGTCTCGAAGCCCGAAGAAATCCATGCCCTGTTCGAACGCGCGACCGAACTCGGGCCGCTTGCGGGGCTGGTCAACAATGCAGGCATTACCGGCACGAAGGTGCGCATTGATGAACAGACTGCCGAAACGCTGGATACCCTGTTCAACATCAATGTCCGCGCCACCATGCTGGCGGCGGGCGAGGCCGTGCGCCGCATGTCAACCCGCCATGGCGGAAAGGGCGGGGTGATCGTGAACCTGTCATCGGTTGCCGCCCGTCTGGGCGGGCTGCCGGGGCTGGTGCCCTATGCCGCGACCAAGGCGGCGGTCGAGACTTTCACCCGTGGCCTGGCCAACGAGGTCGCGCATGAGGGCATACGCGTCAATGCGGTCGCCCCCGGCCTGACCGCGACAGACATGGTATCGCCGGAAACCGTGAAGCTGGCGGAAACCGTCGTGCCCATGGGACGTGTCGGGCATGTGGATGAAATCGCGCAGGCGGTGGCCTTTCTCCTTTCCCCCGCATCATCATATATGACAGGAAGCGTGATGACGGTGTCCGGCGGTCGCTAAGGTCAGTCCGGCTACAGAACAGGAGAAACACAGCATGTACATTGCCATGAACCGTTTCCGTATCCCGCCTGAAAACGAACAGGAATTCCGTGAACGCTGGCTGGGGCGCGAAGTCCACCTGCGCACCGTGCCCGGCTTTGTCAGTTTCCAGTTCCTCAAGGGTCCGACGCATGAGGATTACATCCTCTATGCCTCGCACACCGTGTGGGAATCGTATGAAGCCTTTGTCGGCTGGACGCAGTCGGAACAGTTCCGCGCCGCCCATGCCCATGCGGGCAACCGCAAGCCGCTCATGGCTGGTCCCCCGGTGTTCGAGGGTTTTGAAGTCCTGCAGGATATCGAAAACTGACCTGATGGTCCCAGCCAGGAAACGAACTGACAATAACAGGAAGTTTTTGGTGAAACTTTTTTCAGAGAGCTTCTAGAAACGCCGTCTTTTTGAAAAAGGTGGCACCCGAAAACTTTTATTTGTTTTTATCAGCAGGTTATTTTCAAATAATCCTTCCATTCATAAACAGCAGAAAGACGTTTTCATGCCGCCAGCCTCCCCTGCGCTCCATCCCGGCCGGCGTGCCATACTTGCCGGGGGGCTGGCCACGGGGGGCCTGTGGGCCAGCGGACTGCACGCCCGCGCGGCAACAACCGTGGAAAACCTGCCACAACCGTCCAGCGTCATCTCAAACCCGCCGCGGCAATGGGGGGCGGATGCACCGGTCACGCCCCTGCCGGACCCGGACATACTGGTGCTGGATCCCGGCTTCGGCAATCTGGCCTATGCCAATGCCGGGCTGAAACTGGCATGGCGCGGCGGGGGATGGCTGGAGGGGCCGGCATGGAACAGCGAGGGACGATTCCTGCTGCTGAGCGACACGATCCGCGCCCAGCAGTACCGCTATCTGTGGGAAAACGGCGCGGTTTCGGTCTTTCGCGACTATTCCTACAACAGCAACGGCAATGCCTTTGATAACGAGGGCCGTCTTGTCAGCTGTGAACACGGCATGCGCCGCGTGGTCCGGTGGGAACATGACGGGTCATGCCACGTACTGGCCGACAGTTACGGCGGCGCGCCCCTGAACTCCCCCAATGACGTGGCGATCCACCCGGATGGCAGCGTCTGGTTTACCGATCCCGGTTATGGCGACACGATCGTGGAAGGCCACCCGGATGCCCCCGGCGCACCGGCCAACCGGGGCGGTGTCGAACGCTGGACGCTGGATGGGGAAGTCGTGACCCAGTTTGGCGGCCACAGGCGGCAGGAAGACCATGTCTTCCGCGTGGACCCGGCCACCGGCGATATCCGCGCCGTGCTGACGCAGCAGCAGTTGCCGGACCCGAACGGGATTGCGTTCTCTCCGGATGGAAAGATCGTCTATGTCATTTGCGATGGCCCCGGACCGGGACAGAACGGGCATGGCGGCGACCAGCATATCCATGCGGGCGACGTGGCGGGGGGCGAGGTACACAACCTGCGCCCCTTTGCCGACATGATGCTGAACGGCCACCAGATGATCCCCGATGGCATGCGCACCGACATTTTTGGCAATCTGTGGTGTGGGGCCAACGGGCCGCTGGGGCTGTGTGGCGTGGTGGTGTACAATCCCCACGGCCACATGATCGGGCGGCTGCGCCTGCCACGCGGGGTATCGAACCTGACTTTTGGCGGCCCCAAGCGCGACGTGCTGTTCATGTGCGCGGGTGACGCGCTGTTTACCCTGCAGGTCAACACGCAGGGGGCCGCGCCTTCGTAATGTCTTGTCTGGAAAATAAAAGGGTCTGGGTGCCGCCTTTTTTCAAGAAGGCGGCGTTTAACGAAGCTTTTTGAAAAAAGCCTCACCAAAAACCTTTGTCTGTTTTCAAGTATCAGGCCCCCCCTACCCCCTTGCCCACCATATCCAGCGGGCGGACAAGACGGTCGAAGGTGGCGCCATCGACAAAGCCCGAGGCAAGGGCTGCCTCGCGCAGGCTGATGTCATGTTCCATGGCCTGATGCGCGATGGCGGATGCACGGTCGTACCCGATCTCGGGACTCAGCGCCGTCACCAGCATGACTGAACCCGCCACGTAAGAATCAATGCGCTTGCGGTTCAGCTTCGTACCCTCGACTGAAAAGATCCGGAAATTATGACAGCCATCGGCAAGGATGCGGATGGCATGCAGCACGTTGGCGACAATGACCGGACGCATCACGTTCAGGTCAAGCTGTCCCTGGCTGCCTGCAAACGCCACCGTGGCGTCATTGCCCAGCACCTGCGTGCAGATCATGACCATGGCCTCGCACTGGGTCGGATTGACCTTGCCAGGCATGATGGAGGAACCGGGTTCGTTTTCCGGCAGGTGCAACTCACCAAGGCCACAGCGCGGGCCGGACCCAAGCAGGCGCATGTCATTGGCGATCTTGAGCAGCGTGACCGCCACCCCGCGCAGGCCAGCGGACGCCCGCACCATGGCGTCCAGCCCGCCAAGGGCCGCGAATTTGTTGGGCGCGGTGACAAACGGCCTGTCGGTCAGTGCGGCAATGCGCTTTGCAATGGCGCGGCTGAAACCCGGCGGGGCGTTTAGCCCGGTGCCCACCGCCGTACCACCCGCCGCAAGCTGCAGCAGGGCGGGACGCGCTGCCTCGACCGCTTCCAGCGCATCTTCAAGCTGCTGCGCCCAGCCTGACCATTCCTGCCCTACTGTCAGGGGTACGGCGTCCTGCAGGTGGGTACGGCCAATCTTGACCACCTGCATCCACTCTTCCGCCTTCGCGCGCAGGCTTTCGATCAGTTCACGCACGCGCGGCAGCAGGCGACTGTCGATTTCCAGCAGGGTTGCGACATGCATGGCGGTGGGAAAGGAATCGTTGCTCGACTGCCCCATGTTCACGTCGTCATTGGGGTGAACCGGCGTCTTGGACCCGATGGTCCCGCCCAGAAGCTGGATCGCACGATTGGCGATGACTTCATTCACGTTCATGTTCGTCTGGGTGCCCGATCCGGTCTGCCAGACAAATAGCGGGAATTCGGAATCCAGCCTGCCCGCAATCACCTCATCGGCGACACGGCTTATGGCGTCGGCCTTCCATTGCGGCATGCGTCCATCCGCCGCATTGACCTGTGCCGCGGCCTTTTTCACGATCCCGTAGGCATGGCATACCTCAATGGGCATATGGTCCCGCCCGATCGAGAAATGTACAAGACTGCGCTGTGTCTGCGCACCCCAGTAATGGTTGGCGGGGACATCAATTTCCCCCATCGAATCCTTTTCGCGCCGTGTGCCGGTGGCATCCAGCCCGATGGGGCAGTCCGTGATCGTGGGCGTGGTGGGTTCGGTCATGGTGGCGCTCCTTCCCTTTGTGGTTGCAGGGAATATGGGAACGCCACCGGGCTTTCGCGCCCCCGCCCGGCATCACAAGCGGGTGCGCGGGATTTCAGGGCGTGTCGGTGACGGAGGCACCGGTGTCGACTGCATCGGGCAATGGTTCCGCTTCAGTGATGTCCGCCCTTTGTCCAGGCGTCAGGGACAGGGCGACCGCCCATGCACATTCTTCCAGTCCCCGAACCGGACAGGCAGATCACGCCAGGCAATACCGGCGCGGTAACAATGCAGAACGACTGCGGCAAACAGACGCCTTGAAATATCCTGCCAACCATAAAGAAGTTTTTGATGAATATTTCCAGAAAGCTTCGAAAGAACACCACCTTTAAAAAAAGGCAGCACCCAGAGACTTTTATTTATATCAGTCAGGGAGTTGTTTTCAGACAGTACCAGGCCAACAGCCACGGACGGCATCATACCCTGCAACCGCACGTACAGGGCCGACCTGCGATACCTATACCTGCGTCAGGAGCAGCATGGCCCCGAACCCGATAAACACGAGTCCGGTCACAAGGCAGAAAATCCGATGCACCTCCGGCGTACGCAGCCATACGGACAGGACACGTCCACCGCTGGCATAGACCACGTACCAGAACACTTCCACCATCGCGAATGTCATCACCAGCGTGACATATTGCGGCATGCGTGGCGCGGCCGGATTGATAAACTGCGGCAGGAAGGCCGCGGCGAACAGCAGCAGCTTGGGATTGCTGATCCCGGTCAGGAAGCCGTCACGAAACAGCGCCCGCATGGTCACAGCGGGCACGCAGCCCATATCCGCCCCGTCACTGTCCGCCACATCACGCGCACGCCATACCCGGACGCCCAGAAACACCAGGTACGCCGCCCCGATCACCCGCAGCACCATGAACAGGCGTGGTGACGCCACCAGTATGCCCGCCATGCCCGCAAGCGAGGCGATGACCACCAGTACAATGGCCAGCATGCAGCCCGTCATGACGCCCACGCTACGCAGCAATCCGTACCGGATGCTGGTTGACATGACGTGCATCATGTTCGGCCCCGGCATGGCGGACAATACAAAGGCAGTGGCGGCAAACAGCAGCCATGTATGAAATGTCATCCGTCCTGCCCTGCCTGTTCATGGTGTGGGGCGACACCATGCCGCCTTCCCTTGACGGTAGGCAAGGCGATGATATAAGAATATGTTATATTATAACACTTTGGGTTCCCATGCCGCTTTCCTTTCCTGTCGCCACCCCGTCCACGGACCAAGACAACCGGACAGCCATGCAGCATCCCACCCCCGCTACATCACCTGCCCCGCTGCCCATCACATGGATGGCGCGTGCATGGTGGCAGCGTCTGGCCTGCATGACCGTGCCGTGCGGCGTATTGTGGGGGCTGATCGCGTGGGCCATCTCCATCCCATGACCGTCGGGACGACCACCGGCACGATCCGGCTGGAAGATGCGGGGGCCATGATGGGGGGACAGACAGTATGGCAACACGTGACCGGCAGTTTCCGTCCCGGCAGCATGACCGCCATTGCAGGCGCCAACGGCACGGGCAAGTCCACCCTGCTGCGCGCCATCCTTGGTGAAGTGCCGCTGGCGCATGGCACGCTCACGCGCGGGGGCCTTGGCCCACGTGATTTCGGCTATCTGCCGCAGGCCCGGATCATTGACCGGGGGTTTCCCATAAGCGTTACCGACATGGTGCTGGGTGGCGCATGGCAGCAGACAGGATTTTTTGGCGGGGCGGGGCGGGCGGTGCGCCTGCGCGCGGCCAGCGCATTGCAGCGCGTCAACCTTGGCGGGCAGGCGCAGCGCATGATCGCCGCCCTGTCGGCCGGGCAGTTCCAGCGCCTGCTGTTCGCCCGGCTGCTGATGACCGATGCACGCGTCATCGTGCTGGACGAACCCTTTACCGCGCTGGATGCGCCCACGACACGGGACCTGCTGGAACTGGTATGCGAATGGCATGCGCAGGGCCGCACCATCATTGCCGTGCTGCATGACATCCACCAGATCCGTACCTGCTTCCCCGATGTCGTGCTGCTGCATGGCGGACAGGCGACATGGGGCCGGACCCCGGACATCCTGACCCCTGTAATCCTGCAGCGCGCCTATGGCGGGACACGGGACAGGTGGACGGACATGCCATCATGAGCATCCTGTCCGCATTATGGGATCCGTTTGCGTCCTTCGGTTTCATGCGCCGCGCGCTGGTGGCGTCCATGACGCTTGGCATGGGGGCCGGGCCGGTTGGCGTGATGCTGCAACTGCGCCGCATGAGCCTGATTGGCGATGCGATGAGCCATGCGATCCTGCCCGGGGCCGCCATCGGTTTCCTGCTGGCGGGCGGCCTGTCGCTGACGGCCATGGGGATCGGGGGGATCGCGGCGGGGCTGGGTGTTGCGCTGCTGGCCGGTCTGGTCAGCAGGCGGACCCAGCTTGCCGAAGACGCCAGCTTCGCCAGCTTTTACCTGACGTCACTGGCGCTGGGCGTGCTGATCGTTTCCGCGCGGGGGTCGAATATCGACCTGCTGCATGTACTGTTCGGCACCATTCTGGGCATTGACGCATCGGCGCTGTGCCTGATGGGTGGCATCACGACGCTCAGCATCGTCATGCTGTCCATCATCTGGCGGCCACTGGTCATGGAATGTGTCGATCCCGGCTTCATGCGCATGACCGGCGGGCGCGGCGGCATTTATCACATGGTGTTCCTGTTCCTCGTGGTCATCAACCTTGTGGCGGGGTTCGAGGCGCTTGGCACCCTCATGTCGGTGGGCATGATGATGGTGCCCGCCGCGACCGCGCGGCTATGGACGCGCCGGCTGCTGCCCATGATGGTGCTGTCTGCCGCAACGGGCATGGCGGCGGGACTGATCGGGCTGCTGGTGTCCTATCACTACCGGCTGGCGGCGGGACCATCGATCATCCTGACGTGCAGCGTGCTTTATATCCTTTCCCTTGTCATGTCGCCCACGGGACTTCGCGCGGGGCGCCACGTTCATGAAACATCCTGAAAATTAAAAGTTTTTGGTGAAGCTTTTTCAGAAAGCCCCGAAAAAATGCCGTCTTTTTTAATGGAGTTCGCGCCGATGCGCCGCCTGTCCTGCCTGCTGGGCCTTTGCGGGGTCCTGTCCATCATGCCTGCCCGTGCGGCCCCCCTGCCCCATACGGTCCAGGCGGTCGCAAGTTTTACCGTGCTGGCTGATGTGGTGGCGCATGTAGGGGGCACGCATGTGCATGTCACGTCACTGGTGCCCCCCGATGGCGACCCGCATGAATTCGAACCCTCCCCCGATGACGCCCGCCAGCTACGCCAGGCCGATATCGTGTTCATGAGTGGCGAGGGACTGGAAAGCTGGTTCAGCCGGCTGGCCCACGCGGCGGGTTACCATGGCACGCCCGTCATCGTGTCCAACGGGATCAGCATCTACACCCCGCCGGGCCTGCAACAGGCGGAAACGGACCCGCATGTCTGGAACAGCGTGCCCAATGTCATCATCTGGACCAACAACATCCGTGACGCCCTGATCGCCATAGACCCGGCGGATGCCGACAGTTTCCGCGCCTCGGCCGCCGCCTATGTCACGCAGCTGCGCGCACTTGACCGCGACATCCGCGACCGCATCGCCACCATACCGGCCGACCGCCGGCGTATCCTGACCAGCCATGACGCCTTTGGCTATTTCGGCCGGACCTATGGCCTGACCTTCATGGCGCCGCAGGGCCTTTCGACCGAGACGGAAGCATCAGCCGGGGATATCGCCGCCCTGATCCGGCAGATCCGGCAGACGGGCGTCACCACCTATTTCATGGAAAACGCCGCCGATCCCCGCATGGTCCAGCAGGTGGCGCGGGCGACCGGCACCCGGCCCGGCGGGGAACTGTATGCCGAAGCCCTGTCCCCGCCCGGTGGTCCCGCACCGGACTACATCGCCATGATGCGCCACAATACCGACCTCATGGTCACGGCGATGCAGGGGACGCGCTGACGCGCCTCTCGCTGCCCTCGGGGGCGGCAACGGCAAAGGGGGACAGGTCCACACGGTTGACATGCATCGCCACCACCGATTCCCGATGCGTGATGGAGACAACCGTCATGTCCGGACAGGCCTGACGCAGCAGCGCGTACAGCGCCGCCTCCGATGCCGCATCAAGGTTGGAGGTTGATTCGTCAAGGAACACCCAGCCCGGCCGCGCCAGTATGATACGCGCAAAGGCCAGACGCTGGAGTTCACCCGGCGAGAGGATCTGCCCCCACGCTTCCTCGCTTTCGATACGCGGCGCAAGCTGGCCCAGCCCGACCTGCTGCAGGGCCGCAATCACATCCGCTTCCGGATAGGCGTCGACCCCGGCGGGATAGGTTACCGCCCGGTGCAGCGTGCCGGTGGGCACATAGGGCCGCTGCGGGACGAACATCATCGCCACGTCCGGCTGCGTGATGGTGCCGGTGGCGAACGGCCAGATCCCCGCCAGCACGCGGAACAGCGTGGACTTGCCGGTACCCGACGGACCGGTCACCACCGTCATCTGCCCATGTTCCAGCGTGAAGCTGACATTACGCAGCAGCGCCGCGCCATCGGGACGGAATACGTCCAGCCCGCTGACCTGCAGGCTCGCATTCGCGGCAGCGGGCACGACCGTAACCCTGTCACGCATGGCCTGCGCACGATCCATCACGCGCTGGAAGGTGGCCAGACGCGCGACCTCCGCATGCCATGTCGTAAGCGAGGCATAGGATGTGGACAGCCAGCCCAGCGCCCCCTGCACACGTGAAAACGCCATGACCAGCTGCATGAGCGTGCCGAACGTCATCTTTCCTGCGAAATACCGGATCGAACCGATCAGCAGCGCGAAATTGCCCGACACCACCTCCAGCCCCGTCGTCAGCAGCCCCAGCCACTTGGTCCGGCGCATGATGACAAGGAAATTGCCGTACACCTGCGAAAAGGAACGGTTGAGCCCGGCCTGTTCCTCCGCCTCGCCACGGTACAGGGCGATCCCTTCGGCATTGTTGCGGACATGGACAAGGCTGTAGCGGAAATCGGCTTCGGCGCGCTGCTGGAAAAACTGCAGCCCCGCCAGCTTGTGCCCTGCAAGATGGGTCACCCACGTCGCCATCACAGAATAGATCAACGCGGCCCAGAAGAAATAGCCGGGTATGGAAAAGCCCAGGACCTCCAGCGGGCCGGACAGCGCCCACAGCAGGCCGACATAACTGAACAGCGTCACGATATTGGACAGCAGGTTGATGAACTGCGTCAGCGTATCGGTGACAAAGCTGTTCAGGTCTTCCTGTATGCGCTGGTCGGGGTTGTCCGCGCCTGCTTCCAGCCCGGACGTGGTGATGGCGATGCGGAAATAGGTCTGGTTTTCCATCCACTGCCGCGTCATGCGCTGTGTCAGCCACCGCCGCCAGCGCAGGCCCAGCATCTGCTGCAGGTAAGTGGCATAGATACTGCACAGCACCGCGGGAATGGTGATGATGAAAAAGCCCAGCACGAAGCCTTCCTGGTTATGCACATACCAGAACAGGCCACGCAGGAAGGTCGTGGCGTCGCGCTGCTGCAGGGCCGTGTAATAGACATTGCGCGAGAACGACTGCAGCAGGTCCAGCCCCACCATGGAAAAGGTCAGGACCAGTACCGCCACCAGCAGGCCCCATGCCCATTTCTTGTCCTCGGACACAAAATAGGGACGGGTGAGATACCAGACATCTTTCAGGAGAAGGCGCAAATGCTGCATGTTGATCCCGTGCACAGGGTTAGGGCCACGTATGGTCCAGCATTCCCACGAAGTCGGGGCGGACTCAATGTCCATTGCGCCCGGATGGCGGTTTCCATGCGCCGGAAGCGCTGCGTTAAGCTTCCTCACGACTTCTTGACGAAGGATGTCTTCCACGCCCGCACCCCGCCCATGGCATGCGACAGGGGGAAATACCGCCAGACAACAGGGGTTTATGGGACGCAGGCCCGAATGGACAAGGGTACTATATATCGAAAAGCCGAATGCCAGACATATCAGTCGCACGGGTACCGAACTGCCACATCGTGTTATGTTTGACACACAGATTTACAAATGGCGGGGTCGGGTTCCTACCCTGCCTGCTAAACAAGGTAAGGAAAATCAATATGGTGTCGTTCAGTCGCGTCCTGTCTGCCGGTGCGTTCGCCACAATCATGGCAGTCGCGCCGCTTGCGGCCCATGCCGCTGAAATCTCGCCCCCGACCGGCGCAGGCGTCGCCAACCAGGTCGAGGCGATCAAGCCCGGCTCCCTGTCCGCTGAAACGGTGTACTCGGCCGTGGCCTCGGCAAAGCCCGCTGATCTGGGCGGCATCATGAACTACTGCATCCAGTCCAATTACCTGACCGCGTCCGAAGCGTGGCCCGTGCTGGCGGCGTTCAACAAGAAGACGAACGACGTGCCGTCCAACCAGAAGGGCAACATGTCCTATGCCGACGGTTCGACCGGCCTGCTGAAGGTGGGTGGCAAGGCGCCGATCTCGCTGGAAGATGCATCGGCTGACATCCGCAAGCAGGCCTGTGCGAAGGTTGAAGCCCGCGCGAAGTCCATGCTCTGATCCAGGGACCGTTTCCCCTGCTTATGCCCCGCCGGTCTCCCGGCGGGGTTTTTTAATGCCTGCTGCCGTTCCGGAAAGCTGTCTGACAGACCCACCCGGAACGCATCAGCGGTCATAGGAATGTTTCTGGTGCCGCTTTTTCAGGAAGCTTCAGGAAACATCGCCTCCCTGAAAAAGACGATACCCAAAAAACCTTTATTTTCATCAACGTGTTGATTTCAAACAATCGCTTATTTTACCCACACGCGCGAAAACGTCATGTGGTACAGACGCGTGGAAAAATAGTTTCCCAACCGGGGCGAGACCAGATCCACATAGCTTATGCTGATCATGGGCGCGGCGGCGGCAAGCCGGGTGATGCGGTCATCCACCTGCTGCCACAGGCCCTGCATCACCTGCGGATCATGTTCGTGCCGGATGCGCGCCACCAGCGTCTGGACCCCTGCATCACACAGCCCCGACATGTTGATCGAACTGTCGGAACCGGGATGGAAATTGTCACAGTCAAACAGCGTATCCACGAAATTGGATGGGGATACGTAATCCGCGTACCATCCCATAAGGCTGATCTGGACATGATTGGCGCTGTTCTGGGCATAGGCCAGCTCCATGGCCGGCGAAAGTGGATGCAGGTGCGCGTGATAGCCAATATCCTGCAGCATGTCGCGCAGGTAGGTACCCATGCTGGTATCCATGGCGGTGGCCGGGACGATCAGGGTCACGTCCTGTCCTGCTGTCCCGCTTTCACGCACAAGCTGACGTGCGCGCGCCATATCGGGACGCGTCCAGCGCGGGGCCGGGTGGTCGGGGTCCGCACCTTCGGTCCATGCGCACTGCCCGTCACCGGGCAGAAGGCCGGGGGGCACCATGCGGCATAGCGGGGCGGCAATGCCCGATCCACCATACAGGATGGTCATGGCGCGCCGGTCCAGCGCGTAATTGACCGCCTGCCGGGCCCGGATATCATCAAAGGGCGGGATATTGACATTCATGGGCATGTACATGAGGCCGTACAGCGGATAGACGTGAACCTGCGCTGTATATCGCCCGCCGATTTCCCCCAGCCGGTCCAGCGGCTTCAGTCCCGCCATCCAGTCATACTGCCCCCGTTCGACTGCCGTGACGGCATCTTCTTCCGACAGGCCATAGTCATACTGTATGGCATCGACATACCCATCGGGCTGGGCGGCCTCGCTCCATTCATGAAAATAGGGATTGCGTTCCAGCCGCATGCCCCGGTCGGGGATGGAAGACACGATGCGATATGGACCCGTCGCAGGTGCCGCGACCTCGCCCAGGTCATGGGCGGGCGTGCTGGCAGGCAGGACGACCGCATGCCCGAAAGCGATCTTCTGCGGGAATTCGGAATCCGGCGCGGTCAGGTGAATGGTGATGCGCCGGGTGGCCGCATCCGTTTCCACCCCACCGGCCAGCGTGCAATGGGCGGGATCATGCAGGCATGCATCCGCCCCCACGATCCCGCCGTAAAACGACCCCGCCGTAGGGGAGCCAACGCGGAACAGCCGTTGCAGGGACGCCGCCACATCGGCCACGGTCAGGGGTGTCCCATCGGAAAAACGGATACCGTCGCGCAGGGTGAACACCCATGTGCGCCCGTCATCCAGCCGTTCGGGCATGGACTGCGCCAGGTCGGGCACAACCTGCGCCCCGGCCGGGCCTTCCAGCTTGGGATAGGTCAGCAGGCCATCATACATGACGCCCATAAGCTGCATGTACTGGCTGCTGTAATTGATCTGCGGGTCCAGTGTCCCGGCTGCACTGACCGCTGTCAGCCGCAATGTGCCGCCACGGTGGGGACTGCCCTGCGTGCCATCAGCCGCACGGGCGGGCAGGCCGTGCAATGCCACCCCCAGCAGGAGGAGAAGGACCGCGCCAGATGCCTGCCATGATGCCTTCATGCGCGGTCCTGTTGTTTTCAGTGTTTGCCCGGCGCGTTCATGAGGTCCGTCATGCGCGCGGTGACATCCGCCGCCGTGGCGGTGGACGGCAGGCTGCCTGCATACCGCCCGGTGGGTGACATGATCACGATCTGGGTGGCGGGTTCCATGCTGTATTCGCCATTTTCCCCGTCATGGCGGACATAAGGGGCATGGTATTCCTTCGCCACCGCCTGCAGCATCTTGGGCGATCCCGTCATGACCGTGACATGCGTGCCGAAGCGCAGGGCATAGGTCCGCAGCACCTCCGTCGTATCACGCATGGGATCAAGGGAAATGAAAATAGGCACCACCAGATGCGCGCGGTCACGGCCCAGTGCCTCCACCCCGTCGGCCATCGCCTTGACGGTGGCGCCACAGACCGTATCGGGGCAATGGGTGTCACCAAAATAGATCATCATCCACCGCCCGCGGAAATCGGTATCCATCACCGACCCGTCGGCCCCGTTGATCAACCGGAATGAACCACCAACCGGGTTGCCATAAGTGGTCAGCGGCACGGGGGCATTGCTGGAATAACGGTAGCCGAAATATCCGGCAATCGAGGAAACCGCGAGTATGACCAGCCCTACAATAACAAAGAACCGGTCCCGTTCATTTCGCATCATCAGTGTGCATCCGCCCAATTCGTTCCGGTCCCGGTTTCCACGACCAGCGGCACCGAAAGGGTGGCTGCGGATTCCATGACCTGCCTGACGAGGGCTGCCAGACGATCGGCATCATCCTTGCGCACCTCGAACACAAGTTCGTCATGGACCTGAAGGAGCATGCGTCCGTCAAGCCCCGCATCCGAAAGGGCGGCAGGAATTCGCACCATGGCACGTTTGATGATGTCAGCCGCCCCCCCCTGCAACGGGGCGTTGATGGCCTGGCGCTCGGCATAGTTGCGGCGCACGGCGCTTTTGTCACCAATGCCCGGAACCCAGCACCGGCGGCCGAAGGGCGTGGTGACATATCCCTTCGCCCGCGCTTCGGCCTTCACGCGCTCCATGTAATCGCGGATGCCGGGGTAACGGGCGAAATAGGCGTCGATGTAGCCCCGTGCCTCCCCGGGGGGAATGCCAAGCTGGCGGCCCAGCCCGAAGGCGCTGATGCCGTAGATGATGCCGAAATTGATCGCCTTGGCGCGCCTGCGCGTCAGCGGGTCCATGCCTTCGATCGGGATACCGAACACTTCGGACGCCGTGCGGGCATGGATGTCCTGCCCCAGCGCGAATGCTTCACGCAGGGCGGGGATGTCCGCCACATCCGCCAGAAGCCGTAGTTCGATCTGGGAATAATCGGCCGAGACCAGGACATTGCCGGGGGCTGCGACAAAGGCCCGGCGGATACGCCCGCCTTCCTCCGTGCGGATGGGAATGTTCTGCAGGTTGGGATCATTCGATGACAGGCGGCCCGTTGTCGTCACCGCCATCTGGAACGATGTGTGCACGCGCCCCGTCGCCGGATTGATCTGGTTGAGCAGCGCATCGGCATAGGTGCTTTTCAGCTTGGCCAGCTGCCGCCATGCCAGAATCCGGGCAGGCAGGTCATGTCCCTGGTCCGCCAGGTCCTGCAGCACCGATGAATCCGTGCCCCATGCCCCCGCCTTGGTGCGCTTGCCACCGGGCAGGCCCATTTCATCAAACAGGATTTCCCCCAGCTGCTTGGGGGAGCCGACATTGAAGTCACGCCCGGCCAGCTTGTGGATCTCGGCCTCGATCACGGCCATGCGCTGCGCGAATTCGGTGGACATGGCGCGCAGGTCATTGGCATCGACCGCAATGCCCGCGCGCTCCATATCCGCCAGGATCGGTACCAGCGGGCGCTCCATTTCCTCATACAGCGCCAGCGCGTGGTTGGTGCGCAGTTGCGGCCGGAGCACCTGCCACAGCCGCAGGGTCACATCCGCATCCTCCGCCGCGTACGGCGTGGCGCGCGCGATATCCACCTTGGAAAACACCACCCGGTTGCGGCCCGTGCCCGTCACCTCGTCATAGGGGATGGGTGTGTGGTCAAGTGTCAGGCGCGAAAGCTCATCCATGCCCTGCCCATGCTTTCCCGCCGACTGGGCATAGGAAATCAGCATGGTGTCATCAATCGGCGCGGGCTGGACGCTGCCCGCCTGTGTCAGCACCAGCAGGTCGAATTTGGCGTTCTGGAAGACCTTGAGCACCGACGGGTCGGCAAACAGCGGTTCAAGGATTTCCAGCGCCGTTGCCACCGGCATCTGGGGCGTGCCAAGGCTGTCCATCAGGTCCACCTGATGACTGAGCGGGATATAGCACGCGCGGCCACATTGCGGGGCAAGCGAGATGCCGACCAGCGGCGCGGTCAACGGATCAAGCCCGTCGGTTTCCGTATCCACCGCGCAGACCCCGCTGGCGCGGGCCTGTTCCACCCATTTCCGCAGCACTTCGGGATCGGTCACCGTTTCATACGGGCCATAGGGTTCGGGCGGGATGGGGGGCAGTTCCCCCGCAGGCTGACTGAGCCCGGCCGGTGTGACATGGGCGGAAATGCGCGGGCGCGGCTTCGCCTTGAACCCCATGCGCTGCAGCAGTGACGAAAAACCCATGTCCGACAGCCATGCGCCCAGACGTTCCATGTCCACATCGCAGCAGGCAAGGTCGGACAGGGGTTCGGGGCATGGCGCGTCTTCACGAAGCGTCACCAGTTGCAGCGACAGGCGCGCCATGTCGGCATGGGCCAGCAGGTTATCGCGCCGCTTGGACGCCTTCATGCTTTCAGCGCCTGCCAGTATGGCGTCCAGCGACCCGTATTCCGCCATTAGCGCCGATGCGGTCTTGGGACCGATGCCCGGCACGCCGGGCACGTTGTCCACCGGATCGCCAATCAGGGCCTGCACCTGCGCCACCCGGTCGGGCGCAACGCCGAATTTGGCCTCGACCTCCTTCACGCCGATCGGGCGGTTCTTGATCGGGTCCATCATCATCACGCCGGGACGGACAAGCTGCATCAGGTCCTTGTCGGATGAATAGATGGTGCACTGCCCGCCCGCATCGGTCGCCTTGCGGGCATAGGCCGCGATCAGGTCATCGGCTTCCCAGCCCGCTTCCTCCAGCGCCGGCACGCCGAAGGCGGCTGTCGCATCGCGCACAAGGCTGAACTGCGGGCGCAGTTCCTCCGGCGGTTCGGGGCGGTGGGCCTTGTATTCACCATACAGGTCATTGCGGAAGGTATGGCGTCCCGCATCGAATATGACCGCCAGATGGGTACCTGCATGTTCGCGCAGCAGGCGCGACAGCATGTTCGAAAAACCATACACCGCATTGACGGGCGTGCCGTCGGGGCTGGTCATGGGGGGTAGTGCGTGGAAGGCGCGGAAAATGAAGCCCGAACCATCCACCAGGATCAGGTGAACCTGCTTGTCGCTGGACATGTATCAGGATGCGATCAGTGACCGGCGTCCGCCGGCGCATCGGGGCTGAGCACGAACAGCCGCGAGCAGTAGGGACAGAATGTCTGGTGATGGCCGATACGCAGGAAAACCCGCGGGTGTCCCAGCGCGCCAAGCCCCCCGTCACAGGACAGGGTACGCGAATCGACAACGATGGTTTCAATCGTACCCAGACGGGGGTGCGGGACGGGATCGTGGGACAGGGCTTGCATTTTGACGGGCCTCGGGTTGTTGTCCGGCTTTGGTTTGCATGTCCGCCCGCGGGCGGACCATGCGCTTGTCCATGATGATACGCAGGATTGCCGTGCTTTCAAACATTCGCCTGTCACGCCTGCTTTATCCAGTGCTTTTTGTGATGCTGGCAGCCTGCACCACGCGTGAAGCCCCACCCCCGGCGGCACCGGCCCGTCACCCGGATCTTGCCCGCCTGATTCCTGCGGACCGGACGGTCACGATTGCAGGCGTGGGCACGGTGCCGCTGCGGATCTGGCCTGCACGGGGGGCGGAACGCGCCGTCATCCTTGCACTGCATGGCTTCAATGACAGCCGCGATGCATGGGAACACCCTGCCCCCGCACTGAATGCGGCAGGCATGACCGTCATTGCCCCCGACCTGCCCGGTTTTGGCCAGACGGCGCAGCGTGGCGGATGGGCGGGAACGGACGTCCTGCTGCGCACCGCATCCAGCCTTCTGGCCACGATCGGGCGCGAACATCCCGGCGTACCCGTATATGTCATGGGGGAAAGCATGGGCGGTGCGCTGGCCATCGTGCTGGCGTCACAGGCCGACACGCCACCCGTGGCGGGCTACATCCTGCTCGCCCCCGCGGTATGGGATCTGGATACCGGTACGCGCACGACCACGCACCTGATCGCCGCACTGGCGCCCCGGTGGCGGCTGAGCGGGCGTGAACTGCCTGTCCATGTCACGGCGGCCGATGACATGCTGGCCCTGGCGCGCCTGTATTATGACCCCCTGACCCTGCGGGACACCAGCACGGTGGCGCTGTCCGGGCTGACAGACCTCATGCACCGCGCGGCGCAGGCGGATGCGCACATGCACGGGCGCGTGCTGGTGATCTATGGCGGCCATGACCAGATCATTCCCGCCCCGGCCATGGCACGGGCCTGGCGGCGCATGCCACGGGACACGCGGCATGACTACATCCCCGGCGGCTACCACCTGCTGCTGCGCAGCCGTGACGCCGGCCGGGTCACGGCGGACATGACCAGCTGGATCGTCAGTCCCGACAGCTTCCTGCCTTCGGGCGGGGACATGGCGGCGGCCGCATGGATGGCCGACCAGAAAGGACGCGCGGCCCCCCTGCCTGTCCTGCCGGGATGGATGGACTGGGTCGCGCCGCAATGAATTTTCCTGATTTCAGGGGTGGCATTCAGCCTGATCCCGATGTATGCAGGCGGAAGTGGACTCGTAGCTCAGCTGGATAGAGCGTCGCCCTCCGAAGGCGAAGGTCGAAGGTTCGAATCCTTTCGAGTCCGCCACATATTTTTTCAAAAGGCGCCATCCGGCCTGTCCTTTTGTGCATCCCCTGAAATCATCGGCAAGCCGAATCTGGCGACAGAAATAATATATCTGTTGTTTTTGCTATATTTTATTTATTTTTAAATAAATTTATCAATGCATATAATAAATCAAGAATTTTTATTTTGAACAGGGGCGATTTTAAGCCCATGACTGCACGATTTATTCAATATATTCCTTTCCACCTCCCGGCAGGCCGTGATCCTTACGCATGTTTCCGTATTTCCAGGGAAATATAACAGCACTCACCTCGTTAACGATGGAAGCATGGCTGTGCCCTGTGGTGACGGGTAACACGTCATCCCATGCTATGGCACGGTTGCACACATGGCGGTTGCAGCCGTCATGACCGGTTCACGAACACGGAGCGTATTCATGACTCAGGCATCTGTTACGGAAACCACGACAATCCGGGGGCTGAAACATCCCGTCTCGCGTATTGCGCTTGGCACATGGGCCATTGGCGGATGGATGTGGGGCGGCCCGGACGACCGCAACGCCATTGCCACCATTCAGGAAGCTGTTGATCTGGGCATAACACTGGTCGATACGGCACCTGTCTATGGCTTTGGCCATTCGGAGGAAATTGTGGGGCAGGCCCTTGCCGGGCGGCGGGACAAGGTGGCGATCGCAACCAAGGTCGGGCTGGACTGGAAGGACGATCACAAGCCGTTCCGCAATACCTCGCCGGCCCGTATCCGCAAGGAAATCGAGGATTCACTACGCCGCCTGCGCACCGATTACATCGACCTGTATCAGGTCCACTGGCCTGATTCCGCCGTGCCGATGGATGAAACCGCCCGTACGCTGGAAGATCTGGTCAAGGAGGGCAAGGTACTGGCGCTGGGCGTAAGCAACTTCACCATCGCCGAGATGGATGCCTTCCGCGCGGTCGCCCCGCTGGCTGCGGTGCAGCCGCCTTACAACCTGTTTGAGCGTGGCATGGAACATGACATCCTGCCATATGCGCGCCAGCATGACCTGACCATCCTTGCCTATGGTCCGCTCTGTCGTGGCCTGCTGTCGGGCAAGATGACGGCACAGACGAAATTCGGTCCCGATGACCTGCGCAGCGCGGACCCCAAGTTCCAGCCGCCCCGCTTTGCCCAGTATCTGGAAGCCGTGCGGCAGTTGCAGGATTTCGCGCGTGAGAAACATGGCAAGTCGCTTCTGGCGCTGGCCATTCGCTGGGTACTCGATCAGGGACCGACGATTGCCCTGTGGGGCGCGCGCCGCCCGGACCAGATCGCAGCAGTGGCCGACGCGATCGGCTGGCACCTGAGCGCCGATGACCTGCGCGAGATCGACACAATCCTCAAGACCTGCATCAAGGATCCGGTCGGGCCGGAATTCATGGCGCCCCCGGGTCGCTGACAGCGTTTTGAGACCTGACATGCGCCCGCCTGTCATGTTGTCCGCAAAGGCGACTCCATGACAGAAGGCAGGCTGCCCCGCCTCCATGTCTTAGCCCATGAACATGCTCAGGATGACACATGCAAAAGTGGTGCATGGGGCAGGATGCAGAAAATCCTGCCGCGGGTCATTGATGCTGGACTGCACCTGCACGAAAAACAGTGCGCGGAATCATGGCCCTGCGGGCGCATTACGGATCGGGCACATGCGGCAAGTCATCCCGGCCGCATCACCTTCACATTCATGCCGGATAAAACAGTCAAACCCACCACAAGAACCAGATGGGGCGTGGAACAGGCCCGCGTATGGGATGATTGCGACCATGCTGGAAACACCTGACCATGACAGGCCAGGTCATCCCGAATGAAAATGGACCGCACGCGGGACGGCGGAATAGCCAGAAGACCCACCCCAACCGGTCTGGCGCCATGCAATCGCCGCCAGCCTGCGAAATGGCGCCCTCATCGCGTTTGCATTCATATTGACTGAACGGGTATGTCCCGCAAAATCAGCATGAACAGAACGTCAGCCATGCTGATCGCAGCGATTCCCGACCCGGACGGGGCAAATGGAGCGACCGATGACATCCTTTCCCCTGCGGGGCATGCTTGTGGGCAGCGCCTGCGCGCTTGGTTTCTTCCACCTGCCCGGCACCCTGCGTCCGGCCCATGCGCAGCAGGCGGAAGAACATCACGGCCCCACGGCGGAACAGCGCGCGGAAATCCAGCGCGCGGTGCATGAGGCAATCCAGCAGGACATACGCAAGGTGGCGCAGTACAAGCTGCCCAAGGATTTTTTCGCCCGTATGTTGCCCCTGATCCGGCAGATCAGGCGGGCCAACATCACCCCTCCGACCCAGACCACCAACATGACGCTGGCCACCACCATCCGGCGCACGCAGGCCATGCCGCAGCTTCAGGCGATCCTGCAGGAACATGGCATGTCGGCGGAAGATTTTGTCATGAGCCTGACCACGTTCGAAATGACAAACGCCATGATCCAGGCGCCCCCGCAAAAGACAAAAGACACGCCAAAGCTTGACAAGGATAACGTCAGACTGATCCAGTCCCATCAGGCACTGGCGCAGGCGCTGGTGCACGACATGGACAGCGAAAGCGAACATCTGCAATAGCGGACCATCGAAAGTTTTTCGCAAAAATTTCCGGCGAATCTTTTCTCAAAAAAAACTTCAGGAAACACCGAATTTTTGAAATAAATGTAGTACAAAAAGAAATTATTACTTTTATCAGTAATTCATTTTTCGCCTCTTTCTCCAGCACAATGCCGTCGTGACAGGCGTGCCAGCATGGCAGATGTCAGGGTCCTGCCCTTGCCAGTCGCGCGATCTTTGCCGGATATGACCGGCACTACTGAACACATACCGTTGTAAAGGCTGGCGCGTTGCCGGTCCGGTCGTGTGGATGATGGACGGTGTTGGTCATGCAGACCGGAACAGGCAGATCGGACTCTGGGACAACGGCAGGCAGCGTACCCGCCCGCAACGGGCTGCGTGCCCGGCTGCATGATATCCTGGCCGGCCTGTCGCTTGCCTCCATGAACATTCCGCAGGTTCTGGGCTACACGCGCATTGCCGCCATGCCTGCGGTAACGGGACTGTACACGGTACTGCTGCCACTGGTGGCATTCGCGTGTTTCGGGGCATCGAAACATCTGGTTGTCGCAGCCGATTCCGCCACCGCCGCCATTTTTTCCAGTGCGGTCGGTCGCATGGCGACACCGGGCAGCACGCATTACATGGCGCTGGTCAGCATGGTTGCCCTGCTCAGCGCGGGCTTCCTGCTGGTCGCACGCCTGTTCCGCCTGGGCTTTCTGGCGGATTTCCTTTCGCGCACCGTGCTTATGGGATTTCTTGCCGGGGTGGGGGTGCAGGTCGCACTGGCCATGACGCGCGACATGCTGGGCATTACCACCACGGCGCACAACCCGTTACTACAGCTGTTCCAGACACTGGCGCAGCTTTCGCATGTCAATATCCCGACCCTGCTGCTGTCCGCCGGCATCGTGGCCATCATCATGACGGGGGACCGGCTGACGCCACGTGCGCCACTGGCGCTGGTGACCGTGGTGGGCACGATCATGGTCAGCATGACCTTTGGCCTGTCCCGGTTCGGAATAGAGACGATCGGCCCGATCGTGGGTGGCCTGCCCCGCCTGTCCATACCCGATGTGTCATGGAATGACATGCTGGCGCTGCTGCCTGCCACGACATCATGCGTTTTTGTCATCATTGCGCAGAGTGCCGCGACATCACGCGCCTTTGCCCTGCGCTTCCATGATCCGGTGGATGACAACGCGGACATACTGGGCCTGTGCGCCGCCAACGCGGCGGCGGGGCTGAGCGGGACATTCACCGTCAACGGCAGCCCGACCCAGACCGCGATGGCCGTACGGGCAGGCGCGCGCAGCCAGCTTGCACAGCTGACATTTGCCATCGTCACGATGCTTGTACTGGTGTTTCTGACCGCGCCGCTGCAGTACCTGCCGCGCTGCGTGCTGGCATCCATCGTCTTTACCGTGGCGCTGGGCATGATCGACCTGCAGGCGATGGTCGCCATCCGGCGCGAAAGCCCCGGTGAATTCGGGCTGGCGCTGATGACCGCCGCCGCTGTCGTGGGCATCGGGGTGGAACAGGGCATCTTCCTGGCCATCGCGCTGTCGCTGTTCCGCCATGTGCGACACAGCTACGAACCCCATACGATGATCCTGCGCCGGGACGGGCAGTCCGGCCTGCTGGAACCCTATGACGTAAGACCCGGACAGCAGACCGCGCCGGGACTGATTGTCTATCGCTTCTGTGCCGACCTGTTCTATGCCAACGCCACGCGGTTCGCGCATGACGTGCAGATGCTGGTTGACAATGCCCCGACCCCCGTCCGGTGTCTTGTAATCGATGCCAGTGCAATCACGGATATCGACTTTTCCGCCGCAAGCGACCTGCGTGACCTGTTCACGACCCTGCGGGCGCGGCATGTGACCGTGGTATTTGGCCGCGTCACCCCCTACCTGCGGGCCGACATGGACCGCCATCGCATCACCCCGGTCATCAGCGCCGTCAACATCCACGCGCAGCTTCATACCGCCATCGCGGCGGCACGACAGGTAATGACCGACAGCGAGATACCCCAGCCCACGATACATTAGGGACGGCTTGAGACAGCCTTCCCCCGGAAGCAGCGTTCCTAATGCTTTTTGGGAAACAGCTTCTTCATGACCCCCAGGCGTCCGAAACGGTTTCCACGGGCCACCCGCGACAGGTACCCCCCGCCGGTCATGACCGCCATCGGTTGTCCATGCCCCACCAAGGCGATACGATACCGGCTGTCATACATCAATTTCCGGACAGGATGGGAAAACAGGTCATGCAATGGGGTTGGATCAGTGCGGCAACCACCATCAGTTTCCAGATCCTGTTCATCATCCGCGTCCTGCTCCGCCCCCACCGGCAGCCCGCGTCACGCGTGGCATGGGTGGCCATTATCGGTTCCCTGCCCATCCTTGGCATGATTGCCTACCTGCTGCTGGGCGAGACCCACCTGAACGAGCGTATCCTCCAGCGTATCCGTGAGGCCATCAGGCGGCTGCCCATCCCCGGCAAGACCAGCAACGCGCTGATTGACGCCGAACGTGATTTCGGGCTGCATCCGCGCCTTGCCCCGCTGTTCCGCGTCGGGCAGTCCATTAGTGGCTATCCCCCCATGGGGGGCAACAGCGCAGCCCTCATGCCGGATTCAGATGCCGCCATCACGGCCATGGTGCGTGATATCGATGCGGCGCGGGAACATGTGCATATCAGTTTCTATATCTGGCTGTCCGACAATAATGGCATGAAGGTGGTCGAGGCCCTGAAACGCGCGGCAGGACGCGGTGTGACATGCCGCGTCATGGCGGATGACCTGGGATCACGGCGCCTGATCCACAGCCGACACTGGCGGGACATGCAGGCGGCGGGCGTGCGGCTTGTGCGTGCGCTACCCATCGGCAACCTGTTGCAACGCCCCTTTCGCGGGCGGTTTGACATGCGTAACCACCGCAAGGTTGTCGTCATTGACAACCGTGTAACCTATTGCGGCAGCCAGAACTGCGCCGACGCCGCATTCCGGGTCAAGCCCCGCTTTGCCCCCTGGGTTGACCTGGTCACACGGTTTGAAGGCCCTGTGGTGCTGCAGAACCAGCACCTGTTTGCAACAGACTGGTTCGGCCATACTGACGAAGACCTGACCGAACTGCTGGCCACGGCAGCCATACCGGCAGGAGACGGCTTCGTGGCCCAGGTCATCGGGACAAGCGCCGCCGTGCGCTATGCCGCGATGCCGGAGGTGTTTGTATCACTGATGAATGCGGCGGCGCGGGACCTGACGGTTACGACACCCTATTATGTTCCTGACGAACCCATACAGGCCGCCCTGTGCGCAGCCGCCCGGCGCGGCGTGAACACGACGCTTACGGTCCCCACCCGCAATGATTCATGGATCGTCGCCGGTGCCAGCCGCAGTTATTACCGTGAACTGCTGGAAGCGGGGGTCAAGCTGTATGAATACCCGCACGGCCTGCTGCATACCAAAGCGCTGACAGTGGACGGGAAAATGACCATGATCGGATCAGCCAACCTGGACCGGCGCAGCTTTGACCTCAATTTTGAAAACAACATCCTGTTCGTGGACCCCGCGTTCACGGCTGACATCCACGCACGCCAGCAGACCTATACCAATGCCGCCACCCCCGTGACACTGGACATGGTCATGAACTGGCCGAAATACCGTGTCCTGTGGAACAATGTCCTGGCGATGGTTGGCCCCGTTTTGTGAATAAGCGAGATATAATATCGGCTCTTGAAAACGCTCCCGCCGGACCCGACATCTGGGGAGAGAGCCCGGTCAATCGCACGGGCAACCTGCATCGAATGGCAACAGGAGAAACCGGATCATGAGTACCGCTGAAAACCTTCGCAAGCTCAGCCCTGAAGACATTCAGGAAATCACGAAGCATTTTGAAAAGTCCCTGCACCAGCACAAATCCGAACTGCACAAGCAGATCGCGGATCATCTTGCTGGCCTGAAGGGGGAAGTCCGCCTGCATGAAAACAGGATCCCGACCTATTGCAAGGTATTCGGGTTCCTGATTCTGGCGGCGGCATCAGTGGTCAGCTATGCCTTCGGTCGCAAGTCCGCGGAATAAGCAACCTGTCCGGGCCGCCGCATATCCACGCGGCGGCCCGGGAACGCGGAACCAGTCATTTGACAGTCGCAGCATTCGTGGCCGGGACTGTTACGTGCGTCGCTTGTACCTGCGTTGCTTCCTCGGGCACAGGGGGCGTCCTAGGGGAATGGAATGCGGAAATCGGTCCCAGCGGGCCGCGTCTGACATGTCGCATTGACGCGACCGGCTTGCGCACGCATCCCCGTGTTACAATTGAACAGACCCCATCGGATCCGATGATTTCGTCATCATCGCCGCTGTAATGCAGATCCACCACCTTATCATCCTCGATACGGATATCCGCGACGCAGGTCTTGCCCGCGCCGCCCACGGCTGTTTCCGTCAGGTTGACCAGGGTCTGTAACGGAAAAAGCGTTGAATCATTCGTGGACGGGATATTCAGCGTGCGTGAATATTCAAATATCTGCACATGATCGTCTATTTTCTTGATCTTGTCGGGAATGCCCACGCATGACTGCACATCCGTGCTGTTCATGCCGATCATGGCAAGCTGCGCACGGTGCGCAGTACGGGAGTCCGTATAACCACACCCCGCAAGGCCACCGACAGGCAACAGAACGATACATACACCACCGATGCGCGACAGGAAGGTGTGGAACAGGTGATTGCTGCGGTGGGTCTCAACTGTCATGCGGCTCTGTTGCTCCGGAATGGGGATGGTCGTTCTGACAAGGCGGATTCTGGTACGGCCTTCATCAATCATCTTTCGCATATACGAAACAGGAATTCATGAAGGAAATCCTGTTTTCCTGCACTGCGGCCATCCAGCCACACCGGGTGTTTACCAACCCCGCATCTGCTGGTACGGTTTTTTATGTAAACCGTCCGGATCCGTTTTTCATGTCCGGTCGATGAATCCGGTGCGCAATGCCGGTCCAGTCGCACCCTGAAGATGTTTCTTATACAAAATCGAAAGCGGACCGGCGAGGCAGGGATGGCGATGTCATATCTGCCAGGCGGGATAAATGATTGTGCCTGACACTGGCAATCAGGTCGTAATCCTGACGATAGATCTGGCGTATGCGCGTAATCTGGTCGGCACTGGGCATTTCGTCCGCGCCGCCACCCGCATTGGCATGACCGATGGGGTTGGACGTATAATTCCGGACAAAATCCTGTATGCGGCGCATATCATCCATCAGGAACAGGCGATCCACCGCAACCTGCCCATGCTCATCGGTCAGATACCACGACTGGGGACGAAAGATGTGATCCATGTCGTAGCATGAATGGACATGGGCGATATGATCCAGCGCGTCGTCAATCCCGTTGAAAGCCATATAGGCCGGACGGAATCCCTGTGCCACATGCCGCGCCTCGCTGCCACCCGCACGGGCATAGTGATAGGCGGACATGAAACGCTGCACCGGGTCACGCAGGATGGCAAAGGAAGGAAAACCCACCAGGTCAGGGATGCGACGCCGAAAATACCGGATGGTTTCGTGTCCTATGTCCATTCCGTACAGGGCACGCGCCACGGATGTCCCGGCATTCTTGGGCACATGGATAAACAGCACGCCGCGCGCACGCACCATATCCGCACGTTTAAGCCGCTTGGGACCAGGGGGATAGGGAATGCGTAGTGACGCCAGGCGTTCATGCACATCACTGGACATTCTGACCCGCAGGATAGGTTGCAGCAGCGTTTGCATGGACGCGTTCATTCCACATGGTACGACCGACAACGATCAGTACAATATTATGCGCCTGTAGCCTTACGGTACATGAATAAAGGAAACGAAATGAAACGATCGCGCGGATTCCACGGGGCATGCGGGCGATCCATACACGGAAATGCACCTTTGTCCGGCAGGAATGGGCCTGTGCGAAGGGGCTCCTGACGCCTGCCCATAAGACCCGCACGGTTGCCTGTTATCGTAGCATGCCATGTTTCATGGCCGGATGCTGGCACATTGGCTGATCTGCTCATGCATATGCCGTGACGCATCAGCCTGCCATATTCATCCCCGCCCGGAACGGCTGACCTGTCGCGGCATGGAAAAACCGGGCGCCACTTTCCCGCGCATCCCCATCACGCGTGGGGATGCAGGGTCTGTTCCGGTTTCGCCACCACGGCGTGGGTGGCGCTGGTCAGGGGGTGCGGCACGACTTCACGGGGCTTTTTCGCCTGTCGCCGGACATAATATTCCGCCAGTCCCACCAGCCCGAACCCGATAAAGGCAAAACACGAGGACAGGACCGGCAGCCCGCCATAGGACCAGTGGGTATCCACGATATGGCTGCCCGCCCACGCACCGACCGCGTTGCCGAAATTGAAGGAACTCTGGTTCATGACGGCGGCAATGTTGGGCGCGGACCCGGCACAGGCGACCACGTATGTCTGCAGCGGAGCCATGGGCGCATAGATGAACACCCCCCACAGGAACAGCAGCACGAGGCAGGTCCATGGATGCAGGCTGCCGGGCACCAGAAGCACCTGCACGATCGCCACGGCGGCCATAAGCCCGGCGCACGATGGCAGCATCTTCCAGTCCGCCAGTTTCCCACCCAGCAGGTTGCCCAGGCACAGCCCGCCCCCGATCATGAGCAGGATGACGTCAATCGCATGCGTGCTGAAGCCGGACCGGGTCTGCAGGAACGGGGTGATATAGGTAAACAGGGTAAACATGCTCGACGACGTGCACATTGAAACCAGCATCATGGTCACGACCAGCGGGTGCAGCATGGCCCTGAACTGCGCCGATAGCGGGATGGCGGGACCACTGGCCCGGTCCTGCGGAATCCACAGCCACATGGTGGTCCATGCCAGCACGCCCACGGCACAGATCAGCCAGAACGCCATGCGCCACGATGTCATCTGCGCCACGACCGTGCCCATGGGCACGCCAAGGATCATGGCCAGCGTCAGCCCGATATAGACCAGCGACAGGGCTTCCGCCCGCCTGGCCGGGGGCACGACCTGGGCCGCCATGATGGACGCCGCGCCATAGAATGTCCCGTGTGAAAATGATGTCAGCACGCGCGCCAGCATGAGACTGGTGTAAGTGGGAGCCAGGGCGCTGCACGCATTGCCCGCGATGAAGATTGCCATTGTCAGCAGCAGCGTCGCACGGCGTGACAGGCTGTTGGTCAGGATCGCCACCAGCGGCGATGCAATGGTCACCCCGATGGCATAGCCCGACACCAGCAGTCCCGCCTGCGCGATGGAGACATGCAACCCGGCCGAAAGCTGGGGCAGCAGCCCCATGACGATGGTTTCCGTCGTGCCAAGGCCAAACGCCCCGATAGCAAGGGCCAGCAACGCAACAGGCAAGATACGCGTCCTTGAATTTACGGTAGCGGCCCATGCCGCCACGCCGGGAGAAGGGTCGGACGCACCGGGAAACGGATGCGCCCCTTCCCATCCGCAACCGCAGGTCATGGCGGTCTGTCCGTCAGGGTGGGAAAGGGCGGCTGTACCAGATTTCTCTGTTTCTGGCCGCAGGGAAATGCAGGTAATTTGGAAATATATTTTATGCAGGGACCTGATACGCATGCAGGAACGTAAACTTAATACATATCTCTTATTTAATGTTTTCTGTCCATGTTACCATGTCCATATGTGCCGGGATCAGGTCCGCTGCCCCGCCGCAGGCTGACAAATGGCGTCACCGGCGCAATGACCGTGCAACGCGTGGCGTCCCATGCATGGATCAGGACACGGATGGACTGGCGCAACGTATCGCGATCCACCATCAGGCGCCTTGCCTCATCCTGTCGCACGCGATCATTCTGCCCGAACAGGGCTGCTTCATATCCCATCTGCCGCCCCATTTCGACATCGGGCAATGATGACAGCGGCGCATAGGATAGCGACAGGCTGACCTGCTGGCTGTTGGTGCGGCTGGCATCGGTGGCAAGGCCAAGGGTCGGGGCGGTCGTGAGCGCCCCCACACTGAATTCGCCGCCACGGGTAAAACTACCGGCAAGCTGCAGCGTCACGTCCCCCGCAATCGTGCCCACCACGGGGTCCGCTGTCTGTTGTGCGCACTGCGCGGCCCGTACCGCCTGGCCGAAACGTGCATCCTGCTGCGCGGTCCAGTCGCCCGCATGTGAAACGGGTACCGCCCCCGCCCGTACCAGCGTGGACTGTATGCCCGCCATCGCGGCCGGAATCGTGGTCTGTACGGCGTGGCCATGCGCACAGCCGGACAGGCATGCGGCAGCGGCCAGCATGGGCATAAGGATTTTCATGATCATCCTGCAAGCGGGAACGTTGGTGGCGATTTCAGCGGGCGGTGGTGGACGACACGCCGGCAAGATAGGCTTCGTTACTGGCGACAAGGGCATCCCAGTCCTGCCCCGTGGGGGCGAGCATCCCATTGGGCAGCAACTGCCGCCATGCCAGGCCATGGGCTTCCATCAGGCGACTGCGCAGCCACCGCCACGTCGCTTTCTGAAGGGCGCCCCATGTCAGCAGCGTGACAAGGTCGGTATCCGCCGTGCCGTCATAATCCCATAACAGCAGGCAGTGGCCACCCGCGCTGCCCGGTGTCGGGTCACCATGGCTGGCGGGCGTGACGGTGTCCCATACCGGGGCAAGGCTGCCCGCGACATCTTCCCACATATCCGCCTGTGCAAGCCGCACCCCGAGATAGGCGGCGGACAGCCCCGCCGTGATGTTACGGATGCCATTCAGGTCGCCAGCATCCACGCTGCCCCATAACGGAAACAGCGTCTGGTCAGCCAGGACGTATCCTGCCCGCAGCGCGGTGGCCAGGACATCCACCTCCACCCCACCCTGATCCGTCTGCGGATTACCCGGCACATACCCGGTTGAACAGGCATAAAAACGCACCGCATCGTCCGTATCCACCGCAACCTGGTAACCCGCCAGCGCCGCCGTAGCACGGATATGATTACCGATTCCCGCCGCCGTGCAGTCCCCCAGCACGTCATTGCCCAACATGCGTGGCGCGGGATCGATCCGTTCGCGCCCCAGTCGCGGCGGGGCCTTGCGGGCCATAAAATTACGCATGCCCGATAGCAGGGGCTGGCGCGCCTGTACCCGGGCGGGAAGGCAGCCAAGTTTACGCAGCGTCATTGCCTGTATCCATGTCTGACCGGACGGGCACAAAATCCCATCCATTTGGTACATCCCGAAAATTAAAGGATTTTTTTACTGAATATTTTTTTTAAAAAGGCGGTAGCCGAAACCTTTTATTACTCAAGAAGACTGTTTTTACGGTCTCGCAACAGGAGGAAATATAAATACGAGGGATGCAGGCAGCAAACGAAACGACACGGTCCTGCTCAACATGGCATGCTGGCAGGGCCAACCCGCGATCATCTGCAAAAATTGCCGGGACAGGATCTACACATTCCTTTTCATGACAGAAAAGAAATGTAAAAACAGTGGATTATGGGAAGAAAATGGCATTCCATGTGCCATGCGCCATCGCAGCATGGTTGAGGAAAGAATGAAATGACCCATTTTACTGATTGACAGGAAAGTGTGTTATTTTTAAGGCGATGTTATCGTTTTACGGTCAAGACCTGAATTGTGTTGCGTCATATTTCAGCAAAAGGTTTTCTGGATCATGTCACTTGAAAGCATTGCCCTGTCACAGACAGGCCAGCACCATGACGATCGTCCCGCCAGCAAACCGGCAGGATACCGCCACACGCCAATCCGGGGCATCCTCTTTGGCCTGATGTTCAGCGTGCCATTATGGGCGCTGGTATTCTTCCTGCTTCGGTAAGAAACTACTTTTAAAACAACCTGTTGATAAAAAATCAGCAGGATTTCAAGGATGCTGCTTTTCCTGAAGCTTTTCATGATTTGCAGGCGGGATGTGGCCGGCGTATCGCGCTGCGGGACCATTTACTGCCCCGGCCTGCAATCCGGATCCGACGGGGTGTCCGGGCAGAAGGCTGGATGATATCCCCCTGCCCTGTCATGCGCCCCGTTTTTTTCTGGCAGGTCCGGACCGCCACCCGTGATCAATTGAACCCGATGGACACACCCGCAAAAATGCCGAACCCGTCACCCGACAGCATGGCGGCAGGCTGCTGTCCGTTGCTGGTGGAATAGACCGGCACCACACCCGTTGCGTAATGTTTGTTGGCAAGGTTGTGCAGGCTCAGGAACACCTGCCGGTGCTTGTTTGGCCAGAGGTAGCCGATATCAAAATTATAAATATGATAGGGCGCGGCCTTGTACTGGTTGTCATACGAAGCCAGTACCGAAGACGAGACTTCTACATCGAATGAAGTATAAAATCCGTTCTTCATATCAAGGTGCAATTCCCCCTGATAGAAATGACGCGGAATACCGGGAATGTAGTTGTGTCCCCATGTTGCGTCATGGTTGAAGCGGAAGCTCTGGAATGTATAGGCCTGGCGAAGCGAAATGATGTTGCCCTGCCATTTGTACAATGTTGAATGAAAGGACGTTTCAACCCCCTGATGCGTTGTGGGCGATGCATTGCCGTAAGTGGAGTTGTTGTACAGGATGGAATTGGGGGTCGCGACCGCCAGCAATTCGTTATGAACGGCGGAGTGGTAGTAGGTGACACTCCATTCCGTACCGGCAAAATGGCCGCTGGTGCCCACTTCAAATGTCGTGGCCGTCTGGGGACGCAGGTTGGCCCAGTCCTTTGTCAGGCCCGTGGCGATTCCCGATGTATAATTGGCGCCCGAAAGGTACTGCCAGTCCTGCGGACTCTGCACGCTGCGGCTGACATTGCCGTACACCTCGACATTGGGGGTGATGACATAACGGAACCCCGCGCGCGGTGCGAAATACAGCGCATTCTGGCTGAAGGAACTTGTCTGCGGGTATGTCTGTGATCCCGAACGCGGGGTGTAGCTTAACGCGCCGGCCGCGGTCAGCCAGAAGTTGTGAAAAAGTTCGGTATTGTTGCGCACATGGAAAACCGTATCACTTCCCCCCAGGTGCGAACGGGTCACAAGGGTGCCAAGCGCATAACCGGGATAGGCCGCCTGCCGACGCACCCGGTTGTCAATGGTGGCGTCAAGGTCATGCGATGTATAGATGCCGATATCCGTATCACTGGCATGCCCCAGCAGCTTGTCCTGACGCGTGTAATTCACCATGCCCGTGGCATAGTCGATATTGTACAGTGACGAGGTATTACCCAGTTCATGGTCCATCGGCGCGTTCAGGTAGGCAAAGCCAACGGTCAGCCTGGACTGGTCATCAATGCGGATCCTCAGCCGGTCGGCAGCATATTTGGTGCCGGGTTCAATGGTCTTTGTGCCCCATGTCGCATATTCGGGCTGCATCTGGCGCGGATTGTCACGGATCTGGTCGCGCGTCAGATAATAGGGGTTGCCTTCCCATGTCTGGCGATAGCGGAAGAAAAAACGGTTATCGACATTGTCGCTGAATTTGTAACCGTAATTGAAGTTCACGCCAAAATTCGTGGTCTTGGTATTGTCCTGGTAGCCCCCGCGATAGGAATTGGTAACACTGAGATAATAGTCGGATTTGCCGATGACAGTGCCCGAACTCAGCTGTTCCTTCACGTAGCCGAAACTGCCTGCTTCCACACGGGCCTGATAACGCTGTGAATTATATCCCGTCTGCGTGACGTAATTGATCGCGCCACCCAACTGGGTGGAGCCGAAGTCGATGCCATTCCCGCCGCGCATGATCTCGGTATACCGGATGCCCAATGGTTCCTGCAGTTCATTGACCGTGCCAATGGGCGTGGTCAGCGGAATATCGTCAAACAGGAACATGATGCCCGCACGCGTGGCGTTCAGTCCTGTCTGGATGCCCGAACCACGAATGGAAATACGCAGGTCATCCGATCCGCAGGGGGCCTGGGCAAATACGCCTGCCTGATACTTGAATGCATCCGCATTGGTGGCGTTCCGTCCCTTCAGCACGGTGGCCGCGTCAATGACGCTGGTGCCGCCGGGAATGGTTTTCAGGTACACCTCCGCCTGATGCGTTGCCGCACTGTGATGATGCACGGCAATATGTTCGACCGTGCTGGCATCCAGCCCGTTACCATCCGCATGACCATCATGATGGCTGGCTGCGTCATGTCCCCCTGCGGCATGCCGGACAGGGGTGCGGTGGGGGATACGATGCGTGGTCGTTTCATCCGGCGCGACAGATACGGCAGCCAGGGCGTGATGGGATGCAAACAGAACGCCAAACAGACCGCTGGCGAGGACAAAGGTGCGTTTGCCCTGTGCCTCCACGGCAGGGATCCGGCCACGATACAACTGGGGATGGAGATGGGGAGGTGATACGGTGGAGGGCCGGAATAATTCACTTTTTAACATTGTAGTTTTTCCATTATGACCGCAAGGAACGCATTAATTTGTTAGCGGCCAGAATGGACTTTTCATACAGGCATGAAGGTCTGGAATTCCAAAAATACGGAACAGTTGCACCAAAACAACATATACACATATATAATAGTTAATTATAGGCAGCCCATGCAGCCACGCGACCCGGATGTCCATGAAATTTTAAAAAATTATTGTTTTCTATCATATAATTAAACAAAATTACGATCGGTATGATTTCATAGCCAGAAACGACAGAAATCATACTGAAAGCAGAAATTTTCTTCCCATCAACGCAACGGATTGCATATCCGGCAGGAAGCTGCCCTCTGTTTGGCCTGCATTATTATACAGTTTTTATTTGTTATTTATGCACCCTCCTGCCCTAGCTCCATGCATGTAACGGTGGCAGGGCATGGTTCAGGTAGTAATTTCCCACAATCGCATATTTCCAGCGTACCGGATCATGCAGCGTGTGCGTACGCGCGTTACGCCACAGGTAATCAAGGTTCAGCTTCCGGTCCGTGGCGGATGCGCCAGCCAGTTCGAACAGTCTGCTTGTCGCCTCCATGGCGCTTTCGGTCGTCAGGACCTTGGCCTGCGCTGTCTCGATCTGGGCGGTGGCGACACTTTGCGCGCTTGGGGTCGAGACGGCGTAATCAATGGCATCACCTGCCCTGTCCAGCAGGGCCAGTCCAGCATTCAGGCGTATTTTCAACGCCCCGACCATCTGGATTGTATAAGGATCGTCCGATGCCTTTTCCTGTCCACTGTCGATCCACGCGCGGGCGCGGGTATGGACCAGATCGATTGTCGCATCGATTGCCGCGTCGGCCAGGCCCGCGTCGATGGCCGCCTGTATGAACTGCGATATGGCGCTGTCGGCAAATGGCGCGTCAGGCCTGTAGGCCTTCCAGACCGGGATGACACGGTTGCGTGGCACCTGCACATTCGTCAGTTGCACGGTGCCGCTTGCCGTTCCTTTCTGTCCAAATGCAGACCAGTCATTGATGACATTCAGGCCGGGCGCATGACGCTCCGCAATGGCAAGATGGCTGTGCCCGTCTTCATCCAGTGCCACGATCTGCACCAGATGTGCCGACAGCGCCCCCGTGCAGTAATGCTTGACGCCATTCAGGGTAACGGTGTCTCCCGTTATCTGAAAACGTGTTTTCAGCGCCCCGACATGCCTGATGCCACGTTCTGAAAATGCATTGCCAAACCTGTATCCTTTCAGCACCAGCGCAAACAGGTCGCGCGCCTGTTCGGGACTGGCGCAGGAGACGAGGCTGGCGATCGTGGCGAAGTGATTCTGGCTGAGTTGCGCCACCGCTGAATCCGCTTTTGCAATCAGCCGGATCACCTGTCCCAACGTACGGTAAGACACAGCGGCCCCGCCATAGGCGCGTGGCACGGTAATGCCCCACAGCCCGGAACCGGAAAAAATGTCCAGTTCACGCGCGGGAAAGCGGTTTTCATGGTCGCGTTGCGCGGCCCCTGGCGCGATCTGCCGGGCGACTTCGGCTGCAATGCGCAATGCCGCGTCATCATTCGCGATGACGGGCACGCCAGCAGGCGGCAGGGGAAACGGGGGGACGTCCGTCTCACCCGTGCCGACAAATTCCGTATGGGTCATGATAGGTCCAGTCTGGATGGGATCAGGGATGATCGGGATTCATGACAGCGCCCGCTGGCCCGCGATCCGGCGCAGCAATTCGCCATGGGGTGCATGGATGCGGCCACACAGCGCGTCACGATGGGCGCGTTCCAGCGGGTTATGGGCAGACAGCCCGGCATTGCCCGCAAGACCCAGCAGGGCGGATGTAAAATCGGCCGCCGCATCGACCACGCGGGATTTGATCACCGCCGCATGCGCATTCAGTTCAGGTAGGGGGCGTGCGGCCGTGACATCCGCGGCATAAAGCCGCAGCAGCATGGCGTTCATGTGCAGCGTAATGGCGAAGCCCCCCACGGCGTCGCGCATGGCGGGCAGGGTCGCAAGCGGTGCGCCCAGATTGGATGGCACGCGATTTTTCAGGAATTCGCCAAACCATGTCAGCGCGGACGTGGCGATGCCATTATACAAGGCGCCCAGCAGGCCCGTATTCCATAACATGAGGATATTGCGCCCTGCCGGGGGCGTATCGGGCGCGTGCAGGCCCAGCGCCGCATCGGGCGGAAGCACGACCTGCGTGAAGGTGACTTCATGGCTGTTGCTGGCGCGCATGCCGATATGGTCCCAGTTTTCAATGACATGAATACCCTCCGCCGTGGCCGGGACCATGAATGTACCCACCCGCACCGGGTCTTCGTCCGTGCGGGCACGCACCAGCAGCCATGACAGGCCGGGAATGCCGGTGACATAGGCCTTGCGTCCATCCAGCACCCATCCCCCGGCCGTGCGGGTCGCCACCGTGCCGGGCAGGCCGCCGCGCGATGCGGAGCCAAGATCGGGTTCCGCCAGCAGGATATTGGTCAGCCGGTCATGCTGTTCCTCTTCCATCCAGCGCACGAAAGCACCGGAGCCGAATTCGTGGTGCGCAATCGCGGCGCGTACCATGTAATGGTTGACCATGACCAGCGCGGTAGAGGCATCGCCCTGCGCAATCCGGCCCACGATGTCCTGCACCACGCCAAGGGTAAACGGCATGGGCCGTTCGGGGGTGGAAATACGCAGCGACAGCAGTCCCGCCCGGCGCAGGTCATCAATATTCTCCTGTGCGAAAATCCCGGTGCGGTCATGGTGCGCCGCACGGGCGGCAAAGCGCGCCTGCAGGTGCGTTGCCGCATCAATGGCGTCATGTGCGGTATATCGTGTCAGAACCATGGTCTCATGCCCCCCGCACAATGGCCCGGACATCCGGCACAGTCGGGATCAGATGCGCATGGAACAGGGTTGCTGCAATATCCTGCTGTTCCGTCACGACGGCCGGGTCCAATGGTGCAGGTTGCAACGCCAGTTGCGCCAGTGCACGGGTAATGACGGGACGGGACAGGCCGGTACCGGCGGCAATGTCCGTGGTCAGCGTATCGGCATGATCCGCCGCCCATTGCACGCAGTCCTGTCGCACCTGCGCCAGCAGGGTGAAGAAGTCACCCGGATTGCGGTCTGCGAACGGCCTGCTGGCGATCAGGAACTGCCGGTTGGTCGTCACACCCTGCGCATCCACCAGCAGGCGGCCTTGCGTATCCACCAGGGCCGCACTCAGATACGGATCCCATATTGCCCATGCGTCCACGCGCCCGGTCTCGAACGCGGCACGACCGGCGGCGGGCGGCAGATAGACAGGGTGGATATCCGTCCATGCAATCCCCGCACGCTGCAGTAGTGCCAGCAGCAGGTAATGCACGTTGGACCCACGGTTCAGGGCAATCCTGCGTCCCTTCAGATCAGCCGGGGTCTGTATGGGACTGCCGGCGGGCACCAGCACGCCTTCGCCATGCGGGGCGGGGGCGGAACAGCCGATACAGGCCAGCCCATCAGGCCATGCGGCCTGCGCCATGACCGGGGGGGCATTCCCGGTTTCGCCAATGTCGATGGCATCCGCCGCAAGCGCCTGCAACAACTGGGGACCGGCAATGAATTCGGACCACTGCACCCGCATCCCGTGCGGGGCAAGGGCGCGTTCCAGCAACCCGCTATGTTTCAGCACCACCAGCGTGCCGTACTGCTGGTAGCCCACGCGGACCGTGACATCCCGTGCCGCATGCGCCCGGCGCGGCATCCACGCGGGGCATGACAGCGCCATGCCAAGACCGGTCAGGAACGTGCGACGTGAATACCGTTTCATTGCAGGCTTACCTGTAACAGGGGTGGGACATATGTCGTCCGACAGATCCCTGCCGGTTGCGGAATCGGACCAGGGATGGAGGACATATTTAACAATATAAAACCGTTAATATTTATTTATGACATTATAAACGTAAATTCATATGTCAACGGGATAATTTCCCTCTGTCGGGGTTTTCAACACGATCATGCCGTGTAGACCATGCGCCGATTCAGGGGCTGTGCCTTTCGGGCATTATATGACGATAAAATTTGTATAATTTAACGGAAGTGTGCCTGCTCCATATAATACGATTTCATTGTGTTATATTTTTATAAAAAATATCTTTTGAAAACAGCTTATTAATAAAATCGTAACACTCATTTTAGACCATATTTCAGTGAAATTTGTCAGATTTCCTCCACGATCCCTCATATAAAATCATACGAAATAGTTGTTATTTTATTGACTCGAATATCTTCGTTGTTAATGTGTGTGAAATGTAAATACGCATATGACATAGTTAAAATATGCACGCAATCGAGGTCGCCATGACAGATCCGGTACATCTTCCACACGGCTTTTCCCCACGGATTGATGCGCTTGCGCACAGGCTGCGCCCGGTTTTCGCGCGCATTGCCGATGGCGCCATTGATCGCGAAGAAAACCGTATCCTGGCCCATGATGCGGTACGGTGGCTGCTTGATGCCGGTTTTGGCGCGCTGCGCGTGCCGGTGCGTTATGGGGGCAGCGGGGCCAGCCTGCCGGAAACCTTCGCGTTGCTGGCCGAACTGGCCGAAGCGGATTCAAACCTGCCGCAGATCTTCCGCGCCCATTTCGCCTTTGTCGAAGGGCGCCTGCATGAAGGCGACAGCGCGCGCGCCGCATACTGGCTGGAACAGGTTGCACAGGGCGCCCTGTTCGGCGCCGCCATGGCAGAACTGACGGACAGTACCGGCACCACCACCACCCTTGCACCCGATCCGCAGGGACAGTGGCGGCTGGATGGCACGAAATATTATTCCACCGGCACGCTTTATGCGTCGTGGATTGTCGCGATCGCAACCGATGGCACCGACCGCATCCAGCTTGTCGTACCGGCCGATGCGCCCGGCGTGACCCGCGTCGATGACTGGGATGGTTTTGGCCAGCGCCTGACCGGCAGCGGCACGACGCATTTCAAAAACGTTGCAGTGCCCGACGATTATATCATCAACCGCACGCCACTTTCCGAATTTCCCACCAACGAATATTTCACCACCTATTACCAGCTTTTCCACCTTGCCACGCTGGCGGGGATCGGGCGGGCCATCGTGCGCGATGCGGTGGCCTTCGTACGCCCGCGCACACGTACATTCGGCATTCCGGGACAGGTGGCCCAGCGCCATGACCCGCTGGTGCAGGGGGTGGTGGGACGCCTGTCCGCCCTGTCATTTTCAGCCGATACGCTGGTGGACAGGGTGGCATGGGCGCTGGAAGCGGCCTTCCCCCAGTGGGCGGCGGGACATGAAAGCGGCCCGGCCTTCGATACCGCGCAGGTACAGGCCTATCAGGCACAGCAGATCGTGGCAGGCCAGGTGCTGGAAGCGGCCACGCTGCTGTTTGAAGTGGGCGGGGCCTCCGCCACCAGCACGTCACGGCGGCTGGACCGTCACTGGCGCAACGCCCGCACGCTGGCGTCGCATAACCCGCTGGTCCAGCGGCAGCGCGAACTGGGTGACCTTGTGCTGAACGGCACGGCATTCGGTTCGCGCTGGCGCGATCGCGCCGGGGCTGCCGCCCCGTCCGTCTCCACCAGTGCGCAACAGGAACACGCGGCATGACAACGCAGCCCAGACAGTTGCACGTCAACCTGTTCGAAATGGCCTGCGTCAGCCATATCGTGCACGGCATGTGGCGTGCGCCGGATAACAACCGGCACCGGTTCGGGGAAATGGCGTACTGGCTGGAAGTCGCGAAACTGGCGGAAGAAGGCCTGTTTGACGCGATCTTCCTGGCGGATGTCATCGGCACCTATGACCGCTTTGGCGATGGCACGGCCGCTGCCCTGCGCGAAGGGTTGCAGATCCCCAACCTTGATCCCCTCATGCTGGTGCCCGCCATGGCGGCGGTGACGAAAAATATCGGCTTTGGCGTCACGTTTTCCACGACGTACGAACCGCCCTTCGCCTTCGCCCGGCGCATGGCCACGCTTGACCTGCTGACCGAAGGCCGCGTGGGGTGGAACATCGTCACATCCTACCTGCGCAGCGCGGCCCGCAATTTCGGCATGGAGGACGAAATCCCCCATGACCAGCGTTACGCCATCGCGGATGAATACCTCGATGTCCTGTACAAGCTGTGGGAAGGCAGCTGGGATGATGATGCCGTCGTCAATGATGTCGCATCCGGCATTTACGCCAATCCCGATGCCGTAAGGCCCATCAACCATGACGGACGGCACTTCCGCGTGGCGGGGCCGCACCTCGTCTCGCCCGGGCGGCAGCGCACGCCGGTTCTGTTCCAGGCAACCGGGTCGCCAGCGGGGCTGGAATTCGCCGCCCGCCATGCGGAGGTCGTGTTCATTGGCGGCCAGACGACGGAAGCCGTGCGTGAAAACATTGCCCGCACGCGCGCACGTGCACGCGCGCACGGCCGTAATGGCGATGATATCCGTTTTATTGTCATGGCGGGCATCATTGCCGACACGACGCAGCATCTGGCGGAAAAGAAGCTGGAAAAATACCGCCAGTATTACAGTGTCGAGGGCGCGCTGATCCATGCACAGGCGGAAATCGACCTGCGCCGCTACCCCGAAGATGCGCATATTGGCGACATCCTGAAACGTGAGGGCGTGCCATTTGGCAATATGGGCCGACGTTTCCACCCCGAACAGACGGTAGGCAGCGCGCTGCGCCAGATCGCATCGTTTGACGAAGGGCGCTTCTTTGTCGTGGGAACGCCTGACAGGATCGCCGATGAAATCGAACGCTGGCTGGATGTTGACGGGATCGATGGCATCAACCTGCGCCAGTACCACACATTCGAGACCGCGCGCGACTTCATTGACCTGGTCGTGCCCGAACTGCAGCGGCGCGGGCGCTACCGCACGGCCTACACCCCGCGTGAGACCCTGCGCGAACGCCTGTTCACGCCGGGCCAGCCCCATCTGCCCAATCGTCATTTCGGCAGCCGGTACCGTGATCCCGCAGCGCTGCATGCACCGGCTGAACCCCTTTTTCCCCATGAAACATTTTCCAGGGCGTCCTGAACATGTCTTACGAAATTCCTGACAGGATCAATGTCCTGTGGTTCCTGCCCACCCATGGCGACAGCCGCTACCTCGGCACGCAGAAGGGCGGCCGCCCGGTTGACCTGCCGTACCTGCAGCAGGTGGCAAAGGCCGCCGATACGCTGGGGTATTACGGTGTCCTGATCCCGACGGGGCGCAGTTGCGAGGATAGCTGGGTCGTCGCTTCCGCCCTGGCACCGGTAACCGAGCGGCTGCGTTACCTGATTGCGGTACGGCCGGGGCTGCTGTCACCCACGCTTGCCGCGCGCATGACCGCCACACTGGACCGTTTTTCCAACGGGCGGCTGCTGATCAATATCGTAACCGGCGGCGACCCGGCGGAAAACGCGGGCGACGGCCTGTTTGCCGACCATGCCACGCGCTACGAAATCACGGACGAATTCCTTGATATCTACCGCGCGCTTCTACGCGGCGAGGACGTCAATTCTGAAGGAAAGCACTTTACCATAAAGGACGGTCGTCTGCTGTTCCCGCCATACCAGCATGATGGGCCGCCGCTGTATTTTGGCGGATCATCGGAAGCCGCCGCCCGTGTCGCGGCCAAATCGATCGACAAATACCTGACATGGGGCGAACCCCCGGCACAGGTGGCGGAAAAGATCAGCCATGTGCGCAAGCTGGCCGATGCGCAGGGGCGCGAGGTGTCATTTGGCATCCGGCTGCATGTCATCGTGCGCGAAACGGCGGAAGAAGCATGGCATGAAGCCGACCGCCTGATCAGCCATCTGGACGACGCCACCATCGCAAAGGCCCAGAAGGTCTTTGCCCGCATGGATTCCGTGGGTCAGTCACGCATGAGTGCCCTGCACGGCGGCCGGCGCGACAGGCTGGAAATCAGCCCCAACCTGTGGGCGGGCGTGGGCCTGGTGCGCGGCGGGGCGGGGACCGCGCTGGTGGGCGATCCCGATACGGTGGCCGAGCGGATTGATGAATATCGCAGGCTGGGGATCGATACGTTCATTTTCTCCGGCTATCCGCATCTGGAAGAAGCCTACCAGTTCGGTGAACTCGTACTGCCCAACCTGCCGACCGCGCACCCCGTGCGCGGGGCGTCGGACCTGAACAACATGGGGCCGTTTGGCGAAACCATCGCGGGCGATCACCGTCCGACCCGCGCCGCCTGACTACAGGAACCGTGCCATGCCCGTTTCCCCCCATATTCCCCATATCGCCATTATCGGCGGCGGGTTCAGCGGTGCGGCGCTGGCGTGGCACCTTGCGCGCGACACCAGCACGCCCGGACGCATTACCGTGTTCGAACCGCGCCCCTTCCTTGGCGCGGGGCTGGCCTATGGCGCGACTGATCCGCAGCACCGGGTGAATGTGCCTGCATCGCGCATGAGCATCGATACCAGCCAGCCCGATGACTTTGTCAGCTGGATCCGGCAGACGGATGCGCTGGCCAATGATCCGGCCGCCTTCAGGCCGGATGGCAGCGCCTTTCCCGCCCGCGCCGTATTTGGCCGCTATGTAGCCGACCGCCTGGCCCCGGCGCTACATTCGGGCGCGGTGACGCACCTGCGGCACAGGGTAACCGGCGTGCAGACGTCACCTGATGGCAACTGGATCATTACGGATGCCACAGGTCACGTCATGGGGGCTGATATTGTGGTCATCGCCACCAGCCATCCCGCGCCACGGCCACCGGAACTGCTGCGCGACCTGCACCTGCCTGCCGGGCATCACCCCGTTCTGGTCACCAATCCATGGCAGGCCGGTGCGCTGGAGGACATTGCGCCGTCTGACCGTGTCCTGATCGTTGGTACGGGGCTGAGCATGGCGGATGCCATCGTCACACTGACGGCACGCGGGCATGATGGCAAGATTACCGCCATTTCCCGGCGCGGGCAGCGTTCGCATGGACATGCGGCACATGTCGTTGACCCGGTGGGGCAATTCGTCGCCCCGCCATCGCGCACGGTGGGCCATCTGCTACGCCGCGTGCGTCATGCGCTGGCGGCCCGTCCCGACCAGCCATGGCAGGCCGTGTTTGACCGGCTGCGCGAACAGGCGCCCGATATATGGGCCGCCCTGCCATTGCCCGAACGTAGGCGGCTGATCCGGCACCTGCGACCGTTCTGGGATACGCATCGTTTCCGTATCGCGCCACAGGTGGAGGACGTGCTGCATGCGCGCGAGCGTGCCGGCACGCTGGATATCGTGGCCGGACGGCTGGCAGCCGTACAGGTGGCGCGGGAACGTTTTGTCACGACCCTTCGCCATGGCGACACCGTGCGGGACGAAACGTATGACGCCATCATCACCACGACGGGACCGGCGCATGGCGCAATCATCCATACCGTGCCGTACCTGCGCGAACTGGCCGCTGCCGGTCTGGTGGAAATGGATGCAACCGGGCTTGGCCTGCATGTTGACGCGCTGGGGCGTGCCTGCGTTGGCAGCAGGCATGCAGGAACCCTGTTTGTCGCGGGACCACTGGCGCGCGGGCGTTTCGGGGAACTGATGGGCCTGCCCGAAGTCACGCGTCATGCCGAAAAGCTGGCTGTCATCATAAGCGCGCTGTCAGCGTCGCTTCCCATTGTCCATTACCCTAAAGAAGAACGGGCGACGACATGACCACATTGGCGCAGACCCACCATGACCGTCCCGTCGTGCGCGATGCGGATGACATATCCGCCCTTGTAAATGCGGGCCCGCGGGCAGGCAGCCATGCACGCATGGTTGTAGCCCTGGCACTGGGGGGCGTGTTTCTTGATGCCTATGACCTGACCACCCTGTCATGGGGCATTTCGGATGTACAGGCGCATTTTGGCCTGTCCGCGTTCCAGACGGGGCTGGTGGCCGCCGCGCTGAATGCCGGGACCATCGTGGGCAGTATTGCGGGCGGATGGCTGACGGACCGCATCGGGCGGTACGCCGTGTTCATGGCCGATATGGTGTGTTTTGTCATCGCGGCCCTGGTGGCGGGGCTTGCACCTACGGCCGGTATCCTGATCGCGGCGCGTTTCGCCATGGGGTTCGGGGTAGGCATGGACCTGCCGGTGGCGATGGCGTTCCTGTCGGAATTCTCGCGGCTGGAGGGACGGGGCAGCAAGGCGGCCCACGCGGCGGCATGGTGCCCGACATGGTATGCGGCGTCATCCGCCTGCTTCGTGATCGTGTTTGCCCTGTCTTACGTGCTGCCAGCAGGCCATCCAGACTGGCTGTGGCGGGCATCGCTGGCGTTTGGCGCGGTCCCCGCACTGGTCATCATTCTGGTGCGCGGGCGGTACATGAGTGAATCCCCCGTATGGATCGCCCGCCGGGGTGACCTGCAGCAGGCGGCTGACATCCTGCGCCGGTCGTACGGAATTGACCCGGTCGTCCGCGCCGCGCCGGGACAGGTGCCGGTGGCCATGCAGGTCGATCCATGGCGGCTGCTACGGCGGCCGCTGCTGCAGCGCGGGCTGATGGTGGTCAGCATGACGCTGATCAGCAGCATGTCCTACAACATCATCATATTTGGCCTGCCCACGCTGCTGGTATCCATCATGCATGCCAGCCCGGTGCAGGTCGTGGTAATTTCCATCATCCTCAACCTGGCCGTGGCCTTTCCCGGTGGGCTGCTGGGCGTGCGCCTGGCGCGCAGTGTACGCTCCCGGCCCGTTATCCTGGCGGGGTATCTCATGCAGGTGGCGGGGGTCGGGGCGCTGGCCCTGACCGGTGTGCCGCATGGGACGACGGGTATCATCGTAGCCCTGGCCGGTTTTGCCGCCTTCCTGTTCGCGCAGGGGTTCGGGCCGGGGTGCCAGCTTATGGTCTATCCCACCCTGAGCTACCCCACCGAACTGCGCGGACTGGGCATAGGTATCGCACGGCTGGTATCCGGCATTGGCGGCACGCTTATCCTGCTGTCCTTCCCATGGATGAATGCACATCTTGGTCCCGCGCTGTTCTGGGTGGTGCTGGTGGCGCCGCTGGCGGGTGTGGTGATCGCTTTTTTCTCGCGCTGGGATGTATTCGGCTACGACCCCGACATGGACCCCGCATTGCGCCAGCAGGCCCCGCCCGTGCGGCGGGACACGGTTCCCGATGCGACCGACCTGCTGTTTTCCACTGATATCAGGAATTGATTGACCATGAACAATGTCATTGCACCGTTTGGCTATAACGCATCTGATGAAGCGGCAGTCAGTGTCGATACGTTTCGCAACGGCATGGCGGCGTTGCCGGGTGCGGTTACGGTCGTGACGACGGACGGCCCCCATGGACCACACGGGTTTACGGCATCGGCGGTATGCAGCGTGTCGGATACGCCGCCGACGCTGCTGGTGTGCATCAACCGCACTACAAGCGCGCATCCCTATATTCTGAAACATGGTGTGCTGGCCATCAATGTCCTGCATGAGGCGCAGCACGAACTGTCCAATACCTTTAGCAGCCGGTCGCGGTCCATGGCGGAGCGTTTCGCGGCAGGAAAATGGCATGCGGGCCTGACCGGTGCGCCGGTTCTGGATGATGCGCTAGTCAGTTTTGACTGCCGTATCCGTGAAATCCGTGATGTAGGGACGCATACGGTCGTCATCGCGCATGTGGTTGATGTCACCGTGGGCAATGATGATGTCCGCCCGGCCCTTGTCTGGTTTAACCGGCAGTACAGCCGCGTCACTCCCAAATAAAAATAAAATTTTCCGGGTGCTGCCTTTATTTAAAAAGGCGACGCCTCCTGAAGCTTTTTGAAAAAAGCTTCACCAAAAAACTCCTTTACAATTTGCGGAATGTTTCATGGACAATATTTCGAAACGAACCTTGGGGAGTTTTCTTTCAGGAAACAGTAAAATGTGTACAAGATAAGAACTGATGAAATGAAGAAAAAACATTCACAAAATAATCATGCGCATGCATGCATCCATGGAATCATTCCCAATGACACGGATATCCGCACGCCCCCCATCTGACAGATATCTTTCCCGATCCCGTTTCCTGTCGCATCGGACGACAGTGGTGATCGGCTCCTCGCTGCTGGGTTTTGCGCCTGGCGCGTTCGCGGCGGACACCGTGGCTTCGTCACCCGCACCACACAGTCATGAAACGCAGCATGTCCGGCCCACGCGGCAGAGCGTGACACCCGCTGCGCCCGATCGGGCAGCCCCTTCGCCTGCACGGCCGGAAGTCATTTCCGTCTCGCGCCATCGCCTGTCGCCCGCATCGCGGGCGGAGTCACGCCTGGCATCCATTCCCGGCGCAACCAGCGTGATCGACGCGCAGAAAGTACTGAAGGGCCGTAACTTCACCAATGCGGATGCCCTGTCATTCCAGCCGGGCGTATTCGCGCAGTCCTCGGGCGGAGGCGATGGCATACGCCTGTCAATTCGTGGGTCGGGCATTGCCACCGGCACCAATTACTTCCGCTCCGGCCTGCTTATGATGTTTGACGGGCTGCCAGTCACCACACCCGCTGGCACGCCCTATGAACTGTTTGAACCGCTGGGCCTGCGTTATACCGAGGTACTGCGCGGAGCGAATGCTTTCGACTATGGCGGCATGCAGCTTGGCGGCGCGCTGAATTACGTGTCCATGACCGGATATGATGCACAGCGTTATCAGGCCCGTGTCGAAGCGGGCAGCTTCGGCTACGTCAAGGAACAACTCAGTTCCGGCGGCGTGTTTGGCAAGTTTGATTATTATATCAGCGCCACCAATTCATATCGCGGTGGCTATCAGGACAATACAAAGGCAACCAGTTTCGGACTGAATGCCAATTTTGGCTACCGTTTCAATGACCGTGTATCAACACGGGCATTTTTCCGCTACCGGCAGACCGATAACGGCTATCCCGGCTACCTGACGCGCGACCAGATCCTGTCAAATCCCAGACAGGCACAGTCACCGTATTATGCATGGGGGGCACACCGCATCCAGCCCGGTACGAAATATTACGGATCCATGACCACCATACGCATTGATGACAGGTCAAAGATCGAAGTCGGTGGCAATTATCAGGATGCGCCGATTGATATCCAGAATACCGCATCGTCCCAGATATGGGGATACAAGACGATTGCCGGCGTACTGAATTACGACCGGCATGACGTACTGGCAGGCCACAGGAGCGACACGCAGTTCGGTATCCTGAGCTATACCGATATCGAGGCATGGCAGCGCAACCGCATTCGCGTCAGCAGTGTATTCGGTGGTGTGCCGGACGGTACGTTGCTGCGTAATGTAAAATATGGCGGCACGGAAAACTATTTCCATCTGCGCAACAATACCGAGGTCGCGCATAACCTGTGGCTGACAGCGGCAGGTGCGGTGGCCTTCATCAAACGCACGTCGGATGTCACCTATCCCAACCGCAGTGACCTGCACACAGCTTCGGTCAATTTCATTCCGCGTGGTGGGTTCCGTTATATTCCGGACAAGCATGTGGAGATATACGGCAATGTCAGCCGCAGCCTGCAGCCGCCCAATGACTGGAACTACAATTATGCCGGCAATTACTATAACGCGGCCAGTTATCCGTTACAGGCTGCGGCGGGGGAGAATTCCACATCCGGTCGCCTGCGTAACCAGACCGCGACCACGTTTGAAATCGGGACGACGGGCCATTATTTCCATAATAAATGGAGCCTGAGTTACTATCATTCCTCGGTCCATAATGAATTGCTGACGGTGACAACACCAGCATCCCTTGCCGCAGGCACATCGATTTACGGTAATGCCTCGCCCACCATGCATCAGGGTGTCGAGATTTCACTGGAAACCGAACTGCTGAAATGGGCAGGTAATACGCTGTCGCTGCGGCAGGCCTATACATATCAGGACTTTCGCTACAAGCATGATGCCGTTTTTGGCAATAACCATCTGCCCGGAATCCCTGAACATTTCTATCAGGGTGAAATCCATCTGGATATGCGCAACGGGTTTTACGCCAGTTTCAATGCGCAGGTTTCGTCCAGGGTGGGCGCGTCCTATGACATGACGTATTTCGCACCCTCCTACCACATCTATAACGCCAATATCGGTTATTCCTGGCCGCACAAGCATCGTGAAGTTTTCATAAGCTTCAACAACCTTGCCAATACACATTACGCGGCCATTGTCGTGCCCGGTTACCAGGCTGCGGGCAAGCAACTGTCGGTCATGCAGCCGGGTGATGGTTTTGGCGTGTTCGTCGGCGCATCGATCGGGTTTGACTGAATACGGTACAGTTCTGAACGGATATGCTGAAATGAAAGAAATTCGCCTCAATGCATTTGACATGAACTGCGTGTCCCATCAGGCCAGTGGCCTGTGGCGGCACCCACGTGACCGATCGGACCAGTACCATACCCTGCAATACTGGACAGATCTGGCTTGCACACTGGAACGCGGTCTGTTCGATGCCCTGTTCCTGGCAGATGTACTGGGTATTTATGATGTATATGGCGCATCACCCGATGCGGCATTGCGCAATGCCGCACAGGTTCCGGTCAATGATCCCGCCATGCTGATTTCGGCCATGGCGTCAGTAACGCGTAATCTGGGCTTTGGCCTGACAGCAACCCTGTCCTACGAACATCCGTTTCCCTTTGCGCGGCGCATGTCCACGCTGGATCATCTGACACAGGGACGCATCGGGTGGAATATCGTCACGGGCTACCTGAACAGCGCAGCAAAAAGCACGGGCAGGGCACAGCAGTCGTCCCATGACGTACGCTATGAAATGGCGGATGAATACATGCAGATCGTCTATGGACTATGGGAAGGCAGCTGGGCCGATGATGCCGTGCGGCGTGACCGCATCAGCGGGGTATTTACCGATCCATCGAAAGTCCATCGTATTCGTCATGATGGGAAATACTTCACGGTGGATGCCATTCACCTGTCCGAACCCTCCCCCCAGCGCACGCCGGTTCTGTTTCAGGCCGGCGCATCCCGCCGGGGACAGCAGTTTGCGGGCATGCATGCCGAATGCGTTTTTATTGCCGGGCCATCAAAGGAAATCATCCATAAAACGGTTGCCAGCATACGTGAACAGGCCATGATGCAGGGACGTCGCAGCGATGAACCACTGATTTTTTCCTTGCTGACAATCGTGACTGCACCAACACGCGAAGAAGCATTGGCAAAATACGAAGACTATAGACAGTACATAAGTCTGGAAGGGGCATTGACGCTATTATCGGGATGGACCGGCATTGATTTTGCGCAATACCACCATGATGAACCGGTACGGCATGTGCGCAATGATGCCATCAATTCCGCCATTGATTCCCTGACCATTCTCAATCCGGACAAGATCTGGACAGTGGGCGAACTGGCCCGCCATGCGGCAATCGGGGGAATGGGGATCACAATTGTCGGCAGCCCCACCGAAGTAGCTGACCAGATGGAAGCGTGGATGGAAGAAACCGGAATTGACGGATTCAACCTGGCCTATGCCGTAGCACCGGAAACGTTTGAGGATATTGTGGATCTCATCATCCCCGAACTACAGAAACGCGGACGGTACAAGACGGCCTATCAAAAGGGAACATTACGGCAGAAACTGTTTGGTCGTGGTGACAGACTCGACAGCACGCATGTCTCACATGAAAGTCACTGTTTCCTGCACCAGCTTCCGAACGCAAAAAACCCGCCTGATTAAGGCGGGTTTTCATGTCCGATTGCGGACTTGATTCATGGTTGCGGGGGCAGGATTTGAACCTGCGGCCTTCAGGTTATGAGCCTGACGAGCTACCGGGCTGCTCCACCCCGCGGTGGTGAGGGGTGACTGGAAGACCTGGCGGCGACCGACTTTCCCGTGCCTTGAGGCACAGTATCATGGGCGCTGGGGTGTTTCACGGCCGAGTTCGGGATGGGATCGGGTGGATCATTCCCCGCCATGGCCACCAGGTCATCCAGTCATCCCTTTGGGAGGGGCTGAGAGGATGTGATGGGTTGGTGCTGTTATGGTGTGTTGAAGAGTGGATGACTGCTGTGCATGTATGTTGCCACGTCATGTGGCGATGGAATGAGCCTGTTGGGCGATTAGGACCAGTTAGCTGCACGCATTGCTGCGCTTCCACACCTGGCCTATTGACGTGATGGTCTATCACGGCCCTCGGGGAGACCTTGTTTTGAGGTGGGTTTCCCGCTTAGATGCTTTCAGCGGTTATCCCGTCCACACTTAGCTACCCGGCTGTGCCGCTGGCGCGACAACCGGTGCACCAGAGGTATGTTCATCCCGGTCCTCTCGTACTAGGGACAAATCCTCTCAAGTCTCCAACACCCACGGCAGATAGGGACCGAACTGTCTCACGACGTTCTAAACCCAGCTCACGTACCACTTTAATCGGCGAACAGCCGAACCCTTGGGACCTGCTCCAGCCCCAGGATGTGATGAGCCGACATCGAGGTGCCAAACCTCCCCGTCGATGTGGACTCTTGGGGGAGATCAGCCTGTTATCCCTAGAGTACCTTTTATCCGTTGAGCGATGGCCCTTCCACGCGGGACCACCGGATCACTATGGCCGACTTTCGTCTCTGATCGAGCTGTCACTCTCACAGTCAGGCGGGCTTATGCCATTGCACTCGACAGTCGGTTTCCGACCGACCTGAGCCCACCATCGCGCGCCTCCGTTACACTTTGGGAGGCGACCGCCCCAGTCAAACTGCCCACCATGCAGGGTCCCGGACCTGGCTAACAGGCCTCGGTTAGACATCAGAAACAGTCAGGGTGGTATTTCAAGGATGGCTCCACCGGAACTGGCGCCCCGGTTTCAAAGCCTCCCACCTATCCTACACAGAATGTCTCTGATGCCACTGCAAAGCTGCAGTAAAGGTTCATAGGGTCTTTCCGTCTGACCGCGGGTACCCCGCATCTTCACGGGGAATTCAATTTCGCTGAGCCGATGCTGGAGACAGCGGGGAAGTCGTTACGCCATTCGTGCAGGTCGGAACTTACCCGACAAGGAATTTCGCT
>NZ_CP021467.1:2377500-2872500 GCF_002173515.1 Komagataeibacter europaeus
CAAGCACCTGCAGCAGGATGTTGAAGACATCTTCATGCGCTTTCTCGACCTCATCGAACAGGATGACCTGATAGGGCCTGCGGCGAACCGCTTCGGTCAGCACGCCACCTTCCTCATACCCGACATAACCGGGAGGGGCACCGACCAGACGGGCAACCGCGTGCTTCTCCATGAACTCACTCATGTCGATACGCAGCAGGGCCTTCTCGTCATCGAACAGGAAGCGGGCCAGCGCCTTGCACAGTTCCGTCTTGCCCACACCCGTCGGGCCAAGGAACAGGAACGAACCGATGGGACGGTTGGGATCTTGCAACCCGGCGCGGGCACGGCGCACGGCGTTCGACACTGCCTTGAGCGCAGGTTCCTGACCCACAACGCTCTTGCGCAGTTCGTCTTCCATGCGCAGCAGCTTGGCGCGTTCACCTTCCAGCATCCGGTCCACCGGCACGCCGGTCCAGCGCGACACGACAGCGGCAATGCCCTGATCGGTCACGGTATCGCTGACCATGCCATCGCCCTTGCTGATCTGGTCAGCTTCTTCCTGCGCCTTGGCAATCTGGGCCTGAAGCTGCGGCAGGCGGCTGTACATCAGTTCCGATGCACGGCCCAGATCCCCCTTGCGCTGGGCGATCTCGATGTCCGAACGGACCTGGTCCATGTCTTCCTGCAGCTTCTGCACCGCGTTGACGCGGTCCTTTTCAGCATGCCAGGCAGCGGTAAGGGCATCGGACTTTTCCTGCAGTTCCGACAGTTCGGCTTCCAGCTTGACCAGGCGTTCCTTGCTGGCCGCGTCGTCTTCCTTGCGGATGGCTTCGCGTTCGATCTTGAGCTGGATCAGGCGACGATCGAGTTCATCAAGCTCCTCGGGCTTGCTGTCGATCTGCATACGCAGACGGCTTGCAGCCTCATCCACAAGGTCAATGGCCTTGTCGGGCAGGAAGCGGTCGGTGATGTAGCGGTTGGACAGCGTGGCCGCCGCCACCAGGGCGTTATCGGAAATACGGATACCATGATGGAGTTCGTATTTTTCCTTGATCCCGCGCAGGATGGAGATGGTGTCGGCCACCGTCGGCTCACCCACATAGACCGGCTGGAACCGGCGGGCCAGGGCCGCATCCTTCTCGATATACTTGCGGTATTCATCCAGCGTCGTGGCACCGATACAGTGCAGCACGCCACGGGCCAGTTCCGGCTTGATCAGGTTGGAGGCATCCATCGCGCCATCACTGCGGCCTGCACCCACAAGGGTGTGCATTTCGTCGATGAACAGGATGATCTGGCCTTCAGCCGACTCGATTTCCTTCAGGACCGCCTTCAGCCGTTCCTCGAACTCACCACGGAACTTCGCACCGGCGACCAGCGCGCCCATGTCGAGCGAGAGCAGCTTCTTGTTCTTCAGCGCTTCGGGCACATCACCATTGACGATACGCTGCGCCAGCCCTTCGACGATGGCGGTCTTGCCCACACCCGGCTCACCGATCAGGACGGGGTTGTTCTTGCTGCGGCGGGCAAGGACCTGAATGGCGCGGCGGATTTCCTCGTCACGGCCGATCACGGGGTCCAGCTTGCCCTGCAGCGCAACCTCGGTCACGTCACGGGCATATTTCTTCAGCGCGTCAAAATTGGCTTCTGCGTTTTCGCTATCCACGGTGCGTCCCTTGCGGATGGTGGCAATGGCTTTTTCCAGCGCCTGCGGCGTCGCACCCCCTGCACGCAGGGCCTGACCGGCCGGGGTCTCGGACGCGGCGATGGCAGCCAGCAGGCGGTCCTGCGCCACATATCCGTCGCCCGCCTTCTGGGCTGCCTGTTCGGCTGCGTCCAGTACGCGCACCAGTTCGCCCGTGGCACTGGGCTGACCCGCGCCACCGCCCTGTACTTTGGGCAGCTTGGCAAGAGCCGCTTCATTCGCCGCCGTAATGGCGGGAACCTGCCCACCGGCTGCGCGGATCAGGGCGGCAGCCGCCCCCTGATCATCATCCAGCAGGGCCTTGAGCAGGTGCTCCGGCGTCAACTGCTGGTTGTAGTCCCGCATGGCGATGGTCTGTGCCGCCTGCAGGAAGCCGCGCGACCGTTCTGTAAATTTCTCGATATTCATCTATTCCCTCGTCCCTTTCAATCAGGCGACATAACAGGTGGTGCCTTTGCGCCGTCCCTCAACAGGCAACGGCATGGCGCTGGATTCCAGATGGGATCAACTGGATGTTATTACAAGATATCGGGCGTGGATTTCCTTCCCCTGTTTCCTGTCATACCGCATTGGGCGGCCCGGATTTCCATGGGGGATAGCTGATCATTGCCTGTGGGTTCGCAACCTTGATCCATGTCAAGATTGCCGTGTCTTATCAACGGGCCGGCCATTCACCCAGCGGCAATACCGCATGCAACCGACAGGTTTCCCTGCCCTGTCGGGGGCAGGGAAAGAAACATCTGCCCTACTTGCCTTTCCTGGCGACCGTCGGGCCAAGCAGCAGCAGATCAGCGGCCGAAAGCCGGTCCGATGCGGTGCTGGCCTGATGCCAGAACGGGTAGAGTAGCGGCGGCGCGCTGGCGTCATCCAGACGGCTGATTTCCTCTGCTGTCAGGTTCAGTTCGGCGGCCTTGAGGTTGTCGATCAGCTGCGCCTCGGTCCGCGCGCCAATCACGATGGAGGTCACCGCCGGACGCTGCGCCACCCATGCCAGCGCCACCTGTGCCGCCGAGATACCGCGTGATTCGGCAATGCTGACCAGCACTTCGACCACGTCATACAGCTTTTCGATATCATGGACCGGGGGCTCGCCCCAGTTCTCGATCTGCCGCGTTCCCTGTGGCTGGGGCTTGCCGCGCCGGTATTTGCCCGACAGCAGGCCGCCCGCCATGGGACTCCAGACCTGCACGCCGATCCCCTGGTCCACCGCCACGGGCAGGAGTTCGTATTCCGCGTCCCGCGCCTGCAGGGAATAATAGATCTGCTGCGCCACCGGCGCGATCAGGCGGTTGCGTTCCGCCGTGGCCAGCGCCTTCATGATGTGCCACGCCGAGAAGTTGGAAACCCCCGCATAACGGATCTTGCCCGACCGGGTCAGTGTATCCAGCGCCTCCAGCGTTTCATCCAGCGGGGTCTGGCCATCCCATTCATGCAGGTAGTACAGATCGATATGGTCACGTCCCAGCCGCTTCAGGCTGGCCTCGCACGCACTGACCAGATGATAGCGTGACAGACCCGCGTCATTGGCCCCCCTGCCCATGGGGAAACGGGCCTTGGTGGTCACCATGATGTCGTCGCTGCGGCCCTTGAGTGCCGCGCCAAGGATTTCCTCCGACACGCCGGTGGAATAGATGTCGGCGGTATCGAACATGTTGATCCCGGCATCAACACACAGGTCGATCTGCCGACGCGCACCGGCAAGGTCGGTATCTCCCGTCTTGGCGAAGTCACCCTTGCCGCCAAATGTCATCGTCCCCAGCGTAAATGCCGAAATCCGCAGGCCGGAGCGGCCAAGCTGACGGTATTGCATGTCTTTTCAATCCTTCTTCATGAAGAGATCCGGAAGACTGTCTGTGGAACATCGTGAAAATTGTAAAAAGGCTTCAGGTAACGCCGCCTTTTTAAAAAAAAGGCAGCACCCAAGAACTTTCTGTTTCCAGACAGTCTCCCAATGGCTGGCGCACGGCATGACAGCCCGCGCCGCAGGTATTCAGGCGGTATAGGTGACGTTCAGTTCACCCACACCGGCACAGGTGGCATGCAGCACATCGCCACGCCGGACCGGTCCCACCCCCGATGGGGTGCCGGTCATGATCAGGTCACCGGGAGCAAGGGCGACAAAGCGACTCAGGCAGGAAATGATCTCGGCCACGGACCAGATCATTTCCACCAGATCGCCCTTCTGCCGGGATTCACCATTCACGCTCAACGTAATGGCGCCCCCTTCGGGGTGGCCACAGACCGATGCGGGAACGATGGATGAAATGGGACAGGACTGGTCAAACCCCTTGGCCAGTGACCATGGCCGCCCCGCCTTCTTGGCGGCGGCCTGCAGGTCACGCCGGGTCATGTCCAGGCCCACGGCATAGCCATAGATATGCGACAGCGCCTTTTCCACGGGGATGTTCTCCCCCTCACGTCCGATGGCCGCCACCAGTTCCACCTCATGATGCAGGTCGGACGTACTGACCGGAAACGGCAGCAGGCCGCCACCCGGCACCACCGCATCACCTGGCTTGGAAAAGAAGAAAGGTTCGGAACGTTCGGGGTTGCTGCCCATTTCGCGCGCATGGGCAGCGTAGTTCTGCCCCACGCACCATATCCGCCGGACGGGAAAGACACCCGCACGCCCCTCCACTGGCACAACGGGAAGGGTGTAGGGGGGAATCACGTAATCCGTCACGGTACGGTGCTCCTGCTGTTCATATCCGGCGCGCATGGTGACACCACGCCCCGGTCCGTGTCACGGCAAATGCTGGCAACAGCAGGAAAAGCCGACATAAAAAAAACGCCAGCCGGGACAGCCCGGCTGGCGTCTGGAAAAAGGAATGGCGCGCCATCCCCGATCCCGGTCGTGCGATGATCAGTTGCGGGCCTTGTCGACCAGCTTGTTCTTGCCGATCCACGACATCATGGCGCGCAGCTTTTCGCCCACCTTCTCGATCTGGTGTTCGTTGTTGCGGGCGCGGGTGGCCTTGAAGCCGATGTTGCCGGACTGGTTTTCCAGAATGAAGTTGCGCACGAAGGTGCCATCCTGAATGTCGGTCAGGATCTTCTTCATCTCGACCTTGGTTTCCGGCGTGATCACGCGCGGGCCGGACACGTATTCACCATACTCCGCCGTGTTGGAGATGGAGTAGTTCATGTTCGCAATGCCGCCTTCGTAGATCAGGTCCACGATCAGCTTCATTTCGTGCAGGCACTCGAAATACGCCATTTCCGGCGCATAACCCGCCTCGACCAGCGTCTCGAAGCCCGCGCGGATCAGTTCAACCAGACCACCGCACAGCACGGCCTGCTCACCAAACAGGTCGGTTTCGACTTCTTCCTTGAAGGTCGTCTCGATGATGCCCGCACGGCCACCGCCATTGGCGGATGCATAGGACAGCGCGATTTCCAGCGCATTGCCCGACGCGTTCTGCGCCACGGCCACCAGCGACGGCACGCCGCCACCCTTCTGGTATTCGGAACGCACGGTGTGGCCCGGGCCCTTGGGCGCGATCAGGAACACGTCCAGGTCGGGACGGGCTTCGATGATGCGGAAATGGATCGCCAGACCGTGGGCGAACGCAAGCGCCGCACCCGTCTTCAGGTTCTTTTCCAGTGATTCCTTGTACAGCGCGCCCTGGCCCTCATCGGGGGTCAGCACCATGACCACGTCGGCCCACTTGGCGGCGTCGGCGGGGGTCATCACCTTGAAGCCGGCGGCTTCGGCCTTGGCAACAGCCTTTGATTCGGGACGCAGGCCGACAACGATGTCGGTCACGCCCGAGTCCTTGAGGTTGTTGGCATGGGCATGGCCCTGGCTGCCGTAACCGATGATGGCGACCTTCTTGCTCTTGATCAGGTTCACGTCGGCATCGCGATCGTAATAGACGCGCATGGTCTTGCTCCTTGGGAATGAAAAACGAATCGATCAGGTAAAAACGCGACCCTTACAGGATTGCCGCGCCACGGGCGATGGCGGCGACACCCGTGCGCGACACCTCGGCCAGGCCAAGGGGACGCATGAGGTCGATAAAGGCATCGAGCTTGTCGGTCGCACCCGTCAGTTCAAAGACGAACGAAGTGGCCGAGGCATCAACAGGATGGGCGCGGAACGCCTGCGCGATGCGCAGGGCATCGGCGCGGCGTTCGCCACTGGCGATCACCTTGACCAGCGCCATTTCACGCGCAACGTGGGGTTCCGCCGCCGTCATGACCGACACCCGGTACACCGGCACCAGACGCGCCACCTGCGCGCGGATCTGTTCCAGCACGCGCGGGGTCGCCGTGGTGACGATATTGATGCGCGACTGGCGGCCGGTTTCATCAACCGGGGCCACGGTCAGGCTTTCGATATTGTATCCACGACCGGAAAACAGGCCGATGACACGCGCCAGCGCACCGCTTTCGTTTTCGACCTGAATGGAAATGACCGCGGAGACCGGGCTCTCCTGCTGCGTGGTCATGATGGTGTTTCCTGACTGCTGAAGACGCCGGCATGCAGGCTGCATGCCGGCAGGAAAGGACAGAGGCGCCCGGCAGGTGAAACCCGCCGGGACAGACGGGCGATCAGACCAGCATGCGGCCTTCGGCGCTGATCTCGTCATCCTGATCGGGACCGAGCAGCATCTGGTTATGCGCCGCCCCCGACGGGATCATGGGGTAGCAGTTTTCATCCTGCGCAACACAGATGTCGGCCACCACCGGACCCGGATGGGCCAGCATTTCGGCAATCACGCCATCCAGTTCCCCCACGCAGGTCGCCCGCAGGCCGCGCCCATGGAAGCTTTCCGCAAGCTTCACGAAGTCCGGCAACGCCGCGCTGTAGCTTTCGGAATACCGTGATTCATGCAGCAGTTCCTGCCACTGGCGCACCATGCCCATGTACTGGTTGTTCAGGATGAACACCTTAACCGGCAGGCGGTACTGCGCGATGGTGGACAGTTCCTGAATGTTCATGAGCGTCGAGGCCTCGCCCGCGATGTCGATCACCAGCGCATCAGGGTGGGCGACCTGCGCACCAACGGCAGCAGGCAGGCCATAGCCCATGGTGCCCAGACCACCCGAAGTCAGCCAGCGATTGGGCCTGTCAAAGCCGAAATGCTGGGCGGCCCACATCTGGTGCTGGCCCACCTCGGTCGAGACATAGGTGTCACGCCCGGTGGCGGTCGCCATTTCATGCAGGCGGCGGATGGCGTATTGCGGGCGGATGATCGCATCGGGCGCCATGTCCTGCGAAAAGCCGAGGCTGTCGATCTTCCGCCATTCACTGATCTGGTGCCACCACTGCGCGACATCGATCGGCTGGCGGGTATTGGCGGGGGTGCAGTCCCATTCCTCCAGCATCATCTCGATCACGCGCCGCGCGTCACCCACGATGCCGACATCCACCCGCACGATCTTGTTGATCTGGCTGGGATCGATATCCGCATGGATCTTGAACGAACCGGGCGAGAACGCATCCAGCCGCCCCGTCACGCGGTCATCAAAGCGCGAGCCAAGCGCGATCAGCACGTCACAGTCATGGGTGGCCATGTTGGCTTCGTACGTGCCGTGCATGCCCAGCATGCCCAGGAAGCGACGGTCGCCCGCAGGCATCGCCCCCAGACCCATGAGCGTGGACGTGCAGGGAAAGCCCGTCTTTTCCACCAGGCGGCGCAGGGCGGTGGAGGCCTCGGGCCCGGCGTTGATGATGCCGCCACCGGTATAGAACAGCGGACGGCGCGCGCCCTTCATGGCGGCCACGGCACGGGCGATCACGTCCCGCCCCGGCTCGGTCTGCGGGTGATAGGACGGATGCGGCACGCGCGGCGCGTCACTGTAGGGCGCGGGACCGACCATGATGTTCTTGGGCAGGTCGACCAGCACCGGGCCGGGGCGGCCGCTGCGCGCGATATGGAAGGCCTCATGCACGCAGGGGGCCACCTCCTCCGCCCGGCGGACAAGATAGTTGTACTTGGTGGCCGGACGGGTGATGCCCGTGGTGTCGGCTTCCTGAAAGGCGTCGGTGCCGATCAGCGGCACGCCCACCTGACCGGAAAAACACACGACCGGAATCGAATCCAGCATGGCGTCCAGCAGGCCGGTCACGGTGTTGGTCGCACCGGGGCCACTGGTCACCAGCACCACGCCCACCTTGCCGGTGGACCGGGCATAGGCTTCGGCCGCATGCACGGCCGCCTGTTCATGACGGACCAGTACATGGCGAATTGCGTTCTGGCGGAACAGCGCGTCATAGATCGGCAGGACCGCACCGCCGGGATAGCCGAAAATGACTTCGACCCCCTGTTCGACCAATACGCGCAGAAGCACTTCCGCACCGCTGAGTACGGTCGTGTCCGTGCCAGTGGCGTGATGCTTCAGGTCTGTCTGGTGCGATGCTGCGTTCATGTTCCTGCTCCTTCGCCCAAAGCCGCCGGAACAATCCGGCCAGCTACAGGAGGCGAAATCCCGGGGCCGGGTTTACGGAAACCCTTGGCCCGCGTCAATGCGGTTAATAACAAAAGAAATGATTTTATTGCTCCATCTTTCCATTTGTTGCGCGGTTTCGCATTTTTCAAACCGTTTTTCATATAAAAACGTGTCCATCTCCGCCGCCAGCGCGTGATGGGCGAACCATGTCGCCTGCCGTTTCGTGTATTGCCCGGTCAGGCGGACGGCCTGCTGCACGGCCGTGGCCATATCCATTTCGCCCCGCAGCACGGCGGCCAGTTCGGGCACGCCATGGGCACGCATGGCAGGCAGGGCCGGGGGCAGGTCCTGCGCCAGCAGGCGGGCGACCTCATCCATTGCGCCAAGGTCGAGCATGGCCTGGAACCGGCGGGCGATGGCGGCGCGCAGCACATCCCGCGGGGGATGCAGGCGTATGGCGACAAAACGCGCGGGCAGTGGGGGCAGCACCGCTTCACGCCGCCACCAGACCAGCCCATGGCCGGTAGCCGCGTGTACTTCCCATGCGCGCGCGATGCGCTGGCCATCGGTCGGGCGCAGGGTGGCGGCGGTTTCGGGGTCGCGCTGGCGCAGCATCTCATGCACGGCCTCCGGTCCCAGGCGATCGACCATGTCACGCGCCTGCGCACGAATGGCGTCGGGCGGCTGGGGAATATCCGCCAGGCCATCGGTCAGCGCGCGGAAATACATGCCCGTGCCGCCACAGAATACCGGCACCCGGCCCGCATCCCATGCGGCGTGGGCCGCAGCGATGGCCTGCGTGCGCCACCATGCGACACTGCCGGGTTCCGCTGCCGGCAGCACGCCGTACAGCGCATGGGGCACGCTGGCTTCCTCGGTGGCGTCGGGCCGGGCTGTCAGGATACGCAGGTCACGGTATACCTGCATCGAATCGGTATTGATGATGGTACCGTTCACCTGCCGTGCAAGGGCCAGCGCAAGTGCGGACTTGCCCGAACAGGTCGGACCCGCCACGATCACCGCCATGCGCGCCCGCCCGGCAGGGGGGCGTGTCATTGTCTCTCACCTGTCATATACCCGGACCCCATGGCTGATTCCTCTTCCTTCTCCCATACCCTTGTACTGGTGGCCAACCGTGGCGCCACATCCCTCACGCCGGTTGATATCCAGGCCGCGCGTGACCTGGTGCGTGGCGGTGTTCCCGTCACCCTGTCGGAAGGGGAAGCGGTCGAAATCGGCTGCGCTGCCCCCGCAACATGGATGCAGCCGGATATCGGGGCCATGCGGGACGTCTTTGCCGGGCGTGGGATGGACGTGCTGGTAACGCCACGCGACAACCGCCGCAAGCGCCTGCTGGTGGCGGACATGGACAGCACCATCGTCAGTTGCGAAACGCTGGATGACATCGCGGCCCATGCCGGGATCGGGGAAAAGATCGCCGACATCACCCGGCGGTCCATGAACGGGGAAATCGAATTCGAATCCGCGCTGCGCGAGCGCGTCGCCCTGCTGCGCGGCCTGCCGGTCAGCCTGCTGGAACGGGCGTGGCAGGATGTGAAGCTCAATACCGGCGCCGTGGAGCTGGTGCGCACCATGCGTGCGAACGGTGCACGCACGGCGCTGGTGTCAGGCGGGTTCACGTTCTTTACCAGCAGGGTGGCGGCCCTGTGCGGCTTTGATGAAAACCACGCCAATACCCTGCTGGATGCCGACGGCATGCTGACGGGCACGGTGGGGCAGCCCATCCTCGGCCCGGATGCCAAGCTTGCGCACCTGCGCCGCCTGGTGGCCGCAGGTGGTCTGGACATGGACGACGCCATGGCGACGGGCGATGGCGCAAACGACCTTGCCATGCTGCGCGTGGCCGGTGCGGGCATCGCCTTCCATGCCAAGCCCGCTGTCCGGCGCGAAATCACCAGTCAGGTCAATCACACCACCCTGCGCACCCTGCTGTTCGCACAGGGTTACCGGGCGGATGAATTCGTCACGGCGTAGGCACGCTGCCGCTGGCGGCCGTGCCCGGGGGCTGGGTGCGGCTGTCCTGTGCCTCGATGAAAACACGGGTCACTTCGGGATAGGCCTGCTTGATCTGGTGTTCCAGCGCGCTGACCACGATTTCCACCTGTCCCGCCGTCATGTCGTTGCGGAAATCAAGGCTGATCACCACCAGCACGTCACGCGGGCCGAAATGCAGGGAGCGGATTTCATTCAGCCGCTCCACCCCGCTGGCGGCCAGCGCCATGCGGCGCAGGGCTGCCAGCACCTCCGGCGCGACACCTTCGCCAGTCAGCAGTGACTGTGATTCCCGCGCAAGGAACGCCGCCGTCACCGCAAGGATGCACGCGATGATGATGGACGCCACGCCATCCAGCACTGGCATCTCCAGCCATTCGGCAAGGATATTGCCCAGAAGGGCCACGCCAAGGCCGCTGAGTGCCGCCGTATCCTCGAACAGGACAGTAAACACGGTAGGGTCCTTGCTCATCTGCACGGCCTCGACCCAGCCACGACGGCCCTTGCCTTCCTTGCGGAAGGTCCGCAGCGCCATCAGCCAGACCGAACCCTCGAACACGATGCTGGCCATCAGCACGACGTAATTGACCAGCACATGCGCCACGGGCTGTGGATGGATGATGTGGATGATCCCTTCATACAGGGAGACACCGGCCCCCAGCCCGAAGATCAGCAGCGCCACCACAAAGGTCCAGAAATACAGTTCCAGCCCGTAGCCGAACGGATGCATGGCCGTGGCCGGTCGCGTCGCGCGCCGCATGCCGACCAGCAGCAGCCCCTGGTTGCCGGTATCGATCAGGGAGTGGATGGCCTCGCTCAGCATGGAGGCGCTGCCGGTCATGAACGCGGCGGCAAACTTGGTTGCCGCCACCAGCAGGTTGCCACCAAGGGCGGCGAAGATGACAGTTCGGGAAGATGAGGAATGCGCCATTGATTTTTCAATATGAAGTACGGCCACATCCTATCGCGCCGCCACGGCTTTTAACAGGGCGCACGATCAGGCCATACCGGTTGCGGGCGCGGGCCTGCCTGTCCTATGGTCGGGGGCCAATGCCCACGGAGTACGTATCCTGATGCGCACCACTGTCATCCAGATGGCGCCCGGCGCATCCGCGCCCGATAATATCGAACACGCCCGCGCACTGATTACCGCCGCCATCACCGCGGACAAGCCCGACCTTGTCATGCTGCCGGAAATGTGGAGCTGCCTTGGCGGCACCCGGGACATGAAGTTCGCGGCGGCCGAAACCCTGCCCGCCCCCGATGGCACGGGGGAAGCCGGGCCGCTGTACCGGTTCCTGTCAGGTATCGCACGCGAACATGGCGTCATCATCCATGGCGGGTCCATCGGGGAACGGCATGGCGACAGGCTGTTCAATACCGCGCTGCTGTTTGATGCAAGGGGACGTGAACGCGCGCGCTATCGCAAGATCCACCTGTTTGATGTCACCACGCCCGGGGGCGAAGGCTACCGCGAAAGCGATACATACGAACCCGGTTCGGATATCGTGACGGCACCGCTTTCCGCCGACCTCACGGCGGGGCTGGCCATCTGCTACGACATCCGCTTCCCCGCGCTGTTCCATGCGCTACGGGCGCGGGGGGCGAACGTGCTGCTGGTGCCTGCCGCCTTTACGGTGGAAACGGGGCTGGCGCATTGGGAAACGCTGCTGCGCGCACGCGCGATCGAAACGCAGTGCTGGATGGTCGCCTGCGGTACCACCGGCACCCATACGGATGAAAATGGCCAGAAGCGCCGCACGTACGGCCATTCCATGATCATCGACCCGTGGGGCACCATCGTGGCCCAGGTTTCGGATGGACCGGGGTGGAGCACCGCGCGCCTTGAGCGCACGGTAACCGACAGCATACGCGAACGCATGCCGGTCATGGCGCATCACCGCCTGTCCATCCACACCCCATGAATGACATGTCGTACCCGGGCTGGGCCGATGGGTACCTTCCAACGAAGCTGAGCTTTGCCGCGGCCCCGAACGAAAGCGCGCAGCTGTGGCTGGAACGTCTGGTCGGGCAGTACGGCCAATGCCCCCCGGAGGAAGCGGATGCGCTGGTCTGCCTGGGTGGCGATGGCTTCATGCTGGAAATGCTGCATACGACGCTGGGGCGCAACCTGCCGGTATATGGCGTCAACTGCGGGACGGTGGGGTTCCTGATGAATCCCGCCGTGCCCGATGACCTGCCCGCCCGCCTTGCCACGGCGCAGGCGGCCATCCTGCACCCGCTGCGCATGAAGGCCACGACGATCGAGGGCAGATGCATCCATGCCCTTGCGCTGAATGATGTATTCCTGTTCCGCCAGACACGGCAGGCGGCGAAAATCCGCATCGGGGTGGATGGACGCGTGCGCATGCCCGAACTGATATGTGATGGGGTGCTGATTTCGACACCGGCGGGATCAACCGCCTACAACCTGTCCGCGCATGGGCCGATCGTGCCGCTGTCGGCCAACCTGCTGCCGCTTACGCCCATCAGTGCGTTTCGCCCGCGCCGGTGGCGGGGCGCGCTGCTGCCTTCCACCGCGCAGGTGCGTTTCGACATTCTGGAAACCGACAAGCGCCCCGTGGCCGCCGTGGCGGACTTTACCGAAGTGCGCGATGTCATTTCCGTCGAAATCAGCGAAGCGCGGGAACTGCAGACCACCGTGCTGTTCGATCCGGGGCAGAGTCTGTCGGAACGGATCATAACCGAACAGTTCACCGCGTAAGATATCTCTTGAAAAGTAATGAAAGATTTTAGACCGGGGCGATCCGGTGCAGGCTGGCGCCATGGTCATGCAGCCATTTTTCAGCCTGACGCCTGTGCGGGGTCAGCCGGTCCACCAGCAACCAGAAATCCGGCCCGTGATTCATGTGCCGCAGATGCGCGAGTTCATGGGCAATGATGTAATGCTGCACCTCCAGCGGCGCCATGACCAGCCGCCAGCACAGCATGATCGACCCATCGGATGAACAGCTGCCCCACCGGCTTTTCGTATCGCGCAGCCTGACCTGTGTCGGTTTCAGGCCGCAGGATTCGGCCTGTGCGCGCAGGCGGGCGGGCAGGCGGGCCTGCGCCTGTGCGCGCAGGTAGGCGCTGACGCGGCGGGGGACGAATTCTTCAGCACCGCTGACATGCAGCACCCCGTCTTCCAGCCATACGCCACGCCGTGCGTCGGGACAGTGGCGGATTTCATGGCGCCGCCCATCCAGCACGACATGGCCGCCATGGCACAGGTCAACAGGCGGCGGCAGGCGTGACAGCCCCGCCGCCACCCATGCGGAATGCGCGCGCAGCAGCGCCAGCCCATCCGTCCGCCGCGCGCCGCGCGGCAGGGTAATAACGACATGCCCGCTACGTGGATCGATCCGCATGGAAATACGCCGCGCCTGCCGCGACGCCCGCCAGCAGACCGTGACCTGCCCGGACGCGATGGGCACGACCTCCGTTCCGGCTGTCACCGCATCCCTGCCGTTAAAGACTGTTTCAGAATCCTGCCCATGAAACCGTCCCGCTCAATTCATAAGGAAGTTCTTGGCGAAGCTTTTTTCAAAAAGCTTCACGGAATGCTGTCTTTAAAAAAAGCGGCACCCGAAAACCTTTACTGTTTTTTCATCAGCGCCGGGGCGGACGCGTGCGGCAGAATGCATCCCGCGGGGCTTCACCCGGCCAGTCAACCACGTGGTCCTCCAGCATGCCCGCCTTGCGTTCACTGATCACCCTGCCGCTTACGGACACGCCTGCCTCATGCACCGTGTCACGGGTGCCGGACACCAGCGGGTGCCACCATGGCAACGGCTCCCCATCACGCACCAGCACATACCCACAGGTTGGCGGCAGCCAGTCGATATCCGCCAGCATTTCTGGCGTCAGGCTGATACAGTCCTGCACCCGGCGCTGGCGGTGCTCATAATCGGTACACAAACAGGACGTGGTATCCAGCAGGCGACAGGCGACATCGGTAAACAGGACTTCGTCCGTCTCGTCCTCACGCAGCTTGTGCAGGCAGCACCGGCCGCATCCATCGCACAGCGACTCCCACTGCGTGGTAGACATCTGCTCAAGGGGTGTCGTTTCCCAAAATGGCGGTGTCTCATCTGTCATGGTCGTGGTCCTGCCGTGTCAAATCCATAAAATCTTCAATGCGCGGCCACTGCCGCCATGGCGCATAGCGCGATCATACCGAACGAAAACGCCATCACCCCAGCCACCGGCAGGCCCAGCAGCGGCAGCCAGAGCAGCCGAAAACGCATGTTCGCGTCCGCCCCCAGACCGCCGGCCGTGCGTGACAGGCCCGGCGGAATCCGGTCCAGCACCCGCAGCAGCGGCCACATCGCGGCGGGCGCGATACACAGGCCCTGCATGAGACATCCCGCCACACCGCCACCATGCGCAAGGCATGGCCACCATACCGCCAGACCCAGTCCCGGCAACAACAGGCAAAGCAGCATCCCGCGCAGCAGCACGCACCACGCGGGCCATGCCCGGTACAGCATCACATGCACTACCAGTACCAATCCGCATGCCACCACAAGACCCAGTGCGATACAGGCTCCATCCAGCCCCATCACTGCAGCCGGGCGGACGGCAAGATCAGGCAGCATCAGCCCGCATCCCGCAACCATGTGTCAAAGCGGCGTGACAGGTCCGGGTAGTGTGCCTGCCAGAACTGCACATCCACCGGCAACGCCACGGACGCAGGCAGGGATGCGGGCGGCGTTGCGGCGGGATAGCGCGCAAGGAACGCGGCCTGCTGGTCAGGCTGGATGATAAAGTGCAGCAGGTTGCGCGCCTGCCCCAGCCGGAAGGCCGACTGTCCGGCCACCACACCCCATGACAGGCCATAGGACAGCGCCATGTCCGTATTGATGCCGATCCTGTCCCTGTAGCGTGTGGCAATGCTGCGCACCGCGTCACCGGGCGCGCTGCCCATCAGCACCTGCCCGCGTTCAAGGATGCTGGTGGCATCCGCCGGGGTGGACCACCACGTGATATAGGGGCGAAGCTGGCTCAGCTTGCGAAAGGCGCGATCGACACCCTGCGGGGTGGCAAGCTGGTTATAGACATCACCCGGCGCCACGCCATCGGCCATCAGCGCGATTTCCAGCGTGGTGCGCGGGTCACGCCGCAGGCCACGCTTGCCGGGAAAACGCACGATATCCCAGAAATCGGCCCAGCGTGGCGCAAGCCTGCGCCGTGTCTGGTCCCACGCCACCACCACCTGGGCTGTCATGCCCGGCACGCCGCACCCGTCAGGGTTGGTGGCGCTACCAGCCAGGTGAATGACCAGTTCGCGCACGCAGGCGGCGCGGATGGTGGTATCCTCGGCAAAGACCAGTGACCATGTACCCGTGCGCCCCGCATGCAGCCCATGCCCGTCCAGTTCCGCCAGGGTGCCGTTCCATGCCTGCCGCACCACCGGCTGGCGGGACGCCCGCGCGAAAGGCTGGAGGAAGGCCGCATTCTGCGCCTGCGTCATTTGCGACTCCGTACTCGCGACCACAAGGGCGGCCTTGTGCCGCACGGGGGTCGCAGCAATAGCCGGGGCGGACCAGACGGATGGGACGGAGGGGGCCACCAGCAGGCAGAACAGGCCGATACGGATGCGGGAACGGGACGCAGACTGGAACACGGACAGGAAACAATCCTTCAGGCAGGGGCGAAGAATGCCGGACGCTACCCCATTTCACCACGGAACGGAAAGGCAATTGCCTGCCCCGGCTGCCACGCCAGCATGGCCACCTGCCCTGCCGCCACGCGCTGCAGGGCGGGGGTGGGCGGACGGCGCGCCAGCAGTTCCTCCCCATTCGCCAGCCTGAAACGCAGCAGCACATGATCGCCCATCTGCCGCATGTCCGTCAGGGTCGCCTCCAGCACTGGCGGCCCGTCGGGGTCGGCGCCCCCCGCCATGCCGGGGCGTGAGGGAAACATGACCGCGATCCGGTCCGGCCGGATGCACAGCGTGGCCAGCTGGTCCGCCTCCACCCCCGGCGCCGCCATGGCTTCGACCGGCAGGCCACCGGGCAGGTGGGCAAGGGCCACGTCATCATCGACACTGGCCACGCGGGCTGTCAGGCTGTTGGCATGGCCAAACCCGGTCGCCACCCGGTCACACGCGGGACGGTCGAACAGGTCCAGCGCCGTACCAAGCTGCACGATCTCCATGCCATCCATATAGGCAATGGCATCACCCAGCAGCAGCGCGTCCTCACGCTCACGCGTCAGCAGCACCACGCACAGGCCGCGCGCGCGCACCAGCCGACTGACCAGACGCCGCATGGCCACGCGCCCCGCGGGCGGCAGGGGGGTAAACGGATCGTCCAGCACCAGGACGGGCGGTTCGAACACCAGGACGCGGCCAATCATGACACGCAGCGCCTGTTCGGGCGAAAGGGTGGCGGGGCGGGCATGTTCCAGCCCATCCAGTCCCAGCAGCGCCAGCACGGCGCGCACCCGTGCCGCCACGGCGTGCGATTCCTCCCCCCGCGCGCGCAGCGCAAAGGCCAGGTTGGCCTGAACCGTCATGTGGGCGAACAGCGGATCGCGCCATCCCACCAGCGCGCATGGCCGCCGGTCGGGCGGCAGGCCGGTCACGTCAATCCCGTCAACCATGACCTGCCCCCCACAGGCGGGCGCATGGCCCGCCAGCATGTCCGCCAGCACGCACAGGCAGTCGGCCCTGTCATTGACAACCGTCAGGCACGTGCCCGCCGCGGCAGAAAAAGACAGGCCCGGCGCACCGGAAAAGGCCCGGAGTGCGTTGACAACCAGCCGAATGGAGAAAGGAGACATGCGATAACAGAAACCTGACTGGGGAGATAACGCGTTATAAGCAATGGTTACCTCCTTACCAGAGGATTGTTGGCTTCACTCGTCACAAAGGAAACGATCATGAGCAAGACCGAAACCATCAAGCACGTCACCCACGAAGACCTGCAGGCCCTGAAAGGCCACATCGAGAACCTGCTGCATACGCACGGCAGGCAGGCCCTGCATGATGTCGCCAGCAAGGCGGAGCACCTGGCGGGCCAGGCACGCGAAAACCTGGCGGAACACGCACCCAAGAAGGGTGGCTCACGCGCTCGTTCGCTTGTGGCTATCGCCATTTTCTCGGTGATCGGCTATTTTCTTGGCCGCGCAACGAAATAAGGCTTTCTAGCCTGCTGCAACCAGAGGATACGCGAGCATCATGAGAATAGGCGAAATCGGTAAAACCATCATTGAAGGGGAACTGACCCTACGCAAGCTGATGGCGATCCGTCTTGGTCGTCAGGCTGCATTCCTGGTTGTGGCGGCTATCTTTGCTTTTTTCGCAGTCATCTCGGGCCATGGGCTGCTGTGGGCCTTCTGTTACCAGACAATGGGCTTCAGCGCCCTTGGTTCGGCTGCGGCCGTATTCGGGGCGGATCTTCTGGTGGTTGTCATGGGGCTGGTCATGGGACGGCGTTCCTACATGACGCCGGAGGAAATCCGCGTGCGATTCGCACGTGAACACGCCCTGAACGAACTGCGGCAGACCGTTGCCCTGTCCGCCGTGGCCACCACGGTTGCCGGTCCGCTGACCCGCCATACCGGCCGGGCGGTTTGGAACCTGTTCAAGGCCATGACGGGGCGCGGGAAATAACCCCCCAGGCCACCGGCCCACGCAGTCTGGCAATGATCCACGTCATTGCCAGATAGTATCCATGCTGAAATTGCATTGGCTCACTTTGTCGTTTTCTGGAAACGTGCAGCTTCCGGATATACTAAGCACGCAAATGGTTTGCATGCTTAATAATTGTATGTCCCAGCTGGCGGAACAGAATGCCCGATCTGGAGCGCAACGAGAAGGAACTGTCGTTTGGTCGCCGTCTCGCCCGGCTTGGCGCCGCGTGGCGCAGGCAGGTTGACCGCGACCTGCAGGAATACGGCCTGACAGAAGCGACGTGGCGGCCTGTGCTCTACCTTGGCCTGCTGCCGCCGCCGGTCCGTCAGACCGATCTTGTGCGCGCCCTTGAAATCGAAGCCCCGTCCGTTGCCCGCCTGCTTGATGTACTGGAACGCCGTGATCTGGTGTTCCGTTCCCCCGACCGTGACGACAAACGCTCCAAACTGGTCAGCCTGACGGAAAAGGGCGAACGCACCGCACGTCAGGTCCGCCATGCGGTGGAAGCCGTGTCCAACCGCCTGCTGCATGGTATTTCCACCCCTGAACTGCAGGCCTGCTATTCCGTCTTTGAACGGATCGAGGCCAATCTGTGCAGCCGGACCGGCACCCCGGGCGGGGGACAGGCATGACCCCCCTTTCCCTGCCCATCCCATTGCGTTCCCCTGCCCCGGCACTGCCTGCATGGGGGCACCCGATGCCACGACGGGATGTCCCGTCCTTGCAGTTTGTCTCCATTGCCGGTTTCTTCCATGCGTCTGGTCGGCTACAGATAGCGACGGGCAGGAATACAGTCCGTCATGGCCTGTCCGTGCCTGCTCCTCCTTCAACGGGACCGTTCGGAATGAGAACCGCCTGATGCTGAGCGAATTCAACCTATTCGGTGTCTTCATGGCGCCGATTGTCGTCTATGCCGTGGCTGCCCTGCCTGTCACCATGCTGCTGCGATCGCTGTTATGGTGGTGCGGCATAATGAAATGGTTCTGGCATCTCGCCCTGTTCGAGGTTGCGCTATACACTTGCGTCCTCTGCCTGATGATCCTGTACATCTGACTGTCCCAAGAAGGTTCGAGAAATCCCCATGCCCCTCCTGCGCACCCTGATCCGTGTGGTCCTGACCCTGGCGGTCGTGACGATGGCCATCGTCATGGGCGTCACCTTATGGGACACCTACATGATTGCCCCCTGGACACGTGACGGACGTGTCCGCGTCTATGTCGTGGACGTGGCGCCGGAAGTGTCGGGAACCGTGGTGCAGCTGCCCGTGGTCGACAACCAGTTCGTGCACCGGGGCGATCCCCTGTTCGTGCTTGACCCCGTGCGTTTCCGCCTGGCCATACGCGAGGCGCAGGCCCGTCTGGACGGGGCGCTGGAAGACCTGAAGCTCAAGCAGAATGATGCACGCCGCCGCATGGGACTGGGCGGTATCGTGTCGGCGGAAGAACAGGAAGTCTTCAACTCGAACGTGGCGACGCAGATCGCGTCGGTCGATGCGGCGCGCGCGGCCCTTGACCTGGCCAAGCTGAACCTGCAGCGCTCCATCCTGTATTCCCCGGTCAACGGCAACATCACCAACCTCAACCTGCGGGTGGGTGATTACGTCACGGCGGGCCATGCGCGGCTGGCGGTGATTGACGCCGACTCCTACTGGGTCAACGGCTATTTCGAGGAAACGAAGATGTGGGGCGTGCATGTGGGTGACGATGCGCGTGTCAAGCTGATGGGTTACAAGGACATCCTGCCCGGTCATGTGGTCAGTATCGCCCGCGGTATCAATGACCAGAACGGCAGGCCCGACGGCCTCGGGCTGCAGGATGTCAGCCCGATCTTCACATGGGTGCGGCTGGCGCAGCGTATCCCGGTCCGTATCCACCTGGACCATGTGCCTGACAGCGTGACACTGGCGGCCGGCATGACCGCCACGATCAGCGTCGGTCCCCAGTCCCGTACCCAACGCGGCCGTCTGACGACATGGCTGCAAGACCACCTGTAAGGCGCCGGGCACGATCATGAACATCAACGCAGTTACCCGCCGGACCGGCCTGTTCCTGACATCGGCCATTTTCCTGGCCGGTTGTACGGTAGGCCCCCGCTACCAGCCCGACCGGATGAAACCCCCGGCCAAATTTACCGAGGATGACCACGCCGCCACCCCCGAGGAAATCGAGGAAACCAACAAGGAACTGAAACAGTGGTGGCACCTGTTCAAGGATCCTGAACTCGACAAGCTGGTCGACAAGGCGATTACAGGGAATTACAACCTGCAGGTCGCGGGCCAGCGGATCATGGCCGAACGCGCGATCCGTGACGTGCAGGCATCGCAGTGGTATCCGCAGGTGGATACGCAGGCATCCGCCGGTAATGTCCGGTATTCGATCAATATCGACAACTGGCCGCTGCGTCCGGGTACAGCTGCCGGGTCTGCAAACCAGCCACAGGCCGCCTATCTGGGTTATGGCTTCAGCGCCAGCTGGCAGATTGACGTGTTCGGTCGCATCCGCCGCAGCGTGGAAGCCGAGAACCGCGCGGTCGAGGAATCGATCGAGGACCGTCGCGCCGTCATGGTCATGATGCTGTCCGAACTGGCCGGTGACTACATGATGTTGCGCGACCAGCAGTTGCGGCTGGAAATCGCCAACAACAACATCCACGTCGCACAGGACGCCTATGACCTGACCAACCGCCTGTACCTGGAAGGCGTGGGTAACACCATGCAGATCGCGCAGGCCAAGGCGGAACTGGATTCGCAGACGGCGGCACGTGAACCGCTGAAAACCCATATTTCCCAGATCACGCATGCGATTGACGTGCTGATGGGGCAGATGCCCGGCACATCGGAACTGGAACTGAAGGTAGCCAGGCCGCTACCGCCGGTTCCGGAATTCCCGTCCACCCTGCCGTCCATGGTCATCGCCAACCGTCCCGATATCCGCAAGGCGGAACGCACCTATGCCGAAGCGACGGCGCGTATTGGCGTGGCCGTTGCCCAGCTTTACCCGAACTTCACCATTCCGCTGAACTTCAATCCCAATGCATCGGCCCTGTATCAGGTGTTCCAGATGGGCGGCATGAGCTGGCAGTTCCTGATGATGGCGTCCCTGCCGCTGATGCATGGCGGGAAATATACCTCCCAGATCCGCATGGCGCAGGCTGCGGCCGAAGCCAGCCGGCTTGCCTATCGCCAGTCCGTCCTCAACGGCTTCAAGGAAGTCGAGGATGCGATGGCCGCATGGCATGATGATGAAGAACACACCGAACTGCTGGCCAAGGCTGCGGAAGACAGCTCATTGGCCAGTGAGCGCGCGCGCAAGCTGTATGCCGCCGGCCTGGTCGGGTTCCTGGAAGTGCTGACAACCGAACGCACGACCCTGAATGCCCAGAACGCCGAGGCCATGGCGCGGCTGGAACGCCTGCAGGATGCCATCAACCTTTACACGGCGCTGGGCGCAGGCTGGCAGGGGATTGCCCTGACCAATACCACCCTGCCCGTATCACTGGAAAAGCAGAATATCCTGGCCCGCGCTTTCCAGCAGTAATACAGCCGCTGCCCTGCTGGCCGCCGCAATGGTGGGCCAACAGGGCAGGTATCCTGCCTGTGAAGGGTCCAGTCCGATCCCATCACGTTACATGGTCCGTTCTTTGTAAACTGGTCCAGGCTGCCGCGATCCATGAATAGGGCGCTGACAACTTAATTCGATAAAATCATGCCCGATGATTGTCCTGCGCCCTGCATATGCTAAACAGGTCCGCATATGCGAGCTTGGCGGAATGGTAGACGCACGAGACTTAAAATCTTGCGCCCGCAATAGGGCGTGCGGGTTCGAGTCCCGCAGCTCGCAGATCTAGTTAATTGTAACCACTGATATGTTCGCTAAATCTATGAAGAAATGATTTTTCTTCATAATTATTTCCTATAAAATAGGAAAATGGTTTAGTTTGGTTGATGCAATCATTACTGAATTACTATAGCAATACCATTTAATAAAATTAACCATACATTATATTCTTATTGTCACATAGTTCTCTAGCTGCAAATTCATTAAGATTAAGTGATTATCGGATTTCTAACGTATGGGAGCATTGTGAAACGATGATAACATTCGAGAATATCGTTCACACATGCGACAATCTTATGGGTCTCAAACCAGTCTGGGGACTTTCGGAAGAACCAGTCATGTGCTTTTCCAAAAAATGGAGAGCAAAATCAGTGGCCGAACGATCCTTGACCCAGCACTATTTTGTTACAATTGGTGCGGGTTCTAACGTGCCCCAGAAATTCAAGGGCAGAATTCTGGAACTGGTAAGAGCGACAGGGAAATACGGCGAAACAGCCGCTTTTGTCCGAAATTCCGTGCTAAAAGAGAGACTCTCGCAGTGGCCTTTTGCGATAGTTACGTCCGAAACGTATGATGTCATCGGCCATCCAGACATCCTGAGCGATGTAGGGCTTCCGGATAAAAAAATCATAACCAATGCATATGATAGCGTTTATCGCGACGAAGAACGCATCCATCTTTTTTGGGAAAAGATTAAGGATTTTCCAGTCAGACGCAGAACAGACGTAATAGCTCCACCCGGTTTTTATGATGATGGAAAGGTGGAATATTCATCAACATTCTACCCAAGATTGAAATTCACATCATCGGAAGGAAAGCGGGTATATAAACTTTCATGCCAGGTAGAGCGTTCGCCAGAACTTAAAAAGGCTGCGAAACTGGCAAATCGAGAACGCAATGATGGCAAACTCGTTTGCGAAGCATGTGGCTTCTCTGACGAATCGGCAGGAATGTTTGATGCTCATCATATTAGCCCAGTCGCCTGCGGCCAACGTGACAGCACCATAGATGACTTGTCTGTTTTATGTCCCACTTGCCACCGATGGGCACACGTCAAAGGTGATGACGCATTAGCCCCCCTTCCCGTCTCACTGCTGCAGCAGATCAGGGGAACGCAGAAATAGGTGATAGTGGCCGCTTGATTTCCCCACATTCCTTCTCCAAGGTGCCTTCAGTGCCAAGAGATGGATGAAGAAGCATTTGGCGGATTTCCAGTGATTCTAGCGTGATGTGAAGTGCGGGATCATGAGAATTCGAGTCCCGCAGCTCGCAGATCCTACGGACATCATGACCGTGCGCCGGAATGTCCGTTTCGCAGGCTGACTTAAGCGACCTGTTCATTCCCCCTGAAAACGGACGTCACGCAGACAGGCCCACAGGCATGAATGTTGCCTGCGGGCCTACCAGAACGCATGACCTATGACCGTATCAGTCCCTGTAATCCGGCTGTTCACGATCGAGCTTGCGGCGCAGGGCCTGCCAGATCAGGCGGCCCTGATCGGGATCATCATCAAACTGCTTTTTCGCGCGCAGGATCTGCGTCTCGGAGGGAATGTGCAGCGGCACCCCCGTCGCCTGCGCCGCGATCTGAATGCTGCAGGCCTGATTCAGATAATACATGCGGTAGAATGTATGCGCGACGGTCGTGCCGACGGTCAGCAGTCCATGGTTCTGCAGAATCAGCGCATTACGGTCACCAAGGTCGCGCACCAGACGCTCGCGCTCGCTCAGGTTATCATCCGCCGCAATCCCCTCGTAGGGATGAAAGGCGACACTGCCGTAGAATTCCATGTTGATCTGGTTCAGCGGCAGGACATTCTGGTCCTGTGCCGCCACCACCATGCCGGGAATGGTATGGGTATGCATGACGCAGGCGGCATCGGGCCTGCTGCGGTGGATGGCGGAATGGATGACAAACCCCGCCGGGTTGATCGGCCATGACGTTTCCTGCCTGGGCAGGCCGTCCGCATCCACCACGACCAGGGAACTGGCGGTAATTTCCTCGAACAGAAGACCGTAGGGATTGACCAGATAGGCATGATTTGGCCCCGGCAGACGCACGGACAGGTGCGTATAGACAAGGTCGGTCATGCCGAAATGCGCGATCAGGCGATAGGCTGCTGCCAGATCCTCACGCAGGGCCTGCTCTGTCATGGCAGATGATGTAGCCGGTGCAGTAGACATGATGTCGGAAAATCCCATCCTGTAGCAAATGCCTGGCCGCCGTGGCGGGATCAGGCCTTATCGTTTTTTGCGCGCTTGAAATGCCCGAACGTGGCCACCTTGCGCGCACCCGTGGGCAGCGACAGCGTCCCGTCCGCCACGCGACGGACAAGGTACTGATAGGTCTGCAGCGCCTGCGCCCACATGTGTTCCCCGATGGTAATGGTTTCATAATCCTGCGCGCCATTGGCGAAGGCTGGCAGCGGCTGGATCCTGGTATGATAGTCGCAGGCATAGAACAGGGGAAAGGAATATCGTTCCGCCGGGACGCTGCGGACACGATGCGCCGTCGCGACAAAGGCCCCCGCGGTCATGACTTCCAGCATGTCGCCGATATTGACCACAAAGGCGCCCGGTACCGGCGGCGCGTCAATCCAGTCGCCATTGCCGTTCATGACTTCCAGCCCCGGCTGGTCCGCCAGCAGGATGGTAAAGCATTCATAATCGGTATGCGCGCCAATCCCGGGCGCATCCTTTACATCCGCATCATACGGATAATGGATCATGCGCAGTTTGGACGGCGGGAAATTGGCGTGGTCATCGAAATACGTTTCCGGCAGCCCGAGCGCCAGGGCAAAGCCACGGAACAGCGTGCGGCCCAGCGCGAAAACGGATTTGTAATACGCCTCGGCTTCCGCACGGAAACCGGGCACGGTGGGCCAGTTGTTCGGCCCCAGAAGCGGCGTGCCCGCCTTGACCAGCGGGTTATCGGCCGGAACCTCGAACCCGATGTCAAAGGCTTCCTTATGGTCGGGACGGCCCTTGCTGTAGACTTCCTCGCCTTCCGGCACGTAGCCCTTATGCGTGGCGGACGTGCCGATGTAGTATTTCATCTTTTCTTCGTAAGGCAGCGCGAAGAAATCCCGCGCCGCCTTGCGCACGCCCGCGATCTCGGCATCCGGCACCTGATGGCCGGAGATATAAAGGAAGCCGACATTGCGCGCCGCCGCCCCGAGTTCCTCCGCCACGGCCTGCCGTGCGGCAAGGTCAGGACTGTACAACCCCGCGATATTTACAACGGGAATGGAAGTAAAGGTCTCGACGTGACCGGGTTTTACCGTATCCTGTATGGTAGACGTCATGACGCGTTATCCTGTTGCCTGGTCGATATGAAGTCCAGAAAATGCTGGCGTTCCGTCTGCCCCATCCACACATTCAGCCCCCACAGGTCGGCCACCGGCGCATTGGTGAAGGGAAGCGTGTGCAGGTAGCCATCCGGCCCGCATTCGGGGGTCAGGGTGGTGGTGGTGTAGCCCCGCGCCATCTGGGACTGCCAGACCTTTTCCCAGAACTGCTGGTGAAACCGCAGGGCAGGCTGGTATTCGGGGGCCGCCGGATGGGGCACCTGCGGTCCCTGGTCATATCCCACGCGGGCCTGCACATGATGGACCCGGCTGACAAAGGCGCTGAAATCATCCAGCGGGTCATCAAGCAGCCGTTCGCAGGTCACGACCCAGTGGCTGATATCGGTCGTGAACAGCACGTCAGGATGCTGGCGGATGACCTCCAGCGTCATCCACGGGCTGGACAGGATGCGCGCGCGATGGGTTTCGAAACTGCACAGCAACCCGGTATCGCGTGCCACATCCTGCGCCCGCGCAATGAATTCGACCTGCTGGGCCGCATTCCACCGGTCATTGCCACCCAGCACGTTGATGAAACGGGGTGACATGGGCACCGCACGTTCCAGTATGGCGCGCAGGTCGGTGACATGGTCATCCACGCTGGCCGCTTGACGGGGCAGCACGCCACCACCGGTCATGGCGATGCCGATATAGGGCACGCCTTCGCCGCGCAGGATCCGCGCGCATTCGGCCGCCTGTGCCGCAGTGGGTGGGATACGTGCCTCGATCCCGTCAAAACCCGCCGCCCGCATATCGGCAACGGGCTGGTCCCACGGACGGGTATCGCCCCACAGCGTCTTGAAGACATCCAGTTGCATCAGTTGACGCTCCCCGGCGTGGAACAGATGGAAAAGCCGAACGGGATCGAGGCACGGATCATGTAATGCAGCTACCCCCTCAATAGACGCGGAATGATATGTTTATGCAACGACGATCAACCGTTGCGGTCATATGTGTAAATAGGAATTTTCCAAAGTACACTTAGGCACGCACGGCACCAAAGGCAGACCAGGCAAAAAGCGGTATCGCGTCATTTGCCCGATCGGTCGGCGGCCTGTATCTGACGGCCATGGGGCACGGTATCCCAGGGGGACATGATACAGACAAATCCTGACAAGGCGCTCGCTCTACTGATTGACGGGGATAATGCATCACCCAGGGTCATCATTGGCCTACTGGAAGAAATCGCCAGTTACGGGGTTGCCAGCGTCAAGCGCATCTATGGCGACTGGACAAAGCCCAACCTGAATGGCTGGAAGGAATGCCTGCTGGAACACGCAATCCAGCCCGTGCAGCAATTTGCCTATACAACCGGGAAGAACGCCACCGATGGCGCAATGATCATCGATGCGATGGACCTGCTGTATACCGGGCGGTTCGCGGGGTTCTGCATTGTATCGAGTGACAGCGATTTCGCCCGTCTTGCCGCCCGCATCCGTGAACAGGGGGTGACGGTCTACGGGTTCGGGGAACGCAAGACACCACGCCCCTTCATTACGGCATGCGACAAATTCGTCTATTTCGATGTCCTCAGCCACCACGCCGCGCATGATGTGGAGACACACAGGCACCGGACAGACCGGACCACGTCCCGTGGCCTGCCCTTCGTCCAGCCGGTGCAGACCCTCGATGAACAGGACCTGGACAAGCTGCGCAACGCCATCAACGCGTCCTCGAACGAGGATGGATGGGCCAACCTCGCCTCGGTCGGCGCCCATCTGGCCAAGCAGGCGTCGGATTTCAATGCCCGCAATTTCGGCTATGCGCGCCTGAGCGACCTGATCACCGATTCCGGTATTGTCGATGTCGAATGGGTCGGCCACCACCCCAAGGTGGTCATGGTGCGGCTGAAGAAATAACCCCGCCGCATCTGGTCTTATGCCGCGTCAATCCGGGTATCGGCCAGCAGCACGGCATGCAGCAGGACATTGGCGCCCGCCGTCGCATCCGTCGGTTCGGCGCTTTCGGCCTCGTTATGGCTGATACCGTTCAGGCACGGGATAAACACCATGGCCGTCGGCGCCACCTGCGCCATGTAGGCGGCGTCATGCCCGGCGCCGGAGACGATATCACGCATGGGATAGCGTTCCTCCTCCGCCGCCTCACGCACGCAGGCGATGCAGGTGGGATCAAAATGCACGGCGGCTGAATTCCATACCGGCGACACGATCGCCTCAACCCCGCAATCCTCGGCCAGGGTCGCGATCCGGGCGCGGAAATCCTGCTCCATCGCCTCCAGAACCGTGTCGGACGGATTGCGCAGGTCAACGGTGAACATGACATTGCCGGGAATGACATTGCTGCTGGCGGGCTGGCAATCAACGATACCGACCGTGCCCAGGCCATCCTTATGGGACATCGCCACACCATGCACCGCATCGATCATGCGGGCGGCGGCCCACATGGCGTCGGCGCGCATGGTCATGGGGGTTGTGCCCGCGTGGGAATCACGGCCCATGACGCGCACTTCGTACCAGCGCATGCCCTGGATGCCCTGCACCACGCCGATCGTCTTTTCTTCGGCCTCCAGCACCGGCCCCTGTTCGATATGCAGTTCGAAATACGCGGCGGCGGGATGCTGGCCACAGGGCTGCGCGCCCGCCTGTCCACCCTGCGTCAGGGCATCACCCAGGGTGATGTTGTCACGATCGGGACGGCTGCGGGCATATTCTTCGGTAAAGACACCGGCAAATACGCCGGATGCCAGCATGGGAGGGGTAAAGCGCGCGCCTTCCTCATTCGTCCAGTTGACGACCTCGATCGGGTGACGGGTCTGGAGCTTGCCATTTTCCAGCGCGCGCAGCACGGCGATACCACCCAGCACGCCCAGAATACCGTCAAAACGCCCGCCTGTCGGCTGCGTGTCCAGATGGCTACCCATCATGATCGGCTTCAGGCCGGGCTGCGTGCCGGGACGACGCGCGAACTGGTTGCCCATGGAATCATGGATGACTTCACACCCCAGCGCCCGGCACGTGGCGGCAAACCATTCGCGTACCTTCAGGTCATCCGCACCAAGCGCCAGACGATGCAGCCCGCCACGCGCGGTCGCGCCAAAACGTGCCGTTTCCATCAGGTCGGACCATAGCTGCGCGCCATCGATCGAAATGCTGTTTTCCATACCCATGGGTCTGTACTCTCTGTTGAATGACGCCGGACGATGCGGATCGGCAAAGGATGCCGCAGGTCAGGATGCACGCCTCCCGCCCGGTTCCGACCGTGCGACGGGACCGGGCGGGCCATGCCGCATGGCATGCACAGACAGGGTCATGCCATGTCTGTGCTGGCGCGATGGGTCAGTCCTTCCTGAGGGACTTGCGGCGCAGCGGCATGGTCATGCAGTGGATGCTGCCGCCGCCCTGCGAGAACTGGTTGAGTTCCGGGTCCAGCACCGTCAGGCCTTCCGCGCGCAGCATCTGGTTGATGCGCGTGCAGTGATGGGGGCTGACCACGCGTTCGCGGCCCAGCGACAGGACGTTGCAGCCCATGTCCCGCATGGCTTCCTTGTAGCTGACCGGCAGCAGGCGGATGCCCTGCGCGCGGAACCAGTCCAGGTCCTCATCCGCGATCACGTCCACCGCGGCGATGGCCAGGTCTTCCGCCACCATGGTGAAGATTACGTCCAGGTGCAGGAAATGCTCGGGGAAGCGGATCATGCGGCAGGTCCAGCCGGCTTCCTCGAACCAGCTTATGAACTCGGCGGCGCCTGCTTCGTCCGTGCGGCCACCGCTGACGCCAACCGCCAGCAGGCCGGGACGGATGATGTGGATGTCACCGCCTTCGATATGGCCCTTCGTGCAGGTCTTCCAGATTTCATCCTTGCCGTAGAATTCATGGATCGGCGTGATTTCCGCCGTGCGCTCGGGACGGGCGAGGTTGGTGACGACAGTGCCGAACGGCGTGGTCTGGGAACTGTCGCGGGTGTACACCTCGTACGGCATGTCCTTGTGCGGGGTCAGGAAATGGCAGCTGACCTGTTCGCCTTCCAGCGTGGCGACAAGTTCCCTGAACTGGGCATTCAGCGCGGCGCGGTCGATTTTCGCACCGTTGGCCATGCTCTGGATGGCGATATCATTACTGGGAATCCAGGAATAATAGTCAGGGGGACATAGCAGCACATCCGCCAGATCCCCGGTTTCACTGTCAATAAACCAGCGGTTCGCGACCATTGCCTTTAATCCTTGTCACATAACTGAATACACTAGGGTATTTCCAGAAAGATAACGGTGGGTACGGACGTTCAAATATCAATGGTCCATAGTTTACTTTGTATTTTCATTAATCTTGACATATGCAACGCCCGCCCCCGTTACCATTACCATCAGGCGCGCGCGGATGTGGCAACCGCGCAGGCCGGACGTTTTTCATTTCCAGATCAACATATTACGCTTTTCCATCCGACAACCGCACATAATCATTCCACCTGCCCATCGTTGCGGTTTATGGATAAACCTGACAACGAATTGGCCATTTCCGACAATGAGAAGCGACAGATGCCTGCCTATGTTCTTATACAGGAATAATTCCGGTTGCCAGCATGGCGGCACGGCATGTTCCATGTCTGATACCTGGTGGACCGGTCCTGCATGACGCGAGAACATACATCAAGTCCGGGCAACAGCGCGCCCACGCGCCGCAAGGCGCCACACCGCAAGGCCGCCGGTTTTCACGGCCAGATCGCCGAGGTGGACCTGCGCCTGCTGCGTGTGTTCCGCACGGTGGCCGAACATGGCGGTTTCGCCGCCGCCGAAGTGGCGCTGGGCAAAAGCAAGTCTTCCATCAGCATCGACATCTCGGCGCTGGAAAACCGGCTTGGCCTGCGGCTGTGCATGCGCGGGCGCAGCGGGTTCGCGCTGACGGCGGAAGGGCGGATGGTGATGGAAGCCACCAATACCCTGTTTTCCGACATCGCGCGCTTCCAGCAGCGCATCAACGAAGCCAGCGGCACCCTATCGGGGCGGTTCTGCCTGTATGTGCCCGACAATATCCAGATCCATGGCGAAACCGCCTTGGTCCGCGCGATTGAAATCTTCACCACGCGCCACCCGGGGGTGTTCCTTGATATCCGTTCCGCGTCCTCGCGGGAGGTGGAATTCGCGGTGCTGAACGGACAGGCTTCCGCCGGGATCATGCTGAACCCGCGCCACCTGCCCAACATGCACACAACCCCCCTGTTCCGCGAGGCACTGCACCTGTTCTGCGGCATGCGCCATCCACTGTTCAACATGCCCGAGGACGCAATCACCCCCGAGGTACTGTCCCAGCATCGCATGATCGCGGTGTCGGGCGCCGCGTCGTCGCCCATGTGGGAGGGGATACGCCCCCGCCTGACCTTCGCCGCCGCCGCGGAAAACGTTGATTCGCGCGCGCTGCTGATCCTGTCGGGCAGCTATCTCGGTTTCCTGCCCGACCCCTTTGCCCAGCCCCTGCTGCGGGATGGCCTGCTGCGCCGCATCACGCTGGGGGGGCTGGAACTGGTTACGGGCTTCTACTTCATTGCCCGGCCATCACCCGAAACCGGGCTGATGGTCGATATATTCCGCCGCATTCTGGAAGAAGCCTGCTAGCGCGGGCGCCAATTCATGGTTTTCCACCCCCGACACCTGCCCCATACCCGCGTGGAGCACACCATATGACCCATTCCATGGCGCGGTTCATGCGCCGCTATTCTTCCCGCTTCCGCCCCCGTGCGCTGGCGGCGGCCCTTGCCGGGGTGCTGGCCATCGCGGGTAGCGCACAGGCCGCAGAACCCGACCTGCCCGGCTTCATCCATGACGGTACGCTGACCGTCTGTACCAACCCCACCCTGCCACCGATGACATTCGTGAATGGCACCGATGTCAACGCCGTGGACGGGATCGACATGGACATCGCCCACCGGCTGGCGGATTACTGGCATGTGCCCATGGTTGTGACGACCATGGACTTTACCGGCCTGTTCCCCAGCCTTGCGGCGCAGCGGTGCTCGATGGTGGCCAGTGGCATCATCAAGCTGCCGGAGCGCGAGAAGAATTTTGACGCCATATCCTATCAGGATACCGCCCTGGTGGTCGTGGCGCGCGCCGGCACGCCCCGCCTGTCCAGCATGGCCGACCTGTCGGGCAAGACGGTGGCCGTGCAGTCGGGCACCAGCTACAGCGCCCGTCTGGCGCAGGAAAACGAGGCACTGGCCAAAGCCGGTCGCGCGCCCATCATCATCCAGCAGTACCCGACCGAGGACCAGGTGGTGCAGCAGGTGCTGATCGGTCGCGTTTTCGCCTTCGCCAGCCAGGATGTGGAGCTGTACTACCGGCAGGAGCAACTGCACGGAAAGGTCAGCGTCATCCTGGTGCCGCCCTATCCCGAATACCGGCATTTCGCGCTGTATATCCGCAAGAACGCGCATGACCGCGAACTGCTGGAACAGGCCATCGCCACCATGGGCCAGAACGGGCAGATGGCGGCAATCCAGAAGAAATGGGCCATTTCCCCCGATGCGGCCAAGGCGCTGGCCAACACGCCCGCCCCCCCGATGTTCCGGTGGGACACGTTCTTTTCCGCGCTGACATCGGCCGCCTTCATGCGCGGCGCGTTCATCACGCTGGCGGTGGCCGTCCTGTCGCATTTTACCGCCATCATGATCTCGATCCCGATGGCGCTGGCGCTGAACGGGCGGGACTCGCTGCTCAAGATGGCGCTGAAGGGATATGTATCGGTATTCCGTGGCGCACCGACGCTGCTGCAGCTGCTGTTCATATGGAATGCGCTGCCGCAGTTCCTGCCGATCTTCCGCGAGGCATGGTTTACCCCCTTCCTGGCCACATGGCTGTCGCTGTCGATCAACGAATCCGCCTATCAGGTCGAAATCAACCGCGCGGCCCTGGGCGCGGTGGACAAGGGACAGGAACTGGCTGGAGACGCGCTGGCCATGTCCCGGCGGCAGGTGTACCGCCATGTCATCTTCCCGCAGGCGCTGCGCATTGCGCTGCCGCCGACCATCAATGAATTCATAAGCCTGCTGAAAACCACGTCGCTGGCATCCGTCATCTCGCTTCAGGAACTGCTGGCGGTGACCCAGATCCAGGTGGCGCGCACGTTCGAGTTCACGGAATATTACGCTGCAGCGCTGGTATATTACCTCGCCATGGTTTTCTTCTTCCTGTTTCTGCAGAAACGCGTTGAACGCCGTTTTGCATGGGCTGACCGTCACAAGGCGACCGCAAATGAATCCTGATCCCAAGACCATGCCGGACCCGTCGGCCATGATTTCGGTACGTAACCTGAGCAAGCTGTACAAGGATTTCATCGCACTCGACCGGATCAGCTTCGATGTGCAGCGCGGGGAAAAGATTGTCGTGCTGGGACCGTCCGGTTCGGGCAAGTCAACGCTGATCCGCTGCTTCAACCGCATCGAACCGCATGACAGCGGCATCCTGAGCATTGATGGCCGGGTCATCAATGCGCAGACCGACCTTACGCAACTGCGTGCAACAGTCGGTCTGGTGTTCCAGAACTACAATCTGTTCCCGCATCTGAGCGTACTGGACAACTGCACGCTGGCCCCCCGCCTGGTCAAGAAAACCCCGCGCGCCGATGCGGAGGAAATGGCCATGCGCTTCCTGCGGCAGGTCAATATCGCCGAGCAGGCCAACAAATACCCCATCCAGCTATCGGGTGGGCAGCAGCAGCGCGTGGCGATCGCGCGCGCATTGTGCATGCAGCCCGAGGTCATGCTGTTTGACGAACCGACCGCGGCCCTGGACCCCGAAGCGATTTCGGGCGTGGTCGGGATCATGAACGACCTTGCGCAGCAGGGCATAACCACCCTGTGCGTCACCCATGAAATGGGGTTTGCGCGGCATATCGCCGACCGCATCATCTTCATGGACAAGGGCCGTATTCTGGAAATCACGCCCCCGGCCGAATTCTTCACAAACCCCAGGACGCAGCGCGCGCGGGATTTCCTTGACCAGATGATTTCCTACTGAATGGCATGCCTGGCATATTGCAAAGTAAGATTTACAATATTTCAAACGAACCGGGACCAAAATCGTTATTAAATAGGAATAACAAAAGGCGTGGCCTCACATTCACGACATAGCCGTGGGTCATGATCCATAATAATTGTCAAGTATATATATCATGGATGGGAATAAATAAGGATATGGTGTTTCGATACATATCGAACATTTCTTTTTGTATTCACTCCCATCCCCACCGCACCCTGCGGATGCACGATACATCACCCGGACAAGACAAAGAAAAAGGAACGCTGTCATGAAATGGTGCCCTCATGCCCGTATCCTTCCCCATGCACGGCGCGGCGGGATAGCTGGTTTCCTCATGACATCCACCGCATGTGCCACCCTTGCACATGCGGCCCCCACGACAGGGGCGGGACAGCACCGGCCCACAGCCACCACGCACGCCGTTCATGCGCCGGTCCATCACGCAGCCCCGCAATTGCCGGAAACGATCCATGTCTCCCGCACGCGCCAGCAGGCCTATCACAGCCAGCCGGGCACGGTGAATGTCATAAGCGGCGCGGAACTGCGCCAGCTGCGGCTGGAAAGCCCCAAGGACATCGCAGCCTTCGTGCCCGGTGTCACGGCGGTGAACGCGACATCGGGCAGCACGCCCATTTTCTCCATCCGTGGCGTCGGGCTGGATGACTACAGCGGCACCAACATGGGCGGCATCGGCATCTACCTTGACGGTGTCTTCGCCCCCTATCCCGAATTCTATTCGGGACAGATGCTCGATGTGCAGAACATCGCCGTGGAAAAGGGGCCGCAGGGTTTCGATTACGGGCGCAGCACCACCGGCGGGTCGATGAATGTCGAATCTGTCAAGCCGGACAACAAATTTGGCGGTTATGCCGACTGGGGTTACAGCAGCTACAACACCAATACCGGAAAATTCGCGGTCAACGTGCCGATTACGGACCGGATCTTCAACCGTACCGCCTTCAGCTACACCAAGGGCGATGGATGGCAGCATGACATCCATACCAACGAACGTTATGGCGCGCAGGACATTCTGGCAGTGCGCAACCTGACCAAATTCGTCATTGATGACAAATCGTCCCTGCTGCTGAACCTGCATTATACCCGCAACCGTGGCACGCCCAGTTCGCCACAGGACACCAATGCGGACAGCATGTATGGCACGCCCACGGGTGCGATTGGCGTGGGACCGAACGCCTCTGCCAACGCGGTAAACGTGGGGAACCAGGACGTACGCCGCCAGGAAGATGGTGGGGGCGTGTCGGTTACCTATAACCGTGACTTCAGCTTTGGCCAGTTCGTCTCGACCACGGCCATTGATTTTTACCGTCGCAACATTATCGACAACTATGACGGTGAATCCCTGCATATCGGCGATAACAACTGGCAGGACCAGTCGATTGCCCAGATGCACGACATGCACCTGCGTACCAATATCGCCAAACGCCTGCACCTGACGGTGGGCGTGTATGAATCCTATGACAAGATCAAGGGCACGTACAGCGATCAGGAAGATGTCGATTTCGCCGCTGCCGGCGTAAGCCCGTTCGACGCGCCACCCGCAACCTTCGCCCAGCATTTTACCCAGCAGAATGTCTCGACCGGCGTGTACGTCAATACCGTGACAAACGTCATCAAGAACCTTGATTTCATTGCATCAGGCCGCTTTTCCTATGATGATCGCGCCTATCGGGGCGGCACGACTGACGAAACCGGCAGCCTGATCGGTGCGGGCCAGAACATTTCCTATATCAACGAAGACCACAGCTATGAACGCTATACCGGTCGCGTGGGCCTGCGCTACCGCATCCGGCCCGGCACGTTCGTGTATGGCACCATTTCCAATGGGTACAAGGCGGGATCATATTTCTCCGCCGCCTCCACGGCGCCCCAGTCGCTGGGTTATGTCCGTCCTGAAAACCTGATCGCGTATGAAGTGGGCATCAAGGCCAGCCTGCTGCACAACAGGCTGCAGCTTGAAGGCGCGCTGTTCGATTATGAATACCATAACCGGCAGACGCTGGTGCTGGCACAGATGCCCAAAACCACTGCCCTGACCCTTGGCAGCATCCCGCGCGCGCGCACCCGTGGCGGCGAGATTTCGGGCACGTGGCACAACGCCATTCCCAACCTGGACCTGCGCGGATCATTTGCCTATCTGGATGCCAAGATCATCGACTCCGTGGACAATGTACGCGGCCTGTCGCTTTACCAGAGCATTCCTTCGGGTTCGGCGCTGCCCTTCTCGCCGCGTTTTTCATGGGATGCGGTTGCACGCTACAACATCAACATGGACCGCTACCGCATGACGCTTCAGGCCAGCTACAGCTGGAAGGACAACATGCTGGTGGCCCTGTCCGATCCGAACGCCAAGATCAGCAAGATCAGTTCACTTGGCCTGCGCATGACCTTTGGCCCCAAGACGGAAAAGTGGTCGGCTTCGGTCTATGTTGAAAACCTGACCAACAACCATGGCGACACCTATTCCTTTACTGGCAACGACAACAGCCGTGCGCAGTACATCCAGACGCCACGCTGGGTCGGGTGTGAACTGCATTACAAGTTCGGAAAATAATGCCATCCAGTGGCATGGGATAATGGTCCGGCGTCAGGCCATTATCCCGCAATCCGTTCATCAGGATGCATCTGTCGATCAGAAAGTAATAGAAATCTCCCGGTGTCGCCTTTTTTGAAAAAAGCTTCACCAGAAACTTCTTCATTTTACGGCTTGCGCGGATGCCCGTCCGGCAATAGCCATAAGGGTACGCCCCAGTTCGGTCTTTATCATGCGCCGGGCCAGGGCGCGTAGCTGGGTTACGTCAATATACCCCATGCGAAAGGCCGCCTCCTCGGGGGAACCAACCAGCATCCCCTGCCGCGACTGCACCGTCTGCACGAACGAGGACGCCAGCATCAGGCTATCGGGCAGGCCGGCATCCAGCCATGCGCACCCACGCCCGAGGCGTTCGACACTCAGGCTGCCTTCCTCGAGGTAAATCCGGTTGAGATCGGTGATTTCCAGTTCTCCCCGTGGCGAAGGGCGCAGCCCGGCCGCCAGTTCCCCCACGCGCCCGTCATAGAAATACAGCCCCGTCACCGCCCAGTTTGATGGTGCGTGTTCAGGCTTTTCCAGAATATCCAGCGCCTTCCCGTCTGCATCGAACGTCACCACGCCATAGCGTTCGGGATCACGCACCTGATAGGCGAAGATCGTGGCCCCATGTGCCCGCCGTGCCGCGACCCGCAGCATGGCGGGCAGATGATCGGCAAAGAGCAGGTTATCGCCCAGTATCAGCGCGCATGGCGCACCCGCCAGCCAGTCACCCGCAATCCGGAATGCCTGTGCGATCCCCTCGGGCGCGGGCTGGATACGGTAGGTAAAGGACACGCCCAGCAGTGACCCGTCCCCCAGCAGGCGCTGGAACTGGGGCATATCCTGCGGTGTTGCAATGATCATGATGTCACGGATACCCGCCATCATCAGTGTCGAGATCGGGTAATAGATCATCGGTTTGTCATAGACTGGCAACAGCTGTTTGCTGGCCGCCAGCGTCATGGGGTACAGCCGTGTGCCGGACCCGCCCGCCAGCACGATCCCCTTCAGTCCCGGCGCGCCGGTCATGCCACCTGCCCCAGCCGTTGCCCGCCATAGCGTTGTTTCCGTATGGCCTGCCACCATTGTGCATGGTCAAGGTACCAGCGAACGGTCAGGTCCATGCCCGTTTCAAAATCATGCCGTGCCTTCCACCCCAGTGCCTGTTCGGCATGGGAAGGGTCGATTTCATAACGGAAATCATGGCCCGGCCTGTCGGCCACATGCCGGATCAGCCGTGCATGCGGCCCCGCAGGATCGGGACGCAGCCGGTCGAGGGTACGGCAGATGGCATGGACCACTTCAAGGTTGGTGCGCGGCTGCCGGGCGCCAATGGCGTATGTCTCGCCCGGCTGGCCCTGTTCCACCGCGCGGACCAGGGCCTCGGCATGGTCGCTGACAAACAGCCAGTCGCGGATATTCTCACCCGTACCATAAACTGGCAGTTCGCGTCCCTCGATCGCATTGATGATCATGAGCGGCACCAGCTTTTCGGGAAAATGCCAGATTCCATAGTTGTTGGTCGTATTCGTAACAAAGGTCGGCAGGCCATAGGTATGCCACCAGGCCCGCACCAGATGGTCGGATGCGGCCTTGCTGGCGGAATAGGGGCTGCGCGGGTCGTAGGGCGTGGCCTCGGTAAAGGGGGACTCATGCGGGCCAAGCGCGCCAAAGACCTCATCGGTCGAGATATGATGGAAGCGGAAGGCCGCGCGCCGTGTCGCGGGCAGGGCCTGCCAGTACGCGCGCGCGGCCTCCAGCATGGCAAATGTGCCGGTCACGTTGGTCTGCACAAAGGCACCGGCATTGTCGATGGACCGGTCCACGTGACTTTCCGCCGCCAGGTGCATCACCGCATCGGGGCGGAAGGCCGCGAACACGGCCCCCAGGCGCGCAGTCTCGCAGATATTGACCTGGCTGAACGCATAGCGGTCGCTGGCTGCCGCGACACCCACCGCATGCGGACTGGCCGCATAGGTCAGGCAGTCAAGATTCAGGATCTCGTGGCGGGTCCGTGCGATCAGGTGGCGTATGACCGCCGATCCGATAAAGCCACATCCGCCGGTTACCAGAATGCGCATGATAATCCGTTACGTCAAAAAGGGTAGCAGACAGGAAAAATGTTAATATCCGGCCAACATTACCTGCCTGCCCGCCCCTTTTGCCGCCCCATCGGGATTCCGGTATGATGCGCGGGAAGGATATGCCGTGGATGAACTGCCGCTACCCAGCGCAGGCATGTCCAAATGCGATATACAGGCCGGGCCTGTATTTTTTCGACCAAGGTATGCCGCCTGCATGATGCTTCCCATACGCCTGATCTGGTTACGCGCCCTGCCCCTGGTCACCGTGTTCATGACAGATGCCGCCGCACAGGCCCATGCCGCCCCCCTGCCCGATGCCGCGGTCATGCTGCAGCACGACATGCAGCAGGAACTGGGGGCGCAATCCGCCCTGACGCGCCCGAAACAGACCGAACGCGCCATGGCGCTGGCAGATGGCATGCTGGACCATGCCAACGCATGGCCACAGGATGAGCAGGTCATGCTGGTCGTGGACCGCGCGCCCAGGGTCCAGTTGATGTGGATCGTGCTGGCCACCCCTGCCGCGCACCGGCTGACGCCACTGGGCATGGTGCCCGTCAGCACGGGCCTGCCGGGACGCAAGGAACATTTCCGCACGCCTGCGGGCATATTCATCAATGACGGGCAGATTTACGGCTACCGCGCCCAGGGCACGAAAAACGAACATGGTATCCGTGGCAACGGCGAAAAAGGCATGCGGGTATGGGATTTCGGCTGGCAGACGACCGAGGACTGGCGACGCAAGGATGCTGTGGCCGTGGTACGGCTGGAAATGCACGCAACCGATCCCACGTTCCTTGAACCCCGGCTGGGACGGGCTGATTCCGAAGGCTGCATCCGCATTCCCGCACGCATCAACAGCTTCATTGACCGTCATGGCCTGCTGGACCGGCAGCTTGACCTGATCGTCCAGCAGGATGATCCGCAGAAGGCACGCGCCGTACGCGCGCTGCTGGGGCGCAACCACATTCCCACCCCGCTGGAAGGGGACCGGGTGATCGTGGTGGATTCATCCAACCCCGCAACCCGGCTGTCCGATCCGGCGATGGCACAGAAAATGCAGGACAGCTTCGCGCAGTTCCTTGCCGCGACCGCTCCACAGCCCGCAGGTCCGGCGCAGGCACCCGACCCATCCGCGTCAACCGCGATTGCCACGACAACGTCCGCGCAGCAGACAGGCCCTGCTCCTGCTCCTGCTCCTGCTCCTGCTCCTGCTCCTGCTCCTGCTCCTGCTCCTGCTCCTGCTCCTGCTCCTGCTCCTGCTCCTGCTCCTGCTCCTGCTCCTGCTCCTGCTCCTGCTCCTGCTCCTGCTCCTGCTCCTGCTCCTGCTCCTGCTCCTGCTCCTGCTCCTGCTCCTGCTCCTGCTCCTGCTCCTGCTCCTGCTCCTGCTCCTGCTCCTGCTCCTGCTCCTGCTCCTGCTCCTGCCTCCCTGCTCCTGCTCCTGCTCCTGCTCCTGCTCCTGCTCCTGCTCCTGCTCCTGCTCCTGCTCCTGAGGACTGGCCCAACTGATCAGGCCTGCGCAAATAAAAATACCCATTCCTGAAATTTTTTATTTGTGAATATTTCCATTTCCGCGGTCACATCCTGAATCCCATCCATATGCAACAGGGCAACCCGACCCGATATGGACATAAAAAAAGGGGGAAGCATAACCGCTCCCCCCTTTTCATGACCCCTTGGGTTCCGACGCCTTATGACCAGCGCCAGTTCTCGATTTCGGGCATATCCTTGCCATACTGGGCCACATAGCGCGTGTGTTCGACCAGTTTGTCAGCAATGGCCTGATTGGCGTAAGCCGCCTTGTTCGCCAGTCCCGGCACGCGACGGATGACATTCTGCACCAGGTGGAAGCGGTCAAGGTGGTTGCGCACCGTCATGTCGAACGGCGTTGTGGTGGATCCTTCCTCACGATAACCATGCACATGGAAGTTGCGGCAGTTGGTCCGCTTGTAGATCAGCTTGTGAATCAGCGCGGGATAGCCATGGAACGCGAAGATCACCGGCTTGTCCGTGGTAAACAGGCTGTCGAATACATAATCCTCCAGACCGTCCGGATGCTGGGACTTCGATTCAAGGGTCAGCAGGTCAACCACGTTGATCACGCGGATCTTCAGGTCCGGCAGGTGTTTGTTCAGCAACTGCACCGCCGCCAGTGTTTCCATGGTCGGCACGTCACCGGCGCAGGCCATGACCACGTCGGGTTCACCACCCTTGTCATTGCTGGCCCATTCCCAGATCCCGATGCCCTTGGCGCAATGCGCGATGGCGGAATCCATGTCCAGCCACTGCGGTTCAGGCTGCTTGCCCGCCACGATCACGTTCACGCGGTCACGGCTTTCAAGGCAGGTCTTCGCCGTGCACAGCAGGGTATTCGCATCGGGCGGCAGGTACACCCGCACCGTCTTGGCCTTCTTGTTCAGCACATGATCGATAAAGCCGGGATCCTGATGGCTGAACCCGTTATGGTCCTGGCGCCATACATGCGATGTCAGCAGGTAGTTCAGCGATGCGATCGGCGCGCGCCACGATACCTCATCCGCCTGCTTGATCCACTTGGCGTGCTGGTTGACCATCGAATCCACGATGTGGATGAACGCCTCGTAGCACGACATGAAACCATGGCGGCCCGTCAGCAGGTAGCCTTCCAGCCAGCCCTGGCAGGTGTGCTCGCTCAGGATTTCCATCACATGGCCATTGACCGCCAGATGGTCATCATAATCGAACGTCTCGGCGTTCCATGCGCGATTGGTTACATCCAGCACCGCGTTCAGGCGGTTGGAATTGTTCTCGTCCGGGGCCAGCACGCGGAAATTGCGTGACGACAGGTTTTCCTTCATCACGTCGCGCAGCCACGACCCCAGCACACGCGTGGCCTCACCAAGTTCATGCCCCGGGGATGAGACGGCCACGGCATATTCCGTCACATCCGGCAGGCGCAGGTCACGGCGCAGCAGGCCACCATTGGCGTGTGGGTTGGCGCTCATCCGGCGGTCGCCCTTGGGCGCCAGCGCCGCGATTTCCGGCATCAGGGTGCCGTTTTCGTCAAACAGTTCCTCAGGCTTATAGCTGTGCAGCCACGTATCGAGCAGCTTGAGGTGTTCGGGCTTGGTCAGGTCGGTAATGGGCACCTGATGGGCGCGCCAGTACCCTTCCGTACGCAGGCCATCGACCGTCTTGGGACAGGTCCAGCCCTTGGGCGTGCGCATGATGATCATCGGCCACATGGGACGCGTGGTGTCATTGTCCTCGCGCGCGGCCTTCTGGATCTTCGAGATCGCGGCAAAGGCCGTATCCATTGCCACGGCCATTTTCTGGTGCATGGTGTCCGGGTCGTCCCCTTCCACCACGATCGGGTCGTAGCCGTAGCCACGGAACAGGCTCAGCAGTTCCTCGGGCGAAATACGGGCAAGGATGGTCGGGTTCGCGATCTTGTAGCCGTTCAGGTGCAGGATCGGCAGGACCGCACCATCGGTTTTCGGATCAAGGAACTTGTTGCTGTGCCACGATGTTGCCAGCGGGCCGGTTTCCGACTCGCCATCGCCCACCACGCAGGCCACGATCAGGTCAGGGTTGTCGAACACCGCGCCATAGGAATGCGACAGCGAATAACCCAGTTCGCCGCCTTCATTGATGGAGCCCGGCGTGGTCGGCGCCGCGTGGCTGGGAATGCCACCAGGGAAGGAGAACTGCTTGACCAGCCGGGCCAGACCGTCCGCGTCCTGCGTCACGGCGGGGAAATATTCGCTGTACGTGCCTTCCAGATAGGTGCTGGCAACAACGCCCGGCGCCCCGTGGCCCGGCCCCGCGACGAACAGGATGCTGCGATCCTGTTCACGGATGATCCGGTTGAGGTGCAGGTACAGGAAGTTCAGCCCCGGCGTGGTGCCCCAGTGGCCCAGCAGGCGCGGCTTGGTGTGTTCCAGCTTCAGCGGCTCACGCAGCAACGGATTGGCCAGCAGATAGATCTGGGCAATCGACAGGTAGTTTGCTGCATGCCACCACTTGTTGAACAGCGCGACATCCGCTGCGGACAGCGGCGTTGCGGATGCAGTTTCACTCATTTCCGTTCCTTCCGAGACATTCTATCCCTGTCCGGCCTGCATTCAGGACAGACACATCAGCACATGCCGACGGATTGTCGTTTCCTCATCGGTGGGGATGACCCGCACCTCCACGGCACTATCCGGCATGCTTATGATTTCGCTGTGCGCGGCATTCGCCCGCGCATCAAGGCGGATACCCGCCCATTCCAGCCGCTTGCAGATCGCGGCGCGGATCACGGCGTCATGTTCCCCGATCCCCGCGGTAAACACCAGCCCGTCCAGCCCCTGCAGGGCCGCCATCATGCCCCCGCCTGCTGGGCGAAGCGATAGACGAACAGGTCAAGCGCCTGCGTCACCTCCGGGCTGATCCCGGCCCGGGCGTGCAGGTCGCGCATGTCGGCCGAAACCCCCGACACCCCCAGCAGGCCGGAGCGGTGGTAGAGGATATTTTCGATCTCCGCCGCCCCCAGCCCTTCTTCCTTGAGCATGTACAGGATCACGCCAGGGTCCAGGTGCCCGCACCGCGTCCCCATCACCAGCCCATCCAGCACTGAAAAGCCCATGGTGGTGTCGATGCTGCGGCCAGCCTGCAGGGCGCACAGGCTGCCCCCGCTGCCGATATGGGCGACAATGGTGCGCCCCTGCCCCAGATGCGGCGCGCGCGCGCGCAGGACGGAGGCAATGTATTCATACGACAGCCCGTGGAACCCATACCGGCGCACGCCACGGGAGGCATAATCACGCGGCAGGGCCTGCGCCTGCGCAACCGGCGGCATGGTATGGTGGAAGCCGGTATCGAAGCATGCGACCTGCGGCAGGTCCGGATGCTGGGCCAGCAATGCGCGGATGGGGGCAAGGCTGCCGGGCTGGTGCAGGGGGGCAAAGGGGGTCAGGGCCGCAAGGCGGGTCAGCACATCAGGCGTCACCCGCACGGGAGCGATGAATTCCGGCCCGCCATGCACCACACGGTGGCCAACCGCCATAAGGTCAACGCCCCCCAGCTGTTTGCCAACCCATTCCATAAGGGTCGCCATGGGACCGTGATGCGCCGCATCCCCGGCGCCCTCGGCCACGGGAGTCCATTTTTCATCAACCAGCACCTGCCCCGACGCGTCATGGGCAACGAAATGGGGATGGATGCCGATTCCCTCCAGTTCCCCCGATGCAATGCGGTGACTGGGGGAAGCAGCCGTTTCCCCCGGTTCAATGGCAAACAGGGCGAACTTCAGGCTGGATGATCCTGCGTTCAGTGCCAGCACAGCGCGTGTCATGCCTGTTTCCCCCTGTAATTTTTACAACCGGCAGTATGTCACGCCGATCTGCCATACCTGACATTGATGCGAATCAATTGGTTGCATCACAGATAGCATCAGGAAAGCGCAATCACAGGCAACGCCCTGCATGCCATGTTCCTGCCAGACAGGACCCTATCGCGGCACTGTCCCAAAAGTTAATTCTGAATCAATCAGTTATGATCAATATTCCGCGCCCCGCACCATGCCGGGCGGGGCCGATCGTCACGTCAACGCATATCACATCCGCGTATGGTCCGGGTGCCACCCGCAGGTCGGTGCGCGGTCCCGTCAGGAAAAGCGCCGTTCCAGCGCGGCCTTTGCCGCCATACGGGCCTGCCCCGCATCACGCCCCACCCGGATCAGCGCCGGAATCTGGAACGGGTTGCACAGGATGCTGCGCGCAAGGGCCCCCACCGCCAGACTGCCATCGGGCCGCAGCGCCACGACCGCGGCAGGCGGCAGGGTCCGGTCCGCCGGGTCGCACACAACGCGCATGACCGCAAAGGGCACCTGACGGACCGCGGCCATTTCCGCCACCACGCCACTTTCCATATCCAGCGCCACGCAGCTGGTCTGGCGGAACAGCGCCATCTTGCGCGCAGCCGCGGTGACGATCACGTCACTATGCAGCAGGTCGCCATCAATGACATCCGCCCGGTCGGCGCCCAGCCAGTCCAGCAGGGCGGGGGCCGCGGCCAGACGTTCCCCATTGACCACGACATGACGCGGCACGACGACCGCCCCGGGCTGCAGCGCCGGGTCCAGCCCCGCCGCCAGCCCAAAGGACAGCAGCGCATCCACCCCGCTTTCCAGCAGGTCGAGCACCGCCTGCCGCGCGCCGGACAGGGTCGCCCCACTCAGCCCGAAACGGGCCGTCGGCAGGAAGGGACGGATCAGGGCGGCTTCCGCCTCCATCCCCACCACGATACCCAGTCGGGAAAACGGGGTGGCAGATACACTGTTGGACATTGTAAGCATTCCCCCCGTTATCAGAAGCCGTAGCCAACACGGCCGGTATTGCCGATCTGCATGTTCCGGTACCGCGACAGGGCCAGCAGCGGGAAGAACTGACGGTAGCCATGGTACCGCAGGTAAAACACCCTGGGGAAGCCTACGGCGTTATACGGTTCTTCCTTCCATTCGCCATTTTTCCCCTGCGTGCGGCCCAGCCAGGCAATGCCACGCGCCACGGCGGGATCATCACGCAGGCCAGCCGCCATCAGGCCCAGAACGGCCCATGCGGTCTGTGATGGCAGGCTCTGTTTATAATCGCCATGCAGCCCGCCTTCATAACTTTCACAGCCCTCGCCCCAGCCGCCATCGGCGCGCTGGTGGTGGCGCAGCCAGTCAACCGCGCGGATGATCATGGGATCGTCATGCGGCATCCCGGCGGCATTGAGCGCGCACAGAACGGACCACGTGCCATAGATGTAGTTGGTACCCCAGCGCCCGAACCACGATCCGTCCGTTTCCTGCTCCCTGCGCAGATAGGCGATACCGCGTTCGATCGTGGCATGGTCCTCGACCTGACGCAGCTGCGCGAGGAAGGAAATGCAGCGCGCCGTCACATCCGCCGTTGGCGGGTCGAGCAGTGCGCCATGGTCGGCAAAGGGAATATGGTTGAGCACGTCGCGGCTGTTATCAACATCGAACGCGCCCCAGCCGCCATTGCTGCCCTGCATGCCGATGATCCATTCCCGCGCGCGGGCAATCGCATCCGCATTGGCCGGGTCGCCATCGCGATGCAGCAGCATGCCGACAACGGCGGTGTCATCCACATCGGGGTAATAGTCATTGGCGTACTGGAACGCCCACCCGCCGGGGCGGACATCGGGGCGGTTGACGGCCCAGTCGCCCCTGACGTTCAGGATCTGGCGTTCACGCAGCCACCTGCCTGCGGCCGCCAGTTTCTGCTTCGTCTCCTCCGGCGCGATGCCGTCGGGACCGGATGCGGCCTCGATCATGGCATGACCGGCAAGGCCGGTATCCCACACGGGAGAGACGCAGGGCTGGCAGTAGGTTTCCTTGCCCTGATTGACCAGCAGGCGCCTTACTGCCTCCCACGCGGCCTTTGCACGGGGGTCTTCGTCCGATATCCCCAGCGCGCGGAACATCATGACCGTGTTGGCCATGGCGGGATAGATGGCCCCCAGACCGTCCAGCCCGTTCAGGCGCGGTTCAATGAAATCGACCGCCGCCTTTATGGCCCGGCGGCGGGTCTTTTCGGGGATCAGGCGTTCAGCGGGCCGCAGCATCGCATCCGCATACCGGAACACATGCCCCCAGACGGAGCGGTATGGCCCGCGAATCCAGTCCCGTACCTTTCCGGGCGATGTCACGAACAGTTCGTGCACATGCACCCGGCGCGGATTGACCGCGGCGGGACGGAGTGCTGCCAGCACCAGCAGTGGCGCGATCACCGTGCGCGACCAGTACGACATGTTCCATACCGAGAACAGCGCCCTGCGCGGCAGCAGCATGATCTCGACCGGCATGACAGGGGCGGCTTCCCACGGCACATCACCAAACAGGGCAAGCTGGATGCGGGTGAACACATTGGTCCGTTCCGCCCCGCCATGGTCCAGGATGGCATGGCGTGCGCGCACCATGTGCGGCGCATGCACGCTGTCGCCAATCGCCTTGAGGGCAAAATACGCCTTGACCGAAGCCGACAGGTCGAACGTGCCGTCCTGATACAGCGGCCAGCCGCCATGGTCCCCCTGGATACGGCGCAGGTATATGCCGATCCGCTGTTCCAGATCCGGGTCAATGCGGTTCAGGTAGTGTTCCAGCAGCACGTATTCCGCCGGGATGGTGGCATCGGCTTCAAGATCAAAGACCCAGTGCCCGTCATCCGCCTGCCGCCCGCCCAGTGCCGCATGCGCACGGGTCACGGCCTGATCCAGTTCGGCCTGATCCAGCGGGGCGTCCAGCGCCGCCTTCGGCGTGGCAGCCTTGCGGGTGGAGGGGGCCGTCCTGCGGGGACGGGTAACGGTCGCGGTCTCGGTTCTCTTTGCCATCATTCCATATTCCCCGTGTGGTCACGGGGGCCTGTTGCAGATCCGTACATCATCATTTCGGTCGGCCGGGCATACCCCGGCGGGCATGGACAGCCTGTGCCGCGGCATGGCCTGACCTGATCGCGCCCTCGATTGTGGCGGGCAGTCCCGTGGCCGTCCAGTCCCCGGCCAGCAGCAGGTTGGGCGCCATGGTCCGCATGCCGGGCCGCAGGCGGTCCTGCTGCACGGTTGCGGCAAAGGTCGCGCGTTTTTCACGCACGATACGCAGCGGCGGCATGGCGACCGGCAGGGGGACCGTCGCGGCCGGGTCGATCGCGGCGCGGACTTCGTTCCAGATGATGGCCGCCAGTTCATCAAGGTCGCGCGTGGCGTAGCGGTTGGCGGCGCTGACCGTGACCGACAGGATCCTGTCCTTGACGAACACCCATTCACTGATACCGCCCACGACCCCGATGAAACGGGCCTGCGCCAGCCCGCCGGTCAGCACCGGGGCCTGAGGCAGCAGGAAATGCGCGTTCAGGATCGACTCGAACTGATCCGGCGCGCTGAACCCCGGCAGGTCGGCCGCAAGCAGGCTGGTCGCCACGGGTGCGGGCACCGCCATGATCACCGTATCCTCCGGCCCCAGCGCAATCCGCTCATCCCCCAGATGCAGGGCCGCGACGCTGCCATCAGCCATCTCGACCGCGCTGACCCGGCTACCGGTCCGCACGTCGGCCTTCAGCACCGACAGGTGGGCAAGGGCCGGGTCCACGAAGCTTTCGGACAGGCCTTCCGCCGGGAAGCGGGGCAGGCAGTTACGCCCGCCACGCGCAAGGCTTTCCTTCACCACCGCACCCAGCAGGGCGGCGCTGCCGGTATCGGGCATGGTGTTGAGGACGGATATGGCAAAGGGTTCAAGCAGGCGGCGCGCAAGGCTGCCGGGCTGCAGGCAGTCGGACACCACCATGTCCGGCGTCGCCTCCATCAGCGCCAGCAGGCCGCGCAGTTCCGCCAGCCGCATGCCCGGCACGCGCCTGCGCTTCGACAGCACCCATAGCGGCACCCGCCCGCGTGACAGGTCCAGCGTCCAGCGCAGCCGGTCGGCAAGGTCCACGAACGGGAAAACCGGCCGCTTCGGCCCCACCAGCGTATCCTGCGCCCCGATCAGGCCAAGGTAGCGGTACACCGCCGGGTTGCCCGACAGCAGCAGGTGGTTGCCATTGTCAATCCGGCAGCCAAGCTGCCGATCAAGATAGGACCGTGCCCGGCCACCACAGGCGGGACCGGCTTCGTACACGCTGACACGCTCGCTGCCGCCCGCCAGTTCAACCGCCGCCGACAGACCGGCCAGCCCGCCACCAACAATATGGACATGCCCCGACATGGATCAGGCCACCAGCGCGCGCAGCGCGACCAGCACCTTGCGCGGGCGGGAAAGGGAGACACGTTTGTCCGGCGTGCCCCATCCCTGCCGTTCCTGCGCGGCCAGGATGGCGGCATAGGTCGCGCCCATGACGCGCGCAGGCCGCATGGCCGTGCGGTCGCACAGCCGCATGGCGCGCGAAGCCGCCCGGAAATGGTCATGCGCCCGGCCTGCAAGGATGCGCCCCACCTGTTCCAGCCGGGGCGCGCGCACCACGGCGTCGGGTTCGGGCGGAATGCCAAAGCGTTCCAGCAGTTCACGCGGCAGGTACAGTCGGCCCAGACGCGCATCCTCCGCCACGTCACGCAGGATGTTGGTGATCTGCAGCGCACGCCCCAGATGATAGGCGACCTGATCCGCATGGGCCGAAGAATCACCGAACACCCTTACCGACAGCCGCCCCACGGCGGAGGCCACGCGGTCGCAATACAGGTCGAATGTCGCCTCGTCCGGTGCGACGATGGGACCACGGGCGTCCATTTCCATCCCGTCGATCACGTCGTTGAAGTCCTGCTGGCGCAGGTCGAAACGACGGATGGTCGCCAGCAGCACGCGGTCGATGCCATCACGCGCCTCACCCGCATACAGCCGGACGATCCGCGCGCGCCATTCTTCCAGCCTGCGGCACTTGTCATCCGGCTCGCCCTCGTCATCGGCCACGTCATCGACAAGGCGGCAGAAGGCATAGACCGCATACATGCCATACCGCCGGTCGGGCGGCAGGATACGCATTCCCTTGCCAAAGGAGGTGCCAGACCGCACCACGATCTGCTCCACCTCGGCCAGATCGGCGGGATCGCAGCCCAGTACCGGGGCCTCATCATGCCGCGCGCGCAAAAAACCCATTCCCGCGTGTTCCGTTCACTTTACGAATTTCAGTTCCGCCTGTTCTTAGCGGCAATCACGACCAAGGACAAAATCCCGTCCCCTCAGACCAGCGTACGCACGGCCCCCGCCACCGCGCGCGCCACATCCATGCGCGACAGCTTGACCCGCCCCGCGATGGGGTCTTCCGTCCGCAGCCGCTGCGCCAGACGCCGCGACAGGCCCACGATCACCGCCGCCTCCATGCGCATGCGCCGGTCACGGATCAGGCCGGGCAGCAACGATGCATGACGATTGAGTTCATCCACCCGGTCCAGCAGCGCATTGAACACCCGGCGCATCCCTGGCAGCGTGTAGCCATGGCGCAGGTCATCCACGCCCACCCCTTCACGCTCCAGCCACGGGCGCGGCAGGTAGCAACGATCAAGGTCACGCAGGTCATCGGCGCAGTCCTGCAGGTGGTTGATGACCTGCAGCGCGGTGCACAGCGCGTCGGACGCAGCAAACGTGCCAGCACTCTCCCCATGCAGTTCCAGCAGGAAACGGCCGACGGGATTGGCGGAATAACGGCAGTATTCCTCCAGTTCCTCCCATGAATCATAGCGATTCTTTACCGCATCCTGCCGGAAGGCCACGATCAGGTCGGTGGCGGTATCGGTGGAAACCCCGGTCTGCGCCAGCGTGCGGCCCACGCGCACCGCCGTCTGCGCATCCGGCCGCTGCGGTGCGGTGCGTTTGCCCAGCACCACGTCCTCCATGGCGTTGAGACGGGTGATCTTGGCGTCCGCATCCAGCCGGTCGGTATCGACGATATCGTCGATCACGCGGGCAAAATCATAATAGGCATGGACGTGCGGGCGCAGCCTGCGGCTGATCAGCAGGGAGCCGACGGGAAAGTTCTCGTCCCCGGCATCCTTGCCCGACGAGACATCCTCGCTGCCCCACACGTTCCGCTCATCAGTATTCACCCTACATCATCCCCCATGCTGCGGTTCATTACGGCTGCGGTGCCCTCACCGCGCATATGTGTCGAAATCGCGCCGTCCGGTTCGGTATAGGCGCGGTTTTTCCACACCGTGCCCCGGCCCCGATGGTGGTCCAGCGCGGAACCGACCGTCGCCAGCGTATAGAACCCGGCAATGACCGGCAGCAACAGCGCCCATGACGGCGACTGGTTGAAACGCCGCAGGGTGGGGGTGTACGACGCCATGGACATGACCCATGCCCCCGCCCCCAGCAGGCACGGCAGGCCATGGCTGAACAGCGCAAGCTGCAGCGGCGCGATCCACACCAGCACCATGCCGATCACCGTTCCCGCCAGCATGAGCGGCGAATACCCAAGCTGCACATAGGCCGTGCGCGCCACCATGCGCCAGATATCCGACGGATGGGGATAGGGCCGGATGGAGCGGGCCAGGCAGCTGTGCCCCAGATAGATGCGGCCGCCACTGTGCTTGATGTGGGCGGCCAGCGTGCAGTCATCGATCAGCGCGCCACGCAGGCTTTCGATCCCGCCAATGCGGGCAAGGGCGCTCCAGCGCACCAGCACCGTGCCGCCAGCCGCCCCCGCAACCCGGCTGCGCGGGTTGTTCACGCTGGCGAAGGGATAGAGCAGCGCGAAAAAGAACACGAACGCCGGAACCAGCATGCGCTCGGCCGGGCTGGCGCAGTTCAGTTCCACCATTTCCGAGACCTGGTCCAGCTTCCCCGCCTGCGCCTTGGCCACCAGTGTCGAGACATGGCGCGGGTCATGGGTGATGTCCGCATCGGTCAGCAGCACGAACCCACTGGAATCGGGCACCATCTCACGCGCCCGCGCAACGCCCTGCGCCACGGCCCACAGCTTCCCGCTCCAGCCCGCTGGCCGCGCCTTTCCGCTGACCACCGTCAGCCGGCGCCGGGGGTCCGGCACGGATCGCGCCAGCCGACCCGTGCCATCGGTGCTGTTGTCGTCCACCAGAATGACGTGCAGCAGGCCGGGATAATCCTGCGCCAGCAGCGACCCCACGCACTGCTTGACCGATGCCGCCTCGTCACGCGCAGGCACCACGATGCAGACTTCCGGGCAGTCCGCGCGTTTGAGTTGCGCGCCACGCACGGGGGAGAGGATCGGCCCCGCCTGCCAGAACCAGCCATGACAGAAAATCAGCCCGACCCAGATAACGAACACCAGAATGGATAGGGGAAGCAGCAACATGACAGGGTCCTCAATCCAGCATTCCATGCTGTCGGAACCAGTCGATGGCATCCTTCACCGCCTCACGCGCGGGACGGGGGGCATAGCCCAGTTCGCGGATCGCCTTGTCGGAAGAAAAGAACATCTTCTTGTGCGACATGGCCAGCATTTCGGTCGTGACCCTTGGCGCGATGCCAAAGGCGCGCGACAGCCATTCGCTGGCCACGGCCACGGGCCAGATCACGGCCTGCGGCAGGCTTATGCGCGGCGGGGCCACGCCTGCGATTTCCGCCGTCATGGCGAACAGGTCGCGCAGCAGGTAGTTCTGGCCGCCAAGAATGTATTTTTCCCCGATCCGACCGCGTTCCAGCGCCAGCGCGTGCCCTTCGGCCACGTCATCCACATGCACGATGTTCACGCCGGTATCGACATAGGCCGGCATGCGCCCTGCCGCGCAGTCCAGGATCATCTGTCCCGTGGGCGTGGGCTTGATGTCACGGGGTCCGACGGGGGTGGACGGGTTCACGATCACGGCAGGCAGCGCGCGTTCATGCACCAGGCGCAGGACTTCCTGCTCGGCGCGGTATTTGGAACGCTTGTAGATACCGATCACGCCATGTTCATGGACCGGCGTTTCCTCATCGGAAATCGTGCCATCCCCGATCAGGCCAAGGGCCGCGACGGACGAGCAGTACACGATCCGCTCCACCCCGGCCTTCTGCGCCGCCAGCATCAGCGCGCGCGTGCCTTCCACGTTGGCGATCATCATCGGCACCGGGTCGGGCACCCACAGCCGGTAATCCGCCGCCACATGGAATACGTAGCGGCAGCCCTTCACCGCCGCGTCGAAGCTGTCGGGGGTGGACAGGTCCCCTTCCACCAGTTCGGCGGGAAGGTCGCGCAGGTTGGTCAGGTCGCTTCCCTTGCGTACCATGAGCCGGAGCGTATGGCCGCGCTCCACCAGATTACGGGCAACGGCGGAGCCGACAAAACCGGTCGCACCGGTTACAAGGGTTGGGGCAGTCATGGTCTGAACGATCGCTCCGTCAGGGGACAGAAATCACGATTGCGATTACGGACTCGCAACCAGCGGGCGTTCCATTTATCCCGACACCTCCCGGTGGCGCCAGACCCTGCTGTAGTGTAAGTCAGGCACAACCGGCCAGTGCGGCACGAATTTTACCCGGTGTTCCCACGCCAACAGACCAAGACGGATCTTTTTTGAGAAAGCTCACCATCCTGCTGGCCATCCTTGGCCTGGCCCTGCTTACAGGCTGCACTGCGTGGCTTGGCGCGGGTTCGGTCATGAAGGCCATCGTCTCCATCGGGTTCATCGGTTTCATGGCGACCGTCATGGCCCAGCTTGCAGTCGATGCAATACTGGGTCTTGCGTGGCACGCAGCTTGCCGGGACATACCGTTCGTGCAACTGCTGGTTTCGCGCATGATCCGTGACGCCGCCGCATCCTGCCTGCCGTTTTCACAGCTGGGCGGCATGGTGCTGGGGATCAGGGCCACGTGTTCGAGCGACCTGTTCGCCGGGCCGAAGGGCCGCCATGTGGATGGGAGCGAGGCCGCCTGCGCCAACCTGGTGGACATCACCACCGAAGTCATGGGCCAGATCCTGTTCATCCTGACCGCCGTGGCATGCCTGGTGGCCCACCAGCAGTCCAGCCCCTTTGCCCGCCCGGTCATGATCGGCCTTGTGCTGCTGAGCATGGGCATCGCGGGCTTCATCTATACCCAGCGCCGGGGTGGCGACCTGCTCAAGCGCGCGGGCAAGATGCTGGGCCACAACATGGCCGCCCAGTGGCAGGACGCGATGCTGAGCAGCGCCGACAGCATACAGGAACGCTTTGACGCCATCTGGTCCCATCCCAGCCGCATCGTGCAGGGCGCGCTGCTGCATTACGTGGGCTGGCTGGGCAGTGCTGCGACGATCTGGGTGGCCTATTATTTTCTTGGCGCGCATCTCGGCTTCGGGGGCGCCATCGCGATCGAGGGCGTGGCGTGCGGCATCATGTCCGTCTCGTTCCTGGTGCCGGCGGGACTGGGTGTGCAGGAAGCCGCCTACATGGCCCTGGGTTCCGCCTTTGGCATCGCCCCTTCCGTCTCGCTGGGGCTGTCGCTGCTGCGGCGCGGGCGCGAACTGGTGATCGGGATTCCCATGCTGCTGCTGTGGCAGGCAATGGAAATGCGCGCCCTGCGCCGCCGCTCCGCACAGGGGGAAACCGCACCGGCCGCCGCCCCCGTATCCATTCATGATTCCACCCCACCCACGGACATCACGCGGGATTGATCCCGCGCGCCCCTGCCCCTTCAGACAGACAGACATTCCCCACCATGACGGACCAAACCGTACCCCTGTTCGATACGCTGGTCATTATCGGCCCCGGCCTGATCGGGTCGTCCATCCTGCGCCGGGGGATGGACGACCGATGCATCGCGCGCCGCCTGGTGGCCTGTGACATAAGCCCAGAAGTCCGCGCCCGCGTGGCCGAACTGGGCATTGCCGATGTTGTGGAAGCCGACCCGGCCACGGCCGCGCGGGATGCGGACTGCGTGATCATATGCGTGCCCGTGGGCGCAATCGCGATGGTGGCGGCCCAGGTCATGCCCGTCATGAAGAAGGGTGCGATCCTGAGCGAAGTGGGATCGGTCAAGGTCACGGTGATGGAGGCCATGCAACCGCTGCTGGCCCGGTATCCCGATATTGCCTTCGTGCCCGCGCACCCCATGGCGGGCACCGAATTTTCAGGCCCGGACGCAGGCTTCGCCACCCTGTTCGAGGACCGGTGGTGCCTGCTGACCCCGCCCGAACACACGCCAGCCACCGCCATCGCGCGCGTCACCGCATTGTGGGAGATGATGGGCGCGCGCGTGCGCAGCATGACCGTTGACCATCATGACCGTGTCTGCGCCATTGTCAGCCACCTGCCGCATCTGCTGGCCTTCACCATATGCGGCACGGCGGATGACCTGGCGGATGAAACACGCTCGGAAGTGCTGGATTTCGCGGCGTCGGGCTTTCGCGACTTCACGCGCATCGCGGCGTCCGACCCGACCATGTGGCGCGACATTTTCCTGAACAATCGCGAGGCGCTGCTGGACATGCTTGACCGCTTCATCGCGGACGCGCAGGCCATGGGCGACGCCATCCGCACGGGGGATACGGACGTGATCGTCAGCCGTATCCAGCGCGGCCGCGCCATCCGGCGCAGCCTGATCGAAAACCGGCAGGCCTGATCAACTATCTGTTTTAAATATACTATTTATGAAAATAGAAGTTTTTGGTGAAGCTTTTTTCAAAAAGCTTCAGGGAACGCCGCCTTTTTGAAAAAAGGCGGCACCCAAAACTTCTGACAGTTTCTGATCAGGTAATCGTGGCGATCCGCAGCGTGTTGGTGCTGCCCGCCACCCCGAACGGCAGGCCCGCAACGATCACCACCGCGTCCCCCGCCGTGCCATAACCATCACCCTTCGTCACCGCCAGCGCCTGATCCACCACGCTTTCGATATTGTGGACCGGCGTTTCCTGCCCCACGGACACCGCCTGCACCCCCCATGCCACCGCCAGCCTGCGGGCGATGTCATCGGTCGGGGTCAGGCCAAGGATGGTGCAGGTGGGCCGTTCGCGCGCAATGCGCAGCGCGGTGCGGCCCGACAGGGTAAAGGCCGCCACGGCCGCGGCATCAAGGGTGGATGAAATCTGGCGCGCGGCGGCGGCAATGGCGCCGGGCACATCATGCTGGGGGTCGGGGCTGGATGTTTCCATCTGGCGACGCCAGACTTCATCCTCCTCCACCCTGCGCACGATCCGGTCCATGATGGCGACCGTTTCACGCGGGTATGACCCCACCGCCGTTTCCGCCGACAGCATGACCGCGTCCGCCCCGTCAAACACCGCCGTCGCCACGTCCGATGCCTCGGCCCGGGTGGGGGTCGGGGCATGGACCATGCTTTCCAGCATCTGGGTCGCCACCACGACCGGGCGGCCAAGCTGCCGGGCAATGCGGATGATGCGCTTCTGCGCCAGCGGCACGCGTTCGGGCGGCAGTTCGACCCCCAGGTCGCCGCGCGCCACCATCACCGCATCCGACAGGGCCACAATCTCATGCAGGTTGTCCATCGCCTGCGGCTTTTCCAGCTTGGTCATGATCCATGCCCGGCCAGCCGCCAGTTCCCGGGCCTCACGCACGTCCTCGGGGCGCTGCACGAAGGACAGGCCGACATATTCGATGCCAAGGTCCAGCGCGAAGGCCATGTCCGCCCGGTCCTTGTCCGTCAGCGCGGGAATGGGCAGGACCACATCGGGCACATTGACCCCCTTGTGATCCGACAGCGGGCCGCCAAGCGCCACCTCGGTAACAAGGAAATCGTCGCCGCGGTCACATATCCGCAGCGCCAGCCTGCCATCATCCAGCAACAGCGTGCTGCCCACGGCGGCGGCGGCAATGATTTCGGGATGCGGCAGGCAGACCCGCGTCTCGTTCCCCGGGGCGGGATCAAGATCCAGCCGGAAGCGTGCCCCGGCGCTCAGCTGCACCTTTCCATTGGAAAAATTGCCCACGCGCAGCTTTGGTCCCTGCACATCGGCCAGAATGCCGACCGGACGCCCCAGTTCGGCCTCCACATTGCGAATCACGGCATGACGGGCGGCATGGTCGGCATGGGTGCCATGGGAAAAGTTCAGCCGGAACACATCCACCCCCGCCACCGCCAGCGCGCGAATGGTCGCGTGATCTGTCGTGGCCGGGCCCAGTGTCGAGACAATCTTGGTCCGGCGCATGGCGCGATAGGGTGTATCCGGCATTTTCTTCTCCAGCCTGTTTACGATCAACCGTCAGGAGGGGGATATGACCTCCTGCGGCAACAGTCCCCACACGGCGCTGCGTTCCAGCCAGCCGCTGTACTGCTTGACCGATACCTTGCACCACGACGTACCCGCCTGGCACTGCCGCAGCGTGCCCACCACGCCGGGACGCAGTACGGCAACGACGGGTGATGTCGTGCTGGCGTCCGAATGCAGCATGACAGCCCCCCTGATATCCGCCGCGTCAGCGGCATCCGCCACATGGCCGACAATACGGGTATCCGCCCGGCCGATCACGTCGGTTTCCTTGGCGGCAGGCTGTCCTGCCTGCCGGGCATCACCCTGTGGGGGCAGTCCCGGAATGACAAACGTGCGCGTTCCCACCAGGGTTGCCTGATGGACCCAGCCCTTCTGGCCGTCCGAATCCTCCACCAGGCGCCAGACATCGAATTCACGCTCGATCTTCACCGGCAGGCCGCGGCGGTGGTACACCCAGTCGATGGGATAACGCTGGCCCGGTCCGGTGCGCAGGTTGACCTCATCCGCGCGAAAGGCGGCGAAGCGCGGCAGCGGCAGGCCGGTCACGCTGCCCTTCGTATTGTCCACCGGCGCAAGGGCCGCGGGCGCATCCGGCGGCGCGGCCGCATGCGCAGGTGGCGGCGGGGCGCTGCCGCCGGCAACCGCGGCAGCCCCTGCCGCACCGGTCGCGGCCCCCGCCGCCGCACCGGCAGCCGCGGCCGCATGATGGTGGTGATGCGCCCCGGCCGCGTGGGCCTTCTTCTCCTTGCCCGCATGGGCATGGGCGGTCGTCGTGGCCTCGGCGGTCCTGGCATGGTGGGCATGATGGTGCGTCGTGGCCTGCGCCACGGCACGGTCCATATGCCCCCCACCCATGACCAGCACGGCTGCACAGGCTGCCAGATACCCCCGCCGCACGGGGACGCGGGACGGCACGCGGGCCGGTCGCGCAAGGAATTCATGCCGCACGCACTGCGCCATCGTGTTCTCTTGTCCTTACAGGGTTATGATCTGCCGCCCCCGGGCGGCTTCAAGGAAAGTCGGGACGCCCGCCACCTGCACGCAGGGCAGCAGGCGGTCCGCCGGAAGATCGCACAGTTTCAGTGCCGCTTCACAGGCCATGAATTTCGCATCCAGTTCAATTGCCGCGTCACGCAACGTATCCATGCCCGCGACCCCACGCGCGCGCACCAGTGCGTCGTCACCCGCATCATGCAGCCCGCTCCAGTCACGCGCCAGCGCATGCACCCCGCGCCCCGCCGCAAACACGATGACGGGCCGGCCAATGGCCAGCGCCCCCGCCGCCAGAACGAAGGCATAATGCGCGCGGGCGTACGCCCCGTCATATAACAGGATGGCCAGGGCGCCGTCGTCCCCCATCATGATGCCACCCCTTCGGACATGCTGCAGGCCACGGGGGCGGCGTCACGATGGGCGGACAGGTCATGGATGGTGGGATGCGCACCACACAACGCGCAGTCGGGGTCGGCCGGCAGGGTAATGGTGTGGAAGCGCATGGCCAGCGCGTCCCATACCAGCAGCCGCCCGGCAAGGCTTTCACCGATACCAAGGATTTCCTTCAGCGCCTCGGTCGCCTGCAGCGTGCCCATCACACCCGTCACCGCGCCGAACACGCCCGCCTCGGCGCAGGACGGCACCGTGCCCGCAGGCGGGGCTTCGGGATACAGGCAGCGGTAGCACGGGCCACCGGGGCGGAAGGTGGACAACTGTCCCTCGAACCGCAGCACGGCGGCGGAAATCAGGGTCCGTCCCTCCAGCGCGCAGGCATCGGCCACCAGATAGCGGGTGGCGAAATTGTCGCAGCCATCACACACAAGGTCATGGTCACGCACCAGCGCACGCGCGTTATCCGCAGTCAAGCGGACGTTATGACAATCGACCCGTGTTCCCGGATTGATCGCATGCATGGCCCGGGCAGCCGACTCGACTTTTGGCTGACCGATCCGGTCGGTCACATGCGCGACCTGACGCTGCAGGTTGGACAGTTCGACCACGTCATCATCAACCAGGCCGATGCGCCCCACCCCCGCCGCGGCAAGGTACAGGGCAACGGGTGACCCGAGTCCGCCCGCGCCAACGATCAGAACACTGGCCTTTTTCAGGGCGTCCTGCCCCGTCCCGCCAACTTCGGGCAGCAGGATGTGACGTGCATAGCGCTGGATTTCGTCCTCGGAAAAATTCATCCCTGCCTCCTGCCCCGGCCCGTCGCGCAGCCATGGCCGGTATACCGTGCCTGTTGCGTGATGTAGCCGGAAGCGATGGGCATGCAATCACGATTACGTGATAATTCTTTCAGCCAATCATGAAACCAATGCATGCCGGATATGTTTCCAGTATAGTCTAGAAGAGCCGTGAAACCATCTGGGGGGAGTATAAATCAATGTCATATCTTTCCCGCATGGAAATTCCCGACAGCATTGCCTCCCTGCGCCGCCAGCAGGCGCGATGGGTCTGCGCGGGCACGCTGGCGGCAGCGACCTCGCTTTACGCCGCATCGCCATTTTTCACGCTATGGTCCATCACCTCGGCCATCCGCACGCATGACATGGGCAGCCTGAACACCTGTCTCAAATGGGAATCGGTACGCAACGGGCTGAAGACACAGGCAGTCGACAGCCTGCTTGGCCCCCCGCATGCGGATGACGAACTGCCGGAATTCGGCGCATCCTTCGCGTCCTCCGCCGTGTCGAACGCCATTGACGAGGAAGTGCGCCCTGACAAGCTGGGCATGCTGGTGGACCACCTGATGCCGTCCGAACAGCCCGGCACGCCACAGGCACTGTTCGGCCTGATGCGGCATGTGCATATGCATTTCACCCATCCGGGCGTGTTCGAGGCAAGCGTCATCATGCCCGGGCATGAAAATGAAACGCCGCTGCGCCTGCAGATGCGCATCCATGCCTTCCAGTGGAAAATCCATCACATAGACCTGCCTGCCCCCAGGCACGCCCCACTGGTCGAGGCTTCGGCCGGACCCATGCCCCAGCCGGTCACCCAGCCCTGACGCGGCTGTAACGGGCGGGCGTTCCGCCCGCCATGTGGCCGGTTGATGGATTACTTCGGGGCGGGCAGGTCTTCTTCCAGAACGGTCATGTGGACGGCATAGGAGACTTCGCCTTCGTCCTCGTCACGGTGGACGGTACCCACCACTTCACCATTGACCGCGAGTTCAACGGACAGGCCAGCACGCGGCGGCGCATTGACCGTCAGCCCCGGTGAACCCAGCAGACGACGCAGGCAGACCTGAAGACGCGAAATTTCGGAAGAGGACATGGCAGCCATGAAACGTATGTTCTCCAAAATGGCAGGACCCGCCAGAAATAGGATCAGGGCCGGATATGGCCCGGTGGTCAACGCGCGTGGCAGGTCCGGTCAGGATCGCGCGGCTGCCCCGTGACACGTGCGGGCATCGCCGCAGGCTATAGGCATATGTGTCCGCCCCTGCAACCGCATGCCCATGATTTTCCCCGGCATCGCCGCGTCCCCGCCACGATTCCCCTGTTCCCTGACCATAGCGCAACACCAGTAAGAAGGGAGAACAAAGACCATGTGCCTACGATCTTTTCCCCGGCTGATGCTGCTTGTGGCCCTGCTTGCTCCCCCCATCGGGCTGACAGCGCTTGCAGCCAGCCTGCCACAGTCCGGTCCTTCCCCGACCGAAACCGGGATGGACCTGAACGCGCGCAGCCTTTCACGCCAGATCCATGAAGATGGCGCGGAAGCCACCGTCAGGACACTGGACACGCACCGGGCATGGCCCCGCCTGCGCCGGGCCGTGGCGGCGGGGTGGGATGGATGGATTGAACTGGTGCCCGACCTGATCGCCCATACGGATGACGCGACAGCCCGCCAGCTCCGCACCGCCCTGCGGCAGGCGCTGCCCCGTAACCCGCATGCCGTCCTGTCCGTGCTGGACCCTGGAAACGGGCCACTGCTGGGCGCGGGCGCGCTGTGCACGCCCCATGGCATGCCCGTACGCTGGGCGCGTGACAGCATGCGCGCCATCAGCGCCGAACATGACATTCACCTGACCCATCAGGTCAATGACTGCCTCGCGGCGCTGTCAGCCAGCACGACGGCTACTGGAAAGGCAAATAGCGGAACGTGACGTAAATGGTGTTGCCACCGGTGGTGGGGGATGCCCCGTCACCACCTTTATAGGCCAGCTTGCGCAGATAGGTGTACTGCACGCCGCTCATCACCGCGCCATAGCCACCCTGCAGCACATGCCACCAGCCGCCTACCGTCAGGTCGGCCAGGGTATGGGTCTGCGCGTCACAGCTGCCGCCGGTAATCATTTCCACATTACAGCTGCTGAGCGCCAGATCGTTCACGCCATAGCCATACTGGTAACCATCCGTGCCGGTATAGGTACGCCGCCCGGCATGTTCCACGCCACCATACAGATAGACCAGCAGGTTGGGAGTCGGATGGCCGATCAGCCCCATGCTGCCGATGATTTCGGGAATGGGGGCAGGCGCGCCATTGGCCTTGAACGTGGCGTCGGGCAGCATGCCGGGGCCGTAGCGGCCGATCCCCTCGCCCGCCAGCACGTTGCCGGTAAACTGCAGGTAGCGGGGAATGACATGCACCGTCACATCGCCACCAACGCCCCCGGCAAAGGACACCCGTTCGCGGATTGGGCCGCCACTGGCGGACTGGGACATGGCCTTGAACCAGCGCGCGAGACCATAGATTTCATAATGGGCGGGCTTGGTATCCAGCGCGCCCTTCAGCACGATATCCGGGGCGACGTCCATGCTGTACTTGGCGTTGGGGTTGAGCATGCCCGAGCCTGCGTTACTGTAGAGGATGCGTGTACCCGATGATGCAAGGATATCATCATCCGTACCACTCAGCATCGGGTGGTCACTGCTGCTGCCCGACGCGGCATAGGCCACCTGTGGCGCCTCCAGCGACAGCCCCAGCCACCATTTGCGCCCGAAATCCTTGATGAAGCGGATCTGCGGCACGCGGGTGAACACGATGCCCGGTATCTGGTTGTTATCGACCACCGGCGGCAGCTGTTCATGACGTGACAGCAGGCCCTGCGTATAGCCGGTGGTCAGGCTCCATGCCTGGCCCGCCAGCACGTGGAAGCCCCATTTCGTGTTGCTGTAGGTCATGTACGCCTGGCGGATTCGCGGCGTGTAACTGTTGGTCTGGTAACTGTTGGCCGTGCCCGCAGCCCCCCCGAAATCGGTTTCGATATAGCCCGACAGGGTCTCGTCCTTGGTGGGGGATCCCTGCAGCAGCACGCTCAGACGCGTCAGCTGCGCGGAGGGACGATATTCCCCCGTATGCGCATTGGGGCTGTTGGCATAGGGGAAGCTGCCCCAGCTTGTGGCGGGACCGCTGGTCAGATTCTTGCTGCGGTAGATGTTCGAAAAATCAATGAAACCACCCAGGCGCACCGACACCCCGCCAATGCGGAAGATGGGGGGCAGGCTGTCCACGCCCGTCTGGGTAATGGCCAGCGGGCTGGAGGAATCAAGGTCAAGCTTGGGCTGCGCGGGGACGATGGATTCCGTCATGGTGTTTTCAGCCGCAGCCTGAGCCTGCGCGTCATCCGACAGGGTCGGACCACCAATGGTCAGGCGCGACAGGTCGGGCATGGCCGTGATCTGTCCCATCGTACTGCCACCCGACGTCCCCCCGCCCGATGATGCATGACCGCCTGAACGCAGCGTGCGACCGGCCAGGACATGCTGGCTGCCATGCGTCATGCCATGACGGGATTCCAGCTGTTCGACCTTGGCTTCCAGCCGGCGCATTTCGGCATGAAGGGCGCGGATTTCCGCCATGTCGTCCGCACGCGCATCAGCGGATACGGCCATGCCACCCAGCATGACCATCAACCCGCCAAGCAGCAGGCGCGGCCGCCGCATTCCGTCAGGATGACAGGAAAAACGATCCACTTTCCAACAGTAATCCATCAGTCTGGCGCGTCTGCCCCTGAACATGCGGTTAATAAAAAAACCTGTCCGCACCCGCTGCATGTACTGATGGTGAATACAGTAACAGACGGACGCGACAGATAAAAACCGATCCCTTCCTTATCCGTCATGGACCGGACGGAGTAGAGGAATGGCCCGACACCCTATATAGAAAAAACGTTCAACTGCTATGCATTAACTATTCTCATGCACGGCATATATTCGCATGATTTCGTTTATTTCACACCATTTCTTCCCTTAACTCAAGACCTCTACCTGCTTGAATGAAGGAGTAATGGACATGACCGCAGCCCGGCTGCCCGGTTCCCACCCCATTGAGGACCGGCCACTCGCCGGGGCGCCGCACCCCGATCATCCCTTCCACTGGAAACTGTATGGCTGCGAACTGGTGGCGACAGTGGCCCTTATGATCTGCGGGATCGTGTCCGTCACGGTACTGACGACACCCTATACCGCCATCGGCCGGATGCTTGGCCCCCATCCGATCGTGCAGACGGCGCTGTGCGGTCTGTTTTTCGGACTGTCGGGCACGGTTGCGGCATTCACTCCGTTCGGGCGGGTCAGCGGGGCGCATGTCAGTCCCTCCGTCTCACTGGCGTTCAGCCTTGCGGGGCGGCTGGGGGTGGTGGACCTGTGCGGGTATGTGGCGGCACAGATGACAGGGGCGTATGTCGCGACCCTGCTTCTTGCGGCGCTGGGGCATGTGCTGCCCGAATGGGGCCGGATGGCGCAGGCTTCCGCCTATGCCGCGACCGTGCCCTTTTCAGGGGTCGCCATCGTGTGGCCACTGGTGACCGAAGTGGTGCTGACGGCACTGCTGGTACTGATGCTGTGCTACCTTGCGGGCCATCCCGTCCTGAAATGGGTGACGCCGTGGGCGGGGGGCCTGTTCTTTTTTGTCTGCAACCCGATTTCCGCATGGCTTTCGGGCAACAGTTCCAACCTTGCGCGCAGCTTTGGCCCGGCCATGGTCGCGGGACAGTGGGAGTCGTTCTGGATCTATGCGCTGGGGCCGTTCATGGGGGCTGCGCTGGCGATATGGCTGATCCGCACGCGCGTGCTGGGCCGGATCGAGGTGGAGGAAGCGCGACTGGTCAATTTCGGCCATCATGGCCGCATTCCCTCCCTACTGCACCCCGGACACCATGCCGGGGAGAAGGACTGAAATCACGATAAATTATAGTGGTTAGCCAACGTGGCACTTGCAATTCGTTAAAATCATTCCCAAGATCATTTCATTGAATAACGAATCGGGCGGCCAGCCCGGTTCGCAGGCGTTCTCAGGGCGGGGCGAAATTCCCCACCGGCGGTGTTTGTTCCCTGTAACAGGGGCACATAAGTCCGCGAGCGCCCGGCCGCAGGACATGCGGGCGGGGTCAAGCAGATCCGGTGTAATTCCGGAACCGACGGTTACAGTCCGGATGAGAGAGAACGGAAACTATGGTCCTGCCTTCCATCCGTGAAGGCAGGTGGATGGTTTTACGCGCCCTGAGTCCGTCCGGATGGATGGAGTACTGTGTTTTGGACGCGTTGCCACAGGGTGTCACACCCCATTCAGGCCCAGACATGCCAGCCGCTATCGCGCATGCCTTTCGTGCCGCGGTGGATGAGGCCGCGCGCCATGTGGGTGCGACCGCCCCCAACCCGCCGGTGGGCTGCGCCTTACTGGATGCTGCGGGCACGATCCTGGCCGTTGGCGGCCACCACCGTGCCGGTACCCCCCATGCTGAAATACAGGCCATAAGCCAGTGCCGCGAACGCGGGTTGCTGGATCGCGCCCACACGGCGGTCGTGACACTGGAGCCATGCAACCATACCGGTCGCACCGGCCCGTGTTCACAGGCGCTGCTGGCGACGCCGGTGCGCGATGTCTGGATCGGCGTGCGTGACCCCAATCCCCATGTCGAAGGGGGCGGGGCGGATCACCTGCGCCAGCATGGCCGCCACGTGCATGTCCTGCACCCGACCGGCCCGCAGGCGGAAATCCAGTCCATGTGCCGCAGCCTTCTGGCCCCGTTCGCCCATTTCATGCGCACGGGACAGCCGTGGATCACGGTCAAGCAGGCGCTGGACGCCACGGGGTCCATGGTGCCGCCGGCAGGGCGCACCACCTTTACCTCCGCCGCGTCGCTGGACCTTGCCCACCGCCTGCGCCGCGCGACGGATGCGGTCATTACCGCGGGCGGTACCATCCGCGCCGACAGGCCGGGCCTGAACGTGCGCCGGGTGGCCGACCACCCCGACCGCGCGCCGCGTGTCCTGGCCATCTGCACCCGGACGGGGGAAGTGGACGAGGCTTACCTGCAGGCCGCACGCGCACGCGGCTTTGCGGTGCAGGTCTGTACCGACATCAACGCCCTGCCCGACATGCTGGGCATGGCGGGCGTGACATGGGCCATGGTGGAAGCCGGCCCCCGTCTGCTGGCGGAAATCGAGGCCCGTGGCCTGTGGCATGACTGGCTGACGATTACCGCCCGCCCCGATGCCACGGACCGATACAGCATACGCGTGCGGGCGGGGGATGCGACGCCGCTGCACCTGTTCCCCGAACTGGCCGCCGTGAAGGAGTAAGCATGTTTTCCGGCATTATCGAACACCAGGGCCGTATCACCGCCGCGCGCCGGCTGGACCGGGACCTGGACATAACCGTGGCCACCGGCATTCCCGACCTGGCATTGGGTGAAAGCATTGCCGTCAATGGCGTGTGCCTGACGGTCACGTCGTTTGACGCGGCGGGGACGGCCACGTTCTTCATCAGTTCCGAAACGCTGGACCGCACGGCGCTGGGGCGGATCGCGGCGGGGCATACCGTCAACCTTGAACGCGCGGTCACCCCCACCACCCGCCTGTCGGGCCATATCGTGCAGGGGCATGTGGACGGGACGGGACGTCTTGCGGCGGTGAAACAGGCCGGCGAGGCCCGTCACATCACCTTTGCCGTACCCGCCCGCCTGCGCCGTTACCTGGTGGAAAAGGGATCGATCACGATCGACGGCATCAGCCTGACGCTGAATGAAGTCGGCGCACCGGGGGAAGATGGCTGTGACGCGGATGAATTCCGCATCGCGCTCATGATCATCCCCCACACATGGGACCACACGACCCTTGGCACCCTGAAGGCCGGGGACCCCGTGAATATCGAAGTCGATGTCATCGCAAAATATGTGGAGAGCGTATGTCAGTATCGTTGATGCCCCCGGCACTGGCACAGGCCGTTGCCACCATCCGCCGGGGCGGGATGATCATCCTTGTGGATGACGAGGACCGCGAGAACGAAGGCGACCTGGTCATGGCCGCCGAACTCATGACACCCGCCGCCATGAACTTCATGGTCACCCATGCGCGTGGACTGGTGTGCATGCCCATGTCGCCCGAACGCATTGCGCAGCTGAACCTGCCGATGATGACGCAGGTGAACACCTGCCCGCGCGGCACGGCCTTTACCGTATCCATCGAGGCGCGTGAGGGTGTGACCACCGGCATTTCGGCCGCCGACCGCGCCGAAACCGTACTGGTGGCGGCAGCCCCCGATGCGAAGCCCGGGGACCTGGTCTCACCCGGTCATATCTTCCCGCTGCGCGCGGTGCCCGGCGGCACGGTGGCGCGTCCCGGCCATACCGAGGCCTCGGTCGATCTGGCCCGCATGGCGGGGCTGATCCCGGCTGCCGTGATCTGCGAGATCATGAACGAGGACGGCACCATGGCCCGCATGGACGACCTGCGCCCCTACGCCACGCGCCACGGGCTGCAGATCCTGTCCATCGCGGAGCTGGCGAAATGGCTGGAAGCCAACCCGATCGACACCATGCCAGAGGCAAAACCCGCCATCGAGCAGGTCGCCCGCGCCCACCTGCCCAGCCGCTTTGGCGGGCCGGACATGATGATCCACGCCTTTCGCGCGCCCGATGGCACCGAACATGTCGCCATGGTCAAGGGGCAACCCGACCGTGCGGGCGCCGTACCACTGGTGCGCCTGCATTCGGAATGCGTGACGGGCGATGCGCTGGGATCGCTGCGGTGTGACTGCGGCGCGCAGCTTCAGGGCGCGCTGGAACAGATCGGGCGCGCGGAATCCGGGGTGCTGGTCTATGTGCGCGGTCATGAGGGGCGCGGCATCGGCCTTGCCAACAAGATCCGCGCCTATGCGCTACAGGATGAGGGACTGGATACGGTGGACGCCAACCACCGGCTGGGTTTCCAGACCGATGCGCGCGACTGGCAGGCGGCATCCGACATCCTGCGCGCGCTGGGGGTGAACCGGCTCGACCTGCTGACCAACAATCCCGACAAGGTACGTGCGCTGGAACGTCATGGCTTTGACGTGCGTGAACGCATTCCCCTTGCGGTGGAGCCCAATCCCTTCAACCGGGCCTATCTGGAAGCCAAGCGCACCCGGATGGGGCATGCCCTGTGCGAACCCGCGACAGCAGACGCCCACTGACGAAAGTTCCCGGTGAAGCTTTTCCCAAAAAGCTTCGAAGAATGCCGCCTTTCTGAAAAAAGGTGGCACCCGGAAGCTTTTATTGTTTTTTATCAACAGTTTATTTGCATACACACTCTACACCTGAAAACGGAAAACGCCGGATATGAGCACCAACATCCCTTCCACCCCCGCAACACTTGAATTCGTCCATCCGCCGCGCGTCGCCATCGTGGTCAGCCGTTTCAATGAAAACGTGACCCATGGCCTGCGTGATGGCGCGCTGGCATGGCTGGGGGAACATGACATTTCCATGCGTGATGAAGATGTCATGTATGCGCCGGGTGCGTACGAACTGCCGCTGCTGGCGCAGGCGCTGGCGCGTACCGGCCGGTACGACGGCGTGGTGTGCCTTGGCTGCGTGATCAAGGGCGATACGGCGCATTTCGAATTCATAAGCCTGGGGGCCGCCGTGGGCCTGCAGCAGGCGGCGCTGAACACGGAAGTGCCGATCGCGTTTGGCGTACTGACCACCTACACGGACGAACAGGCGGTGGTCCGTTCGCGTGACGATGTGCACAACAAGGGTCGCGAAGCCGTGGCCGCCTGTGTTGAAAGTATCGCATTGCTTCAGAAAATCAGAGGCTGCTAGGATATGCTGGCAGTCCATTAAATGGCTGAAAACAGCCTTTTAATGGTCCTGTTTCTGGGAATATGGACAGGGATGGCGAATGCGGCAGCTTACCTTCATCGCCGGGGCATTCGGTATCGGTCTGACGATATGGATGCTGGGGCGTTTTGGCCTGCATGACATCCTCTGGCTAATCGCGGCCGGGGGGTGGAGCATTCCTGTCATCATCATTTTCCATGCAAGCCAGGTCTGTGTTTCCGCGCAGGCATGGCGCCTTCTGGCCCAGAGTGGCCGCCCCCGCCTGTCCTTTACCGACTTTTTCGCCCTGCGCTGCGCGCGTGAAGGGATCAACAACCTGCTGCCGGTGGCACAGGTTGGTGGCGAGGTGATTACCACCCGCCTCATGGCCCGGCGTGAAAACCTCGGGATCAGGCGCGCCGCCGCCGCCACGATCTGCGACCTGACCATTGAACTGCTCAGCCAGGTGACATTCACGCTGATCGGGCTTGGGGTGCTGTTCTGCCTGGTCAACCGTTCGCATGTGACGGACGAACTGATGGAAAGTGCCGGGGCGGCCGTAGCACTGGGTGCGGTGTTCTTCGGCAGCCAGTACCTGGGCGCCATTTCCCTTGTGGAAAAACTGCTGGTGCGCATCGCCGCCCATCTGGGATGGGACGGGGTGGAAGACATCCGTGGCCTGCATGCCGAAATCATCGCCCTGTACCGCACGCATGAAAATTCGCTGCGCGCGGGGGCCCTGCAACTGCTTGGCTGGTCGCTTGGCACGTTTGAGGTGTTCCTTGTCCTGACCGCCATGGGGCATCCGCTCTCGCTGGCTGACAGTTTTGTGATCGAAAGCGTGGGGCAGGCCGCGAAGTCGGCCGGTTTTGCCGTACCCGGCGCGCTGGGCGTGTCGGAAGGGGGATATATCATCATCGGCAGCCTGTTCGGACTGTCGCCACAGGTCGGGATCGCGCTGTCGCTCATCAAGCGCCTGCGGGAGATTGCATGGGGGCTGCCCTCGCTCGTGGCATGGCAGGTGATGGAAATACGCTGGATCCGTCCCGCCCCGTCCACCACCGGGGAGATGCACCTGCCCGGTCAGTCATGACGTCCGGGTACGGTGCGGTACATCGTGTGACAAAGAACCACCTTGCATCGGGACCACATCATGGGCCAAACCGGGCCTCTTCACCGACTGCCGCGCTTCATGCGGCACGACGTAGGTTTCTGAAGGGCTGAATACTCGTCATGCTATCGGTACCGCTTGGGCGCCTTGTCGCTTTCTGTTCCCGTCGTGCCATTGCGGTGGTACTGGCATTCGCCTGCCTGATCGCGGGGGCGACCTATGCCAGCTATGCGCTTCTGGGCGTGACCACGGATACGGGGACAATGTTCTCGGCCTCGCTGGACTGGAAAAAGCGCTCGGACGAGATGGGACGGCTGTTTCCGCAGAAACAGGACCAGCTTGTCGCCGTGATCGATGCGGCCCTGCCAGAAGAGGCACAGCAGACCGCGCTGGCGCTGGCGGCGAAGCTGCGTGACGACCATGATCATTTCAATTATGTCACCACGCCGCAGACAGATCCCTATCTGGTGCGCAACGGTCTCATGTTCCTTGACCCCAAGGCGCTGGAACGGGTGCTCAACACCACCATTACCGCGCAGCCATTCCTGAGCGAACTGGCCGCCGACCCGTCGGGGCGCGGCCTGTTCAACGCGCTGAACCTGATCGCGCTGGGCATAAGCCAGGGACAGGCCGACCTTGGTCCCTTCCATGCGGCACTGGACGGTTTCGCCACAACGCTGCAGCATTCGGTATCGGACACGCCCGAACCCCTGTCATGGGAACGCCTGCTGGCGGGTGACCTGGCCGACCTTGGTGGCAAGTACCAGTTTGTCGTAACCCAGCCCAAGCTGGATTATGATTCCTTCCAGCCCGGTGGCGCCGCGTCGGACGCCATCCGTAATGCCGCCAATGACCTGCCATTCGTCAAGAGCGGCCGGGCGCATGTCCACATTACCGGCGATACCCAGATCGCGGATGAGGAATTCGCCACCGTGGCCGAAGGCATGGTGGCCGGATTGCTGGGGTCGCTGGTGCTGGTCACGCTGTGGCTGATCCTGGCGGTGCATACGTGGCGCATTATCATTCCCATCATCATCACGCTGGTGTCCGGGCTGCTGCTGACCACGGGTTTTGCTGCGATCGTGGTGGGCAAGCTGAACCTGATTTCAGTCGCCTTCGCCATCCTGTTCGTTGGCATCGCGGTGGATTTCGCCATCCAGTTCTCGGTCCGGTTCCGTGCGCAGGCGCTGCCGGATGGATCCTCACCGGGGCTGCTGGAGGCGCTTGAGCAGACCGGCAATGAAACCGGGCACCAGATCCTTGTCGCCGCCATGGCGACCTCGGCCGGGTTCCTGGCCTTTACCCCCACCGCCTTTGTCGGCGTGGCCCAGCTTGGCCTGATTGCCGGTTTCGGCATGCTGTTCGCCTTCATCTGCACGCTGACGCTGCTGCCGGCGCTGCTGCGGCTGTTCCGCCCGACTTCGGGACATGGCAAGATCGGGTTTGCCTTCGCCCGCCCGATTGACGTTGCGATCCGCCATCACCGCAGGCCGATCCTGGGCGCCTTCGTCGTGATCGCGCTGGTGGGCGTGGCCCTTGTCCCCCGCCTGACATTCGACGCCGACCCGCTGCATACCAAGAATCCCAGGTCGGAAGGCATGGTCACGCTGGGCATGCTGATGTCGGAACCGCAGTATTCGCCCTATACGGTGGATGTGCTGATGCCGAACCTGGACCAGGCTGCCGCCATGTCCGACAAGCTGTCGGACCTGCCCATGGTGCATGACGCGCTATGGCTTGGGTCGCTTGTGCCCACGGACCAGAAGACCAAGCTGCCCCTGATCCAGGATGCCGCGAACATCATGCTGCCGACCCTGCTGGTCCCCAACCCCAGACCCGCGCCGAATGCGGACGACCTGCGGACGGCGGCGGCCAAGACGGCGGCGGCACTTGGCGGCGTGATGGACAAGCTGCCCGCCAATGACCCGCTGCGCCGCATCCAGTCGGCACTGGCCCACCTGTCGCAGGCGGACGACCAGCGCGTGCTGGCCACCAATGAGGCGCTGGTGCGCTTCCTGCCCATGCAGCTGAACATGCTGCGCGACATGCTGCAGGTGAAGCCGGTTGCGATTTCCGACGTGCCCGCGCAACTGGCGCATGACTACCTTCTGCCCGATGGTCGCGCCCTGGTCGAGGTCCACCCTACCAAGGAGATGAAGGGCAACCGGGCGCTGCACACCTATGTGGATGAAATCCAGAAGGTCGCCCCGATGGCGGCGGGTTCCGCCATCGACATCGTGCAGAGTGCGGCGACCATGGTGCATGCCTTTGTCACGGCGGCTGCCGCCGCCATCGTGATGATCGCCATCATCCTTGCCGTCGCCCTGCGCAAGCTGCTGGATACGGCGCTGGTGCTGGCGCCGCTGCTGCTTTCGGCGCTGATGACGGTCATCCTGATCATTGTGGTGCCCGAACAGCTGAACTTCGCCAACATCATCGCCCTTCCCCTGCTGCTGGGGGTTGGCGTGTCGTTCAACATCTATTTCGTCATGAACTGGCGGGCGGGAATCAGGCTGCCCCTGTCCAGCCCAACAGCACGCGCAGTGCTGTTTTCCGCGCTGACGACCGGCACGGCCTTTGGTTCGCTGGCGGCGTCCCACCATCCGGGCACGGCCAGCATGGGCCGGCTGCTGCTGCTGTCGCTGGCGTGCACGCTGGTGGCGACGCTGATCTTCGTGCCCGCGCTCCTGCCCAAGCGCCCGATTGACGAGGAATGATTCCATCCTGCCGGGAAAACAGAAAAGGCCGCACCCGAAAGGATGCGGCCTTTTTTATACAGACCCCGATCAGGACGGCTTCTGGCGCCCTGCGGATCATGAACGGTTCCGGGCGCAGTCTCCCGTTACGGTCCTGCCTGTAGCCAGTCCTGTCTTTCCTGTTGCGTCAGGGGCAGGGGAAGGGCCATCTGGCGACGACCGGACAGGACGCAGGTTTCCAGGACCGCCATCAACGCCACAGCCTGTATGGGGGGTACGGGGTTATGGCCACGGCCCATGATCGCATCGCGCAGCATGGCATAATAGATCCGCTGGTCACCAGGCGGTGCAGGCAGCGCACGGGGTGCATCGGCACCATCGAACACAAGCATGTCGTCAGGATCGTCGCCCCAACCCGGGTCACCGGGACGCATTCCGGCCCGAAGCTGGTTTTCCTGCTGGTCGGCCTGATGTTTCACGATCGTGCCACGTGTCCCATGCACGACAAAGCGTGGACCGGCCCATGCCGACAGCAGGCTGCAATGCAGGCTGACCCGTCTTTCTCCATAGGTCAGCAGTACCTGCGCCCAGTCATCACCACGGGCATTGTCGCGCTGGCGGGCCAGGCTGGCCTGCACAAGATCCGGCAGTCCAAACAGTTGCAGGGCCTGATCGGCCATGTGTGGGCCAAGGTCGAACCACAGTCCGCCGCCCGCTTCATCCGTTTCGCGCCAGCGTTCACGCACCTGCGGGCGGAAGCGGTCCATGCGCGATTCCAGTTCGGTGACCCGCCCGACCTGACCGGTCACGATCAGGTTGCGGATACCAAGAAAATCGCTGTCCCATCGCCGGTTCTGGAAAACGGACAGGAACCGCCCCTGCTCACGGGCAACCTGTGCCACCATGCGCGCCTGTTCCAGCGTGATGGTGAATGGCTTATCCACCACCACATGCAACCCGGCGCGTAACGCCGTGATGGCAAGGTCGGCATGGGTCGCATTCGGGGTGGCGATGACCACCATGTCCAGATCAGGCAGGGTGAACAGGGCCTCGGGCGTCGCCGTGACCGTTACCTGTGGCCAGTCACGTAAAACCGCATCGCGCTGTCCCGAACAGACGGCGACCAGTTCAAGCCCCGGCGTCGCGGCGATCAGGGGAGCATGAAAAATACGTCCGGCAAAGCCATAGCCGACAAGGCCGACCCGTAATGGCCAGCGTGGTGGTGTGGACATGCGTCTCCCTTCCTTATGGTTTCCCATGATGATGGAAACCAGCACATGAAGGGGACAATATCAGAAGCCGTTTCAAAACAGTCTACTGACGAAAATAATAAAAGTTTTTGGTGAAGCTTTTTCAAAAAGCTTCAAGGAACGCCGCCGTTGTGAAAAAAGGCGACACGCAAAAACTTCTCTGCAATCAGTCAGATGCTTGTGGGCTGCACTGTTTCCATCACGCAGCCCGGCACATCAGAACAGCAGGATCATACCGCCGGATGCACTGTTGTCGCTTTCCTTGTACGGGCCATGAGCTGCGGAACTGGTATGGGCGTATTCGGCCACAAGGTTCAGCCAGTCCGTCATCTTGTAGTAGGCGGCGCCCACTTCGGATTCATTGCGGCGGACAAGGTCGGGATTGCTTTCACCCGGTGCAAGGTAGAGGTTACTGACACCATAGCTTCCGACCAGTTTGAACTTCTTGGTGAAGTTATACATCATCTGGACATAGTAGCCTTCCGACGAACGCTTGCGCCCGTTGGCGGCCACGCCGTCAAAGAACAGGCCGGTCGTGCCCAGCCCGCTGCCACGATAGTAGTAGCCCACGAACTGCGCCGGGCCGTAGGTCAGCTTCGTGCCGATTTCGCCCGCCTCCGCCGTGACGCCATGCTTCTGGCCGGGAATAACGGAAACATCCGCAGTGCTTGTGCTGGTGTACGGGAATCTCGTAATGCCATCCGCCTCGAGCAACTGGGTCGTGACTGTTGTTGTCTTGCTTACCGTCAGATCTTGCTGGTGCTGGGTCAGGAAGCTGGCCCAGATACGGGCACTCAGCCCCCCGATCTTGAAGTCATAGGTCACCTTGCCCTGGATCATGGGCGAACTGTGCTGGGTGGACCCGGCGGAATAGGCGGTACCGTTGGGATCATCACCGGAGAAATCGAACTCATCCAGCGGCTGCAGGATACCGATCGTGCCCTGGAAGCCCTTGATGGTGGGCGACTGGTACGAAATCTGCGGGATCCAGTCGGCATACACGTAACCGACGCCGATACGGCCCAGCGATGTATTGCCCGGGGCCGAGTTGCTGCCGGTGGAACCGACGCTCAGCAGGGTCGCGTCATCGAGGATGGCGTCACCGCCAAAGATGCCAAGATCACGACCGATCTTGAACGTGCCCCATTTCTTGTTGCCCGCCGTCACGTAAACCTGACGAAAATCGATGCCGGCGGTGCCAAGGCCCACCGGGCTACCGCCGGTATTGGCGTTGAAGGCGCCGTTCTTGGCGTTGTCGATACCGGGATACATGCCCATGACGGCGGCAAGGTCGATGCCGTTCTGCGTGGTCGAGAGCTTGAGGATCAGGCCGGCAGGCAGCAGGCCGTTACGCAGCGCCGAGGAATCGAACCCGCTTGCCCCGGTCGAGACGCCACCCGCCACCGGCATGCCGCCCGCCGGACTGTTATAGGTATAGAATCCGTTGATGAAGCCCGACAGGTTGATATCGACCGGACCTGCCTTGAAGGTCAGGCCCTTGCCGGGCTGATATTTCTCCATGCGCACGAATGACAGACCGCCGCCAAGCCCCATGGAATGCTGGGCGGCCAGCCAGGTGGATTCGGCCGATGCCGCGCTGGCCTGCGCGCTGGCTGCCGCCTGCTGCGCCTGTGCCAGCACATAGTCGGGGTCCATGCCGCCACCGCCAATGTCGATCTGGCCGGGGGGCTGGACCTGCTGGCCCATGGCGGTGCGCATCTGGGCGTGGGCGGATGTGGGGACGGCCATATGGCGCTGTGCGGGCATGTACTGCGTCGTGCGGCTGGCGGATGCTGCTTCGCGCACATGCTGCATGTGATGGGCCAGAAGCCCCTTGTACTCGCCCTGTGTCAGGCTGCCCTTTGCCTTCAGGATGTCGAGAAGTTCACTATAATCGTCAGCCCGCGCATCTTCGGGGCAGGCAAGGGACGCGCTCCCGCTTGCCATGACAACTACCGCGCCAATACGCGCCAATTTTCCTGCCGACATAGTATTAAACTCCCTGCCAGCATTCCTGTTGTATAAAACCCTGCGGGTCAATGGCCCCCATCAGGCGCAACAGATGCCGTCCAGCTACATGACATGTATGTAATAACACAGGGACTCTTCCCCCCGCAGGGGATGAAAACAGGTCATGTGTTCCCGTATCCGGATGGATTCGTTGGCAAATCTTCCTTCTTTTTCATACAATGTTCAAAATATGGTCAGTGGAGAACACATGTGCGTTTTCCGACCGGAAGCGTACGATATCGCAGTACGACAGGGACCGCGAGACAGGGAAAGAGTCGGGATCGTAACATTCCCAAGGATGCATCAAACAATCGTGTGCGCATGTTTTCCTGCCCCGTGATCAGTAAAAAACAACACAGGTACGTTATCTGCATTCAGGAATACAGAATATATCATCACAAAGCTGTGTTTGTATTCTATTGGTTAATTATTGACTGTATCCCATATGCCCTATCCCGCATTCAGGGCCGTGCGGGCCTGCCGCCACGCGGCTTCCAGCGCATCGACCATCGTGTCATGGGGCCTGGTCCATTCCGCCGCGTCCTGTCCGGGCATGCCCAGGCGCGCACGCCACTGGACCGTACCGGTGGATGAAGGCTGGCGGTCAAGGTTGAGCGTCCAGTCCACCGGGATGCGCGCCAGAACACGCGCCAGCCGTTTTTCCGGTGTCAGTGGTGTTGCGTAATTATGTGACATGGACTCTCCTTACGTGTGCGCAATATCGACTCTGTCCTTGACGTAGACGGTGATAAGCCCAAAAAACGCAGGCTTTGCCCGTAGCCAAGGATATGCCTTTCGTGTCTGCCTTCCCCGGCCTTGTTCCCGATGCATCCGTTGATGGTGTCGCCCACCTGATCCAGACCGCGCTGACACCGGTTTTCATGCTGTCGGGTATCGGCACGTTGCTGAACATGTTCAATACACGACTGGCCCGTGTCAGTGACCATATCGAGACGGTACGCGACAAGCTGGAAAATGCCGATGACAAAAGCAGCACGGATTCCGTGCTGCTGTTACGCCGGTTGACGCATCTGCATTACCGTACCCTGCTGCTGGATGCGTCCATCCTGTTCGCGGGCGTAGGCGGGGCATCGGCCTGTGGCTCGGCCTTTGCGCTGTTCATGGGCAGCGTGCGCGATGCGTCGATTGCATGGTGGCTGGTACTGATGTTCGGCAATGCGCTGGTCTGCACCGTCATCGCGCTGGCCATGTTCCTTGGTGACAGCCTTGTTGCGTGGCATGGCCTGCGGGTCACGACCTTCCTGCCGCACAAGCAGGACATGCTGAACAACATCGTTGACTGACATGCCGGTCAGGGTACCGCAGTCCGGTTGAACGGATCGATGGCGTACTGTTCCAGCGGCATGTCATGCGTCATCATGCCATGGGCATGCAGGAACGCGGCGAAAGCGGTATAGCGGGGCACGTCCAGCAGCGCTGGCTGCTTGCAGATGCGCGGCAGGGTGGCCTGCCATGCCGCCCGGTTCAGCGGCGTATCGAATTCCGGGTGGTCATGGATCGTCTGGGCCAGCATGGCGTCGGGGTGGTTGATCAGGGTATTCGCCCCCTCCGCCAGCGCATCCATGAACTGGCGTATCCATGCATCGTGCGCATGGTCGCGACCGGCCAGGAAGATCAGTTCATCTGACATCGGCACGCCATGTTCTTCGGGGAAAAACGCGGAAACCTTTATCCCCTTCTGCTGCAGGTCGATCAGTTCATATGTCCGCACCGCCCCGATCACGCCATCCACGGCATGACTTATGATGGCCTGTTCCAGCTGGAAATTGACATTGACCTGATGCACGTCGGTCATGGCCAGTCCTGCCGAATGCAGCATGGTGTCCAGTGCCGCGTCATCCACCCCCGGCATGGACACGCCAATGGTTTTGCCCTTCAGGTCGGCGATGGTGTGGACACCTTCCCCCGTAATCAGGACATTCAGCGGGGTATCGATCAGGGTGCCCACCCGTACCAGCGGGATGTTCTGGTCCGCCAGCATGCCAAGCTGCGTCTGGTAGGATATGGCCAGGTCCGCCTGCCCCGCCGCGACCAGGCGCGCGGGGGATCCGGGGTCCGCTGGCGCGACCAGTTTTACATCCAGCCCATGACGGGCGAATGCGCCGCTGTACCGGGCGGCCAGAAGGGCGGCGTGATCGGCGTTAAGGAACCAGTCCAGCACGACCGTGACCTGCTGGCTTGCGGCATGGGCAGGCAGCGCCAGCGCCGTGCAGGCCAGGATACCTGCTGCCCAGAGGGCGCGCATGAAGGTTCGCATGGATGACGGGCTCCCTTTCCATGACGTCCGTGATCCACGGCAGGCAGGGAACGGGTGCTTGCGTCCCGGTCGGGACAGCCTCCCTTCGCTGGCATGACCCAGATCAGGTTCAACGGGTGTGATCTCAGCCCACACATGTCATGGGCACCCCGGTCAGGCAGGAAGAGTGTGGGCACGGCCCGCATCCGTCAAGTCACGGATGAAAGACCATGCCCGATCCCGTATCAGGCGTCGGACTGCTGCCGTTCACGCCGTGCGCATAGTGGCAGCAGCACAAGGAAATAACCGAAATAATACAGTGCCGCGATCCGGCCCGCGATCATCCAGCCGCCTTCGGCATGGTGACGGCCCACCAGTCCCATCAGCACGAACGATATGACCAGTCCCGCCATGCCCATCCGGCAGGCCGGGCGAAAGCGCGCCGAACGGACGGGCGAACGGTCCAGCCACGGCACCGCAAACAGGATCAGGATCGAGCCCGCCGCCGCCAGCAGGCCGCCAAACTTGGACGGCACCGACTGCAGCAGGCCATAGAACGGCAGGAAATACCATTCCGGTTCAATATCGGCGGGCGTGTGCATGGGGTTGGCGGGGCGGTAGTTTTCCGGCTCGGACAACAGGTCGGGCCACAGGAACGCAAGGGCTACGAACACCAGCGCGAACAGTACGAGGCCCGTCAGATCCTTGGTGGTGTAATAGGGGTGAAAGGGCACGGTCTGGCGTTCGGGAACCGGCTTGCCATCAGGATTGTTCGGCCCGCTGACATGCAGCGCCGCCACATGGAAGGCCACGACAGCCACAATGGCGAACGCCATGAGGAAGTGCAGCACGAAGAAGCGGTGGATGAAGATATCCCCCAGCTGGTCGCTGCCTTCCATGATGTGTTCAAGTGTTCCGCCAATGACCGGCACGGCGCCCACCGCCTTGCCCGCGACATCGGCCCCCCAGTAGGACATCTGCCCCCATGGCAGCACATAGCCCGCGAATGCCGTGACCATGACCATCAGCAGCAGCCCCAGGCCACTCAGCCACAGGATTTCGCGCGGCTGCTTGTATGACCCGTAATACAGCCCCCGGAACAGGTGGATATACAGCGCGGCCATGAACAGGCTGGCCCCGGTCATGTGCATCGCGCGCAGCATCCAGCCACCCGGTAGCTGGCGTTCAATCATCTCCACCGACATGAAGGCCCCGGCGGAGGTGGGGGTATAGTTCATGGCCAGGAAAATGCCCGTGGCCAGCATCAGAACCAGCACCGCGGTCAGGATCGCCCCGAAATTCCACAGCGCATTCAGGTTCCATGGCATGCGGAAGTCGATATATTCCTGCCGGAAGCCGCTTATGACCGGAAGCCTGCGGTCGATCCAGGACAGGATGCCGCCAGAACGTTCGGATGGCGCATGTGGGGGAATGTTTTCGGGGAGGCTGGACCCGCTCATTCTGGTTTCCTGAATTCAGACGAAAGAAAAATCAGGTAACGGTGTAGCAGCCACGGGGGCGGCAGGCACCTCATCTTTTTGAATCAGGAACGATTTCATGCCGCGATGTAGCGCAAGGGTGGCAGGCATCCATGCGCCTGGACATGCGGACAGGCACAGGACCAGAAGGCTGCGCCACAACGGTAATTTCTGATTTCAAGGAAAGTGGCGCACCCGAAAGGACTCGAACCTCTAACCCCCAGATTCGTAGTCTGGTGCTCTATCCAGTTGAGCTACGGGTGCGCTGTGAGGCGGCTTTTAACTGACCCTGCCGGACCCCGCAACCCCCTATTTTCAATTATCGAAAATTTTCTTGTCCCTTCGTGCGCGACAGCAGCCTGCCCATGGTCCGCCGGGTCCATAGCCGGATGCGTTCCATGTAAAGATAGATGACCGGCGTGGTGTAGAGGGTCAGCAGCTGGCTCATCATAAGCCCTCCCACCACCGTAATGCCCAGCGGGCGGCGCATTTCCACGCCATAGCCACTGTTGGTAATCAGTGGCACGGCCCCAAGGGCCGCTGCCAGCGTGGTCATAAGGATGGGGCGGAAGCGCTGGATGCATGCATCGCGAATGGCATGGCGGGCGTCCAGCCCCCGGTCGCGTTCGGCATGCAGCGCGAAATCCACGATCAGGATGGCGTTTTTCTTCACGATTCCCACCAGCAGGATCATTCCGATCATGGTGATCAGCGAAAACTCCTGCCCCAGCGCCCACAGCGCCAGCACCGCCCCCACCCCGGCCGAAGGCAGGGTGGACATGATGGTCAGCGGATGGATGTAGCTTTCATACAGGATGCCCAGCGTCACATAGATCGTGACAAGGGCCGCGATGAAGATCAGCACCTCGTTGATGATGGCGGACTGGAACTGCGCCGCCTGCCCGGTAAAGCCGCCATGGATGGTCTGTGGCACATGCAGCCGCACCATGGTGTCGGCAATGGTGGCGGCGGCGTCACTCAACGCCATGCCGGGGGCAAGGTTGAAGGAAATGGCCGCCGATACGAACCCCGCCTTGTGCGACACGGTAATGGCGGTGGGGCGGGGTTCAAGCCGCGCCACGTTTGAAAGGGGCAGCATGGTTTCGGTGCTGGATGACACGGCCGACCCGTTTGACGCACCCGCGCCGCCCGCCAGCCTGTTGGCGATTTCGTTGCGGAAGGACTGCTGGCTCAGCTGCGTGCTGGTGCTGGCCTGCGTGGTGGTGGCCATGCGGGCGCGGACCGTATTGGACACCGTGCCGCCGCCGGGGCTGCCACCGGCGGTGGAAATGCGGAATGACTGCAGGATGTCGGGCGATGTGCGGTACTGGTCCGCCACTTCCATCACCACATGATAGGTCGCAAGCGATGTGGAGATGTTGGATGCGATGCGCTGGCCAAACGCGTCATACAGCGTGTTGCTGACCAGTTGCGGCGTAATCAGGTACCGCGCCGCAAGGTCGCGGATGATGTCGGCATGGATCGCGGCCCCATTGTTCATGACATCCGTCGTGACATCGCGCAGGGCGGGGGCCGTGCGCAGCGCCGATGTCAGGGCAGGCACCCATGTGTAAAGGGCATCCGCGTCATCACTGGTCAGCAGGTAGCGATAGGCGCCTTCCTTCTGCCGTCCGCCACCGCCGCTTATGTCGCCCGCCGAAAACAGGGACACGTCAAGCCCCGGAATATTGGCCAGCCGCTTGTGGATGCGTTCGATCATCTCATCGGGGCCATCATCGCGCCGGGTGCGGTCGACCATCTGGGCGAAGGCCTGTCCCTCGATATTGGTATCCCCGGAAAAGGCGACGACTTCCTGCGTGTCCTTGTCGGCGGTCAGGGCATTGCTTATGGCGCGGATCTTTTCCGTCATGGCGGGAAACGACGTGGTCTGGTCCGCGCGGAAGAAACTCATGACCATGGCCACGTCTTCCTTGGGCAGTATCCCCTTGGGCATGAGCACGATCACCCCGATCATGATCGCAAGGCTCAGCGGCAGGGTCACGGCGGTCAGCACATGGTGGCGCAGCGCCACATCCAGCGTGCGTTCATAAAACCGCAGCAGATGCTGGTAGCCCGCTTCCAGCCAGTCGCCCGCCATGCGGGGCCAGCGCCGCCACCACGGCGCGTCGGGGGGCAGGGGCGTGTCATGGCTGACTTCCAGCAAAAGGCTGCACATCATCGGCGTCAGGCTGAGGGCGAGCACCAGCGAGACGGTGACGGTAATGGCCAGCGTCATGGAAAATTCGAAAAAGACCTTGCCCGGCGTCCCACCCAGCAGCAGCAACGGCAGGAACACCGCCACCAGCGATATGGTGATCGACATGACGGTAAACCCGATTTCACGCGATCCCTTGAGCGACGCCTCCATCCGCCCCATGCCCGCTTCCATGTGGCGGGCGATGTTTTCCAGCACCACGATGGCGTCATCCACCACGAAGCCGGTCGCGATGGTCAGCGCCATGAGGGACAGGATATCGAGCGAGAAATGGAACAGCGACATGATCGCCAGCGTGCCCGCCAGCGAAATGGGCACCGTAATGGCCGGAATCAGGGTGGATCGTGGCGTGCGCAGAAACACCAGCACAACGGCCACAACCAGCAGCACCGACACCAGCAGCGTCCACTGCGTATCGGCCAGAGACGCGCGGATGGTGATGGAACGGTCCATGGCGGGGGTCAGCGTCACCCCGGCCGGAAGGGCCGCGCGCAGGGCGGGAAGGCGGGCCTTGATCTGGTCGGTTACGCGAATGACATTGGCGCCTGCACGCGGAAGGATAATGGCCATGGCGGCCCTGTGTCCGTTCAGGAAGCCGACCTGGCGTTCGTTTTCCACGCCGTTATGCACATAGGCCACGTCCTGCAGCCGCACGGGGCGGCTGTCGCGGTAACCGATGACAAGGTCGCGATACTGCGCCGCACTGCGCGCCTGGTCATTGGTGGCCAGTGTGTAGCGCGTGGTGTCGTTCTCGATCACGCCTTTGGGGGTATTGGCGTTGGCCGATGCCAGGGCGGAGCGGATGTCCTCGAACCCCAGCCCGTATTTGAACAGGGGCCACGGGTTGATCTCCACCCGCACGGCGGGGGCGGAACTGCCCATAAGCTCGACCCAGCCCACGCCCTGCACCTGTGACAGCAGGGGCTGCAGCCGTGTCTTGGCGATATCGTACAGTTCCGACATCGGCTGCGTGTCCGATGTCAGGGCCAGGATCATGATCGGATTTTCGGACGGGTTGGCCTTCCAGTACTGCGGCTGTGATTCCAGCGTCGCGGGCATATCGGCACGGGCCGCGCGCAGTGCGGCCTCCACGTCATTGGCGGCGGAATCGATATTGGTTGAATCATTGAATGTCAGCAGGATGAAGGCGTTATCCTGGCTGGAATCGGATTCAATCTCGCTGATGCCCGCGATCTGCCCCAGCCTGCGTTCCAGCGGGGTGGTGACGGAACTGGCCATCTGCTGTGGCGATGCCCCTGGCTGGTTGGCCACGACATAAATAACGGGCACCGCGATGTCGGGCAAATCGCCCACCGGCAGGACCCGGTAGGCAAAAAGCCCCGAAAGGACGATGGCTGCCGCCAGCAGGGTGGTCGCGACCGGACGCAGGATGAAAATACGGCACAGGTTCACTGCCTGTTCCCGGGTGCTGGATGCATGCTATTCCTGATTGTCGCAAGCGGCGGGGCTGCCTGTTTCCAGCCCGGTTTCCGCCATGGTGCCCGCCTGTCCCGCAGGCTGGCGATAATAATAGTATTCCGCGATCCGCATCGGCAGCAGGTCCATGAACCGGGATCCCGCCACCAGCCACCGCGGGAACGAGATGCGCCGCCTGCCTGCCGCAACCCCCGACAGGATGGCGCGCACGGCGTCACCCGTCTGGGTCAGGCCGGGCATGTGGAAACTGTTCTGCGTGGTCATGGGGGTGGCGACAAAACCGCAGCATACGCTGGACATGACAATGCCCGCGCGTTTCATGTTGGCCCCCGTCGCCACCATGAAGCGGTCCACCGCCGCCTTTGACGCGCAATAGGACGGCGTGCCGGGAAAGGAGACAAGCCCCGCCACCGAGGACATGGCGCAGATACGCCCCCGCACCCCATCACCCGCGCGGGGCTGCGCGCGCATGACGTGGATGGCGGGCAGCACCGTATTCAGCACGCCATCCATGTTGGTCGCGAACATGCGGCGGACCTGCGCATCGGGTTCATGCGGGGCTTCGTCCCCGCCCCTGGTGGAAGCGGTAATCCCCGCGCAGGCAAAGACCAGGTCCAGCGGGCCGGCGGTCGTGATCCATTCTTCCATGCCCGCCTGTTCACGGACGTCCTGCACCCGTATGCGGGCATCCGCGCCGCGTGCGATGCAGTCTGTCGCCACGGCGCGCAGGTTGCCGGCATTGCGTCCGCCCAGATGCAGCGTACGCCCCGGCCGCGCAAGGGCGAGGGCAAGCCCGCGTCCAATTCCGGACGAGGCACCTGTAATCAGTATCGAATCCTGTTTCATATTCGCAGAATACATACACCCTGTTAGAACAACGCTACCCCGTTTACGCATCCGGCGCGCATTTGCACCGTCAAGGAGAACCGCATGACCCAGACAACCATCCCCACCCGCACGCCCCCAGTCGCCCCGGTCCGGCGCCGTGGGGTATGTCTGGTCATTTCAGCGCCATCAGGGGCGGGGAAGTCAACCATTGCGAATGCGTTACGTGCGTCGGAGCCACAACTGCTGCATTCCGTATCCGTCACCACCCGCCAGCCCCGCCCGGGCGAAAGTGACGGAATCCATTACCATTTCCGCAGCATGGAAGAATTTACCCGCATGGCGGAAGCGGGTGAGATGCTGGAATGGGCCACGGTGTTCGGGCGGGGATACGGCACCCCGCGCGCCCCGGTGGAGCAGGCCCTGGCGGAGGGGCGCGACATGGTGTTCGATATCGACTGGCAGGGGCACCGCCAGATCCGTGCCGCCCTACCGGGGGATGTGATCAGCCTGTTCGTCCTGCCACCCTCGATCGCGGAACTGGAACGCAGGCTGCATGGCCGCGCATCGGATGAGGCGGACGAGATCGCGCGCCGCATGCAGGCCGCGCGCGACGAGATCTCGCACTGGAATGAATTCGATCACGTCATCATCAATTCCGACTTGGACCAGGCCATCGCCGAAGCCCGCGCCGTGCTGGTGGCGGCCAGGCTGGAACGCCACCGTCAGGTGGGGCTGGCGGACCTGGTGGCCAGCTTCGGGGTCTGAAGCCGCCGCCGGTCAGCCATCCTTCGGGTCATGCATGTGTTGCATGCGCCATGAATGATGGACAAGCCGCCGGGAATTGATATGCGGGATGGCGCGGCATCCGCCGCGCCACTTCCTGACCGCCCGGATTCCCATGCCCACGCGCCGTATCCCCGTTCCCGTCATGCCATTCTGGATGATTGCCCTGCTGGGGCTGCTTACGGCCATCGGTCCACTGGCAACCGACATGTACCTGCCCGCCTTTCCCATCATGGACGCGGAACTGGCGGGAGGACGCGCGGGGGCCAGCCAGGTCACGCTGGCGGCATGGTTCGCGGGGCTGGCGGTGGGACAGTTCAGCCTTGGGCCGATTTCCGACCGGCTGGGTCGCAGGCTGCCGCTGCTGGGGGGGCTGGTGCTGTTTACGGTGGGATCGGTCGGGTGCGCCGTGGCCACGGGCTTCGACCTGTTCTGCCTGTGCCGCTTTGTCTCGGCGCTGGGCGGGGCGGCGTGCGCGGTCCTGCCGCGCGCCATCGTGCGCGACGTGGCGACGGGGGCCGCGGGCGCGCGCATCATGTCGCAGCTCATGCTGGTATTTGGGGTCATGCCCATCCTTGCGCCGTCACTGGGCAGCCTGGTGCTGATGATGGGCCACTGGCGGTGGATTTTCACGATCGCGGTCATCTATGGCGTGCTGGGGCTGCTGACGGTGCTTGCGACCATGCCCGACACCATGCCGGTGGAAAAGCGCATCGCCTTTTCGCTGACCGGCACGATCGCCCGTTATGCCGGCCTGATACGTGAACCGGTGTTCATGTCCAGTGCGCTGATCAACAGCTTTTCCTCGTTCGTCATGTTCGCCTACATCACCTCCGCACCCATGGTGTTTGAACACCTGCTTGGGTTCACGCCCACCCAGTTCGGGGTGTTTTTCGGCATGAACGCCGGGATATTCATCGCCTGCGCGCAACTGAACGGCAGCCTGGTCCACCGGATCGACCTGTCACGGCTGCTGGACGGTGGCATCGCGTGCAGCGTGGTGGCGGCGGTGGCGTGCCTGGTGCTGTCGCTTGCGGGCATTGCCGGTCCCGCGCATCCCGTTCTGGTCTGCGTGCTGATCAGCTGCATTACCGGCTGCCTGGGGTTCGTGGGGCCAAACGCCACGGTGCTGGCCTTTACCCATCATGGCCACCAGGCGGGCAGTGCGTCGGCATTGATGGGCACTATCCAGTTTTCCCTTGCGGCGGGCAGCGGTTTCATCCTCGGGCATGTGCCCTTCCATTCCCCCGCGCCGCTGGCGGTGGTGGTCATGGTGGGCGTGGGCTGCATGGTGGCGTGCAACACGTGGCGTCATGCCTGCAACCGGCGGGCGGACGCATCCCACGCGCCCTGATCGCGCGGGCATGGTGGGGGTACGCGCTTTCGCTTTGACGTGAGTGGCCTGCCGCGCTACGGCAGGAACATGTCTGCTGAACCTGTTGTCCGGCATGGCGATCACCCACATGCGCGGGAGGCGTTGTGAACGGCATTCTCGATTTCATTGCCGGGCTGGGCAGGGCCGTTCTGGATATCGTCCGCATGGCGGGGCGGGTGGCGCTGTTTGCCGCCGTCGCCCTGTCGCATGTGGTCCGTCCCCCCTTCTACTGGCGCACGCTGTGGGGCACGCTGGTGGAAATCGGCTTTTTCTCCCTGCCGGTCGTGGCCCTGACGGCGCTGTTTTCTGGCGGCGTGATCGCATTGCAGTCCTATACCGGGTTTGCCCAGTACCATGCCCAGAACGCCATTGCCGGGATTGTCATCCTTGCGGTCACGCGCGAACTGGGACCGGTGCTGGCGGGACTGATGGTGGCGGGACGGGTCGGCGCCGCCATGTCGGCCGAAATCGGGACCATGCGGGTGACCGACCAGATCGATGCACTGACCACCCTGTCCACCAATCCCATCAAGTACCTGGTCACGCCACGGCTGGTGGCGGGCACGCTGGCGCTGCCGTTCCTTGTGCTGGTGGCCGACATACTGGGTGTGCTGGGCGGGTTTACCGTATGCGTGATGAAGCTGGATTTCTCGGCTTCCGCCTATATCACGGCAACGATTGCCTCGCTCAAGGTCATGGATGTGACGGTGGGACTGGTGAAGGCGGCCATATTCGGGTTCCTGATCGCGCTCATGGGCTGCTACCATGGCTATCACAGCCGTGGCGGGGCCGAGGGCGTGGGGGCGGCAACCACGGCGGCGGTTGTCGCGGCCTCGATCCTCCTGCTGACGTTTGATTACCTTCTGACGGATGTGTTCTTTTCCCAATGAGTGACGCAACCCCCAAGATCCGCATTCGCGGCCTGAAAAAGGCGTTCGGTCCCAAGGTGGTGCTGGATGGGGTGGACCTTGATGTTATGGGTGGCACGTCATTCGTGGTCATCGGTGGCTCGGGCACGGGCAAGTCGGTGCTGCTGCGCTGCATACTGGGCCTGATCACGCCCGATGCGGGGTCCATCGAGATTGATGGCGTCGATGTCACGACGCTTTCGTCCCGGCAGCGCGAACCCTATATGGCGCGGATCGGCATGCTGTTCCAGAACGGCGCGCTGTTTGACAGCCTGAGCGTATGGGAAAACGTGACCTTCGGTCTTGTTGCCGCCGCCCGCGCGGGGCATGGCCCACGCATTACCCGCGCGCAGGCCCGCGTGCGCGCGGGCGCCCTGCTGGAACAGGTGGGCATGGACCCCGCCGTGGGCGCGCTGTCGCCATCCGAACTGTCGGGCGGCATGCAGAAGCGCGTGGGACTGGCGCGCGCCATCGCGGCCCGCCCCGAAATCCTGTTCTTTGATGAACCGACAACCGGGCTTGATCCCATCATGGGCGCGGTGATTGACGGGCTGATTGCCGATTGCGTGCGCAAGCTGGGATCAACCGCCATCGCCATCACGCATGACATGGCGTCCGCCCAGCGGATCGGGGACCGGGTGGGCATGCTGTATGAAGGCCGGCTGATCTGGCAGGGACCGCCCTCCACCCTGTTTGACAGTGGCAACCCGGTGGTGGACCAGTTCACCCATGGCCGACGCGAAGGACCGATAAAAATCGATGTGCGTAGCTGACTGATAAAAAAGACAAAAGTTTCTGGGTGTCTCCTTTTTTCAAAAAGGCGGCATTCTTTCGAAGCTTTTTGCAAAAAGCTTCGCCAAAAACTTTTTCATGTTTCCAAAGGGGTTTTTCAGACCACCTCTGACTTTCGCGGCCGGTCGTTCCATATATGATATACACGATCTGTTCTTGCCCAGGGAGCCCTCATGGCGCGTCGGCCCGCTAACCGTTTTGTCTGTCAGTCCTGCGGGGCGGTCTTTCCCAAGTGGTCGGGCCGGTGCGACGCCTGTGGCGCGTGGAACAGCATTGTCGAGGAAACGGTCGAACCCACGGCAACAGGCGGCACCAACGCCCGCAGGCGCACGGGGGCCCGCATCAACCTTGTGGGGCTTGCGGGCGATACCCCGCCGCCGCCCCGCATCGAAACCCGCATCGGGGAACTGGACCGCGTGCTGGGGGGCGGACTGGTCCCGGCATCCGTCGTGCTGGTCGGTGGTGATCCGGGTATCGGCAAATCGACGCTGCTGCTGCAGGGCGCCTGCGCGCTGGCACGCGCCGGACGCCAGGTCATGTACATATCGGGCGAGGAAGCGGTGGACCAGATCCGCCTGCGCGCGCGCAGGCTGGGGCTGGAAGCGCCGACGCTGGAACTTGCCGCCGCCATAAACGTGGCCGATATCGTCGCAACGCTGGAGGCGGAAAAGGATCTGGCCCTGGTCGTGATCGACTCGATCCAGACCATGTGGATGGAAACGGTGGAAAGCGCGCCCGGCACCGTAAGCCAGGTCCGCGCCTGCGCGTTTGAACTGATCCGCCTGGCCAAGCAGCGTGGCTTCAGCCTGATCCTGGTGGGGCACGTGACCAAGGAAGGGGCGCTGGCCGGTCCCCGCGTTCTGGAACACATGGTCGATGCGGTCATGTATTTCGAAGGCGATCGCGGCCATCAGTTCCGTATCCTGCGCGCGGCCAAGAACCGTTTTGGCGCAACTGACGAAATCGGCGTGTTCGCCATGACCGATCAGGGGCTGGAGGAAGTGCCCAATCCGTCCGCCCTGTTCCTGGCTGAACGGCGCGGGCATATCGCAGGCTCCGCCGTGTTCGCGGGCATGGAGGGCACGCGCCCCGTGCTGCTGGAGGTGCAGGCCCTGCTGTCGCCCAAGGCAGGCGACGGCGGCGCGCGGCGTGCGGTCGTGGGATGGGATACGGGGCGGCTGAACATGCTGCTGGCAGTGCTGGAAGCGCGGTGTGGCATCAAGCTCAATGCCATGGATGTGCATCTCAACATTGCAGGCGGCCTGCGGGTGGGGGAGCCTGCCGCCGACATGGCGGTGGCGGCAGCCCTTGTATCCGCCGCCACCGGGCAGCCCACCAGCGCGGGTTCGGTCTATTTTGGCGAGGTCGGCCTGTCGGGGGAGATCCGTCAGGTCTCGCAACCCGACACAAGGCTGAAGGAAGCCCACAAGCTGGGGTTCGAGCAGGCATTCCTGCCGCGCCGTATCGCACGCGGCAACCGCAAGCCCACCGCCCCCGACGGGCTGGGCATACAGGAAATCGGCCATCTGGGCGATCTGGTCAGCCTGTTTACCGGGGCGATGGAGGAGGCGGAGGCGTGAGTGCGCCCGAACGCTTCATGCTGCGCGAACCCGCGATGCTGGAGCGGGAGGTCAGGAAAAGCATCTTCCTTGCACAGGCCGCCCCCGTCGCAACCCCGGCGGACGCCATGGAATTCATTGCAGCCGTCAGCGATCCCGACGCCACCCATAACTGCTGGGCCTATCTGATCGGCCAGACCTATCGCAGTGATGACGCGGGCGAACCCGGTGGCACCGCGGGCCGGCCCATCCTGCAGGTGATCGAAGGACAGGGTTTCGACCGCACCGTGGTCGTGGTCACGCGGTGGTTTGGCGGCACCAAGCTGGGGGCGGGCGGTCTGGTGCGTGCCTATGGCGGGACGGCAGCGGAATGCCTGCGCACGGCGGAACGCGTCCCGATCGTGGAAATGGTGTCCCTGACGTTTGGCTGCGGTTTTTCCGACCATGCCCTGCTGCGTGCACGACTGGAAAGCATGGACTGCCAGATCGTGGAAGAAGACTTCGGCGCCACCGGTGTCGGCATGCAGATCACCCTGCCCGCGATACGCGAGGCGGAGGTCCGCACCCGCATCACCGACATTACCCGTGGGCAGGCCACCATCCGCGTGGTGGAGGAAGACACCACGCCGGGTGTTGGAGACTAACGCTATTGCCGCTATGTCAGACAGCGTTTCACGTTCACCATACGGAAAAAGACCATCATGACCGATACCCCGCCGGACCGTCTGTCCGTCAATCCCGCCAGCCCCTTTTACAACGAGTCTCTGCTTGATCGTGGCATTGGCGTGCGTTTCAAGGGAATCGAGAAAAACAATGTCGAGGAATACTGCATAAGCGAAGGCTGGGTGCGTCTGGCCGTGGGCCGTGGCACCGACCGTTTCGGCAACCCGATGGCCATGAAGGTCAAGGGCCCGGTCGAGGTCTGGTTCAAGTCCTGACCCTGTTACACGGGACGGGTCTGGCACAGGTAAGACGACAAAAGCACGTCGTGGCAAGTCGGCTGGCCCTCTGCTGCCCTCGGGCCGCCTTACCGGATTACTGCGTTGCGGACATATTCGCATGAAGTATTGCAGTGATCATCGGCATCACGCGCGATACGGCCACCCTGCTCTGCTGCTGGCTTCGGAACATTATGGCCAGGCATGATGCCCTGCAGGAAAGATCGAAGCCGATAAACGCCATGTCGGCGGACATCGAAAAGGCAAAAGATACCGTGGCGCTGCCGGGCAGGTCACCGTTTCCTGGCTGACCAAGTGCTGCGGCCATGTTCATGCGGTGATGACCCCGGCGCGGGAAGCAGGGAACGCCTGTTTCCCACAAAACAGGCTGGTGATCCCATGTCAGCCGCCCATTTTTTATAAATGGTTATCGCGCTGCTGGCGGGACGACGGCATACAGCCCGATTTCCAGATGTTTGCCCGTTGAATAATTCAGTCCCGTCTGCTGTCCCAGTTCATGCACATCCAGGCCGTTTTCCATGATGCGGGCGCTGAAAGCACCCAGATCCCGCGCGCCTACCAGCGCCATGCCGCATTTGGGGTTCTGCTGCAGGAAATCGGCGGCGGCCGTGGCGTTGATCAGACGCGTATCCTGACCCAGCAGGAATACAAGACTGGGTTCCGAATCCGATGTCGAGGCCACGATGGTCCGCGCGCAGGGGCGGTGCGCATCCACCATCGCCGCAAGGCGGGGACTGAGCCAGATGGTCTGCAACCGGGGAATGACGGTCGTGAACAGCCCGACATGGATGATGATGGCGGCTGCCACTGCCGCCATGGCCGCCCGCAGCGCATCACGGTGCAGGATCATGTAACCCGACAGGCCCAGCAGCGGCAGTGCGCCCGCAGGCACCAGCATGGCGGCAGGGGAAACCATGCCTTCCATACGCCACAACAGGACCGGCCCCGCGAACGCAAGCACCGACCCGATCGTGAACCAGATCAGCCCATAAGCCGCCAGCAGGCTACGTCCCCATATTGCCCGTGGCCATTCCCAGTCTGTAGGAAAGGAAACAATCGCCGCCGCTGTCAGGATCGCAATGGCCGGATAGGTCGGCAGCACGTAATGCGGCAGCTTGGTCGCAATTGCCTCGAACACCAGCCAGTGCGGCACGATCCAGCACAGCAGATAACGCACATGCGGCTGAAACCGGCGTTCCCATACAAAAGGCAGGCTCATGGCCGCGAAAACCGACCCGGGCCAGAATGCAATGGCAAATACAGCCAGATGATAGCCCGGCGGCAGGCCATGCGTTTCCTGCCCGCTGGCGACCTTGCCCAGAAAATTGCGCCCGACCGCCCGTGAAAAGAAATCGCCGTGACTGATAACCCCGATGGCGACGCACCATGGCAGCACAATGGCCAGCATGACCAGCCAGCCCCATGCCGGCCGCAGCCGTTTCCACCAGTCAATGCGCCGTTCCATCAGCGCCAGCGCAAGGGGTGTGCCAAAGCCAGGAATCAGGATAACCGGTCCCTTGAGCATCAGCCCGCACCCCAGCGCGGTCCAGTATAACAGGGCCGCGGCAAGCGGAGTGGCAAGGTCGCGTTCGCGGTCCAGATAAGCCCGCAGCAGCCCGCATTGCGCCAGCAGTACAAACAGCAGCAGGGTCGTATCAATGGTGGCCATCCGGCCTTCGGCCGTCATCAGCACCGACACCGCCAGCAGCGCCGCCCCCAGCAGGCCACACATGGGGCCAAACAGGGCCGCGCCAATCCACGCGGTCAACACCGCAGAAGCGGTCACCGCCAGAAGGGAAGGAATACGATAGGGCCAGACCGCGTGCGCGTCCTGCATGCCCATCAGGCGGACAGCAGTGGCTTCAAGCCAGTATATGCCAGCAGGCTGGAGATAGCGGGGCTGATCCAGAAACCTGACATCGACATAGTTGCCGCTGTGCAGCATCTGCGCGGTGGCTTCCATATAACGCGGTTCATCACGGTCCAGCGGTGGAAGCGACGCACGCCCCGGCAGGAACAGGATAAATACGGACAGCGCCACAAGGATATAGTGACGCAATGTCAGACGCGTCATGGGCACGGTCCCTTCAGCGTTCGGTAACGCGTTTCGGTATCCTGGCGCGGTTGTTAAGCCACATTACACCCAATATGTCCCGGATGCCGACAATGGCCCGGTTGAGATTGGTATATTTGGAAGATCCATGCAGCCGGGTACGGTGATCGACCGAAAGACAGGCCAGCGGCACGCCCCGCCTGCCCATGAGGGACGGCAGGAAACGGTGCAGTCCTTCAAACTGGGGCAGTCCAAGGAAATCCACGCGCCGGAATGCCTTCAGCGACGCCCCGGTATCAGGGCAGCCATCATCAAGCAGGCGACGACGCAGGCCATTGGCAAAACGTGAGGCCAGCCTGCGCGACATGGTGTCACGCCGTCTGGTCCGAACACCCACAACCAGGGGCGCGCGCCCTTTTGCCATGCGGCACATTTCCAGCATGGCGGCGAAATCAGCAGGATTATCCTGTCCGTCACCATCCATCAGGATGACCCACTCACCGCGCGCGGCTTCAATGCCGGTGCGCAGGCCAGCGGATTTTCCGTAAACCGTATCATGGCCAAGGATACGCAGGTCAGGCAGGATACCGTCACGCCTTACGGCTTCAAGCTGTGCGACCGTATCGTCCGTACTGCCATCATCAACGAAAATGACTTCAGCCCCGGGCAACTGGCCAAGGACATCGGAAATTTCCTGACATACAGGCCGAATATTCGGCCCTTCGTTCAGTACTGCCGCGATAATGGAGACAACGGGACGGTCGTCCGCCCCATTACCTGACATGCCGGTTGTCACCAATGATGATCAGGCAGCACGCTGGGACAGGGCCGTCGGCAGATCACCGATGGACTTGTCAATAATCTTGCCGTCAACATCTGCGGGCAGGCTTGCAGCCAGCGTTTCACGCGTGGCCTGAATGGCGATGTCAACAGCCGTCTCACGCACTTCGCGCAGGGCGGAACGTTCTGCCGAAGCAATCCGGTCCTTCGCCATCTGTTCACGCCGTGCGGCGATTTCCTCGGCATCCTTGCGGGCCTTCAGTGCAATATTGGCGGCTTCACGCAGGGAATGTTCAACCAGTTCCTTGGCTTCGGCCAATGCTGCTTCGCGGTCACGCGTCGCGTCCTCAAGCATCTGCTCGGCTTCACGGCGCAGGCGCGCTGCTTCATCAAGCTCTGCACGGATGCGCTCTGCCCGTCCGTCCAGCGCGCTCACCAGGGGTTTCCATAGTGAACGCCCGAACAGGACAAAGAACAGGACAAAGGCAACAGCCGACCAGAAACGGGGATCATGAAACATGATTATGACCTGTCTGTCTTGGGCAGCGGGTCAGAGACCACGTGCTGCCGCAGCAGAACCGACCTTTGCCGTCACGAAATCGGCCGGGGCGGCAATGCCGGATAACTGATGGATCAGCGTTTCCGCCGTCGTTGTCGAAATCTCACGCACGGATGCCAGCGCCTGCCCGCGTGCCTGGGCAATGCGGGTTTCGGCATCCTGGATTTCCGTCGCCAGACGCGCGTTCATTTCCTCGGTCTGCCGGGCGGCGGCAAGACGCGCCTCCTCGACAACCTTGTCCACATTGGCCTGTGCATCAGCCAGTGCCTTGCGGCGGGCTTCATGCAGGTCGGCCACTGCTTCATCAGCGCGGGTCTTGGCCTTGTGCGCAATCCCGAGATCCGTCTCGATCGTCTGGCGACGCAGCGACAGGACCTTTTCCACCTTCGGCAGGGCCGAGCGGCTCAGCAGAAGGTAAAGTACCAGGAAAATGCCAGCGCCCCACACCACCTGTCCGATGACATAGGGATTGCCGAAATCAAGCTGGGGCATGCCCTCGGCGCGCGCGCCAGGGGCAACCATGGCCATCAGCGGCAGAGCCAGCGCGGACGAGGCCAGAACTGTCCCCGCCCTTCGGATGTTGTCATACATCACGGCGCGCGCCATGTTCGCCTCCAGCGTATCAGACGAACAGGATCAGGAACGCGATCAGCAGCGCATACAGGGCGACGGCTTCCGTCAGGGCGAAGCCCAGCATGCCGAGACCGAACACATGCGGACGCGCGGACGGGTTGCGCGCGATGCTGCTGACCAGCGTGGAGAAGATGTTACCCAGGCCAATGCCAACGCCAGCGAGGGCGATAACGGCGATACCGGCACCAATTTCACGGGCTGCTGCGATATCCATGTCTTGTTTTCCTTGTTTCAGACGTTCTGGATTGAAATAGATGGAAGCGGGGTTGGGGCCCGTTAGTGGGCCACCGCCTCCCTCAGATAGATGCAGGTAAGGATTGCAAACACATAGGCCTGCAAGGCACCGACCAGCAATTCGAGTGCCATCAGCGCGATATTGATGACCACGGGACCAACGGCGATGATGTCACCGAAGAAGCCCAGACCGGCCAGCATGATCGTGAAGGCGGCAAACATGTCGAACATCACGTGACCGGCGACCATGTTGGCAAACAGACGGATCGACAGGCTCACGGGACGCGAAAGAAAGGAAAGGATCTCGATCGGGATCAGCAGCGGGGCCAGTGCCTTGGGGGCGCCGGCGGGCATGAAATGGGCGAAGAACTTCGCCCCCTGCACCTTGAGCGACACGATGATCGAGAGGCAGAACACCATCAGCGCCAGCGCCAGCGTCACGGCGATATGGCTGGTGAAGGCAAAGGAAAAAGGCAGCAGGCCGAGGTAATTGCCAGCCAGGATGAAGAAGAACAGCGTGAACACGAACGGGAAGAAGGCCCGGCCTTCCGGACCAATCGTATCAACCGCCATGTTGTGGATGAAGTCGTAGCACATTTCTGCCGCGGACTGCAGCCGGCCCGGCACCACCGCCGCGGGACGCATGCCCACGTACAGGAATGCCAGAACCACAATGGCGGCAACAATCATCATCATGGGGGACTGGCTGAACCGCAGGGATTCGCCAAGTGCACCCAAAACTGGATGGAGCTCGAACTGACCGAGCGCGTCGATGGATGATCCGGCCGCCAACTTCGTTCTTCCCTATATCCGTCCGGAGCCGTCGTCCGGCCCCTTTGCCTCAGCGTTTATGGCATCGGGCCTGACAAGACGCCAGACATTAAGCACACCTGCCACACCCCCCAGAAGCGAAAAGATGATGAGGAACCAGGGCTTCGTATGCAGCCAGTGGTCAAGCCCCCAGCCAATCGCAACCCCGACCACCAGCGCCGATACAAGTTCCGTTCCCGACCTGATCACCAGGCCCAGATCGGACATTGTCCCACCGGTGTCACGGGCGGCAGGTGCGGGCGGGTTCATACGCTCGCGGGCTGCTTCCAGTCGCCGGTCAAAGGACTCGTCGGACGGGTCGTTATCCTTATCCACTTCTCGCACCTCCCAAGGGTGCAGGCGCTAGCTAACGATGCTGCAATAACCTGTCAAGCAAGGGGTGGCAAACAAACGTGCCATCCCTGCATCTTTTTTCCCCGGCAGGGGTTCAATATGCCCTTATTCGCCGGAAGAACCGCCGGGGATGACATCATAGCCGGCACTGCCGGGAAACGCGCCGGGCGGCGGGGCGTCGGCGGGTTCGACATGGATGGCCTGATTGACATCCGGCCCGATCTCACGCGCGTTGATGGCAGTCCCATGGTCGCCTGTCACGCCGGTGCCAATGGCGTGCAGCGCCGCCCCGGGCCTGAGCCATGCGACAAGGCGGGCCGCGTTCTTTTCGCCCACGTACACGACGCTGTGGTCGCGCATGATCACGCCCTGCGCCTTGCCCTGCATGTCATACAGGGGGGCAAGGATGGTGCCGTCCACCGGCACGTCTGGGCCGATGCTGGGGGAATCAACCGGCGCCGTGGCGGATGCGGGCGGATGCACGTCGGCAATACGGCGCCCACGCGGGCCGCTGACGGCATACGCCCGCACGATCGGCTGGCTGATGCCCTTCAGGCCATTGACGCTGACCTGTTCGCCCGGCCGGGCGATGGCGGGCAGTTCTTCCCCCAGATCGTGGGAAAAGAAAACCTGTGTCCCGTCACCCAGCAGCATGCCGGACACCTGACCCGCCGGGGTCAGGATATACTGCACAAGCTGCCCTGTGGTGACCGGCAGCGGGGTCATGTCGAACACCGGCGCGACCTGCGCCGCAGCCGGTGCGGCCGGTGCGGGCTGTGCGCCACCCCTGCTGGCGGCATGGGCACTACCCGCCGCCAGACTGCCAGCCACAAGCACGCCCGCAAGCAGGCGGCAGGAGGAACGTCGATGAATGTCCATGCGGGTACCCGTCTTTCGTCTGTCTTAGCCCCGGTCGTCCACCGGGCGTGCTATCTCATGCCATCCCCGGCGCGCAGGCAAGGGGCCTTGCTGTGGGATCAGTGCCGGAAATGACGCATACCTGTGAAGACCATGGCGATGCCAGCCTTATCGGCGGCGGCGATCACCTCGTCATCACGGATGGAGCCACCGGGCTGGATCACGGCGGTCGCCCCCGCGGCGATTGCAGCTTCCAGACCATCCGCAAAGGGGAAGAACGCATCCGACGCCACGACGCTTCCCTGGGTCAGTGGATGGTCGATGCCCGCTGCCTTCGCGGCGTCTGCGCTTTTGGTCGCGGCGATACGCGCGGAATCAACGCGGCTCATCTGTCCCGCGCCAATCCCCACCGTGCTCTGGTCCTTGGCATAGACGATGGCGTTCGACTTGACGTGCTTGGCCACGCGGAAGGCAAAGATCAGGTCCGCCATTTCCGCTGGCGTCGGCGCGCGTTTCGTCACCACCTTCAGCGCATCGGGCGTGATGCGGCCATTATCGCGTGTCTGCGCCAGGAAGCCACCCGCCACCGAACGCACAACCACGCCACCGGCTGCCGGGTCAGGCAGGGCGCCGGTCAGCAGCAGGCGCAGGTTCTTCTTGCGGGCAAGGATCTCACGCGCTTCGGCACTGGCGTCGGGGGCGACGATCACCTCCGTGAAGATCGCGGCGATGCGTGACGCCGCCTCGGCTTCCAGCGTGCGGTTGAGCGCCACGATCCCGCCAAAGGCCGAAACCGGGTCACAACGCAGCGCCCGGTCCCATGCTTCGGCCTGCGTCGCCGCCACGGCCACGCCACACGGGTTGACGTGCTTGACGATCACGACGGCCGGGGCGTCGAATTCGGCCACGGCCTCAAACGCCGCGTCGGTGTCGTTGATGTTGTTGTAGGACAGGGATTTGCCCTGCACCTGCGTCGCCGTCGCCACACCGGGGCGGGTGGAGCCATCGGTGTAGAAAGCCGCCTTCTGGTGCGGATTTTCGCCATAGCGCAGGCTTTCGCGCTTTTCACCCGCCACGATCATGCGCGGGGGCAGCACCTCGCCTTCCTGGCCTGCGAACCATTTCGCGATGGCGGCGTCATAGGCGGCCGTGCGGGCATAGGCCGCACCGGCAAGCTTCCTGCGCTGCGCCAGCGTGGTGCCACCGTTTTCCAGCGCGGTGATGATTTCGCCATACTGCGCCGGATCGGTCACGATGGCGACATGGGCATGGTTCTTGGCCGCCGCGCGGATCAGGGCCGGACCGCCGATGTCGATGTTCTCGATGCAGTCCTCCGCGCCCGCGCCGGACGCCACCGTGGCCTCGAACGGGTACAGGTTGACGGCCACAAGGTCGATCGGGGCGATCGCGTGTTCTTCCATCTGGCTGACATGCGCGGGCAGGTCACGCCGGCCAAGGATGCCACCATGCACCTGCGGCACCAGTGTCTTGACGCGCCCATCGAGGATTTCCGGAAAACCGGTATGTTCGGACACATCACGCACCGGGATGCCGGCTTCGCGCAGGGTTCGGGCGGAACCACCCGTCGAGAGGATCTCCGCGCCATGGGCGACAAGGGCGCGGGCAAGGTCAAGCAGGCCCTTCTTGTCGGAAACGGAAATCAGGGCACGCCGAACCGGCACGGTCTTCGGGGGGGTCATCAGCAGGTGACCTTTCACGCAAGCTGGAAATGGGCCAATCCGGGTGGATTAGTCCAACCGCGTGATGCGGGGCAATAAGCGAAATGCCATAACTGGCCCGTCTGGGGCGGAAATCAGCCCTGACAGGCGGCCCGAAGGGTCGCCAGCAGGTCGGGACGGCGTGGAAATGCAACCCCGTCCCATTCCACAACTTCCCGCACGGACAGGCTGTTAAGGGTGAAGACCGCCGTCGCCTGCCGCAACAGCGCGGGGGAAATACGGCCCACCTGCACGATCCCTGCATCCACCAGCACCCCACGGGCCGTTCCGGGCAGTGCGCCATCGCTGACCGGGGAGGTTACAGCCTGCCCGTCAATGCAGGCGACCAGCGTGCTGGCGCTGGTTTCGGCCACGAAACCCGCATGGTTGAGCATGATGGCGTCATCCGCGCCCTGTTCCGCCGCCTCCATCCGCGACAGGATGGATGGCAGGTAATTCAGGCTTTTTATCCGTGACAGGATACTGCCCCCGTCACGCCGGTGGGACGCGGTGACCAGACGCACCGGGGTCGCGGGCGGCAGGCCGGCTGCCGCGGTCAGCAGCAATGTCGGCGAGACCTGCGCAGGCGGCAGCAGCCCGCGTGGTCCCACACCACGGGTGCAGGTCAGCCGCAATGACCCCGTTTGCAACCCGCAGGCGTCCAGCAGGGCCGCAATACCCACGGCTATGGCCGTCCGGTCGGGGGGTGGCAGCCTGATGGCCGCCGCCCCCTGCGCCAGACGGTTCATGTGACGGTCAAGATGCCGGACCTGTCCCCCCGCCACGCGCATGGTCTCGAACAGGCCATCCCCCAGCAGGAAGCCCCGGTCCGCCGTGTCCACGCCTGCCCCCCCGTGGGGCAGGATCCGGCCATTGAGCCATATGGGCAGGGAAACGGGTGCGGTCATGGGGACGCTCCATCCGGGCTGTCATGGAAAATATCCAGCAGGGCCGCGATTTTCAGCTGCATTTCACGATATTCGCGCATCGGGTCGGATTCAAAGGTGATGCCCCCACCCGCCGCCGCGATGATGCGCTCCGCCGTCATGGACAGCGCGCGGATGATGACGGAACTGTCCATGGCCCCATCGCACCCGATCCATGCCACCGTGCCGCAATAGGCCCCGCGGGCGGAGGCCTCCAGTTCATCAATGATCCGCATGGCGCGGTGCTTGGGCGCGCCCGTAACCGAACCCGGTGGCAGGGTGGCGGCCAGCAGGTCGAATGCATCACGCCCCGCATGCAGCTGCCCCGTGACCTCGGACACCAGATGATGGACATGGGCAAACCGTTCCACGCCGAACAGTTCGGGCACGCTGACGCTGCCGATACGGGCCACGCGGCCGATGTCATTGCGCATGAGATCCACGATCATCAGGTTTTCGGCCCGCTCCTTCGCATCATGTCGCAGACGGTGGGCCAGTTGCGCATCTTCCGCCGCCGACCGGCCACGCGGGGCGGTGCCCTTTATGGGCCGGGTGCGCACCGTGCCATCGGGACCAAGGGCGAGAAACCGCTCGGGCGAGGCGCTGAGCAGGGCGAATGCCCCGTCACATGACAGGAAAGCCCCGAACGGCGCGGGGGATCCGGCCCGCAATGCACGATAGACCTCCACCGGCGCCAGGCCGGCGGGACGGGCCGCAGACATGCGCCCGGTCATGTTGACCTGAAACACCTCGCCCGCCGCAATCCGCTCCACTGCCTCCGCCACACCGGCACGATAGGCCGCGCCATCCTGATCCGGGCTGAAAGGCAGGGCGGGCAATGCGGGGATCGCCCCTGCCGAACCAACGGCTTCCCACTGCGCCACAAGACGGGCGATACGATCGGCAGGCAGGGCCATGGCATCATGACCCGCCAGCCATGCCCGGCCATGCAGGCGATCAAGGACAAAGGCATGGTCATAAATACCGAACGCGGCTTCCGGCTGCATGGGGTCGTCCCCATGCCGGGTCATGATGCCCGTCCCGCGCAGCCCTGCGCCGTACCCGATAAATCCGACCGCGCCACCGGCAAAGGGCAGACCAGCGGGACAGCCGCCAGCAGGCAGGCTTTCCCGCAGCACCGTCAGCAGGTCAGGTTCCGCCGCCACGCCATCCAGCCAGCATCGGCCTGCACGCTGGACCACCACATGCACCGGGTCGCGGCAGATGATGATCCATCGTGCCCGGTCACCAACCTCGCCCCCGCTATCCAGACAGGCAAGCCAGGGCAGATGCCCCCACGCCGCAAGGATGGCGTCCACATCCCGCCAGGGCAGGGGCAGGCTTACGCCGTCCCTAGCCATCCCCGGGGTGCCGCAGGTCGTGGGTGTAGGTTGCCAGCATGGTGCGGACTTCCTCCCCATCCGTCGCCTCCAGCGCACGGCAGGCCATACGGCGGCAGTCATCCATGGCGGCTGCCCGGATCGCCCGCTTGACCCGTGGTACGGCGGAAGCATGCATGGAAAAGGACCGTACTCCCAGCCCCACCAGCAGCGGTACCGCCAGCGGATCGGACGCCAGTTCTCCACAGACGGAAACCGGCCTGCGCTGGCGCAGCCCCGCATCCGCCGTCATGCGCACCAGACGCAGCACTGCGGGGTGCAGCGGGTCATACAGGGCCGCAACATCCGCCGCCGCCCGGTCGGCGGCAAGGGCATACATGGTCAGGTCGTTGGTGCCGATGGCCAGGAATTCGGCTTCCTGCGCCAGCACATCGGCCATGAGTGCGGCGGCGGGCGTTTCAATCATGATGCCAAGCGGCGGCAGCGGGTCGGGAATTTCCACCCCCCTGCGCCGCAGCCTGCGCCCGACACGGGCATAAATGTCACGCGCGGCCCGCAATTCCCCCACCCCGGACACCATGGGCAACAGGACCCGCACCGGCCCCGCATGGGCCGCGCGCAGGATGGCGGCGAACTGCGTTTCCAGCAGGGCGCGATGCTGGAGCAGCAGCCGGATGCCACGCACGCCCAGCGCCGGATTGACATCGCCCCCATTGCCAATACCCACGCGCGACAGGGCATCGCTGTTTTTTTCACTGCCCCAGTCCACCACGCGGATCGTGACCGGATCGCCTGCCATGGCCTCGATCAGGGGCAGGTAGATGGCTTCCTGCCGCGCTTCGTCAGGCAGGGTATCGGTATTCATGAACAGGAATTCGCTGCGCAGCAGGCCAATGCCCGCAGCCCCCGACTGCGCCACCATGGGCAGTTCGGCCGGGATTTCCAGATTGGCCTGCAGCGTCAGCACCTCACCGCTGGACAGGCGGGCGGGCAGGCGACGCAGGCGACCCAGCATCTGGCGTTCACGTGCATAGGCCGCGACATCCACCCGTGCCGCCGCCGCCGTGCGGCTGGAAGGGCGGATAACGACATGCCCCGTCGTCCCATCCACCACCAGGCGCGTGCGCCGCCGCACCTGCGCCAGCAGCCCGTGGGCGGCCAGCACGGCGGGAATGCCCAGCGCACGCAGCAGGATGGCGGTATGCCCGGTACTGCCGCCTTCTTCCGTCACGACGGCGGCAATGCGGGAGGGATCGATCAGGGCGGCATCTGCGGGGCGCAACTGCTCGGCGACCAGAATGGCCCCATCAGGCAGGGTGGAAAAGGAACGGTAGGGCGTGCCACTGAGGTTACGGACCAGCCTGCGCCCGATTTCACGGAATTCGCCCGCACGCCTGCGGGCCGCCACCGCGTCCTCCCCCTGCGGCGCGGGACGACCGGGGGGCGCGAGCATAAGGGCCGCCAGCGCCTCGGTTTCCTGCATCACGGCGGCTTCGGCCAGCATGCCATGTTCCAGCCGGGCCTCGATCCCGCGCCGCAGCCGCGAGGGGCCAAGCATCCGGCGATAGACTTCCAGCAGGGAGCCGATTTCCACCTGTCCATCTTCCGGCAGCAGCGCCAGACGGTCATGCAGGCGGCCAAGCTGGGCCACGGAACGGCCTATGGCATCGTGCAGGCGGGTGCGTTCATGGGCAGGGTCACAGTCCCGGCGCGCCATGTCCACCGGCGGCGGGGCCGGTTCATGCGCAACGGCGGCCTGGCCGATCGCGACGCCGGGGGAGACAGGCTGGCCTTCCAGCCGGACTTCACCCGCGCGGGGACGGCGCGGGGGACGACGTTCAGTCGTCTTCATCAAACCCGGCCCCGACCAGCCGCGCCAGCGCCGCAAGCGCCTGCGGCCCCTGGGGGCCGGTGGTGGTGATGGTGATCGTCTCGCCCCGGCCCGCACCCAGCATCATGAGTCCCATGATGGAATGGCCCGAAACCGTCATGCCTGCATGGGTGACATCAACGCCTGCATCGAATTTTTCCGCGACCGTCACGAATTTCGCGGCCGCCCGCGCATGCAGCCCACGCTGGTTCACGATACCCACATCCATCCGGTGCGGCACGGGCTGTATCGCTGGTTCAGCCACCGTGGCCTGCCACGCTGTCCGCCTCATTCACGCATTCCCCCACACCCGACAGGCATGCCGCCGGCAGGTGGGAGGCGACGGATATGTAACGCCTGCCCGCCGATTCCGCACCATTGAGGCATTCGCGCATATCCGCATGAATGCGCATCTGCGCCAGCTTGACCAGCATGGGCATGTTCACCCCCGCCAGCACTTCCACCCGGTCGGTTTCCAGCACGGAGACCGCAACATTCGATGGCGTGCTGCCAAACATGTCGGTCAGCAGGATGACGCCCTGCCCGCTATCGACCGAGTCGATCGCCCGCTGCAGGGCATCGCGGCATGTACCAGGCAGGGCGGTGGCGGTGACGTTGAACACCGCTGTCTGCGCCTGCGGGCCGACCACGTGTTCGAGTTCCCCCTTCAGGGTCTCGCCAAGCACACCATGCATCACGAACACAAGACCGATCATTTCGGGTCCGTCTGCTCCGTTGTTTCGGGCAGCCCGCGGGGCCGGTTGGCCCACCGCCAGCTGCTGCGGCCCTGACGGGCCAGTTCACGATGCATGATCACCACCGGCCATGCATCATGTGGATGGGTATTGCCCGCACGTTGTGCAAGCCGGAGGGCGAGCGCCTCCACCAGCGTGACGGAACGGTGCCGCCCACCCGAACAGCCTATGGCGATGGTGGCGTATTTCTTTCCTTCCCGCACGAAACGCGGCAGCACCAGTTCCAGCAGCCCCGCGATACGGTCGAGGAATTCCTGATAATCGGGATCACGGGCTACGTAAGCCGCCACATCCGCATCCAGCCCGGTCATGGCGGACAGGGCGGGGTCATAATAGGGATTGGTCAGGAAACGGGCGTCGAACACCATGTCCGCTTCACGCGGGAGGCCCGCCGGAAAGGCAAATGACATGAGGGCGACCGTCAGGCCGTCGAGTCCCCCCGCCGTCCATTCCCCGAAACGGGCCTCGACCAGCTGCCGCAGTTCCGGCGGCGGCAGGTCGGAGGTGTCGATCACCACATCCGCCGCTTCACGCAGGGGGGATGTCAGGGCGATTTCGGCCTCGATCCCTTCCTTCACGGTGCCATGGACGGCCTGCGGGTGACGTCTGCGGGTGGCGGTATAGCGACGCAGCAGCACGCTTTCCTCGGCTGTTGCGTAGATCAGTTCCGCATTCAGGCCCGGGTTGACGCGCAGCCGCGCCAGCGCCGCCAGCACGGCGGATGCATCGAACCCGCGCGTGCGGGAATCCACGCCAACCGCCACGGGGCGTTCGGCACGGGCCACGATTTCATCGAGCATGCCCAGCGGCGGATTATCGATCACCTCATGCCCCAGATCCTCCAGAATACGCAGAATCGAGGACTTGCCCGCGCCGGACAGCCCGGTGACAAGCAGGATACGACGGGGAAGAGGTGTGTCTTCATGCATGGTGTCAGTCACGCAAAACCCTGACTTCTGTCAGCCACATGCCCAATGACAGATCGCTGTATCATGGCGGGATCGAAACCTTTTCTCGAACCCATTGTTCCCTGAACGGGCGACAATGGAAAGTGGCGACGATATCACATCTGCCTTCCATCAAGCAGTTGCCTGCGACCGGCGATGCAGTCCAGCACCAGCCCGATCCGGGCGACAGCGGAAGGCTGCGCCGGATCAATGAAGAATACCGGCTGTCCCACGACCTTATCACAGTGTGGCGGCGGAGGGAGTCGTGGTGGAAGGTCAGCCGGGGAAACCAGCCTTGCAACCGCCACAACGCGCACGCGCGCACGGTAGCGCATGCGCACGATCCCGATGCCGCGCACCTCCAGCAGTCCGGCCAGGGGTGCGGGCGCACTGGCCCAGCCTTCGTGCAGGCAGACCCGGTCATCGGCCACCAGATCATAGCCTGCGTCAATCAGGCGCAGCAGCAGGTCGGACTTGCCCGCCCCTGACGGGCCGGCCAGCACGATGCCCTGCTCCCCCCGCGCCGCACAGGACGCATGGATCTGGACCGGATCATTCATGGGAAAGGGACTTAACGCAAAGTCATCATTTCGGGGATGGAAAATTTTTTATGGACAAAACATGACCATTTTGTGATTCTGGCTTCAATGGAAGAAAACATGCCGTTCCACCCTTCGCCGGAAATACATATCCGGCATCTGACCGGCGTCGATGCCACGACCGGACAGTTCCCGACGGAACTGTTTCCCCAGATCAGGCAGGCACTGGCAACGGGCATGGCCCGGCTGGGTCAGCAGGGCATGACTGCGGAAAACGTGACCCGCATCACCTTCACCCTGCGTGAGACCGATGGCTTCAGCGCCTGCTTTCCCCTTCTGAACGACCTGTTCGGCCGGACCTGTCCAGCAACGACGCTGCGGCTGGTCAGGCAGTTCGACCGGGACGGGCAACTGGCGGAAATCGAACTGTTGGCCCTGCCCGCACAGGCTGGTGACGCAGCGTTCCAGGAATCTGTTTAAAAATTAAACGTTTCTGGGTTCTGTCTTTTTTTCAGGGAGCGTCACCAGAAACGTCCCTGATTTCCACAATATCCTTGTGGTCAGCCTGCCTGAAACAGTCCCGAGCCCCTGACCACGGATCCGGCCCCATGGGTAAATCTGTCGGATAAGACTATTCGGGGGAAAGGAAAGTGGTGGAGCTGAGGGGAATCGAACCCCTGACCTCCTCATTGCGAACGAGGCGCTCTCCCATCTGAGCTACAGCCCCACATTCCTCGCGCGATACATACCGTGCGTGGGCCGCAAGTCAAGACCCATTTTTGGGATGGCAATCACCTTCCTTACCTGCCCGCCCTGTTCATGGCGGTTGTATGCGGGCATGACGGACACTAAATTCCAGTTCCCATCATCCATGAAGGTTGGCCCGTTGATCACCATTATCTTTAACCTGCTGGCTGAACTCATACAGCTTTATTACTATGTGGTGATGCTGGCCTGTCTGTTCAGCTTCCTGCTGGGGTTCGGCATCCTGGATCCACGCAACCAGATTGTCTGGAACATCTCGAACTTCCTGTTCCGCATGACCGAACCGGTCCTGCGTCCCATCCGGAACATCATGCCCAATATCGGCAACATCGACCTCAGCCCGCTCGTCCTGCTGCTGCTGCTGCAGTACGTGCTGATGCCGGTCATGAGCAAGATTTACGGGATGCTCATGGTCGGTATCGCATAAAAGCCGGGGCTGCGGGCTATCCACCGTGCGCCGGAGACGGATATAACAGGCCATACAGGCCTTGGCTTTCCTTCGGCCCGGATTTCAGGAGTTTATCATCACATGACAAAAATGAACCGTTTCCTGGCTCTCGCCGCGGCCCTGCCACTTGCTGCCGCCCTGTCCGGCGCGCCCGCACATGCACAGGGTTTTGGTGACCTGACCGGTGGTTCGGGCGGGCTGGGCAAGGCGGGCAGCCTGCTTTCGGGCAGTGGCCTGAACGTGCCGTCCGTCTCCTCGCTGGCCCCTTCCAACGTCACGGGCCTGCTGAGCTACTGTGTCGAGAACAATTACCTGAAGGGCAACAGCCCCACCACGCTGCTTTCGTCGCTGAAGCAGAAGGCGGGCCTTGATACCTCCAGCAGCCAGTATTCCAACGGCCAGAACGGTATTCTTGACACCGGCAATGGCAACACGTTCTCGCTGTCATCGCTGAGCGGCAACCTGAAGCAGAAGGTGACGACCAAGGTGTGCAACGCCGTGCTGAAGCAGGGCAAGTCCCTGCTCTAATCCGGCCAAATGTGTGTCCGCCCGGTTCAGAACGGGCGGACAACCACCATGATGACGATGACCATCATGAGAACGGTCGGCACCTCGTTCGCCATGCGGTAGAACCGTTCGGGCCGCGTATTGCGGTCATTGGCGAAATCCCGCCGCCAGCGCCCGCATGCGCCATTAAATCCCGCCATCAACAGCACACAGGCAAGCTTGGTGATCCACCAGCCGGAATGCCAGTCGATCAGCCCCGGAATGGCCGACAGCAGGCCACCGAACAGGAACGTGCTGATCATGGCCGGCATCATGATGAACCGCAGCAGCTTGTATTCCATCACCTTGAAGCGTTCGGATTCAGCCGTGCCCGCCGCCACCTGGCAGTGATAGACAAACAGCCGCGGCAGATAGAACAGCCCCGCCATCCATGCGATGAACGACATGATGTGGAATGCCTTCAGCCACAGCATGATGGAGGCCAGCGCATCAATCATGCGCGGCGCCCTGCTGTTTCTGGCTGTCCAGTATACGCCGCAGCAACGGCACGAATTCATCAAGATGCGTGATCCGCAGCAACCCCGGCCATGATGGCGCGGGCAGGTCGGCGGCCCGCAGCAGCACACATCCCATGCCCGCCGCCTGCGCCGCGCGCGCACCGGTATCGGTATCTTCCAGCACGATGCAGTTTTCAGGCGGAACACCCTGCGCCTTCGCCGCCGCCAGGTAGACGGCCGGGTCCGGCTTGGGCTGGCCCATGTCGCGGGCGGAATGGATGTGCGCGGGCGCGATCAGGGCATCGAGCCCGGTACGACCGAATTTTGCTTCCATTTCCATGACCGAGGAATTGGAACCGATACGGTAGGGTAGCCCGAGGCCCGCTACCCCACGCAACATGGCGGGGGCACCGTCTATGGTCTCCGCCTCACTGCGCATGAGGGTGACAAGGTTGTGCTGCATCTGCGCGGGCCAGTCATCAGGCAGGGTGATGCCCTCCGCCTGCTCGATCTCATGCTTCAGCGCCGTCAGGGCATGGCCCGCAAAACGGTGAACCGCGTTTTCATCGCTTATGGCAAGGCCATATTCGCGCAGGTTGCGGGCAATCATGCGGCATGACGGCCCTTCACTGTCGATCAGGACACCATCACAGTCAAAAATGACCAGTTTGAGCGCGCCATCAGGACGCAGGGCGGCAGGCAGCATCGTTCATACATCCCGTATGGTCTTGATCAGGTCACCCACATGTTCGGGCGGCGTAGTCGGAATGACCCCATGGCCAAGGTTGAACACATGCGGGCGGCCCTTCATCGCATCACGGATGGCGCGGGCCTCGGTGCGCATGCCCTCACCTCCGGCCAGCACGCGGATCGGGTCGAGGTTGCCCTGCAGCACCAGCGTATCGGGCACCTTTTCCGCCACGGCCTTCATGTCCGCCCCGGTGTCGAGCGCCATTGCGTTCACGCCCGTCACATGCCCGTACTCAATCGCCATAAGCCCGGCCAGGCGCGGGAAGCCGATCACCGGCACGCCGGGATGGCGCGCATTGATGATTTCGGTAATCCGCCGCGCGGGTTCGATGACATGCCTGCGGAATTGCGACGGCGGCAGAAGCCCCGACCAGCTGTCGAACAGCATGACCGCTTCCGCCCCGGCCATGATCTGGTCGCACAGCATGTCCGCCGTGGCAGTGGTCAGCAACTCGATCAGCCGGTCGAAGAATGCCGGATCGGTATAGGCCAGCCTGCGCGTTTCCTCGAACTCACGCGAGCCATGGCCTTCCACCATGTAGCACGCCACGGTGAACGGAGCGCCGGCAAAGCCGATCAGCGTGACCTGCCCCGGTTTTGCAGGACCGATCGCATCCGGCCCGTCAACGGCCTTGCGCAGCCGTGCCAGCGTTTCCATGACCGGCTGCGTCGCCTGCTTCACCCGCGTGGGGTCCAGGCGCTCCAGGTCGGCCATCGAACGGACGGCCCCAAGGACGGGGCCCCGGCCGGGCACGAATTCCAGGGATTGTCCCATTGCCCATGGCAGGATGAGGATATCGGAAAACAGGATCGCGCCATCCATGCCAAAGCGGCGGATGGGCTGCAGCGTGATATCCACTGCCATGTCCGGTGTCATGCAACGGGTTATGAAATCCGCCTTTTCACGCAATGCCCGGAATTCTGGCAGGAACCGGCCCGCCTGCCGCATCAGCCATACCGGAGGTGGCCATGTTGCCTCTCCCAACAGGGTGGCGAGCAGGGGTTTGCGTGTTTCAGTCATCGATCCGTCGTTCTGTTTCGTTGTGGCCGGACTATCTCGTACTTTCGCCGTGACGGATAGCGGGCAGGTGAAACGCGCGCGCTTCTTTCAAAACAATAAAAGAAAAGAGAAAGAAATTTTTTGATGTGCTTTAAGTGCTGTGGATGACGGGGTACCCACGTTTCCGAAAACGTACCCCACTTTTCCCACAGAGTGTACAGTTTCCGACTCCAAGGATTCCCGTGGGCGTGGGAAGTTATCCAGATTGTACCGACATGACCCTGTGTACAACCCACCGCGAACGGAGGTGTACCCGTTGTCCACGGTACTCGGTACGGCACAGAATTGTTTGGAGTACTGTCCCCATGTACCCCAGTACTCGAACGCACCGAATTTCCTGTTTCACTTCGGCAGTACGGAGAGGGCGATGCCAGACGACTCGAATTTAGTACTAAAGCCGCCGCCATTACAGGCGGAGTCGCCGCCGATAGTACTGGCCAGCCGTTCTGCCGCGCGGCGGAGTCTGCTGGAATCGGCAGGGATACGGGCGGATTACCGTGCGGCGGATGTGGATGAACATGCCATTCGCGACCATGCCCGCGCCCGCGGGATGGAAGCGGGCCAGACAGCCCTTGAACTGGCCCGGGCCAAGGCGCGCGCCATCAGCATGGACAATGGCGCGGCCGTGATTGGCGCGGACCAGATGCTGTCATGCGATGGGGCATGGTTTGACAAGCCGGAAAGCATGGACGGCGCCCGGCAACAGTTACGCACGCTGCGCGGCAGGCCGCATGTGTTGCATACGGCGGTGGTGATGCTGCGTGACGGGTGCGAGACATGGCGGCACGTCGCCTGCCCCGTGCTGCACATGCGTGCCTTCAGCGATTCCTTTCTGGAACGTTACCTGGCGCTGGAGGGGGATGCGATTCTGTCCTGTGTCGGGTGTTACCGTCTGGAAGGCGCGGGCATTCACCTGTTTTCCCATATAGAAGGGGCGCATTCCGACATTATGGGGCTGCCGCTGCTGCCATTGCTGCAGGCGTTGCGGGCTCAGCGTCTCATCATGCAATAAATTGGTTTGTAGGGGGTTGCATTGCCAGGATCTTACGGTTATACCCCGCGAACCAGACCACGGCGGGCCATGAAAAATGGTCGCTCAGTCAGGACAGTGGGGCCATAGCTCAGTTGGGAGAGCGCCTGAATGGCATTCAGGAGGTCAGGGGTTCGACTCCCCTTGGCTCCACCAGATTCCTTATCTGGTACCCCCTTTCGAAATAAAACATCTGACGGGTTACTAGGTAGACTGGTAAAAGGTCTACGAACCGAAGTGTCCTGAAGACGTTTTTGGTGAGGCTTCTTTCAAAAAGCTTCAAGGAATACTGTCTTTTTTGGAAAAGGCGGTACCTGGAAACTTTTATTGCTTTTCATCAACGGCCTGTTTTGAAACAGCCACTGGACCTGTGCATGCAGTCCGTTTCCGGACTGCCTTAATCGGTTCGTAATACGTGCTGCGTTAAAACTGCATTTCATACGAATGAAACACGTAACCGGTTCGGCGTGTTCCCGACCGAATGAAAAGCAGATCCGGATGCAGATTTTAAGTGATCGCCCACCCATGCCCGCATCGGGGCATGACCTGTCGCCCGTATGTCAGGCACGGAGCGGATGATGGACCGGCATCCCGTCCTGCCTGTCACATCCGCCGGGTATGGGGGGCAGGACACCGAACTGGCGGCACTGTCGCTCAGCGGGGTGTATGTGCTGACATCCCGATCAGGTCACCATGCCAGTCCCGATCCCGCCCTTTTGCACCGGATCGGTATGGAAGGGGATTTCACATACAGTACCTGCCTTCTGTCACATCACAGGAATCATGTCAGGGGTCTGTCCTGTCAGATAGAACCCGCCCCGCAGGGCAGGCTTGTGCAGTGTGAACGTGGGGCGGTGTGGAATGTGGTGGTTGACGTGCGCACTGGCTCCCCCACTTTCGGGCAATGGGTTGCGGAGACTCTGAGCGCGGGAAATGGCAGACGGTTATGGATTCCGCCGGGTTTCCTGCATGGATCATGTACGCTGGATGACCGGACGGCGATCCGTTACCACTGCACCACCCCACCACAACGGCAGTACGAACGGACCGTGCGCTGGAATGATGAAGCACTGGGGATCGGGTGGCCCGTGGCGGACACGCAGGCCGTCCTGTCCCGGCGGGACCTGTTGGCGGCGCCCTTTTTCAGCGTGATCGACTGGTTTTATTATGCCTGATTATAAAAGATTTTTTTATAAATTGTTGATAAACATAAAAGTTTTTGGTGACCCCTTTGAAAAAAGCTTCACCAGAAACTTCTTTTCTTTGCCCTTTCGGGGACGTCGACCTGTCAGGTGGAATGATCGAGTTCGTCGAGTTCGATCATGCCCGCCTCCCCCGTCTGGGCAGGCGGGATAACCGGCATGGCCTGCTGCGTTGCCCTGTCGCCCGGATGCAGCCTGCGGACCACGCCAAAGGCGGTCACGACCGCACAGGATCCGAACAGGACACACCCCAGTACCTGTCCCACCTGCACTCCGGCCGGGCCGAATTTCATGCCGAACCAGACGAACGGAATGGTGCCCAGCGTCGCCCGGCCCCAGTTGAACAGGGTGGAATAAAGCGGGAAACCCAGATTGTTGAAGGCGGAATTGGCGACAAACAGCATGCCGATAAAGACGTAACCGGCAATGGTCCAGTTGCAGAACAGGTGAATCAGCATCGCCGCCGTGCCCTGCGCCGAAAAGACCCGCACCACCATGTCCTGGGTCAGGAACAGGACAACCCATGTAATCGCCACGCACAACGCCACCAGCCACAGGGACGCCACCAGCGTGGCGCGCACCCGGTCCAGCTTTCCTGCTCCCAGGTTCTGTGACATGATCGGTCCCACCGACCCTGTCAGGGCAAAGACAAAGGCGAACGCTACCGGCACGATCCGGTCGATGGTCGCCTGCCCCGCCACGGCGGCCAGGCCGAAGCTGGCCATGGCGTGGGTGACGAACACCCCGCCGACCGGGGTCGCCAGATTGGTCAGGATGGCGGGCATGGCCACCTGCGCCACCAGCCGGGTATCCGTGATGACATGGGTGCGCACCGGCAGTGCCAGCAATCCATGACGGCGCGCGCACAGGAAACCTGCCACCGCCACCGCCAGGCGTGACAGGATGGTGCTGATCGCCGCCCCCTTCAGCCCAAGCCCCATCACCACGATCAGCAGCGGGTCGGCAATGGCCGAGATCATGGCCCCCATCAGGGTCACGTTCATGGAAATGCGTGCCGCCCCGATGGCGCGCAGCAGGCCCGAACATCCCATGCCCGCCGCGATCAGCGGCAGGCCGGGTGAGACGATTTCAAGGAAAAGGGTGGCCTGGCGGGCCGCTTCCCCCCTGGCCCCCAGCAGCGCAAGCAGTGGTGCCGCCAGCCATGCCGTGAATATACCGATCACCAGGCACGCGCCAATCATGAAGATCCCGAAGGAGGACGCGACCCGTTGCGCCTGTTCCATCCTGCCCGCGCCAATCAGCCGCCCGGTAATGGCCCCGATGCCGATGGACAGGCCGATGGACACGGCGATCTGCACATAGCTGATCACGCCCGAAAACCCGATGGCCGCGGTCAGTGCGGGATCCCCCAGCCAGGAGATGTAGAAAAGATTCAGCAGGTCGACAATGAAGACAGCCATGAGCCCGATGGCCCCGGTCCCCGCCATGACAACGACGTGGCGGACAATGTGCCCCGTGCAGAAGGCGGCTTTTGGTCGGGTTGCGGTATGTCCCCCCATTCGGGTGTCCTGTCTGCTGGCGTTCATACGGTCAGGCCAGAGCTGCCGCGATTTCTGGGTGCATGATGCGGGCCAATGAAATCTGGCACAAGGCCCATGTCGTGCCTGTCTTTTTCATGTAGCCTGAAAAAACATTGTGATGGCGTGTATATACTGTCAGCGCATTGTGCGGTGCAAAATAAACGGAATGATTGTGCAGTGCAAAAAAAGTAAAATTTCATTTTTATTTATATTTATGTTGACCAGTTAAAATAAGCATGGCATACAGAATCACACGAAGCGATCAGGCTTCCATAAATACAAAGAACATTCGGTAAAAATACCGAAATGGATGCAACACCCCCAGTGTCAGCATTCCCCTGCAGGGTTCCCTCATGACGGGGGAACCCTGTTTTTTTGCGTATGGCATAAAATAACGGGGTGCCATCCGTCTTTTACGTATCTTGTCACCGTTGGCTTTCTCTACCCTGTCGCTGGTTTCCAAGCCTGTGGGGACCATTCCGTTTAGGGAGAAATACCAATGTCCAGACTGACTGCGGCCGAACGCAACGCCTTGCCGGATTCAGCCTTTGCCCTGCCGGGGCGGCGTTATCCGATACCCGATGCAACCCACGCACGTGACGCGCTGGCGCGCGCCAGTGAAATGCTGCATCGCGGTGACCTGACACAGCAGGAATACGATACCGTCGTCGCCCGCGCCCATGCCGTGCTGGAAGAGGAATAGTCACGCATGAAAAAGGGGCGCGGAAGTTTCCCTCCGCGCCCCTTCCGCATGCCTTATGAAGCGATCAGGCTTCAGCCCGCCTTGTCCAGTTCAGCTTCAAGCTGCGGCAGGATGGTGAACAGGTCGCCCACGATTCCGTAATCCGCCACCTGGAAGATCGGCGCTTCGGGGTCCTTGTTGACCGCAACGATGACCTTGCTGTCCTTCATCCCGGCCAGATGCTGGATCTGGCCCGAAATCCCCATGGCGATATACAGTTCCGGCGCCACGATCTTGCCGGTCTGCCCGACCTGGTATTCGTTGGAAACGAAGCCCTTGTCCACTGCCGCGCGCGATGCGCCGATTGCCGCACCCAGACGGTCAGCCAGCGGTTCCAGCAGCTTGAAGTTTTCTTCGTTCAGCATGCCGTTGCCGCCCGATACGACCACGCGGGCGGATTCCAGTTCCGGGCGTTCGGACTTCGACAGTTCGGTGGCGATGAAGGTCGATCCACCCGGGCCCGCGGGCAGGGCCACTTCCTCGATCGTGGCATTGCCGCCTTCGCTTGCAACCGGGTCGAAGGAAGACGCACGGACCGTGATGATCTTTTTCGCATCCGCCGACCTGACCGTCGCCAGCGCGCTACCGGCATAGATGGGACGGACAAAGGTATCGGCGTCATTGATGGCGACGATATCGGGGATCGGCTGTACATCCAGCAGGGCGGCCGTGCGCGGCAGTACGTTCTTTGCCGTGGCCGAGGACGCAGCCAGGATATGCGTGTAACCCGCCGCCAGTTCCGCCAGCAGGGCCGCTACCGGCTCGGCCAGTTCGCTGTTGCCGGTGGTATCGGTCACCTGCAGCACCTTTTTCACGCCCGGGATGGCGGCGGCGGATTTCGCGGCGGCAGCCGCGTCCGGCCCGGTGACCAGCACATCGACATCACCCAGCCGGGCTGCGGCCGCAATGGCGGAACGCGATGCCTGGCGGATCGCCCCGCCTTCATGATCCAGATAAACGAGTACGGTCATGATCAGATCACCTTTGCTTCGTTACGCAGACGCGACACCAGTTCCGCTGCCGAGTCGAGCTTGATCCCCGCCTTGCGTTCCGGCGGCTCGGCAACCGAGACCACGCTCAGCCGCGGCGTCATGTCCACGCCCAGATCGGCAGGCGTGATCTTTTCCATCGGCTTCTTGCGCGCCTTCATGATATTGGGCAGCGAGGCGTAGCGTGGCTCGTTCAGGCGCAGGTCGGCGGTGATGATGGCCGGCAGCGCCAGCTTCACGGTCTGCGACCCGCCATCGATCTCACGCGTGACGGTTACCGCGCCATCGGCTACTTCCACCCTGGAGGCAAAGGTGGCCTGCGGGCGGCCCAGCAGGCCAGCCAGCATCTGCCCGGTGGCGTTCATGTCATCATCAATGGCCTGCTTGCCAAGGATGATCAGGTCGGGCTTTTCCTTTTCCACCAGTGCCTTGAGCACCTTGGCCACCGATAGCGGCTCGGTCACCACATCGGTTTCCACCAGGATGGAACGGTCGGCGCCCATGGCCATGGCCGTGCGCAGCGTGTCCTGCGCCTTGGGTTCGCCAATCGAAACCGCGATGATTTCGCTCACCACGCCTTTTTCCTTCAGGCGCACGGCTTCCTCGACCGCGATTTCATCAAACGGATTCATGGACATCTTGACGCCGGCGGTTTCAACACCGGAACCATCGGCTTTCACTCGCGGCTTGATGTTGTAATCAATCACGCGCTTAACGGGTACAAGAACCTTCATTGCATATTTGCCTGTCTGTCTTCGGATAAGGGCAATCGGTGTGGCGGATACATACCGTACCCGCCGCATGATTACATCCCGCCGGGATAGTTCGGGCCGCCTGCCCCCTCCGGCGTGACCCAGTCGATGTTCTGGGCGGGGTCCTTGATGTCGCACGTCTTGCAGTGGACGCAGTTCTGCGCGTTGATCTGCAGGTGCGGGTCCGTGGCCTCATCCGCCACTTCATACACGGCCGCCGGGCAGTACCGGCTTTCGGGCGAACGGAAAACATCCCAGTTCACCGTCTTCCACAGCGACATGTTGCGCACCTTCAGGTGGACCGGCTGGTCTTCTTCATGGTTGGTGCTGGACAGGAACACCGAGGACAGGCGATCGAACGTGATCTTGCCATCGGGCTTGGGGTAGCTGATCTTTTCCGAAATCGAGGCCGGTTCCAGCACTTCGTTGTCGCCGTGGCGCGTATGCAGCGTCCATGGCGCACGGCCACGCAGCAGCATGGCGTCGATGCCGGAATACAGCGCGCCGCCCTTCATGCCGAATTTGGCGAAGGCGGGGCGGATGTTGCGCACCGAACGCAGTTCCGTCCACAGCCAGGAATCCCGGATGCGGCGGGTATAGGAACCCGGTTCCACCCGGTCTGTCGCCAGTGCTTCCGCCACGGCTTCCGCCGCCAGCATGCCTGACTTCATGGCCGTGTGGGTGCCCTTGATCTTGGGCACGTTCAGGAAGCCCGCCGTGTCACCGATCAGCGCCCCGCCGGGGAAGGTCAGGCGCGGGATCGACTGGATCCCCCCTTCGGACAGCGCACGCGCGCCATAGGCGATGCGGCGTCCGCCCTCGAAATACGGGCGGAAGGCCGGATGCAGCTTCACGCGCTGCATTTCATCAAACGGGGACAGCCAGGTGTTGGGATAATCCAGTCCCGTGACAAAGCCGTAGGATACCAGATTGTCACCAAAATGGTACATCCACGCCCCGCCATAGGTCCGGTCATCCAGCGGCCAGCCAAAGCTGTGCTGCACCAGGCCGGGGCGATGCATTTCCCTGGGGATTTCCCACAGTTCCTTGATGCCCAGCCCATAGGTCTGCGGGTCCACGCCCTTGCGCAGGTTGTACATCGCCGTGACCTGCTTGGTCAGTGATCCACGGCAGCCTTCGGCGAACAGCGTGTATTTCGCGCGCAGTTCCATGCCCGGCGCGTAATTGTCGCCCGGTTGGCCATCGCGGCCGATCCCCATGTCACCCGTTGCGACGCCGGTTACCCGGCCGCTGTCATCCACCAGCACTTCCGCGCCTGCGAAACCGGGATAGATCTCGACGCCCAGTTCTTCGGCCCGGCCCGCAAGCCAGCGGCAGAAATCGCCCAGGCTTACGATATGGTTGCCGTGGTTGCTCATATGCGGCATCACGCGGCCAAGGAACGGGATTTCAAGGCTGCCCTTCCGTGTCAGGTAGAGCATCTGCTCCTCTGTCACGGGGGTGTTCAGCGGGGCCCCTTCCTCGCGCCAGTGCGGCAGGAGTTCCGCCAGCGCGCGGGGTTCGATCACGGCGCCGGACAGGATATGGGCGCCAATCTCGCTGCCTTTTTCAATCAGGCAGACGCTGGCATCGGGGGCTACCTGCCGCAGCCGGATTGCCGCCGCCAGGCCCGATGGGCCGCCGCCGACAATAACGACATCAAATTCCATAGTCTCGCGCGGGGTCTCGCTCATACCTCTGTTGTCCTCTTGCGTCATGACCGGGATGACATGGGATGAATGGGATTACATTTTATAACTGTGCTTCCTAGAACCGTTTGGGGCGCGAATAAAGGCTTGTTGCGCATTCCGTGCCCTACGGGCGTGCAATGGCGGTGCGTTTACACTGCCTGTATCCTGCGGGCCAGTTCCTCCGTCGCCCGCCATTCGGGGCCGACGTAATTGACGATCAGCGTCCTGCGGGTGGCGGCCAGCGGGCGGGGGACGAAGCCGTGCCACGACTGCGCGGACGGAATGAACAGCAGCCCCGAGTTGAACACGCCCGAAGCCCGTGCGACGGGGTCGCCCCGTGGTGTCATGAGGTCCGTTCCCCATTCCGCCGCCTGCGCCCCCATGGACAGCGAAACCAGCAGCGTGAGCCGCTTGGCCCCGATATCGGTATGGGGTTCCAGCCAGAACCCATCCGTATCAAGGCATAGTTCAAGCCGCAGGGCCGCGTTTTCAAGGTGCGCGCCGCATATGTCGGTAAAGGCGGCACGGGTCTGTGCATTGTCGAACAGGTCCGCCAGTTGCGCCAGCGCTGTGCCGGCCGCCTGCAGGGCCGGGGTGATGAACAGCCGGTGCCCGTTGCGGCCCGCCCGCTGTCCGCCACTGTCGCCACCCATGAAATGTGGATCCGGGACCCATGCCACCAGCGCCGCGGCCACCGGGGCGGGCAGCACGTCATATAGCTGCCAGTGCGCAAAGGGCCGTGGCGTGACCGGTGTGGCGGCAAGGGCCGCGATGACGCAATTCGTTTCCATGAATGGGTATTCTGCTGCTTGGGCCATTTTGCCACAGGGGCCTGCTGCCTGTGGTTACAGGGCGCTGGCGTGGCGGGTGGCGCTGTCGGCCGTCAGGTAGCGGTCAAAGACAGCCGCGACGTGGCGCACGAAACTGCGCCCCTTTTCCGTAACCCGTACCTGCTGGTCCGCAATGTTGACCAGCCCGTCTGCCACCATGGGCGCAAGACGGGACAGTTCGGGGGCAAAATGGCTGGCAGGCAGGTGATGCTGCGCACAGACCTGCCCCAGGTTGACCTGCATGTCGCACATCACCTGTTCTATGATCGCGGCGCGGATGTGATCGTCCGGTCCCAGGCGCACGCCACGCACGACGGGTAGCGTGTCCGCGTCTGTGGCCATGAGCCGGGCATAGGCGGCGGATGATACCGCATTCTGCGTCATGCCGCCGGGCAGCGAGGAAATGGCCGATGCCCCAACCCCGATCAGGTTTGGCGCGCTGTCGGTGGTATAGCCCTGGAAATTACGGTGCAGGGTGCCCGTGGCCAGGGCGCGGGCCATGCTGTCACGCGGGCTGACGTAATGATCCAGCCCGACCGGCAGGAACCCTTCGTCACGCAGGGTCGCGTCAATCGCTGCGCGCTGGGCAATGCGTGCCTGCGGGCCGGGCAGGTCGCCCACCGGCATCAGGCTCTGGCGTTTCTGCTTCCATGGCACATGCGCGTAACCGAATACCGCCAGCCGGTCCGGGCGCAGGCTGGCCACCGCGCGCGCCGTACGCGCGACACCTGCCGTATCCTGCCGTGGCAGGCCATAGATCAGGTCGATGTTGATGGAGTCCACCCCGGCATTTCGCAGGGCGTTCAGGCAGTCGCTGGTCTGTTCCCAGCTCTGGATCCGGCCACAGGCGTCCTGCACGTCCGCATCAAGATCCTGCACGCCCATGCTGGCACGGTTGAACCCGAGTTCATGCAGCAGGGCGGGATAGTCGGGGGGAAGATGACGGGGATCGACTTCGATGCTGATTTCAGCATCCGCGGCAATGTCGAAATCCCGGCGGATGGCCTGCATCACGCGGCGCATGGCGCTGCCCGGCAGGGTCGTGGGCGTGCCGCCACCCCATTGCAGGTGAGTGACGCGGCGACCGGGGCCGATCAGGGCGATGATGCGGCGCAGTTCCTCATGCAGCAGGGCGGCATAGGCGGCCCGGGCATCCACATTGCGCAGCACGGCGGTATTGCACCCGCAGAACCGGCATAGCGTGTCACAGAAGGGAACATGCAGGTAAAGGGAAACCGGCTGGTCCGCCGGGAGGGAGGATAGCCATGCGCGGCTGTCCTGCGGCCCCACCGCATCACTGAACTGTGCTGCGGTGGGATAGCTGGTGTAACGCGGCAGGTTGCCCCCATAGCGGGAAAGCAGGGAACTGTCCGCCGCGTTCATGCCATTAGAACCGGTAGGCGATACCGGCGGAAACGACGGTCGGGTCCAGCGAGTCGTGGGCCGTGACATGCACGCTTTCGCTGGAGTTTTCAGCCCATGCGTGCATGCGCACGAACATCTGCTTCACGTCGAAGTTGAAGAACCAGTTGCCAACCAGCTGGTAATCCACACCGGCGTTGATGGACGGGCCACCGGTGAAGCCGGAGTTCAGCTTGCTGGTCAGGCCGTTGTTCGCAGCACTCATGTTGTGGAACCACATGAACGTGCCACCCACACCCACATACGGGTTCAGGCGCTTGTGCGGACGGAAGTGCCACGCGACGGTTACCGTCGGCGGCAGCACCCAGGCGCTGCCCACGTCAAGCTTGCCGCCCACGGCGCCGCCTTCGGCCGCCACTTCATGACGGGTGCTGGTTGCGATCAGGTCCAGCGAGATGTTGTCGGTCACGAAGTATTCGAACGTCAGTTCCGGCATGACCTGGTTGGTGGTCTTGATGCGGGTGCCAACCAGCGGCGCGCCGTTGGCCCAGACGCGGCTGTCGCGATCTTCGGGCAGCACGCCCACAGCGGACAGGCGGATCATGAAGTCACCCTTGCCCAGGCCGATCTTGGTGGTCGAGCAGGTCTGGAAGATCCCGCAGTGACCCTTGGGCTGTGCCACGGGCACGGGCTTTGCCAGCGGTGCGTTGACGTAGGTGGAGGGCGCTGTCGTCTGCGCATGGACCGCGACAGGGGCCAGTGCCGTGGCGCCCAGTGCTGCCGACATGGCGAGTTTACGGATGTTCTTCATCGTGAGCAGACCCTAGTTTATTCCGGCTGGCATGCAGGCGGGATCGTTAAGAATGTTCAATTTGATTTGTCAGGTGCAGAAATCACGCCCACCTAACATTCGGCTTTGATATGAATCAATCAGGATGGGTGAAGTATTTCCTTATTATGGTCCAGCCTGACTGTTCTTTCGGTAATGTGGCTTGTTGAACACAGTTTCCGGACCGTGGCGTCCTGATTTAGCACCCGGTTACTATGGGACAGCGTGCGTATTGCATCACACCCCATTTCGCGGGCCAGTGTTTCCATGGCGGGCAGCAGTGCATCAATGATCTTCTGCTGGTGGGTATAGGACAGGGTCAGGATGTAATCCGCCGTCAGCGTGTCGCCCGAATACAGGTCGAACCCGCGGCGGAAGGTGGCCATGGCGCAGGGTGGCCGGCCGGGGCCGTAATGGGCGACCAGGATGCCTTCATGCACGCGCGTTCCCGGCCGGGCCATCCTGCGTCCGATGCGTATCCAGTCCCGCAGCGAGATATGCGGCAGCGATATCCGGATCAGGGGATAAAGGAGCGGCACATCTGTACGGTCCAGTCGTCGGACCATGGGCGGGGGGACGGCCTGCACGCGTCGGATTTTCCTCAAAGGCTTGGGGATTTTTCTGTGATACGTGTCTGTTTACCCGATATTTCCCGGCGGAATGCATTGATTTACATCAAACCATCCGCCATACTCGGCGCTCTTGGCAAATGCATTAGTGTATTTCTAGGGAGCCAGGCATGTCCGGTTACTTCGGCGCCGGAACGCAGGCGCCTGAAAGTGATTAGGAATAATTATGTCGGATATGCCTTCGTGTCAGTTTGAATCGAGGCCTCGGCGTATCGTCATCGGCGCGGGTGGTGCACAGACCGATTTCTGCACGACATGCAGCGTCCGGCCCACCAGCGTATGCAGCGTGATCGGGCCGGATGACATTTCCCGCCTGTCCGAAGCGGCGGTGGAAACCATCATTCCCCCCGGTCGCGGCTTTATCGAGGAAGGCGCGCCGGCGACCGACTTTTTCAATGTCACCTCCGGCACGGTCAAGCTGTTCAAGGCATTGCCTGATGGACGGCGCCAGATCACGGGTTTCGCCTCACCGGGGCATTTCCTCGGCCTTGCGGTGTCGGACAATTACGCCTTTGGCGCGGAAGCGGTGGATACGGTAAGGGTATGCCGTTTTTCACGCGACAAGATGGCCGACCTGCTGGATGATTTTCCCAAGCTGGAACGCCGCCTGCTGGAAGAGGCGTCCAATGAACTGGTCGCGGCCCAGAACCAGATGCTGCTGCTGGGACGCAAGACCGCGCGTGAGCGCGTGGCCAGCTTCCTGCTGGACCAGATGCACGCAAGCCAGCTGCCCGGTCAGGAAAATGGCGGCCGCCTGCACCTGCCCATGACGCGGGGCGATATTGCCGACTACCTTGGCCTGACCATCGAAACCGTCAGCCGCACGCTGAGCTGGATGCGCAGCCAGGGCATGATCGAAGTCGGCAAGGGCTATGCCATCACCATCCTGTCGGTGGCGAAGCTTGATGTGCTGGCGGCGGGCAATAGCTAATCATCTTCAGCCGGCCTGTCGTCGGACAGGTCGGCTGCATCCGTAAAGAGCGGTTTGGGTGGGGTGGTGCGTGCCGGCCCCCCCACGATGTGGCCGATCGGGGTCAGGATCTCCACATGGTCACAGATGATCTTGAAGACCGCCAGCAGGGGCACGGACAGGAACGCCCCGAAAATACCCCACAGCCAGTCCCAGAACATCAGTGACGCCATGACCAGCACCGGGTTGAGCGTGAAACGACGCGCCAGCACCATGGGGGTGATCGTCTCGCCTTCCGTCAGGTGGATGCACAGGTAAATGGCGGGTGGCAGCAGCGCCTGCCACGCGGACGGGTAAATGAACAGCCCCACGAGGAAATAGATGATGATCCCCATCATCGGCCCGATAATGGGAATGTAGTTCAGCAGGAACGCCATGACCCCCCACAGCAGCGGGTTGGGCATGCCCAGCAGCCAGCACTGCACCATGTTCACCAGCCCGACCAGGCTGTTGATGATGGTGATGGTGGCCAGGTACTGCGAGACATTGCGTTCGATCTGGTAGGCGATCTGTACCGTGCGGCGCTTGTCGGCAAAGGTGGGCATGATCTCCACAAAGCGGCGCAGCAGGCTGTCCCCCTGCGCCAGCAGGAAGAACAGCATCAGGATCATGGTGAAGAACTGGCCCATGAATGCCTGCGTGCCCAGCAGGATGGAGGAACTGAACCGGTCCAGCCCGCCCCCGCCGGGGTTCGAGACCACAATGACATGCCCGTCAGGCGTATCGGTCACGGATGCCGGGTGGTCCACGTGGCCGCCCGCAATGGTCATGAAATTGTGGATGCGGTCGGATGCGCTGTTCAGTAGCTGGAACGGACCGCGCAGGAAGGCCAGCCGTTCCTGCAGCGTATTGATCGCCTCTGGCGCGCGTTCCAGCCAGCCGGTGGCGGGCACGGAAATGGCGGTGCCCACCGCGCCGACGACACCGAATACACACAGGATCAGGCACAGTGCGGCCAGCGGCTTGGGCAGATGCAGGCGCGTATGCAGGAAGCGCAGCGGCGTGGACAGCAGCAGGTTCACCACCAGCGCCAGGATCATGGGCAGGATGATGGCGGATGCGAAATACAGGGTGTAGAAAACCGCCAGTACACTCAGCAGCAGCAGGCAGGCGGTGCGTGTGTCGATGCGGCTGTGGCGCATGACCTCTATGGCGCGCTGCTGCTGTATCTGTTCGTAAGAGGGCTGTTGTGGTGGGGTTGGCTCTGTCTCGGGCGGCATCAATCAGGTCCTGAGGTAGTGCTGGCGTGGCCCCAATGGGTTTGGCGTTTCCTGTGCCCGCTTGTCATTCGTATCGTACCAATCCGTTCCTTATGGCGATATATGAAAGGCAGGACCAAGGTTTTTGGCACATTCCCGCTACGCAGCCATTGCAGGGGCGGGGGTCGGGTACACGCTAACGTGAATTTTTGGACCCCATATGGCGGGAGACGGTACTTGAAAGCACGATTGGACAGGGGTCAAATACCGTAAGACGAAGGCTTGCTGCCTTCTGGAACTGCAATCAATGGAGAGTCTCATGGCCTGGAATACCCCCAAGATCGTTGAAGTCCCCCTGGGCGCCGAGATCAACAGCTACGTCTGCGGCGAAAAGAAGTAAGGAACATCGCCGCCTGTCTCGCACAGGCGGCGATTTTCTTTTACAGTCTGCGTCCATGATCGACATTATCGTTCTCGGCGCGGCGGCGGGTGGCGGATTTCCGCAATGGAATTCCAATGCTCCCGGTTGCAGGCGGGCCAGGGCCGGCGATCCGGCAGCCCTGCCCCGCACACAGGCTTCCATCGCCATAAGTGGGGATGGAAAGAACTGGTTCGTGGTCAACGCTTCCCCTGACCTGCGGACCCAGATAAACCAGACCCCTGCCCTGCATCCCAGCGAAGGCTTGCGGTCCACGCCTATCGCCGGTGTCATCCTGACGGGTGGCGAGGTGGATACCATTACCGGGCTGCTCACCCTGCGTGAACGCCAGCCCTTTACCCTGCTGGCCACGCCCGAAGTGCTGTCCATGCTGGATGCCAATCCCATTTTTGAAGCCCTGAACCGCGCGGTCGTGACCCGCACGCCCATGGGACTCGACGAACCACTGGCGCTGAAGCTGACCGATGGCATGCCCGCGGGCCTGACCATCGTGCCGTTCGCGGTACCCGGCAAGGTGCCGCTTTATGCCGAGTCCGGGCCTGATCCGGCGGCAATCTGTGAAAATGGCGAAACGGTCGGGCTGGAAATATCCGATGGCAGCCATCGTGTCTGTTTCGTGCCGGGCTGCGCGCGCATGACCGATAACCTGCGGGTGCGCCTGCGTGGTGCGGACGCCGTGTTCTTTGACGGCACGCTGTGGGTCGATGACGAGATGGTCCGTGCGGGCCTGGGTGAAAAGACCGGCCGCCGCATGGGCCACATGTCCATGGATGGCATGGACGGTACCATCGCGGCCCTGCGTGACCTGGGCATCAAGCGCAGGATTTTCATACACATCAACAATTCCAACCCTGTCCTGCTGGCGGACTCGCCCGAACGTGCCCAGGTTGAGGCGGCGGGGTGGGAAATCTCCCATGACGGGATGAGGATTACGGCATGAGCGGAAAACTGCTTTCCCCCGATGAACTCGAAGCCGCGCTGCGCGCCATCGGGGCGGAACGCTACCATAACCTGCACCCTTTCCATCGTGCGCTGCATGACGGACGGCTGAACCGTGCGCAGGTGCAGGCATGGGCGCTGAACCGCTATTATTACCAGGCCAGCATCCCGGCCAAGGACGCGACCCTGCTGGCCCGCCTGCCCACGGCGGAACTGCGGCGTGAATGGCGCAGGCGGCTGGTGGACCATGATGGTGACGCACCGGGCACGGGCGGCGTCGCGCGCTGGCTGAAGCTGACCGACGGGCTGGGGCTGGACCGGGCCTATGTGGAGTCGCTGGAGGGGCTGCTGCCCGCCACCCGTTTTGCGGTGGATGCCTATGTGGCTTTCGTGCGCGACCGTTCCATCCTTGAAGCCATCGCCTCGTCCCTGACCGAACTGTTCTCGCCCACCATCATAAGCGAGCGCGTGGCGGGCATGCTGCGGCATTATGATTTCATCACGCCCGAGACGCTGGCCTATTTCCAGCCGCGCCTGACACAGGCCCCGCGTGATTCCGATTTCGCGCTGGGTTATGTAAAGGAACATGCCCGCACGCCCGAACAGCAGAAAGCGGTGCTGGATGCGCTGAAGTTCAAGTGCGGTGTCCTGTGGGCCATGCTGGATGAACTGGAATACGCCTATGTCAATCCAGGCCGCATTCCCCCCGGTGCCTTCCGTCCGGACGCGGCATGACCACCACGGACCTGACAGACGACAGCATCATCCGCTTCGCGCGCGGGGTCAGGCTGCAGCATGACCGCGTGCGTGAACGGTGGATCATACAGGCCCCGGAACGGGCCTTCATACCCGACCCCATTGCAGCCGAGGTGCTGAAGCTGGTTGATGGCACGCGCACACTGGGCCAGATCGTGGCTGAACTGGCCACCCGGTTTGCAGCCCCGGTTGATGTGATCGGCCGGGATGTCCATGTCATGGTCAGTGACCTTATTACCCGGCAGGTGCTGGTGGCATGACAGAAACCATTCTTTCCCCCATGAGCCTTCTGGCGGAACTGACGCATCGCTGCCCGTTGCAGTGTCCGTACTGTTCCAACCCGATCGCACTTGAACCCCGCCGCAACGAACTGTCCACGCAGGACTGGATCAGCGTGCTGGACCAGGCTGCCGAAATGGGCGTGTTGCAGGTCCATTTCTCCGGCGGGGAACCGATGAGCCGCCCGGACCTGCCGGATCTGGTCCGGCACGCGGTGGGGCTGGGGCTGTACACCAACCTCATCACGTCTGGCGTGCTGCTGAACGAAAAGACCTTTCCCGCGCTGGTCGATGCCGGGCTGGATCATGTCCAGCTGTCTTTTCAGGATATTGATACCGCCAATGCCGAACATGTGGGCGGCATGAAGGGTGCCCAGGCCCGCAAGATGGCAGCGGCAGGGCTGGTGGTGGCGGATGGCATGCCGCTGACGCTGAATTTCGTCATCTACCGCGAAAACGCCGCCCGCGTGCCGCAGATGCTGGCGGCAGCGGTGGAAATGGGCGCCCGCCGGGTCGAGATCGCGCATACGCAGTATTATGGCTGGGGGCTGGCCAATCGCGCGGCCCTCATGCCCACGGCACAGCAGCTTGAACAGACCACGCAGGCCGTGGAGGCCGCGCGGGAGAAATATGCAGGTTGCCTGACCATAGATTACGTGACGCCGGATTATTACGCGGACCGTCCCAAGCCATGCATGGGGGGCTGGGGACGCCGGTTCATCAATATCTCCCCGTCCGGCCGGGTGCTGCCCTGTCATGCGGCCGAGACGATCCCCAATGTCGCCTTCCCTGATGTGCGCCACGACACGCTGGCGCATATCTGGCGCGATTCCCCGCTATTTTCCATGTTCCGGGGTACGGACTGGATGCCGCAGCCCTGCCGTAGCTGTGACCAGCGCGAAAAGGACTGGGGGGGCTGCCGTTGCCAGGCGCTGGCGCTGGCGGGCGATGCTGCGGCGACCGATCCGGTGTGCAGCCGCGCGCCCGATCATGAACGGGTTGTCAGGGTGCTGGAAACCCTGCCTGCCGAACCACCGCCCTTCCGGTATCGTCGGTACGCGCGTGCTACGGATGAGGTCGGCTGACCTCCGCCTTCACGTCCACCCGGGGCAGGCAGATCACGAAGCGCGCGCCCTGCACGTGACCATCGGCGTCAATGCGGTTTTCCGCACTGATGGTGCCGCGCAGGGCTTCGATGATCTGCTTGCTGATGGACAGGCCAAGACCTGAATGCTGCCCGAAATTCTCGCTGCTGGGGCGTTCGGAATAAAAACGGTCGAAAATGTTGTCCAGCTTGGCCTGTGGAATGCCGGGGCCATCGTCACTGACCGCGATTTCGACCATGCTGCCCGCCGGCACCGCGCTGAGCAGGATCTTGCCATCAGGCGGGGAAAAGGAAATCGCGTTGCCGATCAGGTTGCGCAGCACCTGCACCAGCCTGTCTTCCACCGCAAGGACGGTCAGACGCCGTTCCGGGCTGTCGCCACTGCTGGCCACGGCCATGTAGGGCTGTCCCGGCTGGCGGGTCGCCTGGTGTATTTCCGTCAGCACCGACAGCAACGGCACGATGGCAATCGGTTCGGCCCGGGCACGCGACAGTTCCGCATCCACGCGGCTGGCATCGGAAATATCGGTAATCAGGCGGTCAAGTCGTCGCACGTCATCATTGATGATCGACAGCAGCCGTCGCTGGCGTTCGGGATCGTCGATGCGCAGCAGGCTTTCAATGGCCGAGCGGATGGAGGATAGCGGGTTCTTGATTTCATGGCTGACATCGGCCGCAAACCGTTCAATGGCGTCCATGCGGGCCCATAGCGCGCTGGCGCTGTCCTGCAGCGCACGGGCGACTTCCCCGATTTCATCACGTCGCGCCAGCAGGCGTTCGGGCACCATGTCCGTCCGGTTGGAGGATTCACGCATGGTATGGGCCGATGCCGCCAGCCGCAGCAGCGGACGCGCGATGGTCAGCGACAGGTACCATGACAGCAGGATGGTCAGCGCCAGCGCCATGAGGAACAGCGACAGGATGGACGACCGCACGGCAAACAGCGAACGGTCCACGTCACGCGCTTCGCGCGTAAGCTGGATGATGCCCACTGTCGTCCGCCCGTCATGCATTACGGGTTCGGCCACCGTGACCATAAGCTGGTGGTTGGCGTTGCGGCGGATATAGGGCGGGATTTCCATGACCCGCGTGCCATCAGGCTGGGTCACGGGCTGGATGGAGGGGTCGGAATCCGGCGTGTCCAGCGTCATGATCCGCTCACCCGACAGGGTGGGCAGTTGCGCCAGAAGCCAGTTGTACAGCCGTTCGCCCATGTTGACCGATGGGGGGTACAGGGGCGAATGCTCGTCATCTTCCGCCGGTGGCGGGGGCAGCCTGCCCGCATCGCCATGGTGGCCGGCCTGTTCCACGCGGCTGTCCGCCACGACTTGCCCGTCGGGGGCGAACAGGCGGGCATGCGCGCTGGGGCTCGGTTCCGTCAGGCGCAGCAGCAGCGGGCGGGCCAGGGTGGGTTCCAGCGTGACATCACGGCGGGAAATGATGACGGCGCTCTGTCCCAGCGCGCCGGCATAGATACGCGCCTGTTCACGCAGTGCCGAGACCTCGGCTTCCAGCAGGCTGTTCTGGAACTGCGTCAGGTACAGCAGCGTCAGCGCCAGCAGCCCCAGCGGGAGCGTATTGACCAGCAGGATGCGCCGCATGAGCGGCGAGACCAGCCGGGTGCGGTATTCCATGAATTCCGCGACCGCGTTCCTGCCCTCCCCGCTCCACCGGCGCGGGATCAGACGGCGCAGTCGGGGGGGCACTGCAAATGGGAGGGAAAGAACGGGACGCGGCATCCGGCTGGATCATTCTTCCTTGTAGCGGTAGCCGATCCCGTACAGGGTCTCGATCTGGTTGAATTCCTCATCAACCTGGCGGAATTTCTTGCGCACGCGCTTGATGTGGCTGTCGATCGTGCGGTCATCGACATAGATGTTCTCGCCATACGCCGCATCGATCAGCTGGTCGCGCGACTTGACCAGTCCCGGGCGCGCCGCCAGCGCCTTGACCAGCAGGAATTCCGTCACCGTAAGCTGGATGTCGCGCCCGTGCCACAGGCACTGGTGGCGTGTTTCATCCAGCGACAGCCCGCCGCGCACCATGGTGCCGGTGGGGCTTACGCCCGCGGCCTCGCTGCGGCTGACTTCATTGCGGCGCAGCAGCGCGCGGATGCGCTCAAGCAGCAGGCGCTGGGAAAAGGGCTTGGTGATATAGTCATCCGCCCCCAGCCGCAGGCCCATGAGCTGGTCCACTTCCTCATCCTTGGAGGACAGGAAGATCACCGGCAGCTGCGAGCGCGCGCGCAGGCGCTGGAGCAGTTCCATCCCGTCCATGCGCGGCATCTTGATATCCAGCACCGCCAGATCCGCCGGCCGTGACGACAGACCGTGCAGCGCGCTTTCGCCATCGGTATAGGTGCGGACGATGAATCCCTCCGCCTCCAGTGTCATCTGCACGGAGGTCAGGATGTTCCTGTCATCGTCAACCAGCACGATCGTCTGTTTCGTTGGCTCCATGGGGGCTCTCTTTTCGCTCCTCTGCCGGATGGGGGGCATGTCTGCCGGTCCCTTGTCCGGCGCACGTATGTACCATAGCGTCATATCCGCCCGCATGTCATGAGGGGATGCGGGCATCCTGCTTCACTGGAACGCCGCTGGCGTTCCGGCTGTTCCATCGGATCGGGACAAGTTGCGCAAAAACGGCATGCCTGCCGGGAGCGCAATGCCTTGTCCATTGGCCAGCCGTTACCTACTTGTAAGAGCATGAGCGAGAACACAGACCCCAACCCCTTTGCCAATGCCGCAACCGGCGACGGCACACCCAATCCCGCGACTGATGAGCATTCCGACCATGCGCCGGAGGCCGAAGCCGGGCACGCCGCGGTCGATCCGCGCGTGGCCGAACTGGAGGCCGAGGTCGCGACCCTGCGTGACAAATGGGTCCGTGCGGAAGCCGAGACCCAGAACGTCCGCAACCGCGCCAAGCGCGAGGTGGAAGACGCCCGGCAGTACGCCGTGCAGAAATTCGCCAAGGATGTGGTCGAGGCGGCTGACAACCTCAAGCGCGCGGTGGCCAGCCTGCCCCAGCCCACCGAGGGCGAGGACAGCATCCTGACCCGCATGCGCGAAGGGATCGAAAGCACCGAGCGGTCGTTCATCGGCATTCTGGAACGCAATGGCATCAAGGCGGAAGACGCGAAGGGCAAGCCCTTTGACGCCAACCTCCATCAGGCCATGGCGGAACAGCACAGCGACGAACACGCCCATGGCACCGTGATGGAGGCATGGACCCCCGCATGGACGCTGCACGGGCGGCTGCTCAAGCCGGCCATGGTTGTCGTGTCAAAGGGACCGGCGCAGGCAGGGTGAAATCGTTTCCGCGCACGCCTTCAGGCCCTTGAAAGCTGCGCGGGGGCTGCCTACATCGGATGGTAACAGCGGTGCTGCCGGGTGGATGTGAAACAGACAGTCCGCCCCGTCACCGGACGATATGAAAGAAAGGGTCTGTCCCGATGCTTCGGGTCAGGACAGGCCGCTGAAAAGGAGAGTATCTGAATGAGCAAGGTTATCGGTATCGACCTTGGTACGACCAATTCCTGCGTTGCCGTGCGCGAAGGCGACGAGACGCGGGTTATCGAGAACAGCGAAGGCGCACGTACCACCCCGTCCATGGTGGCGTTCACCGACAACGGCGAAATGCTGGTCGGTCAGGCAGCGAAGCGCCAGGCGGTCACCAACCCGGCCAACACCCTGTATGCGGTCAAGCGTCTGATCGGCCGCCGCTATGACGATCCCACCGTGGCGAAGGACAAGGAACTGGTCCCCTACGCCATCGTAAAGGGCGACAACGGCGACGCATGGGTCGAGGCACAGGGCAAGAAATACGCCCCCGCGCAGATTTCCGCCTTCATTCTGGGCAAGATGAAGGAAACCGCCGAATCCTACCTGGGCGAGAAGGTCACGCAGGCCGTCATTACGGTGCCCGCGTACTTCAACGACGCACAGCGCCAGGCCACCAAGGATGCCGGCCGTATCGCCGGTCTGGAAGTCCTGCGTATCATCAACGAACCGACCGCTGCGGCGCTGGCCTATGGCCTGCAGAAGAAGAACGGCGGCACGGTTGCGGTCTATGACCTTGGTGGCGGCACGTTCGACGTGTCCATCCTCGAGATCTCCGACGGCGTGATCGAGGTGAAGTCCACCAACGGTGACACCTTCCTCGGCGGTGAAGACTTTGACGCCCGCATCATCGGCTTCCTGGCTGACGAGTTCAAGCGTGAGCAGGGCATCGACCTGCGTCAGGACAAGCTGGCCCTGCAGCGCCTGAAGGAAGCGGCCGAAAAGGCGAAGATCGAGCTGTCTTCCTCCAAGGAGACCGAGATCAACCTGCCGTTCATCACGGCTGATGCATCCGGCCCGAAGCACCTTGTGGTGAAGCTGACCCGCGCGAAGCTGGAAAGCTTGGTGGATGACCTGATCCAGCGCACGCTGGAACCCTGCCGCGCCGCAATGAAGGACGCGTCGGTTTCCGCTGGTGAGATTGACGAAGTCATCCTGGTCGGCGGCATGACCCGTATGCCCAAGGTGATCGAGGCCGTTAAGGAGTTCTTCGGCAAGGAACCCGCCCGCAACGTGAACCCCGACGAAGTGGTCGCCATCGGCGCGGCGGTTCAGGGCGCGGTGCTGCAGGGTGACGTCAAGGATGTGCTGCTGCTCGACGTGACGCCGCTGTCGCTGGGTATCGAGACGCTGGGTGGCGTGTTCACCCGCCTGATCGACCGCAACACGACGATCCCGACGAAGAAGAGCCAGACCTTCTCGACCGCGGAAGACAACCAGAGCGCCGTGACCATCAAGGTCTATCAGGGCGAGCGTGAAATGGCCGCTGACAACAAGCTGCTGGGCACGTTCGACCTGACCGGCATCGCCCCCGCACCGCGTGGCGTGCCGCAGATCGAGGTGACGTTCGACATCGACGCCAACGGCATCGTGTCCGTCTCGGCCAAGGACAAGGCGACCGGCAAGGAACAGCAGATCAAGATCCAGGCTTCTGGTGGTCTGTCCGAGTCCGACATCGAAAAGATGGTGAAGGACGCCGAAGCCAATGCCGCCGCCGACAAGGCGAAGAAGGAACAGGTCGAGGCCCGTAACCAGGCCGAAGGTCTGACCCATCAGGTCGAAAAGTCCCTGAGCGAAGCAGGCGACAAGGTTCCGGCGGCTGACAAGACGGAAGCGGAAGCAGCGATTGCCGAAGTGCGCAAGGCACTGGAAGGCACCGATGCCGAAGCCCTGAAGACGGCGACCGATCGCCTGACGCAGGTTGCCATGAAGGTTGGCGAAGCTGTCTACAAGGCAGGCCAGGCCGAAGGCGCACCGGGTGCTGCCGGCGCTGCCCCGGGCGGCGCGCCGAAGGACGAAAAGGTTGTCGACGCCGACTTCGAAGACGTGGACGACTCCAAGAAGTCCTGATCGCCGCAAGGCGTCATACAGGCTCCGGAATGGGGGGGTGGACCTTCGGGTCCGCCCCACCCTTCCACCAAGGTGGCGCCCGTGCTTCTGTGAAGGCGGGCGCTTTTCATATTCTGCCCAGCAACAATATCTGGAACGCGAGGATCGTGCCGCGAGGATGTCGGGCGATCGCGTTTGCTAGAGGACCCACATGGCCACCAAGATAGATTATTACGCAGTCCTTGAAGTTTCTCGCGATGCCAATGGTGACGAGATCAAGCGGGCGTATCGCAAGCTGGCCATGAAGTACCATCCCGACCGGAATCCCGGGGATACGGATGCGGAAAACAGGTTCAAGGAAATCAACGAAGCCTACGACGTGCTGAAGGATGACCAGAAGCGCGCGGCCTATGACCGGTTCGGCCATGCGGCGTTCGAGGGCGGTGGCCCCGGTGCTGGCGGCTTCGATTTCGGCGGCGGTGGCCTGGGTGACATCTTTGAACAGATGTTTGGCGACATGATGGGTGGCCGGCGTGGTGGCCGCCGCTCGGGTGCCGACCTGCAGGTGCAGGTCACCATCACCTTTGCCGAGGCCTTTTCCGGCGTTAAGAAAAAGATCACCGTCCCCACCCGCGTCACCTGTGAAAGCTGTGACGGCACCGGTTCGGCGGACAAGGATGCGAAGCCCGAAACCTGCCCATCGTGCCATGGCGCGGGCAAGGTGCGCGCGCAGCAGGGCTTCTTCTTTGTGGAACGTCCCTGCCCCACCTGTCATGGCTCGGGCCACCTGATCCGCAATCCGTGCAAGGAATGCCACGGCACCGGCACGGTGGAAAAGAACCGTACCATCGAGGTCGCGATCCCCGCCGGCGTGGAAGACGGCACCCGCATCCGTATTTCTGGCGAGGGGGAATCCGGCGGCAAGGGTGTGCCCGCAGGCGACCTGTATGTCCATGTATCGGTCGAACAGCATGCGATCTTCCAGCGCGATGGCGCCAATATCTACTGTCGCGTGCCCGTGCGCATGGCGCAGGCGGCCCTGGGGACCGAGATCGAGGTACCGGTCGTTGACGGGTCACGCACCAAGGTGAAGATCCCGGCGGGAACCCAGACGGGCGAACATTTCCGCCTGCGGGGCAAGGGTTTTTCGGTCCTGCGGTCTTCCGCGCGCGGGGACATGTATATCCAGGTCGTGGTGGAAACGCCGCGCCACCTGACCAAGCGCCAGCGTGAACTGCTGGAGGAATTCGAGGGCGACGGCGCAGGCCATGCCAAGGGCAGCCCCGAAAGCACCGGTTTCTTCAGCAAGGTGAAGGATTTTTTTGAAGGCAAGCTGTAAACCTGCCCTTTCCCCCGCCCTGTCATGACGGGGCGGCAGTTGAAATGACTGATTATTCAGGTGTAGGGTCATCATACTATTCATGGTGAATCCCCCCCAACTTGCACCATGGATAGGCTCAGGCGGCGCGATCCCCCGGTCGCGCCGCTATTTCTATATCTGGACTGGTGGAGAAGACTGCATGGACGCGCAGCCATTGCGTATCGGGATCGCGGGCCTGAATGGGCGTGTCGGTCGCCTTCTGGCGGAAGAAGTGCCATCGGGTGGTGCCGTGCTGGCCGGGGGCACGACGCGTAATGGTCAGACGGTCGCTGGTATCGACTGTCCCGTTTATGCCGATATTGCCGGACTTGCGCACCATTGCGATGTCGTGATCGATTTCACCCATGCCGATACGGTCATCCCGCATGCCACGGCACTGGCTGAAAGCGGGACCGCATGGGTGCTGGGCACGACCGGCCTGTCGCCGGTCCAGCAGCAGGCTGTCGATGCGGCGGCGAAAAGGATCGCGGTCGTGCAGGCGGCCAATTTTTCCCCCGGTGTCACGCTGGTCACCCGGTTGGCCCGACAGATGGCCGCCGTCCTGCCCGGCAGCGAATATGATGCCGAGATACTGGAAATGCATCATCGGCAGAAGGTCGATGCCCCGTCCGGCACGGCCCTGGCCATGGGCCGCGCGGTGGCTGAAGGCCGTGGAATCCGGCTGGAAGACCATATCGAAAGCGGTCGCGATGGCCATACCGGCCCGCGTGCCGATGGGGCGATCGGGTTTGCCGCCCTGCGTGGCGGGCAGATCGTGGGCGAGCATTCCGTCATTTTCACATCGGGGCATGAACAGATCAGCCTGACCCACCGGTCCTTTGACCGCCGGGTCTATGCGACCGGGGCCGTGCGGGCGGCGCGCTGGTTGCGGGCGCGCGTGGCGGGTCTTTATAATATGGAAGATGTACTGGGGCTGGAACGCCCGGCGTAACCGGGGTACGGGGCCCGCGCCCTGCGAGGGTGGTATTCAGGGAAATGGCTTGACGCCTGACCCGGTTTCCGCCAAACGCATGCGATCGTACGCCGGGTTCCGCAGGCGTTATTTCTCCTACTCCATACGAGGCAGACAGGACCATCATGCGTAATAAAGGCGATTTTCTGTTTACATCGGAATCGGTATCCGAAGGGCATCCCGACAAGGTCGCCGACCGGATCAGTGATACCGTTCTTGATGCATTCCTGACCGCAGACGGTGAATCGCGCGTTGCGTGTGAAACAATGGTCACCACCAACCGCATCATCCTGGCTGGTGAAGTCCGTGGCCCGGCCTCTGTCACCCCTGACCTGCTGATTCAGGGCGCGCGCGACGCGGTGAAGGATATCGGCTACGACCAGGCCGGTTTCTCATGGCGCAATGCCGAGGTGGAATACTACCTGCACGCACAGTCCGCCGATATCGCCGTGGGCGTGGACAGCGCGGGCGAGAAGGACGAGGGCGCTGGTGACCAGGGCATCATGTTCGGCTTCGCCACGCGTGAAACCGAAAGCCTCATGCCGGCGCCGCTGTTCTACGCGCATGACATCCTTCACCGCGTGCGTGACCTGCGCAAGGCGGGTGATCCGCGCGCCGCGGCCCTGCAGCCCGATGCCAAGAGCCAGGTCAGCCTGCGCTATGTCAATGGCAAGCCGGTTGGCGCGACCTCCGTCGTGATTTCCACCCAGCACGTTGAAGGGGCCAGCCAGGCCACCATCCGTGAGGAACTGGGCAGCATCGTGCGTGATGTCCTGCCGGAAGGCTGGATGCCGCCGGAAGACGAATTCTACGTCAACCCCACCGGCGTCTTTGTCATCGGTGGTCCGGATGGTGACTGCGGCCTGACCGGGCGCAAGATCATTGTGGATACCTATGGCGGTGCGGCACCGCATGGTGGCGGCGCGTTCTCGGGCAAGGATCCGACGAAGGTTGACCGCTCGGCGGCCTATGCCTGTCGCTACCTGGCGAAGAACGTCGTGGCCGCAGGCCTGGCCGATCGCTGCACGCTGCAGATTTCCTATGCCATTGGCGTGTCCCACCCGCTGTCGGTCTATGTTGACCTTGATGACACAGGCAAGGATGTGGACGAGGCGAAGCTGGGTCGTGTGCTGCGTGAGGTCATGGACCTGTCCCCGCGCGGTATCCGCAAGCACCTGCGCCTGAACCGCCCGATCTATACCCAGACCTCCGCCTACGGCCATTTCGGCCGCACGCCGGATGCGGCGAAGGACGATTTCACGTGGGAACAGACCGATCTGGTCGACGCCCTGCGTGGCGCGTTCAACCGCTAAAAAACAGGAAAGGTTTTTGGGTGCCGCCTTTTTTCAAAAAGGCGGCGTTCCTTGAAGCTTTTTGAAAAAAGCTTCACCAAAAACTTTTTGACGATCTGGCGGGTTCATGAATCCGTCCGCTTTGGCCTATAACGTGCCGGAGCCATTGGGGGCCTGCCGTGACTGCTTGCAAAAGCCGGTCATGGCGGCCCCCGCTGTGTTTTTCAATCATGCCGTGCGGCGTGCGCCACGGCAGCAGGAGCAGGATTTTCGGACATATGACGGCCTCCGTGGATGTAAAGGCATCGCCTGACCGGCTTTACGGACGCCAGCGCGGCCATCCGCTGCGCCCGCGCCAGCAGCGGCTTCTGGACCAGACACTGCCGCGCATGCGTTTTCCCGAGGCGGCGATACCGGACCCGGCGTCAGCTTTCGGGCATGCGCCCGGACAGATCTGGCTGGAGGTCGGCTTTGGTGGCGGCGAACATTCGCTGGCCCAGAATGCCGCCCATCCGGATGTTGGCTATATCGCGTGCGAAGTCTTTGAAAACGGGTTGTGTTCCCTGCTGTCCCGCGTCGTGCCGGATGATGAGGAAGCAACCGCGCCCGTCCCGGACATGCTGCGGATCTGGGATGAGGACGCGCGTATCCTGCTGCGCGGCCTGCCCGATGCGTCGATTGACCGCCTGTTCCTGATGTTTCCTGATCCGTGGCCCAAGTCCCGCCATGCGAAGCGGCGTTTCGTCCACCCCGAGACGGTGAAACTGGCCGCCCGGATCCTGCGTCCCGGCGCGATCTGGCGCGTGGCCAGTGACGATCCGACCTATCAGGCATGGGTCGAGGAAGTGATGGGCGCGCAGGACCTGTTTGACACCGCGCCACCCGCCAGGGTGCGCCCCGACGGCTGGCCGCCAACCCGTTACGAAGCAAAGGCGCTGAAGGCGGGACGCCAGCCCTTGTACTGGACCTTCATCCGGCGCTGAAGGACTGTCTGAAAAAGCTTCTAGGAATGCCGCCTTTTTGGAAAAAGGCGGCGCCCGAAAACTTTTATTATTTCCATCTATGACAGCGATGTGCCGGTCAGCCGTTCCGCCACCTGCCACAGCCGCCGTGCGATGGTCAGGTCACGCGCGGCGGGGGGAATGAAGGCTTCGGCCACATGACCCCGCCGTTCGCCCCGGCCGCCGGGTCCGTAATAGCCGCCGTCACGGGCTTCCGGCGCCATGGCGGCGAATTCGATGGGCAGCGCGCCATGGGCGGCGGACTGTCCCATCAGGCGGAAGGCCCAGATCGCGCCAAAACGGGTCAGGCGTTCCTGCAGGCCCTGCTTTGTATTCAGGCGGCTGGCCGCGATGTCGGTCATGGCCCAGCCGGGATGGGCTGCGATGGAATGCAGCGGCCAGCCATGCGTGCGGGCCTGCCGGTCCAGTTCCAGCGCCAGGATCAGGTCCGCCAGCTTGCTCTGCCTGTAGGCGCGGAACGGGGCATAGCGGCGACGGCCCTGCAGGTCGTCAAATATGATCTGGCCCGTTAGCGCGGCAAGGCTGGCTACCGTGACCACGCGCCCGCCCTGCGGGGCGGCGCACAGCAGGGGACGCAGGCGCGCCGTCAGGGCGAAGGGGCCAAGGAAATTGGTGCCGAACTGCAGTTCGAACCCGTCGCGGGTTTCCAGGCGACGCGGCGTGCCCATGACACCGGCATTGTTGACCAGAATGTCCAGCCTGTCGGTTTCCGCCGCCAGTTCACGGGCAAATGTCGCGATTGAATCAAGGCTTGCCACATCCAGCAGCCGGAAGGTGGCATCCGCCCCCGGCGCATCGTGCTGTAGCCGGGTCAGGGCGGCCAGTCCCTTGTCGGGGTTGCGCCCCGCAAGCATGACCCGCGCCCCGCGTGAAGCCAGGCCCAGCGCCGTCTGGTAGCCAAGGCCACCGGTCGCCCCGGTGACAAGGGCAAGGTGGCCATCCATGCGGGGGGCCTGTTTGATGGTCCAGTGTCTGGTCATGTGTCCGCCTGTTCTCTGGATTGGTGCATTTCCTTCCGGGCTTCGGCTTCCACCTGTGCCGTCAGGCGTGCTTCGTGCCGCCGCAGGAAAATAATGGTGCATACCATCATGATTCCGCCCCCGGTTGCGACTGCAATTCCCACGGGCCCGGAAATGCGCATGATCCTGTGGCCCAGGTAATAGGCGGCATAGGCGTATCCACCAGCCCATAATATGCCGCCGATCGCATTATATATCAGAAACCGGGACCACGGCATGCGGCTTGCCCCCGCCAGCAGGGCCACGAATACGCGCAGGATGGCAATGAACCGTCCCGCGCAGACAATGATCCCCCCATACCGCCGGAACAGGAAACGCCCGGTCTGGAGGCGTCGTGGCGTAAGCCCCACCTTTGCCCCATGGCGTTCCAGCAGCGGATAACCAAGCCCGCGCCCGATAAGGTAGCCAAGATTGTCACCCGTGATGGCACCGATGATGGCGGCTGTCGCCACCCATGCAATGTCCAGCCGGTGGGTGGTGGCGCAGTAGATCGCGGCCGAAATGACAAGGGTTTCAGCCGGAAGGGGAATGCCCATGCTTTCCAGCATGACAATAACGCCAATCACGCCATAGCCGTAATGCTGGAAAAGATGTTCAAGATGCTGAAGCAGCGGACTACCTGTCACAAATGAAAAGAGTATGTAGGTTACGGACGACAGAACGTAAAACGCGGTGTGTGCAATTCCGATACCATTGGCACGCACAAATGGCAGGAGCAAGAACATGACCCAGTCCGGCACCAGCGGCACGACGGATACCGGAACACGCCCCTATGGCACATGGCCCTCACCCGTCAGTGCGGCGCTTGTGGCGGGAAAGACGGTTGCCCTGTCGGATGTGCGGGTGGATGGGCGTGACATCTACTGGATCGAGGGACGTCCGGCCGAAGGCGGGCGCCGTGTGCTGGTCCGTGCCCGCGCGGGACAGGTGGCCGACGTGACCCCTGCCCCGTTTGATGTCGGCACGCGGGTGCATGAATATGGCGGCGGGGCCTATGCCGTATGCCAGGGGATCATTGCGTTCAGCAACCGCCGCGACGGCAGCCTGTGGCTGGTGGAAGGGGGGCAGTCGCGCTGCCTTTCGACCGGGGCGGGGCTGTGGTACGCCGACCTGACATTCAGCCCCGACGGCCGTTTCCTGTTCTGCGTGCGTGAAGACCACCGCGCGCAAGACGAGGAACCTGCCGCCGCCATCGTGGTGCTGGACTGCACCGCAACGGTGGACCCGGCCTTCAACGGTGGCACGCCGCTGGTCATGGGACCGGATTTTCTGTCATCTCCCCGTCCCTCGCCCGATGGACGGTATCTGGCCTGGATCGAATGGGACCATCCGGCCATGCCATGGGATGCCACCCGCCTGCGCGTCGCCACCCTGCTGCAGGAAGGTGATGACCCACCGCGCCTTGCCGCCCCGTGGAGTGCCGCGGGTGACGATGGGCAGGCGGAATCGGTCATCGAACCGTGCTGGGACGCGGCGGGACGGCTTCTGGCGCTGTCCGATCGCAGCGGGTGGTGGAATCTCTACCGGTTCGATACGACGTCCTCCTCTCCCGTGGCGCTGGCCCCCATGGAAGCTGAAATCGGTCAGCCGCACTGGGTGTTCGGGCTGCGCAGTTACGTGCCGCTGCACGATGGCAGCATCCTTGCCATGGTCATCAACGACGGTGATACCCGCATGGTTTCCATCCGTGACGGGGTGGTGACGCCGCTCGACCTTGGTCATCCCTCCGGCTGTCCGGTCCCGGTGGAAGGGGACGGGTTCGCATGGCTGGATGCACCGCCCGATAACGCGGCCGCCGTGGTCCGCGGCCAGCCGGGACAGGTGCCGCAGGTCCTGCGCCGGGCGACGGAACTGCCGCTGTCGACGGATGATATCGCCCGCCCTGCCCCGATCCATTTCCCCCTGCCCGATGGTGAGGGCACGGGACATGCCTTTTTCTATGCGCCCGCCAATGCCCGTTATCACGGGCCGGAGGGGGAAAAGCCACCGCTGGTCGTTGTCGCCCATGGCGGGCCTACGGGCCGGGCCAATCCGGCCTTTTCATTCAAGGTGCAATGGTGGACCAGCCGGGGCTTTGCCGTGGTTGATGTCAATTATGGCGGTTCAACCGGGTTTGGCCGCGCCTACCGGCAGCGGCTGGAACGGCAGTGGGGCGTGGTGGATGTGGATGACTGCATCGCCGCATGTCATTACCTTGCCACGACCGGGCAGGTTGACCCGGCCCGCATTGTCATAAGGGGCAGTAGCGCAGGCGGCCTGACGGTGCTGCTGGCGCTGGCGCGTTCGGATCTGTTCGCGGCGGGCACCAGCCTGTATGGCGTGACCGACCTGCGCGCGCTGGCGCAGGATACGCACAAATTTGAGTCACGTTATCTGGACACGCTGGTTGGTCCCTACCCTGCGGATGAGGCGATCTATCTTGCCCGCTCCCCCATAACCCAGGTGGCTGACATCAGGGTGCCGGTCCTGTTCCTGCAGGGGCTGGATGACCGGGTGGTGCCGCCAGCGCAGGCGGAATCGATGGTCGCGGCGCTGCGTGGGCGCGGGGTGCCGTGTGCATTGTATGAATTTGCAGGTGAGGGCCATGGCTTCCGGCAGGAAGCCACCATACGCAGGGCATGGGAACTCGAACTGGCGTTCTACCAGCAGGTGCTCAGGCTGCCTGTCTCCCCTGCCCTGCATGTGGATCTGACGGCCCGGCAATCCGCAAAAACTGTTTGAACGGAAAAGAAGTTCTTGGTGAAGCTTTTTTCAACAAGCTTCAAGGAATGCCGCCTTTTTGAAAAAAAGACGGCACCCCAAAAACCTCTATCACTTCAGACCTGACGCAAAACGGGCGTCCCGATCAGGGGACGCCCGTTTTTTAGTGATGCCGACCGTATGCAGCGGCGTCGGATATTATTCTTCTTCCTCGACAATGGCGGTATTGCCGCGTGTCGGGCGGAAGCGGCCCTCGCGCAGGGCTTCCTCGATATCCTCCAGCGAGGCCCCGCGTGTTTCGGGCACCATGAAATAGACGAACAGGACCGACAGCAGGTTCACCCCGGCATAGAACCACATCGTGCCACCCAGCGTGATCTTGGTGACCAGCGTCAGCGCCGTGCTGGTCACCAGCAGGTCACTGCCCCACAGCATGGCGGAATGCAGGCTGGTGGCGTTGCCGCGCATGGAAAGCGGGAACATCTCCGCCCCCAGCAGCCAGCCCACGACCTGGATGCCACCGGCGTTGAACACCATGAACAGCAGCATGAAGACAATGATCAGCCAGCTACCCATGCTGCCCGGCTGCGGGTGCAGCAGGAACATGATGCCAAGCCCGATCAGGCTGACCACGCTGCCCGGTCCCATGACCAGCACCAGCCTGCGGCGGCCGATGCGGTCGACGATGTTCGACCCCAGCACGGTCATGACCAGGTAGATGATCGAAATGCCAATGCTGGCCATCAACGCGGATGAACTGCCAAACCCCGCATCCGACAGGAAGGTCGGGGCATAGTAGATCATCATTTCCAGACCACCCGCCTGCGTGAAGAAAGCGACGCCAAGGGCGGCCACCAGGGCCGGACGCACCCATGGCTGGCGCAGGCCGCGCCAGCCGATGTCGCGCGGATCGGTTTCCTCGTTCGCATTGGCGTGGATACGGCGCATTTCGCGGCGGATATCGCGTTCGGAAGTGCGGATGCGCTGCAGCTGTTCCAGCGCGGAATCCAGGCTTTCATGTTCCGCCGCCCAGCGCGGGCTTTTGGGCAGGAAGAACATGGAAACGAACACGACCGCGGCGGGAATGGCGGCAATGGCCACCATCGGCCGCCAGCCCCACGCATCACGTGCGGCAAAACCGATGATGTTGGCGGCAAAGATGCCGATGCCGATGGCGATGTTGAACATCGTGACCATGTGCCCGCGCTTGTGCGCGGGCGCCAGTTCCGAGATGTACATGGGCACCACCTGCGTGGACCCGCCAACCGCCAGCCCCAGGAACACGCGCGATAGGATCAGCGTGTACACATCCGGCGAAAAGGCGCAGGCCAGCGCGCCCAGCACGAAAATGGCCGTGACGATCATGATGGATTTGCGGCGTCCGTAATGTTCGGACATCCACCCGGTCAGCAGCGAACCCATCACGGCGCCCGCCAGAATGGCGGAGGCCACCATTTCCTGGTAGAAGCTGCTGAGGTGGAAATCACGCGTGATCAGCAGCAGCGCGCCCGAGACGATCCCGGTATCGTAACCATAGAGGCCGCCACAGATTGCGGCCACGATGGCTGCGAGCCATAAGGTCTTGCGCGCGTTGGGGGAAATATCGATCTGGGACATGTCAGGCAACGGTTCCGTTGCCTGTGGCGTGGGATGCTGTGCGGGTGGGGTCTGGTTATTCATGCGGGTGCCTGTTCCTTCCTTCTTCTTATAATTCGTCCGTAACGGCCGGGTTCCCCGGGGCGGCATCAACCGTCCCGGGTGCGGTGGACCTGCAGGGCGGCTTTCATGCTGGCAACCTGACGCATGGCATCATGCAGGCGGCACCAGTCATCTGTTGCCGCGATGGGTTGCCAGATGGCTTCCACCGTCTCGACAGACATCACGCACGCGGCCCCATTGTGGAAATACGGCTGTGACAGGTCGACGCCCCGTGCCGGTTCATGTTGCATGATCCGGTCGTGCAGGGGACGGAAACTGTCCTGCGTATAAAAGTCTCCACGCGGTCCTGTTATGGCACGTTTCTGGCTCTGTTCGCCACCATACCAGTCAAAAAATGGAAATTCAAATCCAATCTGGCTTTCATCCATGAAAGAAAAAAGACATTCGCGCAGATCGGTGGAGGATTTTCTTGAAATCTCCTTCAGTCCAAGCCGATTAAGCACTGAAATATCAAGAAAACGTTCATATCGTTCCCAGAAGTCATCAAAAATACTTTGGATTTTCTCAAGCGTGGAAAGGGAAAGCAGGCATTCCCCCAGACGGGCCACGTTCCACGTCATCGCCTCGGGCTGGCGGCCATAGGCATACAGGCCGGAATGATCGAAATAGGCGGCAGTGAAGGTCGGGTTGAACGTGGGCACGAACCGCCAGGGGCCGTAATCGAAACTCTCGCCGGTAATATTGATGTTATCGGTGTTGAGCACGCCATGCACGAAGCCCGCGGTCATCCACTGCGCGGTCATTTCGGCAATGCGGGTCGTGGCGGCGTCATACAGGGCGGCGGCAGGATCCGCGGCGCCAGCCAGGTCGGGGTAATAGGTTTCGATCACGTATTCCACCAGCCGGGTCAGGCTTGCACGGTCTTCATTGGTGACAAGGCGCTGGAACGTGCCGATGCGGATGTGGGAATGGCTCAGGCGGGCCAGCACGCATGACCGCGTGGGGGACGGTTCGTCCCCGCGATGCAGGCTTTCACCCGTTTCCACCACGCTCAGCGTGCGGGAGGTACGCACGCCTGCCGCATCCAGCCGTTCACTGGCCAGGATTTCGCGTATGCCCCCCTTCAGCGTCAGGCGGCCATCGCCGCCGCGCGACCACGGGGTGGTGCCGCTGCCCTTGGTGCCAATGTCCAGCACGCGGCCGTCCACGCTGTCCTCAAGCTGCGCGAACAGGAAGCCCCGCCCATCGCCAAGGTCGGGGTTGTACGACCGGAACTGATGCCCGTGATAGCGCAGGGCCAGTGGCTGCGGCAGTGATCCGGGCAGGGGGTCGAAATATCCGAAATGGCGTACCCATTCGGCATCGGTCAGCGTGTCCAGACCGATGCGGGGCGACACGTCATCGTTACGGTAGCGCAGGATATGGGCGGGGAAGGTGGCGGCCTGCACCATGTCATAGAATTCATCTCCCAGCCGGCTGTGGTGGGTCAGGGGTGTGTAATGGTCGGAAAATGGCATTTTCATATACTTTACGTGTGATAATGAATTATTGCCGATCCGGACTGGCGGTTACCAGACCCAGGGGCTGACAGGCATGGCCATGCAGGCAGGCCGCAATATCATGCGGGCGAACGGCATCGACGCGGTCGGGTATCCAGTGCGGGGCATTATCCTTGTCAATCAGGCGGGCGCGTACGCCCTCGGTAAAATCCGGGCGTTGCAGCAGGTGGCAGACCAGCTGGAATTCCTGCTCCAGCACATGGTCCAGATCCGGCAGGTCGCGGGCGGCATGCCAGGCGGCCAAAGTGAGGCATAGTGAAAACGGGCACGCCCGTCCCGTGGCCGCCAGATCATCGCGCGCCCATGCGGCCGGATGGGCCTGCAGCCTGCGCAGCAGTTCGGGCATGTCCGGTGCATTATATACAGGGGCAATGGCCGCCGTATCCGGCCCTTTGTCCATGGGGGGACATGGGGGCAGGCCGTCCATCACCTGTCCTGCGGGCAGGTGGGTCAGGGCATGCCTTATGGCGTCCAGCGTGCCGGAAGGGGCCATACGGTCGGCAAAGCCCGCGTCGATGGCCTGTGTCGCGTTCATCCGTCCCCCCGTCAGCGCAAGGCGCAGGCCGCTCAGCCCCGGCGCGCGCGACAGCAGGTAGGACCCGCCCGCATCCGGCGTCAGGGCAATGGCGGTTTCCGGCATGGCCAGGATGGCGCGTTCGGTCACGATCCTGTAGCGGACATGCCCGCCCAGCCCGATACCGCCCCCCATGGCGATGCCATCCATGAACGAGACCACCGGCTTGGGATATCCCGCCAGCACGGAGGCAAGGCGGTAGCTGCGCCGGAATGGCATGGCCCCCTCTTCCAGCCCACCTGTTTCCAGCCGGTCGCGGATGGCGCGGATATCGCCCCCTGCGCAGAAGGCGCGCGGGCTTGCGCTGTCGATCAGCACGGTCTCGATCGCGGGGTCATCGCGCCATGCGCGCAGGCAGGTATCAAGGCATGCCAGCATGTCCATGTTCAGCGCATTGAGTGCTGTCGGCCGGTTGAGCGTGATGCGTCCCAGCCGGCCGGTATGGTTAATATGGATCAGTCCAGTGTCCATGGTGCTTCCCTGTGCTGTTTGCTGTGTTCAACCGGTACAGAATGCGCTACCCCCGCTATCGTCCGGCGTCACGGCTGCGTGCGGACCACAGGCATGCAACAGCTACTGAGGCATAAGCACCATGGGGATTGACGCCCTCACCTTTCGCAACGCCATGGCGCGGCTTGGCGCGGCGGTAAACGTTGTCACGACCGGAACACTTGATGATCCGGCTGGTTTTACGGCATCCGCCGTCTGTTCGGTCACCGATACGCCACCAACCGTGCTGGTCTGCCTGAACCGCAATTCACGGGTGCGCGAGCGTTTTCGTGTCGATGCGGCCATGTGCATCAATGTGCTTGCCGCCGACCAGCAGGACATATCCGGCGTGTTCGCAAGCCCGCTGGAACAGGCGGAACGCTTCCGTTCCGGCCACTGGGACACACTGACCACCGGCGCGCCGGTGCTGGATGAGGCCGTGCTGTCACTGGACTGCCGGATCGAACGCATTGTGGAAGTCGGCACCCACAGCGTCATGTTCGGCGCGGTGGAAAGCCTGCGCAACAGCAGTCCGCGTGGCGGGCTGGTCTATTTCAACCGTACCTACCACATGCTGCCCCATGATGACGATAAATAGGCCGTGGGTTCCGGGTTAAGGAAAAATCCAGCCTTTTGCACCATGACGGACCGGATGGACCGACAGGCGCAAGGAGGCAACGCCATGGACGACACACCCGGCAGGGCAGGCATGCGCACGGACGGGGTTCCTGTCTTGACGCTGCGTGGACTGATCTGGATACATGCTGGCCTTGCCCTTTTCGTGGCGCTTATGGCCATGTGGGCGGATCACCTGCCGGACTGACCCTGCCCGGGCTGCGATCGGGCGCGGAGACCATGCCGGTAACCGGACACAGGAGCACCAGAAGTGGCCCGCACGATACAGACGGCCGGAACCGGTCTGCCCGCCGGGGTGGAAACCCTGCTTGATCAGGCGGCGGCCGTATGTCTGGCGCGCGCCGTCAGGCTGACGGAAATCCGCAGGCTGGTGCTGGGGCTGGTTCTGGCGGCGGACCGGCCACTGGGGGCCTATGACCTGCTGGAACAGATCCGTGCGACCCGTGGCAGGCCCGTGGCGCCGCCTACGGTATACCGGGCGCTGGACTTCCTTATGGAACAGGGGCTGATCCACAAGATCGAACGCCTGTCCGCCTTTGCCGGCTGCCGGCACATGCTGGAATCCGGGCATGCCTGTCACGGGCATGTCCATGCCGCGCAGTTCCTGATCTGTGGTAAATGCGGGCGTGTGACGGAACTGGATGATCCCCATATCCTCAAGGCGCTGCTGGAGGTCACGCGGGCGCGTGGTTTTTCAGTCCGCCAGACCACCATAGAGGCGGAGGGCCTGTGCGCCGCATGCGCATGAAGGACCGGATTGACCACAACAGGCCGTAACGGCCCGTCATGGATGGGGCACGGACATGGTGCAACGCCGAAAGGGCCGTATGGCCGAACTGCCCTTTGCCGCCCCCACGCGCAGCCGGAAGCCCGGCAGGGCGCCGCGACGCACGACCGATGCCCCGGCCGCCCCGTCGGCTACGGACCAGCCCGACCTGTTTGCCGCACCCATGCCCGGCATCCGGCATGTGCTGACCTACCTTGATATCGCGGCGATTGGGCTGGCCAGGGTGGATGTCCGCCAGTTACGGGCAGGGGAGGGGGCGGATGCATATCTGTATCATGTAACGACGCAGGCGGATCTGGAAACGATCCAGGCCCGGGGCACCATCGTGTTTTCACCGCGCGCGCCACTGGTGCTGACGGAACGCCCTGGCGTGCCACCATGGCTTGCAAATATGATGGAAGTCATGGAACCGGACGATATGGCAGGGCATATAGCAGAAATTCCGGTCGTTTTTAGGGTAAAACGATTTGTAATGGATGAATTGCTGGAACATGATCCTGACCGGACGCGAAGATATGGTGTATCGTTCTTTCTACTGACCGGCCTTAACCGGCAGGAATAATCTGATCACCGGCAACAAGAAAAAGATCAAAGGACCGGCCTTAATGGAAAAACAGCCTGCAGCTAACGGATTTGACACGGCGCGTCTGCGTAATCTCATCATTGGCTGCCTTGCGGCGCTTGCCGGCCTTATGGCCGGGCTGGATATCGGGGTCATATCCGGTGCGCTGGACCTGTTGGCCCAGACGTTCCATGCCAGCACGATGCAGCAGGAATGGATTGTCAGCGCCATGATGGGCGGCGCGGCCGTAGGTTCCCTGTGCGGTGGCTGGATGTCACACCAGATCGGGCGCAAGCATGCGCTGCTGGTGGGGGCGGCGGTGTTTGTGGTCGGGTCGCTGGCCTGTGCGCTGGCCTGGTCGATCCCGTCCATGATCGTGGGGCGGCTGATCATGGGGCTGGCGATCGGGGTGGCGGCGTTCACCGCCCCCCTCTACCTGTCCGAAATCGCCAGCGAACAGGCGCGTGGGGCCATGATCTCGACGTATCAGCTCATGATTACGGCGGGGATTTTCATTGCGTTCCTCAGCAATACCATGTTCAGCTATTCCGGTAACTGGCGCGGCATGTTCGCCGTTGCCGCCGTGCCGGGCGTGCTGTTCCTGATCGGTGTGCTGTTCCTGCCCTACAGCCCGCGCTGGCTCATGATGCGTGGCCGGCGCAAGGAAGCGCTGGAAGTGCTGGTTGATTTGCGTGACGACCGTAGCGCCGCCATGCAGGAAATCCAGAATATCAGCCGCCAGCTTCAGCAGAAGCAGCGCGGCTGGAGCCTGCTGCGCAACAACCGTAATTTCCGTCGCTCCATCTTCCTGGGCATGACGCTGCAGGTCATGCAGCAGCTCGCGGGCGTGAACGTGGTGATGTACTACGCCCCCAAGATCTTCGCGCTGGCCGGTTACGTCGGCCCTGCGCAGCTGTGGTGCACCGCCATGGTGGGGCTGGTGAACATGCTGGCCACCTTCATCGCCATCGGTCTGGTGGACCGGTGGGGGCGCAAGCCCATCCTGTATACCGGTTTCATCATCATGGCCGTGGGCATGGGCTGCCTTGGTTTCATGCTGAACCGGCCCAACCTGGGGCAGACGGAACAGATCATCTCGGTCTTCATGCTGCTGATCTATATTTCCGGCTTTGCCATGTCCGCCGGTCCCCTGATCTGGGTCCTGTGTTCGGAGGTTCAGCCGCTGCAGGGACGTGACCTTGGTATTTCCATCTCCACGCTGACCAACTGGATCGCCAACATGATCGTGGGGGCGAGCTTCCTGTCGATGCTGCAATGGATGGGTAACGGGCCGACCTTCTGGCTGTTTGCCGTGTTCAACCTGTTTTTCGTGCTGGTGACATGGCGGTTCATCCCGGAAACGCGCGACATGTCGCTGGAAAAGATCGAGCAGCGTCTCATGGCGGGCCTGCCGCTGCGCGAAATCGGGCAGGGCAGGCCGCTGCCTGACAGCAGGTAGGCAGCAGGCCGCATGGCATCCGCACCGTGGTCGGCATGGTGAACGGGTGCAGCCTTTACGGCTGCACCCGTTTTTTATTGTCTGTCTGTCCCGGCGCAGTGGCCTGTCGTGCCGCAAAGGTACAGACCATTGGAAATGATTTCAGAATAAAGGTTTTCGGGTGCTGCCTTTTTTCAAAAAGGTGGCTTTCTTCGAAGTTTTTTGAAAAAAGCGTCACCAGAAACTTCTTTATGTTTTGGTGAATCTTTTGTGGTCGGTCCGTCCGACATCAACCCGCAGGCAGATACCTTTTTCAACACGGTTTCTATTGCGGGACATCTGCGCCTGTGGGGCTTGCCTGTCAGTCAGGCTGCCAGCCATCAAGCTGCAGGGCGACACCGGCCAGATACAGGCTGCCACATATGATGACGCGGGCGGGTGGGGCATCCGGTTCCGCTGTGGCCGCCAGATGCGTCAGGGCGGCGTGCAGGGTGGGACCAGCCGTGGCCCGGCCACCAGCCGCCGCAATGATGTCCGCCACGGGCTGCGCCAGATGCTGGTCCTTTTCCGCTACGGCCTGGATGGAGGCCGCACGCGGCAGCAGGGGCGACAGGAAGCCGGTGGCGTCCTTGGTCTGCTTCATGCCGATGACCAGATGGGCGGGACGATCCGCCCATTCCGCCATCACCTGTGCCAGCACCTCGCCCGCACCGGGATTGTGACCGCCATCGAGCCATAATTCCCAGTCCAGGGGCAGCAGGGCCGCCAGGTGGCCGGACAGGCGCTGCATCCGCGCGGGCCAGCGTGCCTGGGCAATCCCCGCCCATGCCTGTTGCGGCAGGGGCAGGCCACTGGCGCGCAGGGTGGCGATGGCAAGACCCGCATTGTCGATCTGGTGCGCGCCACGCAGGCCGGGCAGGGGCAGGTCCAGCGCACCATGACGGTCATGGTAGCGCAGGCTTGTGCCATCTGGCGCGGGGGTGATGGACCATTCATGGTCCCGCCGCCACAGGGGGCTGCCGTGCGCGTGTGCCGTGCGGACAAGGACGTCCATGACCGCGGCTTGCTGGCGGCCGGTGGTTACGGGAACGCCGGGTTTGATGATGCCTGCCTTCTCGGTCGCGATTGCCCCCGGCGTATTGCCAAGGAAGGCCTCATGATCCATCGAGATGGCCGTGATCGCGCATGCTGCCGGGCGTTCAAGCACATTGGTGGCGTCATGGCGACCGCCCAGCCCGACCTCGACAATCGCAAGATCGGCAGGGTGGCGCGCGCACAGCATGAAACCCGCCGCCGTCAGGACTTCGAACACCGTAATGGGTGTGCCGGCATTGACCTGTTCGATTTCTTCCAGAACGGCCGCCAGTTCGCGTTCCGTCACGATCTGGCCCGCGATGCGGAAACGTTCGGTCACGTGGACCAGATGCGGCGATGTCAGCACATGCACCCGCCACCCCGCCGCTTCAGCCACGGCGCGCATCAGGGCGCAGGTGCTGCCTTTCCCGTTCGTACCTGCCACGTGCACGACGGGCGGCAGGTGGCGTTCGGGGTGGCCAAGGCGCGCCAGCAGCGTTTCCAGCCGGGCCAGTGACAGGTCGATCAGGGCCGGATACAGCCGGTTCAGCCGTTCAAGTATCTGCCCTGTCCGGCCAACGAATTCCGGCCCGAGCGTGGGAGCATTCATGGGGTGCGCCCTTGTTCGGGGTCAGGCCGCAGGCCGCGGCGCGATGTGGCGGTAGTTGAGCTGACCGATCAGCTGCCCGAGGGTTACGGGCAGGTCGCCGCGTTTGACCACCATGTCCAGCATGCCGTGTTCCAGCAGGTATTCCGCGCGCTGGAAGCCTTCGGGCAGCTTTTCGCGCACCGTATCCTCGATCACGCGCTGTCCGGCAAAGCCGATCAGGGCATTGGGCTCGGCAATCTGCACGTCACCCAGCATGGCGAAGGATGCGGAAACCCCCCCGGTGGTCGGATTGGTCAGCACGACGAAATAGGGCAGCCCCGCTTCCTTGAGCATCTGCACCCCCACCGTGGTGCGGGGCATCTGCATGAGGCTGATCATGCCTTCCTGCATGCGCGCGCCACCGGATGCGGTAAAGACGATCAGCGGCGACTGCTGCAGGATGGCAAGGCGGGCGGCGGCAAGGAAGGCCTCACCCAATGCCGCACCCATCGTGCCCGCGATGAATTCGAACGCCATGACGGCGACAACCGCGTTATGCCCGCCGATCTGCCCATGGGCCACGGCCATGGATTCATCAAGCTGGGATTTGGCGCGTTCATCCTTCAGCCGGTCCGTGTAGCGCTTGCGGTCACGGAAGGAGAGGGGGTCAACCGGCACCCTGGGCAGTTCGATGCGGGTATATTCCCCGTTGTCAAACGTCCATTCCAGCCGTTCGGGCACGGTGGCGCGCATGTGGTAGCCGCAATGCGGGCATACATTCATCGCCTTGCGCAGGTCCTTGGTCAGGATCATCTGCTCGCACGATTCGCAGTTGGTCCACAGGTTGTCCGGCACTTCCCGCTTGAGCAGGCCGCGGATCTTGGGACGGACATATTCGGTCAGCCAGCTCATGTTGCCTCTCCCTTAAGCTTTCTGGAGGCCTGTTCCATACAGGCAGATGAACGATTGGGCCAGATTGTCATTGCGGGGGCCATTGCGGAAAATCGCCTGTGAAATGTCCCGCAAACCGTAAGAAAGTTTTTGGTGAAGCTTTTTTCAAAAAGCTTCAGAAGACGCCGCCTTTTTGAAAAAAGGCGGCGCCCAAAAACTTTTGTTTTTTATCAATGTATTATTTTGAGACAGTTTTGCTTACAGCATGCACGGCATCCGCCAGCCCGCGAAGTTGTTCCAGCACCGCGGGCACGGTGCGGGCCGTTGCCCGGCCATCCGCATCCAGCGTGCCCTCAAGCGTGTTGAGCAGGGCGGACGCCACGACGGCGGCATCGGCCGCGCGTACGGCGTTTGCCGCCAGTTCCGGCGTGCGGATGCCAAAGCCGATGGCGATGGGCAGGTCGGTGGCACGGCGCAGGCGGGGCAGGGCATGGGCCAGTTCATCGGTGCTGGCGGTGCGTGTGCCCGTCACCCCGGTGATGCTGACATAATAGACAAAGCCCGATGCGCCGTTGAACACGACCGGCAGCCGGTCGTCCGGCGTTGTGGGGGCGACAAGGCGGATGATGTCCAGCCCGGCGGCGGCAGCCGGGCCTGCCAGCAGGTCGGCTTCTTCCGGTGGCATGTCGACGATGATCAGGCCGTCCACGCCCGCTGCTTTCGCATCCACGCAGAAGCGTTCGGGGCCATAGGCCTCGATGGGGTTGGTGTAGCCCATCAGGATGATTGGTGTCTCGTCATCGCCGTCGCGGAAGGCCGAGACCATTTCCAGCACGCGCTTCATGGTCGAACCACCTTTCAGCCCGCGTAGCGCGGCCTTCTGGATGGTCGGGCCATCGGCCGACGGGTCGGAAAAGGGCACCCCCACCTCGATCAGGTCGGCGCCCGCACCGGGCATGCCGCGCAGGATGGCAAGCGACGTGTCGTAATCCGGGTCGCAGGCTTCGACATAGGGGATCAGGGCACCACGGCCCTGCTGGCGCAGGGTGGCGAAGCGGCGGGCGATGCGGCTCACAGTTTCACTCCCAGATGTTCGGCGACGGTGAAGATATCCTTGTCTCCCCGGCCGGAAATGTTGATGACAATGATCTGGTCCTTGCCCATGCCGGGCGCGATCTTCGCGGCGTAGGCGATGGCGTGGGCGCTTTCCAGCGCGGGAATGATGCCCTCGGTGCGGGTGCATAGCTGGAAGGCGTCCAGCGCCTCCTGGTCGGTCGCCCCAACATATTCGGCGCGCCCGATGTCACTGAGCCATGAATGTTCGGGACCGACACCGGGATAGTCGAGGCCGGCGCTGATGGAATGGGCTTCGGTGATCTGTCCGTCCGCATCCTGCAGCAGGTAGGTGCGGTTGCCGTGCAGCACGCCGGGCCTGCCACGCTCGATGGAGGCGGCGGTACGTCCGCTGTCCAGCCCGCAGCCCGCGGCCTCGACGCCGATCAGCCTGACTTCGGGGTCATCAAGGAAGGGATGGAAGATGCCCATGGCATTCGACCCGCCACCGATCGCCGCCACGATCGCATCAGGCAGGCGGCCTTCGGCGGCCACGATCTGTTCCTTGGTTTCCACGCCGATTATGGACTGGAAATCACGCACCATCTGCGGATAGGGGTGCGGCCCCGCCACCGTGCCGACAAGGAAGTAGGTGTCATGCACGTTGGTCACCCAGTCGCGCATGGCTTCGTTCATCGCGTCCTTCAGCGTGCCCGCGCCTGCGGTAACGGGCACGACTTCGGCCCCCAGCAGGCGCATGCGGAACACGTTGGGCTTCTGGCGCTCGACATCGGTGGCACCCATGTAGATCGCGCATTTCATGCCGAACAGCGCGCACACGGTCGCGGTGGCCACGCCGTGCTGGCCTGCGCCGGTTTCGGCCACGATGCGGGTGCGGCCCATGCGGCGGGCCAGCAGGATCTGCCCCATGACGTTGTTGAGCTTATGGGAACCGGTATGGTTCAGTTCCTCGCGCTTCATGTAGATTTTCGCGCCGCCAAGCTGTTCGGTCATGCGGCGCGCAAACCACAGCGGACTGGGACGACCGACATAATCCTTGAGATAATAATCCAGTTCACGCCGGAATTCGGGGTCCGCCTGCGCCGCCCTGTAGGCGCCGTCCAGCTCCAGCAGGAGCGGCATCAGGGTTTCGGCGACAAAACGGCCACCAAAAATTCCAAAACGGCCGCGACCGTCCGGCCCGCTGCGCAGGCTGTTGGCGCCTGCCTGTGTATCTGTTGCGCTCAACTTCGCTACTCCGCAAGAAATAGGTGCGTGGCTCAATGGTATCATCATGCAGCCGTCCCGGGCCGCGTATCAGGCGGTTCTGGACCGGATGGCGGTAAAATACCAGCCCCCTGCCATATCGTGGAGCGTGTCATGATTTGACATGTTTGCTGTCGCATGATGGATGAACAACGACCCGAACCACAGAAAGACCGCCCATGTTTCTAGCCCATCGTCCCGGTGCCCCGGCCCGGACCGTTACGACTGCGGAGGATGCGGCCGGTGCGGCATGGCTGGACCTGCTCAGTCCCACCGAGGAGGAAGAAGCCCTTGCCGCCGAGGTGACGGGCCTGCGTGTGCCCACCCGCGCCCAGCTGGATGAAATCGAAAGTTCATCACGTCTCTTCACGGAAGGGATCGGCGTCTATCTTTCCACGCCACTGGTGCGCAAGACGCCGGATGACTTTTTCGTCTCCCCCGTGGGCTTCGTACTCATGCCCGGCCGGCTCCTGACCATCCGTTATACCGGGTTCAGCGCGTTTGACGTGGTTGCGCGGGAAGTGGCGGGACAGGCGGAGCCCCTGGCCGCCAACGAGGCGGGGATCATGCTGCTGGAAGCCATCGTGGACCGGCTGGCCGATATTCTGGAACATCTGGGGCAGGCGCTTGATGGCATGTCCAAGGACGTATTCCAGTCCGAGGAACCAAGCCAGGCGCAGGCGGGCGCGCTGCTGCGCAACATGCTGCGCCGGGTTGGCCGGTCGGGCGACCTGAGTTCATCCGTGCGCGACAGCCTGCTGGGGCTGGAACGGATTTCCATCTTCCTGGGGGAAAACAAGCGCCACGACCTGTCTGAACGGCTGCAGTCACGGCTGGCCACGGTGGGGCGCGATATCCGTTCGCTGAACGACTTCGTATCCCAGACGGCCAACAAGGTGCAGTTCCTGCTGGATGCGACGCTGGGATTCATCAGCATCGAACAGAATAATGGCATGAAGATACTGACCGTGGTCAGCTTTATTGGCGTGGCTCCCACGCTGGTAGCGGGCATCTATGGCATGAACTTCCATGATATACCCGAACTGAACTGGAAATACGGCTACTGGTATTCCCTTGTCCTCATGGCGGCGACGGTGGTGCTGCCGCTGATCTGGTTCTGGCGGCGTGGATGGCTGGGAAAATAGTTGTCATTGCCTGACATATCGCCTTCATGATTATTATATTATCGAATCATTTCAATGATTTAGGTTTCAATAACAAGGGAAACGAAATAAAAGAAAATTCATGAATGCCGGAGCGCGCGCGGATAATCGGCGCCTGCCCGGGTCTGCCGATGCCGGGGAGGAACAAAGGCCATCATGAAACCGAACCGTACGCTGGGATGTTGTCTGGTCCTTGCCGGCCTGCTGGGTGGACTGCCTACCGTGGCGCGTGCACAGGTTCATGTCTTTTCCGGCCTGCGGCATGACAGCAGCACGGGCCTTGCCCGGTGGCTGGGTGACATTACCCTGAGCGCGCAGATCGAAGGCGGGATCATGGCCAATCCCGCACGCCCCCAGCCCGGTTACAATTATGGCGACTTCCTGGCCGACCATGCCAACCAGGTTCAGCTGAACCAGGCTGAATTCACGCTGAACAAGGCGATCGACCCGCACCGCAACACCTACCAGGTCGGTTTTACGCTGGAGGGCATGTACGGGTCGGATGCACGCTATTATCAGGTCCTGGGCATCAGTGACCGGGAATGGAACGCACGCTACCAGCTGATCCCCGCGCAGGCGCATATGGATGTCCACCTGCCGTGGCTGACGCGTGGCGGGCTGGACATGCAGGCGGGTATCCTGCAGGCCCCGATGGGGGTGGAGGGGCTGGATCCGACATCCCGGCCCTTTTACACGCTGGCCTATACATCCGAATATTCCGTGCCGTTCGAACATGTGGGCGCGATGTTCAACTGGCATGTGACACCCATGGTGGACGTGACATTCGGCATTGATACCGGCAACCAGACATCATTCGGGCATGCGGACAACAACAGCGCGCCAGCCGGGTATTTCGGTTTCAACCTGAATAACCTCGCTCATGGCAAGCTGCGCATTGTGGAACTGAGCCGCGTCGGGCCGGAAAATTCGTGGCGCGCCATCGGCCATTACGAAGCCGATCATACCCAGCGGTTCTGGAATGATATCAGCGCCTACTACCAGGTGAATGACCGGTTGAGCCTGACGGCGGAATTCAATTACCTGCATGACGAGGGCACGCGCGGCATTGGCGCGCGCGGGCAGTTTGCAGGCGTGGATGCGGAAAGTTTCGTAAGTTTCCTCAGCTACCGCATCAACCGCGACCTGACCTTCAATTACCGTGGCGAAATATACCGCGACAACAACAACGCTATGGTCGCGACCTTCCGCGGGAACAATTCCTACATGGAAGCGCTGGCCGGAACGGGTGGGGCGGTCGTGCCCGGGCCGTCGGCCTCCAGCCATGGCACGACATATGGCGAAATGACGCTGGGTGTCAGTTACCGTCCCCAGCTTGGCCATCATATCGGGGTTTTCATGCTGCGCCCCGAAATACGGTTTGACCGTGCGCTGAATGGCACCATGCCGTTCAATGGCGGACGCAATAACGGCATGTTCACCTTTGGCGGGGATGCGGTCATCGGGTTCTGAACATGCGCGCTTCAGGCTGCGTCGTGAACGCATGCATCCATCAGTGCAGACGCGGCCAGCCCCGGTAGGGGGCACGCGAATATTTTGTCATCATGACGCGTTACACGGGCGACGACAGTATAATCATCACGATGAGGCCAGGGGGGCATGGCATAGGGATGTGTGTATGCTTGACGCCACGCGATTAAAGGCATATGGTCTGCATATTCCAGCGCATGCCATTTCATGGCGGACCTGGGATTCCCACCTCTCAGTTAAGCTGCATCAAACCGTTTCATCAGAATATGGTCAGAGGCCCCTTATCGGCGCGCCTTCTCAAACTGATTGCTGGCTTCTCTTTTCCTTTCGTGAACTGCCCACTTATAGGCATATCCTGCATGCAACTCGCCGAACTCAAGGCCAAATCCCCAGCAGACCTTCTGGCTTATGCTGAAAGTCTGAACATTGAAAACGCATCTTCTCTTCGCAAGCAGGAGTTGATGTTCACGATCCTCAAGACGCTGGCTGACAACGATCAGGCCATCTATGGGGACGGTACGCTTGAAATCCTGTCTGACGGGTTTGGCTTCCTCCGCTCACCGGAAGCCAATTATCTGCCGGGACCCGATGATATCTATATCTCCCCCAGTCAGGTTCGCCGCTTTGGCCTGCGCACCGGTGACACGGTCGAAGGCCAGATCCGCGCCCCGCGCGACGGGGAACGGTATTTTGCCCTGCTGAAGGTCAACGCGATCAATTTCGAACCGCCCGAGGCGGTGCGCCAGCGGATCAATTTCGATAACCTGACGCCGCTCTACCCTGAACGCCGCCTGAAGATGGAAGTCGAGAATTCGGCCGTGGGGGGCGCTGCGGATGCACCAGCCAATGGCAAGGGGAAGGGCAAGACCCCGAACCGTGATTTCACGTCCCGCGTGATCGACCTGGTCTCCCCCATCGGCATGGGGCAGCGCGCGCTGATCGTCGCCCCCCCGCGTACCGGCAAGACCGTGATGCTGCAGAGCATCGCCTCCTCCATTTCCGCGAACCATCCCGAAGTGTTCCTGATCGTGCTGCTGATCGACGAGCGGCCGGAAGAAGTGACGGACATGGCGCGTTCGGTGCGGGGTGAGGTTGTGTCCTCCACCTTTGATGAACCGGCGACCCGGCATGTGCAGGTCACCGAAATGGTACTGGAAAAGGCCAAGCGCCTGGTCGAGCACAAGCGCGATGTGGTGATCCTGCTGGATTCCATCACGCGTCTGGCCCGTGCCTACAACACCGTTGTCCCGTCATCGGGCAAGGTGCTGACCGGTGGTGTGGATGCCAACGCGCTGCAGCGTCCCAAGCGCTTTTTCGGTGCGGCCCGTAATATCGAGGAAGGCGGTTCGCTGACCATCATCGCGACCGCGCTGATCGATACCGGCAGCCGGATGGATGAAGTCATCTTTGAAGAGTTCAAGGGCACGGGTAACTCCGAACTGATCCTTGACCGCAAGCTGGCGGACAAGCGTACGTTCCCTGCCATCGACATCACCAAGAGCGGCACGCGTAAGGAAGAACTGCTGGTCGATCGGGCCGATCTGGCCAAGATGTGGGTTCTGCGTCGTATCCTTGCCCCGATGGGTACCATGGATGCGATGGACTTCCTGCTGGACAAGCTGAAATACAGCAAGACCAACCACGATTTCTTCGATGCGATGAATACCTGATCGGGTTGCTATGTCGTGAATGGCTGAAAAACCCCGGCTGGAAGGCCGGGGTTTTTTGTTTTGAAAGGAAGAAATTTTTTGGTGAAGCTTTTTTCAAGAGGCTTCAGGAGACAGTGCCTTTTTGAAAAAAGGCGACACCCAAAAACTTTTATTATTTCTGAAACGCTTTGCTTATCTGGTGTGGATCAGGGGAGCAGGATCGTGCTGCCCGTGGTTCTGCGCGATTCAAGGGCAATATGGGCCTGCGAGGCCTCGGTCAGGGGGAAGGACTGACCGATACGTGGCTTGATGATGCCCTGCCGCACCAGTTCGAACAGTTCGTCGGCGGCATGCAGTAGTGCGGGGCGTTGTGCGATATAGGTCGTAAGGGCTGGGCGCGTCAGGTACAGGCTGCCATGGGCCGCCAGCGTGCCGACATTCACGCCCGTCACCGCCCCCGATGCGTTGCCATAGCTGACCATAAGACCGCGTGGGGCAAGGCAGGACAGGCTGGTTTCAAAGGTATCGCGGCCAATGCTGTCATAGACGACCGGCAGCATGCGCCCGTTGGTCAGGTCGCTGACCTGTTCCTTTATCCGGTCCGTGCCGATGATGACATCCGCCGCCCCGTTGGCGCGGGCCAGTTCCGCTTTTTCTGTCGTTGAGACGACGCCAATGACGCGTGCGCCCAGATGACGCGCCCACTGGCACATCAGCAGCCCCACGCCACCGGCGGCGGCATAGACCAGAATGTCCTCGCCGGGCTGGACGCGATGGACCTCGCGCAGCAGCATATGTGTGCTCAGGCCACGCAACATGATGGCGGCAGCGGTCGTGGCGGAGATGTCATCGGGCAATACCACCAGCCTGTCGGCGGCAATGGTGCGGAACGTGGCATAGCCGCCCGGGGTCGTGACATAGGCCACCCGCATGCCGGGCTGAATGCCTTCCACATCGGGACCGATGGTGGTTACGGTTCCTGCCCCCTCCATGCCCGGCACGGCGGGCAGGGCAGGGAATTTGTACAGTCCGGTGCGGAAATAGGTATCAATGAAATTGACCCCGATTGCTTCCTGGCGCAGCACCACTTCGCCTGCCGCCGGGGTGGGAACCGGAAGCGTTTCGGTGCGGAGGACATCAGGCCCCCCATATTCATGTATGCGGATGACGGTATTCATGTCCTGTAATCCCTGTTGGTGGGTAAGGGGTTATGGCAGCGGTGTTGCGGAGAGGGTTTCCAGGTCACGCAGGAACTGCCGGTCGCGCGCGCCTTCATCCCCAGGGTAGGTTTCGGGATCGTACCGGGGGCAGTCAGTGAAATCGATGCGGTGGCAGGGGATCAGGATGGGAATGGGATTTTCCGAACAGGCGCTGATGATGGTGTCAGTTGAAACATTGGCCAGACGTGCCGCATCCTGCCATGAAACCTGCTGCCCTACGGGAATGGTCTGCATGAACTGCCATGCGCGTAGCTGCTCGGGTGTGCCATAAGGGGCAAGGGGCAGGCGGCACAGGGTGACTTCCCCATCAAAATAGGCGTCCAGCCAGGCGCGGGATTCCAGCAGCAGCGGCGTTTCCTCCTGATCGCGGCCCCAGCCCCAGTCCAGCGCCACGATCTTTCCATCTTCGACGGAGACGGTCAGGGGCGCGAGTGGCGAATGCATCGAAAGTTGTGGCATGAGTCACCTTGATCAGGACAAAGAGGTGAACGATAACGCCGTTCCCGGGACTGACAAAATGATGATGACCACCATGGAGATGTTTGTGCAGGAAAGTGATCGTCATCCCCCCGTCATTTTCGCACTGGCCAGCGGCCTGTCCCGCGCCGCCATTGCCGTCATGCGGTTGAGTGGCCCGGGTACCGGCAGGATTGTTGAAAGCCTGTGCGGTCGCCTGCCCGCACCGCGTCGTGCCTCGCTGCGGGGATTGTGGCGACGGGATGGGGATGCGCCCGTCCTGCTGGATCGTGCGCTGGTGCTGTGGTTTCCTGGGCCCGAAAGTTACACGGGCGAAGATAGCGCGGAACTGCACCTGCATGCGGGACCGGCGGTCATCAGTGCCGTGGCCGATACGCTGGTGGCGCTGGGCGCGCGACCTGCCGAACCGGGGGAGTTCAGTCGCCGCGCCTTTACGCACGGGCGTCTTGATCTCATGCAGGCGGAAGGCATTGCCGATCTGATCGATGCCGAGACCGAGGCCCAGCGGCGACAGGCGCTGGCGCAGGTCGATGGGGCACAGAGCCGCCTGTACCAGCAATGGGCCGACAGGCTGCGCGTGCTGCTGGCGCATCAGGAAGCATTGATCGACTTCCCTGACGAAGAACTGCCCCCGGAAGTGGAGCAGGAACTGGTGAACGGCCTGCGTGTATTGCATGCGATCATGCAGGATTACCTGGCTATGGGCGAGGGGGCGGAACGCCTGCGCCGGGGGCTGGTCTTCGCCATTGTGGGGGAACCGAATGTTGGCAAGTCCAGCCTGCTGAATGCACTGGCGGGACGGGATGCCGCCATTGTGTCCACCCGGGCGGGCACAACGCGTGATGCGATTGAAATCCGGGTTGTGATGGGCGATGTGCCGGTCACGCTGGTTGATACCGCAGGCCTGCGTGAAACCGATGATGAAATTGAAGCCGAAGGCGTGCGGCGTTCACTGTTTCACGTGAAACAGGCGGATTGCGTGGTGCATGTGTTTGCAGGTAATCCTCCATCATCCCGGCTGGAAGGGGATGGTGTACTGGTATGTAACAAGACCGACCTGTCACCCGCGCCTGATGGCGTAATAGGGATCAGCGTGCTCACGGGGGCGGGCATGGATGTGCTAAGGGATGTTCTGGCCGACAGGGCGCGCGCCCTGACCGCCGATCGGGCCAGCGCGCCGTTTACCCGCGCCCGGCATCGTGCCGCGATAGAGGAAACGGTACACCATATCGGTCGGGCACAGGCGATGGCATGGCCGGAAATGCGCGGGGAGGAAATGCGCCTGGCCATGCGCGCCCTTGGGCGCCTGACGGGGACGGTGGATGTGGAAGCCCTGCTGGATACGGTGTTTGGCCAGTTCTGCATTGGCAAATAGGGGAAGTGCCGGAATGAGTCGCGTATATGATGTGATTGTCGTGGGTGGCGGTCATGCGGGGTGCGAAGCCGCATCTGCCGCCGCGCGCATGGGCGCGCGGACGATGCTGCTGACACATCGCCTGGATACCGTCGGCATCATGTCCTGCAATCCGGCCATTGGCGGAATTGGCAAGGGACACCTTGTGCGTGAAATCGATGCGCTTGACGGCCTGATGGGGATTGCGGCCGATCGGGCTGGGATTCATTTCAAGCTGTTGAACCGTTCCAAGGGGCCAGCGGTGCATGGCCCGCGTGCGCAGGCGGACCGTTCGCTCTATCGTCAGGCCATACAGGACCTTCTGGCGCAGACCGAAGGGCTGGATATCGTCGAAGGTGCGGCAGGCGACCTGCTGGTCAGTCCGCAGGGCCGGGTGGACGGTATTGCCTGCGAAGATGGCCGCACCTTTGCCTGCGGTGCCGTGGTGCTTGCCACGGGCACGTTCCTGCGCGGGACGATCCATGTCGGGCATGACAGCCAGCCAGCAGGAAGGGTAGGGGACCGACCCGCGAATGCGCTGGGTGAACGTCTGGCCGGACTGGGGCTGCGCATGGGGCGGCTGAAGACCGGTACACCGGCCCGCATCGCGCGCGACAGCATCAACTGGGACGTCCTGGCGGAAGACCGGGGCGACGCCGTGCCGGAACCGTTCAGCCGCATGACGGATGTCATTACAAACCCCATGGTGTCGTGCCGTATCACGGCCACCACGCCGCGCACGCATGAGATCATACGCGAAAACCTTCAGCTCTCCGCCCTGTATGGCGGGGCGATATCGGGGCGTGGGCCGCGCTACTGCCCGTCGATCGAGGATAAGGTCGTGCGGTTCGCGCAGCGTGAGTCCCATCAGATATTTCTTGAACCCGAAGGTCTGCCCGGCACGCCCGATGGGGAACTGGTCTATCCCAATGGCATTTCCACCAGCCTGCCTGAAAACGTGCAGGTGGAAATGCTGCGCAGCATCCCCGGGCTGGAACAGTGTCGGATCGTCAGGCCGGGTTACGCGGTGGAATATGATTACGTGGATCCGCGCGAACTCGCGCCCACGCTGGAACTGAAAAACATGCCGGGCCTGTTTCTTGCCGGTCAGATCAACGGTACGACCGGGTACGAGGAAGCCGGGGCGCAGGGCCTGCTGGCTGGTGTCAACGCCGCCCGCTGTGCTGCGGGGCAGGAAGGTGTGACCCTTGACCGTGGGGATGCCTATATCGGTGTCATGATCGATGACCTGACCACGCAGGGCGTGTCCGAACCCTATCGCATGTTTACGTCCCGCGCCGAGTACCGCCTGACCCTGCGGGCGGATAATGCCGACCTGCGGCTGACCCCGCGTGGACTGGAATGGGGCTGCGTAAGGAGAGCGCGTGCAGAAAGATACCGCATGGACCGCGCCGCGATCGAGGCCGCCACCGAACGTGCCCGCAACGAAACCTATAACCCGGATACCCTGCGCAGGGCCGGGGTGAATGTTTCGGCTGATGGGCGCGCGCGCTCGCTTTTGGATGTGCTGGCGACGGATGCATCGTCCGAAACACTCGCCCGGATCGCACCATGGTTTACTGACCTGCCACCCCGCGTGGCCCAGCATCTGGCGACCGAGGCCCGTTACAGTGGCTATATTTCCCGGCAGGATCGTGAAATCCGCCAGCTTGCCAGCGAGGGGCGCATGGCCCTGCCGGTGGATCTGGATTATGCCCAGGTTGGTGGCCTGAGCACGGAAATGCAGGAACGGCTGTCACGCGTCCGGCCCGTGACGTTTGGCGCGGCACAGCGTATTCCCGGCATGACGCCATCGGCGCTGGTCGCCCTGCTGGCGCATGTGCGGCAAAGGCAGGTCGCGGTATGACGGACATGCCCGATGTTTCACGTGAAACACATGACAGGCTGGAACGCTATGCCGATATCCTGCTGCGGTGGAACCAGCGGATCAATCTTGTCTCGCCCCATGATCTGCCACATTTATGGTCGCGTCATATTGCCGATAGCCTGCAACTGGCGCGGCTGATTCCATCTGGCCCCACAAGTCTGGTGGATATGGGATCCGGTGGCGGGTTTCCCGGCCTGGTTATTGCATGCGCCACGGATGCACGGGTGACATTGATCGAATCGGATCAGCGCAAGGCTGCCTTCCTGCGTGAGGCCGCACGGGTGGCGGGTGTGCAGGTCCGTGTCTGTGCGCAGCGGCTGGAGGTCGCTGACGTGCCGCCCGCACAGGTCGTGACGGCGCGTGCGCTGGCGCCCCTGTCGCGCCTGCTGGAATGGGGTACGCGCTTTCTGCAGCCCGATGGCTTCTGCCTGTTTCTGAAAGGACGGAATGCGGAAGATGAACTGACAACAGCCAGCGCCGACTGGCACATGGCGACAACCCGGATTCCAAGCCGTACAAATGCGGATGGTGTGATTCTAGAATTGAGCGATATCAGGCGTGTCAGAGACCACAACAATGAATGATACGGGAAGCGGGCTTGCATCTTCCCCCCACATTATTGCGCTGGCCAACCAGAAGGGCGGTGTGGGCAAGACAACCACGGCCATCAATCTGTCGGCGGCTCTGGCGACATCGGGGCTGAAGGTCCTGCTTGTCGATATGGACCCGCAGGGCAATGCTTCGACCGGACTGGGCGTAGGTTATGATGCCCGCCGCAGCGGCACCTACGCCATGCTGGAAGATGGCGAACGGGCTGCCGCCGTGGTGCAGCCCAGCGCCGTGCCCGGCCTGTCGCTGATCGCGGCGGATACGGAACTGGCCGGGGCGGAACTGGAACTGGTCATGTCCGACCGGCGTGAATACCGGCTGCATGAGGCACTGGCGCAGGTCGGGGCGGACTATGACGTCATCCTGATCGATTGCCCCCCCAGCCTCGGCCTGCTGACCCTCAACGCCCTTGTGGCGGCGCAATCCGTAATCGTGCCGTTGCAGTGTGAATTCTTCGCGCTGGAAGGCATCAGCCAGCTGGTGCGGACCGTCAACAGCGTGCGGCAGTCACTCAATCCCGCGCTGAAACTCGATGGCATCGTGCTGACCATGTACGATCGGCGTAACAACCTGTCGGAACTGGTGGCGGAGGATGCCCGCAGCTTTTTCGGGGACAGGGTGATGGAAACCCTCATTCCCCGCAATATCCGGATTTCCGAGGCGCAGAGCCATGGGCAGCCGGTAATGAATTACGACCAGCGTTCGTCCGGCAGCCTGGCCTATCAGGCCCTCGCCACCGAAGTCACGGACCGTCTGGGGCTGCATGCCGTACAGAAAGGGAAGGCGCGCTGATGAAAACCAAGAAGGATGCCGGTCGCCCCCGTCTCGGTCGCGGACTGGCTGCCCTGCTGGGTGAACAGGTCAACATGCTGCCTGCCGCACCGGCGGTGGAAGCACGCAAAACGCCCGAAACCATTTCCAGCCTGCCGGTTGATGTAATGGAGCCAGGTCCCTTCCAGCCACGTCAGCAGATGGAGCCCGGCGCACTGGATGAACTGGCCAGTTCCATTCGCGTGCGTGGCATCCTGCAGCCCATCCTTGTACGGCCACATCCGGGGCGTAAGGGGGTATACCAGATCATTGCGGGGGAACGCCGCTGGCGTGCCGCGCAGATTGCGGGCCTGCATGACGTGCCCGTTCATATCCGCCCGCTGGAGGACGGGGACGCCATGGCGGCGGCACTGGTGGAAAACCTCCAGCGTGCCGACCTCAACGCCATTGAGGAAGCCGAGGGCCTGCAACGCCTGCTGGATGACTATGACCTGACGCAGGATGAACTGGCCAGTGCAATTGGCAAGTCCCGTCCACACGTGGCCAACATGGTGCGCCTGTTGCAGTTGCCGCCGCCCGTGCGTGATGCCGTGCGTCATCAAAGCCTGTCGGCGGGACATGCCCGTGCCCTGCTGGCACATGACGATCCCGTTGCGGCGCTGAAGGTCGTGCTGGCGCAGGGCCTGAATGTCCGGCAGACGGAAGCCTTGGCCAGGCAGCAGGAACGCAAGGCTGCTGCTGCGCGTGACAAGGCGGAAAAAACAGCCCGCAATCCCGAAATTGCTGCGCTGGAACGTGACCTTGCCACAAGGCTGGGGCTGAAGGTGCAGATTGCCTTTGACGGCAAGGGCGGCAGCATCCGGATTGATTACCGTTCGCTGGAACAGTTTGATGGCCTGCTGCGGCTGCTGCAGCAGTAGGAATTTCAAAAAAGTCAAAAATTCCCCTTGTCAGACAATCAGGTGACTGCTAGAAGCCCTCTCACCCGAGCGGGTAACCCTGTGGGCGCATAGCTCAGTTGGTAGAGCAGCTGACTCTTAATCAGCGGGTCCAAGGTTCGAGCCCTTGTGCGCCCACCATAGGGTTTAACAGGATTACAGAAATCCCCATCATGGCATCGCCGGTGGGGATTTTTTGTATTATGACCCCGGCGGGACATCGGGCAATGGCACATAGTAACGTCGTCATTCCTTTTGACCGGAGATTTCTTTAAGGGCTGTTTCAAAATAACCCGTCGATAAAAAGTAATGAAAGTTTTCGGGTACGTTCCTTCTCCAGCAGGACGGCGTGCCCAGAAGCTTTTTGAAAAACAGCTGCATCAAAAACTTTCTTGCTGACCTGCAGGATATTGCGTGAGCAGACTTTTGAAACAGTTTCCGGGGCAGGCGGCATGACATCTCATTCACCCCTGATCGGGGTCACACTGGACAGCGAACCGCCCGCAACAGATGACAGGGCCGGGTATTCCCGCTTCCCATGGTATGCGATCCGCCAGAACTACATGGACATGACTGCGGCCTGTGGTGGCTTGCCGGTCGCGCTGGGCCATGACGCGCGGCAGGCGGCGGACATGGTTGCGCGGCTGGACGCCCTGGTGGTGACCGGTGGCGCGTTTGATGTGCCGCCCGATCTGTACGGCGCATCCGGCCAGCATGCCAGCGTGCAGACCAAGCCCCGGCGTACGGCGGCGGAAACGGCCCTGGTCCATGCCGCCATGATACGTGGCATTCCTGTTCTGGGCATATGTGGCGGCATGCAGCTTCTGGCTGTCGTGCTTGGGGGGCGGCTGGTACAGCATATTCCCGATACCTATCCGGCAGCCCTTGCGCATGAACAGCCCAATCCGCGTGATGAACCGGGGCATGAGGTGGACGTGGTGGCAGGCACGCATCTGGCGCGGCTGGTGGGCCGGAGCCGGCTGGCGGTGAATTCGTCCCATCATCAGGCGGTAGGGGATGCAGGACGGGCGGTAATCTGTGCTACAGCGCCTGATGGGGTTGTCGAGGCCATTGAACTGCCCGGCCATCCATTTTGCATCGGGGTGCAGTGGCATCCGGAATTTGGCATATCGGCAGGGGACCGTCTCCTGTTCGAAGGGTTGATCGACGCTGCGAGGCAGACACGAACATGACACAGGACCATTCCCCCCCGTCTACCCAGGAACGGGGTGACCGTATTGCCAAATGGCTGGCCCGGTCCGGCGTTGCCAGCAGGCGAGATGCGGAGCGCATGATTGCCGAAGGCCGGGTCAGGCTGAACAGCGCGGTCGTTACTCATCCGGCCACGTTCGTTGATGCGGGCGATATCGTTCAGGTGGACAACACTGTGGTCAGCGCGCCAGACCGCACGCGGCTGTGGCGGTACCACAAGCCCGATGGTCTGGTGACAACCCATCGCGACCCCGAAGATCGTCCGACGGTGTTTGATTCCCTGCCGCCGGGACTGCCGCGCGTCATCAGCGTGGGGCGGCTTGACCTGAACAGCGAGGGCCTGCTGCTGCTGACCAATGATGGCGAACTGGCCCGCAGGCTGGAACTGCCCAGCAATGGCTGGATACGCCGTTACCGCGTGCGTGTATTCGGGGTGGTGGACGAACGGATGCTGGCCTCCCTTGCCCATGGCAGTGAATTCGAGGGCGTGCGCTATGGCCCGATCGAGGCACAGCTGGACTCCGCCAAGGGGGACAATGCGTGGCTGACCGTCTCCCTGCGCGAAGGCAAGAACCGCGAGGTCCGCAAGGTCATGCGGGGGCTGAACCTGCACGTCAGCCGCCTGATTCGCACCTCATATGGTCCGTTCCAGCTTGGTACGCTCCAGCGTGGTGAACTTGAGGAAGTGACCGGCAAGGTCATTCGTGAACAGGTGCCCGGCCTTATGCCAGCCAAGTCACAGCGCAGGGCGTAATGCGTATCATCGCGGGTGAATGTCGCGGCCGCACCCTGCATGCGCCACCGGGACAGGCCACACGCCCCACGGCGGACCGTGTGCGGCAGGCGCTGTTTGACACGCTGGCCCATGCATCTTGGGCGGGGATGGACCTTCTGCGCGGCGCACGCGTTCTGGACGGATTCGCAGGGACAGGGGCGCTGGGACTGGAAGCCCTGTCACGTGGCGCCGCCACTGCCGTGTTTGTGGAACAGAACCGCGCTGCCCTGCGGGCCCTGCGTGAAAATGTCACGGCCTGCGGCATGGATGGTCGCGCCATGATCCGTGCGATGGACGTGCTGCGCCTGCCTGCGCGTGGCGCATCCGGTCCGGTGGATCTGATTTTTCTGGATCCACCCTATAACCAGGACCTGCCCGCCCGCGCGCTGGCGGTGCTGGAACGCGGCGGCTGGCTGCATCCCGCGACCCTGGTGGTGGTTGAGACGGCGGCGGCGGAGCAGCCCCCGGTTGCCGCTGACCGGCTTCTGCTCGAACGCAGGCATGGGGCCGCGTGCCTGTACGCATGGCGACATGGCCCGGGCGACGCGGCATAATTGATTGCCGTATTTTCGCCAGCGGCCTTCTGTCTATGGGGTGGACGGGGTTATAGTGGTGCCGTTTGACGGAAATGACGGATGTAAAGTGCGATGGTCATTTCCCTTGTGCGTTCGGTCCCTGCGGGCATGCCCATGCCGGGGCCTATGATCAGGATATGGATTTTTGGCGATTTTCAGCCGTTTTGTCCCTGACTCGCTGTCCTCTGGCCCGGTGCGGTCGCGCCTGCGCGACCGGTTGACCGAAGCGGGAGGACTGGGGTTGTGGAGTCTGGCGCTGTGTCTTGCCATCGCCTTGTGGAGCTATGATCCCCGCGACCCGTCGGCCAATACATCCAGCGCGCAGCCGCCGGACAACCTGCTTGGCCGGCCGGGCGCGTACATGGCTGATTTCATGCTCCAGAATTTCGGGATCGTGGATGTCCTGGCCATTTTCTGCCTGCTGGCATGGGGATGGCGGCTGATCCGGCACCATGGGCTGGCGTCGGCCCTGCTGCGCATCATCGCACTGGTCTGCGCGCTGCCGGTCATCGCGGCGGACATCGCGGCCGTGCCCCTGCTGCTGCCCGCGCTTCAGGCCCCGCTATGGCCAACGCAGGCCGGGCCGGGTGGTGCGGTCGGCCTGTCGGTGGCGCATATGTCCATTCAGGCCGCTACCGTTTTCGTCGGGCGGGGCGGGCCGCTTGTTGTCTGGCTGCTGGGGCTGGTGCTGGGGGGGCTGCTGCTGCTGTTGGCCCTTGCCCTGTCCCTGTCGGAATGGCGGGGCATTGGTCGCGGGATCAGGGTCCTGCTGCGCCAGCCCATGGCCCTGGCCATATGGCTGCGCCGGGTAACGGGGGAAAGGGCGCAGGCCCGGACCGTGGCGGATACGGCCCCGTATTCCGGTGGGGGAAGGGCGGCGCGGGATCCGTCTCCCTTCCACGCGCCACTCATGGATACGGGTCATGAAACGGGGGCGGACCCGGTACCGGCCACGGGGCATGCAGCGTCCGGCACGGCCATGATGCCCGTGGCCGAGCCGCAGGCGGTCAGGCCGTCGGGACAGAAGAACATGCCCGCGCCCACCACAAAGCCGGAAACAAAGCGGCCAGCACTGGGTGGACGCAAGGCGGAGGGGGGCAAGCCCGCACAGGTTTCGCTGCAGACCAGTTGGATGCACCCGCCGGGCATGGACGAGGAAATTACCCAGCCCCTGCTCATGGACGGTCCCACGCCGGTATCGGACCAGGTGCCGTGGCATGAGGATACCGACGCACACGATACCCGGCCCGTCATTGCCGTCCCCCATGATGACGGCCTGCCAGTAGCGGCAAAGGAACCCGCGCGCCCGACGCTGCTGTCGCGCTTTTTCTCCGGCGCGGGGCGGACGGGGACGGCAGAGGAACCGGTGGCCAGCACGCCGGATTATGTCCCCGCTGCGCCCGTCGCCCCCCCGGCAGATACCTATACGCCCCCGCCACAGCCGGAATGGCAGTTCCCGCCGCTGTCGCTGCTCAAGCCCCCGCCATCGAACGAGGCCACCAAGCCGACCGAGGAACTGCTGCACGCCAATGCCACGCAGCTTGTCACCGTGCTGTCGGAATACGGGGTGCAGGGGGAAATCGTCGCCTATCACGCGGGCCCGGTCGTAACCCTGTATGAACTCCAGCCCGCCCCCGGCATCCGGGCCGCCCGCGTGATTGGCCTGGCCGATGACGTGGCGCGCTCCCTGTCGGTACTCAGCGTGCGCATCGCCACCGTGCCCGGTCGCAACGTGATCGGGATCGAGGTACCCAATACAAGGCGCGAGACGGTCTATTTTTCCGAACTGCTCATGGATCCGCAATGGGCGCATTCCCGTGCGCGCCTCAACCTTGCGCTGGGCAAGGATATTGCGGGCGAGTCGGTTTACAGTGACCTCGCCGCCATGCCGCACCTGCTGATCGCGGGCACCACCGGGTCGGGCAAGTCGGTGGGCGTGAATTCCATGATCCTGTCACTGCTCTATCGTCTTTCGCCCGAGCAGTGCCGCCTGATCCTGATTGACCCCAAGATCCTTGAACTCTCGATCTATGAAGGCATTCCCCACCTCATGACGCCCGTGGTGACGGAACCGGCCAAGGCGGTCGCCGCACTTAAATGGGCCGTGCGGGAAATGGATCGCCGTTACCGTGGCATGGCGCACCTGCAGGTGCGTAATATTGCCAGCTACAACGAACGCGTGGCCGAAGCGCGTGCGCGCGGGGAAATCGTGACCCGGCGTGTACAGACCGGCTATGACCCCGAAACCGGCAAGCCCACGTTCGAGGAACAGCAGCTTGCCCTCGATTCCCTGCCATATCTCGTCATCGTGGTGGACGAGATGGCCGACCTCATGATCGTGGCGGGCAAGGAAATTGAAGCCCTGCTGCAGCGTCTGGCGCAGAAGGCGCGTGCTGCGGGCATTCACCTGATCCTTGCGACCCAGCGCCCGTCGGTGGACGTGATTACCGGCACCATCAAGGCGAACTTTCCCACCCGTATCTCCTTTCAGGTCATCAGCAAGTTCGACAGCCGCACCATCCTGGGCGAGCAGGGGGCCGAACAGCTGCTGGGGCGCGGGGATATGCTGTTCATGCAGGCAGGCGGACGGATCACACGTGTCCATGGCCCGTTCGTGGATGATGGCGAGGTCGAGGCCGTCGTTGCCTTCCTGCGCACGCAGGGGGAACCGATCTATGATGACGACGTCATTTCCCCGCAGGAAGAAGACAGTTCCGGCAAACCCTTCGCCGCCCCCGCCGGCGGGGCGGAGGAAGACGGCCTGTTCGCGCAGGCGGTCGAGGTCGTGGCGCGTGAAGGCAAGGCATCAACGTCCTTCATCCAGCGCCATCTGTCGATCGGCTATAACCGTGCGGCCAAGATCATCGAGCAGATGGAAAAGGAGGGCCTGGTCAGCGAGGCCAACCATGTCGGCCGCCGTGAAGTCCTGATGCGCCGTAATACGGAAGACGAATGAAACCCCACGCCATGCAGCGCGGGGCAGGGCAGGCACCTGTTGCCCCGCCATTCACGGTCCTGTACCGCGATAACCGGCTTGTGGTGCTGGACAAGCCGCCGGGCCTGCCGGTCCATCCCGGTCGCGCCGGTGGCGTCAGTGTCGAGGACTGGTTTCCCGCCCTGTCGCGGCACCGGAACGGTCCATGGCTTGCGCACCGCCTGGATCAGGACACATCGGGCTGTCTGGTGATCGCCCTGCGCAAGCAGGCGCTGGTGGCGGTACAGGCATGTTTCGCGGCGGGACAGGCGCGCAAGACCTACTGGGCCATCGTGCAGGGTACGCCCGGGACGGCGCGGGGCGTGATCGATACGCCGCTTGCGCGGGTGGAACAGGGCAGGCAGTGGCGGATGCAGCCGGTAAAGACCGGTGGTCAGCCCGCCCGGACGCGCTGGCGCGTGCGGGGGACGGGGCATGATGGCGCGGGCCAGCCCATAACCTGGCTGGAACTGGTTCTGGAAACCGGGCGTACCCATCAGGCCCGTGCGCATTGCGCTGCGATCGGGTGTCCCATACGTGGTGACACGCGCTATGGCGCACGAGACGCGGGGGCGCTACACCTTATGAGCCGGAGCATCCATCTGCCACTGGATGTGCCCGTGCATGCCACGGCCATGCCACCGGAGCATATGCGCCGTATCATGGATCAGGCTGGCTGGACCGTGCCACCTGACAGCGTGGAAAAGGAAGTGACACGGTGTTCGCCCACACATTGACGCAGGAACTGCTGCGTGTTCTGGAACGACCGGACCTGCGGGTGATTGCGGGCGAACGGCAGATCATGCTCGATCCCACGCTGGACCTGCCCTTTCGTGTCCAGCCCGGCGGGGCCATCGTGCTGGGGCTGCCCGCGCAGGGACAGCAGGAAGAAACGGCCTTTTTCCTGCGGCATGCGCTGGAACTGGCCCCGCTGCTGGAAATTGCGCCGCACAGGGCCCTGTGCGCAGCCTTCTGTGCCGCGCGTACGGCAGCCCTGTTCTGGTATCTTGATACCGGTCGCTCGGATGCTGATGCACCGGCGGCATGGGTACCGCAGATGGCGGCGGCGCAGGTGCCCTCCGCCACGATCCTGCAACAGATATGGTCTGCCCTCGCGCCCTTGCAGCCTGCCCTGTCGTTGCCGGACGGATCGGGGCCCTTTGGCGCGCTGCATGACGCCCTGTGTGCCCTGTGGCCCATCCTTGGCCCGACCGAAAGCCTCATGGCCACGGGCGGCGACGCCCGTCTGGCCGTGGACCCCGCGACGGGGCTGAACCATTACGGCTGTTCGCACCGGCCCAGGCCATGGGCCATCACCTTTGCTTCCTCCACCGCGTCATCGCTGTCCGAACGGGGCTTTGCCGGGGCGGAAACGGCGCGTCTGTCCCTGTTGGCCGGTGCATTGCACGGGCGGGGCGAGAACGCTGCGCGGATGCTGGATGGAGATATACAGGCCCGCATTGCCGCACATTTCGGCCTGGAAGCAGATGAAGGGGTCGTCCTCGCCCCATCGGGCACGGATTGTGAACTGTACGCGCTGGCGCTGGCTGCCCTTGCACCCGGTGGCCGACCCGTCAGCAATATCCTGCTTGCGCCGGAGGAAACCGGCAGCGGCGTGCCGCTGGCCGCCATGGGGTGTCATTTCGCCAATGATACCGCCCTTGGCCATTCCGTGACACGGGGTGCGCCCATCGCCGGTTTTCCCACCGATACGCTGGTGGTGAACGTGCCGATGCGCGATGCGGCGGGCCATGTGCGCCCGGCGGCGGATGTCGATGCCGAGACCTGTCGCCTGACCCATGAAATGCGCGCGGCGGATCGGCATGTGCTGCTGCATCGGCTGGACCTGTCCAAGACGGGGCTGCTGGCGCCGGGACTGGCCGCACTGGAACAGGCCTGCGCACCGGTTGGCAGGTCAGAAGATTGCCCCGACGTGGTGGTGGATGCCTGTCAGGCCCGGCTGGACCCGCTGCGGGTGCGGGATTATCTGGATCGGGGCTGGATGGTCATGGTCACCGGGTCCAAATTCTTTACCGGCCCGCCTTTCTGCGGGGCGTTGCTGTTGCCCGCGGGGGTGCGGCGCAGGCTGGATGGCCCGCATCCCGTGCCCGTAGGGCTGGGGGATTACAGCTACCGCCATGCATGGCCGCAGGGCAGGGCGGTGGCCAGGCTTCCTGCGGGGCATAATATCGGGCTGATCCTGCGCTGGTGCGCGGCACTGGCGGAAATGACCGCGATCAGCCGCATTCCCCGCGCGGTGATCCATGACCGGTTGCATGGTTTCCTGTCTGCCGTCACCAGCCGCATCATGACGGATCCCGCGCTGGAAATCCTGCCCCCGGTGCGTCCTGACCGTGCCCCCATGGATAATGCATGGGATACCCTGCCGACCATTATCTGTTTTTTCGTGCGCGCGCCGGGTCGTGACGCGGAGACCTTCCACCCGCTGGCCCTGCCGGACGCGCGGCGGCTGTATGCATGGCTCAATACCGACCTGTCCGGCCTGATCCCGCCCGATGATCCCGATGCGGCCCTTGCCAGCGTCCTGTGCCATGTGGGTCAGCCCGTGCCGCTGGCGCATCCCGGCCGCCCCGGTGTGATCGTGGGGGCGCTGCGTATTTCCGCGGGCGCCCGGCTGGTCGTGGGGGAGCCGTCACATGAGGGCATGGACCCGACCGAGCGCCTGCGGCGCGAAGTGCGTAACGTCGGGCGGATTCTCGACAAGATCAGCCTGATCCTGCGGCACTGGTCGCAGCTCAGCACGGCAGCGCCGGTACAGACCTACCTGCCGCGTGGCTGGCAGGCGCGGGCCATTCTGCCTGCATGAATTTCATGACCTACCCGTTCAATGGATATCCAGCGTGAGCATACAGACCAACCACGGCAATTTCCTTGATACCCCCCAGTTGCAGAAAGGGGTGACCCGATTCTGGCTGATCCGTCACGCACTGGTGGAACAGAACGCCCGCATGCGGCTGTATGGCGCGATGGATGTGCCCCTGTGCCCGGACAGCCTCGTGGCCCAGCGCTGGATGTATGAAGCCCTGGCGCGTCGCCTGCCACGCCCAGCGTTGTGGTTCACATCCCCCCTGTCACGCACACAGCAGACGGCGCGTGCCATCCAGCAGGCGGGCTATGGCCCGCATGAATGGCAGGTGGAACCCGACCTGACCGAACAGTCCATGGGCGAATGGCACGGCATTACGCATGATACCCTGCCGGAGAGGCTGAGTCTGCCCGCGCACCCCTTCTGGTCCGTCAGTGCGACCGAACTGCCGCCGGGTGGCGAAAGCATGGTGCAGGTCTGTGCCCGTGTTGGCGCGTGCCTTGACCGTCTGGCGGCCCGGCATGCAGGTCAGGACATGGTGGTGGTCAGCCACGGGGGCGCCATTCGCGCGGCACTGGCCCATGCATTGCGCATTCATGCGGAAACGGCCTTGCATTTTTCCATCCAGAACCTGGCGCTGAGTGTCATCGAACGCCTGCCGGAAGGATGGCGTATCGTGACCGTCAACGAACTGCCCATGCCTGTACCCGCTTCGTCCGACAGGGTGGGCGAGACCCCGGCATGGGCCGGGCAGGACGCGGAACAGCCTGCAATGGTGGCGCCTGATTTCAGGAGTTGTTGAGATCGTGGTGCGCGAAGGTGGCGCGACGACAGCCTTTACCCGGCATGATCTGTTGATCAGTCACGAAGCCTGGAAAACACGGCCTTTTTGAAAAAAATCGGTACCCAGGGGCTTTTGTTATTTTCCATGCAGGGGGAAATCCATGCCGGACCGGTTTCCGGCATGGAAAAGCGGGTTGTCAGCGTGGGGCTGATCGCAGCAGGCAGGTCAGGACACAGGTCTCGTTGGCCTGCGGTGCGCGGCGCAGGTCGTCTGACGCGGCCATCCCCGCCACGATGGCGGCAGTGGCAAGAACAAGCGTGAGCGTATGCATCACCTTACTCCCAGTAAGGTCATCCACACCCGGATGGGCGTATGATCCGGGACGGGATCGGCCTGTTGCAATCTGCCATGGCGCCGGCAGGGTTTCGTTCCCCACCATGCCTGTGTGAAACGATACTGTCAGGTTGTAGTTGTGCCAATCCATAAAAAAATGGCCGGTCATGGACAATTGTACGACGCGGTCGGTTGGTCTTGCGGGTAAAGGGGGATGCTATCGTATGGGCATGACACGTTCACGTCCCGTGCCTGCGTATTTCATGGATATCGCGATGGCGGAAGCCCGTGCGGCCGCCGGGCGTGGCGAGGTCCCGGTGGGCGCCGCCCTGTCGGGGCCGGACGGGATGCTGCTGGCGCGCGCGGGCAACCGGGTGGAGGAATGGGGCGATCCGTCCGCCCATGCGGAAATGCAGGTCATGCGCGCGGCAAGCGTGCAGCGTGGCGGACAGCGCCTGGCGGACTGCACGCTGTATGTCACGCTGGAACCGTGCCCGATGTGCGCGGCCGCGGCCACGCATTTCCGGGTGGGGAAGATCGTGTTCGGGGCCTATGACCCGAAGGGCGGTGGTGTTGAACATGGTCCGCGCCTGTTCGCGCAGCCACGCTGCCTGCACCGCCCCGAAACCGTGGGCGGCGTGCGCGAACGTGAGGCGGGGCGGCTGCTACGAGATTTTTTCCAGCGCCTGCGTGCCTAACCTATTTGTCATGCAACGGTATAACACGGGTCGGCTGTCTTGCGGCACAATGCAGGCAATGGGACTGTAAGCCCCGGCGGTCGGTCCCGTCCGTCGTTTCGAGATTTCAGCAGGACAACCATGTTCAGGGATGCCATGTCAGACGTATTGCGGTCGAACACCCTTTCCTCCCGCCGGTACCGTAGCCGGCTGCTGGCGGCGCTTGTGGCCAGTACTGTAGCGGGGGGCTGCCTGCTCTCGGCGCCTCTTGCGCGGGCGGAAGACAGCGGGGTGATCCACCCTGACACCCAGATCCAGCAGCTGCCGAATTTCGTCAACCTCGTCAAACAGGTCAAACCCGCCGTTGTGTCCATCACGGCGCGGATCAAGGACGCGGATACCGGCGAGGACGGCGGCCAGGGCGGCATGCCCGGCGGCTTCCCGTTTCCCTTTCCCTTCCAGATGATGCCGCAGCAGGCCCATCATACCGTTGAAGCCCGTGGGTCGGGCTTTGTCATTTCGCCCGACGGGTATGTCGTGACCAACAACCATGTGGTGAAGGGTGCGACCAAGGTTACCGTGACGCTGGATGACGGCACGGCGCTGCCCGCCAAGATCGTGGGGCGTGATTCCAAGACGGATATAGCCCTTCTCAAGGTCTCGCCATCGGGCAAGCTGCGTTTCATCGAACTGGGGGATTCGGACAAGGTCGAACCGGGTGAATGGGTCGTCGCCGTGGGCAATCCCTACGGTCTTGGCGGGACGGTGACGGCCGGCATCGTCTCGGCCCGTGGGCGTGACATCGGCGATGGTCCGTATGATTCCTTCATCCAGGTGGATGCCCCGATCAACCGCGGCAATTCCGGCGGCCCGCTGTTCACGCAGGATGGCAAGGTGGTGGGCGTGAATACCGCCATCCTGTCGCCCTCTGGCGGGTCGATCGGGATCGGATTCGCCATCCCGTCCGATACCGTGAAGAATATTGTCGACCAGCTTGAAAAGACCGGTCACGTCACCCGTGGTTATCTGGGTGTCACGGCGCAGGCGATCACGCCGTCCATGGCCAGTGCGCTGGGCATGAAGCCGTCGCCTTCCGGCGCGCCGGCGACTGGCGCGCTGGTGGCCAGCGTCAGTTCTGGCAGCCCGGCGGAAAAGGCGGGGCTGAAGGCAGGGGATGTCGTGACCACCCTGAATGGCCAGCCCATCGACACGCCGCATACGCTTGCGGTCAAGGTGGCGAGCATCGTGCCCGGCACCAAGGCGACGATTGCCTACCTGCGCAACAACAAGCCGCAGACCGCCAGTGTCCAGATTTCCAGCCTGGGCAAGGGGGGCACGGCCGATGGCACGGTTGGCGACACCACCCATGATGCGGACAAGGGACCGAAGCTGGGTGTGACGCTGGCGCCGCTGACGCCTGACCTGCGCCAGCAGCTTGGGCTGGAGGAAAACGTGCGTGGCGTGGTGGTCAGTGACGTGCAGGCCGGTTCCGCCGCCGAGCAGGCCGGGATCCATGCGGGCGACGTCATCCAGTCCGTGGGCGAGGTGCCGGTGGAAAACCCGCGCGCCACGGTTTCCGCCATCCGTCAGGCCCTGCAGGCCAATCATTCCGTCCTGTTGCGGGTCGTGCGTAACGGGCAGAGCGTTTTTGTGGCGGTTAGCCCCAACAGCGATGATTCCGATACGACCAGCACCGACGAAGACGACCAGTAACATCATCCCCCATCATTCGATGGCGGCGCGGGCCGGGGCAGTAATGTCCCGGCCTTTTTCGTGCGCGAAAGGCGGAAAAGCCGGTTTTTTTACCGCATGAGCCAGAAAAACGGCAGGTGATGATTGTCGCGCCATGGTTTCTTGCCTTATCTGCTGCCATCGCCATGTTCGTTTCCGGAGGGATGATGACCGGTCCAGCAGTATCCGATACGCAGGAACCCCATGCCGCGCGCCTGATTGACGGCAAGGGCTTCGCGGCCCGCATGACGCAGGATATCGCGGCCGATGTCAGCGCCTTCTATGACCGGCATCACATTACCCCCGGCCTTGCGGTGGTGCTGGTAGGCAATGATCCCGCCAGCGAGGTGTACGTGCGCAACAAGGCGCTGCAGACCCATCGCGCGGGCATGCGGTCGTTCATGCACATGCTGCCCGCCACGACATCGCAGAAGGAACTGCTGGGCCTGATCGAACGGCTGAATGTCGATCCCGAAATTCATGGCATCCTGGTGCAGCTGCCGCTGCCCAACGGGCTGGACCCGGTGGCGGTCACCAACGCGATCATTCCCGAAAAGGACGTGGACGGCCTGGGCGTGGTCAATGCCGGACGGCTGGCGCTGGGGCTGCCGGGTATCGTGCCCTGCACGCCGCTGGGCTGCCTGCTGCTGCTGCGTCATTATGTGGGCGACATGCGTGGCAAGGACGCGCTGGTGATCGGGGCGTCCAACCTTGTCGGCCGTCCCATGGCGGAACTGCTGCTGCGTGAGGGCTGTACCGTGACCGTGGCCCATATCGACACGCGTGATACCGCATCCCTTGCCCGGCAGGCCGATATCGTGGTGGTGGCGACGGGTGTGCGCGAACTGGTGCGTGGCGACTGGATCAAGCCGGGGGCCACGGTGATCGATGTCGGCATTTCCCGTGTCGCGCTGCCCAGTGGCAAGACGCGACTGGTGGGGGATGTGAAGTTTGATGAAGCGGTAAAACGCGCGGGCCTGATTACGCCCGTGCCCGGCGGGGTCGGTCCCATGACGATTGCCTGCCTGCTGCGCAATACCCTTGATGCGGCCCGGACACTGGTGGAAGGACGGGCGGGCTGAACGCTCCGCCGCAGACAGGAGAAAACACATGACGCTGATTTCCGTTGAACTGATCCCGCGTGACCGGGAAACGCTGCTGCGCGATGCGGGGGATGTCAGCCGGCTGTTTCCTGATGCGCAGATGATCAATATTCCCGACCTGCTGCGCTTTCCCCTGCGCAGCTGGGAGGCGGCTGCCCTGATCCGCCCGGTTTTCCCCCGCGTTGTTCCCCATATCCGCGCCATCGACATCGCGCCGGACGCGCCCCTGCCGGGCGTGGATGACCCGGACCTGCATGAGGTACTGGTGGTCAAGGGCGATCCGCCATCGGACCTGAAGCACCGCACCTATCCCAATACCAGCGAGAGTGTGATCGCCCGCTACCGGCGTGAGGCGCCGCATCTTACGGTCTATGCCGCGTTCGACCCGTACCGCCGTGCGCCGTACAAGGAAATGGAGTCCATCGCGCGCAAGAAGGAAGCCGGCGCGGCGGGTTTCTTCACCCAGCCCATTTTTGACATGCGCATGCTGGATCTGTGCATGAACTGGCTGCATGGGGAAAACGTGTTCTGGGGTATTTCCCCCGTGATTGGCCCCAAGTCACGTTCATACTGGGAAACGACCAATCACGTCATTTTCCCCCATGATTTCGATCCGACACTGGACGCCAACATTGCCTTTGCACGCCAGATGATGGACACGGTGGCGCAGGCGGGGGGCAATACCTATCTCATGCCGCTGCGCGTCAATCTGGAACGTTATCTGGTGCCACTGCGCCGCGCCTGACGGGCGCGGCGGTGGCGTTGCGGCCGGTCAGATCCAGCCCTGCGCGCGGATCAGGCCGAATGCCGCGATCGTGACCATGCAGGTGATGCGTCCGTCCACGATCATGGCTTCCATTTCCTTCAGCGTGACGATGTGGGTGGTGATGTCCTCCTCCGTTTCCTCACGCTCGTGCGGGCCCTGCTGCAGGCCGGTGGCCAGGTAGGCCCGGCCTTTCTGGGTGGTGTAGCCCGCCCCCTGATACAGCAGGCCCGCATTGCGCATCCGTCCTGCGATCAGGCCGGTTTCCTCACGCAGTTCGCCCCGCGCCACTTCTTCAGGCGTTGCATCGGGACGGTGTTCCCACATGCCCATGGGCAGTTCCCACATCCGTTTGCCGATGGGATAGCGGTACTGGCGGATCAGTGTGACGCGGGGACCGTCCGGGTCGTCCCATAGCGGCAGGATCACGACAAAATCCCCCCGTTCCACCACGCCATACAGTCCCTGCTTGCCGCCGGGACGGATGATGATGTCCTCGCGCACGCGGGTCCATGGGTTTTCATAGGCGGTGCGGGTGGAAACGGTTGTATAGCCACCAGCATCCGGTTTGGGGGGCTGTGTCATGGGGTCCTGAATCCTTCCAGATCATGCCTGCATGCATCCCGCACAGGGCAGTCGTGCGGGAACGAATGGCCATGGGTTGGTTTTTTCAGGTTTTTCCATAAGCCCTATGGTGATTTTGCTCCACAATGATTTTGTGGGGCGGACAATATTGCTGGTATCCGCGTTTGATCGGGGCGCTTGTTTTTCATTACGGAGTTTATGCGTATCATGACCGGGCCGCAGGCTGCATCGGGGTCTCCTACACGGCGGATACTGCCCGTCGTGCTGTTCAACCTTCTGTGTTACATTGATATTGGCCTGCCGATGGCGGTCATCCCGGTCTTTGTGCATCAGGTACTCGGATACAACACGGTGCTTGCGGGGCTGGCAGTGTCCGTGCAGTACCTTGCCACCTTTGCTTCCCGCGCGGGTGCCGGGCGGCAGGCGGATCGCCGTGGGGCGAAGCCCACGGTGGTCGTTGGCCTTGCGGTCTGTACCCTGTCCGGGGCGGCGCTCATGCTGTCGGGGCTTCTGCTGCATTTCGCGGTCCTGTCCGTGGTCCTGCTGATTGCCAGCCGTATCCTGCTGGGGGTCGGGGAAAGCTGGACGGCGACCGGCGCCATCATGTGGAACATCGGGCGCGTCGGGGCAGGGCGCACGGCGCAGGTCATATCGTGGAATGGTGTAACGTCGTACGGCGGCATAGCCCTTGGTGCGCCCATCGGGCAGATCCTGTCGGGGCTGCCGCTGCCATATGGGGGCCTTACGGTTGTGGGACTGCTGTCGGCGGGGCTGACCCTGTTCGGGTTCGTGCTGGCGCGGCAGTATGCCCCCGTGCCGCCCGTACCCAGCAAGGCGCCCCCCATGCCGTTCCATGCCGTCTTCAGGCGCGTGCTGCCCCATGGGATGGTGCTGGCCTGCGGGTCCGTGGGGTTCGGGACGATTTCGGCCTGTCTTGCGCTGTTCTATGCCCATAACAACTGGAGCGGGGCCGCAACCGCGCTGACCGGATTCGGCCTGACATTCGTGCTCATGCGGTTTCTGTTCGCCCGGCAGATCGACCGGCGGGGCGGGCTGGTTGTCACATTCGTGTCGCTGCTGGTGGAAACGCTGGGCCTGTGCGTATTGTGGCAGTGTTCCACGGTTGGTGGCGCGGCATTGGGCGCCGCATTGACGGGGGCGGGGTTCTCGCTCGTGTTTCCGGCCATGGGCGTGCTGGCGGTGGCCCGCGTGGGGCCGGAAAACCGGGGGGCGGCACTCGGGGCCTTTTCCGTGTTCCTGGATATTGCCGTGGGCCTGTCCGGCCCCCTGCTTGGGCTGGTGATCCAGACAATGGGGTATGGGGCACTGTTTCTGGTGTCTGCCCTGTTCACGCTGGCGGGTGTGGGTGTAACCATTGTGTTGAAATTCCTGCCGCGCTGAACGGCGTGGCGGGCCGATAGTTCTGTGGGGAGCTGAGCTGGATAGATGCAGATTTCATCTGTTGCCGTTTTTTGTGGATCACGTTTCGGCTCCCGGCCGGAATACGCGGCGCAGTCGCGTGCGCTGGGCACGGCGCTGGGACAGGCCGGGATCCGTCTGGTCTATGGCGGGGGGCATGTGGGCCTGATGGGCACCGTGGCGGATGCCGTTCTGGCCGCAGGCGGGGCGGTGACGGGAATCATTCCTGCCTTCCTGCATTCGCGCGAGATCATGCATGAAGGTGTGACCGACCTGACCGTGACCGACAGCATGCATGACCGCAAGGCGCGCATGTTCGCGCAGTCCGACGCCTTCGTGGTGATGCCCGGTGGTCTTGGCACCTTTGACGAGACGATCGAGATCATGACATGGCGGCAGCTACGCCAGCATGACAAGCCGATCTATATCGTCAACGTGGCGGGCTGGGCCGATCCGCTGCTGGCCATGGTGGATGCCTGTATCGCGGATGGATTTGCCTCTCCCTCCGCGCGGAACCTGTTCGCGGTGGTGCCCGATGTCGCGACATTGATGACGGCGCTGGCGGCCCTGCCGGTGCAGGCGGATGCACGCGACAGGGTGAGCACGCTGTAATTCTTTCATCTATCCCCTTGCCTTAAACGCAGCAGCCCTGTATAGCCGCCTGCAACGGAGTGTAGCTCAGCCTGGTAGAGCACTGTGTTCGGGACGCAGGGGCCGGAGGTTCGAATCCTCTCACTCCGACCAGTTTCGCAAGCCGGTTATTTTCGGATAACCGGCTTGTTTCCGTTTTGCGGTATCGTTCCCGGCATGTTGCGGCAGTGCGGGAAATCCTTTATCCCCAACTTCCCGGTGGATCACGATCTGGTTGGCTGTATCTCCGGTCGTGTATCCGTCTGGTATGTGAACCCCGGGGACATTGATTGAGCATGCACGTTTCTTCCGCCTCATTGCAGCAGGACACGCACGCCGGGCGTGAGGTCCGGCCGGGGCCGGTACTGAGCATCATCATCCCGTGCTATAATGAACGCGGAAATGTCGAGCCCCTGTTCCGTGCAGTGGAAAAGGCTGTGACACGTTATAGCTGGGAGCTCATTTTCGTTGATGACAGTTCCCCCGACGGCACCATAGACGAAGTATGGCGTCTGGCGCAGATGGACAGCCGCGTGCGCGGTATCCTGCGTGTAGGGCGTCGTGGGCTGTCCTCTGCCGTGATTGAGGGGATCCTGTCCTCATCCGCCTCCGTGGTGGCGGTGATGGATGGGGACATGCAGCATGACGAATGCCTGCTGGAACAGATGGTCGATGTCATCGAACAGCAGGGTTACGATATGGCGATCGGCAGCCGCCATGTGGAAGGCGGTGACAATAGCGGCCTGGCCAGTTCATGGCGGCTGTTCCTGTCCAATGCGGGTATCCGCATTGCGCAGTGCTTCCTGTCCGTGCGTGTGCGCGACCCGATGAGCGGTTTTTTTGCCGTCAGGCGTGACCTTGTTGTCAAATCCCTGCCAAGGCTGTCGGGTATCGGGTTCAAGATCCTGCTGGATCTGCTGATGTCACAGCAGGTTGCCCCCAAGGTGATTGAACTGCCTTTTGTTTTCCGTTCGCGCCAAGAAGGCGAAAGCAAGATGGGCAGGAAGGTGCTGGTCCAGTTCGCGCAGATGATTTCGTATCATATGCTGAAAAAAGGCTGACCGGGACGAAGGTTTCTTTCATGTCCCGACATTGCGGGCATCGTTTGCCGTGACCTGCCTGCATCTTATAAATGCCTGTAAATTCGTACAAATGTTGTCTGCTGAAGCTTTTTTCAAAAAGGCGGTACCCCAAAACGTTTAGTCACTCAGCGGGAGGGAAACGGCACCATTCTTTCCTCCTCACCCAGCAGGCAAAAAAAGAGGGAAGGCATAAACCTTCCCTCTTTCTGATTTCATGATGGCGGCAGGGCGCTGTCATTGTGGGCTGGCGGCCTGGGGGCTGCCTGTCCCGCTTCGGGGTTGGCCGGTGGGGATGTCGTGGTCGGCGTGGGCGTGGCCGGTTGCGGCGGGGGCCCGGCGGCAGGCGTAGCCTGTGGCGTGGTTGCCGCAGGTTGCGGCGCGGGGGGGGGATTGGGCGTGGCAGACGTATCCGGTGCCGGGGCGGGCGTCGGTGCTGCTGCCTGTGGCGCGGCACCCGTGGCACCCGCCGTCTTGTCTGGCATGCTGGCAGGCGCGGGGGCGGCCGCATGCTGGTCCATGCCTGCGGCCGCAGGCGACGTCACCGTGGCGGGTGCCGGTGGGGGCGTATCGGCGGGCGGGGTTGCCGTTGCCTGTGCCGCAGGCGCGGCAGGTGGGATCTGCGTGGCCGATGACGGCGCGCTGGCCCCCACGGTTGATATCTGCGGCAGGGCCGGTGTCGGGGCAAGGGTTACCGTAGGCTGACTGTAACGGCTCAGCGCATCGGTGTCGCTCTGGACGCCATAGGGGTTCATCGGCGGCAGGGGCTGTGGTGATGGCTGGTCCGCCGCCGGGTTGCGGTCAAGCACGACACGGGTGTTCTGCGGGTAACGGTTCATAAGTCCCAGCAGCGTGCCATTGGTCCAGCCAAACCCGATCTGCATCGGGTATTCGCCACCGCCCTTGCCGCCCTTGGGGCTGATGAACGGATTGACCACGTCATATTTTTCCAGCAGCACACCGGATTTTTCATACGTGCCGATCACACGGCCCATCCAGCGGGCCGCGATATCACTGGCCAGTGCGTCATAACCATACTGGTTCAGGCCCTTGACCGCCATCCATTGGAGCGGCGCCCACCCATTGGGTGAATCCCATTGCTGCCCGCTGCCGCTGCGTTCGGTGGCGATCAGGCCGCCAACCTTGAGCAGATTTTTGCGCACGGTTTCCGACACGGCCTTGGCCTGCTCGGGCGTTGCCATCTGCATGAACAGGGGTACGACGGTGGCACCTGACAGGATGGAGGTCGATTCCCCCTTCTTCCAGTCATAATCGATGAAGGCGGCCCGGCGTTCATCCCACAGGATACGCTGCACCGCGTCGATGCGCTCCTGCGCCAGGCGGTTGTAGCGGGCAGCCGCGTCCTTGTTGCCTTTCAGATCATAGGCATGGGCCAGCGTCTGCTCCAGATGCGGGATCATGCAGTTCAGTTCGACTGTCAGCAGGTCGGTGGTGTGGATGGTGGACAGGGTATGCCCGTCCGCCAGCCAGCGCGACGAGAAATCCCACCCGGTTTCCGAACCGGCGCGCAGGTCGCGGTAGACTTCTTCCTTCGGGCGACCGGAATGGGCGGCGGTGGCGATATCCTGCGGGTAGCTTTCGTCACGCGGGGTGTCCATGTCATCCCAGTGGCGGTTCATGAGCGTGCCGTCAGGCAGGCGCACGACATGGCGGTACGCACCGCCAGGCGGGACGGAATCCTGCCCGTCCATCCAGTAATCATATTCGGCCTGCAGTTCGGGCAGGAAAGTGGTGTAGGCCACCTGACCATCATGCATGGCCAGCAGATCCACCATCAGCGAGAAGAACGGCACCTGCGACCGGCTGAGGTAATAGGTGCGGCTGCCATTGGGAATATGGCCGTACCGGTCGATCATCGACGCCATGTCGCGCACCATGTCGCGCATGAGGTCGATCTTCTGGTTTTCGTACAGCCCGATCATCGTGAAGTAGCTGTCCCAGTAATACAGTTCACTGAAACGCCCGCCAGGCACGACATAGGTATAGGGCAGGGGAAGCTGTGATGAATACGCCACCTGCGTGTCGGGTGGCCGGCTGAGGACTTCCCACATGCCATTGATGTAGTCGCGCACGTTTTCATCAGGGCTGCGCTGGTAGGAAACCGTCTTGCGTTCGGGCAGGGTGAAATGCCGCGCCACGAAATCCTTGAGCGAGAAGTCAGGCCGCAGCTTGGCGACATTGTATTCCGCCAGGAGGTCCGCCGGGGCCTCATCAGGAATGGCGTCGGCGGCGGTCTTGGCGTCGGTATAGATATGGGCCTCGCCAATCGCCTGGAACAGCCCGTCCAGCACGATCGAGGGGGGACGCAGGTCCTGCACCAGTGCGGCCGGCGCGCCCGCATCGGACAGCAGGGCATCGGCGGGTGGCACCGGACTGCTGCCGGTGGAAGCCGGCCCATCCTTGTGCACGGTCTGCACCGGGGACGTGCCCGGCGTGGACGGCGCGGCATCGGCGTGGTCGGAACCGCCCGCCGCCGGCATGGCGGCGGGGGCCGGGGGGGACGCCACCGGGTTCGGCGTGCTGTTGCCCGCGGGCGGGGCCGTGCCATCGGGCGCGGCGGGAGTGGGGGCCGCTGGCGTGGCGGGCGTCGTGTCCGTCGTGCTGGCGGGGGCCTTGCTGTCCCCGCTGGCGGCGGGGGGCGTGGTCCCCGGTGATACGGCAGCCGCGCCCGCCTGTGCGGGCGGGGACTGTATCCCGGCATCCGGTGTCGCGGCGTGGGCGGGTGGCAGCATGTTTCCGCTTCCCGACAGGGGTTCAGGCGTTGGTACGGAATAGGTCTGGTCCGCCTGTCCCTCCGGCTGCGTTGAGACTCCGGGAACCGTCGCGGGGGAAACGGGGGCGGCTGTTGTCCCATCCGTGCCCGTGAGGGGCGAGGAGGGGACAGCAGCAGAAGACGCCGTGGGGGCCACCTGTGACGGGGTCGGCGTCGCCTGGGCCAGGGCGGGCGTGCCTGTATAAAGAAGGCCGGCCAGCAACAGCCCGGCCTGACGGGGCGCGGACCGGGTCAGACTAGAACCGCACAGGAGGGAAACTTTCACGAGACGCCATTTCTCCAAATAATAAAAACCTGATTTTCGCACCATGCCTTGCCTTGTGTCCCTACCACAAAGGAAAACCCTCCAGATGGAGGGAAGTTCATTTTTATGCATGGTACCTGTCATGATGAGAGACCAGCTTTTCCCCAGCAGGCAAAAGCGGTTATGCTGCCTGCCCTCCCGGCCCGTGCGGCCCGGGCATTGATGTCCTTTCATTCCTGTTCCGCCAACCGGAGTCACCGTTTCATGCCCTTATCCCTTCAGGGTCTTTCCCCGCTGGCTGCAACTGATGCCCTGTTTTTTGAACGGGCGGGCGCGCGCCTCGGCCGTCCCGATGCCGAACGCCTGGTTCGCCATGCGCTGGAGGGAATGGATGATGGCGAGCTTTTCCTGGAATATCGTGAAAGCGAGGCGATTTCGCTGGATGAAGGGGTGATCCGTTCCGCCACCTTTGACACCTCTTCCGGTTTCGGCCTGCGCGCCGTGCTGGAGGCGGAAACCGGCTTCGCCCATTCCGATGACATAAGCGAAAGCGCGATCCGCCGGGCCGGGGAAACCGTCAGCCAGATCAGGGCGGGCCGTTCGGGCACGCTGGCCGTGGGGCCGCGTTCCACCAACCATCGCCTGTATCCCGACATCAATCCGCTGGAAGAAGGGGCTTTTGCCTCCCGCGCCGCCATGCTGTCGGAACTGGACGCCTATGCCCGCGCGCGTGACCCGCGCGTGGTGCAGGTCATGGCGTCGATTTCCGCTGAGTGGCAGGCCATCCAGATCATCCGCCCTGATGGGCAGCGCATGGCCGACATCCGCCCGCTGGTGCGCATGAATGTATCGGTGGTGGTGGAACAGGACGGGCGGCGTGAAAGTGGCGGCCACGGGCTGGGTGGCCGTTATTCCTATACCCGCCTGCTGTCGCCACAGGTGTGGCAGGGTGCCGTGGACGAGGCCCTGCGCATGGCGCTGGTCAACCTTGACGCGCGTCCCGCCCCGGCCGGGGAAATGGAAGTGGTGCTGGGTGCCGGCTGGCCCGGTATCCTGCTGCATGAAGCGGTGGGCCATGGGCTGGAAGGTGATTTCAACCGCAAGGGCACATCCGCCTTTGCCGGGCTTATGGGCAAGCGGGTGGCGGCCCCCGGTGTGACAGTGGTGGATGATGGCACCCTGCCCGAACGCCGGGGCAGTCTGACCATTGATGATGAAGGCACGCCCACCGGTCGCACCGTGATGATTGAGGACGGTATCCTGACCGGCTACCTGCAGGATCGTCTCAATGCCCGCCTCATGGGTGTTTCCCCCACGGGCAACGGGCGGCGGCAGTCCTATGCCCACGCGCCCATGCCGCGCATGACCAACACCATCATGCTTGGCGGCGACGCCACGACCGATGACATGATCCGCAGCACGAAGCGTGGGCTTTATGCGGTCAATTTCGGTGGGGGACAGGTGGACATCACATCAGGCAAATTCGTGTTTGCCGCATCCGAAGCCTACATGATCGAGGACGGGAAGATCACCACCCCCGTGCGGGGTGCGACCCTGATCGGCAATGGCGCGGACGCCATGACGCAGGTGACCATGATTGGCAGCGAACCCTCCCTTGACCCCGGTATCGGCACCTGTGGCAAGTCCGGGCAGGGCGTGCCGGTGGGCGTGGGTCAGCCGACCCTGAAAATGACCGGCCTGACCGTGGGTGGCACGGGCGGCTGAGCCAGAGAGATTAAGGAACGAAAGTTTCCGGGTGCCGTCTTTTTTCAAAAAGACGGCGTTCCCTGAAACTGTTTGAAAAACGCTTCACCAGAAAACGTCTTTTACTTTCGCGACGCTGCGATCACACCCTTCATGTGACGGATTACGGCAGGCAGTCCGTCAAAAATGGCCTGCCCGATCAGGAAATGCCCGATATTCAGTTCCATGATCTGCGGCAGGGCGGCAACCGGGCTGACATTGTCATAGGTCAGTCCATGGCCTGCATGGACTTCCAGCCCGCATCGCGCGGCATGTTCCGCGCCCGTCGTCAGGCGGCCGAGCTCAATCGCGCGCGCCGCTTCGTTCCGGGCATCGGCATAGGCGCCCGTATGCAGTTCCACCACGGCCGCCCCCAGTTCCGCCGCCGTTTCGATCTGCGCGGGATCCGGGTCAATGAACAGCGAGACACGGATTTCCGCATCACGCAGCCGGGCGATGCGGGGCGCCAGTTCGCTGGCCTGTCCACGGACGTCCAGTCCGCCTTCGGTCGTGACTTCCTGCCGCCGTTCGGGCACCAGGCAGCATGCATGCGGGCGCAGGCGGGTGGCGATGGTGGTCATTTCCTCCGTCGCGGCCATTTCCATGTTCAGTGGGATCGATAACTCTGCGCGCAGGCGCTCCAGGTCGGCATCGCGGATGTGGCGACGGTCCTCGCGCAGGTGGGCGGTAATGCCATCCGCGCCTGATGCCTGCGCCAGCAGCGCGCCCTTTACCGGGTCGGGATGCGTGCCGCCCCGTGCGTTCCGCACGGTGGCGATATGATCGATGTTGACGCCCAGCCGAATGGGCGTGGCAGGGGATGTTGTCATGACCTGTTCCTGTGTTCGGCCATCCGCATGGCCATGTGCAGTGCTGCGACAAGGCTGGACGGATCGGCCACGCCCCGCCCGGCAATGTCAAAGGCGGTGCCGTGATCGGGTGATGTGCGGATGATGGGCAGCCCCAGCGTGGTATTGACCCCCTGCGTCATGTCGATGGTCTTGAGCGGGATCAGCGCCTGGTCATGATACATGCACATCGCCACGTCGTACCGTGCCCGCGCGGGCGGCGTGAACATGGTGTCGGGCGGCCATGGCCCGCTTATGTCCATGCCATCGGCGCGCAGGGCGGCGATGGCGGGGGCGATGATGGTCTGTTCTTCCGTGCCCATGCTGCCGTCCTCGCCCGCATGGGGGTTCAGCCCGGCAATGGCGATGCGTGGCGTGGCAATGCCGAAGTCACGCTGCAGGGCCGCATGGGTGGTGCGGGTGGCGGCTATGATGGCGCTGGTGTCCAGTTCATCCAGCGCGCGGCGCAGGCTGACATGGATGGTAACAGGCACGACCCGCAGTTCCGGGCAGGCCAGCATCATCACCTCGCGTCCCGGCACGTTGCACAGGGCCGCAAGGTATTCGGTATGGCCGGGATAGGCGAAACCGGCTTTTTTCAGCACGATCTTGCTGATCGGGTTGGTCACCACGCCTGCGGCCTGCCCGTTGCGGGCCAGTTCCACCGCGCGTGCGATGGACGTGGTGATGGCGTGGGCGTTGCCACTGTCCTGCTGGCCCGCATGGACCGGCACCTGCAGCCCGACCGGCAGCACCGGCACGGCGTGGGCAAAGACTTCGGCCGCCTGGGCAATGGTGGTGATTTCGCGCACCGGCACATCATGCCGCCCGATCAGCCCCGCATCGCCCAGCACCACGAACGGTGTCGTGCCCTGCCGCATGGCCCGCCATGCACCCGCAGTGATTTCCGGCCCGATTCCCGCCGGGTCCCCCATGGTCAGGGCAAGGGGCAGGCTGCTATCAGGCATCTGTCTTGCCCATGGCGTGCAGGATGCGGATCCATGACCGGATGCCCTTGTGGAAGGATGTCAGGTCATATTTCTCGTTGGGGGAATGGACGCGGTCATCATCCAGCGCGAAACCCACCAGCAGGGCGGACATGCCCAGGATACGCTGCATGTCGGCCGCCACCGGGATCGACCCGCCACAGCCGATGGTGACCGCAGGCGTGCCCCATTCATCCCCCAGCGCCCCCAGCGCGGGCTGCAGGCCAAAGGTGTCATCGGGCACGACGCTTGCGACCGACCCGCCGCAGGGCGTGAAGGTCACCGTGCAGTCAGGCGGCAGCCGGTCACGCACATGGGCACAGAAAGCCTGGCGGATATGCACCGGGTCCTGCCCCGCCACCAGCCGGAATGACACCTTTGCCATGGCGTCACCCGGCAGCACGGTCTTGAACCCTTCGGCGGTATAACCGCCGGAAATGCCGTTGATTTCGAAACTGGGGCGGCACCATGTCTGTTCGATGGCGGTATACCCCCTTTCCCCGGCAGGCACGGACAGCCCGACATCTCCAAGGAAGGCTGCGTCATCGGGGGCGATTTCACGCCAGCGCGCGCGCAGCGCTTCCGGCGGGTCCTGCACGCCGGCATAGAAACCGGGCAGGGTGACGCGGCCGGTGGCGTCATCGCGGATGGAGGACAGCACCCGGCACAGCACTTCCGCCGGGTTGCGCGCGGCGTTGCCGTAAATGCCCGAATGCAGGTCGCGGCTTGCGCAGCGCAGGTGGATTTCCTCGCCCACCATGCCGCGCAGCGTGGTGGTGATGGCGGGCACGCCGGGCAGCATGGCGGTATCGCAGATCAGCCCGACATCGGCGCGCAGTTCTTCGCGATGCGTTTCCATGAAGGGCAGCAGGCTGGGGCCGCCGCATTCTTCCTCGCCCTCGATCAGCAGCGAGATCCGTACCGGCATCTGTCCCGTCGTTGCGCGAATGGCGCGCAGGGCCTCGATAAAGGTCATGACCTGACCCTTGTCATCCGATGCGCCGCGCGCGGTGATCTGCCTGCGGCCATCCTGTGCCGTCACCAGCGCGGGTTCGAACGGGTCTCTTGCCCACAGTTCCAGCGGATCGACAGGCTGCACGTCGTAATGGCCGTAAAACAGTACATGCGGGCCAGCGGGCGGCGTGCGGTCATGCGCCACCAGGATGGGATGGCCGGGTGTTTCATGCAGTGTCACGTCAAAGCCGAGGCTGTCGAGTTCATCGAACAGCCATTGTGCCGCCTGCCTGCAATCCGCCGCGTGTTCGGGCTGGGTGGAGATGCTGGGGATCCGCAGGAACGCGAACAGTCGCGCAAGGGCGTCATCAAGCGTGCGGTCCGCCTGTTCCAGCACAGGCGCGGGGGAAGCGGGTGAATCAGTCATGAACTTTCCATTTTTGCAGCACGCGTCAGGCAGTCCGAACGGGACAGGGTACGATTTTGCCTGTTATGGGGGCAAAAGCAACACGTCCGCCGGTAGTGGCTGCCTGCAGGTATGCGCGGATCATGGGCATGCATGATCGAAGGGCCGCCATCCTGATATCCTGGCCCGTCAACACCCGCCATGCAGGAACCCCAGCGCGGGCAGGGGGCGCCACGCGCGGGGCAGGTCCGCGCGGCGATAGGGGCGGATGCTGTAATGTGGCACCGCGATTTCATTGCGTTCCAGAAAGTTGCGGTAGGCGGCCACCTGCTGGCTGCGCCATTCACAGTCCGCTTCCGCGCTGGCGCGTGTGGGATAGATGCTGGCGATTCGCGTGTCGCGTCCGGTGCGGGCGACAACCGCCCAGGATTCGTCACGTCGCGCCGTGGTCCGGAAAACAACAACCTTGCCCATTGTTTCGTCCCTGTCCCGGTGGCCTGTCGCGTGTCATGGCCTGTTACCCACAGGCAACCATGCCTGCTGCGCACGATCAAGCGGCACGCCGGATGAATTGATTTCCTTGCAGCCCCCTGTTCTTGGCGGTAGGGAACAGGGATCATGATACGTCTTTTCATTACCCTGCCCGTGATCGTGGCACTGATCATTTTCGCGGCCTGCAACCAGGCGCCGGTGGAACTGTCATGGCTGCAATGGAAATGGACGTCATCGCCCGGCGTGCTGGCGCTGCTGGTTGCCGCCCTGCTGTATGCCACGGGGTCCGCCAGCGTGTGGGTCGTGGTCCTGCGCCAGATGCGCCGCGCCCGCCGCGCCGAACAGGAAGTGCGCGCCCTGCGCGCCCGCCTGCCGGAAAATGATACCGGGGCGGCCCGTGCCCCCGGCCTGACATCCGCCCCGGCCAGTTCCCCGATGGTGAAGGCGTATGAAGCGGAACAGGCGACGGCGGCCGCCAGCCCCGTCGCGACGGAACCCGCCGTGGTGACCCCGCCCGCCATCACGGCGGAAAAGCCGCCGGGCGCCTGATCCCTTAATTCCCGCACGTCATCACGACCTGTATGCCTGACCATGGAGCACCGCCAATGCCTGGACGGTCCACCCGCCTGATTGTCGCCCTCGATACCAAGGATACGGCGCAGGCCGCGCGCTGGCGCGAACAGGCGGCAGGCCATGCCGACGCGGTCAAGCTGGGGCTGGAGTTCACCTATGCCCGTGGACTGGACGCCGTGCGGGCGGCCGCGGGCGACAGTCCGCTGTTCCTTGACCTCAAGCTGCATGACATCCCCAATACCGTGGCGTCCGCCATTGGCAGCCTTGCTGCCCTGCGGCCTGCCATGCTGACCATCCACGCCAGTGGCGGGCGCGCCATGATCGCGGCTGCGCGCAGGGCGGTGGATGAGACCTTTCCGTCCGGCAGCCGCCCGCTGCTGCTGGCCGTTACCGTGCTGACCAGCATGGATACGCAGGGCCTGCATGAAGTGGGCGTGCCCGGCAGCGTGGAGGAACAGGTTGTCCGCCTGGGCAGGCTGGCCATGGAGTCGGGGGCGGATGGGCTGGTCTGTTCCTCACATGAAATTGCCCCCCTGCGTCGGGCACTGGGTGACGGGCCGGTACTGGTCGTGCCGGGGATCCGTCCCGCCGGTAGCGCGCTGGGGGACCAGAAGCGGGTCATGACCCCGGCACAGGCCCGTGCGGCGGGGGCTGACTGGATCGTGGTGGGTCGTCCCATCACCCGCGCGCCGGACCCGGCGGCGGCGGCGGCGGCGATTGCCGCCGAACTGTCGGCCTGAACGGGGCAGGGGACGACACCATGCCGGTCAGGGTCAAGATCTGTGGCATCCGTGACCATGCGGGGCTGGATGCCGCCGCGCAGGCCGGGGCGGACTGGGTCGGGTTCGTGTTTTTCAGTCGTTCCCCGCGTCATGTCACGGCGCAGGCCGCCAGCACGCTGGCGCGCGACATGGCGGTGGACGGGCCGAAGCGGATTGGCCTGTTTGTCCGCCCGACCGACGACGATATCCGCCGCGTGCTGGACCACGTACCGCTTGACGGGTTGCAGATCTATGATGATGCCGGGCGGATCGAAGCCATCCGCACCCACTCTGGCCTGCCGGTATGGGGCGCGGTGGGGATCGCCAGCAGGCATGACCTGCCTGAAACCTGTCGGGTGGATGGTCTGGTGATTGAATCCCGCGCGCCCGCCGGGTCGGACCGCCCCGGCGGCAATGCCCATGCCTTTGACTGGACCCTGACGCATGGATGGCAGGCCCCGGCGCCATGGCTGCTGGCGGGTGGGCTGAACCCCGATAATGTCCAGCGCGCCATACAGCACAGCGGAGCCCGTGCCGTTGATGTTTCATCCGGCGTGGAATCCGCCCCCGGCGTCAAGTCGCCCGAACTGATCCGTCGCTTCGTGCAGGCGGCCCGCGCCTAACGGTAATACCCGTAATACGGCGGCGGAGGTGGTGGCGGAGGCGGATACGCATAAACCGGATAGGGCGGTGGCGGATAGGCATAGACCGGATAGGGATAGCCATAGCCGTACCCCCGGTAGCGGTAAGGCGACATCGCGACACCCAGCGCCGTCCCCGTGGCAATGCCCAGGCCGAATCCGCCCCAGCCCCAGCCACGGTGCCATCCGCCGCCCCAGCCTCCACCACGCCATGCATAGGCGGCAGGGGCGGGCAGAATACCGACCAGTCCCATGGACACGGCCAGCAACAAGGCCAACTTACGCATCTCGGGTGGTTCCTTTTCCTGATCTCGTGTTCATTGATATGGGCATATGTCCGCCTGATATCCAGCCTTGTGCCTGCATCATTATGTGACAGGCCAGGATGGATTCCATGCTAGGAGACTGTCTGAAAATAGCCTCTTGATAAACAGGGATAAAAGTTTGCAGGGGGCACCTTTTTTCAAAAAGGCGACGTTTCCTGAAGCTTTTCGAAAAAAGCTTCACCAAAAACTTCGTTGTAATTTTACGCGATGGGCTGAAGGCCGGTTTCTCCAGACAGTTCCTATCGGTCGCGACCGGCATTCAGCCACCCACCCAGCCGGGACAGCGCCTCCTTCAGCGGCCCGTCAGGCATGTCGTCAATCTGCACGGGTGGCGGCGGCGGGCGACGGGGCGCGGCGGCGGGCGCGCGTGGCGCGGCGGTCAGGTCCTGCACCATCTTCAGGCGCTTGACCACGCCCTGCCCACAGGTGGTGTTGATGCGGGCGATGACGGTAGGGGCAAGGTGCTGCAGTTCCATCGCCACAGGTCCCCGGCACGCAACGGTCAGGGTGCCAGCACTCAGGCGGCGGGGCACGGTCATGCCCGCCAGGTGGGGACCGACAATATCGGGCCAGTCCGTCATGACCTGTACGGCGGCGGGGGACTGCTTGCGAAAGACGGGGCGGCTGATATGCGGCAGCAGGGCCGCCATGCTGCGCGTGCGCATGGACCGCCGGGGTGGTTCGGGCGGTGGTGTCTCATTCTTTCGCTTGCTGCGGGTCGGCGGGTTCGTCATAAACGGGTCCGTGTTACCTTCTGCTGCCGATCTGTTACGCTGGTATGACCGGCATCGTCGCACTCTGCCATGGCGCGCCCTGCCGGGCCAGAGCGCAGATCCCTATCGTGTGTGGCTGAGCGAGATCATGCTGCAGCAGACCACGGTTACGGCTGTCATTCCCTATTTCGAGCGTTTTCTGGACGCCTTTCCCGATGTGACGGCGCTTGCCCGCGCGCCGCAGGACCGGGTCATGGCGCTGTGGGCCGGGCTTGGCTACTACGCCCGCGCGCGCAACCTGCATGCCTGCGCGCGGGTGGTGGCGGAAAATGGCGGTCGCTTTCCCGATACTGTAGCAGGGCTGCTGGAACTGCCGGGAATCGGGGCCTATACCGCCGCCGCCATTGCCGCCATCGCCTTTGGCCGTCCGGTCGTGCCGGTGGATGGCAATGTGGAACGCGTGACGGCGCGCCTGTTCGCCATGACCGACCCGCTGCCCGGATCGCGCAAGGCCATCGCCCGGCAGGCGATGACACTGAATGCGGACCGGCAGGCCATCGCCCGTCCGTCCGATTTCGCGCAGGCCCTGTTTGACCTGGGCGCCGGGATCTGCACGCCGCGCGCGCCCGCCTGCGTATTGTGCCCGTGGCGTGGGACCTGTGCGGGAAACCGGCAGGGAATCGCGGCCAGCCTGCCCCGTCGCGCGCCAAGGGTGGCGCGGCCGGTACGCCATGGCGTGCATTTCTGCATGGTTGATGCGGCAGGGGGGATCCTGCTGGTCCGGCGGCCTGAAAAGGGGTTGCTGGGCGGCATGATGGGCCTGCCCGGTCCGCACTGGCGCGATGCGCCATGGCCACAGGCTGAGGCGCTTGACCATGCGCCCACCGCACCCCGGCTGCGCGTCAACTGGTGGCGGGTTGGGCAGGTGAAGCATGTCTTTACCCATTTCACGTTGCTGGTTGATGTCTATGCAGCGCGCATATCCACCTTTCCCAACAGTCTGGTAGGGACGGAAGGGGTCATTCATGACATGGACCGCGACGATGTGGCGCTGCCGTCATTAATGCGTAAATGCGTGGAACTGGCACGGGACAGTAATATTTTTGATTGACGCGGGCATGAAACGCGCGGTTGACTGGTAACTGTCCGATCAGGAAAGGGACCGTGATGTTCACTTTTGTCCAGATGCTTTCCCCCGTTGTCGCCATGCTGGGTGTTGCTGGCGTGGCATATTACCTGCGTGCGCCGGCGCGTGCGCTGCAGCCGGTCCGTGTGCGGACCCGCCGCTGAGACGTCGCCCGCGGCAGGGTAACGGGTATGTCCGCCTGTTCCTTTGCATACCTGAACGGCTTCATGTAGCAGCCGTTCCATGACATTCATTACCGTAAATCGTGCAGCGCGGCATGAAAATGCCCCGTCGCGTACCGGGGTGCTGCTGAGCAATCTGGGCACCCCGGATGGCACCGGCTATGGCGCGGTGCGTCGTTATCTGGCGGAATTCCTGTCGGACCGTCGCATTATCGAGGCCAGTCCCCTTATCTGGAAACCCATCCTGTACGGGCCGGTGCTGACCTTTCGCCCGCGCAAGTCGGGGGAGGCCTATCACCGGATCTGGCATCACGACCGTGATGAAAGCCCGTTACGCACCTATACCCGTGAACAGGCGGAACAGCTGGGCACGCGGCTGGCGGCGGATGATGTGCCGGTGGCCTGGGGCATGCGCTATGGCCAGCCTTCCATAAAACAGGCGCTGCATGACCTGGTGGCGCAGGGGTGCGACAGGATCCTGCTCGCGCCGCTTTATCCCCAGTACAGCGCCACGACGACCGCGACGGCCAATGACCAGGCGTTCCGTGTGCTCATGCGCATGCGTAACCAGCCCGCCATCCGCACGTTGCCGCCGTTTCCGGACCATCCCGCCTATATCGCGGCCCTTGGCCGATCCATTTCGGCGCGTCTTGCCACGCTGGATTTCAAGCCGCAGATGATCGTGGCGTCCTTCCACGGATTACCGAAGATCTATGTGGAAAAGGGCGATACCTATGCTGCCGACTGTCAGCGCACCATCGCGGCGCTGCGCCGTGCCATGGGTTATGATGAACAGATGATGCCGCTGACCTTCCAGTCACGTTTCGGCCCGGCGAAGTGGCTGGAACCCTACACCGCGCCCTTCATCGAATCGCTGCCCGCACGTGGGATCGAGCGTATTGCCGTCATCACGCCTGGCTTCATTTCCGACTGTATCGAAACGCTGGATGAAATCGGCAATGAAGCGGGTGATGCTTTCGTCAAGGCGGGCGGCAAGGAACTGGCGCTGATTCCATGCCTGAATGACTCCCCTGACGCCATTGACCTGCTGGAAACCCTCGTGCGGCAGGAACTGGGTGGCTGGCTGCCCCACGCGGGCACGGATACCGCGCCCGTCACACCCGGTTAGGGTGCTGGTCGCTGGTCCCGGCCTTATGGCCGGTCGCAGCTTTCGGTCAGGGTATTATAGACCTGACCACGCGGGCAGGTGACGGGCCTGCTGGCGGGGGCGGCCTGGCCCGTGGCCGGTTGTTGTCCCTGCCGTGGCGGGGCGGTCTGATCGGTCACAAGTGTGGACAGGTCCTTGTCATAGACGGAATCGTCTTCCGGTGCGTTGTTGCCCGTACCGTTATAGATCTCGGGTGCGGCCTGATAGCTGGCGCCGGCTGCGGCGGCCCCCATGGCCGGGGCCATGGCGTAACCGCCCCAACCCCATCCCCAGCCGCCACCCCAGCCCCATCCGCCCCACGGATAACCCCAGCCGCCATAGACGGGGTAATAGGGATAGTAGCCACCACCCCATCCACCCCAGCCCCATCCGCCGCCGCGCCACCGGCCGCCGCCCCGGCCTTCATCATGCCAGCCGCCGCCATAGCCGCGACCCCCGCCACCGTGCCAGCCCCCGCCGCCACGACCGCCACCCCCACCATGGAAGCCGCCCCCGCCATGCGGTTCGGCATGGGCGGCTGGCCCGCATGCGATCAGTGCCAGCAGCGTACCCGTCACGACATGTTTCAGCTTGAGCATGTTCCATTCCTGCATATCTGAATGCGATGTATCGCAGAAAATCATCCATCTGGAAAAGATGTGGCGCGCCATGGGTCCGGATTGCCCCGGAGGTGAGGGGCAACCGATACCTGCCGTCCGGTTCCGGGCGGTGTATGTCCCATATGGTTATCTTCTGTCCGGTCTGCACCCGTGCAACGGGGTATGACATCATAAAAAATGGCAGGCGTAATATATGAAATTATCATAGTGCATTCTAACAGTATCCACGCGACCGGGTTCAGGTCAGGATGGGGAGTGTGTACGTGTGCGTTAATCAGGGCAGGGGGGCAGATTATTGTCATTGCGGAAGCATGAAAATGCCCGGATGCGTCATATTTCCTTCATTTTTTCATAATAATATAATAATCAGGCCATGAAGAATAAAGTCCATATGGAAAATATGAATTTTAACGTAAAAAAATCAATATGGCTTTATGTTGCAATACTTTCCATATTCATCCTTCTTGCTCCACATGTAGCATTCATTACCGCCCATGTATCGTTATCCAGTAATGAAGGCTGGAACGCCTATCTGGCACGGCGCGCCATAGGGCTGGATCATGCGCCGCTGTACCCCCCGGCCGAACAGATGGTGTTCAATAATTACCCGCCCAGTTCGTTTTACGTTGTCGGCCTGTTTGGCTGGCTGCTGGGGGACATGATCGTGGCGGGGCGCATCATTTCGCTTCTGGCGCTGCTTTTCTGTGCCTGGGCTGCGGGGCGGATTGTCCTCGCCTGTGGCGGAACACGGGGCGGGGCATGGTTTGCGGGCCTGCTGATCGTACTCTATTCCGCTGTTTTCTATAGTGATTATGTCGCCATGGATGACCCGCAATGGCTGGGGCAGGCCGTTATCATGGCGGGATTCATGCTGTTGCTGGGTAATGGCCGTGAACCGGGGCGGGCCTGTGCATGGCGGCCTTTCTGCGCGGGCTTCGTCGTTGTCGCGGGACTGACCTTCAAGCACAATATCCTGGCCCTGCCGGTGGCGGTCCTTGTGTGGCTGCTGCTGACCGACTGGCGTCATGCTGTCTCATGGATGGGGGGATGTCTTGTGTCCCTGTGCCTGCTGGGGGGGCTGTACTACAGCAGTTTCGGTCCGGATTTCATTCAGGGCGTCTTTGGCCATAAACGCGTTTTCTATGTGCATGGCATGCTCAAGGGGTTAGGCAACGTGCTGGGACTGGGCGGCATGATGGTGTCATGCGCATTCGTGCCGTGGCGGCGTCTGCCCCATCGGTCCGGACTGTTGCTGGGGCTGTATCTGCTGCTGGCGGTGGCATCGGCCATCGTGCAGCGTACGGGGGCCGGGGTGTCGCATAATGCCTGTTTCGAAGCACTGATCGCAGCCGCCCTGTGCGCGGGTCTGGCCATGTCGCGCCTGGTGACCATCGGGGGCACGGTTGGCCGTGTGCCCATGCGCGCCGTCCTGGTGGGCATGGTGGGGCTGAACCTGCTGCCGGTGGTGGTCAGCCTGCCGGTGTACCTGCCCTACCTCTACCGCAGCAATGTGACCGGCATCGTGCATAGCCTGGCGGCATCTGACGAAACGATTGCCGCCGTGCGCGCGATTGATGGCGATGTGGCCTGTGAGACGCTGGCCCTGTGCTACTGGGCGCACAAGCCGGTGGTGATGGATTTTTTCAACTATTCCCAGCATGTCGCGGTCACGCATGACGCGATGGTGCTGGAGCGGGCGGTGGACCGGCACGATATCGCGGCGTTCGTCAGCAATTCACGCTTTGATACACAGGAAGATGTCTGGGAGTTTCCCAGCCTGTGGCGCATCATCCGCGCACGCTACACACATGTGCGGCTGCAGGGCGCGGCCTATATCGTAACACCATGACCGATGCGGTGGCGGCACGCCGTGCGTGCCGCCACCGCGCATATTACGGGCGGCCTACCCCGCGCAGGCGATGCAGGGTGACGATGGCCGCTGTCAGCACGATGGCCGCACAGGTCTGGTGGACCGTTCCCGCCCAGACCGGCACCACCAGCAGCAGCGTGGTCACGCCCAGCGCATATTGCAGCAGCACCAGCCAGCCCAGTACCGCCAGCGCGCTATGGACATCCCGCCCCAGTTGCGGCGTGCGCAGCCCCAGTACGATGGTGCCGCCGATGACAAGGGCCGTGGTGGTGGCCAGCAGGCGGTGGTCGAACTGGACGGCGGGGATGTTCTGGAACCAGTTCAGCCAGAACGGGTGCAGCCGTCCATAGCCCGACGGGATCAGGTGACCATCCATGAGCGGAAAGGTGTTGTAGGCAAACCCAGCATGCGTGCCCGCGGTAAAGCCACCCGCAATGACCGTGATGCCGACCAGCAGGCAGATGGCCCAGACCAGGCGATGGACGCGCACGACTTCAGGCGTGGCGGGAATGAAGGTCGGGCGCGGTGTCCGCACGGACAGCGCCGTCCACAGGATGGCGATGTACAGCGCGAAGGCGCAGCACAGGTGCAGCACCAGCCGCACGGGGGCGACCGCCGTGCTGTCCGGGTTGAAGCCCGACGCCACCATGAACCACCCGATCGCGCCCTGCAGCCCGCCCAGCACGAAAAACAGCACCAGGCGCAGCGCCAGGCCCCGGCTCAGCGCGCCGGTGATGGAAAACCAGATCAATGGCACCAGCAGGACCAGCCCCATGAGCCGCCCCCAGAAGCGGTGCGTCCATTCCGCCCAGAAAATCTGCTGGAAGCCCGCAAGCCCGAATCCGTCATGCAGGATCTTGTATTGCGGAATGGTCTTGTACAGCGCGAACTGCCGTTCCCATTCCGCGTGGGTCAGGGGGGGGATCATGCCGGTAATGGGCCGCCAGTCCATGATGGACAGGCCCGATCCGGTCAGGCGGGTATAACCGCCCAGTGCGATCATGCCGACAAGCATGAAGCAGATTGCAAACAGCCACGTCGAGATACGCTGCCGGTTGCGCAGCTCCTGCGCGGACGGGGGCGTACGGCCCATCAAGGAGCCGGAGGGAGGATATGCGGACATAACCGGATTTAGACCGCCCTTGCAGTCCGCTGCAAGGCGATGCTAGGCGCGAAGGACCAGATCGCTGTCGGAAAACGGGACGCACGCATGATATTACCGCACGCCGCACAGCCCGCGCCGCCCGCCCGGCCCACGTTGCGTGTGCTGGTCCGGCCGGTGCTGCTGCTTGTGGCCTTTGTCGGGTTTGCGGCGGTCCTTGGCCGCCTGCCCGGGCTGCGGCATATGCTGACGGCTGGCCCCGCCCTGCATTCGGGGGTGGAAGGCGTGGTGATTTTCATCCTGGCCGCCAGTGTGTTCTGCGCATTTGGCCTGCCGCGGCAGGCGGTGTGTTTCGCCGCCGGCGCCGCCTATGGAATCGGGGCGGGCTGCGTCCTGGCCACGCTGGCCACCGTGACCGGGTGCCTGTGTGGCTATGGGTGGGGCATGTGGGCGGGACGGCCGCGCATGCCCGCGCGGCTTGTGGCAACCATGGCGCGGCTGGACGGTTTTGTGCGGCACGAGCCGTTCGCGTCCGTCCTGACGCTGCGACTCATGCCGGTGGGCTCGGCGCTTCTTCTCAATCTGGCGTCGGGCATGCTGGGGGTGCGGGTCATGCCGTTCATGCTGGCCACGCTGCTGGGCAGCCTGCCACAGACCGTCGTGTTCGTGCTGGTGGGGTCGGGTATCCGGCTGCAGGGACCATGGCGCATCGGGGTGGCGACCGTGCTGTTTGCCCTGTCCGCGCTGGTGGGGCTATGGCTTATGCGCCGCGTGCGCATGCGCCGCCCCGACATGGCAGGGGTATCGCGATAGCGAATTGCAGTATGTCGTAATTAGATGGTGAAAAAGTGGACCTGGCTGGTCTACTAGTCCCCACAATCTTTCAATATGGAGTGCCTCATGGGCTCATCCGCAACGGCGGGCCATTCAGCGGAAAAGCCCGTGCCGGAAACGACTGCCCGCCCGATGGGGTGGATTGCGATCCTGCTGGGGTTCCTGACCGCGGTCGGCCCGGTTTCAACCGACATCTATCTTCCTGCTTTCCCGGAACTGGAAACGACGCTGCACGGACGGGCGGGTTCCGCGCAGATGACGCTGGCCATATGGTTCGTGGGGCTGGCGATCGGGCAGATCACCATGGGGCCGCTGTCGGACCGTTTCGGCCGGCGCAGGCCCATGCTGGTGGGCACCCTGGTCTATACGCTGGCGTCGGTCGGGTGTGCGATGGCGCGGGACATTCCCACGTTTTCGTTTTTCCGCCTGGTCGCGTCGCTGGGGGCATCGGCCAGCCTGATCATTCCCAGCGCCTGCGTGCGCGACATGTCACATGGCAATGAATCCGCGCGCCTCATGTCGCGGCTGGTGCTGGTGATGGGGGTCGTGCCCATCCTGGCGCCCACGCTGGGGGGCATGGTGCTGTCGATTGCGTCATGGCGGTCGATCTTCTGGGCGTCGGCGGTGTATGGCCTGATCTGTATCCTGCTGATCTGGCGTGTCCTGCCCGAAACGCTCAAACCCCAGAACCGCAGCGAGTTCTCGCCCGTCACCCTGTTCAGCCGGTACATGATGCTGGCGCGTGACCGCGGGTTCATCACCCATGCCATGATTGCCGGTTTTTCGTGCTTCATGTCGTTTACCTACCTGTCCGCCGCCCCGTCGGTATTCCGTGGCCTGTTCGGCCTGTCGGCGGCGCATTTCGGCATGCTGTTCGGTGTGTTCGCGGTGTGCATGATTGGCGCGTCGCAACTGAATGGCATGCTGGTGGGGCGTATTGACGCCGCCCGTATCCTTGGGGTCGCGGTGATGGTCGCGGTGGCGGGGACCATTGCCATGACCGCCGTGGCCATCGTCATCGCCTTCGCCATGCAGCATGGCGGCCATCCGCCACTGTGGATGATGGGGTGCCTGATCCTGACCATGATGGTGTCACTGGGCACCACGGGCATCATCGGGCCCAATGCCACGGTGGGCGCGCTGGCTGACCACCCGCGGTTCGCGGGCAGCGCATCGGCATTCGTGGGCACGCTGCAGTATGTGCTGGGGGCCGTGGCGGGGGCATTCGTGGGTATGCTGCCGACCAATTCCCCCATTCCCATGGCGGGTGTCATGCTGATGGGGGCCGCGATCATGCTGGTCATGGTGCTGCTGCGTCCCGCCCGCCCGCCCGGCAGTGCGGAGGCGGGGAAGGAATAAAGTCTCCTCCCGCCACATCAGCCCGTCAGGGCGCGCCAAAGCATGTGCCCCGTACCCGGTTGGGGTTGTCGCCCCGCCGTGTGGCGGCTACAGCGGGGGGCCGTCCTCAGGGGCGACACTTTCGTGAACGGGGCAGGCATGTCCCGGATCTGTATGACCACCCAACGGGGACTGCGCACCGATCATGACGACTGCCAAGATCGACCTGAAACAATACATCCGTAACATCCCGGATTTTCCCAAGCCCGGTATCCTGTTCTACGATATTTCGACCCTGATGCGGAATGCGGATGCATGGCAGATCGCCATGGGGCGCCTGGCGGCGGCGGTGGCGCCGTGGGCGCCGGACATGCTGGCGGCCATCGAATCGCGCGGGTTCCTGACGGCGGCCCCGCTGGCCAGTCGCCTTGGCTGCGGGCTGGTCATGCTGCGCAAACCCGGCAAGCTGCCGGGCAAGACGGTGTCCCACAGCTACGACCTGGAATACGGGTCCGATTCGTTGCATATCCAGGCGGATGCGATCCAGCCGGGACAGCGCGTGGTGGTGATGGATGACCTGCTGGCCACGGGTGGCACGCTGGTGGCGTCCGTCTCCCTGCTGCGCAAGGTGGGTGCGGATGTCGTGGGGGCCGCCACCATGATCGAACTGACGGGCCTTGGCGGCCGCGGCCGGCTGGATGTGCCGGTCAAGACCCTCGTCTCCTACGACGAGTAACCGGCGACGCCGGGCGCGTGATATGTGGCATGCACCGCCCTGCGGGCTGTCATCGGGCTGTCGGCCTGTGCGCGTGGGCGGTATGATGTACAGTGTGGATGGATTGTATCTGAACAGGGGGGCTTAACGCCGGGATGAAAGGTCTTGAGCTTTCCCTGATCCGTTTCAGCAATCAGGTCCGTGGCTTTTTCAGGCGACTGTGGCCGCCGGGCATGACCCTGCGGCAGGATCACCTGCGCTGGCTTTACGCGCCTGGCATCTTCACCTTCGGCTACGCGCTGCGGACCACCATTACCTCCCTTATCGCGCTGGGCATTGCGCTGTGGTGGGAACTGGGCAGCCCGCAATGGGCGGCGCTGACGGTCTGGATGGTGGCGCAGGGCACGCGTGGCAAGAGTGTCGCCAAGGCGCGCTGGCATCTGTTTGGCATGGTGGTCGGCACGATCTGTGCCGTGCTCCTGGTGGCGGCCTTTCCACAGGCGCCGCTCATGTTCATTCTCATGCTGGCGATCGGGATCGGCACGTTCTGCTTTATCGGGACATTGCTGCCCGGTCCCGCCACCATGACCAATTACCGTATCCATGGCATGCGGGCGAGCGGCTTTACCTATGCCATCATCTCGCTCGACGGGATTGCCGACCCTGAACATATCTTCATGACGGCCATGGCGCGCGCGACCTATATCGTGCTGGGCATCGTGCTGGAAAGTACCGTCTCCTCCCTGTTCCAGTTCAAGCTGGAAGAACGCGCGCAGGACCGCCTGGCCAACAATTTCCTGACGGCGATCAACGGGGCGGCCCAGACCCTTGCCGGCCTGCTGTCGGGTGATACGCAGGTCCTGAAAAAGGCGCGCGGGGTCTTTTCCAACATTACGTCCCTGAGCGACCAGATCGAATTCGCTGAAGTGGAGATGGGATCCCATCGCGGGCATGAGGGCGATCATGCGCGTGCGGCCCTTGCGCGGGTGGCCATGCTGCTGTCGCGCGGACTGGATCTTGCCGCCCTGATGCAGGGACCATGCGGGAGGCCCGATGCCGCTTTCGCCGCGACATCAAGCGAGGTGGAGGCCTTCCTCAAGGATATGGCCTCACAGATTGAATCCAGTGATGACATCCATCCTGTCCTGGCCCGCCTGGCGGCGTTGCAGGCATCGTGCCGGCAGAGCGTGGCCGATTCACTGGATCAGGAAATGGGCAGTCCCGGCAGCGCCCCGGTGGACCCGCAACTGGTGCAGATGCTGTCGCAGCAGCGCATGCTCAACTATGCGCTGGGGGAAATACTGGATGAACTGGAACAGGCGCTGATCCAGTTTGACGCCAGCCGTCATCCCCTGCTGCATGACCATTTCCACTACCGGCTCAAGACCTTCCGTGACTGGCAGCAGGCCTTTACCAACAGCCTGCGGGCATCGGTCACCATTTTCGGGTCGGGCCTGATCTGGGTCACCACGTCGTGGTCATCTGGTCTGACGTTCATGATGTTCGTCTCCATCGTGTGCAGCCTGTTCTCCACGCTGGAAAAACCGGCGCTGGCCACGCGGGCCTTCCTTGGGGGGGCGATCATTGCCTCGGTCGTGGCGGGGGTGCTGGTGCTGTGGCGTCTGGCGGAACCCACCACGTATGAAATCATGGCCGTGTGCCTGTTCCTGCCCATGCTGGCGGGGGGGCTGGCCTTTGCCTATCCCGCCCTGGTGCTGGGGGCGGTTTCTTACAACCTGTTCCTGCCCATCCTGCTGGGTCCGGGCAACCAGTCGCGACTGGATGAAGTGGCGTTCTTCAATACCGCCATGCCGCTTGTGCTGGGGCTGTGGTACGCCATGTGGTCATTCAGGCTGGTCCTGCCGTTCGATACGAACGACATGCGCTGGCAGATGCGTACCGGCATCCTGCGCGGGCTGCGCTATATCGCGCGCGCGCGTAACCTGCCGACCACCCTGTATGTGGTCGAACATAACGTGGACCGCTTTGTCCGCCTGCTGACCAATGCCGAAAACACGCCGGATACGATTATCGACGCGTATCTGCAGGGCATCCTGTCCGCCATGACGATCGGGCTGAATGTCATCCGCCTGCGTGCGATTCTGGAACGCCACCTGCTGCCGCCCGAAGCCCAGCGCGTCGTCGGGGACATGATGCGGCGCATGGCGCAGTTCAGCGGACGGTACGGGGGGCATTACGGCCGCACGGCGCGATCCGCCAAATTCGCCATCGCGCACCTGCAGCAGATAGCGGGACAGGCGGATAACCTGGGTGTGCGGCTGGAAATCGACAGTGCGTTGACCTGTCTGTACGTGATTTCCTATGAACTGGATCACAACCAGAAATTCTTCGATGCCTCCAGCCCCTATCTCGACCCGGTCATGGCCTGAACATGATCCGGGGGGACAGGTCATGATCCACTGTCCTTGCCGGGCAAGGGATGGAAGACAAAGGTTTCTGGATGTCGCCTTTTTTGAAAAAAGGTGACGTTTCCTGACGCTTTCTGGAGAAGGCTTCACCAGAAATGTCTTTTATTTTGCGGGATGTTTCTAAAAAAAGGGCGGTACCATCATGGTACCGCCCTTTTTCGTGCAATGCGCAACTGCGTTCGGGGTGTCGTCCGGTTCAGTTCTTTTCCTGCTGGCGGGCCACGAAGTTTTCCAGCCAGTGGATGGTGTAGTCGCCCTTGCGGAACTGGGGATCTTCCAGAATCTTGCGGTGCAGCGGGATGACTGTCTTGACCCCCTCGATCACGAATTCATCCAGCGCGCGGCGCATGCGCTCGATGGCCTCAAGCCGTGTGGGCGCGCGCACGATCAGCTTGGCGATCATGCTGTCGTAATAGGGCGGCACGCGGTAGCCGGCATACAGCGCGCTGTCGATTCGCACGCCCAGCCCCCCCGGCGGGTGATAGACGGTGATCGTGCCCGGCGTGGGCATGAAGGTCTGCGGGTCTTCCGCATTGATGCGGCATTCGATCGCGTGACCGGAGAACTTGATGTCCGACTGGCTGTAGCCGATCGGCTCGCCCGCCGCGATGCGAATCTGCTCGCGCACCAGATCCACGTCGCACACCATTTCCGTCACCGGATGTTCCACCTGCAGGCGGGTATTCATCTCGATGAAGCAGAACTGCCCGTCCTGGTACAGGAACTCCAGCGTGCCGGCGTTGCGGTAACCCAGCTTCGTCAGTGCGGAGGTGGCGATCGCACCGATGTCGTCACGCTGCTTTGCCGTCAGCGCGGGGGATCCCGCCTCTTCCAGCAGCTTCTGGTGACGGCGCTGCAGGGAGCAGTCACGTTCGCCGAAATGCACCACGTTGCCGTGCGTGTCGGCCATGATCTGCAGTTCGATATGGCGTGGCTTGTCGAGGTATTTTTCCAGATACACCTCATCATTGCCAAAGGCGGCGCGGGCTTCGGTGCGGGCGACGCTCCACGCTTCCTCCAGGTCGGCTTCGGTGGGGGCGACCTTCATGCCACGCCCGCCGCCGCCAGCGGCAGCCTTGATCAGCACGGGATAGCCGACCCTTGCCGCCACTTCACGCGCCTGCTCAAGGTTTTCCAGCGCACCATCCGATCCGGGGACCAGCGGCACGCCCAGCGCCATCATGGTGGTCTTGGCGGTGATCTTGTCGCCCATCATGCGGATATGTTCCGCCGTCGGCCCGATGAAGGTGATGCCGTGGGCTTCCACCGTTTCCGCGAAATCGGCATTTTCCGACAGGAAGCCATAGCCCGGATGGATGGCGTCCGCCCCGGTGATGGTGGCCGCCGAGAGGATGGCCGCGACATTGAGGTACGAGTCGCGGCTGGCCGGCGGGCCGATACATACGGCTTCATCAGCCAGACGGACATACATGGCATCGGTGTCGGCCGTGGAATGCACGGCAACCGTCCGGATACCCAGTTCGCGACAGGCCCGCAGGATGCGCAGGGCGATCTCGCCACGATTGGCAATGAGGATCTTGGAAAACATTACTCTATGATGACCAGCGCTTCGCCAAATTCGACCGGGTCGCCCGACTGCACCAGAATCCTGCTCAGGGTGCCCGCGCGGGGGGCCTTGATCTGGTTGAAGGTCTTCATCGCCTCGATCAGCAGCAGCGTCTGTCCCGCGCTGACCTGCTGGCCTTCGGTGACGAACGGCGGGGAAGACGGATCGGGCGCCAGATAGGCGACGCCCACCATCGGGCTGGTCACGGCGCCGGGGTGCTTGGACGGGTCCGTGGCCGTGGGGGTCACGGCGGTCACGGGCACCACGGGGGCGGGCGCTGCCACAGGCGCCGGGGCCGGCACGGCATGGGCGACCGGTGCGACCGCGCGGACAACGCGGATGCGGTTGTCCTTTTCCGCGATCTCGATTTCGGTCAGGCCGGTATCGGTCAGAATTTCAGCCAATGCCCGAATGGCATCCGCATCCACGAGCAGTCGGCTCATTGATCGTCCTCGTCCAGAATCATGTCTGTCATGGCCTGAAGCGCCAGGGCATACCCGCGTACGCCAAGCCCGCATATGACGCCAATGGCGGCGCGGGAGACGTAGGAGTGATGACGGAAGGCTTCACGGCGGTGAATATTGGAAATGTGGACCTCGATCACAGGCAGATCAACGGCAAGCAGCGCGTCAAGGATTGCGACCGAGGTATGGGAATAGGCCGCCGGGTTGATGATGATGCCGCGTGCGCGGCCCCGGCATTCCTGTATCCATGAAACAAGCTCCCCCTCCCCATTTGTCTGGCGGAAGTCGATGGCCACATCCAGGCGTTCGGCAGCCTGGACACAGACCTGTTCCACGTCGTCAAGCGTGGCATGACCATAGACCTCGGGCTGCCTTAGCCCGAGCATGTTCAGGTTGGGACCGTTCAGCACGGCAATGAGAGGGCGCTCCATGATGCACGCGCCTAGCACGCCCGCCGCCCGGTTCCAAGTCCGATCATGTCACGCGTGCCGTGCGGGCGCCTGCCGGGGCGGTCCATGACGGTGGGCGGCGAACCGTGACGCTATTGATATGATATCGGTGTATCACATGATATGATGGGGTCATGACAGGATATCCCGATCACCGACGTGACGGCATGCGGACAGGCCGCGACAGGGCACGGTTTACGTTGCCGGTGATCGTGGCATGTTTCATGCTGGCGGCATCCGGTGGCATGCAGGTTGCATGTTCCGCCGTGCGGCACGGTGCGCCCATGGGACGGCATGGCGGCCGTGGCGGCATGCGGCGGCCGCCTGTCATGACGCATGTTCCCGCGCACTGGCGCCAGCAGGGCCTGGCCAGCTGGTACGGCACCGGCCGGCAGCTTGGTCACGCCACCGCATCGGGGGAAATGTTTGATCCCGGCGCGCTGACCGCCGCCCACCGGCAGCTGCCGCTGGGCAGCCGGATCATGGTGCATTCGCGCCGGACGGGGCGTTCGGTGGTGGTCAGGATCAATGACCGCGGCCCCTATCATGGCGCCCGCATCATTGACCTGTCGCTTGAGGCCGCGCGCCAGCTTGGCATGCTGGGCATGGGGACGACGCTGGTCGATCTCAGGCCCATGCGCGATGATGAGGAAGAAGTGGCCAGCATGCCGCGCTGACCTGCCCGGGCTACAGGCTCTGGTGCTTGGTCCAGCCTTCCATGGTCTTTTCCGGGGCGCAGCGCAGTTTCATCTCGATTTCAAGCCCGGCGTTCAGTTCGGCCCCCAGCAGCACGACATAGGCCGAGACATAGAACCACATCATGATGGCGATGAACGCGCCCAGCGGCCCATAGGTGGCGCTGTAGCTCGCGATATGGCTGACATAATAGGAAAAGCCCGCTGATGAGAGCAGCCAGAGCAGCGTCGCCCCCACCGACCCGGGCAGGATGCAGCGCCAGTACGTATGGGGCCGGTTGGGACCGAAGCGGTACAGCAGCGAACACAGCGACAGCACGAACAGCAGCATGAGCAGCGGCCCCCCCATGCGTACCAGCAGTTCGACCGATCCGGGCGGCGGGGCAAGGGCCAGCCGCTGCGGCAGGTAATCCAGCAGGAACGGCAGCGCCACCATCAGGGCGAGTGTCAGGATCCCCCCGCATATCGAACAGAACGTCAGGGCCATGCCCATGCCCTGAAAGCGCAGGAAGCTGCGCGTTTCGGGCGTATTGTAGGCAACATTCATCGCCATGATCAGCGAACGCGTGGCCGCTGATGCCGACCACGTGGCGATGGTGGTCGATATGATCAGGTTGAACGTCAGTGACGAATGCGATTCGGCCACCAGCAGGTGGATGCGCGCGCCGAGCATGTCATAGGCGGATGGTGGCAGCAGGTTGCGCAGCACGACCAACTGCGGTTCCACCGTCTGTGGATCGAACAGCAGCCCGTAGAGGGAGATGAGCGTGCTCATGGCGGGAAACAGGGACAGTGTGGCATAGAATGCGCATCCCGCCGCAGCCAGCGTGATCTGGTCGGATACGATGTTGCGGGCGACCTGTTGCGCCACCTTCTTGACCTGCTGCATGGAAAAATGCGGCAGATGGGGCGCAGGCGGCGGGATATCCGTCATATCGATTTCAGTGGATGAGGTACCAATCAAGGGGAACTTCGTGTCCTGTCTGCTGTCACGTGGACGGACCGGGTCGGTACCGGTCATGTGTATATTGCGCCACGATCATGTGACCTTAGACGAAAAACTGTCGGAAGGGATGATTTTTCTATTGCGTCACGGGCGTATTGTCCTCATATGCGCTGCTTACGCAACAACGCACGTGCCACTGGCCCTCTGAGGTTACGCAACGACGTCAAGCGTTCTGGCAATCGGGCTGCCACAGGGTGGGGGTCCTTAATTGGTCGCTGGTCCGTTAGACCGTTTCGCAACATCTGTCCGTTTGTGCAATTCCAGAATTGTATCCATCGGGCGGCAGTACAGAAGGGATTTGGGTGCGATGACTCCCAAAATCGCTCGTTATCTGGCTGAGCAGTCTCCTGCTACGCCTTGCCTTGTCGTTGACGTTGACCGGGTGGAAGAACGCTATCGCGCGCTGCGCAATGCGCTGCCGCTGGCCCGGATCTATTACGCCGTCAAGGCCAATCCCGCCCGTGAAATCCTGACCCGCCTGGTGGGTCTGGGTTCGGCGTTCGACGCGGCATCATGGGAAGAGATTTCCATGTGCCTGGATGCGGGGGCGCGTCCGGCCGACGTCTCCTTTGGCAACACCGTCAAGAAGGCGTCCAACATTGCCCGCGCCTTTGCCGCGGGTGTGGACATGTTCGCCTTCGACTGCGCGGAAGAGCTGGAAAAGCTGGCCCGCCATGCGCCGGGTTCGCGCGTCTACTGCCGCCTGATCGTGGAAAACGAAGGGGCGGACTGGCCGCTGTCGCGCAAGTTCGGCACGACGCTGGACAATGCGCGTGACCTCATGCTGCGCGCCCGTGACCTGGGGCTGGACCCGTATGGCCTGTCCTTCCATGTGGGCAGCCAGCAGACGGCGACCGGCGCGTACGAAGCCGCCATCGCGCGCGTGGGCATGCTGTTCACCGACCTGAAGGCGGCGGGGCTGGACCTGCGCATGGTCAATCTGGGTGGCGGGTTTCCCATCCGCTACCGTGACGATGTGCCGGGCATCGACAGCTTCGCGCTGGCGATCAGCCACGCCATGACCGAGCATTTCGGCAACGACCTGCCGGAAATGATTGTCGAGCCGGGCCGCTTCATCGTTGGTGACGCAGGCGTGGTGTCGTCCGAGGTGGTGCTGGTCAGCCGTCGTGGAATCGATGATGGCGTGCGCTGGGTCTATCTGGACATCGGGCGTTTCGGCGGCCTGGCGGAGACCGAGGGCGAGGCCATCCGCTATGGCATCCGCACCCCGCATGACGGGGCGGCAACCGGCCCCGTCGCCATTGCGGGCCCGACCTGCGACGGCGCGGACATCATGTATGAAAAGACCCCCTATGCCCTGCCGCTGGATCTGGAGTCGGGGGACCGGATCGAACTGCTGTCCACGGGGGCGTATGTCTCGACCTATTGCTCGACCGGGTTCAACGGGCTGAAGCCGATTCAGGAACATTATATCTGATATGCCATGCTCCCCTCGGGGCGGGCAAAATGCGGGGCGGCGGGACGAAGGTCTTGCCGCCCTTCGCATATCGGGGGAATACACACGGCAGTCCAACCATGCCGGAGGTGTCGTTCCCGTGTCCTTTTTCCCAATGCTGCGCATGCTTGGCCTGTCCGCCACCCTGTCCGGCGCGGTTGTGGCACAGGCCTGCGCCGCGCCAGCACTGGTGCAGTCCGACCCCGCGCCGGGCGCGCGGGTTGCCGCGGGCAACGTGGCCGTCAAGCTGACATTCGATACCGTAATCGACCCGTTTCGCGCCCGCCTGCTGCTGCTTGGCCCCAGCGGGGTGCCGCAACTGCTGCCCGCATCGCCCATTGATGATGAACAGCAGTCCATTGCCACCAGCGTGGCGCTGACGCCCGGGCATTATGTGTTGCACTGGCGCATGCGGGCACGGACGGGCGACCCGGTGCAGGGGACGCTGCCATTTGACGTTGGCGCCCCCGCGGCACCCGTTGCGGCCAGATAGGCCGCCCGGCCTGAAGGATTTATAAATCGGGAATTTTTGGACGCCGCCTTTTAAAAAAAAGCTTCACCAAAAGTCCCTGCTATTCCACAGCGGCCCGCAGCCCGGCCCCCGCTGCCAGCGGGCACAGGGGAATCGCCGCCGCCAGAAAGGCGCCCAGCAGTTCAAGGTCCGGCCCCCATGACAGGCCGGTCTGGGCCGCATCCAGCGCCGCCGCGCCAAAAATCAGCGCGGGCGTTGTCAGCGGCAGCACCAGCAGCGGCAGCAGCACGCCGCCCCGTCGCGCGCCCAGCACCACCGACGCCGCCATCCCCCCGATCAGCGACAGGATCAGCGTGCCCAGGAACAGGCCCGTCAGCAGCACGACCATGCTGCCCGAAGGCATGCCCAGCATGATGGCCAGCGGTCCTGCCGCCAGCAGTAGCGGCAGGCCGGTGGTCAGCCAGTGGGCCATCATTTTCGCCAGTGCGATAAGGGAGGCAGGCAGCCCGGTCATGAGCAGCTGGTCCAGTGACCCGTCCTCCAGCTCCGCCCCGAACAGCCGGTCCAGCGGCAGCAGGGCGGCCAGCAGCGCGCACACCCACACGATGCCCGGCGCCATGCGCCGCAGCAGTTCGGGCGAGGGGCCAAGGGCCAGCGGAAACAGCGCGCCCGCAAGGATGAAGAACAGCACGGCGCCCAGCGTATCCGCCCCATGGCGCAGGGCAAGCCGCAGGTCACGTTCCAGAATGGCCATGATGAGGGAGGGAATCTGGAATTTCACAGCAGGTCGTCCTCGGGGAAATCCTCCATCGGTTGCGGGATGTCGGATTCGTTCAGGCCCGGCAGCGCCAGCGTGCGGGCATTGGGAAGGGGCAGGGGAACATGGGTGGTTGCAATCACAATTCCGCCAGCCTGCCGGTGGGCGGCAAACAGCGTGCCCAGCAGGCCCATCGTGTTGATGTCCAGCCCCAGGCTGGGTTCATCCAGCAGCCATAGCGGGGCCTGCGCCAGCAGGACGCGCGCCAGCGCCGCGCGACGTTTCTGCCCCGCTGACAGCATGCGCGCCGGCAGGTCGGCCAGCCCGGAAATATTAAGCGATTTCATGCACAAATCAGGATTTCCGCCACTGGCGCGCGCCGCCAGCGTCAGGTTTTCACGCAGTGTCAGCCCCAGTTTCAGCGCATCCTGATGACCCAGATAGGCCACCCGTCCGGCATGCTGGCTGCGATCGGCCAGCGCATCGACCCCGGCCCACAGGACATGGCCGCCTTCAGGTTTGCGCAAACCCGCGAGCACGCGCAGCAAGGTGGACTTGCCCGCGCCATTCGGCCCGGTCAGAAGCAGGGCGTCGCCCGCATCCAGCGTAAAGCCGACACGGTCCAGAACCAGCCGTTCACCGCGGAAAACCGATATATTTTCCACTTCCAGCAGGGGACGGCCGGGGGGAGTAAAGGCAGGAATGACGGAAATCCTCCGATCGGTGGGTGAAGGGGCGGGCGGGTGAAAAAAACGCCTGCTCCCGCTTTCTTGTTACCGGGTCCAGCTTGTGTCGCAACCGCGTCCGGGTATGTTCTACCCCCGTTGGGAGATCAAGCAGGTTGTCCCCGACAAGGTCGCAAATCCCGCACCTATGGAAGTGGGGCGGGGGAAAGTGGTCATACGGGACGATCCGTTGCTGATGCCTCGGAGGAAACAAAGCCAATGAAGACGGTTGGGCACGACTCAATGAAAACGGGCCGCACACTCAATGTGGACGGCAAGACCTATCATTATTTCTCAATCCCGGAAGCTGAAAAGACGATCGGTTCCGTCAGCCGCCTGCCGGTCAGCCTGAAAGTGCTGCTGGAAAACGTGCTGCGGTTCGAGGACGGGCATTCCTATTCGGTTGAGGATGCCAAGGCCATTGCGGAATGGCTGAAGGAAGGGCGCAGCACGAAGGAAGTTCCCTTCAAGCCCGCGCGTATCCTGATGCAGGATTTCACCGGCGTTCCCGCCGTGGTCGATCTGGCCGCGATGCGCGACGGCATCCTGAAGCTGAAGGGCGACCCGCAGAAGGTGAACCCGCTGGTTCCCGTCAACCTGGTGATCGACCATTCGGTCATGGTGGACGTGGCCGGTTCGCCCGAAGCGCTGCAGGACAACGTGACCATCGAGTTCGAGCGCAATGGCGAACGCTACGCCTTCCTGCGCTGGGGCCAGGAAGCGTTTGAAAACTTCTCCGTCGTGCCGCCGGGCACCGGAATCTGCCACCAGGTGAACCTGGAATACATCGCGCAGGCGGTGTGGACGGCGAATGTGGATGGCAAGGACTACGCCTATCCCGACACCCTGTTCGGCACGGACAGCCACACCACCATGGTCAACGGCATGGGCGTTCTGGGCTGGGGCGTTGGCGGGATCGAGGCGGAAGCCGCGATGCTGGGCCAGCCGATCGCCATGCTCATCCCCGACGTGATCGGCTTCAAGCTGGTTGGCAAGCTGCCCGAGGGGGCGACCGCCACCGACCTGGTGCTGACGGTCACGCAGATGCTGCGCAAGAAGGGCGTTGTCGGCAAGTTTGTCGAATTCTTCGGCCCCGCCCTTGACCACCTGCCGGTTGCCGACCGTGCGACCATCGCCAACATGGCCCCGGAATATGGCGCGACCTGCGGCTTCTTCCCGGTTGATGACCTGACGCTGGATTACCTGCGCCAGACCGGTCGTGAGGAACACCGCATCAAGCTGACGGCGGAATACCTGAAGGCACAGGGCATGTTCCGTCATGCCGAATCGGCGCACCCCGTGTTCACCGATACGCTGGAACTCAACCTTGAGACCATCGTGCCGTCCATCGCCGGCCCCAAGCGCCCGCAGGACCGCGTCGTGCTGAAGGGTGCGGACAAGGCGTTCGAGAAGGAACTGACCGGCAGCCTGGGCGTGCCCGAAGCCGACAAGGACAAGAAGGCCAAGGTGGCTGGCACCAATTACGAGATCGGCCACGGCGACGTGGTGATCGCGGCCATCACCTCGTGCACCAACACCTCCAACCCCGCCGTGCTGATCGCGGCAGGCCTGGTGGCGAAAAAGGCACGTGCGCTGGGCCTGAAGCCCAAGCCGTGGGTGAAGACCTCGCTCGCACCGGGATCGCAGGTTGTGACCGACTACCTCAACCGCGCGGGCCTGCAGGCCGAACTGGACGCGATGGGCTTCAACACCGTGGGCTATGGCTGCACGACCTGTATCGGCAACTCCGGCCCGCTGGAAGATCACATCGTCGATGCGATCGAAGGCAACAAGCTGGTTGCGGTGTCGGTCCTGTCGGGCAACCGTAACTTCGAAGGCCGCATTTCGCCGAACGTGCGCGCCAACTACCTGGCCAGCCCGCCGCTGGTCGTGGCGTATTCCCTGCTGGGCACCATGCGTGAGGACATCACCACCACGCCGCTGGGCACCTCCAAGGATGGCAAGCCGGTGTACCTGAAGGACATCTGGCCGACCAACCATGAAATCGCCGCCCTGATGGGCTCCGCCATCACGCGTGAGGAGTTCATCAACCGCTACAAGCACGTAAGCCAGGGCACGAAGGAATGGCAGGCGCTGAAGGTCGCCACCGGTTCCGAGACGTACAAGTGGGATGCATCATCCACCTACGTGCAGGATCCGCCGTACTTCCAGGACATCACGCCCGAACCCAAGCCGCGTGGCGACATCATCGGTGCGCGCCTGCTGGCGCTGCTGGGTGATAACATCACGACTGACCACATCTCGCCTGCTGGCGCGATCAAGGAAAGCTCGCCTGCCGGCAAGTACCTTGAAGAGCATGGCGTCGCGAAGAAGGACTTCAACTCCTACGGTTCGCGTCGTGGCAATGACCGCGTGATGGTGCGTGGCACGTTTGCCAACATCCGCATCAAGAACGAGATGCTGCCCGGCACCGAAGGGGGCGTGTCCAAGCACTTCCCGGACGGCAAGGAAGGCTCCATCTATGATGTCGCGATGGAATACAAGAAGGAGGGCGTGCCCCTGGTCGTGATCGGCGGCAAGGAATACGGCATGGGCTCCTCACGCGACTGGGCGGCCAAGGGCACCCTGCTGCTGGGCGTGCGTGCGGTGATTGCCGAAAGCTTCGAGCGTATCCACCGTTCCAACCTGGTGGGCATGGGCGTGCTGCCGCTGCTGTTTGAAGAAGGCACGACGCGCAAGACGCTGGGCCTGAAGGGTGACGAGACCTTCGAAATCCGCGGTCTGGACAAGATCACGCCGCGTATGACGATGACCATGACCATCACCCGCGCCGATGGCTCCAAGCAGGACGTTCCGCTGCTGTGCCGTGTCGATACGCTGGACGAGGTGGAGTATTTCCGCAATGGCGGCATTCTCCAGACCGTGCTGCGTGGCATGACCAAGGCCGCGTAATCACATGACCCGCCCCGGTTCCGGTCGGGATGGATGATAAAGACGGCGGTCCGTATCACACGGGCCGCCGTTTTTTTATGGGCAGATCATATATGCATATTCGGCATAGGTTACCCGTGGTACCGTTGCATTTTACACATATCGGTGGTGTCTTTTCTCTGTATTGTGCATAAATAGGATGCCGTTTAAAGCTATGGCTATGTAATAACATAGTTGAGGGTGCTGGGGCTTCATGGATCTGCTTTCTGCCTTGCATAGCTTCGTCCGTGTGGCCGCCACGGGTTCATTCTCGGCGGTATCAAGGGAAACGGGGGCAAGCCAGCCCACCATTTCCCGGCATATTGCGTTGCTGGAAGCCCATTACGGCGCGACCCTGTTCGCCCGTACCACCCGCAGCCTGATGATGACGGAAGACGGGCGCAGCCTGCTGCCGCATGCCTATGAAGTGCTGGAAATCCTGGAAACGGCGGAAACGGCCCTTGGCCGCAGGCGGGCTTCGGTTTCGGGGCTGGTGCGTCTGGGCGTGACGACGGCGTTCGGCCTGTACCTGACCAGCAGGCTGAGCACCCTGCTGGAAGAACATCCCGACCTGTCGGTCGAACTGGTCATGCGTGACGGATTCGGTGATCTGGTGGAAGAAGGGCTGGACCTTGCCATCCGCATCGGTTCCATTGCCGAAGGGTCGCTGATTGCCCGCAGGCTTGGCTCGGTCCATCGCTGCGTGGTGGCATCAACCGACTACCTTGCGCGCCGGGGCACGCCCGAACACCCGCGTGACCTGCTCAACCATCCCTGTATTGCCTATAGCTATGGCGGTACCCGCCACGACTGGCAGTTTGCCCGCAAGGGTGAGGCCGAAACCACGGTCGCCGCCAGTGGTCCCTTCCGCGCCAACAGCAGCGAAGCCGTGCTGCAGGCCGTCCGTGCGGGGCTGGGCATTGGCATGCTGCCGACATTCCAGGTGGAAGAAGACATTGCGGCCGGGCGCCTGAAGCACCTGCTGCCGGAATGGACGATACCGGAACTGCCCTTTTATGCCGTCCATACGGGACCGCGCACCCTGCCGCTGCGTACCCGTACCGTGCTGGATTTCCTGATCGAGATTTCGGACGTATTGCGGCAGGGCTAGACTCCTACGCCCGTCATGCGGTCGAAACCGCGGCTGCATACCAGAAGCCTGCCGTGGATAAGAAAGCTTTGAAACGATGGCTTAGTCCAGCGGGCTGCCCCGTCCCGGCAGGGACGCTGCGGGATCATGCGCCAGGCGGGCACGCTGTTCATCGCTTGACGCCAGCATATCGCTGTTGAACCCGTCATGCAGGACCTGTGCCCAGCCTGCCATCCATGTATTCGTACGCTTTACGAAATCGCTGGCGGCAGGCTGCTGGCCCAATGTGTCCTTGGCCCAGTAATCGGGCGTACGCAGCATCTTGGTGCTGTCGGTGTTCACGGGATTGAGGAAGATGGTGACCGTTTCGACATTGACGTTGTGGTCACCCGCAGGCGTGCTGTAGCTCCATCCGGCCTTCAGCAGCACGGGGGGCAGGATGAACCCTTCTTCTCTCAACCGGTTGGCGATGATGGCCGTGCGGTTGATCGAGGCGGGATAGACCGCCGTCGTAAACCAGCACTCCATTGATGGCGGATGGGCGGTCAGGACACGGGACATGTAGTTCCGGTCGTCATGGCAACTGGAATCAATGGACGTAATGGCCGTTTCCGGCACGGGCTGGGTGCTGCCTTCCGCCCCGATCATGCCGGTGACGACATGGCCCTCCACACGGATCAGCACGTTTTCCAGCACTTCCCCATGCGGGCCGTTGATGATGTTCATGACCGGGTGCCATGTGCCCTCGGGCAGCGGCAGGATACGGCCTGCAAACGGGATCGCCTTGGTCAGCCGGTCGGTGATCGGCATCATGGTGATGACACCGTCCTCCCCATTGCCGTCGCCGCCGCCTTCGCCCTTGGCCGGGGCGTCATGCATCCCCAGCCGGTTATGAATGCTGGAGGACAGCGCCGTCAGCCGGGGTATCAGGCGTATGAGATAGGCTGGCGGGAAGATCAGCGTCAGCACCGTGAACGGCAGGATCATGTACAGGCAGAACCGCCATGCTGGCGCCCGATGCCATAAGCGCGAAAAAGCAGACATTCAGCAATCCATGGCGCGGGCCACGCGGCCCGGTCGATACCGGAAACGGGATACCATGCGCATGGATCAGGAACTGATCGGCGCGCGCTGGGCATCGCGGTCGGCATCCGCGATTTCGGCCACCACGCCGTCTTCGCTGGAGACGATGCGCACCAGTTTCGCCCCCTGCTGGCGGGCGGTGATGAGCGAGTCGCTGATCATATCCTCGATGGACCGCGCCAGGTCACGCGCACTGGCCGCCGGTCCCATGCGGTCCTGCCGGCGCATGACTTCAAACAGCAGGGCGGGGTCGATGCCGCCGGTTTCGACCTTCAGGCCATAGCTGTCGATCATGGCTTCGATCTCAAGGGCCGAGACACGCGCGATGTCGAGTCCCTCCAGTGGACGGAAGATGAAGATACGGTCCAGACGGTTCAGCACTTCCGGCGCGAAACCGGCCTGGCGCAGGGCTTCGACCGATTCGGCGCGCATCTTGTCGGGTTCATCCGCCAGCCTGTCCGCGATTTCGGTCAGCGCTTCGGTGGCGATGTTGGATGTCAGCATAAAGATGCAGCGCACGGTGGAAATCTGCTGCCCGGTAGAGGCCTCGGTCACATGGCCATCGTTCCACGCGGTCAGGAATTTCTTGAAAACGTCGGGATGCGCCTTCTCGATCTCATCCAGAAGCACGACCGCGTCGGGCTTTTCCTTCAGCCCGCCGGTCAGCTTGCCATAGGTGTCGGACCCCACATATCCCTTGGGGGAGCCGAACAGTTGGGTCGCGGCGTGGGGGGAACTCATCTGCGTCATGTCGAAATTCAGCAGCGGGCGGTCAAGCTGGCGCGCAAGCTGCTTGGACAGGTAGGTCTTGCCCGTGCCCGGCGGCCCCGCCAGCAGGAAGATACCCACCGGCTTGCCACGTACCTGCAGCGCCAGGCGGCGGCGCAGCTGGGTCGCCACGTCCTCGCACACCTGGTCCTGGCCGATCACGCGGGCACGCAGGCTTGCGGCCAGTTCCTCCGCGTCGATCACGGTTTCTTTCTGTTCGCGCGCCAGCATTTCCTCCAGCGCGCTGCGATTGGTCAGCCTGGCGAGTACGTCCATTATCCATCCCCGTCTGCGTCGGATCCCCTTGCGGGCCAGTTTTTCGGCCCGGTTCTCGAACCACAGCCCGGTCAGCGCCAGCAGGGCACTGGCCGCCGCCACGACCGGATAGGCCGGGGCACACCATTCCATGAAATGCCGCAGGCTGGCGAGCGAAAGATGCAACGCCATTGCCGCCTGAAAGCTGCCCAGCACCAGGAAAATGACCATGATGAGGGGTACCAGCCGCTCCATCAGCGCCGGATAGAGCGGTTTCATTGTACGACTACCCCGATCACGATTTCGGTGTCACGCGTCAGCACGGGCAGTGCCGTGGGGCCGGGCACGAATACCGCACCCGCATGGATGCCCGTGGGCCCCGGGTCCCCCGCCGCGGTGATGGACACATTGCCCGCCACGCGGATGGGCAGGATGACGCTTTTGGGCCGCGGTCCAAGATGCACGGTCTGCACCAGTCCCAGCGACTGCACGTTCACCACCGCGTTGCCGCCCGCCATGTCATACATGGGCATGTCGGCGAGGATGATGTCGCGGCGTTTCAGCGCGGCCAGGATCTCGGCCTGCTGCTGTATGGAATAGGATGTCTGGCGCAGCATTTCCGCCGCCCGGTCGGGGGAGATCATGGGCATCTGGCCCATCATGTCGGGCCGGTTCTGGACCGGGGCGTTCAGCATGAGGTGCGTGCCGTCGCTGGTGCCGCCGCCCCCGGCCTCGGCCGCGACGGGGGGTGTCTGGCTGCCGCTGCCGCCTTCACGCGCGGCCATGAAGCCACCCGTGCCCAGGCCGCCGCCCGCGACAACGGCCGCGATCAGCCCCACCACAACCAGCCTGCGGCTGGATGAGCGTTCACTGCGTTCCCGTACGGGTTCCGGCGGTGAGTTCAAGGGCGTCATGCGTGCATAATGTGGGTCTGTGACAGGATATGGCAAGACGTTAAGATGCAGGAAATGTAACGTCCGGCCGCAGATATAGTTCTTGCGGTTACGATGGTCGTGACCTATGTTACGGGCAATTCCTTCATCTCTGGTTTTTTCTTTGGGGGGTGGCCGCAGGGCTGCCTTTTTTGCATTGGACGCTGATCTGCCATTCCTGACGGGCCTTGATGCCCGTATTGCCGAAATGATCGCGCCCGCGCTGGCCGACATGGGCTTTGACCTTGTGCGCGTGGCGGTGCTGGGGCGCGAATCCCCCACGGTGCAGATCATGGCGGACCGTGCGGATGGCACGCTGATCGCCATTGAAGACTGCGAACAGATCAGCCATGCGGTGGGTGCGATACTGGATGTCGAGGACCCGCTGCCGGGCGCCTGGACGCTGGAGGTTTCGTCCGCCGGGATTGACCGGCCCCTGACGCGTGCCAAGGACTGGGACCGTTTCGCGGGCCATCTGGCCCGGGCCGAGATGAACATGCCCATTGATGGCCGCAAGCGCTTTGCCGGCATCGTGCTTGGTTCGCGCGATGGCCACGGGCTGATGCGGCTGGATGACGGGACCGAGGTCGCGCTGCCTTTCGCCGAGATGCGCAAGGCGCGGCTGGTCCTGACCGATGAACTGATCGAGGCGAGCGCCCGGATGATGAAGCCGGATGCCGCCAGCGACGAAAACGGGCCGGGGGACGAAAGTGCTTCGGCCGGAACGCAGAAGGCCCCTGGCAAGCCCGACCGCAAGCCGGCGCGCAAGGCCAACTGAACGATGTTGTGGAGACACTGATGGATACGTCCGTTGCCCGTCCCGAACTGCTGCTGGTTGCCGATGCCGTAGCGCGGGAAAAGTCGATCGACCGCGAGGAAGTGCTGGAAGCGATGGAGCAGGCCATCCAGAAGGCCGGTCGCGCCAAATACGGCCATGAAAAGGATATCCGCGCCACCATCGACCGCAAGACCGGCGATGTCCGGCTGTCGCGCTGGACCGAAGCGGTCGAGACGGTGGAGAACGAGGAAACCCAGATCCCGCTGTACATCGCGCGCAAGTTCAAGCCCGAGATCCAGCTGGGTGAATACCTGATCGACCCGCTGCCGCCCATCGACTTCGGTCGCATCGCGGCGCAGACGGCAAAGCAGGTCATTGTCCAGCGCGTGCGCGAATATGAACGCCGCCGCCAGTTCAATGACTTCAAGGACCGCGTGGGCGAGATCGTCAACGGCACCGTCAAGCGCACGGAATACGGCAACCTGCTGGTCGAGATCGGCGATGCCGAGGCCCTGCTGCGGCGTGATGAACTGATCCCGCGCGAAAGCTTCCGCAATTCCGATCGCGTGCGCGCCTACATCTATGATGTGCGTGACGAACCGCGTGGCCCGCAGATCTTCCTGTCCCGCACGCATCCGGCATTCCTTGCCAAGCTGTTCGCGCAGGAAGTGCCCGAGATCTACGATGGCATCATCGAGATCAAGGCCGTGGCCCGCGACCCCGGTTCGCGCGCGAAGATGGCCGTTATCTCCCGCGATGCGTCGATCGATCCGGTCGGTGCCTGCGTGGGCGTGCGTGGCCGCCGCGTTCAGGAAGTCGTGAAGGAACTGCAGGGCGAAAAGATCGATATCATCCCGTGGAGCCCGCAGGCCGCGACCTTTGTCGTCAACGCCCTTGCCCCGGCTGAAGTCAGCAAGGTGGTGATGGATGAGGAAGCAGGCCGGGTCGAGGTTGTCGTTCCCGATGACCAGCTCAGCCTTGCCATCGGGCGGCGCGGGCAGAATGTCCGCCTTGCCAGCCAGCTGACGCGCTGGGATATCGACATCCTGACCGAGGCCGAGGAATCGGAACGCCGTCAGGAAGAATTCCGCCGCCGCAGCAACCTGTTTGTCGAGGCGCTGGACGTTGATGACGTTATTGCGGGCCTGCTGGTGACCGAAGGGTTCCATTCCATTGAGGAGCTGGCGTTCGCCGACTCCGAGGAACTGGCCAACATCGAGGGCTTTGACGAGGACGTGGCCAGTGAACTGGTCCGCCGCGCCGAAGGCTACCTTGCGGGTCAGGAAGAAGAACTGGATAACAAGCGTCGGGCGCTGGGTGTCACCGATGACATCGCGGCACTGGGCGTGTTCACCAACCAGATGCTGGTGACGCTGGGTGAAAAAGGCGTGAAGACGCTTGATGACCTGGCCGATCTTGCCGGTGACGAACTGGTTGAAATCCTCGGCAGCGATGCCATTGACGAGGACGCGGCCAACGAAATCATCATGGCGGCGCGTGCGCACTGGTTTGATGAAGACGACAAGACCGGCGAGCAGGAGACGTCCGACGTCTGAGCAGGAATATCTGACCGCGGAAGACGCGGGCGACATGGAGCATGAAGAGCGCGGTCCGCTGCGCCGCTGTGCCGTCACCCGCGTCCGGCTGCCGAAGGAGGAAATGATCAGGTTTGTCATTTCCCCCGACCGAGTCGTGATCCCTGATCTTTTCGCACGTCTGCCCGGACGGGGAATTTGGTTGAGCGCGCGTGCGGATGTGTTAGAAACAGCACGCACACGTGGCGCATTCGCACGTGCGGCACGGGGAAGGGTTGTTATTCACCCTGACCTGACCCATCTTGTTGAAGACGGGTTGCTGCGGCGCATGATGGATGTTGCAGGACTGGCACGGCGGGCCGGGCAGATTGTCTGTGGTTTCGCCAAGGTGCGTGAGTGGGTTGTGGGCGGTCGGGCCGGTCTGGTTATCCAGGCAGCCGATGGCAGCCCCGACGAGAGGAAGAGAGTTTTGTCCGGTGCACGGGACCTTCCGGTTGCGGTTGTTCCTACGGCATCGGGTCTGGGTGCGGCGTTTGGCCGCGACCATGTTGTTCATGCGGCGATGCTGCATGGTGAACTGGCGCGCCGATTCCGGATCGAGAGTGAACGTTTTGCGGGTTTGTCCGGCAGGGCCAGCCCGAATTCGGCGGAGCGGTCTGCCGGACGGTGTGAACAGGCGGGTACATGAGCGAAGGCAACGATCAGGATCAGGGTAAGGGACGCTTGTCCCTGCGGCCGGCGGGCCGTAGGGAAGTCGGACGGACGGTGGATGCCGGTTCCGTGCGACAGAGCTTCAGCCATGGTCGTTCAAAGGTGGTTCAGGTCGAGGTGCGCAAGAAGCGCGGGGCCGGGGCCGCAGGTAACGGATCGGGGCCGGCTGGCGGTCGCGCCGGGGGACGGGGTGGCCGCGCGCTGACGGCAGCCGAGCTGGCGACCCGCCAGCGCGTGCTGGACGAACAGCGCCGCGCCGCCATCCAGCGCGAAAAGGATGCGCGCGAGCAGGAAAAGATCACGATCCTTTCCGCCGCGGAAGAAGCCCGTCGCCAGGAAGAGGAAAATGCCCGTCGCGCCGAAGAAGAAGCGCGCGCAAAGGCAGATGCCGCAGCTGAGGCCGAGGCCCGCAAACAGGAAGCCCGCAGTGCCGCGGCACAGGGCAAGCCCGAACCGGCTGAATCCGCTGAACCGGATGGTCCGGTTGTTTCTTCCGTGCCGATTCCAGGCGAGGTCACGCTGGCGCCGCCGATGCAGCGCCTGCGTCCGCTGGCCGAACGTGCGATCATGCCGGCACAGCCGCTGCGCCCGGCGCGTCCGGCAGGTGGTGGCAACGCGGCAGGTGGCGCCGGACGCGCCGCCGCTGGCGCGGGTGAGACGCTGCGCCTGCGCAGCGGCCGTGCGGATGGGGGCGAGGAAGAACGTCGTCCCAGCCGCCGTCCCGGCAATGCAGCGCCCGGTCGCCGCCCCTCGGGTGGCGCGAAGAAGAACAATGACAGCCGTCGCGCCGGTCGTATTGACGTGCAGGCCGCGATCGAAGGGGATGACGACAAGACCCGTTCGCTCGCATCCGTCCGCCGCCAGCGTGAGCGTGAACGCCGCCAGGCCGAACTGGAGCGCCTGCGTTCCGATCAGGTCCGTGTGGTGCGTGACGTGGTCCTGCCCGAAACCATCACGGTCCAGGAACTCGCCAACCGTATGGCCGCCCGTCAGGGCGAGGTCATCAAGGCGCTGATGAAAATGGGCGTCATGGCGACGGTTACGCAGTCGCTTGATGCGGATACCGCTGAACTGGTGGTGCAGGAATTCGGCCACCGCGTGCGCCGCGTTTCCGACAGCGATGTCGAAATCGGCATCGAAGGCATCGAGGACAAGGCCGAGGATCTCAAGCCGCGTCCGCCAGTCGTGACCGTCATGGGTCATGTCGATCATGGCAAGACCTCGCTGCTTGACGCCCTGCGCACCACCGATGTCGCCAATGGTGAAGCAGGTGGCATCACGCAGCATATCGGTGCGTATCAGGTTACGCTGGCGTCGGGTGCGAAGATCACCTTCATCGATACCCCGGGCCATGAAGCCTTTACGGCCATGCGTGCCCGTGGTGCATCGGTGACCGATGTGGTGGTGCTGGTGGTTGCGGCGGATGACGGCGTGATGCCGCAGACGATCGAAGCCATCAAGCATGCCAAGGCGGCTGATGCCCCGATCATCGTGGCGATCAACAAGTGCGACAAGCCGGGTGCAAACCCCGACCGCGTGCGTCAGGAACTGCTGAACCACGAAATCGTGGTGGAAAGCATGGGTGGCGACACGCAGGATGTCGAAGTTTCGGCGCTCAAGCGCACCGGGCTGGACAAGCTTGAGGAAGCGATCCTGCTGCAGGCCGAAATCCTTGACCTGAAGGCCAATCCGGATCGCGTTGCCGAAGGTTCGGTGATCGAAAGCCGTCTTGACCGTGGTCGTGGCCCGGTTGCGACCGTGCTGGTCCAGAAGGGCACGCTGCGCCGCACCGATATCGTGGTGGCCGGTGCTGAATGGGGCCGCGTCCGCGCCATGATCGACGACCGTAATCGCCAGTTGGGCGAAGCCGGTCCATCCATGCCGGTTGAAATCCTGGGTATTACTGGGGTGCCGGGTGCGGGTGAGCCGTTCGTGGTGGTGGAAAACGAGAACCGCGCCCGCGAAATCTCGGAATTCCGCCAGCGCGTGATCAAGGAGCGCACGGCAGCAGGCCAGACGGCCGCACGCGGCACGCTGGATCAGATGCTGGCCCGTATCCAGGCCGGTGCGCAGAAGGAAGTCGCCGTCCTGATCAAGGCGGACGTGCAGGGTTCGGCGGAAGCGCTTGAAGCCACGGTGCAGAAGCTGGAGCACGAGGAAGTCAAGATCCGCGTGCTGAACGCCACTGTCGGTCAGATCACCGAAAGTGACGTGCAGCTGGCCAAGGCGTCCGGCGCCGTCATCATCGCCTTCAACGTCCGCGCCACGGCGCAGGCGCGTGAACTGGCGCAGCGTGAAGGTGTGGATATCCGCTACTACTCCATCATCTATCAGGTTGCTGATGATGTGGAACAGCTGGTCCGTGGCAAGATCGCGCCCAAGCATCGCGAGAAGTTCCTGGGTTACGCCGAAATCCGCAAGGTTTTCGAAATTACCAAGGTGGGCAAGGTTGCCGGTTGTTACGTGACCGAAGGCGTGGTCAAGCGTGGCTGTGGCGTGCGTCTGCTGCGTGACAACGTTGTGATCCATGAAGGTGAGCTGAGCCAGCTCAAGCGCTTCAAGGATGACGTCAAGGAAGTGGCACGCGGTTACGAGTGTGGCCTGTCCTTTGCCGGGTATAATGACCTGCGCGAGGGTGACGTGGTTGAATGTTATGAAATGGAACTCGTCCCGGCATGAGCCGTAATTCATCCAGAAAAGGGATGAGCGAGAGCGGGCCGGCAGGGAAACTTGCCGGCCATTCCGCATCAGGCCCCTCACAGCGGCAGTTGCGCGTGGCGGAAGAAGTCCGTCGCGTGCTGGCGGAAATCTTTGCCCGTACAGAATTCCGTGACCCGGATCTGGCGGATGTGCGCATTACGGTTACCGAGGTGCGTATCTCACCCGATCTCAAGCACGCCACTGTATTCGTGGCCCGCCTGGGGCGTAGCGATGTGGCGGAACTGCTGCCTGCGCTCAAGCGTGTAACGCCTTTCCTGCGCACGCGCCTGTCCCATGCGCTTCGGCTGCGGGGTGTGCCCGACCTGCATTTCCAGCCCGATACGGCGCTGGATTATGCAATGGAGGTCGATAACATGCTGCGTCAGCCGGAAGTCAGGCGGGATCTGGAGGACTGATCCGTTCGGCTTTACGGCCGGATCGGCTTCCCACTGAACAAATGCTTCAAAGAACGCCGCCTTTTTTGAAAAAAGGTGGCACCTTAAAAACCTTTGTTCTTCCTATAAAAAAGCCGGTCATGGCGTAATGCCAGACCGGCTTTTTTATGGTCCCGATCTGGGAAAGGGATCAGTTACGCCGCCCCATCAGCAGCAGCTGCGGGTTGCGTTCCACATCGGTCGCAAACCCGCGCAGGGCGGCGGCGGCGGCGGCAAGGTCACGCAGCGACGAATCGATATTGGAACGATCGGCAGAACTGGGCGCGGTAATGTCATGCAGGCCAGCCAGCGCGCCCTTGGCCTCGGTCACCGTTTCATTGGAATTGACCAGCAGGGTATGCAGTTCGCTGCCACGCGCATCCAGCTGCGCCGTGCCGGTATCGGCCAGGTTGTTGATGGACGCCAGCGTTGTATCCATATGGTGGTCGAGGTCACGGATCGCATCGGTCGCGGTATCCACCGTCACCCGTGTATGGTCGGACGTGGCGCGCACGCTGTCCACCAGCGGGGGCAGGTCCTTGTCCAGCTTGTCCGCCAGCGTACGGATGCTGACCAGCATGGCGTCGGCATTGTTGGCGATATTCTTCAGCGGCAGCGCCGTCAGTGCGTCGGTCAGCTTCTGCATTTCCGATTCACGCGCCGGGATTTCCGGCAGCGGGCTGATGCCGGGATGCAGGTGCGCAGGCACGCTGGGATCGAAGGTCAGGTCGATTTCTTCCTGCCCCGTGACAAAGCTCTGCATATGCAGTTCGGCGCGCAGCCCGTTTTCCACCAGCTTCGGCAGTTCGCGGCTGTCCAGAACCTTGCCATGGCTGCCTGCCATGTGCGCGCCATTGGCCTGAAGTTCCAGGGTGACGGGAATGTAGGCCTGATGCGTCTGGGGATCGAACTGGACGGCAATATGGTCCACGTGACCGACCTGCACCCCATCGAATGTGACGGGTGCGCCAACGCCCAGCCCGTTGATCGGGCTGTCGAACACCACCACGGCCCGACTGGTGGGGGAAAAGGGATGAAACTGTCCGAACAGCGCTATGGCCGTCACACCAAGCAGGGCTCCACCCAACACAAATGCACCGACCGTGGTCTGCCGTTCAGCCATGGTGTTCAGGTCTCCCTAGACGCAGAATAAAAAACGATTGCGGACGCATTTGGCCATGTGTCCGTTTGCTGCAAGATGACATTACATCCACGACTGGCAAAGCGGGCAGCAGGGATGGCAGGCATGTGCCCGCTTCGCCTTTTACCACGTGTGGCGTGGGCGGCCAGCCCCCGTGACGGAATGGGGCATTGCCGTGCATGCGTGCCTCGTCTAAACGCACGGCATTCCCCCTTCATGGATCAAGGTGCCTGCAATGGGACGCAAACGTGGACGCCCGCTGGATGGCTGGCTGATAGTAGACAAGCCATTGGGAATGACCTCCACCCAGGTCGTGGGCCGCGTGCGCTACCTGTTTGATGCGGCCAAGGCGGGGCATGGCGGCACGCTGGACCCGCTGGCGACGGGGCTGCTGCCCGTGGCCTTTGGCAGGGCGACCAAGACCGTGCCTTATATAATGGACGGCACCAAGCGCTATAACTTCACCCTGCGTATCGGGGAAGCGCGCGATAGTGATGATGCGGAAGGCAGCGTGACCGCCATATCCGACGTGCGGCCCGACAATGCCGCGTTTGAGACCGCCCTTGCCGCCTTCCGTGGTGACATCATGCAGGTGCCGCCGGTCTTTTCGGCGCTGAAGGTCGGGGGAAAGCGGTCCTATGACATGGCGCGCGCGGGCAACGCGCCCGAACTGGCCGCCCGTCCCGCGCGGATCGACCGCTTTGAACTGATTGCCCGCCCCGATGCCGATACGGCGGTGTTCGAAGTGGAATCGGGCAAGGGCGTGTACATGCGCGCGTTGGCCCGTGATATCGCGCTGGCCTGTGGCACGGTGGGGCATGTTGCGGCGCTGCGGCGGCTGAACGTCGGGCCTTTTGATGAATCCCATGCGATTCCACTGGACAAAATTGTCGCAAGCGCCGACAACGCGCCTGCTCCACCGGATCTGCTGCTTCCGGTCGCGACCGCGCTGGCCGACATCCCGGCGCTGGCCCTGACCCGTGAGGAAGCGGATGCCCTGTCATTTGGCCAGGCGATTGACCTGAACCAGCTGGCGGACCGGATGCCGGAACGCGCCGACCCCCGATCGGGTGTCGTGCGTGCGATGGACGGGGCGCGTGTGGTCGGGCTGTGCCGTCCCGAAGGGGGCCTGCTGCGATCGGTACGCATGCTGTGAACCGAATGATCAATGGAGATGACGATGTCGATTACTGCTGAACGCCGCACGGCGCTTATTGGCGAATACCGCAATGCCGCGACGGACACGGGTTCGCCGGAAGTACAGGTTGCCCTGCTGACCGAGCGGATCGTGAACCTGACCGATCACCTGAAGACCCACGCGAAGGATTTCCATTCGCGTCGTGGCCTGCTGATGCTGGTCGGCCGCCGCCGCCGCCTGCTGGACTATGTCAAGCGCAAGGACCAGGCCCGTTACGAAACGCTGATCAAGCGCCTCGGCCTGCGTCGCTGATTTGCGACATGGCGGGAACGCGGTCATAATGCGTTCCTGCCATACGACCCGCACGGGCACGGCGCATGCACCCGCATGCCCGTGTCCGGTCGGGTCGGCTATCTTCCGGCATCCGTGACCAAAACGGGTGCCATCAACACGCTGCCGACGCCACGGCGGAGATATCCGGACCGGATCGCAGCGTTTCAGGCCACATGGTGTTCTGGCGGTATGTGCCGTCATCACTCCATGCCGTCCGAGGCGCTGCCATCAACGTTCCAATGTCCGGCCCGCCTGCATTGCGGCAGTCAACGGACAGGGTTGTCTGGATGTTTAATTATTTTCGCAAGGAAATCGAATGGGGCGGCCGCCCGCTGGTGCTGGAAACGGGCAAGATCGCCCGCCAAGCCGACGGCGCGGTTGTCATAACCTATGGCGACACGGTGGTGCTGTGCACGGCCGTTGGCGCCAAGAGCGTGAAGCCGGGACAGGATTTCTTCCCGCTGACGGTCAACTATCAGGAAAAGGCTTACGCCGCGGGCAAGATCCCCGGTGGCTTCTTCAAGCGTGAAGGCCGCCCGAGCGAGGCCGAAGTCCTGAACTCCCGCCTGATCGATCGCCCGATCCGGCCGCTATTCCCCGAAAACTTCCGCAACGAAGTGCAGGTCGTCGCCACCGTGCTCAGCCACGACATGGAAAACGACCCCGCCGTCGTCGCGCTGATCGGCTGTTCGGCCGCGCTGACGCTGTCGGGCATTCCGTTCTTCGGCCCCGTGGGTGCGGCCCGCGTTGGCTACAGCAACGGCAAGTACGTGCTGAACCCGACCATTTCCCAGCTCAAGGAAAGCGAACTGGACCTGGTCGTGGCCGGCACGTCCGAAGGCGTGCTGATGGTTGAGTCCGAGGCCGTGGAACTGTCCGAGGAAGTGATGCTGGGTGCGGTGACGTTCGGTCACGAAGCCTTCCAGCCGGTGATCGATGCGATCATCGACCTGGCCGAAAGCGCAGCCAAGGCCCCATGGGAACTGGCCGAGCCGACGGCCGAGGAAATCAAGCTGCGCAAGAGGGTGGACAAGGTCGGTCGCGCCCTGATCGCCGATGCCTACAAGGAACGCGCCAAGCAGGTGCGCTACAAGAAGGTCGCCGCAGCCCGTGACGCCATCCTCGCCAAGATCGGTGAGGCCGACGCCGATGCCGCCAAGCCCATGATCAAGGATCTGGAAGCTGACGTGGTCCGCACCGAGGTGCTGGATACCGGTTTCCGTATCGATGGCCGTGATCTGGAAACGATCCGCCCGATCGTGTCCGAAGTCGGCATCCTGCCGCGTGCGCACGGTTCCGCCCTGTTCACCCGTGGCGAGACGCAGGCCCTTGTGGTCGCGACGCTTGGCACCGGGCAGGACGAGCAGATCGTGGATGCGCTGGAAGGCGAATACCGCAACAACTTCATGCTGCACTACAACTTCCCGCCCTTCTCGGTTGGTGAGTGCGGGCGCATGGGTTCCCCCGGCCGCCGTGAAATCGGCCACGGCAAGCTGGCATGGCGTGCGATCCACCCGCTGCTGCCGGGCAAGGACACCTTCCCGTACACCATGCGCGTGGTGTCCGAAATCACGGAAAGCAACGGTTCGTCTTCCATGGCGACCGTGTGCGGCACGTCGCTTGCGCTGATGGATGCGGGTGTGCCGCTGAAGCGTCCGGTGGCCGGCATCGCCATGGGCCTGATCAAGGAAGACGAGGATTTCGCCGTCCTGTCCGACATTCTTGGCGATGAAGATCACCTTGGCGACATGGACTTCAAGGTGGCGGGCACCGAGCAGGGCGTGACCGCGCTGCAGATGGACATCAAGATCACCTCGATCACGCCGGAAATCATGAAGATCGCGCTGGGTCAGGCCCGTCAGGGTCGCCTGCACATCCTTGGTGAAATGGCCAAGGCGCTGACCGAAGGCCGTTCGGACGTGTCCTCCTCCGCGCCGAAGATCACCACGATCTCCGTGCCGAAGGAAAAGATCCGCGACGTGATCGGCCAGGGCGGTAAAGTTATTCGTGAGATTGTTGAATATTCGGGCGCGAAGATCGACATCAACGATGACGGCACGATCATGATCGCCGCGTCGTCCGACGATCAGGCCGAAAAGGCCATCGAACGGATCCGTGGCATCGTGGCGGAACCCGAAGTGGGCCACATCTATAACGGCAAGGTCGTCAAGACCGCTGATTTCGGTGCGTTCGTCAACTTCCTTGGCCCCCGTGACGGGCTGGTTCACATTTCCGAACTGGCTCAGGGCCGTGTCTCCAAGACGACCGATGTCGTCAAGCAGGGAGACGAGGTGAAGGTGAAGGTGCTGGGCTTTGACGATCGCGGCAAGGTCAAGCTGTCCATGCGCGTGGTCGATCAGGATACCGGTGCCGATATTACCGAGACAGTGGGCGCGAAGCCCGGCCGTGCGCCCGCGCGCTAAGACGCGGCTCCGGCCTGTATGACACCCGGCGGCGGGACTTGCCCGGTATGGGCGCCCCGCCGCGCGGGCAGACACATGACGATGGAATGGTGATGAAGCCGATCAATGCGATCCGTATGGGCGGGACGGATATTCTGCCCCTGGTCGAAGGGGGGAAAGGCGTCTCGATCTCAACCGGCATATCCGCCGGGCACTGGGCGGCAGCCGGGGGGGCTGGCACGGTCTCGATCGTGAATGCCGATTCCTATGACAGAGATGGCAACGTCGTCCCGCAGATCTATCATGGTAAAACACGGCGCGAGCGGCACGAGGAACTGATCGATTACGCCATTCGCGGCGGGATCGCACAGGCCCGCATCGCGCATGAAATCGCAGGTGGCAGGGGACGTATCCATGCCAATATCCTGTGGGAAATGGGTGGTGCGGAACGCGTCATAAACGGGGTGCTGGAGGGTGCACCGGGCATGATCCAGGGCCTGACCTGTGGCGCGGGCATGCCGTATCGCCTGTCGGAAATCGCGGCGCGTTTCGGCATTCATTATTATCCCATCGTATCGTCCGCCCGTGCGTTCAACGCCCTGTGGCGGCGTTCGTACCACAAGACGGGCGAACTGCTGGGTGCGGTGGTGTATGAAGACCCGTGGCGTGCGGGTGGCCATAACGGCCTGTCCAACACCGAAAACCCGCTGGCGCCGGAAGACCCGTTCCCCCGCGTGCTGGCGCTGCGCAAGCAGATGCGCGCCTTTGGCCTGGATGATACCCCCATCATCATGGCCGGTGGCGTATGGTGGCTGGAGGAATGGCAGGACTGGATCGACAACCCCGAACTCGGGCCAATCGTGTTCCAGTTTGGCACCCGGCCGCTGCTGACGCGCGAAAGCCCGATCCCCGACGCATGGAAGCAGCGCCTGCTGACGCTGAAGAAGGGGGATGTGTTCCTCAACCGTTTCTCGCCCACCGGCTTTTATTCATCCGCGGTGAACAACTCGTTCCTGCGCGAATTGCGGGGGCGGTCGGAACGCCAGATTCCGTTCTCCCCTGAAGCACTGGGCGAACACACGGCGGCGCTGGCCATTGGCGCGCGTGGGCGGCAGGTTTATGTCACCCCGGCCGATGCGCAGCGCGCGCGGCTGTGGATCGAGGAAGGCCATACCGAGGCCATGCGCACGCCGGACAATACGCTGGTGTTCGTGGCCCCGGAACGGGCCCGGGAAATCCTGGCCGATCAGGGGGCCTGCATGGGCTGCCTGTCGGAATGCCGCTTTTCCAACTGGTCGCAGAAGCCGCCTGCCTATTCCAACGGGCACAAGGCGGACCCGCGTTCCTACTGCATCCAGAAAACGCTGCAGGCGGCGGCCCATGCCCATGGGCCGGACCAGGCGGAGGTGATTGACCACAACCTCATGTTCGGCGGCACGAATGCATGGCGTTTCGCGACCGACCCATTCTATGCCAACGGCTTTGTGCCCACCGTGGCGCAACTGCTGGAGCGGATCATGACCGGGCGTTAGGCTGGTGGTCCATACCATATGAAACAGGCCGGTTTCCTTACGGGGACCGGCCTGTTTCATTATGAAAATAACGGAAGTTCTCGGGTGCCGCCTTTTTCAAAAAAAGGCGGCGTTCCCTGAAGCTTGTTGGAAAAAGCTTCACCAAAAAATGCTATTTTATGCGGTTGCGGGAAGGCAGGTATCGCGGAACAGCGCGAAGGCCAGCGCACGGTGGCTTATGGTGTTCTTTTCCACATCGGTCATGTCGGCAAAGCTGCGGGTGCCGTTGCCGGGGGCGAAGATGGGGTCATAGCCGTGGCCGTTTTCGCCATGCGGTGGCCAGATGACATGACCGTCAATCCGCCCCTCAAAGGTTTCGGTCCGCCCATCGGGCCATGCAAGGCACAGGACGGAAATGAACCACGCGCTGCGGTCCGGGTTATCGCCGATCCGGTCATGGATGCGGCGCATGGCGTCGGGATAATCCTTTTGCGGGCCAGCCCATCGGGCGGAAAAAATGCCCGGTGCGCCATCCAGCGCCGCGACACAGAAACCCGAATCATCCGCCAGCGCGGGCAGGTTGGCGGCTTTGGCTGCCGCAACGGCCTTGATGGCGGCATTGCCGGTAAAGCTGTCGGCGGTTTCCTCCGGCTCGGGCAGTGACAGTTCGCCAGCCGAGACGACACGGATGCCGTATCCCGCAAGCAGCGCGGCAAATTCCGCGATCTTGCCCCGGTTATGGGTGGCCAGAACCAGTGTGTCGCCACGATTCAGGCGGGTGGGGGGTGTGTTCATGCCTTCAATGCCTCTTCCACGATGGCGGTCTGGATACGGAACAGTTCAGCCGTGCCGGTGCGGGCAAGCCGCATGAGGGTGTTGAACTGGGCTTCGGTAAAAGGATCCTTTTCCGCCGTGCCCTGAATTTCCACAATGCCGCCATCGGCGGTCAGGACAAAATTGGCGTCGGCGCTGGCCGTGCTGTCTTCCCTGTAGTCCAGGTCCAGAACCGGGCCGTCATCCGTAAGCCCGCAGGATATGGCGGCGACCTGTCCCTTGATCGGCAGGGCGGGCAGGGTGCCGTCGCGCACCAGTTTTTCCAGCGCCAGGCGCAGTGCGACCCATGCCCCGGTAATCGCGGCGCAGCGCGTGCCACCATCGGCGTTCAGCACGTCGCAATCCACCGTGACCGAGATTTCGCCCAGCGCCTTCAGGTCCACCACCGCGCGCAGGGCACGGGCGATCAGGCGCTGGATTTCCTGTGTGCGGCCGGTCTGCTTTCCACGCGCGGCCTCGCGCTGGCCCCGGCTGTGGGTGGCGCGCGGCAGCATGCCGTATTCCGCCGTGACCCAGCCCTGTCCCTTGCCGCGCAGGAAGGAGGGCACGCGGGTTTCGACCGTGGCGGCGCACAGGACTTCGGTCCCGCCCATGCGGATCAGGGCGGACCCTTCGGCATGGTGGGCGAAGCCGGGCTGGATGAAGACGGGACGCAGGGCGTCAATGGCGCGGCCGGATGGGCGCATGGGCGTAAAACTCCGCAAGGTGATGGGGCGGCATAGCCTGCAATCCGTCCCGATTTCCAGTCCCGCGTGGGCAGGACGGGACAGGATCTGCTATGATGGGGACGCGGATGGTCCGCATGGTGAATGGATACGTGCAACACGGGGGGCATGGCGATGGAAAACCGACCACAGGTATCGCAGCCAGCCCTGCTGTCCGGGCTTGATGCGCGTTCTGCCGCGATCCTGCGCGAGATCGTGGAGCAGTATGTCGAAACGGGCGAACCGATGGGCTCGCGCACCCTGTCGCAGCGCCTGCCGCTGTCGCTTTCCCCTGCCACGATTCGCAATGTGATGGCGGACCTGACCGATGCGGGGCTGCTGTTTTCCCCGCATGCATCGGCAGGACGGCTGCCCACGGAAAAGGGCGTACGGCTGTTTGTCGATGGCCTGCTGCAGTTCGGCAACCTGAGCGAGGAGGAGCGTGAAAGCATCGCGGGCATGCTGGACGTGAAGGGTCGTTCGCTGGAGGATACGCTGGCGCAGGCATCGTCCATGCTGTCGGGCCTGTCATCGGCTGCGGGACTGGTCATGGCCCCCAAGAGCGATGGCGCCACCATCAAGCATATCGAATTCGTGGCCCTTGGCCCGGGGCGTGCGCTGGTCATTCTGGTCAGTGCGGACGGACAGGTGGAAAACCGCGTGATCGAGACGCCGCCCGGCCTGCCGCCTTCCGCACTGGTGGAGGCGGGCAATTACCTCAACGCCCACCTGTCGGGCCAGACGCTGGACCGCCTGCGGGAGACGGTCAGCACCGACATGACGGCCAACCGCAACGAACTGGACCACCTGACGGCGGAAGTGGTGGAAAGCGGCCTTGCGACATGGAGCGACGCCGATGAACGCGGCGGCACCCTGTTCATACGCGGGCAGGGCCGCCTGCTGGCCGATGTGACGGAAATCGAACGCCTGACCACGATCCAGATGCTGTTTGAACGGCTGGAGACACAGGAAACCATGCTGCGCCTGCTTGACCTTGCGCGCGAATCCGAAGGGGTGCGGATCTTCATCGGTGCGGAAAGCGGGCTGTTCGGCATGGCGGGGATGTCGGTGGTGGTCGCCCCCGCGCGCACCGATTCCAACCGCATCGTGGGGGCGATTGGCGTAATCGGTCCCACCCGCATCAACTATGCCCGCATCATTCCCGTGGTGGATTACACGGCGCGGGTGATCGGGCGGATGCTGGGCTGAGGCGACGGGATTGCAATGCAACCCACGCCGCCCGCGGTCCTTAATGTGTGGCACAGACCCGCCACACGCGTCCCGCGCCCACGCCAGGCGCAGGGTCGCCCAACGCGCAAGGAGAATGGCATGTTCACGCCCGATGCAAGGCAGTCCGGATCGTTCATGATTGGTGGTGACCTGGAGGTCACGCGGCTTGGCTTTGGCGCCATGCGCATTACGGGAAAGGGCATATGGGGTGAACCCGCCGACCGTGCCGCGGCACTGGCCACCCTGCGCCGCCTGCCGGAACTGGGCATCAACTTCGTCGATACGGCGGATGCGTACGGTCCGTTTGTCAGCGAGGACCTGATCCGCGAGGCGCTGCATCCCTACACGGATACCATCATCGCCACCAAGGGCGGCCATACGCGCCACGGCCCCGATATCTGGAAGCCGGTGGGCAATCCCGACTACCTGCAGCAGTGCGTACTGATGAGCATGCGCAGGCTGGGGGTCGAACGCATCGACCTGTGGCAACTGCACCGCGTGGGGCCTGACTGCACGCCCGAACGGCAGTTCGAGGCCATTGCCGCCATGCGCGCGCAGGGGCTGATCCGCCATGTCGGCCTGTCCGAAGTGACGGTGGAGATGATCGAGCGCGCGCGGCTGTATTTCCCGGTCGCTACGGTCCAGAACCGCTTCAACCTCGTCAACCGCTATTCCGAAGACGTGCTGGATTACTGCACGAAGGAAAATATCGGCTTCATCCCGTGGGCGCCGCTGGCGGCGGGCAGCCTGACGAAGGGCGATACCCTGCTGACCCGCCTGGCCAGCGAGAAGGGCGTGCAGCCTGGACAGATCGCGCTGGCGTGGCTGCTGCGCCGTGCGCCGGTCATGCTGCCCATTCCCGGCACCAGCAGCCCCGACCATCTGGCCGATAATGCGGCCGCTGCCGCCATTGAACTGAGCCATGAGGAATTCCAGCAGCTTGATAACGACGGGCGCGCGGAATGGGCCAGCCGTAACGGCGCGTAAGGGGACGGCACGCCCCATGTGCGGCGGATCGGGGGCGACGGCGGCGGCGGACAATGCTAGACAGGGGCCTCGACACAGAACCGCCCCTTTCTTTCCCTATTGGATACCGGATGACGCTTGCTGACGGATCAGGCCGCGATGGCCGGATTGATGGACCCTCACGCCCCGGCGCTGGCGGCCCGCGCCGCCCACGTTACCGCATGGTGCGCTGGCTTGCGGGCAGCACGCTTGCCGTCCTGCTGCTGGGCGGCGGTGGAGCGGCCCTTCTGGCATGGGGGGAATATGAACGCCTGAGCGAGGGCCTGCCCACGGTTGACGGCCTGCGTACCTACCAGCCCCCGGTCATGAGCCGCCTGTATTCGGGCGATGATCAGGTCATGGCGGAACTGGCGGCGGAACGGCGCATATTCGTGCCCTACAGCGCCATACCCGAACGCGTGCGCGATGCCTTCCTTGCGGCGGAGGACCAGAAATTCTTCACCCATGGCGGTGTCGATCCCATGGCCATCCTGCGCGCGGGCCTGACCGACATGATGATGCACGGGACGAAGCACCGTCCCATCGGGGCCTCGACCATCACGCAGCAGGTCGCGCGCATCATGCTGCTGGGGTCGAATGCGGTCTCCATTGACCGCAAGATCAAGGAAGCGCTGCTGGCCATGCGGCTGGAGCAGACGCTGAGTAAGGAACAGATCCTCGAGATCTACCTGAACGAAATCTATCTTGGCGAAGGGGCCTACGGCATCGGGGCCGCGGCCCAGACCTATTTCAACAAGCCGCTGGACCAGCTGGACAATGCCGAGGCCGCCTTTCTTGGCGCGTTGCCCAAGTCGCCCACCAACTACAACCCCCACCGCTTCGTGCAGGCGGCGACCAACCGGCGTAACTGGGTGCTGGACCGCATGGCGGACCTGAAGGTCATCACGCCCGAGGAAGCGCGCGCGGCCCAGCAGGAGCCGCTGGTGCCCGCCAACTTCACCCGCCCCGGTCCGGTCCCCGGTTCCGAATGGTTTGCCGAGGAAGTGCGGCGTGAACTGATCGAACGCTACGGCATCGGCACCACGATGGAAGGCGGGCTGTCGGTCCATACCTCGCTCGATTCCCACCTGCAGCAGGTGGCCACCACCGCGCTGCGTGACGGGCTGCTGCGCTATGACCGCGCGCATGGTGGCTGGCGCGGCGCCTTTGCGCATATCGATGCAGCGGATGCAGGCGGGGACTGGGCCAATGCGCTGGCCCGTGTCACGGCACCCGCCGCCATGCTGGAACAGTGGCGGGTCGCGGTCGTGCTGTCCCCCGCCACCGGGCGCGTGGGCTGGCTGGAAGGGCGCGATCCCGTCATTCCCCATACCGGTGACCTGCTGGCGCGTGACCGGGCATGGATGCGCACCGGCAAGGGATTGCAGGAAGGTGACGTGATCCTGATCGAACCACAGGCTGATGGCGGCGGCGTTGCCGTGCGGCAGGTGCCGCGTGTGGAAGGCGCGCTGGCCACGGTGGACGTGCATACCGGGCGCGTCATGGCCATGGTGGGGGGCTGGTCGTTCAAGGAATCGCAGTTCAACCGCGCGACGCAGGCGGCGCGTCAGCCGGGGTCTTCGTTCAAGCCCTTCGTCTACCTGGCGGCGATGGAGCAGGGGATTTCCCCTTCGCAGAAATTCGATGACTCTCCCGTCAGCTACGGCGAATGGCATCCCAACAATTATGAAAAGGATTTCTGGGGGCCGACCACGCTGCATGACGCATTGCGGGAATCGCGCAACCTCGTCACCATCCGCCTTGCGGCACAGATCGGCATGAAGCCGGTGGCCGACCTGGCGCAGAAGCTTGGCCTGGTCCATTCCATGCCGCTGGTGCTGCCTGCGGCGCTGGGGGCGGTGGAAACCACCGTCATGCGTGAGGCGGGCGCCTATGCCACCATCGCCAATGGCGGCAGGCTGGTCACACCCACCCTGGTTGATGATATCAAGGATCGCAACGGCAACATTGTCTGGCGCCCCGATGGCGTGACGTGGAAGGCCGGCAGCATGGCCGCCGATGGCCCGCAGATGGAAGATACCCGCCCGCAGGTGGTATCGGCCACGTCCGCCAGCCAGATCGTGGCGATGATGCAGGACGTGGTGCGCCGGGGTACCGGCGTGCGCGCGGGCGCTGGCATTGACCGGCCCATCGCGGGAAAGACCGGCACCAGCCAGGATTTCAATGATGCATGGTTCGCGGGCTTTTCCCCCGATCTGGTGACGGTGGTATGGATCGGGTTCGATACCCCGCAGTCGCTGGGCAAGAACGAAACCGGCGGCGCGATCGCGGGTCCGATCTGGAACCAGGTCATGAAGACGGCGCTGGCCAGCCGCCCACGCCTTGATTTCCGCGTGCCCGAAGGGGTACAGCTGGCCCGTTACGATACCGGGATGGGCATGGCGATCGATGCGTTCAAGCCCGGGCAGGTGCCGGGCGTCAGTGTTGACCTTGGCGCGGGGTCGGGCATGGCGCTGACGGCGGCGGATACCGGTGCTGAAAACATGCCCGATTCCGAAACCGACATGGCCACCATGCCCGGCAGCCCGGCTGCGGCGGGTGATGGCAGCACATCCGCGGGCCATCCCGGTGCGCCGTCCCGCCCCGCCGCATCCCAGCCTTCCGGGGGTGACATTGGCATGGGTGGCCTGTATTGACGCCCGTTATGCCGGGCGGCCGCGCGCATGCCCGCATTGTTTACCGTTGAGCGAGGAGCAAGCCCATGTCTGCCGAGACAGAGGCCCTGAACGACCAGATCAAGCAGTCGGTGGCACTGCTGAGGAGGCATCTTTGACTGGGATGTCGCAATCGACCGCCTTGCGGAGCTGAACAACCGGGCCGAAGACCCCGAGTTGTGGAATGATTCCGAAGCCGCCCAGAAGCTCATGCGCGAGCGCACGCTGCTGGCCAACCAGATCGAGGGCGTGCAGCGGCTTGAAGCCGATGTGAACGATACGATCGAACTGGTGGAACTGGCGGAAATGGAAGGCGATTCGGCTGTCGTGGCCGAAGCGCTGTCCAGCCTGCGCGCGCTTGCGGAAGAAGCCAAGCGGCGTGAGACCGAAAGCCTGCTTTCGGGTGAGGCGGACAGCAATGACTGCTACCTTGAAGTCAACGCCGGCGCGGGCGGGACGGAGGCGCAGGACTGGGCCGAAATGCTGTTGCGCATGTACACCCGCTGGGCCGAACAGCATGGTTACAAGGTGACCATGATGGAAAGTTCGGAAGGGGAGCAGGCCGGCATCAAGTCCGCCACCATCCAGGTCAGCGGCCCCAATGCCTATGGCTGGCTCAAGACCGAGGCGGGGGTGCATCGCCTTGTCCGGATCTCGCCATTTGATGCGGCGGCGCGGCGGCAGACATCGTTTGCATCCGTGTGGGTCTACCCGGTGGTCGATGATTCGATCGAGATCGAGATCAACGAAGCCGACCTGCGTGTGGATACGTTCCGTGCATCGGGCGCGGGCGGCCAGCACGTCAACAAGACGGAATCGGCCATCCGCATCACCCACATCCCCACCGGGATCGTGGTGGCATGCCAGACCGACCGGTCCCAGCACCGCAACCGCGCCACGGCCATGACCATGCTGAAGGCGCGCATGTACGAGCAGGAACTGCAGAAGCGCGAGGCCGCCGCCGCCCAGACCGAGGCGAACAAGACCGATATCGGCTGGGGACACCAGATCCGTTCCTACGTGCTGGCCCCGTACCAGCTGGTGAAGGACCTGCGTACCAACGTGGAAAAAACCAATCCGGACGCCATCCTGGATGGTGACATTGATGACTTCATGGCGGCCGCCCTTGCCGCCCGCGTGGGGGCGACCCGGTCGGAAGCCAGCGCGCAGGCGCAGTAACCGCGACAGTCCGCCCATCCGCGTACCCCACGGCTTCCGGTCGTGGGGTTTTTTCATGGCCGGGCGGGAACCATTGTTCCGCAACAGGAAATTTGTTCCGTACCTGTTGCATATCGTGCTTGACACATACGCCCCGACCACGCCCAATCAGGGTCTGGCAATTAATGGCGCGCAGCCCCGGTCCAAGGGCGCTGGCTGGTGGCGTCTGGACGGGAATGGCATGTGGTCTGACGAAGTCATGGGATTGGATTATGCGGCCAGGCAGCGACGGCGCACGCCGTACGTGCGCGTGGTGGGCGTGATCATTGCGGTCCATGTCGTTGTCCTGTCGATGCTGGCCTACGGGCTGCGGCCCAAGGCCAAGCCCATGTTTCCTGAACCCTATCGCCCCCTGCCACCGGTGACGCTGCGGATCATTCCCGAACCGATGCCGCCCGTCCCGCCCGCGCCGCCGCCCGTACGCCCGGTCATGGTCCAGCCGCTGGTTCCCGTCATTCCCGCCCCCGTAATCGGGCGTGACCGACGGGTCCACATGCCGGAAATTGTTCCGAAATCGATACAGGTGGATTGATTTTCATCTCCCGGACTGGTCAGATAACAGTCATGAAATGTGTTGCAGGCCAGACCCATGGCCCTTTCGTCAGAGGATTTCAGGTAAATGACCCGACAGCATCGTAATCAAGTCATCGCGGCCGCGCTGCTGACTGCATTGCCCGCCCTTGCCTACGCCACCCCCGCGGCGGCTGCCGATTCCAACCCGTATGGCCTGGGCGCGCTGTGGTCGAATGGTGACTTCATTGCGCGTACCGTGCTGATCATCATGGTCGTGATGTCTGTCGGGACATGGTACATCATGATCACCAAGTTCCTCGAGCAGGCGCGTATCCTGAAGGATGCCAAGGAAGTGAAGGCGAAATTCTGGCCTGCCCATGACATCAAGGAAGGTGCGGCGCTGCTCGATACCGCATCGCCCTTCCGCTACATCGCCGATACCGGCATCAAGGCCGCCGAACACCACGAAGGCACGATGCAGGAAACCATCGACCTGCATTCCTGGACCACCATGTCCATCCAGCGTTCGGTGGATTTCATCCAGAACCGCCTGCAGGGTGGCCTGGCCTTCCTTGGCACCGTGGGTTCGACCTCGCCGTTCGTGGGTCTGTTCGGCACGGTCTGGGGTATCTATCACGCGCTGACGGCCATCGGCATCGCGGGGCAGGCCTCGATCGACAAGGTTGCGGGGCCGGTTGGTGAATCGCTGATCATGACCGCCATCGGCCTGGGTACCGCCGTGCCTGCGGTGCTGGGCTACAACATGCTGGTCCGCCGCAACAAGGGCGCGCTGGATGAGGTGCGCAACTTCGCCGCCGACGTGCAGTCGATCCTGATGGGCGGCTATCGCCATGAAACGCACGACGCCGCTGAATAAGCCCGACACCCGCGCATGATCTGATTTCACGTCGTGACACGGCAGGCGCATATCATGCGGCCTGCCGTGTCGCCATCGGTCAGGGGCGGATTGAATGATGGGCCGCGCGGGTCCATCGTGATGCCCTGGCCGATCAATCGGGCCATGACCCGTTCATGGAAGGACATCCAGTTGAAAAACATCACATCCAAATCGCTGTTCCAGCTGCGCGGGCGCCTGCTGGCCGGGGTCATGATGGCGCTGCCGCTGGCGGGCGTGCTGCCCGTTCACGGTGCGTATGCGGCGGACCAGCTGGGGGAAAAGGTTGGCGCGGCGCTGCAGAAGGCGCAGACCGAACTGGCCGCCAAGAAATACCCGCAGGCCATGGCCGATGTTGACGCGGCGGATGCCGTGACCGGCAAGTCCGAGTACGAATCCTATACCATCGCGCAGATGCGTGCCGCCGTCGCCGCCCAGTCCGGCAATGTGCCCGCCGCGATTTCGGCCTATGACACGCTGATCGCATCACCGCGCACCCCGGCGGCGACCAGGGAACAGATGGCGCTGGCCGAAGGCAGCATGGCCTTCACCGCCAAGGATTACCCCACGGCGATCACGGTCACTGAAAAATACATCAAGGCGGGTGGCAAGAACCCGCAGATGCTGACGATCCTGATCCAGGCGTATTACCTGCAGCATGATTACGCCAACGCCGCGCGCGTGCAGCAGGCGCAGATTGACGCCACCATCAAGGCGGGTGGCAAGCCCACGGAAAACCAGCTTCAGCTTCTGGCCGCATGCCAGGCGCAGCTGAAGGACAATGCGGCGCTGACAAAAACTTATGTGCTGCTGGCCACCTATTATCCCAAGCCTGATTACTGGGCGCAGGTGGTGCATTCGGTCCTGAGCAACCCGAACATGGCCCCGGGGCTGCGTCTGGATATCGACCGCGTGCGTCTTGAATCCGGTCTGGTCAAGACCTCGGCCGAGTATATGGACATCACCGAGCTGGCCATGCAGGCGGGGCTGCCGCAGCTTGCGCTGGATATCATCAACCAGGGCTACAGCACCGGCGTGCTGGGCCATGACGCCAGTGCCCCGCGTGAGGAAAAGCTGAAGGCGCTGGTGACGCAGAGTGTTGCCGACCGCAAGGCCGGGCTGGACGCGGCGGCGGCACAGGCCACAACCGGCAACGCCATGCTGACGGCGGGCTACAACTACGTGCTGTTCGGTCAGGGCGACAAGGGCATTGCCCTGATGCAGCAGGGTATTGCCAAGGGACCGTCGGACGTGAACATCGCACGCCTGCACCTTGGCCTGGCGCAGGCCGCAGCGGGGCAGAAGGATGCCGCCATCGCCACCTTCAACAGCGTGGAAGGTACCAATGGCGCGCGTGATATTGCCCAGTTCTGGGTGCTGAAGCTGAATTCGGCTGCTGTCGCCGCGCACTGACCTTATCCATAGGTCAGGGTGTCATACGGGGTGCCGGATTCGTCTGGCGCCCCGTTTTCGTTTCGAAACCGGGCATGACTGACATTTTATGATATGAACGATGGTCTTATCCCGACCCGGTGCGTTGGATATGCTGGTGGCCGTCGCATGAATGGCATCATGACTGTCCCTGAATCGAAACATGGCCGAGAGAATGACACAGATACCTGCCACTGATGATCTGCCCGCCCGTATCCTCGTGGTGGAAGATGACCCTGGCATGCGCACCCTGATCGTCCGTGCCCTGCAGGGCGATGGTTATCGCGTGCGTGGCGTGCAGGACGGCCCTGAAATGTGGGACGCGCTGCGCGCGCAGGCGGCTGACCTGATCATTCTTGATGTCATGCTGCCGGGCAGCAGTGGCCTGGATCTGTGCCGTGGCCTGCGGGCGCAGCCCGACCCGGTGGCGCCGGGGGAGGCGCCATTGACGGAAGTGCCGGTCATCATCGTGTCCGCGCGTGGCGAGGAACTGGACCGCGTGCAGGGGCTGGAACTGGGGGCGGATGACTATGTGCCCAAGCCCTTTGGCCAGAAGGAACTGCTGGCCCGCGTGCGTGCGGTGCTGCGCCGTCGCGGGGGCGGGGTCACGACCCCCAGTGCGGGCCGCCAGCGCAAGGAAACCGTGCGTTTTGCCGGCTGGACGCTGGACCTGCGCCGCCGTGAACTGACGGACCCGGCTGGTGCCGCGGTCGAGATTTCGGGGGCGGAGCATGACCTGCTGACCAGCTTCCTTGACAATCCGCAGCGCGTCATTGGCCGTGACCGCCTGCTGGAACTGTCACGTACCCGGCTGGGGGATGTATCGGACCGGAGCGTGGACGTGCTGGTCAGCCGCCTGCGGCGCAAGCTGGGGCCGGATTCGGACGGGCTGATCCGCACCGTGCGGGGCATGGGCTATATCTTCACGTCGGAGGTGGAGCGGATCTGACGGCGCAAGAGGTGACCACGTCCCGATCCGCGCAGGCCACCCGGACGGTCCCGCCCGCGCCACGGCGGATCACGCTGTGGCCGCGTGGGCTGGTGGGGCGCGTCATGTTCGTGCTGCTGGCCGCGGTCGCGCTCGTCTTTGTCGGCAGTTCCGTTTTCTATGAGGCAGCCGAGACCTACACCATAGACGATGCCCAGCTGGAACAGGTGGGCGAACGGCTGGTGATCGATGCCCGTGTCCTGACCGCAACACCCACGTCGCAACGCATGGTGCTGGCGGCCATGCTGTCCACCAATGACCTGACGGTGGACTGGCGCACCCCCGCGCAGCAGGGGGTGATGAAGGTCGAACCCCCGTCGCTGCGCAAGCTGCATGACCGCATGGCCGGGCCACTGACGGCCTTGCAGGGGGACGCGCTGAACCTGTCGGGCACGATCGCGGCGACGGAGGACGTGCGCGGCACGCTGCGCCTGCCCGATGGCAGTTACATGGGCTTCCTTGCCCCCGCCATCCTGCAGCCCCACCATATGCGGCGGGGCATTGTCTCGGCGGCGATTCTGGCGGGGGCGGTGCTGCTGGCGGCAGGCATGCTGGTGCGCGCGCTGAGCATGCCGCTGCGGGCGCTGGCGGATGTGGCCGATACGGTCGGGTCCGGCCGGTGGGTGCCGCTGGAAAACAAGGGCCCGCGGGAGGTCCGCTACCTTGCCCGCGCCATCAATGACATGCAGGAGCGCATCAACCGCCTGATCGCCGACCGGACGGAGGCGCTGGCCGCCGTCTCCCACGACCTGCGCACGCCGTTGGCCCGCCTGCGGCTGCGGGCTGGTTTTCTGGATGATGCGAACGCGCAGAAGGAGATCGAGGCCGACGTTACGGAAATGGAGGCCATGATTGCCGGTGTGCTGGCCTATCTGTCGGGGGAAAAGGACCCCGAGCCCGCGCGGTCGGCCAATGTGGCCTCGATCCTTGCGACACGGGTTGATGATGACGCCGATCAGGGCCGCGACGTGACCTATGACGGGCCGGATCAGGCGCAGGCCGTGGTGCGCCCGCTGGCGCTCAAGCGCGTGCTGGGCAACCTGATCGACAATGCGGTGAATTACGGCGGCAATGCCCATGTCAGCCTGACGGCAGGGCCGGAGGTGCTGTGCATACGGGTGGAAGACAATGGTCCCGGCCTGCCGGAAGCCGAGATCGGGCGCGTGACGACACCCTTCTACCGGGTCGAGGGATCGCGTTCACGCAGCACGGGGGGGCTGGGGCTGGGGCTTGCGATCGTCAGCCGCGAGGTGGAGCGTGATGGCGGTCGTTTCCATCTGTATAACCGGGCCCATGGCGGCCTGTGCGCGGAAATTGTCCTGCCACGCAATGCTGTGATACGTCCGGCCGGTTAAAAGCGGATCTGGTTTCCCCGCGTGGGGTTGGATTTACACGCGGGTCGATCATATAACAGGACTTGGTAAGTACGTTTGCATGTCCCGCTTTCCCGTCATGTCTGGAAGACCGAGCAATGTTCATCGAAACAGAAGATACCCCAAATCCCGCAACGCTGAAGTTCCTGCCGGGGCGCGAGATCATGGCCAACGGGGCCACGGCTGACTTCATCAGTCCCGATTCCGTGGCCGGGCGTTCGCGCCTTGCGGAACTTCTGTTTGACCTGGACGGCGTGGCGCGCGTCTTTTTCGGCAATGACTTCGTAGCCGTGACCCGCAGCGACGCAATGCAGTGGGATGACCTGCGCCCGCAGGTGCTGTCCGTGCTGGCGGACTACCTGGCGACGGAACAGCCGGTGGTGGAAAGCGACGCGCAGGTGGTCGAGGACCTGATTGCGCCGGGGGATGAGGAAATCGTGCAGCAGATCAAGGAACTGCTGGACACCCGCGTGCGCCCCGCCGTTGCGGGCGATGGCGGGGACATTGTATTCCGGGGCTATCGTGACGGTGTGGTGCGGCTGACCATGCAGGGGGCCTGTTCGGGCTGCCCGTCGTCGCGCGCGACGCTCAAGCACGGGGTGGAGAACATGCTGCGCCATTATGTGCCGGAAGTGGTATCGGTAGAGCAGGTGGAGGCCTGATCGGCAGGCCTGCGGGTAGTCTGGGAATGTTTCATGGCGCTTGATGACGCTGGGCTTGATCTTCTGTTTCGTAACGCACGCACGCCGGTGGCGTGGAATGACCGGCCCGTGGGGCAGGAAACGCTGCGGCAGCTGTACGATCTGGTCCGCCTTGGCCCGACATCGGGTAACTGCTGTCCGGCGCGTTTCGTGTTCATTACCACCGAAAGCTGCCGTGAACGCCTGCGTCCCGCCCTTTCGGCAGGGAACGTGCAGCGCGTGATGACCGCCCCGGTCACCGTGATCGTGGCGCATGACCCGCTGTTCTTTGACCGGATGGATACGCTCAACCCCGCCCCGGACGTGCGGCAATGGTTCGCGGCCGATGTGGGACTGGCGGAGGAAACGGCCTTTCGCAATGGCACGTTGCAGGGCGCCTACCTGATCATGGCCGCCCGTGCGCTGGGGCTGTCGGTGCTGCCGCTGTCGGGGTTTGATGGCGCGATGGTGGAAGACTGCTTCCTGGCGCAGAAGGGCTGGCAGGCCAATTTCCTTGTCTGTCTGGGCTATACGGACGGGCCGCCGCCAAACGCCCGCGCGCCGCGCCCCGATTTTGATGATGCCTGCGTGATTGTATAGGTCATGCGGATTCTGGTGATGGACGGCAGCGCCACCGGCACGCAGGCGCGGGCCGTGATTGCCTGCCTTGCGTCGGGTGCTGACGGGGCATTGTCCGTTCTGGCGACCCGGACGGCCACGGGCCGGGGCGCTGCCGAACAGTTCCCCCTGCTGGCGACCGAACTTTTTGCGCAATGTGGCTGGACCCATGCCATGCCCGAACTGGTGGGTGTGGTCGTGGGGCCGGGTTCGTTTACGGGATTGCGGGCTTCGCTGGCGTTTGCCCACGGGCTTGCTGCGGGTAGTGGCTGTGCCGTAGTGGGCATGACGGGGGGCGAAGCCATGGCTGCTGCCCTGCGTGATGCGGCCCGGCCGCTGGCGGCGCGCCCGCTATGCTGCACCGTTGCGCGGCGGGGACGGGTATTTATCGAAACGCTGGCGGATGAGCAGGATGTGGGCAGCGAGTCCGCCCATATGCTGGATACGCTTGAACTGCCGCCCGGTCCCGTGTTGCTGGCTGGTAATGCGGCGGAAGAGGTGGCGCAGGCCATGCCAGGACGCGCAGACGTGCGGATATGCGCATTGACGCAGCCTGATCCCGTGGACATCGCCACGGTGGCCCTGTGCCGTTTCCGTGGCCACCTGCCGCCCCGTGCGGCCCAGCCACTCTATGTCGATGCGCCGGAGGCCAAGCTGCCTGCGGCCGGCCTGCGACCCGCCCCCATCGATACGCCATGACCCCGTCCCCCCGGCCTGCTGGTGCGCAGGCCACGTTGCTGGCCCATATCCATGCACGGGCGTTTCCCCCCACCCACAGGTGGGACGCGCAGGCCATGCAGGCCCTGCTGGACATGCCGGGTGTATGCGTTGTGATGGCGGCGGGGGACGCGCCCGGCTTCATCATGGCCCGCACCCTGTTTGACGAGGCCGAGATCCTGACCTTTGCCGTGGACCCGGCCTGGCAGCGGCGCGGGATCGGGCGTGACCTGCTGGCGCGCTGCACGCGGCAGGTGGGGGAAGCGGGCGCGCGGACCCTGTTTCTGGAAGTGGCCATGGATAACACCCCCGCCATGGGGTTGTACCGCGCGAATGGATTCGCGCAGGCGGGAATCCGTCGTCACTATTATCCCGACGGGATGGATGCCTGTGTCATGCGGCGGGCGATTTGAGCACGGTCAGCCGATGTGTCATGCCATCTGCTTCTGTCTGTATTTCTTCCACAACATGACCAAGTAGTTTCAGGCTGCGTGAAACGTTGTCCAGTGGTGTTGCGCCCCGCAGGCGAACAAGCAGTTTTTCCCCGGCAGGCAGTCTGTCAAGTGCCAACCGCGTGCGTACGAAAGTCATGGGGCATACTTCATGGGTGATATCTATTTCTGCCATACCAATATCAGACATATTACCATGAAACCTTTGTTGTTACCGGTTGCGATCCTTCGGGAATTATTTATATAGGATACATCATTATTCCAGAGTGACAGGATCAGATTAATGGCTGATGCAGCGGCAGAAGTTGAATTGCGGGAACTGGCTGCCGAAATCGTTTCGGCGTACGTATCCCGTAACGAGCTGGATGCGGACACCCTGCCCGATCTGATTCACCGGGTTTACGAAGCCGTGGCTTCGCTGGGACGCGCGGAACCCGTGCCGGAGAAGCCGGTGCCGGCCGTGCCCCTGAAGAAATCGGTTTTCCCCGATTATATCGTCTGTCTCGAGGACGGGAAGAAGCTCAAGATGCTCAAGCGTCATCTCAAGACCGCCTATAACATGACGCCCGATGAATACCGTGAACGCTGGGGCCTGCCCCATGACTACCCCATGGTGGCCCCCAATTATGCCAGCCATCGTTCGTCGCTTGCGCGCAAGATCGGGCTTGGCACCAAACGTGAGGACTGAACCACACATAGTGTGGTAGTGTGGACAGGTATCTGCATGATCGGCTACGCCCGTAAACATGGCACCAGACAGTAACGGACTACAGACCCGCATCGAACGTATGTGTACCGAACGCGGCCTGAAAATGACAGGCCAGCGGCGGGTGATCGCACGCGTCCTGTCTGAAGCCCACGACCACCCGGATGTGGAGGAACTGTACCGCCGCGCATCCCAGCTGGACGGGCGTATTTCGGTTGCCACGGTGTACCGCACCGTGCGCCTGCTGGAAGAAAACGGCATTCTGGAACGGCGGGATTTCGGCGGCGGTCGTGCCCGGTACGAAGCCACGGAAGAAGGCGACCATTACCACCTGATTGATGTGGAAAGTGGGCAGGTGGTGGAATTCACCCATGCCGACCACGCCGAACTGCTGCGCAGGATTACGGCTGAACTCGGGTTCGAACTGGTGTCACATCGGTTGGAACTGTTTGCACGCAGGTTGCCCGACGTGCCAGAAGAACAGACGGGCCAGATGGCGCAAACGCAGCAGAAAGGCAGGTCACGGCCTTGAGTATCGAGAAAACCATACAGTCCCTTTCTACCCTGGACCTTGAACGCAACGGTTTTCCTGAATTGCGTGGGGGCAACCTTGGTGTCCGGATCGCCACGACGGATGAAGAACGCGATGCGGCCCAGGCACTGCGTTACCGTGTGTTCTATGAGGAAATGGGGGCGATTCCCGATTCCCGTACCGCGCGCCTGAAGCGTGATGTGGACGAATTCGATGAATATGCCGATCACCTTCTGGTGATCGACCATGCCATTTCATCAGGCGCCAAGGGCGTGGTCGGCACCTATCGCCTGATGCAGGGGGACGCGGCCAGGCGGCTGGGCAAATTCTATACTTCCAGTGAATACGACATTTCTCCCCTGACCGAATTTCCCGGCCGGTTGCTGGAAGTGGGACGGTCATGCGTGGACCTGAACTATCGCGGGCGTGCGGCCATGCAGTTGCTGTGGCGTGGCATTGCCTCCTACATCTTCCTGCACCGTATTGATGTCCTGTTCGGTTGCGCCAGCCTGCCGGGCACCAATCCCGATGCGCTGTCGGATGAACTGACCTATCTGTACCACAACCATCTTGCCCCGCCCGCGCTGCGCGTGCGGGCCCTGTCCGAACGCCGGGTGGAAATGCTGCGCGCGGACCCGCAGGTCCTTGACCACCGGCGTTCGCTTGCGCGCCTGCCGCCGTTGATAAAGGGCTACCTGCGGCTGGGTGGGTATGTGGGTGATGGCGCCGTGATCGATGAACAGTTCAACACCACTGATGTCGCGGTACTGGTCAAGAGTGAACTACTGGCTGACAAGTATTACCGGCACTACGAACGTCGCCTGCGTGACGCGCTGGACTAGCCCCGCAGTCCCCGGGGGAGCGGATCGCGGCGCTCCATGATGTCCCTGTACAATCTGTATATGAAGCTGGCGCGCCTGCACGGGTGGCGGGCGGATCTGGCCATGCTGCTGGCGGGCGGGGTGTATGCCCTTGCGTTTCCACCGCTGCATGCCGTTGTGGTCCTGCCTGTCGCCTTCTGCCTGCTGGCGCTGGCGATTGATCATGCGGCCGGTTGGCGCGGGGCCGCGCGGCGTGGCTTCATGTTTGCGATGGGGCTTTATACCGTGGGCCTGTACTGGCTCATGTACGCCATCCTGTTGCGCGCGGATGATTTCTGGTGGCTGGTGCCGCTGGCGTCACCGGGCTGTGCGCTGATCCTTGCCCCGTTGAGTGCCCTGTCCGCCGGGCTGAGTCGACTGGTGCCGCGTGGTACCGGGCGGCTTATGGTCCTGTCCGCGCTGTGGACACTGACGGATATGGCGCGGGTGTACGTGTTCAGCGGCTTTCCATGGAATCCGCCGGGCAGCGTGTGGGAATTCCCCGGCCTTGCGGGGGATATCATGATCCAGCCCGCCGCATGGATCGGGGTGGATGGCCTGACGCTGCTGACCTGTATCGTGGCGCTGGCTCCGCTTTATGGCCGGATGGGCCGGTGGGCGTGCCTTGTGCTTATGGTGGCATGGGTCGGTTGTGGTGCGGTACGGTTCAGCAGCATACATGACACCTATCTCCATAATCCCGAAATCGTACTGGTGCAGGGCAACGTGCCGGAGACCGACAAGATCGCGGGTAATTCGGACGTGGCGATCTTTCGCCGTTATCTCGCCCTGACCCATCAGGGCGTGGCGCAGGGCCTGCGGCAGGCGGGCGCTACGCGGCCCGTTGTGTTCGCATGGCCGGAATCGGCTTTTCCGGGGCTGCTGCTGGAAGATGATATCGCGCGCCCCATGATCATGCGGGCCGGGCAGGGGGCGGCAGCGGGCATTATTGGCACCGTGCGCTGGCTGGAGGACGATCACCACTGGCGCAACAGCATGGTTGCCCTGATGCCGCCCGATGCGGCGGGCACCATGGTGTATGACAAGGCGCATCTGGTCCCCTTTGGAGAATACCAGCCTGCCTTCCTGCCCTTCCACGTCGTGCCGGGTGAGGGCATGACCCCCGGTCCCGGCGTGCGGACGTGGCACCTGCCCGGAATTGCCCCTGTTGGACCACTGATCTGTTATGAGGTGATTTTTTCAGGACAGGTTGCTGATCCCCACGACCGGCCTGACTGGCTTATGAACAGTACCAATGATGCCTGGTACGGTAACAGCGCAGGCCCCCGGCAGCATCTTGCCGCCGTGCGTCTGCGCGCGGTGGAAGAAGGGCTGCCTGTTGCCCGTGCCGCCAATACCGGTATTTCAGCCGTGTTCGATGGACGGGGCCATGAACTGGCCCGGCTGGGTTGGGACAGGCAGGGCGTGCTGGTCCATGCGGTTCCCGATGCCCTGCCCTGTACGTTCTTTGGTCGTTATGGGCGCCTGGTGCCATTGCTGCTGGCAGGCGTGATGGGACTGTGCGGTCTGTGGCGCGGTATTGTGCGGGACAGGACGATCTGGAAAAAGCGCGCCTGTCCATCTGGTGGCAGCGTGTAAATTTCAGGGAAGGTTTTGGGGAAGCTTTTCCAGAACGCTTCGGAAAACGCCAACTTTTTGAAAAAAGGCAGTGCCTGAAAAATTTTACCTTCTTATTTATCAATGGGTTATTTTTAAAAAAATCTCTTAATTAATGCATTTAATATGCATGAATATTTTCCTAAATCCCTGCCAGACAGGTAGCGCAGGGCATTTTATGTAATGCTTGGGCATCATCCTCTGGAAATTCATATAAATAACGGATTTATTGTAGCCATTCTTGATTTAAAAATTCTTAACGTCCACATGTGGACGGTTGAGATATCTTAATTTCCAGTCGGTCTGGGAATATCAGGCAGGGGAGGCAAGACCATTATTGTGACGGGGAAAATGTCCGCTACGTCCAATCCTGTAGATGTGCATGTCGGCAACCGTATCCGGCTGCGTCGTACATTGCTTGGTATGTCCCAGGAACGATTGGGTAATGCCCTGGGCCTGACTTTCCAGCAGGTGCAGAAATACGAACGTGGGCGCAACCGCGTGGGGGCGTCGCGCCTGTATGATCTGGCATGCGTGCTGGACGTTCCGGTAGGATTTTTTTTCGCGGACCTGCCCGCGCAGGCCGGTAATGCCGATCTGCCCGATACAGGGAATGCACAGGGCATGGCCGAACCCGCCCCCAGCCTGCTGTCACCCGTGTTGCCTGCGATGGCGCAGGATGACCTGACCCTGCTTTCCCGTCGCGAGACCATTGAACTGGTGCGGGCCTATTACGGGATCGAGGATAGCGGCACCCGCCGTCGTGTCCTTGACCTTGTCCGTTCCATGAGCGCGTCCTGAACGTTATTCCCGCCTGAGCACCTGGTCGGTCATGAAGGACGCGATTTTCCCGGCACGGAAATCCGCGCGTAGCCGATCTTCATCATATTCCGTGCGGACCCAGTCCATGAAGGGCAGGCGTCCTTCCGCTTCCGCTGCGTAACGCAGGAAAAAGGCGTCCAGCACGCCCGTGCGTGAACTGTTGAAATGACCGTTCTTCCATGAAAGCTGGCGCAGCGCCTGTTGCGCCGTTCCCCCTTCAAACAGGATGACAAGGCCCGCCGCCAGTCCCGTGCGGTCGGCGCCCGACTTGCAGTGCATGAGCATGGGAAAACGGATGTCGCGGTAAAGGTGTTCAAACCGCTCTATGCGGTCACGGTGGGGGGCATTGCGGCTTTCAAATGCCATGTCGATATGGGTCAGCCCGATATTGTGGGCCGCTTCGCGCGACAGGGCGTCCGACCCGCATTTGCGGTGCCCGCGCAGGTTGACCAGCGTTTTCAGTCCGTAGCGGCGGGTGGCCAGCCGCAGCCGCCATGGCGTGGGATGGTTGCAGCGATAGACGCGGCCGGGAATGACCACACGGAAATTGGTCCATGTCTGCCGCAGGATTGCATGGTCAACAAACAGGCTGTCGATCCATGCACGGCTTCGGCCGGCGGGGGTGGACAGGTTTCCCTCAAACACCAGCCTTGTCCTTTCAAACGGGTGGAGACGAAAAAGGCGCTGGATTTTTCACATCCAGCGCCTTCTGCGTCAATCACGAATGAAGTGACCGGCTGTTACGCCTTGCGTTCCAGTTGCAGTTCCTTGATCCGGCCAATCGCCTTGGCGGGGTTCAGGCCCTTGGGGCAGGTCTGGGTGCAGTTCATGATCGTGCGGCAGGCATACAGCTTGAGCGGATCTTCCAGTGCATCCAGACGGTCGCCCGCATGTTCGTCACGGCTGTCGGCAATCCAGCGATAGGCCGCCAGCAGCGTTGCCGGGCCAAGGTAGCGGTCGCCATTCCACCAGTAGGACGGGCACGAGGTGGAGCAGCAGAAACACAGGATGCATTCCCACATGCCATCCAGTTCGGCACGTTCCTCGATGCTCTGGCGGCGTTCGGAATCCGGCGGCGGCAGCGTGTCGGATTTCAGCCACGGATCAATCGAGCGCAGCTGGGCGTACGCACCGTCCAGGTCGGGCACCAGATCCTTGATGACCGGCATGTGCGGCAGCGGGTAGATCGCGATATCGCCCTCGATGTCCCGGATGGGCTTGAGGCACGCCAGCGTGTTTTCGCCAGCGATGTTCATCGCGCATGACCCGCAGATCCCTTCACGGCATGAACGCCGGAAGGTCAGTGTGGAGTCGACATCGTTCTTGATGTGGATAAGCGCGTCGAGCACCATCGGCCCGATCTTGTCCAGATCAATTTCATAGGTATCGACCACGGGGTTCTTGTCGTCGTCCGGGCTCCAGCGATAGATCCGGAAGTTCTTGACATTGGTGGCGCCGGGGGCGGCCGTGAAAATGCGGCCCTTGCCCACCGTGCTGTTCTTTGGCAGCCTGAATTCGACCATCGTCTCGTTCCTTTTCCGCCGTTACGTCAGTAGACGCGCTTCTTGGGGGGGAAGACCTGCACATCGTTGGTCAGCGTTTTCATGTGCACGGGGCGGTAGCTTAGCGTGACATCGCCCGTATCGGTCATGTGGGCGACGGTGTGCTTCATCCAGTTCTTGTCATCACGGTCGGGATAGTCGTCATGTGCCTGCGCACCCCGGCTTTCGTGACGGGCGTCGGCACCGGCCATGGTGACGGTGGCGTTGGCCAGCAGGTTCTCGAACTCCAGCGCTTCCATAAGGTCGCTGTTCCAGATCAGCGAACGGTCGTTGATCGAGATGTCGGGAATTTCCGACCAGATTTCCTTGATCTTCTCCACACCCTGCGCAAGGCTTTCGGTGTTGCGGAACACGGCGGCGTGCTTCTGCATGGTGCGCTGCAGCTTGCTGCGCATGTCGGCCACGTGGGTCTTGCCCTTGGCGTAACGCAGGCGGTCGAAGCGCGCGATCGCGGCATCGCCGGCCCCTGCGGGCAGCGGCGGGATCACTTCCTCGCTCTTGGTGGTGGCGGCGGCGCGCTGGGCGGCGGCACGGCCAAACACAACAAGGTCAAGCAGCGAGTTGGTGCCAAGGCGGTTCGCGCCATGCACGGACACGCAGGCCGCTTCACCAACCGCCATCAGGCCGGGCACCACCGCATCGACATCATCAGCCGTGGGGCGGATGACCTCGCCATGGTAGTTGGTGGGAATGCCGCCCATGTTGTAATGCACCGTCGGCAGGACCGGCACCGGTTCCTTGGTCACGTCGATACCGGCGAAGATGCGCGCCGTTTCCGAAATGCCGGGCAGGCGTTCATGCAGGATCTCGGGGCCAAGATGCTCGAGGTGCAGCATGATGTAGTTCTTTTCCGGACCACAGCCGCGACCTTCGTTGATCTCGATGGTCATGGCGCGCGAGACCACGTCGCGCGACGCCAGGTCCTTGGCGGTGGGCGCGTAGCGTTCCATGAAGCGCTCGCCTTCGGAATTGGTCAGGTAGCCACCTTCACCACGACAGCCTTCCGTCAGCAGGCAGCCTGCGGGGAAGATGCCGGTGGGGTGGAACTGCACGAATTCCATGTCCTGCATCGGAATGCCGGCACGGATCGCCATGCCGCCACCATCACCCGTGCAGGTATGCGCGGAGGTGCACGAGTGGTAGGCACGGCCATAACCGCCGGTCGCCAGCACCACTTTCTGCGCACGGAAACGGTGCAGCGTGCCGTCTTCCAAGCACCATGCCATGACGCCACGGCATGCGCCGTCGTCATCCATGATCAGGTCGATGGCGAAGTATTCGACAAAGAATTCGACGTTATGCTTCAGGCACTGCTGGTACAGCGTGTGCAGGATGGCATGGCCCGTGCGGTCGGCGGCGGCGCAGGCGCGGGGCACCGGGGCCTCGCCATAGTTGCGCATGTGGCCACCGAAGGGGCGCTGGTAGATCTTGCCATCTTCCGTGCGGGAGAACGGCACACCCATGTGCTCGAGTTCCTGCACGGCGGGCACGGCTTCGCGGCACATGTATTCGATGGCGTCCTGATCGCCCAGCCAGTCCGATCCCTTGACGGTATCGTACATGTGCCAGCGCCAGTTATCCTCGGCCATGTTGCCAAGTGATGCGCCAATGCCGCCCTGTGCTGCGACGGTATGGCTGCGTGTGGGGAAAACCTTGGTCACGCAGGCGGTCTTGAGGCCAGCAGCCCCCATGCCCAGCGTGGCCCGGAGGCCGGAGCCACCAGCGCCTACGACAACCACGTCATATGCGTGGTCAACGATCCTGTAGGAGCCGGTGAGTGGTGAAGTGGTCGCGTTCATTTCTTGGACGTGTCCCGATGCTCGTTCGGACGGCCGGCCAGTATTGCGGCCCGCCGGTCCGCGAATGTCATGTTCTGCTCAGGCGACTGCGTGGGCCTCAGCCCGCGGCAATCTTGCCCCGGCTGCTGCCGGCCAGTGCCAGCTTCAGTACGGAAACCGTGCCGAACAGACCCAGAAGGAAGACGATCCCCTTCATCAGCAGGCCCGCAGGCAGGTGCGCCTTGCCATGCACATAGTCATCAATGATGACCTGCAGCCCAAGCTGGGTGTGATAGAAGGTCAGGATCACCAGCGACAGCATCATGGTGGTGTTCAGCGGGCGTGCGCCCCACTTCGCCACTTCCGGCTGCGATGCGCCGGCCAGCCGGAACACCTGGATCACGAACCAGCCCGACAGCGGCACAAGCGCCACCGCCGATGCGCGTTCGGCCCACCAGTGGCCAACACCGGCCTGTCCTGAACCCAGGCCGCGCGCGCGCGACAGCTGGGAGCGCATGACCGTGATATGCGGCTTCTTTGGATTGCTCATGGTCAGGACGCCTTCTTGCGGGAACGACAGATCGCGACACCAAGGATACCGGCCACCAGCGCCAGCGTGGTTCCCACCGTCACGCCCACGGCCACGGGGCCATCCTCGTTGATTTCCTTCTTGGAAAAGCGATAGCCGCTATCCCACACCAGGTGGCGTATCCCCGCCACGAAGTGATAGACCAGCGCCAGCGCCCACCCCGCGAGCAGCATCTGCCCCAGCGGGTTGCCGGTCACCTTCTGGGCCTTGCTGAAAGATTTGGGTCCCTTTGCCGCCGCGCTGATCCAGCACAGGCCAAGTGCCGAACCGCCTGCGGCGGCGACACCGGCGGCGCGGTTCGCGATTGAAAGGAACATGGAAAGACGGAAGCGGTAGACCTGGAGGTGTGGGGACATAGGCCGCCTGGTCAGAGTTCCGTCGCTTCGCTGCCCTACATAGAGCGCATCACGGACATCCTGCATGGTCGTCTCGTCAATTTCCCTGTTATGGCTTCGGTTTGTTCCGTCGCCTTGTCTGAATTCGGTCCTACGCCGCACGGAAGGCGGGGTCAACGCACGCCCGGAACACGAGGTTGAGAGACCTCACCCCCGCCGCATGGCGGTACAGCCCCGCTGCACCGCCATCCATGCCTGCCCCGGGGCCTGCCGGTCAGTGCCCGAGCAGGTCGAGTGCGACCATGGTTTCCGCGATCTGGACCGCGTTCAGCGCAGCCCCCTTGCGCAGGTTGTCGGCAACACACCAGAAGCCGAGTCCATTGGGCACGGTCGGGTCGATGCGCAGGCGCGAGACATAGGTCGCGTCCTCGCCCACAACTTCCAGCGGGGTGGCGTAGCCGCCGTCCTCGCGCTTGTCATGCAGCACCACGCCCGGCGCTTCGCGCAGGGCCTCACGGGCGCGTTTGATATCAACGGGTTCCTCGAATTCGACGCTGATGGCCTCGGCATGGCCAATGAACACGGGAACACGCACGCAGGTGGCGAAGACCGCGATGTCGGGGTCGAGGATCTTGCGGGTCTCGACCGTCATCTTCCACTCCTCCTTGGTCGCGCCGTCATCCATGAAACGGTCGATGTGGGGAATGCAGTTGAATGCGATCTGCTTGGTGAACTGCTCGGCCTTCAGCGGATCGCCCACCAGGCTGCCGCGCGACTGGTTGAACAGTTCGTCCATGCCGCTCTTGCCGGCGCCGGCAACGGCCTGGTAGGTGGCGACCACAACGCGCTTGATTGTGAACAGGTCATGCAGCGGCTTGAGTGCAACCACCATTTGGATGGTCGAACAGTTGGGGTTGGCGATGATGCCGCGCTTCGCCTTCTTCACATCGTTGGGATTGACCTCGGGCACCACCAGCGGCACGTCCGGCTCCATGCGGAAGTGGGAGGTGTTGTCGATCACGATGCAGCCCGCTTTCGCAGCCCGCGGCGCATGCACGGCCGAAACCGCCCCACCGGGGGAGAAAAGGGCGACATCCCAGCCGGTAAAGTCGAAGGTTTCAAGGTTCTGGACCTTCAGTACCTTCTTGTCGCCAAAGGAGACTTCCTTGCCCGCCGAACGGGCGGACGCAAGGGCCACGATCTCATCCACAGGGAACTGGCGCTCGGCCAGAGTCTTGAGGATCTCGCGCCCCACAGCGCCGGTGGCGCCCACCACCGCAACGCGGTAACCCATAATCTTCTTTCCTGTCCTGTCATGCCGGTCCATCCGGGCGGACGGGCCGTTAGCCGTAACTGTGTCGACACGTAGAGCCTGTATGCCAAAGGCGCAAGCAGCACGGACCACGCCGGACCGGGAATCGAATCGGGGGTAAGGTCAAGGTGGCATGTCCCATGCGGTGATAGGCCTTGTCCGTTTCCGCGTGCCGGGTGCACGCTTGGTCCATCGCGCCATATCGGACAGGCTGGCCGCCACCATCCGTTCCGGTACAGGGCGCAGGCAAGAACGGTTAGAGAGATCATGGCCTTATCATCTGACACTTCCAAAACCATGCCCCCCGGCGCGCGCAGGGCGCCGGCATGCACGCTGGTCATTTTCGGGGCGCACGGGGACCTGACCAAGCGGCTGCTCATGCCCGCGCTTTACAATCTGGTGGGCAACGGGCTGCTTGATGATGGCTTCCGCATCATCGGCGTGGACCGCGTGGCCAGTTCCACCGCGCAGTGGCGCGACGGGCTGGCTGAAATGATGCAGTCCTTCACCCATGACCCGAACGCCGAATTCCATCCCGCCAGCATCAACGCGGGGCAATGGGACTGGCTGGCGCAGCGCCTGGAATACGTGCAGGCCGATTTCAGTGACGCGGACGCCCTGCGCCAGCTGGGCACAAAGCTGCCGGGGAACGCCATTTTCTACCTTGCCATCCCCTCGCGGTTTTTCGCCACGGTGGTCGAAACGCTGGGCAAGGCCGGCGTGGTGACGCAGAAGGACGGCGCCTTCCGCCGCGTGGTGATTGAAAAGCCCTTTGGCTCCGACCTGGCTTCGGCGCAGGCGCTCAACCGCCGGGTGCTGTCGGTGCTGGAGGAGTCGCAGGTCTTCCGCATCGACCACTTCCTGGGCAAGGAAACGGTGCAGAACATCCTCGCCATGCGATTCGGCAACCTGATATTCGAACCGCTGTGGCGCAACGAATATGTCGATCATGTCGAGATCACCGCCGCCGAAACCATTGGCGTGGAACAGCGCGGCGCGTTTTACGAACCCACAGGCGCGTTGCGCGACATGGTGCCCAACCACCTGTTCCAGCTGTTTGCCATGGTGGCGATGGAACCGCCCAACACCTTCGATGCCGAAAGCGTACGCAACGCCAAGGAACAGCTGTTCGAGGCCGTAACCCCCATCAACCCGGCCGACGCCGTGCGCGGGCAGTACGCGGCGGGCACGGTGGAGGGCAAGCCCATGGTCGGTTACCGCGAAAGCCCCGGCGTTTCCCCGCACAGCAACACCGAAACCTATGTGGCGCTGAAGCTGCATGTGGATAACTGGCGCTGGGCCGGGGTGCCGTTCTACCTGCGCACCGGCAAGGCGCTGGGAGGACGGCGGACCGAGATCGTGGTGCAGTTCCGCAAACCGCCGATGCTCATGTTCCGTGAAACCGAAACGGAGGAGCTGCCCCCCAACCGCATCATCCTCAACATCCAGCCAGCCCAGGGGCTGACGGTGGAACTGGGGGCGAAAAAGCCCGGGCCGGAAATGGACCTGACCGATGTGCAGGCCCGCTTCCGTTATGAGGACGTGTTCGCCAGGTCCCCCAATGTCGGGTACGAAACCCTGCTGTATGACTGCCTGATGGGGGATGAGACCCTGTTCCAGCGCGCCGATAATATCGAGGCGGCATGGAAGGCCGTTGACCCCGTGCTGCAGGCATGGGCGAAGGATACGGCAGGGCCGGAAATATACAAAGCGGGCACGACAGGCCCCGGCGGGGCGGATGAACTGCTGCGTCGTGACGGGCGGGCGTGGTACCCGCTCGATCGCGCCTGAATGGTTCAGGCTGGCTGGACCCGCCCACGACCCTGTCGTGATGCGGTATCCAGCCCCCGCCCGCAACCGCGGGCGGGATGGGGACGGGAAACCTGTCCCGTAAGGTAATACGCGTTACTGCGCGGGGGTAGCGGCCGGTGCCGTGCTGCCCTGTGCTTCAGCGGCCCTGGCCTGCTGTGCGGCGGCGTGTTCGCTGTCGCCTTCACGGAACAGGGTGTCGGCATGCTTGCGCTGCTTCTTGGAGAAGCTGTCATACAGCGATGCGAACGCGGTGTTCAGCGTCTGCATGTCATGCGCGCGTTCGATCACCAGTTCGGCATAGGACTGCATGTTTTCGACGGCGTTCAGGGTCGCCAGCTTGCTGCGGCGGTCCTCGATCGCATCATGCAGGCGCTGTCCGTTGTCGCGCATGTCCTGCGCGAAGGGGGCCCACAGGGCTTCCTGTTTCTTGGTGATGCCCAGTTCGTCATGCAGCGCCTTGATATGCGCTTCCACCTGTTCCGGCGCGGGATCGCGCGGGGTGTGGGCCAGCGGCGCGGTGGGGTTGGGCTTGCCTGCCTCTGTCTGGGGGGCGGCCACGGGCTGCTGGTCGGCAGCCATGGCCATGGCTGGCAGCATCAGGAGGGCAGCGGCGGGTAGGAACCGACGGAACATCATGTTGGGTATTTTCCTTCGCAGTGTGTGTCAGTGTGCGTGGGATGTATCAGGGCTGTGGTTATCAGTAACCGCCACCATACGGGTAATAGGCCGGCGGCGGCGGGGCTGGCGCGGGCGTGGGGTAATAGGCTGGCGGCGGGGCGGCGGCGCCACGTTCGGCCAGCGTGCTTCCCAGCATGGCGCCAACCGCAAGCCCGGCGAGACCGCTGCCGACCGCCAGGCCCGCGCCACCGCCACCACGGTGGCCGCCATAGCCGCCGCGTGGCGGCGGAGGCGGCGGCCCGCCACGTCCGCCACGGGGGCCGCCATGCCATGGCTGGGCCTGCGCGGCGGGTACGGCTGTCGCCAGTATGCCCAGCGCAAGGCTGGCTGACAGGAGGGAAGCGGTAAGTTTGCGCAGATGCATGGACTTTGAGTACCTCGACATGTCGTGAAGGCGGATAACGGGACAAACATGACCGCTGTCCGTGACGAAACGATGGCCGTACATGGTTTCAGGCAACCCATGGCAGACGTTTTGTCAGGGCAGAGAACCGATGACGGCGCAGTTCGTTGCGTGCGCGGGCATCATTGGTCATGTAATTCAGCTGGATGGTGTGGCGTGGGCCGACATACTGCCGGTGCCCGTGCCATGTATCCGGCCCGTTGGGAAAGATCAGCAGCGTGCCGTTGACGGGCGGGATTTCGGCGGCGAAATCCTCGATGTCATGCGCATTGCGCAACAGCCGCAGGCAGCCTTCGTGGCGTGACCACGCCGCGTCATCGGCAGCGTTCAGGTACAGCAGGACGGTCACGCGCTTGCTGTCGGAATCACGGTGGATGCGCCCGTCCTTCGCCCGCGTGCGCCCGCGCAGCGTCAGCATGGTCGGCGCGGTGTCCAGATCCAGTGCGAACTTGCGTGCGATCAGACCCCGCAGGCGTGGTCCCTCCAGTTCCCGCACCAGCTGCGCCATGAGCGGCGACAGTGTCAGGGCTCCCGGCGGGAAGGACCCGCCGGAGCGGATATCGGGCAGGCTGGCCGCCAGCGCATGCAGGTCATCCGGCCCGATGAAATGCGGCACCACCACATGGGGGAATGGGGCGGTGGAGACCGCGGCCGCTTCCAGCGTCGCATAGTCGGGGGTGACGGGTCGGATCATGCCATCTCTGCAAGCAGGTTCGGTGAATTACCCGCAGATTAGGCCCGGACACGTCCCCCCGCAAGACATGCGTGCGGGTGTCAGCCGGCGACCGTGTCCACCGCATCCAGCACCCGGCTGGAATAGACCGTCGCGGCCCCCGCGTTCAGGGCCACGGCAACGCCCAGCGCCTCGGCAATTTCCGCTTTCGTCGCCCCCGCCTTCACCGCGGCGGTGGAATGGACGGATATGCAGCCGTCGCACCGCGTGGTCACGGCCACCGCCAGCGCGATCAGTTCGCGCGTCTTGGCATCCAGATGGCCAGTGCGCGCGGCGGCGCCATCCAGCGTCTGGAGTCCCTTGATCGTGTCGGGGGACAGCGCGGCAAAAGCCTTGATAGAGTCGCCCAGATGGGCGCGGTAGGCGTTCCAGTCAGTCATCACAAACTCTCCATTTTGGATGGTTTCAGTTCACCAGATGGAGAGAACCCCTGTCATGACACAGTTTGGCGAGTTTGCGGCCTTGATGGGGGATTTGTTACGGACTATCGCCGAAATATCATGGATACAGATATCGCCCCCGCCCGCCCGTCCGCTGCGGCGCTGCCCGCAGGTACTGGCCCCCTCGCCGCCTATGAGGCCCGTGTGGCCTCCGGCCGTCTTGATCGTGACCCGGAACAGGAGAAAGCCGCCCGCAGGCTCGACCGCCTGTGGCGGGAACTGCGTGACTACCACCCGGTGGTCCAGCACGATACGCCACAGGCCTCGGGCTGGCTGGGCGGGCTGAAGGCCCGGTTGGGCCTGTCGGGGCATGCCCCCGCTGAAACCCCGCGTCCGCGCGGCGTCTACATGGTGGGGCAGGTGGGGCGTGGCAAGACCATGCTCATGGACCTGTTCTTCAGCCTGGCCCCGGTGGAACACAAGCGCCGGGTCCATTTCCACCGCTTCATGCAGGACGTGCACCAGCGCCTGCATGACATGAAGGCGGCCGATCCCGGCCTGACCGATCCCATCCCGCCACTGGCGCGCCAGATCGCGCAGGAGGCGTGGCTGCTGTGCTTTGACGAATTCCAGGTCAACGACATTGCCGACGCCATGATCCTTGGCCGCCTGTTCGACTACCTGTTCGCCGATGGCGTGGTGGTGGTGGCCACATCCAACACGAAGCCCGAGGACCTGTTCCAGGACCGTCCGGGCGCTGATGCCTTCAAGCCGTTCATTGCCGCCATCCTGAAGGAAGTGGATACCGTCATCCTCGATTCCCCGCGTGATTACCGCCGGGGCAACGCGCGTGGCATGCAGACATGGATCATTCCCGTCGATGACGCGGCGCGGCGCGAACTCGACTCGATCTTCATCCGGCTGGCCGATGGCGCGCCGGTCGTGCCGGTCACGCTGGACATCATGGGTCGCAGCCTGAAGGTGGAACGGGCGGCCGGTCCGGTCGCACGCTTCAGCTTTGCCGATCTGTGCGGCAGGCCGCTTGGCGCGGGCGACTATCTGGCGCTGGCCACGCGGTTTCCCAACCTTGTCCTTGATGGCGTCCCCCGCATGGGGCCGGACAATTTTGACGAGGCACGGCGCTTCATCGTCCTGATCGACACGCTGTACGAACAGAACGTCAAGCTGTTCGCCTCCGCCGAGGACAGGCCCGACGCCATCTATGCAAAAGGGCAGGGCGCGACCGCGTTCGAACGGACGGCATCCCGTCTGGAGGAAATGCAGAGTGCGGCCTACATGCAGCTGCCACACCTGAACGCGTAGGATGGTCGGGGGATGAAAGGGTCACGCCATCGTGACGGTTATGGCGGTGGTGTGACTGGTCAGGCGGTAGGCAAGCCGGACTGTCTTTGCTTGGGTATGGGCAAGTTCGCATCAGCCGGGACCAAGGCCGCGGATAGGGATGTTTGGCAGGCCGGTTTCCCCGGATCGGGGGCAGGCACGAAAATGTCAGTATGCGCGGCAAGCAGACCTGATCCTGATGAATGATGGCGGCATCCCGGCAGGGGTGCGGCTAGGGTAGCGATACAAATCGGGCTGGTGAACGTTGCATGCCGGACCCGACAATAGCGCGGCCAAAAAAGGCCGCCAGCGAGGAGATGTCTTCAATATGGCGGGCGTAGATATTCTTTCGACCGCATTCAGCGGCGCCAATACGGCCTATCTGGCCGAATTGTATGCGCGCTGGGTGGCCGATCCCAACAGCGTCGATCCTTCCTTTGCCTCCCTGTTCCAGGAACTGCACGAGGACGGGCCGGAAATCGTTCATGATGCGGAAGGGGCGTCGTGGGCGCCACGGCCGCACATCATCACCGGTGATGAACCCCTGCCCCTGCCGAATGGCAAGGCGGCGGGTGTAACGGCCGAAGGGCTGCGGGCCGCGGCGGATGACAGCCTGCGCGCGACACAGCTGATCCGGGCGTTCCGCGTGCGTGGCCACCTTGAGGCCCGGCTGGACCCGCTGGGCCTGCAGGTGCCCCAGCCCCATGCCGACCTTGACCCCGCGACCTATGGCTTCGGCCCCAAGGATCTTGATCGCCCGATCTACCTTGGCCACACCGTCGCCAGCCTGATCGGAACCGACACCGCGACCATCAACCAGGTGCTCGATGCCCTGCGCTCGGTCTATTGCGGGCCGATCGGCGCCGAGTTCATGCACATCCAGGATCCCGAGCAGCGCATGTGGGTGCAGGCGCGGCTGGAAGGTGACAACTGGCGCAAGGGCGCAAGCCCCGAGCAGAAGAAGGTCATCCTGCAGCAGCTGACCGAAGCGGAAGGCTTCGAGTCCTTCTGCCAGAAGCGTTATGTCGGCACCAAGCGCTTCGGCCTTGAGGGCGAGGACGTGACCATTCCCGCGCTGCACGCGATCATTGATCAGGCGGCACAGGGCGGCGTGCGCTCGGTCGCCATCGGCATGCCGCACCGTGGCCGCCTGAACACGCTGGTCAACATCGTGCGCAAGCCCTACACCGCCATCTTCAGCGAATTCGCCGGTGCGTCCTTCAAGCCGGACGACGTGCAGGGGTCGGGCGATGTGAAATACCATCTCGGCACCTCCACCGATGTCGAGATCGGCGGCACTCCGGTCCATATCTCGCTCCAGCCCAACCCCTCGCATCTCGAGGCGGTGGACCCGGTCGTGATCGGCAAGGTCCGCGCGACGCAGGATGATGACGATCCCCACCAGCGCGGCCGCCACATGGGCCTGCTGCTGCATGGTGACGCCGCGTTCGCCGGTCAGGGCATCGTGTATGAAACGCTGGCCATGTCGCAGCTGATCGGCTACCGCACCGGCGGCACGATCCACGTCGTGGTCAACAACCAGATCGGCTTCACCACCGTTTCGGTCCATTCCTTCTCCGGCCTTTACTGCACGGACGTGGCCAAGGCGGTGCAGGCCCCGATCCTGCATGTGAACGGTGACGAGCCGGAAGCGGTGATCTACTGCTCCCGCCTTGCGGCTGAATTCCGCCAGAAGTTCGCATCCGACGTGGTGCTGGACATCGTGGGCTACCGCCGCCATGGCCATAACGAGTCCGATGAGCCGTCCTTCACCCAGCCCACCATGTACAAGGCCATTGCCGCGCGTCCGACCATCCGCACGCTGTATTCCGACCGTCTGGTGCGCGAAGGTGTCGTGACCGAGGCGGAGGTCACGGCCGAATGGGATGGTTTCCATAACAAGCTGGAAGAAGCCTATCAGGCCGCCCAGGGCTACAAGCCCAACAAGGCGGACTGGCTGGAAGGCGCATGGCAGGGGCTGAAGCCGCCGCCGGTGGACGCCACCCGCCCCGCGCCGGAAACCGGTGTCGCCATTGACCGGCTGAAGGAAGTGGGCGCGGCGCTGGCGCATGTGCCCGATGACTTCAACGCCAATTCCAAGATCGTCCGGCAGCTCAAGGCCAAGGCCAAGATGTTCGAGACGGGCGTGGGCATCGACTGGGCCACGGGTGAGGCGCTGGGCTTCGGCACGCTGCTGCTGGACAAGCACCATGTCCGCCTGTCGGGCGAGGACTGCCAGCGCGGCACCTTCAGCCAGCGTCACGCGGTGCTGATCGACCAGATCAACCAGAACACCTATGTGCCGCTGAACAACATCGCCAAGGACCAGGCCGCGATCGAGATCTACAACTCGCTGCTGTCCGAATTCGGGGTGCTCGGGTTCGAATACGGCTATTCGCTGGCCGATCCGAACGCGCTGGTGCTGTGGGAAGCGCAGTTCGGTGACTTCGCCAACGGTGCGCAGGTCATCATCGACCAGTTCATCGCATCGGGCGAGACCAAGTGGCTGCGCATGTCCGGCCTGGTCATGCTGCTGCCGCACGGGTACGAAGGGCAGGGGCCGGAACATTCCTCCGCCCGTCTGGAGCGTTATCTCCAGCTCTGCGCGGAAAACAACATGCGCGTGTGCAACCTGACCACGCCGGCCAACTACTATCACGCCCTGCGTCGCCAGCTGTTCCTGGATTACCGCAAGCCGCTGATCATCATGACGCCGAAATCCCTGCTGCGTAACAAGCTGGCGGTATCGGACCTGAAGGATTTCGGTCCGGGCACGCGCTTCCTGCCGGTCATTGGCGAAATCGACCAGATCGCGGCCCCCGCCAAGGTGGACCGCGTGGTGATCTGTTCGGGCAAGGTCTATTACGACCTGCTGACCGAACGCCGTGAGCGCAAGCTGGATAACGTCGCCATCATCCGGCTGGAACAGTTCTATCCCTTCCCCGAAAAGCTGCTGGCGGAAGAACTGGCCCGCTACCCGCAGGCCAAGGTGATCTGGTGCCAGGAAGAGCCGGAAAACATGGGTGGATGGAACTTTGTCGATCGCCTGATCGAAGGCGTGCTGACATCGGTAGGCCACAAGAGCACACGGCCGACCTATGTCGGGCGCGTGGCGGCGGCCAGCCCCGCCACGGGTCTTGCGAAGGTCCACGTTGCCGAGCAGACAGCGCTGGTGAACAAGGCGCTGGGCGTCAGTGCCTGAGGGGCACGCGTTTTACGCATGAAGGATACGGGAACGGCGTCTGGGCCGTTCCCATGAATAACGATAAGGCCGCCCGGACGCACGAGTGGGGCGCCAGGGTGGCCAAGGGATTGGGAAACAAAAGATGTCTGCCGATATCAAGGTACCGACACTGGGCGAAAGTGTTACCACAGCAACCGTTGCAAAATGGCTGAAGCATCCGGGCGATGCCGTGAACGAAGACGATCCGTTGGTGGAACTGGAAACCGACAAGGTCAGCGTGGAAGTCCCGGCACCGCAGGCGGGCGTGCTTGGTCCGCTGCTGGTCCCCGAAGGTGAGGAAGTCGAGGTCGGCACCGTGCTGTCCACCATCGAGGCCGGAAGCGGCGCGGCCCCGAAGGCCGCTGCCGCCCCCGCGCCGAAGAAGGAAGCCGCCCCCGCGGGCGTGCAGGCCCAGCCTGCCGCCAGCGGTCCGGTCGCCCGTCCGGCAACCCCGCCGTCCGATGTCGCGGCACAGGGGGCGGCAGCCGTGGCGTTCCCCAGCGCGCGCAAGATGATGACCGAACAGGGCGTGTCCGCAGCACAGGTCGGCACGGGTACTGGCAAGGATGGCCGCATCACCAAGGGTGACGTGCAGTCGTTCCTGTCGCAGCCGCGTGCTGCCCAGCCTGCCGCCGCCGCCCGCCCGCCGCGTCAGGATGACCCGCGTGAGGAACGCGTGAAGATGACGCGCCTGCGCCGCACCATCGCCCGTCGCCTGAAGGATGCGCAGAACACCGCCGCCCTGCTGACCACCTTCAACGAAGTGGACATGTCGGCGGTGATGCAGATGCGCGCCGAATACAAGGAACTGTTCATCAAGAAGCATAACGGCGTGAAACTGGGCTTCATGTCCATCTTCAGCCGTGCGGTGATTGCGGCGCTGCAGGAATTCCCCGCCATCAATGCCGAAATCGACGGCGATGACGTGATCTACCGTGAGTTCGTCAACCTCGGCATTGCCGTGGGCGGCCCCAACGGGCTGGTCGTGCCCGTGATCCGCGATGCGGATAAGATGAGCTTCGCCCAGATCGAAAGCTCCATCGCAGGCTTTGGCAAGAAGGCGCGCGAAGGCACGCTGAAGATCGATGAACTGTCGGGCGGCACGTTCTCCATCACCAATGGCGGCATTTATGGCTCGCTCATGTCCACGCCCATCATCAACGCGCCGCAGTCGGCCATCCTGGGCATGCACGCCATCCAGGACCGCCCGGTTGCGGTGAACGGGCAGGTTGTGATCCGCCCGATGATGTATATCGCCCTGACCTACGATCACCGGATCGTGGATGGCAAGGAAGCGGTCAGCTTCCTTGTGCGGGTCAAGCAGAACGTGGAAGACCCGCGCCGTCTGCTGCTGCAGGTCTGATGCCTGCCGGGGCCGTGCCCATGCGCGGCCCCTACGCGCAACCGCATAGCAAGCAGGACTGAATAGACATGACAATCGACATCAAGGTGCCCACGCTGGGCGAAAGTGTGACCACGGCGACCGTTTCAAAGTGGCTGAAACAGCCCGGTGACGCCGTGAACGCGGATGAACCGATCGCCGAACTGGAAACCGACAAGGTCAGCGTGGAAGTCCCCGCCCCGCAGGCAGGCGTACTGGGCGCGCACGCGGTCAAGGAAGGTGATGAGGTCGAGGTCGGCACCGTTCTGACCACCCTGACCCCCGGCGCAGGCGGCCAGAAGGCGGCGCCCGCCGCCAAACCGGCCCAGCCCGCGCCGACTGCCGCGGCCCCTGCCGCCGCGCCCACGCCCAAGGCCGTCGCCGAAGCCCCGGCCGAGACGGATTACGATGTGATCGTGATCGGTGCCGGTCCCGGTGGTTATGTATGCGCCATCCGTGCGGCCCAGCTTGGTTTCAAGGTGGCGTGCGTGGAAAAGCGTGCGACGCTGGGGGGCACCTGCCTCAATGTTGGCTGTATCCCGTCCAAGGCGCTGCTGCAGCAGTCCGAAAACTTCCATGCCGCCAAGGATGAATATGGCGAGATGGGCATCATCATCGACAGCGTGAAGCTGGACTTGGCGAAGATGATGGCGCGCAAGCAGTCCGTGGTCGACGCCAACGTGAAGGGCGTGGAGTTCCTGTTCAAGAAGAACAAGATCACCTGGCTCAAGGGCACAGGCAAGGTCGAGGGCACGGGCCGTATCACGGTTGATGGCAAGCCGGTCACGGCCAAGCATATCGTGATCGCCAGCGGCAGCGACAGCGCAGGCCTGCCGGGCGTGGATGTTGATGAAAAGCAGATCGTCACCTCCACCGGCGCGCTTGAACTTTCCGCTGTTCCCAAGAAGATGGTCGTGATCGGCGGTGGCGTGATCGGGCTTGAACTGGGCAGCGTATGGCACCGGCTGGGCGCGGACGTGACGGTCATCGAATACCTCGACCGTCTGGTGCCGGGCACGGATAACGAAGTGGCCAAAACCTTCCAGCGCATCCTGACCAAGCAGGGCCTGAAGATGAAGCTGGGCCACAAGGTGACCAAGGCGGAAAAATCCGCCAAGGGTGTCACCCTGACCGTGGAACCCGCGCAGGGCGGGACGGCGGAAACGCTGGAAGCCGACGTGGTTCTGCTGGCCATTGGCCGTACGGCGGCCAGCAAGGGCTTCGGGCTGGAGGAAGCCGGTATCGAACTGGACAAGCGCGGTCGTATCGTGACCGATGCGCATTACGCCACCAGCGTGCCCGGCATTTATGCGATTGGTGACGTGATTGCAGGCCCGATGCTGGCGCACAAGGCCGAGGAAGAAGGTGTTGCCGTGGCCGAACTGCTGGCCGGTCAGGCAGGCCATGTCAATTATGGCGCCATTCCTGCCGTGGTTTACACATGGCCGGAAGTCGCGACTGTTGGCAAGACCGAAGAAAACCTGAAGGAAGAAGGTGTTTCCTACAAGGTTGGCAAATTCCCCTTCACCGCCAACGGCCGCGCCCGCGCCATCGGCATGACGGACGGGTTTGTGAAGGTTCTGGCCGATTCCACCACCGACCAGGTGCTGGGCGTGCATATCATTGGCCCGATGGCGGGCGAACTGATTGCCGAATGCACCATGGCGATCGAGTTCGGCGCATCGTCGGAAGACATCGCGCGCACCTGCCACGCCCACCCCACGTTGAGCGAGGCGGTCAAGGAAGCGGCGCTGGATGTAGACAAGCGCGCCATCCATATCTGAACCGGCGCACCAAACACAAAACCCACCCGGCAGGTTCGTTGCCGGGTGGGTTTTTTATTTGTAGAAAATGATTCTGTTTAAATGCAGTTATTCAGGATTACTTTTATTTGTAATAATGCAGAAGACGCAGCATCAATGTGGATGGCTGGTTGATATAAGCAGTTTCAGCCGCGCGACATCATAAAAATAATAAAAGTTTCTGGGTGCTGTCTTTTTTCAAAAAGGCGCCTTTCTGACGAAGCTTTTTGCAAAAAGCTGCATCAAAAACGTCTTCATGCGCTCGTGGGGGTCGGGTTCCACGCATCTTCACGCGTGATGCGGATCAGTTCCGTGGCGGAAACCGCGCGCGAGATGAAGAAGCCCTGCACATAGTCCACGCCCAGCGCGCGCACGGTATCAAATTCTTCCTGTGTTTCCACGCCTTCCACCGTCACGGCCAGATTGTAGCCATGACCAAGCTTGATGAGGGAGGCCAGCAGGCTGCGTGCCTTGTTATCCGATCCGATATTGCGCACCAGGCAACGGTCCAGCTTCAGCGACTGCAGCGGCAGTTCCCGCAGCGTGGACAGGCGCACCGTGCCGTAGCCGAAATTATCCATGGCCAGCCCGAACCCGTCTTCCGCCAGTCCGCACAGGCGCAGGCGGCTTTTTTCCGCACGTCGGCCCTGCAGCATCTGTTCGGTGACTTCCAGCATGAAGGTGCTGGGGTCAAGGTTGAGCTGCCGGATCTCGCTGAACAGGTCGATCTGCTGTTCAAGGTTCAGCAGGTCCAGATGCGACAGGTTGACCGCCAGCCGCAGGCTGGGCAGCCCCGCTTCCTTCCATTTCTGGATATCATCGTGGAAGGACTGCACCAGATGCGTTTCCATGATCTGGGCCAGCGCCGAATCCGCGAATACATCGGTAAACGCACCGGCGGACAGCAACCCGCGTTCGGGATGGTGCCAGCGCATCAGGGCTTCCGCCTGTTCGATCCGGCCGGTACGGGCGTTCAGTATGGGCTGGTAGTAAACCTCGAACTGTTTTTCCGCGACACCCTGCCGGGCTTCCGCCAGGATCTTGGCGCGTTCCATCGTGGTCTTGTGCAGGCTGGGCGTAAACATGCGCGCCTGCTTGCCGCCCGCCTGCTTGGCGGCATAGACCGCGACATCGGCGTTCTTCTGCAAGGCTTCCAGCGATTCCTCGCCAGTGATGGGGGTGGCCCCGATACTGCCGGAAATGCGCACGGTGGCGCTGTCCAGCATGATCGGTTCTTCCAGCAGGTTCTGGATCTTGTTCAGGATGGTCTGCAGCGGCATAATCTTCAGGCTGTGATGAAGGATCACCGCGAACTCATCCCCGCCCAGACGGCTTATCGTGTCCTGCGACCCGATCAGTTCGATCAGGCGCGTCGCAATGGTCTTGAGTACCTCATCCCCCGCATGGTGGCCGTGTATGTCATTGACCGGCTTGAACCCGTCAAGGTCGAACATCACCAGCACCTGCGGGTCGGCATTGCGGCGTTTGCTCGCTTCCACGGCGGTAATAAGGCTGGCGTTGAACCCCCCGCGGTTCAGCAGGCCGGTCATCACGTCGGTCGCGGCCTGTTTTTTCAGCCGCACCTTCGTGTTCATAAGCTCGGTAATTTCAAAACGGGTCGCGACAAACCCGCTTATGTCCCCATCTGCGTTCTTGCGGGGAATGATGGTGGTCGCCACCCAGTAATGGCTGCCATCCTTGGCGCGGTTGCACAGGTTGCCATGCCATGTCTGGCCCGAATACAGGGTCCGGTACATGTCCCGGAAAAAAGCCTTGTTATGCTCCCCCGAATTCAGGATGCGATGGGTGTGGCCCAGCAGTTCTTCGCGGGAGTACTGGCTGATCTTGCAGAATTTGTCGTTGACGTAGGTAATGACCCCCTTGCGGTCGGTCACGGCGACAATAAGGACATTATCAACCACGTCCGCCCAGAAGTCGGCATCTTCATGCGTTAGGGCGCGAAGCCTGTTATCATGGTATGCGGACATTCTGGTACCTCGGATACGGAGCAGGAAACGGGGAATTACCTGTAAGCAGTCTAGGGTTATTTCTTCTTGTCGGAAACATTTTTGGCGGAAGGCGTGGTCGGCATGATTTCACGGATTGTCTTGTGCTGCCTGACCCATTTTTCCAGGTCATCGGGGGCCAGCGGCTTGGCGAACAGATAGCCCTGCATCACATCGCAGTTCAGTTCCTCCAGCAGGCGCCACTGCTGTTCCGTCTCGACCCCTTCGGTCACCACCGTCATGCCCAGGCGCGACCCGATGCCGATCACCGCCATGGTCACCGCCTGCGCGTTGGTGTCATGCTCGAATTCATTGATGAAACTGCGGTCGATCTTGATTTCCGTCAGTGGCAGGCGCGTCAGACGCGACAGCGACGAATACCCCGTGCCGAAATCATCCATCGACAGGCCACAGCCAAGGTTGCGGATGGACTGCAGCACTTCCTCGGTATCGCGGCTGTTGTCCATCATCACGCTTTCGGTGATTTCCACCGTCAGGCGCGCGGGCTTGAGATCATGGTCCTTCAGCAGGGCCGCGATGTGCTCGGGCAGTGCGCGGTTGCGGAAATGCACCGCCGACAGGTTCACGGCCACGGTGGGGACATGGATGCCGTCGCGATCCCATTTTACGATCTGGCGGCACGCTTCCAGCAGCGACCACCGGCCGATGGCCTCGATCTGGCCGGTTTCCTCCGCCACCGCGATGAAGCGGGAGGGATAGATGTTGCCCAGCGTCGGATGGTGCCAGCGCGACAGGGCCTCCACCCCGCTGAGTTCGAGCGTATGCGTGCGCACCTGCGGCTGGTAATGCAGGTTGAGCATGCCCTTTGCCAGCGAATCACGCAGCGCGGAGCCAAGCACCAGCCGGTCCTGCGCCACCTGGTTCTTTTCCAGGTTGGCGAAGCGGAAGGTGCCGCGCCCGTTTTCCTTGGCCTGCCGCAGCGCCACATCCGCCGTGCTGAGCAGGGACTCACTATCCGGTCCGTTGTCGGGATAGGTGCTGATGCCGATCGAGCAGGAAATCGTCAGCGTGTTTTGCCCGATCTGCATGGGCTTGGCGATGGTGGCCAGCAGGCGTTCGGCAAACTCCGTGGCTTCCTTGGTGGGGCAGTTGGGCACGACCACCACGAATTCATCCCCGCCGGAACGGCTGATGACATACCCGTCCAGTGCGATGGCGCGGATACGGGCCGCGATCTCGACCAGAAACTGGTCGGCATAGACATGGCCCAGCGCGTCGTTGATATCGCGGAAACGGTCGATATCGAGCATGAAGATGGCGAACTGGCGGTTGCCATCCTGCTTGTTGATCATGCTCTCGATCACCTTGTGGACCGACGAACGGTTGAGCAGCCCGGTCAGGCTGTCAAAATTGGCAAGATGGGAAATATGTTCCTGCGTCGCATTCTGCTCGAACGCCAGCGCACAGAAGGGAATGCATGAATCAACAATGCGCTGCGGCCATGTATTGCGGCCCTGGTCCTCACGCGCATACAGGGCGAAAATGCCCTTGACCTGGCCCGAACGCGTGCAGACCGGCGTGCAGAAACACTGCTGCAGCCCCAGCGAGATACCAAGCGAACGGTAGCTGTCCCATACCAGCCGCGTGGCGTAGTTGGGATCCACCCGCAGCTTTTCCAGTTCGGAAGAGGAAATGTACAGGCTTTCTAGCGACGTCCGGTACCGCTTCGGCAGGGTGGGGCTGGACAGCACGCGCAACTGCCCATCAGCGGTGATGAGCATGAGGACCGCCACCGTGCCGGGCACGAAGCTTTCCACCCGGCGGCACAGCAGGTCGGCCACGTCCTGTATCATCATGTCGCTGGCCAGTGCCTGCAGCACGTCATTCTGCAGGATCAGGATCTTGCGCTGCTGGCTTTCATTGGTGACGTTCTTCATCACCCCCATGAAGAAGACGCGCTTGTCATGCGTGACGACCTTCGACAGCGACAGTTCACCGCATATGTATTCCCCATTGCTGCGGGTGAATTCCACTTCCCGCGATGTGCCGACAATCCGGTCCTGGCCGCTGGCGCGGCTGCGGTTCACGAACGCGTCATGCCCGCTGCGTTGCTGCGCGGGCACCAGCACGTTCACGTTCTGGCCAAGCACGTCCTTCCTGTCCAGGCCCCACAGGTTTTCCGCAGCGCTATTGAAAAAGATGACATGGTTCTGGTCATCAATAATAACGGTTGCGTCTATGGCCTGTTCCAGTGCCGAAATAAGGACTTCAGCGCTCAGGTTAGGCTTGGACATTGAATTACCTCGCAAAAGGGACAAGGGCAGCCCGTCGCCGCAAGCCGTGCGGACCGGGGGTCATAAAGTGATGGAACGGTTTGGTCACGCCGCTGGCCGGACATGCCATCATACATATCAAGGCAGGCAGGACGGTGGTAGCAGTGGGCAAGCGGATATCATATGAACGAAGGACATATATCCCGCATTATATGAAATAATGTTTATTCTGAATTTATATAAAAAAGAACCATAGCGCATGATCATGACCAAACCGGGTGGTCTATATACCTCATCCTGTCGCGCTGATCCATCTGGTCATTTATCTAAAATGCGTATCTTTACCTGACCGGCCTGTCGGGCGCGCAGGTCTTGCCACCGCAGCCCGAACACCCGCCACAGCCCCCGCCGGTGCGCGGGGTCGCGTGCCGGTCGGCGTAGCGGATCAGGACAGGCGGGGCATGGGCATGCCGCAGCATGGTCGCCGCCTGCCGCCACCCCTTCTGCGCCAGCAGGGGAAACAGCCGGCCCGTCCAGTACAGGGCACACGCCCCGACCAGCCCGCAGGCCAGCAGCGTCTGGAACAGCGTTGCGAGGTGCATCAGAACATCCGTGCGATATGGTAGGTCAGGAATGCCGCCACGTAGGCCAGGGCGAACAGGTAGCCCGCCGCCAGCGCCACCACCCGCCATGACGCGGTTTCGCGCCGGATGACCGCAAGGGTCGCGACGCATTGCGGCGCATACACATACCATGCCAGCAGCGACAGTGCGGTGGCCATGCTCCAGTGCGTCGGCAGCATCTGCCCAAGCTGTATGGCCGCCTGATCCGTATCCGTGCCGGAACCAAGCGAATAGACCGTGGCCAGCGCGCCCACCGCGACCTCACGCGCGGCAAGGCCGGGGATCAGGGCGACGCAGATCTGCCAGTTGAAGCCCAGCGGCGCGAAGATCGGCATCATCAGGTGGCCGATCCGGCCTGCAAGGCTCCAGTCGATGGCCGGTCCCGGCGCGCCCGGTGGCGGGGCGGGAAAGCTGGACAGCCCCCACAGCAACACCGTGAGCGAGACAATGGTCGTGCCCACGCGCATGAGGAATATGCGCGCCCGTTCCCACAGCCCCAGCGCCAGGTCACGCGGATTGGGCAGCCGGTAGGCGGGCAGTTCCATAAGCAGGGTAGCTTCCTGACGGTCGGGGTTGCGCCAGCGCAGCACGCGCGCCACCACGACGGCCGACACGATGCCCAGCGCATACAGCCCGAACAGGACAAGCCCCTGCAGGTTCAGGAACCCGGCAATGTTGCGATGGGGAATGAACGCCCCGATCAGCAGCGTATAGACCGGCAGCCGGTCCAGCAGGAACGCGGCGCGGGGCAGGTACCCCGATTCCTCAAGCACCAGTATCCATGCAAACAGGATCAGGATCTGCGGCAGGAACGTCACGACGCTGCCCGCCCCCGCGATTACGCCATCCACGATCAGGCTGCGCAGCACGCCATCGGGCAGTAATTGCCCGACCTGCTGGCCCAGCCAGCCCATGCCCGCGTCAATTCCGTCCATCAGGGGCTGCGCCCACGCGAAAACCGCCTGGAACATGAAGAACAGCAGCACGATCAGGATGACCGGTCCCCACACCGGGTGCAGCACCCAGCGGTCCAGCCGTTCTTCCACCCGGTCGGACAGGGGGGTGGAATGGGTCACGCAGTCCGACAGGATCTGGCGCACCATCGCATGCAGGTCCGTGCCGGCGGGCAGCGGGACGGGGACTGGCGGCGGCGCGCCATCAAGCCGGTCCAGCAGGCTGCGTGCCCCGTCGCGCCGGATGCCCACCGTCGGCACCACCGGCATGCCGATTTCGGCCTGCAGGCGCGGCAGGTCGATTTCCATGCCGTTGCGCTGTGCTGCGTCAATCATGTTCAGTGCCAGCACCACCGGGCGGCCAAGGGCGCGCATTTCCAGCACGAAGCGCAGGTGCAGCCGCAGGTTCGTCGCATCGGCAACACAGACCAGCAGGTCGGGCGCGGCCTCCCCCCGGTAGGTTCCGGCGCAGACGTCGCGGGTTACGGCCTCGTCGGGGCTGGTGGCGTTCAGGCTGTAGGCGCCGGGCAGGTCCAGCAGGCGCACGGTGCGGCCCGCGGGCGTGGTGAACCAGCCTTCCTTGCGTTCCACCGTGGCGCCAGCGTAATTGGCCACTTTCTGCCGGCTGCCGGTCAGCAGGTTGAACAGCGCCGTCTTGCCGCAGTTCGGGTTGCCCACCAGCGCGATGTTGAGGGCCGTCATGCCTGCACCCCCGCAGTGTGTACGTTCACGCGGGCTGCTTCCGTGCGGCGCAGGGCAAAGCGTGTAAAGCCGATGCGCACCGCCAGCGGGTCGCCCCCCAGGGGGGCTGTCGCGACAATGCGCACCGCCTCACCCGGCACGAAGCCGAGTTCACGCAGTCTCTGGGCCACGGGGTCGGTGCTGCCGTGGTCATCAACGCTGTCAATCACGGCGTCGGTTCCGCGTGGCAGGTCACTCAGTCGCATAAGGCGATATTATCCGGACAATAGAAGTAAGTGATAATTATTATTAAATACTGGTGGAAATGTTGTCCATCATGTTTGTTCCGATACCTGCGCCATGGCGGGTACGGGTATGTTCGTGGCGCATGTAACGCCAGGGAAGCCGTGCGCCGCTGCGTGAGCGCGTGTCGCCATACCTCTGGCCATGGGTGATGGGCCGCCTGTCAGGACAGGGTTCCCGCCGTGGACAGCACATGGAAGAACGTGCCCGATACATGCCCGCGTCGTGCGCCGCCGGCGCCACGGTCCATGCCATAGCCATCATGCAGGCTGGCCAGCGGCGCGTCCGGGCCGGGATCGGTGACCGTGGCGTAATGGAATTCATGCCCACGCAATACTGTGCCCACGGCCCCGATGGCGCAGTCATGGCGCAGGGTGGCGCTACGGTATCCAAGATTCATGCGGCGCCTGGCAAAGGACGTGGCATGTCCCAGCAGGCCGGTCATGCGATGGGTCTCGCCCGCCTTGTCCGTCAGGCTTTCCCCCAGCACCATGAAGCCGCCGCATTCCCCATGTACCGGCCGGGTCTGCGCGAACCGTGCCAGCGCATGGCGGAAATGCCCTGCCGCCGCCAGTTGTCCGGCGTGCAGTTCGGGATAACCGCCGGGCAGCCAGCAGGCATCGCATCTGTCATCCGGGCCTTCGTCATCAAGGGGGGAAAAGGGATGGATCTCTGCCCCCGCGCTGCGCCAGCCCGCCACGACATGCGCGTAAAGGAAGGAAAAGGCCGCATCATTCGCCACCGCGATCCGTTGTCCCGGTGGGGGCAGGGCGATGGTTGCAGGTGCCACGGGGTCGATATGCGGCGGCAGGGCGCAGGCCAGTATGGCGTCCAGGTCAAGGTCGCGTTCCGCCTGTGCCGCCAGCCGCGCCGCCAGTTCGTCCAGGCCGCCATGCTCACGCGCCTGCACCAGTCCCAGATGGCGTTCGGGCATCTGCAACTGCGTATCGCGCCCGAACGCGCCCAGCACCGGTATGCCCGTGGCGGTAATGGCCTGTGTCGCCATGGCGGCATGGCGGGGGGAGCCGACGCGGTTCAGGATGACGCCTGCGATCCGGACCGTGGGATCCAGCGTGGCGAAGCCCAGCGCGGTGGCCGCCGCCGACTGCCCCTGCCCGGAAATATCCAGCACCAGTATGACCGGCAGCCCAAAGCGCGCGGCAATATCCGCTGGCGCGCCACGGGCGCCACAGGGGTCCATAAGCCCGTCAAACAGCCCCATGGAGGCCTCGGTCACCAGTATCTCGCAGTCCAGGCAGGCCTGCGCCATGACATCATCCAGCAGCGCGGGCGGCATGGCCCAGCTATCCAGATTGAGGCTGGAACGCCCGGTCAGTGCTTCATGAAAGGCGGGGTCGATATAATCCGGCCCGGTCTTGGCCCCGCGCACCCCAACGCCCCGGCGGCGCAGGGCGGCCAGCAGGGCCAGCGTCAGCGTGGTCTTGCCGCCGCCTGATCGGGGCGCGGCTATCATCAGCCCTCGTGTCATCGTGTCCGTTCCTGCTAGACCGTGGTGAGCGGAGCCACCTTATTACCCCGTAGGGAAAGAAGATCACCCAGATGGAGCGTACCCATACCAGCCTGCGCCGGGGATGGACCACAGGCAGTTGCGCCACCGCCGCCGCCCGTGCCGCGTGGAATGGGCTGTGCGGGGACGAATTTCCCGATCCGGTGACCATCACCCTGCCCGGCGGGCAGTCCGTGGCCTTTGCGCTGGCCGCCCACGGGCATGAAGGCGATGGCGCATGGGCGGCGGTGGTGAAGGATGCGGGCGATGACCCGGACGTGACCCACGGCGCGCATGTGCGCGTGGATGTGTGCCGTGGCCCGCCGGGCAGCGGCGTGGTGTTTCAGGCGGGTGATGGCGTGGGGACCGTGACCCTGCCCGGCCTGCCCATTCCGCCGGGTGAACCTGCCATCAACCCCGTGCCCCGCCACATGATCCGCACCGCCCTGCATGACGTGGCGGGGCGGGAGCCGGATGTGGTGGTGACGGTGTCCATCGCGGGGGGACGGGACATGGCGCGGCATACGCTCAATGGTCGCCTGGGGATTGTTGGCGGCCTGTCCATTCTGGGCACGACGGGCATTGTCGTGCCGTTTTCCTGTGCCGCGTGGATCGACAGCATCCATCGTGGCGTGGACGTGGCGCGCGCGCTGGACCTGCCGCATGTGGCGGGCTGCACGGGTGATGTGTCGGAACGCGCCACGCGGGCACTGTACGGCCTGCCGGAAGAAGCCATGCTGGAAATGGGGGATTTTGCCGGTGGCCTGCTGAAATACCTGCGCCGTCATCCGGTGGGCCGCGTGACCATTGGCGGCGGCGTGGCCAAGATGACCAAGCTGGCGCAGGGGTTTCTTGACCTGCATTCCCGCCGCGGGCAGGCGGACATGACCCGTCTGGCGGATCTTGCGCGCGATATCGCGGCCCCCGACGCGGTGGTGGCGGCCATTGCGCAGGCCCATTCCGTCGCCGCTGCCTTCGCGCTGGCGCAGCAGGCGGGATTTCCCCTTGGCCCGGCGGTGGCGCGTGGGGCATGGGCATGTGCGCGGGATGTTCTGGCAGGATGCGACTGCATGCTGGATGTGCTGCTGTTCGATCGCGCAGGTCTGCTTGTTGCCCGGTATGGTCCTTCGCCAGTCTAGAATAATGCTTTGATAAAAATAAGAGTTTTTGGGTGCTGCCTTTTTCCGGAAAGGCGGCGTTCTTTGAAGCTTTTTGAAAAAAGCTTCATCAAGAACTTCTGTCTGGGACAGTTTTTCAGGACCGGAAACGGCGGTGGTAATCGGCGTTATACAGCGCGCTTTCACGGAAATCATGCGTGCCCAGCGCCCGGCCAACCAGCACCAGCGCCGTGCGCTCGATCGGGTTTTCAGCCAGCTTCTGGCAAATATCCCCCAGCGTGCCGCGCAGCACCAGCTGATCGGGCCATGTCGCCCGCGCCACGATGGCCACGGGGCACGCCGCGCCGTAAAACGGGGTCAGGTCAGCCACGATCTGGTCCAGCACATGAATGGCCAGGTGGATGGCAAGCGTCGCGCCCGTCGCGCCGAAAGCCGCCAGCTTCTCACGCTCCGGCATGGCCGATGCCCGGCCGCTGACACGGGTCAGCACCACGCTCTGCGCCACTTCTGGCACTGTCAGTTCACGTCCCAGCACGGAGGCGGCGGCGGCAAAGGCGGGCACGCCCGGCGTCATGGTCCACGGGATGTCGTGGCGGTCAAGACGGCGGATCTGTTCGGCCACGGCGCTGTAGACCGACAGGTCGCCCGAATGCAGGCGGGCTATGTCCTGTCCTGCCGCGTGGGCCCTGACGTATTCCGCTTCGATCAGGTCCAGCGTCAGGGGGGCTGTGTCCACCAGCCGCGCATCCGGCGGGCAGTGTGCCAGCATTTCGGTCGGCACGATGGAGCCTGCGTACAGGCAGACCGGGCATTTCGCCAGCAGGTCGCGCCCGCGCAGCGTCAGCAGGTCGGCGGCCCCCGGGCCTGCGCCAATGAAATGTACGGTCATGCATTTTCTCCCTGTGCCATGGCACATGTTGCGTGGGTGCCGGTCAGGCGCGGCACGATCAGGCGTGACCGCGCCCCCGCCGCCGCCAGCGCGCAGCCTTCCGCGACCGATGCCACCCCCAGTGCTGCCTGCGCGCGGGCGGAACGGGTGACGCAGCGTGGCTGGGCTGTGGCCAGTTCGTCGGGTGTCACGGCGCGCAGCGTCAGGCCCAGCCGGGCGAGTGCCGCCTGCAACCCGGCTTCGCGGTAGCGGAAGGCGGGCACGGCCACAAGGTCCGGTCGCAGGCCGCAGCGTTCATGGGCTTCGCGCAGCAGGTCAAGGATCACGTCCGCCGCGCACCCGCTGCGCAGGCCAAGTCCGGCGACAATCATGCAGGTGCGTCTGCCGTGCGGGTGACGGCATAGCTGGTCACGGTCATGCCGGGACGGAAACCGTGGAAGCGCCCGATGGCTTCCAGCCGTTCCACCTGCATGCGCGTCAGCATTCCCCCCCAGCGGGCATGGGCGGCGATGACAGCGGCCTCGCTTTCCAGCGTCACGGCATTGGCGACCAGTCGCCCGCCCGGCCGCAGGGCGTGCCATGCGGTGTCCAGCATGCCGGGATTGCTTATGCCCCCCCCAATGAAAATGGCGTCGGGTGCGGGCAGGCCATCGGCCGTAAGGGTGGGCAGGACGGCAGGCGCTTCCCCCGCCACGACATGCAGCGCGGGCACGCCCAGGTTCAGGGCGTTATGGGCGATACGCGCCCGGCGGTCGGCTGATTTTTCAATGGCGATGGCCCGGTTGGCCGGGTGGCGCAGCATCCATTCAATGCTGATGGACCCAGATCCCCCGCCAATGTCCCACAGTACCTCGCCCCGTCGCGGGGCAAGGGCGGACAGGGTCGCGGCCCGGATCTCGCGCTTGGTGATCTGCCCGTCATGGGCGAACATGTCATCGGGCAGGCCGCAGGCCAGCGGGATGACCAGCGCATCCCGCGTGGCCACGATCTCCAGCGCCATCAGGTTCAGCCGGGGCGGGCGGGGCGCATCCGCCGCCGCCATTTCCGCGACCGTGCCGGTGTGGCGTGTCTGTCCCGCCCCGCCCAGCGCGCCCAGCACGTGCATAATGGACGGCCCGAAACCACGTTCATGCAGCCAGCGGGCGAAGCGCGCCGGGCTGTCTTCATCCGCCGACAGCACCACCAGCCGCGCACCGGGCTGCAGGGCAGGGGCCACGGCCTCCATCGGGCGACCGCACAGGGACAGTACATTTATATCCTGTTCCGCCCAGCCCAGCAGGTTGCATGCCAGCGCCACGCAGGACGGGGCGGGATGACAGGCCATTTCCCCCATCGGCACATGCTGGCGCAGCGTGGTCCCCACTCCGAACAGGAACGGATCCCCCGATGCCAGCACGCAGACGGATTCCCCCCGATGGGCCAGCACCCGGGCAATGCCATCGGCAAAGGGGTGCGGCCACGCCAGCGTCCGTCCGGTTATCACCGATGCCGCAAGGGCAAGGTGGCGCGCGCCACCGACCACCAGCCCGGCCCCCGCGACCAGCGCGCGGGTTGCGGGGGGCAGCCCCTCGACACCCTCTTCGCCAATGCCGATAACATGCAGCCATGGGGTGGTCATGCGCGGTCCCCGTTGAACGCGGAAGGGAAAAGATGCGGGTTCTGGTTCTGGGGGGCACGACGGAGGCCCGCGTACTGTATGGATTGCTGGAACAGGCGGGCGCGCGCCTTGATGCCACGGTCTCCCTCGCCGGGGCCACGCGTGCGCCGGTCCTGCCACGTCTTGCCGTCCGGATTGGTGGATTTGGCGGGGTGGATGGCCTGCGGGACTGGCTCGTGGCGCATCGGACGGACGCGGTCATCGACGCCACCCATCCCTTTGCCGTGCGCATGAGCGCCAACGCCGCGCAGGCGTGTACGCAGGCCGGTGTCGCGCTGCTGCGCGTGGAACGCCCCGGCTGGACGCCGGTGGCGGGTGACCGCTGGATACGGGTGCCTGACATGGAAGCGGCCGCCCGCGCGCTGGGCAGTACGCCGTGCCGCGTGCTGCTGACGGTGGGGCGCAAGGACCTGCTGCCCTTCCATCATGCAGGTGCGCATGACTGGCTGCTGCGCAGCGTGGACCGGCCGGATGCGTCCCTGCTGCCGCCTGGTGCGCGGGTGCTGCAGGCACGTGGTCCCTTTGATGTCGCGGCTGAGGACGCCCTGCTGCGTGATGAACGGATTGATGTGATCGTCACCAAGAATTCGGGCGGAACCGCCACCTATGCCAAGCTGGTGGCGGCGCGCGCGCGGGGGGTGCCGGTCATCATGGTGGACCGGCCGCCAGTCGCCGCCGCCCCCACCGTGGCGGACGCGGTGGGGGCCATGGCATGGCTGGAACGCCTTTACGCGCACGTCTCTTCCACCCGGCGGGAGGTATAGAGCCATCTGCCGCCATCCGCGCGGTCGATCACATGGGTCAGCGGGCAGCCGATCAGCACCAGCGTGCTCATGTCCACCTGTTCGGGGTCGGCATGCGCGATATCGGTCAGGATCACCCGTTCGTCCGGGCGGCCTATGGCGCGGGCGAACGCCACCGGCACATCACCGGGCAGGATGGTGCGCAGCAGGTCCAGCGCCTCGCCCAGCTGGTCGGGGCGGGCCTTTGATCGCGGGTTGTACAGCGCAATGACCAGCCCGGCACCGGCGGCGGCCGCCAGCCTGCGGTGCACGACCGCGCGAGGCTTGAGGTTGTCGGACAGGGAAATGACGCAGAAATCCCCCCCCAGCGGCGCGCCCAGCCGGGCGGCGGCGGCCAGCACGGCGGAAACACCCGGTACGACCGTGACATCCACTCCCCGCCACGCGGCGGGGCCGTGGTCGATGGCTTCGAACACCGCGCTGGCCATGCCGAATACGCCCGCGTCGCCACCGGATACGACCGCCACGGTCCGTCCCGCCAGCGCCAGTTCAATGGCATGGCGCGCGCGGTCGAGTTCCACACGGTTGTCAGAGGCGTGGCGCACGACTTCCGGCCCGGCCCCGACCCGCGCGACATAGGGCGCATAACCGATCAGGTCGGTGGCCCGCGCCAGTGCGGCACTGGCCTGCGGGGTTACCTGTTCCGGCGCCCCGGGGCCAAGCCCCACGATGAAGATGCGCCCTGCCGCCTGCGTCATCGCGCGTCCTCCCGCCCCGGCACCAGGATAATGGAGAAATAGGGTGCCGGTCCCGTCATGTCGGTCAGCTTCATCCAGCACTGCTGCGGCTGGGTCGCGCGTTCGACATAGATCGCCCGCTCCTCGCGTCCGGCATGGCGCAGGGCGGTGCGTACCTTTTCAAGATTGCGGCCCAGTTTCATGATGACGGCGGCATCCGCCCGTTCCAGCCATGTGGTCAGCGCCGCTTCATCCAGCGTGCCTGGAATGACGCACAGCACGTCATCGCCATGCACCATGGGCTGCCGTGCCGCCGACCAGCATCCGCCCATGGCGGTAATGCCGGGCACGACGGTGCAGGCAAAGCGTTCATGCAGCCGGTCGAACACATACATGGCCGATCCGAACAGGAACGGATCCCCTTCACACAGCAGGGTCACGTCCTGGCCATTTTGCAGGTGCCCTGCGATGTGTTCGGCACATTCGTCGTAAAACGTGGCCATGCGTACAAGATAGGCCGGGTCGCTGACCGGGATTTCCGTGGTGAAGGGATAGGCGAAGCGCAGGGTCTTCGCCCGTTCGGGCAGCATGTCGCCCGCAATCTGGCGGGCATGGCCGGGGCGGTCATGGCGACAGAACCATGCCACCACCGGGCTTTCACGCAGTATGCGCGCGGCCTTTATGGTCATGAGTTCCGGGTCACCCGGCCCCATGCCCAGGATGAACAGGCGGCCGGTCGCGGCGTTGCCGGTCATTCCGCTTCACTCGCCAGTGCGTTGACGGTGGCTGCCGCCATGGCGCTGCCGCCCAGGCGGCCACGCACGATGATGAACGGCAGGTCGCCAAATTCCGCCAGCGCTTCCTTGGATTCCGCCGCACCGACAAAGCCGACCGGCATGCCAATGACCGCAGCAGGCCGGGGGGCGCCCGCGCGGATCATTTCCAGCAGGTGGAACAGGGCGGTCGGCGCATTGCCAATGGCCACCACCGCGCCATCCAGCTGGTCGCCCCACAGGTCCATTGCCGCAGCCGAGCGGGTATTGCCGATCTCCCTGGCAATAACCGGCGTGCGCGGGTCGCGCAGCGTGCAGATGACCGGGTTGTCGGCCGGCAGGCGCGCGCGGGTCACGCCGTGGGCGACCATGTTCGCGTCACACAGGATGGGCTTGCCCGCCAGCAGGGCCGTGCGTGCGCTGCTTACGAAATCGGGGGACATGCGGATGGATTTCACCACATCCACCATGCCGCAGGCGTGGATGATGCGTACGACCACGCGAGCTTCCGCCTCGCTCAGTCCGCTCAGATCGGCTTCGGCGCGGATGATGGCAAAGGAACGGGCATAGATCGCCGCCCCGTCATGAATGTAGTCGTACGGTTCCGTCTGCGGGGTCATGCCGGTTCAGTTCTCCCGTGGCGTGGGGTGGGATCGGTGGGGTGCCGGGGACCAGCCCCGCACGATCGGATGTATCTGTGCCAGTGAAAGCCCGATGTCCACAGGCGTGTTGTCCGCCCGGCCATGCAGGCACAGGCCATAGCCGCCTGGTCCCGCCACCAGCGTGATGTCGGCAGGGGCGGGGTGGGCGCATCCCTTGGCGCAGCCCGATACATGCAGGCTGACGCCCGGTGGCAGGTCGGGGGCCAGCGCATGGGCATCGGCAATGACGTCGCGCGTGGCGCACGCGCAGCCCTGCGTGCCGATGCACGCCCATATGCGCAGGCGCGGATCATCCACCTGCGTAATCAGGCCGGGCAGGGGGGGCGGCGTATCACACTGTTCCAGCACGATCGCGCGCCACGGGGCCACGCGCATGTGGCCGTTGCCGCGTTCGTCGCACCACCGCGCGATGTCTTCCAGCATCCTGGCCGCAATGGGACCGGGCGGCAGTACCACCCCCATGGCGTGACCGGGCAGGGGACCCGCCAGCACGGGCCGGTGCGGACGGGCGGAGGGAGCGGTTACCGTATCGGGCATCCTGATGCGGGCAAAGGCGGCCTGCCCCAGCATGGGATCACGCAGCGGACGCATGACGGGTTTCATCGCGGCCAGCGCATGCGCCAGTGCAACGGCAATGCGCGCGACATCCGCGCCGGGACAGGCCAGCGCGCGATCGCCGCACACCACCATCCATCCGGTATCCGTGGCGCGGGCGACAATATCCGCCCGCAGCGTGCCCGTCGGGATATGGCCGCCGCATTCCACCGCAATCACGAATTTGGCGGGCAGGCCGCGCAACGTATCGGCGTTCGTAAGGGCGGTATCCAGCGCACGGATCACGTCGGGTGCGTCAGGTGCGGCGGCGGGATCGATACCCGCCAGCGGTGACAGCAGCAGCCCGCGCCGGGCCTCGGTCGCGGCGTCGGCGCTGGCCAGTCCCGCAATACGCATGTCATGGGCGAAGGCGCGGGTGCTGTCGGATGTCAGGCCGCGCAGTTGCAGGTTGCCCCGGCTGGTCAGTTCGATCAGCCCGTTGCCGTGCATGGTGGCGGCGCGGGCGATCTGTCGGGCCTGTGCCCCGGACAGGCGGCCAAGCGGCGGGCGCACGCGCACCAGCCAGCCATCGGCTGCTTCCATCGGGGTGTGCAGGCCGGGGCACCAGCCGCGCACGGTGGGGGCTATGGTCATGGCCGCGGGTCCAGCAGCATGGCTGCGGAATTGCTGCGTGGCCGCCACAGGTCCCGGCGCAGGGCATCGGCCAGCAGGCGGCGGATGGCGGCATGGGCGTCCGGATTGGCGTGGCGCAGGAAGGCATCCATTTCCGCATCGTCCAGCAGGGCGCGGAAGGTCAGGTCAAACTGCCGGTCAAAGCGTGCGGGCACGGTTGCGGCGAATCCGTGCAGGGCCTCCATCCCGCGCGCGATCTCGGCCGCCCCCCGGTAGCCATGGCGACGCATGCCTGCAAGCCATGCCGGATTGGCCAGCCGCCCGCGCGTGACCCGGGCCACTTCCTGTGCCGTTGCACGCAGGCGCGGCGCATCGGGGCGGGAAGTGTCGCCATGCAGCATGCGCGGCGTGTTGCCCAGCATGCTGGCCGCCGCCGCCATGCCCCCTTCATGGGTGGCCATGTCGGCACTTTCCAGAATGTCGGTTTCGGCATTGTCCTGCACATGCAGCACGACCGCCGCCCCCGCCATGCGCGCGGCTAGTGCGTCGGGCTGGCGCTGGCCTTCCCGCGCGCCGCCATAGGTCCATGCCGACCCCTCCAGCCATGCCCGGCCCAGATCATCCCGCGTGGCCCACGTGCCCCGCGCCAGCGGGTCTTCCGCCCCGGTGCCGTAGCTGCCCGGTGCCGCGCCAAACATGCGGGCGGTCGCGGCCTGCAATGCAGCCCCCTGCAGCCCCGCGGCCCGTGCCGCCAGCGGGTTGAGGTCGGGGGCCTCGAAACCGCGTGCGGCAACGGCCTGCACCGCCTGTTCAAACAGCGCGATCTGCCCCGGAAAGGCGTCACGGAACAGGCCCGACAGGCGCAGCGTCACATCCACGCGCGGGCGGTCGAGTTCGGCCATGGGAATGATCTCGATCCCCGTCACCCGTCCCGACGCGCCATCCCATACCGGGCGCACCCCCATCAGCAGCAGCGCAAGGGCAAGATCCTCGCCCCCCGTGCGCAGGCTGGCCGATCCCCACAGGTCGATGACCACGCTGCGCAGCGGCTCGCCCTGATCCTGCAGGTGCCCTTCCAGCAGCAGCGCCGCCGTGCGCCGCGCCAGTACCAGGGCGGAGCGGGTGGGAATGGCGCGCGGGTCCATGGCGTACAGGTTGCGCCCCGTGGGCAGCACGTCGGCCCGGCCCCGCGTGGGCGCGCCCGCGGGCCCGGCAGGAACAAACCGCCCGTCAAGGGCCGCCAGCAGCGCCGTGCCTTCCGCATGCCCGCAGGCCAGCAGGCGCTTCGTGATGTCGTCCGTCGCCACCCCGCCGCATGAACGGGCAATGGCCTGCGCCAGTTCGGGCGCACGCGGGGGAGGGCTGCCGAATACGTGCAGCCCGTCACGGATCTGCAAATCCTTGACGTCGCACAGATAGGCATCGAGTCGGGCGAGGGCTTCGTCCTCGTCATCCGTGCGGGTCACGCCGGTTTCGCTCAGCAGGCCAAGGCTGTCGGCGCGTTGCAGGATTTCCCCGCGCAGGATCGCACCCCGCCTGCGGTCCAGTCCGTCGGCCGCGGCATATTCATCAATCAGGCGCTCAAGGTCGCCCGTATTGGCCCCCGCCGTACCAACAGGCACGATGGGGGGCGTCATATGGCCGATGGTGACCGCCCCCAGCCTGCGCCGCGCGGCGGCTGCCTCGCCGGGGTTGTTGACGATGAAGGGGTAGATGACGGGCATGCCCCCCACCAGCACCGATGGCCAGCACGTGGCCGAAGGGGCCGCCGCCTTGCCCGGCAGCCATTCCAGCGTGCCATGCGTGCCCAGATGCACCATGGCGTCCAGCCCGCATTCATGGCGCAGCCAGAGGTAGAACGCGACATAGGCATGGCGGGGTGGCGTGTCGGGATCATGATAGCCCGCATGCCGGTCGGTCGTGGCCCCGCGATCGGGCTGCAATGCCATCACGACGCGCCCGATATGGACATGGCGCAGGCAGAACTGGCCATCCGTTACGGTGGGGTCATCTTCCGGCGCGCCCCAGCAGGCAGCCAGCGCATCTTGCAGCGTGGGGGGGAATGCCGCCAGCCACGCGCGGTAGGTGGCGACGGAAACGAAGGGCTGTGCCGATGCGCGCGCCAGCCTGTGGGCCAGCGCGTCCGCCGTGGGCAGGGTGCCGTCACCCGTATCGTAACCGGCGTCGCGCAGCAGGCGGAGGATGTGCGCAAGGCTCGCGAAACTGTCCAGCCCCACGGCATGCGCCGCCTGTCCCGTGGGCACGCCCTGCGCGCCGGGATAATCGGACAGGATGATCCCGACCCGTCGCGTGGCGGGTGGTTCATGCCCCAGCCGCGCCCAGCCCACCGCGCGCGCGCAGGTCAGGTTGATGCCATCGGGATAGGGGTCATGGCGCGCGGGCAGGCCGGGGGCCGTTTCTTCCTTGAAGGAAATGGGGCAGGCGGGAATGCGGCCATCCAGTTCGGGCAGCACAACCTGCATCGCCAGATCGGCCTGTGACAGGCCGCGCACGCTGTCGCGCCATACGGCAAAGGGAATGCCCGGCTGCTGCACCTGCAGCACCGGCACGCCCGCAAGATCCAGCGGGGAGCCGCTGTCGTCGCCCGTGCGGGCGGAAAAAAAGGTAGCGTTTATGATGACATCCGGCGGGTTCTCAGCCAGCCGCGCGGCCACGATGCGCGCGGATTCGGGATTCTTGAGCGACGTGACATGGACAAGGTCCGCCCCCATGCCATGGCTGGCCAGTCGGGCCGCAAGCTGCGTGATGGGGGCAATGTCCCCCGCCAGCAGGTGCGCGCGGTAGAACACCACCATGGCCCGCAGCGGCAGGGCTGGATCGGCGGCGTGCAGTACTTCGGCCGGTGGCAGGGGAACGGGGACAGCCCCGTCATCCGGCCCACGTCCGGCCAGATGCGCCATAAGCCGCAGGGCTGCCTGCATGTTGGCCGTCCCGCCGGTGCGCAGCAGCGCGTCAAGGCGGGTGCGCATGGCTTCCGGCACGATGGACAGCGCGGCAAGGCGCGGGTCGTCACGCCCGTCCCCCGCCACGAAGGCCAGCGGGATCCCGGCCTGCTGGCAGGCACGCGACAGTTCTTCCGCGCCATAGCGCCAGTATTCCACGCCGCCGAGCAGCCGGACCACCACGCAGCGCGACCCCATGATCGTGTCGGCCACGTACAGGTCGATGGACATGGGATGCAGCAGGCGCGACAGCGTGGCCGTGCGCAGGGTCGCAGCCGGCGCGCCCTGCGCCGCGTGGGCCGCGTTCAGGCACAGCAGGTCACTGTCCGAAAAGGACAGGAACACGATATCCGCCGGGGCATGTCCTAGGTCTTCCGCCTGTTCGCCGTCTTCCAGCGTGCGGACCTCACGCGCAAGCAGGTGCATGGTGGCTGCCCGTTTCCCTCAGTCGCCCGCCGCTAGGCCTGCGCCAGCGTGGCAGTGATGGCGGACTGGTCCATGCCCTTCTGGCCAATGACCACAAGGCTACCCGTGCGCGGCGCGTCAGGGGGCAGGGCGCGGTCGAACTGATGGCGGAACCGGCTGCCGACCCCCTGCACCGCAAGGCGCATCGCCTTGCCGCGTACCGTGGCGTAGCCCTTCATGCGCAGGATGTCGTGCTGTCCGGCCAGTGTTTTCAGGCGGGCGATGAAGCCCTCCACACTGTCCTGTTCAGGGATGGGGGCGACGAAGCTTTCAAAATCATCATGCTCGTGCTCGCCGCCTTCGGCGTCGTGGTGGGACGGGCGGGCTTCAAGGTCGTCTTCCGCCGCTGCGTCAAGGCCCAGCAGGATGGCGGGGTCCACCTGTCCGTCGGTCGCGCGCACCACCTTGACCACGCGCGGGATCTCGGCGCGGATGGACGCTTCCACCGCATCGGCCTGCGCCGGGGTCATGAGGTCGGTCTTGTTCAGCACCACCAGATCGGCGGACAGCAACTGGTCCTCGTACACTTCCGCCAGTGGGTTGTCGTGGTCCAGCGACGGGTCGGCGGCCTGCTGGCGGGCGACTTCGTCGGGGTCATCGGCAAAGCGGCCGGCGGCGACGGCGGGACCGTCCACGACCGTGACCACGCCGTCCACCGTCATGCGGGTGCGGATGGTGGGCCAGCCAAATGCCTTGAGCAGCGGCTTGGGCAGCGCCAGCCCCGATGTCTCGATCACGATATGGTCGGGTGGTGCCTCACGGTCCAGCAGGGCTTCCATCGTGGGCAGGAAGTCATCGGCCACCGTGCAGCACAGGCAGCCATTGGTCAGTTCCACGATATCCTCGTCACGGCACCCTTCCACGCCGCAGGCGCGCAGCGTGTCGCCATCAATGCCCAGCGTGCCGAATTCATTGACCACGATGGCGATGCGCCGACCTTTCGCATTGGCCAGCACGTGGCGCAGCAGCGTGGTCTTGCCCGCCCCCAGGAAGCCGGTGATGACAGTGACGGGTACCCTGGCGCGGGCCGTGGCGGATGGGGTCATGGCGATCAGGCTCCTGAAAAAAGGGATGCGGGGAAACGGCCGCGCACCATGTCCGACAGGCTGGCGGGGCGGCGGGATGGCATGACGGTGCCGCTGCGGGATGCGCCGTAGGCGGCGACATAGGTCATGAGGTCCGCTGCCTTTTCAGGGCCAAGTCTGGCCAGCAGCCAGCCCCATTTGCCCGGCATGGCCACAACGGCGGTGCAGCCGTCATTGCACGCGGCAAGGCAGTTGACTTCATGCACCACGACCTGCGGGTTGCCTGATGCCAGCGCCTGCATGGCATCAAACAGCTGGCGTCCGGGCGGGTTGTCGGAAGCGGGCAGGCCACGGCGGCAGGTCACGCAGACATGCAGGTGAACGGGACCGGCTTCCGAGGGTGCGGGTAGTGGGGGAGTGCTCATGACGGTGCGTGCCCTTTCGCGGCGTTGCTGCGCGCGGGCAGCGGTGGGCGGGGTGCGCGGTCAATGGCTTTGCGCGCTGCGCATGGGCAGGGCGGGCGCCTGTCGCGTGCCGGGCACCCCGCCGGCCATGCGATCGAATTCGGTCCTGTTATGTCCGCCTGCGGGCGGACATGATGGCAGGTCTCCTGGCTTGTGGCGGAGGGTGCTGGGGTCAGCACCCTCGATCCCGGCGGCCTTCCCGGTCCCGATCATGGGAACCAGTGGCGCATGTCGGCCCGCAGGACGCGGACCGGGCCGGGAGACAGCCACCTACAGTTGCGGGGGCAGCGACGGAATTGCCGGTATGGCGCACCGTCTTCCCTATTCTCCCCCACAAGGGGGAACCATCAGCGGCGGATTTAGACGATCGATCCCCGCACTGTCAAAGAAACCCGGCATGCGGGCGCATGTCATGCGGTCATGGCAGCGGTGCGCCACTGACAGCCACGCGCCATGCTGCATGACGGGTCAGGCATGTACGGGTCAGGGGCGCGATATCCAGTCGCGACAGCATGGCGGCCGTTCCGCCAAGGGCGGCGACCATGATCGCCCGGACAACCGTGGCGTCGGCCACCACCGTAACCCGTGCGGGCGTGGGGGACAGGGTTTCAAGCCAGCGCGCCACGCGGTGCAGGTGTGCGGTCCGGCTTTCCCCGCCCGGCGGGGCGAAACCGGCATCGGCGATCCAGCGCGCAAGGTCGGCGGGGGACAGGTCTTTCAACGACTGTCCGGCCCATGTTCCCATGCCGGGCGCGCGCAGGGCGGGTTCGGGCATGGCGTGGCGCGCGCCGAAGGCCGGCATGGTGGGGGGGAACAGGACCTGCCCGGCATCCACGACATGCCGGGCAAGGCTGGCGGGCAGGGGGCATGTTTCGCCATGCATCGGGAAAACGCCACGGCGCACGCAGTCGGGGGCAGGCAGCGCGAGACAGGTCAGGGTCTGGTTCATGCCCTGCTGCCCTGCGTGTGGGGGAGACGTGGGGTCTGCAAGGGAATGATTGACCTTCCGTGTCAATTTTGAAAACATGGACCCAGATCCGGTTATGGGAAGGACGGCCCGATATGGTGTGTCCCCTGCATGCTGCTCCGGGTCGCACGTGATCCATGGAGTTACCAGTATGAGCCAAGATACATCCGTTCTGTCCAGCGCCGCTGTCGCCGCACCGCAGGTTTCCATCCCGGTCCGCGACCTGCTGCCGTGGGGTGTGTTCGGGCTCGTCCTGGCGTCGCTGCTGATCTATTTCGTGGGTGCCGAGCAGGGTGCGACCTCCCTCATTTCCGGCCATTACGTGCATGAATTCGTGCATGATGGCCGTCACCTGCTGGGTTTCCCCTGCCACTGAATCAGGGCTGCGTGCCCGCTATGGCGCGACGGTGAATGAAGGACGGCATGCCCCGGTGGGCGTGCCGTTTTTTATTGTGCGTGTTGAAAGACCATTTCCTGAAATGCGGTCAGGAAACGCCGCCTTTTTTCAAAAAGGCGGCGCCCAAGGACTTTTGTTTATTTTCAATAACTTGATTTCAGACGGTTTCTGAAATCCAGTCCTGAAACGGTCTGTAAATCATAAGAAAGTTTTTGGTGAAGCTGTTTTCAGAAAGCTTCGGAAATTGCGATCCCGGTGCAGGAAGGGCGGCATCTCAGACCATATTGATGACGGTCCGCCCCCGGATATGACCGGCAAGGATACGCGGCGCGATCGCGATGGCGTCGGCCAGGCGGGCGTCATGCAGCATGCTGTCCAGTCGCGCGGGATCGATATCGCGCGCAAGGCGGGTCCATGCGGTCATGCGGCGCGGACGCGGGCACATCACGCTGTCGATTCCCTGCAGGCGTATGCCGCGCAGGATGAAGGGCGCCACCGTCAGCGGCAGCGCCAGCCCCCCCGCCAGCCCGCAGGCCGCCACCGTGCCCCCGTACTGGACAGAAGCGCACATGGTGGCCAGCGTCTCGCCCCCCACCACGTCGATTCCCCCCGCCCAGCGTGCGGTTTCCAGCACCTTTCCGGTGGGGCTGAGGGTATCGCGCGGCAGCACTTCCGTCGCTCCCAGCCCGGTCAGGTAGGTATGGAGCTGTGGCCGCCCTGTCACCGCCGCCACCTGATAGCCCAGCTGCGCCAGCAGCATGATGGCCATGCCCCCCACGCCGCCGCCCGCACCATTGACGACGATGGGGCCACTGGTGGGGGTCACGCCGCCTTCCTCCAGGCTCATGACACACAGCATGGCGGTAAAGCCCGCCGTGCCGATTCCCATGGCCTGCCGCGCGCTCAGGCCGGCGGGCTGTGGCAGCAGCCAGCGTCCCGGCAGGCGCGCCATGCGGGCCAGGCCACCCCAGTGGCGTTCGCCCAGGCCCCAGCCGGTGGCCAGCACCTGGTCGCCGGGGCGGTGGACCGGGTCATCGGAATGCAGCACGCGTCCGGCCAGGTCGATGCCGGGGATCATGGGAAACTGGCGCACCACCGGCGCGCCACGGGTCATGGCCAGCGCGTCCTTGTAATTCAGGCTGGAATGATCGATTTCCACCGTCACGTCCCCTTCGGGCAGGGCCGTGGGATCGACCTGCTCCAGCCGGGTCGTGACCACGCCATCCGCGCGGCTGATCATGAGGGCATCGAACATGCTGGCAGTCTTCCGTGATGATGAAGGGAAAAAGGAACGCGGGACCACGTTCAATGCATCCTTCATGCCCGAATTAGGTGCATCTTCCTATGTACAGCCGCGTGATTTCGCATGATCGTGAAGCGGCGCGGTCCGGAAAATTGTTGATTATACAAAAGGATTTTAAAACGGGTTGCGGTCGGGTTCCAGATCGCCCCTGTCATCCTGGTCCCTGATGCGGGCTGGCATGAAAAAGTGCAGGTCTGGTGTGACCTTCCCACGCTTCCCGCAGGGGGGACGGTGTGGTGTGCTGCTTTTTCAGCCACTATTGCACAGGCAGGAGGCATGCCGATGTCCGACGTCACAGTTTCTTCCTTTCCCGCCCTGTCTTCCATGAACGCGTTGTGGCAGGCGCGCTATGGCATCCGCCCGCCCGCCGGCGCCCTGCCCGAAAGCCCGGTGGCGCGCAGCCTCATGACCCATCGTTCCGTTCGCGCCTTCAGCCCGGCGCCATTGCCCGATGGTGTGGTGGAAGCGGCGGTGGCGGCGGCGCAGTCGGCCTCGACGTCATGCAACCTGCAGGCATGGAGCGTGATCGCCGTGCGTGACCCCGCCCGCCGCGCCCGGCTGGCAAAAATCGCGGGGGACCAGGATTTCATTGCACAGGCGCCACTGTTCCTTGCGTGGATTGCCGACCTGTCGCGGCTGGAACATGTGGGACAGGCGCAGGGTCGCGCACTGCCGGGAGCAGACTGTCTGGATACCTTTCTTGGCGCGGTGATGGATACCGCGTTCGCCGCGCAGAACGCGGCGGCCACGTTCGAATCCTACGGTCTGGGAATCGTGTATGTGGGCGGGGTGCGCAACCAGCCCGAAGCCATCGCCACGGAACTGGGCCTGCCTGCGCGCACATTTGCGGTATTCGGCATGAGCGTGGGCTACCCCGACCGCAAGAAGCCGACCGCCATCCGCCCCCGCCTGCCGCAGCATGCCGTCCTGCATGCCGAGCAGTACGATCCCGCCGCCGCCAATGACCGCGCCACCATTGCCGCCTATGACGAACGCCTGCGCGCCGCGCGTGCGGCACAGGGGCAGCCCGCGCTGGGATGGAGCGAAAGCGTGGTGGCAAGGCTGGGTGACATCAAGGCGCTGCATGGTCGTGAACACCTGCCGCAGGTGCTGCGGACCCTTGGCTTCATGCTGGGCGAGGCATGAAAAGCAGGGGTCATGCGCATGGGCCGGGGTTGACCGGCACAATGTTCTGGTGAACTTCTGCTCATATTGCCCGCGTCTGTTGGCGGGCAGGGGGCGCGCCTTATGTATCGCGCCAGCGCCATGATGAGAGAGAAACAACGGCTATGGACTGCGCCACTTCCCTTCCCTTTACGCTTTCCCCCAGCACATCACCGGTTTCGCCGCAGCGGCGGGCGGAGATCCTGGCCAATCCCGGTTTCGGGCGTGTCTTTACCGACAATATGGTCGTGATCCGTTATGTGGAAGGCAGGGGATGGCATGATGCCCGCGTACAGCCCTATGCACCGATTTCGCTGAACCCGGCGGCGGCCGTGTTGCACTATGCGCAGGAAATTTTCGAGGGGATGAAAGCCTATCGCACGGCCGAAGGCGGCATCACCCTGTTCCGCCCCTATGCCAACGCGGCCCGTTTCCGCAAGTCGGCCGAACGTCTGGCGATGGCCGACCTGCCTGATGAAGTGTTTGTCGAGGCGGTGCGCCAGCTGGTGCGCATCGACCACGCATGGGTGCCCGGCAACCCCGATGAAAGTCTGTACATCCGCCCCTACATGATCGCGAGCGAGACGTTCCTGGGCGTGAAGCCCGCGTCGGAATACATGTTCATGGTCATCGCATCGCCCGTGGGCGCCTATTTTGGCGCGGAGGCGGTCAGCGTGTGGGTGTCCGATTTCTGCCGCGCCGCCCCCGGCGGCACGGGGGAAGCCAAGTGCGGTGGCAATTACGCCGCAAGCCTGCTGGCGCAGCAGGAAGCCAAGGGCCATGGCTGTGCGCAGGTCCTGTTCCTTGACGCGGTGGAACGCCGCTGGATCGAGGAAATGGGCGGCATGAACGTGTTCTTCGTCTTTGATGACGGCACGCTTGCCACCCCGCCGCTGACCGGCACGATCCTGCGTGGCATCACGCGCGACTCGCTGCTGACCCTGGCGCGTGAGATGGGCCTGACCGTGCGTGAGGAACCCTATGCCATCGACCAGCTTTATGCCGATGCCGCGTCCGGACGCCTGAAGGAAGTGTTCGCCTGTGGCACGGCGGCGGTCGTGTCCCCCATCGGGCGTTTCCGCAGCCACAAGGGCGAAGTGGTGATCGGTGATGGCAAGGGTATTGGCCCCGTGACCGAAAAGCTGCGCAATGCCCTGATCGGCATCCAGCGCGGCACGGCGCCCGACACCCATGGCTGGGTGGAAAAGGTTATCTGATTTTTCGCTCATGGATCGGGTGTCCCGCATGCCCGGCCATGATGGATGATCATCATTCAGGGGCGGCCCATGCTGTTGCAGCGTGGGCCGCCCCGTTTGCATCCGTGCGGATAATGGAAAAGTTTTTGGTGAAGCTTTTTAAAAAAGCTTCAGAAAACGCTGATTTTCAAAAAACAGCACCCGGAACTTCTGGAATTTTTATCGTTACAGGGAAAGAACAGGATCGATGAGCGAGAAGACACTGGATGTGACAGGACAGTGGGACGGGCAGTTCAGCTATCCCCACACGCTGACACCCGAGTTTTTCTCTGCCTCGCTGTTCGAGAATGGTGGCCATGTGGGCGGCACGGTGACGGAACGCGCCACGTCGGGGGCCAATGCCGGTGAATGCTTCATCGCCACGGCGCGGGGGGAGCGGAGCGGGACGCGGGTACGTTTTACGAAAACGTACGAAGACGGCGTGCGCCAGCATGCCGTGCTGTACACGGGCACACTGAACGCGGATGGCAACGAGCTCGAGGGGGAATGGCGGATTGCCGGTTCCTGGTCGGGGCCGTTCCTTATGATCCGCCGCGCGGGGGGGCGTGCCGTCGCGCGGGACAGGGTAGCCGAAGCGCCGGTGTCCGATGCGGACTGCGTTACCATTTTCCGCTAGAAGATTACTTCAGGGGACAGAAGTTTTTGGGTGCCGCCTTTTTTCAAAAAGGCGGCGTTCCCTGAAGTTTTTTGAAAAAAGCTTCACCAAGAACTTCTGTATGTCTGGTGGTGGCAGGCTGCGTCTTATTGCGCAGGTGTTGCCGCTTCATCCACCGGCACATAGATCCGGTTGCCGTTGCTGCGGAATTCCTCCTTTTTCTGTTCCAGCCCCGCCTGCCGTGCGGCATTGGCCTTCAGGTCGTGGCTTATGCGCATGGAACAGAATTTGGGGCCGCACATGGAACAGAAATGCGCGTTCTTGTGCGCTTCGCGCGGCAGCGTTTCATCATGATAGGAACACGCCGTATCCGGGTCGAGCGACAGCTTGAACTGGTCATTCCAGCGGAAGTCGAAGCGCGCGCGGCTGATCGCGTCGTCACGGATGCGCGCCGCCGGGTGCCCCTTGGCCAGATCGGCGGCATGGGCGGCGATGCGGTAGGTCACGACGCCAACCTTCACGTCATTGCGGTCGGGCAGGCCAAGATGTTCCTTCGGCGTGACGTAACACAGCATGGCCGTGCCAAACCACCCGATCATGGCGGCGCCAATGCCCGACGTGATGTGGTCGTAACCCGGCGCGATATCGGTCGTGAGCGGACCAAGCGTGTAGAACGGCGCTTCGCCACATTCACGCAGCTGCTTTTCCACGTTGACCCTGATCTTGTGCATGGGCACGTGGCCCGGCCCTTCGATCATGACCTGGCAGCCTTTGGCCCATGCGATTTTCGTCAGTTCGCCCAGGGTTTCCAGTTCGGCGAACTGGGCCGCGTCATTCGCATCGGCAATGGAACCGGGGCGCAGTCCGTCCCCCAGCGAGAACGAGACATCATAGCGGCGCATGATGTCGCAGATTTCCTCGAAATGCTCATACAGGAAGCTCTCGCGGTGGTGGTGCAGGCACCATCCCGCCATGATCGACCCGCCGCGTGATACGATGCCCGTCACGCGGTCGACCGTCAGCGGCACATGCCGCAGCCGCACGCCGGCGTGGATTGTGAAGTAGTCCACGCCCTGTTCCGCCTGTTCGACCAGCGTGTCGCGGAAGATTTCCCATGTCAGGTCCTCCGGCACGCCGCCGACCTTTTCCAGTGCCTGGTACAGCGGCACCGTGCCGATGGGCACCGGCGCGTTGCGCAGGATCCAGTCGCGGATGTTGTGGATATTGCGCCCCGTGGACAGGTCCATGACCGTATCCGCGCCCCAGCGGATGGACCAGACCATCTTCTCCACTTCTTCCGCAACCGATGATGTGACGGCCGAATTGCCGATATTGGCGTTGACCTTCACCAGGAAGTTGCGACCGATCACCATGGGTTCCAGTTCGGGGTGATTGATGTTGGCGGGCAGAATGGCGCGGCCCGCCGCAATTTCGGACCGCACGAATTCCGGGGTGACGAAGGCGGGAATGTCGGCCCCGAAATCCTCGCCATCCGCGCGGCGGGCCTCGGCCCCTTCGTCCATGGTGGCGCGGCCAAGGTTTTCGCGGTGGGCGGCGTAGATCATTTCCTCGGTAATGATACCCGCACGGGCGAATTCGTACTGCGTGACCATTTGTCCCGGCTGGCCTTCATGCACCGCATGGGGCGCAGGGCAGGCGGGGACCAGGTTTTCACCCCTGGCAAAGCCATTGTCCTCGGGGCGCACGGTGCGTGGCGTGACCGTGGGCAGGTTGCGGGCCGCGATCCAGGGCGCGCGGATCGGCTCCAGCCCCGCGCGTACGTCGATCCGCACGGTCGGGTCGGTATAGGGGCCGGAGGTGTCATAGACCCGCACCGGCGGTTCGTTGGCGCTGGGTTCAAGGGCGATTTCGCGGAAGGGCACGCGGATATGCGCATGCCCTTCAGGCGTGGACCAGACCTTGGTGGACCCCATGATGGGGCCGGTGGTGACATGGTCGGGAGATGAAGGCGAAGCAACGGTGGTCATGACAATGCTCCTCGTTTTCTCTCCGACAGGGGGTGTGGGGAGAAAACCGGAACGCCACATGGGGATCATGTGCGCAGTGTCGTCAGATCTGACGCATCGTGCCGATTGTCTGCACCAGTCCCTCCGCCGGTATGAGCCGGATCAGGTTCCCCGGAACGCACGATGCGCCCGGAAGGGTCCCCGCGCGCATGGTCGGCCCATGCCAGCGGTATCTCAGCCCCTTGCCGGGACTCCCCTTGGTCATTTCAGGATCATGAAACGCCCGGCACTTGTCAACATTGTTGGAAGGGGTACGAACGGGCGGGATGAAAAAGAATTCGTGTGCCGATTTGCCAGCCGCACGGTTGTGATAGAGTGCGGGAAACATCCATCTTTTGTGGGGAAGCAGGGCAGCATGGCAGGTAGCGTGATTTCCGATCGGATTGCACAGGGCAGCGGACGGGTGGCGGCGGACACCGTGATCCGCAATGTCCGCCTGTTCGATCTGGTGACGGGCGAACTGCTGCCGACCGACATCGCCATATGTGGTGACACCATTGTCGGCACGCTGGATCATTACGAGGGCGCGACCGTGATCGACGGGCATGGCCGCATTGCCGTGCCGGGCTTCATCGACACGCACCTGCATGTCGAATCCTCGCTGATCACCCCGTTTGAATTCGACCGCTGCGTGCTGCCCCATGGTGTGACCACCGCCATATGCGACCCGCATGAAATGGCCAACGTGCTGGGCCGTCCGGCGCTGGACTATTTTACCGAAGCGGCCATGCGCACGGTCATGGACCTGCGGGTGAACCTGTCCAGCTGTGTGCCGTCCACCGCCCTTGAGACATCGGGTGCGACGCTGGGGGCTGCCGACCTGCTGCCGTATCGCGACCACCCCAAGGTCATTGGCCTGGCCGAGTTCATGAACATTCCCGGCGTCCTGAATGGCGACCCGGTATGCATGGAAAAGCTGGAGGCGTTCGCGGGGGGGCATATTGACGGCCATGCGCCGTTGCTGCGCGGGCGCAGGCTCAATGGTTACCTGTCCGCCGGCATCACCACCGACCATGAGGCCACGACGGCGGAAGAGGCGTTGGAAAAGGTGCGCAAGGGCATGATGGTGCTGATCCGCGAGGGGTCGGTGTGCAAGGACCTGCGTGCGCTGGTGCCGCTGCTCAATCCGGTTACGTCACCGTTCTTCGCCTTCTGCACCGATGATCGCAACCCGCTGGAAATCGCGCATGAAGGGCATCTGGATTACCTGATCCGCCTTGCCATCTCGCTGGGGGTGGAACCGCTGGCGGCGTATCGCAGCGCCTCGCTCAGTGCGGCCAACGCGTTCGGCCTGCGCGACCGGGGCATGATCGCGCCGGGCCGGCGGGCGGATATCGTGCTGCTTGATGACCTGCGCGAATGCCGGGTATCGGACGTGATCAGCGCTGGGCGGCTGGTGAATGACGCACTGTTTGCCGCGCGTGACATCATACCCCCCGTCGGCACCGACAGCATCAGCCTGCCCGCGCCCGTCAGTGCGCAGGACATGCAGATCAAGGGCAGCGGCACGCAGCGCCCGGTGATCGGTCTGCTGCCCGGCCAGATCATCACGCCTTTCCTGCATGCCGACCTGCCGGTGGTCGATGGTATTGTCCAGCCCGACCCGGCGCAGGATATCGCGCGTATCTGCGTGGTGGCGCGGCATGGGCACAACGATAATATCGGGCGCGGGTTTGTCAGGGGATTCGGCCTGTCGGGCGGGGCGCTGGCGTCCTCGGTCGGGCATGACAGCCACAATATCTGCGTGGTGGGCATGAATGACGCGGACATGGCGGTTGCGGTCAACCATCTGGAAAAGACCGGCGGCGGCTTTGTCGTGGTGCGCGACGGAATGGTTGTTGCGGACATGCCGCTGCCGGTCGCGGGCCTTATGAGTGACGCCCCGTTCGAGACCGTGCGTGACCAGCTGGAGGTCCTGCGCGCCGCCGCCCGCGCGCTGGGCTGCCAGCTTGATGAGCCGTTCCTGCAGCTGGCCTTCCTGCCACTGCCGGTTATCCCGCACCTCAAGATTACGGATTTCGGCATGGTGGATGTCAACCGGATGGAACTGGTCTGACACGGTCACGATACAGGAGCAGCCCATGACAGGGGCCAGTGATGTCGCCGCCCCCCCCGCGCGCGAGGCCGTGGCCACCCTGCGTGCCTATCGTGCGGACTGGGTGCATTTCACCAACTGGTGCGGGGTCCATGCCGTTTCTCCCATTCCCGCCACGGCGCAGGTCGTGGCGACCTATCTGCGCAGCCTGACGGAATTCGCGCCCGCCACCATCCGGCGCAGGCTGGCCGCGATTGGCAAGATGCACCGTTTTAACGGCATGGCGTGGAATGTGACCGACCCCGTTCTTCGCACGGCGGTGGCAGACATGACCGAACGTGCCAGCCGGCCGGCCGCGCCGCCTGCGGTGGTGACGCCGGACATGCTGCGCGCCATGGTTGAATGTTGTACGGACGGATCCCCACGGGGCCTGCGGGACCGTTGCCTGCTGCTGTTCGGTTTCGCGGGGGCGCTGCGGCGCTCGGAACTGGTTGGACTGCAGGTGGAAGACGTGCGCGTTGAACGGACACAGGTCGTGCTGGACATTCGGGAGGAAGGCGCGGCACAGCCGGTCGGCCTGCCCCTGTCGTCTGACGGCGCGATGTGTCCCGCCGCGGCGTTTGCCGCGTGGCAGCAGGTGGCGCACCGGCAGACCGGGCCGCTGTTCCGTGCCATTTCCAAGGGCGAACGCGTGGGCGGACGGGCGCTGACCCCATATGCCGTGACCCGTATCCTGCAACGCCGCGCGCTGATGGCGGAAGTTCCGCCGGATATCGCCGCGACGTTAAGCGCCCATGCCCTGCGCTCGGGCTATATTGTCGCGGCATTGCGGCAGGGCATGGAAACCGAATCCCTGTGCCAGCATACCCGTTATCGTGACCCGCGCGCCCTGCGCCCGTATGAACGCCTGCTGGCCCATGACTGAAAACCTGCGCCTGCCCTGGGCCGACCTGCCCCCTGCCACCGCACGGGAGGAGGAAGCCGCCGAGGCCACGCGCCGTGCGCCGGGACGGCGGGGGCGGCGTCCGCTTTCCGCATGGCCGCAGCCTGCCGAACCCTCGCCATGGCAGTGGTGGCACCTGCTGGTCTACGGGCCGGATACGGGCATGGACGCCTTCGTGGTCGAGGCCGCCGGTCCCGGCCTGATCCCATGGCCGTTTGATGCCGAACGGGTGGAGGAAGACATGTTCGCGCTGGCGATCGGCGCCAATTCCCCCGCGCGCGGTCGGGCCGGGCTGTCCATTGATGGTTGCCGGATTCTGGCGCGCCAGTTCCGCGCGGCGGCGGAGGCCCGTCACGCCCGTCTGGGCCTGCGGGCGGAAAAGGCCTGCCCGCTGGATTTCCACCAGATTGTCCCGGTGCCGGAACGGATTCTCCAGCTTGGCGCCACCCATCCCGATGCACGGGCCTGGCTGCGCGATAACTGGGGCCTGACCGAAGCGCCGCGGCAGGTGCGCCACCTGCCGGGCCGCAAGGCTGGCCGCCGCCTGCCGCGTGACCACCGGGCCATGGTGTATGGCTTCTTTACCCGCATGGGCACGCCCGCGCCCGTGATCCGCCGGATGGAGGAACATTACCCCACCCTGACATTCCGCCTGTCGGAACGGTCGCTGGCATGACAGGGCAGGCCGACCTGTTCAGCGGAAAGCTGCCCGATGGCGAACCGGTCATTGTACTCGACATCTACCACGGTGGCCTGTCGCACCTGCTGCAACTGGTGCATGCGCGGGAAATCGATCTGGCACGGCTGGATATCGTCACCCTGATTGACCAGCTGGCCGAAGCGGCGCGCACGCATACGTCCCTGCCGCTGGGGATCAAGGCGCAGTGGGCGGTCATGGCGTCGGGGCTGCTGCTGCTGCGTTCGCGCCTCATGCTGCCAGCGGATGACCCGCGCCAGCAGCAGGCGACACAGGAAGCGGTGGACCTGCGCACGCGCCTGATGGCGGCGGAGGATGCCGTCCGCCTTGCAGGCTGGCTTGCAGTGCGCGAACAACTTGGCCGTGATGTTCACGCCTTTGGTGGCGCGGTCGCACCGGAAGGGGACGAATCGGCGCAGTGGGAAGTGGACCGGATCGAATTCCTGTGGGGGTGCCTTGCGGTATTCGATGGCAACTGGGGCGTCATGCCGGTGGAGACACCGTTCTACGCCCCCGTGCAGCTTGACCTGTTTTCCGTGGAGGACGCCCGCACGCGCGTGCGCACATGCCTGGCGCGGGCCCGTGACGAGCCGGTGCCGCTGGACCGGATGCTGCCCGATTCCGTGCGCATGGGACCGGCTGCCGACCTGTCATCGGGACAGCGGCGTTCGGCATGGAGCAGTACGTTCGCCGCCTGTCTGGAAATGGTGAAGCAGGGGGAGGCGCTGGCCCATCAGGCCGCACCGGAAACGCTGCCCCGTTTCAGTGGCGTGTCGGCCCGGACGGGGCGGGACGGGAGCTGATTCATTTCACCTGAAAATACAGTGAAATGAATTTATCGTTGCAGCTTATATTTGCCAACTGCTAATTTGTATCGAAATGACAACGTTTTGTGGGAAAACAGGCCATTCCTGCGGGAATGACAGATTTTTTTCCCTCATTTTTTAACAGTTTGCTTGACTGGGATTTTTTTTTGATCAAGCTGGCAGGCAAGAGTTTTTTACTGGCCTGCCGGACACTGACAGGGGCTGTTTCATAAGGCGTTCCGCGCCATGGGCCATGATGTGTCGGGCAGGACGTTCATACCGAGATTATTTCATACAAGATCAGGGTTGATTTCGAGATGTTAATAATGTTTATGGATAAAGCGTGATGAATGAGTGGCTTGGCCTGTCAGGGCAGGGTGCATGCAATGCCCATGCATTGGCATATGCACTGCCGGAGGTGGCGATGGTCGTGCCTTTCCGTTCCGCCGGAAAGGGGGGGTGTCGTGCTTCAGGGTTGAGCCGGGGAGAACAAGGCGGATCGCATCAGTCGTTTCGTAGAAATCTGGTCATACTCCCGTAGTAAAATTGGTGAAATCAGAACATCCAGAACAAATTCTGTAATAATTCCTTCCTAAAACTATGCCGTTCTGAGTGAGGTATGGGTATGACGTATGCGGAACAGAGTGATAATAGACTACAAAAGGTAATCGTTTTCGCGCTTGTCCTGGTGTTTGAAGGGCTGCTGGTGCTGGCGCTCCTGTTCGGGCTCAGTTCCCCGCCGGATGCACCCAAGGAACCGCCGCGGCCGCCGGTGCAGGTCCACATGATCAAGGAACCGCCACCGCCACCGCCGCCGCCGCCACCACCGCCGCCGCCGCCGGAAATTACGCAGCCGCCGCCGCCGTATATTCCGCCGCCGAAGATTCAGGTGCCGACACCGCCGCCGCCGATGAAGGTGACCCACACGAAGCCGCCGAAGGCAATGCCGCCCGCAAAGGCGACCCCGCCGGCTGATGCGCCCGTGTCCAACGCCCCGCCGGTGCCCGATCACATGGCCGGCACGTCGCCGCTGAACCATGTCGTTCCGGAATATCCGGAAGAAATGTCGGAAGAAGGCCGTGAAGGCGTCGTGTCCGTGGCATGTGACGTGGAACCCAGCGGTGTCACCAGCAACTGCCAGGTGGTCAACGTAAAGGGCGGTCAGGCATTCGCTGATGCCGCGCTGAAGGCAGTCCGCCGTTCGCGTTATGCACCGGCTGTCAAAAATGGTGTGCCCGTCAAGGAGTTCCACCATCTCTATACGATCACGTTCAGTCTGAATGACTGAGCCTGAATGTTAGGTCAGGCACGGCGGGGGCCGGCAGCACCCCGCCGCCTCGGAAAAAACATCCTGCTCCAGAGGATTTTGGTTAAATGATCAGACTGCATCGTAAACACACTCTTGTTGCCTCGGCTGCTTTCGCTGCCATGCTGTGCGCGGCTTCCCCGCTTGCCGCGCTGGCCCAGGATGCCGCCCCGGCCGCTAGCGATGCGGCCACGGCACCGGCGGTTTCCGCCCCCGCAACCGATGGCAGCGGCGCTGCCGCCACCCCGGCGCCCGGCGCGGATGCACCGGCCCCGCAGGCAGCCGCCCCGGCAGACGCCGCCCCGGCGCCTGCGCCCGCTGCTGAAGCCCCGCCGGCCGACGCCCCCCCCAAGGCGCCCGAGGGCAACCCGTACGGCCTTGGCGCGCTGTGGGCCAATGGTGACTTCATTGCCCGTGGCGTCCTGCTGATCATGGTCTTCATGTCGCTTGGCACATGGTACATCATGATCACCAAGTTCTTTGAGCAGGCGCGTGTCATGAACGCCGCCAAGCAGGTCATGAGCGACTTCTGGACCAAGGGTTCCATCAAGGACGGCGCCGCCGCCCTGCCCGCGAACTCCCCGTTCCGCTACATCGCCGATACCGGCGTCAAGGCCGCCGAACACCACGAAGGCACGATGCAGGAATCCATCGACCTGCATTCCTGGACCACCATGTCCATCCAGCGTTCGGTTGACGTGATCCAGACCAAGCTGCAGGGCGGCCTTGCCTTCCTCGGCACCGTGGGTTCGACCTCGCCGTTCGTGGGTCTGTTCGGCACGGTCTGGGGTATCTACCACGCCCTGACGGCCATCGGCATCGCGGGCCAGGCCTCGATCGACAAGGTTGCCGGTCCGGTTGGTGAATCGCTGATCATGACCGCCATCGGCCTGGGCACTGCCGTGCCTGCGGTGCTGGGCTACAACCTGCTGGTCCGCCGCAACAAGGGTGCGATGGACAAGATCCGCAACTTCGCCGCTGACGTGCAGTCGATCCTGATGGGTGGTTATCGCCATGGTGCGGAAATCACCATTCATCCGGACAACTCCCCGACCACGACGACTATCGATAACCGGGTGGCCTGATCATGGGTATGCAAGTTGGAGGTGGCAGCGATGAAGACGAGGTGGTGTCCGCCATCAACACCACACCGCTTGTCGATGTCATGCTGGTGCTGCTGATCATCTTCCTGATCACCATCCCCGTCGCGACACATACCATCAAGGTTAGCCTCCCCATGGATGCTAACCAGCCCACCCGGACGATGATGAACAACATCGTCATCGCGGTGACCCCGCAGGGGCAGGCATACTGGAACGAAACGCCGCTTACCAGTTATGCCGACCTGGAATCCCACCTGGAGCACGTGGCGGCGGAAAACCCACAGCCACAGATCCAGATCCGTGGTGACCAGGCGGCGAAATACGAAGGTGTGGGCAAGGTGATTGCAGCCTGTCAGCAGGCCGGTATCATCCACATCGACTTCATTACCGAGCAGCCGCACGGCTGATATCCATTCCCGGCCGGGGCCTGTGTGCCCCGGCCAATTTCGGGAGAGTAGACCATGGGCATGAATATCGGCTCAGACAGCACGACCGAGGACGAAGGTATTGTCGATATCAATACCACGCCCCTGATTGACGTCATGCTGGTGCTGTTGATCATGCTGATCATCACCATTCCGCTCCAGACGCATTCAGTCTCGATCGATCTGCCGCAGGGTAATCCCCCGCCGTCCTCCGCTCCGGATCCGGTTGTGGATACGGTGGCGATCGATTTTGACAACACCATCACATGGAATGGCGAACCCGTTGCCGATGACGCGGACCTGCAGGCCCGTTTCAGGGATGCGGCGGCCCAGCCGGTCCAGCCGGAAATGCACATCCATCCCGATCGCCTGGCCAGCTACAAGGTCGTGGCGAAGGTGCTGGCGGATGCGCAGCGCCTGGGTGTGAGCAAGCTGGGTATCATGGGCAGCGACCAGTTCATGGATGCACAGTAAGCCAGCCTGTTCCTGATTACTGTAGATCGGCCAGCACAACGGTCCTTCCTTCGGGAAGGGCCGTTTTTTCATGTCCGGTCCCGGCGGGAAGAAATGCCGTTTTTTAGGGCATTCTGGTGATCGGGCCTGTGGTATCAAAGACACACAGGCCACATTGTTCCGCCTGTTCCAGCCGTGCCTGGCGTTTCCGGCAAATCAGAAAAAACGCAAGAATCGTTGTATTTTCGGGGGATACAGTCCGATACCCGGTGCGGTGGCCATGCCGTGGTCAGATAGATAAACAGCGTGTTGCATTTTTTAAACTTTGCCTGCGCATGTGTATTTCATAAGTCAACAAACAGGCGGAATATTCAGTTTCCGTAATTACTTCAGCATGACCGGACGGGACGGGGGCTGTGGACAGGAAGGCAGACGGGGATAGCTGCCACTGGAAACCGTATGGCTGCCCGTAAAAGCGGACGCCACATATATTTGCGGGGGAATACATGAAGACGGGCCGGGATATCTATAGCGCAGTAAAACGTCAGGTACGGATCGCGGGGGGGCGTCCCGGACTTGCCGGTCTGCGGATGCCGGGACTGAAGACACGGCTGCGTGCCATGTCCTGCCTGGTGGGGACCGTCTGTATCGCCACGGGGGCGGATGCGTGGGCACAGACGGCGACCTCAACACCGGCACAGCACCATCATGTCACGCCCAGGCACGTTGCGGCGGCACAGCCGAAGACTGCCGCCCCGGCGCAGCCCACGGGTATCGTGGACCATCAGGGGCCGGAAATGATCCGCGTCGCCTCGTCCCGTCAGGCGCGTGATGGCGGCGGCGGCATGATGCGGCTGGAAACGGCGCCGCATGCGGTCCAGACCGTGGGCAAGCAGTTCATTGACATGCGCAGCCCGACCAGCACGGCGCTCGATCTGGTCAAGAACCTGCCCAGCATGAATGTCACCACCCCGGATTCCTCGGGCATGGAGGGTGGCCAGATCCAGACCCGCGGCCTGACCGATCTGGACATGGGCCTGATGGTTGACGGCGCGCCTGCCGCGGCGGCCAAATACATGGCGGAAGACATTGATTCCGAAAACCTCGACAGTGTCGAGGTGACACCGGGCACGGCGGGCACCGACCTGCCGGTCATGTCCGCCGCCGGTGGCGTGATGAACGAACATTCGCACACGGCATCGCACAAATTCGGCGGCATGACGGACTTTTCCTACGGGACGAACAACCTGTCGCGTGAATTCATCCGCCTTGAATCGGGTGATATCGGCAAGACCGGCATCCGTGGCTACTTCTCGTTCTCCAACACGCATGCACGTTCGTGGATGGGTTCGGGCATCAACCAGCGCAAGCATATCGATTTCGGCCTGCAGAAAGACTGGGAAAACGGTTCGAACGCACGGCTGTTCCTGTCATGGAACTCCGAAGATTTCACCATTGATGCCTATCCCGACAGCACGGCGTTCTATGACTACAAGCACACGGGCACGGGTTACGGCCGTAACTCCGACCCGACCAGTGACAACTACTGGAAGAACAACAACGATCACTGGAACCAGATCTTCCTGACGGCGCCGGTGCATGTCGTGCTGCCTGCGAAATTCGCATTCGACCTGCAGCCCTATTTCAGCTTTGGTCAGGGGTGGGATGCCTCGCCGGGTAACGGCACGCCCTATGTTTCGGCGTCGGGCACCAATGCGAATGGTCCGTACTGGGATGTAAAGCAGGCCCAGAACCAGACCTCTTACTTCCTTGAAAACGAAGCTCGGCAGGTCGGTGTGGTGGCCAAGGTCGGTTATGATATCGACAGGCATAACCACCTGTCGTTTGGCTACTGGTATGAAAACAACCAGACCATCCAGAACTATCCCACCAGCAACACCATGGCGAATGGTGAAGGGCCCAGCCCGAACTGGCCTGCCTATCAGGTCACGTCGTTTGGCACCACGGGTGTGAACGCGGGCTATGAACTGCATGCCCTGTTCATTCAGGACACGGCAAAATATTTCAATGACAAGCTGCAGATCCATGCGGGCTTCAAGTTTGTCATGTCCGATGCGTGGGACAAGGGATGGACATCCAATCCCAACACGGGGTCATGGGTTTACGGCAAGAACGGTTCCGCTACCGGCCGGATGGGGGCCAACACGACGGAACCCCTGCCGCAGCTTTCCGTCAGCTACACCATCAACGATCATCACCAGGTTTATTTCAACGCAGAGGGTGATTACCGCGAACCGAGCGCCACCGACCTGGGCTGGCTGGATCCGGAATATGCCAAGATGCTGAAGAACCAGTATTCCATCAAGGAAGAACTGGGGTACCGGTATCACGACAAATATGTCATGTTTGATCTGTCACTGTTCAATTACAACGTGACCAATCGCCTGATGGATACCTATATCGGGGCCAACCAGTATGTGCCGATCGAGGCGGGCAACCAGACCATGCGCGGCTTTGACGCCATGATCGCCAGCCGCCCGATCCATGGTTTCAGCCCGTATGCATCATTCGAGTACCTGCATGCGACACAGGATTCCAACGTCACGGACCCCAATACCGGCACGACCTATGCCGCCAAGGGACAGCAGGCGATCATGGCGCCGCGCATCATGGCGAACTTTGGCCTGACGTATAAGTACCGTGGCTTCTTCGCCAACGCGGCGGTGCACTATACCGGCCCGCAGTCGGTCGCGCTGGACAACAGCGAACGCATTCCGGGTTATGTGACCGATACCCTGTCGCTTGGCTATCACTTCAAGCCGTTCATGTATGCCAAGTCCCCAACCTTCAAGCTCAACTTCACCAACCTGACCGGGTCGATCGTCCGGACCGGGGCAATGGGCGCGATCTACCATGCTGGCGCGCAGAGCAATGGTGGGGCTGGCTATCCCGTCTTTTATGGCGCCAGCAATGGTCGCTATGCGGATGGCAATTCCTTCATGGTCGAGCCGCGCTTCAGCATGACCGGCACGATCTCCACTTCCTTCTGATCGTCACCACGCACGGCAAACCCCGCCTTTTGTAAAAAAGGCGGGGTTCTTTGTGTCAATGCTGTCCCGCCGTCGCGAAAACGCGGGGGCAGTCAGCCCGGGAAATGGATTGTGAAAACAGGCCCAGTACACCCCGTTGATGAAATGCTGCCCGCAGGCATGCTGTTTGCCTTTGGCCTGCAGCATGCACTGGTCATGTACGCCGGTACGGTCGCCGTGCCGCTGGTCTTTGCTGCCGCCATGCACCTGTCACCTGCACAGACCGTGCTGCTGATCAATTGCGGGCTGATGACATCGGGCATCGCCACGATCATACAGAGCATCGGGATCGGCCGGTTCGGCTCCCGCCTGCCCATCGTGCAGGGGTCATCCTTCGCCATGCTGGCGTCCATGCTGCTGATCGGCCAGATATACGGGGTGCGCTCGGTCTTTGGCGCGGTCATTGGCGCGGGGCTGGCGATGGTGGTGCTGGCGCCGGTCATGGCGCGGCTCATGCGGTTTTTCCCGCCCGTGGTGATCGGGTGCCTGATCACCATCATCGGCCTGACGCTGGTGCCGGTGGCGGGGCGATGGATTGGCGGCGGCACACCCGGCGCGCCCGGTTTTGGCAGTATTGCAAACCTGGGCCTGGCGTTTGTCACCATCCTCATCACCGTGGGGGTGCAGGCATGGGGCAGGGGGTTCGTGGCCAATATCAGCGTTCTGGTGGGGCTGATCGCGGGCAGTATCCTCGCGGCCCTGTGCGGCATGGGGCATTATGGCATGGTGGCCGATGCCCCGTGGTTTGCCGTCAGCATGCCCTTTGCATTCGGCCTGCCGGAATTCCATGTCATGCCGGTTGTCATCATGCTGCTGAGCATGGTCATCATCGTGGCCGAAACCACTGGCAACTGCCTGGCCATTGGCCGCGTGGTTGATGTGCCGGTGACTGACGCCACCATTGCGGGCGCATTGCGGGCCGATGGCCTGTCCACCATGCTGGGCGGCCTGTTCAACAGTTTTCCCTACAACGCCTTTACGCAGAATACCGGGCTGATCGCCATAACCGATATCCGCAGCCGCTTTGTCGTCGCCGCCGCCGGTGTGGTCATGATCGGGTTGGGACTGTTTCCCAAGCTGGGTGCGCTGATCGCGGCCCTGCCGCCGCCGGTGCTGGGGGGATGTGGACTGGTCATGTTCGGCATGACCACCATTGGGGGCATACGCGAACTGCTGCATGTCCGTTTCGAGGGGACGCGCAATGGCCTGATCGCCGCCGTGTCCATTGGTCTGGGCGTATTGCCCATGGCGTGCCCGGACCTGTTTACCCACCTGGACGGGCTGGCGCGGCTGCTGCTGGGTAATGGCGTGCTGCTGTGTATCCTGTCGGGCGTGCTGATGAACCTGATTGTGGGGAAAAGCGCGCCGGATGTTGAAAGCGTGGTGGACAGGGTGGACGAACGCGCTGCCTCCTGAGGCTATGTGAAAAAGTTTTTGGTGAAGCTTTTTTCAAAAAGCGTCAAAAAACGCCGCCATTTTGAAACAAGGCGGCATCCAAAAAACTTTTATTTTTATAAATTTATTATTTAAGACAGTTAGTTAGGAAGTTTTTTCTGCCGCACGGCGGCTGATCAGCCGGGTGGCGCTGCACAACATGCCGATGAAGGCGACAGCCGACCCGAAGCCAAGACAGCTGCGTTCCGCGTCATGCGCGATCAGGCCAAAGGCCATGGCCACGCACATGGCCCCCGTGGCCTGCCCGCACTGGCGCGCGATCTGCACCATGCCCGACGCGCTGCCCGAACGGCCTGGTGGTGCGGTAATCATCATGATGCGGTTGTTGGGGGGCTGGAAAACACCAAACCCCATGCCCGCGATCGTGATGCGCCATGCAATGTCGTACCATGCCGGATGGGGCGGCAGGAAATAGAGCGCCAGGAACCCCATTGAGGTCATGAACAGCCCGACCGAGGACAGGATGGCGGCCGGAACCCGGTCCGTCAGCCGGCTTAGGACGGGGGCGACGGCCATGATGCCGACCGGCCACGGCGTCATGAGCAGCCCCACGATGGATGGCGGGTAATGAAACATGGACTGCAGCGTGAACGGAAACGAGATCATGAACAGGTTCGAGGATACAAAGGCGACGAACCCGATCAGCGTCCCGCTGCGAAATGCCGGAATCCGCAGCATGTCCACCGGGAACATGGGGTGCGCGCGTCCACGCTGGCGGCGCACCAGCAGCCAGCCCGCGACAATCCCGGTCAGCAGCAGCATGATGACCTGTGGCATGCCCGCATGGTGCGCCACCGAATCCCCCGCCATGATCAGCGCGCCAAAAGCCAGCACGTTCAGGATGGCGCTGACCCCATCGAACGTACCCGCGCTGATGGGCGTGCGCGGCAGGGAAACCAGCGCCAGCACAAGAGCCGTCAGCCCCAGCGGAATGTTGATCAGGAACAGCCACGGCCACGTGGCGACCGTCAGGATGATGGAGGCCACCGTCGGCCCGCCCCCCACGCCCAGTGCCACCATCACGCCATTCAGCGCAATGCCGCGACCAAGGATGGCATGGGGATAGATGAAGCGGATCAGCGCGATGCTGACACTCATGATGCAGGCGCCACCCACGCCCTGCACCGCACGCGCCAGTGACAGCATGAGCAGCGAATGCGACAGCGCGCAGAACAGTGACGCTACCGTCAGCAGCGCCAGCCCGATCTGGCACAGCCGCGCAAAGCCGATACGCGAACCCAGTGCCGCCATGGGCAGGAGCGAGACCACGCTGGCCAACTGGTAGGCATTGACGATCCACACCGCCGATGCGGGCGAGACATGGATATCCTGCGCAATGGTGGGGAGTGCGACGTTGGCGATGGCGTAGTCCAGCAGCGCCAGCAGCACCGACAGCGCCACGGCGGTCACCGCGCGGACACGGGCCGCGCCATGCAGGCCTTCGCCTTCAGTCAGGACAGGGGTGGATCGGGGGGGCATGGCAGCGGCTTTTCAGGCGGAAACGTATGTTGCAATACTGCAACGGAATGCAGGTCTGCCGCAACAGCCACGCCATCCGTCCGGATGCCGGGACGCCTGCGGCAGGACCGTGTCGGCTCAGCCCTGCGCGTTGAGCGCGCGCAGGCCGATGTCGTGGCGGTAAATGCCATCGGGCCAGTCAATGACCTTCACCGCCTCATACGCCCGGTCCCGCGCCTGCTGCAGCGTGTCCCCCGTGGCGCAGACGGCCAGAACGCGCCCACCTGCCGCCACCAGTTCGCCCGCTGCATCCCGTTTCGTGCCTGCCTGGAATACATGCACGTCCGGCATGGCCTCGGCCACCGCGATATCGCGGATCACGCCGCCGGTCACCGGCGTGCCGGGATAGCCACGCGCGGCCATGACCACGCTTATCGAGGACTGGCTGGAAAAGCGGATATCGGTGTGTTCCAGCTTGCCCTGCGCCACGGCGGCAAGGGCGGCCAGCAGGTCGCTTTCCAGACGGATCAGCAGGGCCTGCGCCTCCGGGTCGCCAAGGCGGACATTGTATTCGATCAGTTGCGGGCCGGTCCGGGTCAGCATGAGGCCCGCGAAAATGATGCCGGTGAACGGCGTGCCACGACGCGCCATTTCACGCAGCATGGGCCGCACCAGCAGGTCCAGGGCGGCTTCCTGCTGCGCGCGACCAAACCCGGTGGGGGGCGAAACCGCGCCCATGCCGCCGGTATTGGGACCGGTATCCCCATCGCCAATGCGCTTGTGGTCCTGTGCCGCGCCAATCAGCACGGCGGTCTCGCCGGCGCAGAAGGCGAACAGGGAAACCTCATCCCCCATCAGGCAGTCCTCGATCACCACGCTGTGGCCCGCCTGCCCCAGCGTGCCATCGGTCATCATGTCGGTAATCGCCTGCTCGGCTTCGGCCACGTCCTGCGCCACGACCACGCCCTTGCCTGCGGCAAGCCCATCGGCCTTCACCACGACCGGCGCGCCATGGCGGCGCACGTACTCCAGCGCGGGGGCGGCCGCGTCAAAGCGTTCCCACCGCGCGGTGGGAATGCCCGCCGCGTCACAGACTTCCTTGGTGAAGGTCTTGCTGCCTTCCAGTGCGGCGGCAGCCTGCGTGGGACCGGCGCAGGCGATGCCCGCCTTGGCGCAGGCATCGGCAATGCCCGCCACCAGCGGCGCTTCGGGACCGGGCACGACCAGGTCGATGCGCTCACGCTGCGCCAGCGCGATCAGGCCAGGCACGTCGTCGGCGCGGACGGGGCAGTTCGTGCCCAGCGCTGCCGTGCCGGGATTGCCCGGCGCAATGAACAGGGCATCAAGCAACGGCGACCGCGCAATGGCAGCGGCCATGGCATGTTCCCGTCCGCCTGATCCAACCAGCAGCACCCGCATCACTCGTTTCTCCCGTTTTTCATCTCTGCCCTTTCGGGGTGGCCGTCTCTATCATACCTTGCGCGGATGGATGAACAGTTTCCCGACTCCGGCCGCGCCATGGGCGGCAATACCCCGGAATTTTCGGTTGCCGAGATTTCAGGGGCCATCCGCCGGGTGCTTGAAGGCACGTTCGGCCGCATTCGCGTGCGTGGTGAAATCACGGAATTCATGCGTGCCCGGTCCGGGCACCTGTATTTTGCGCTCAAGGATGAAGGGGGCAAGCTTTCCTCCGTCGTCTGGCGGGGGACGGTGCCCCGGCTGGGGCTGAAGCCGGAAAACGGGGTGGAGGTCATCGCCACGGGCCGGATTTCCGCCTACGGCGAGCGGTCTTCCTACCAGATGGTGATCGACCGGCTGGAATACGCGGGCGAGGGCGCGCTGCTGGCCCGGATCGAACGCCTGCGCCTGCGCCTTGCGGCGGAAGGCCTGTTCGATGCGGAGCGCAAGCAGCCACTTCCCTTCCTGCCGCGCGTGATCGGGGTGGTCACATCACCACAGGGCGCGGTGCTGCATGATATCCGCACCACGATTGCCCGCCGCTTTCCCCACCCCGTGCTGGTCTGGCCGGTGGCGGTGCAGGGGGACGGGGCGGCCGAACAGATCGCCCATGCCATCACGGGTTTTGACGCGATTGCGGCGGGCGGCAGGGTGCCGCGCCCTGATGTGCTGATCGTCGCGCGCGGCGGCGGGTCGCTGGAAGACCTCATGGCCTTCAATGACGAAGCGGTGCTGCGCGCGGTGGCGGCGTGCCGCATTCCGGTCATTTCCGCCGTGGGGCATGAAACGGATACGACCCTGGTTGATTTCGTGTCTGACCGCCGCGCGCCCACGCCCACGGCGGCGGCCGAAATGGCGGTGCCGGTGCGTGCCGAACTGGAGGCGGACCTTGCGCAGCGTGACGCGCGCCTGCGCGGTGGCCTCGGGCGCGCGCTGCAACTGGCGCGCGCGCGTCTGGACCGGGCGGCGGCGGGACTGCCGGATCTGCCCGCCGTGGTGGAAAATGCCCGGCGGCGGCTGGATGACCGGGCATACCGGCTGGACCTGGCGTTGCCGACACGCATGGAACAGCTGCGCAGCCGCCTGCGCAATGCATCCGACCGGCTGCCCGCGCCGCAGATGGTCCTTGCCCTGCGGCGCGCCGATCTGGCGCGGGTTGATGCCGCGTGCCAGCAGGCGATGGCCGGTTTCCTGCACCGCCGCGTTTCCACATTGCGGGGGCTGCGCGTGCCGCCCGCCATGCTGGTGGCGCAACTGCGCGCCAGCGCCAGCCGCCTTGCCGGGGCGGCGGGACAGCTGGCTTCTCTTTCCCCGCAGGCCGTACTGGAACGTGGCTATGTGCTGGTGACCGACAGCGCGGGCAGACCGCTGGCGCACGCGGCGCAGGCGCGCCGGGCGAAACAGGTGACCCTGACCTTTGCCGATGGGCAGGTTACGGCCCGTCCCGTCGGGGCGGGGGACAGGCAGCAGGGGCATCTGGATCTGTAATGCACATACGGGCACGAAACATGACGATAACGACACGATTCCGCGCCATGGGCGCCGCCCTGCTGCTGGCGGGGTGCGCGGGGCATGCGGCGCATCAGCCAGCGCCCCGTCCCACCGTGGGGCAGGCCGCAACGCCGGGGCGCATCCCGCCACAGGATTTCGCCCCTGGCCTGACGGGGGAAGAAGGGGCGCCGCCACAGGGCGCCATCCTGACCAATGATCCCTCAGCCCCTGCGGACACGCCGCTATGTGGCCATGCCGCGCGGGAGGCGAACAGCATCGGCGCCACCGTCCACCCCGACATTACCCCCACCATCAGCAGTTGCGCCGCCAATGCGTGTTTCGATGCGCAGACCGGTACCTATATCGCCGCCGATGGCAGCCGGCGGGTCTGCCGCTAGCGCCCGGCTCGCAACACGTTGCATGGGTCATATGTCGCGGGCGGGCAGGCAGGGGCCATATTCCGATTGACTTGGTCCGGATGGATGGTTGACCCTTTGGGGCATCATGAGCCTCCCCCCATCATCCGATAGCGTAGGCGATCCGCAGGCGACAGTGCACATGTTCCCCCTCAAGCGCATGCTGTCGGTGCGCGAGGCGGCGGAGTATGTGGGCATCACGCTGCTGCGGCTGCGCAGCCTGCGTCTGGTGAATGCGGGGCCGCACGCCGCCATGCGCAACAAGAGCGGGGTCATGTTCCGGATCGAGGATCTGGATGAATACGTGGACAGCCTCTATCGCCGCGCCAACATCTCCCATACCGAGCAGGCGCGGCACCGCAACGAATGGCGCGGCAGGCTGGCGGCCCTGCCGGAAGAGGCGCGCGGCGGCATATCCGATTCCTTCATGCAGATACTCACCCGTGACGAACTTCTGGAAAAAGGGGCCAATCGCGGGTTCCGTGTCCTGTTCCTTGGCGGCCTGTGCCTGATTTTCCTGTCGCATACACCGTTGATCTGGCGGCTGTAAGGGTATGACGCGGGGCGCATTTCGGGGAAAATGCGTTTTTTGGGCTGTGCGGGTATGTTCATTCGACATACGATCCGCTACGCAGAAACCACGATAGCGGAACAATAATGGATCGGATAATGACAGGTATGCGCAGCAGCATTATGGCCCGGACCGGATACGCGCGGCTATGTGGCGCGCTTTGTGGGGCGGCGCTTGCCCTGACCCCTGTCCTTGCCATGGCGCAGGATGCCGGTGGCGGTCAGCAGCAGACACCCATTCTGCCCATGCCGCCCGTGCCGGAATTCAAGCCGCTGCCCCCGGGCACGAAGCCTGCGGCCCCTGTCATTGGCATTTTCAATACCCAGCAGATCATGGCGCAGTCCACCGCCGTGCAGAAGCTGCAGACCGAACTGGGCACCCGGCGCGAGGCACTGGTGCGTGATGTCCGGGCCGAGGATGGACAGCTTCAGGCCCTGCGCCAGTCCATCATCAAGGCCGGCAAGGCCCCCACGCCGGAACAGCAGCAGGAACTGCAGAAGCGCGTGAACGCCGACCGCACCAAATTCGGCAACCGGAACCGGATACTGGAAGAAGATGCGCAGGTTGCCCTGAACCAGGTGCAGCGTGAAATGCAGCAGATCGTCAGCGCCATTGCCAGCGCGCGCGGCATGACCATGGTGCTGCAGGCCGGCACCGCTGCCCTGCATGACAACAGCCTTGATATCAGTGATCAGGTCGTGACCTACCTGAACCAGGCTTTGCCGTCGGTATATCTGCCCAGTGCTACGGAAGATCCCGAAGAAATCGCCAAGAGCGGCAAATACCCGGTCATGCCGTTCCAGCCCGCCGATAACGGCGGCGAATGATCGCCAGATAAAAAATAAAAGTTTCTGGGTGCCGCCTTTTTTTAAAAAAGGCGGCATTCTTTTTGAAGCTTTATGAAAACAGCTTCCCCGGCAATGTCTTGATAATTTTCAGGCCAGCAGGTCGGCTGTGACTGCCCCGGTGGCCGATATGGCGTCTGCGGCCGCCAGGCGGACCAGATAGCCCCGTTTCCCCCCGTTGATGACAACATAGGGCTGTGCCAGTGCTTCCTGCGCCAGGGCGGTCCGTACGCGTTTGCGCTGCCCGAACGGGCTGATGCCGCCCACGCGGAAGCCCGTGCTGCGTTCGGCGTCCGGAGGGGGCATCATTTCGGCTGATTTGCCGCCGAAGGCGGCCGCGACCTTCTTCATGCCCAGTGTTGCCGCCACGGGCACCACGACACAGGCGGGGCGTCCGTCCACCATCACCATCAGGGTCTTGAATACCCGCGCGGGATCTTCCCCGATGGATGCGGCGGCGTGGTTGCCTGTCTGTCCGGCATTGGGGTCATAGTCATATTCAATGACGCTGAATGGAACGCCTGCCTTTTCCAGCGCCGCCGTGGCGGGTGTCGCCCTGCTCATATGGTTTCCTTCGCCCTGAAGATATTCTGAAAATCATAAAGGGTTTTTGGTGAAGCCTTTTGCAAAAAACTTCAGGAAACGCCGCCTTTTTGAAAGAAGGCGGCGCCCAAAAAACTTTTATTTTTTATCAACAGGTTCCATTCCGAACCGCACATAAGTCCCCTGTGGCTGGGGACCGGGCAGGCACAGGCTGACGATCCGGGGTGCTACTGCCTCGGGCGGGGTCAGGCTATCCATGTCCAGTGCGGGCATGGCCAGCCGGCGCAGCCGGGTCGCGACCATGCCGGGTTCAAACAGGTTGATGCGCAGCGGGCTGCCCTGTGGCAGTTCACTGATCCATGTCCTGACGATGGCGTCCTGGGCGGCGCGGGTGGCGGCCACCAGTCCCCAGAAGGGCGCGGGCGTCTGGCCATGCGGGTCGGTCAGGAAGACGGCGCGCCCGGCCGGGCTGCGTTCCAGCAGGGGGGCCAGCGTGCGGATCAGCCGCCATGTAGTCAGGGGACCGGCCTGCATGCCCCGTTCCCACTCCTTGGGCTGCATGTGGGACAGCGGGGACAGGATACCCAGTTCCCCCGCGCAATGAACCACGCAGTCCAGCCTGCCGAACCGGGTTGCGATGGAAGGCCCGAGCGTATCCAGCTTTTCACCATCCAGCAGGTCCAGCGGCAGCAGGGTGGCGTTGTGCCCCGTATGCTGACGGATCAGGTCATCCGTCTGCTCAAGCCCACCCTGCGCGCGTGCGGTCAGGATGCAGTGCGCGCCAGCCTGTGCCAGTGCTACGGCAGCCGCGCGCCCGATGCCCCGGCTGGCGCCGGTGACCAGCGCGACCCGCCCGGTCAGGTCGGCAAGAGAACCCGTCATGCGGGTTCGGGGTGATGTTCGGCCTCGTAATCCACCAGTTCGATCGGGTAGTCGCCGGTAAAGCAGGCATCGCAGTAGCGGTTGGCGGCACTCTTGCGGTCCTTGTAGCCCAGCGCGCGGTACAGCCCGTCGAACGAGATGAAGGCCAGGCTGTCCACGCCGATCAGCCTGGCCATTTCCGCGACATCATGCTGTGCGGCAAGAAGCTGGCTGCGCTCGGGCGTGTCGATGCCGTAGAAGCATGAATGCGTGGTCGGCGGGGAGGAGATGCGCATGTGCACCTCCTTGGCGCCCGCTGCCCGCACCATGTCCACGATCTTGCGCGATGTGGTGCCACGCACGATGGAATCATCCACCAGCACCACGCGCTTGCCATCCAGCACGGGACGGTTGGTGGAATGCTTCATCTTCACGCCCAGATTTCGGATCTGGTCGGTCGGTTCGATGAAGGTGCGGCCCACGTAATGGTTGCGGATGATGCCCAGTTCGAACGGAATGCCGCTTTCGGCGGCGAATCCCATGGCCGAGGGCACGCCGGAATCGGGCACCGGCACGATCACGTCGGCCTCGACCGCGCTTTCACGCGCCAGTTCCACGCCGATCTGCTTGCGGGTGTCATACACGGCCTTGCCGTCCATGACGGAATCGGGCCGGGCGAAATAGATGTATTCAAACACGCAGAAGCGCGACTGCTTGCTGTCGAACGGCTTGAGGGAACGGATGCCATCATCGTTGATGATCACGATCTCGCCCGGTTCCACGTCGCGCACGAACTCCGCACCGACAATGTCCAGCGCACAGGTCTCGCTGGCCAGGACCCATTTTCCTTCCGAACCGTCTTCTTCCCGCAGGCGACCCAGGATCAGCGGACGCACGCCCAGCGGGTCGCGCACGCCGATCAGTTCATTACGTGACAGCACGATCAGGGAATACGCCCCCAGCACCTGCTTGAGCGCATCGATCAGCCGGTCCACCACATTGGAATACAGTGATATGGCGATCAGGTGGATGAACACCTCGCTATCGGTCGTGGACTGGAATATGCAGCCCCGCCGCACCAGCGCCTTGCGCAGGGTTTCGGCATTGGTCAGGTTGCCGTTATGGGCCACCGCCAGGCCACCGAATTCAAAATCGGCAAACAGCGGCTGCACGTTGCGGATCAGCGTCGCCCCCGTGGTGGCGTAACGGTTGTGACCCACCGCGCAGTTGCCCGGCAGGGTGGCCATGACGCGGGCGTCGCCAAATACCTCGCCCACCAGACCAAGCCCCTTGTGGGTGTGGAAGCGTTCGCCGTCAAAGGACACGATGCCGCTGGCTTCCTGCCCGCGATGCTGCAGCGCGTGCAGGCCAAGCGCCGTCAGGGCGGCGGCATCCTTGGTGTTCCATACGCCAAAAACCCCGCATTCCTCATGCGGCTTGTCATCATCATGCCGCCACTGGGCGGCGAGATCATCGCGTTCATGCTGTGTTGTCGGATTGCCGGAAACAGCATGGAAGGTGGTGCGGGACATGGTCAGCAATCTTTCCTTGACGGACGGGTGCGGGGGGTACCGACAGAAGGTTCAGATGGGCGCGTCATGCCGCGTCCCGGCGGGTTGCGCAAGGTGCGCGTGAAAGTTATCGGGCGTATAGGCGTTCAGATACGTCACACTGTCGCCAACAAGGGGGACGATACGGCTCGATCGCATGACATCGGGCCATTCGGCTGCGGGAATGAGGGCGGTGATGCCCGTGTACAGCAGTACAAGGCAGACATACCCGCGCGCCAGCCCGAAGATCAGGCCCAGCATACGGTCGATCCCGGCCAGGATGGACCCCTGTACCGCCTGACCTGACAGATGGGCAGTCGTGGTGAAAATGACAAGGAGCACAAGGAACAGCACGGCAAAGGACGCAAGGGACGCCAGCGTGTGGTTGCTGATCCATTGCGTGGCATAGGGCATGAGGGCGCCATACCACGCCACGGCCATGATGATGGCCATGACCCAGGCGGCAAGGCCCAGTACTTCGCGTGAAAAGCCGCGGACCGCACCAACCACAGCCGACAGGGCGACAATGGCGATGCCTGTTGCGTCAATCCAGTTCATGCGTGCCGGACCGGGGGAGTGCCCGCCGGCAGGTAACAGGCATGGACCTGGTCCATCTATCGCGACATTTCCTGCTGTTCCGCCTGCGGCCAGCTTATGCCACCGGCGTGCGGCAACGCATAGGCCAAAAATGGTCCGTTTCGATTTCGTACCCATCAGGCATGGGAACAGGGCGGCCTGTCAGGGCAGCTTGGTGGTGCGGATTTTCCATGGCCGCCTGCGCGCGGCGGTGGAGACGGACGTACGTTCGGCCATGTTCAGCGCCAGCAGCAGGTTGCCCATGCGGGTGCGGCGGTCAAGTTCGATCCACACGTCCTCGGGGTCGATGCCATCGGCGGCCCAGATTTCCAGCAGGTGGGTCAGCACATCGGCGCTGTGTTCGATCAGGCCCGCGCGGTCATGGGTCATGAGGTCCATCACGCACTGTTCGGCGGCACAGGTGAAGGCCCGCCCGGCCACGCGCGTGACACGGGTGTTGCGCGGCCTGTCATCAGGGGAACGGGCCGCGTCCAGACGCGCCTGCAGCCGGCCAAGCGCATGGTCGGCGCCGGGCCGGTCTGGTGGCGGGGAAGGCGTGGGGCGGGAACGGGACATGGGGTGATGATGGACATTATTTCGCCCACCGGTCAACAAATCCCGCCGTATGGCCCCGATGCGTTTTTCAGATCGAGAAATACTTCGCGTGCGGGTTGAAAATCACCAGCGCCGAAGTGGACTGTTCGGGGTGCAACTGGAAGCCATCGGTCAGGGATACCCCGATTTTCTGCGCATCCAGCAGTTTCAGGATCGGCTCCTGCTCCTCCAGCCGGGGACAGGCGGGATAGCCGAAGGAATAGCGTGACCCGCGATAGCCCTGCTGCAGCAGTTTCGCCATGTCGCGGTCATCCTCGGCGGCGAAGCCCATTTCGGCGCGCATGCGCTTGTGGGTGTATTCCGCCATGGCTTCCGCCATCTCCACCGACAGGCCATGCAGGTAGAGGTAATCCTTGTACCGGTCCGCCTCGAACCATTCACGCGCGCGGTCGGATGCATCCTGCCCCACGGTCACGACCTGCAGGCCGATCACGTCGCGCCGTGCATCATCGATATCGCGCACGAAATCGGCAATGCAGGCCCCGTCCGCACGCGGCTGGCGGGGCAGGGTGAAGCGGGCGACCTCGGTCGCGCCATCCTCGCCAAACAGCACCAGGTCATTGCCTTCGCCCGCCGCCTTCCAGTAGCCGTAGCTTGCCTTGGGGTGCAGGATGTCCTGCTCCGCGCACAGCGCCAGCATGTGGCGCAGCACGGGACGCAGTTCCTTGCGCGCCCAGACCATGAAGTCGTCCAGCGAGCGGCCCTGTTTGCGGAAACCCCACTGGAACTGGTACAGCGAACGTTCATTGAGGAACGGCAGCACCGCCTCCGGCGTCGCCTCCAGCACGCGCGGCCCCCAGAAGGGCGGCGTCAGCACGGGTTCATCCGCCGTCAGTTTTTCACGCCGCGCCCGGGCCGCAACCTTGTCCACGGGGCCGAAGCCACGGGTGGCTGCATCCTCGATATCCTGCGTGCGATTGCTGCGGCTGGCCTTGCCCGCGCGGCGCGACTGGATGGCGGCAAGGTAGGTGTCGAATTCACCCTGCACCACCTTGTCCATAAGCGACAGGCCATCGAATGCGTCACGGGCGTACGCAACCCGGCCCGCTTCGCCATAGGCCGCGGTGCAGTCCTCTTCCACGTAATTGCGCGTCAGCGCGGCACCGCCCAGCATGACGGGCACATCAAGGCCCTGACGCTGCATTTCCTCAAGGTTTTCGCGCATGATGACGGTGGACTTGACCAGCAGGCCGGACATGCCGATGGCGTCCGCCCTGTGCTCGCGCGCGGCCGCGATCATGTCGGCCACCGGCACCTTGATGCCGAGGTTGATGACCTGATAGCCATTATTGGTCAGGATGATGTCGACCAGGTTCTTGCCGATGTCATGCACGTCGCCCTTCACGGTGGCCAGCACCATGGTGCCACGGGCCTGCCCTTCGGTGCGTTCCATGTGGGGTTCCAGCCAGGCCACGGCGGCCTTCATCGTCTCGGCGGACTGCAGCACGAAGGGCAGTTGCATCTTGCCCGCGCCAAACAGTTCGCCCACCACCTTCATGCCATCGAGCAGCACGGTGTTGATGATGTCCAGCGGGGCCATGTCGCGCATGGCTTCGGCCAGGTCGTCTTCCAGCCCCTTGCGGTCGCCATCGACAATCCGGTCCTTCAGGCGTTCGGGCGCGGTTTCGGCCCGGGTTTTCTTCACCGCGTCGGCGGCCTTGCGGTCGGCAAAGATTTCAAGGATGCGCTGCAGCGGGTCGTAGCCTTCGGCGCGACGGTCGAAGATCAGGTCCTCGGCCACCTTGACCTCATCGGCGGGGATCAGGTGCAGCGGGCGGATCTTGGACACATGCACGATCGCCGCCGTCATGCCCGCGCGCACCGCATGGTCAAGGAAGACCGAGTTCAGCACCGCGCGCGCCGCCGGGTTCAGCCCGAACGAGATGTTGGACAGCCCCAGCACGATCTGGATATCGGGGAAGCGTTCGCGGATCAGGCGGATGCCCTCCAGCGTCCATTCACCCAGCTTGCGGTCATCCTCGGTCCCGGTGCCGATGGTAAACGTCAGCGGGTCGATCATCAGGTCGGACTGCGGCAGGCCATGCTTTTCACATGCGAATTCGACCAGCCTTGTCGCGATGCGCAGCTTGTCTTCCGCCGTCTTGGCCATGCCCACTTCATCAATGGTCAGCGCAATGACGGAGGCACCGAACTTGCGCGCCAGCAGCATGCGTTCGTTGGCGATCGCCTCCCCATCCTCGAAATTGATGGAGTTGATGATCGGCTTGCCGCCATGCAGTTTCAGGGCGGCCTCGATGACCGGGGTTTCGGTGGAATCAATGACCAGCGGCGCGTTGACCGAGGACGTGAAGCGGGTGACGACCGCGTTCATTTCGCGCATTTCATCACGGCCGACAAAGGCGGTGCAGATATCAAGCGCGTTCGATCCCTCGGCCACCTGTTCGCGGCCAAGGGCCACGCAGCCATCCCAGTCGCCGGCTTCCTGCAACTGCCGCCATTTTTTCGACCCGTTGGCGTTGCAGCGCTCACCGATCGAGAAATAGCTGTTTTCCTGCCGCAGCGGCACCTGCGAATACAGGCTGGCAACCGACGGGATCCATACCGGTTTGCGCGGCACGGGGGCGGGGCGGATGCGGCCCGTGCCCTCGGCGCGCTTTCGCAGCATCTGGTCCAGCGCCTGCGTATGCGGCGTGGAGGTGCCGCAGCACCCGCCGATCAGGTTCAGCCCGTCCTCTGTAATGAAACGTTCGACCCAGCTTGCCATTTCGGCGGGCGTCAGCGGATAATGCGTGGTGCCATTGACCAGTTCGGGCAGGCCCGCATTGGGCTGGACCGAAATCAGGCCGGGCCAGTTTTCGGACAGCCAGCGCACGTGCTCGGCCATTTCCTGCGGGCCGGTGGCGCAGTTCAGGCCCATCAGCGGCACGTCCAGCGCGTTGATGACGGTGGCGGCGGCGGCAATGTCGGGGCCGACCAGCAGCGTGCCGGTGGTTTCCACCGTGACCTGCACGAAAATCGGGGTGTCCACGCCCATCTCGGCGCGCGCGATCTTGGCGCCGTTGACGGCGGCCTTGATCTGCAGCGTGTCCTGGCACGTCTCGATCAGGAAGCAGTCAACGCCGCCTTCGATCAGGCCACGGCACTGTTCGGTCAGGCCCGCTTCCAGCGTGTCGTAATCGATATTGCCCAGCGAAGGCAGCTTGGTCCCCGGCCCGATGGAGCCGACCACGTAGCGGTGGCGGCCATCGGCAAAGGTCTCGGCGGCTTCGCGCGCCAGATGGCCCGCCGTGCGGTTGATTTCCCGCGCGCGGTCCGCCAGCCCGAATTCGGCCAGCGTTATGGGCGAGCCGCCAAAGCTGTTGGTTTCCACCATGTCGGCCCCGGCCTCGAAATACCCGCGGTGGATTTCGCGCACCAGTTCGGGACGGGACAGGTTCAGGATTTCGGTGCAGTTTTCCTGACCCCAGTAATCACGCTCGACCTCAAGGTCCAGAAGCTGTACGCGCGAACCCATGCCGCCGTCACACAGCAGGACCTGATCGCGAAGGGCATCGAGAAGATGGGGACGAGTGGTCATTGTTATCCTGATGTCTCATGAAGGGGACACGGCGCGGACTGGCGTTCCGCCGCCAGGTATCCGGTAGCTGTCTTGCATAAAGTTATGTCCGGTGCCCTTTATTCCCTTAACTTTCGGCTGGTGTCCAGCGTCATTGCCCAAATGGGGAAGGCGCGCGCCCATATGGATGAATGGAGAATGTCATGACCCGTGACGGGCGTATTGCGCTGGAATTCCTGACCGATCGCGCCGCCATCCATCCGCGCGCCGATACCCTGCTGGTGGTGGGCGCGGGGAATGCCCCGGCACAGGCGGCATCGTGGGCCGGGGTCGTCACGGTGGACCGGCCCGCCGCGTCGCCGTTCATGCACGCGACGGGGTGCGCGTGCTGCACGGGGCGCGGCGGGGGACTGGCGGCGGTGCTGGGCGATGTTTTCCGCAGGCGCGCCACGGGCGACCTGAAATGGTTCGACCGCGTGGCCGTGCTGCCGCCCGGTGGGCAGGCGGCCGCCTGGCGGGCTGCGCTGTCAGGCGACGTTCTGGTCAGCGCGCGCTTTGCCGTGCGGTAGCTTCCACGGCAAAAACGGTCCCGTTAAGGAACCCTTTGCTTTCTGCCCCTAGTCTGGACCGCGTGAATGGACAGAGCGTGCAAAGCAAAAGGGGTGCCGTGGGCCATACAGACCAATCAGCGGACCCGGACGGACGCGGGCAGGCGGATACCCGCCACGCGCCGGAACTGATCCGCCTGCAGGCGGTGCTGCGTGCGGCCCGTTTCCATGGCATTGACCTTGACGTGCGTGATTTCGCCGGCGAGGCCGGGCAGACCGTGCCCACCATCCCCGCCCTTGCGCGGTGGGTGGAGGAAAACGGTGGCAGCGCGCAGGGCATGCACCTGCAATGGCGTGAAATCGTGCGCCTGCGCGACGTGCCGCCGGTTGTCCTCATGTTCATGGACGGGTCGGCGGGCCTGATGGTCGGCGCGGACGCGGCCCGTGGCGTCGTCTGGCTGGCCGATCCCTTCGCCGGTCCAGACACGTCCCCCGTGGCGGTGGATGCATTGCGGCTGGAAGGGGTGTGGAGTGGCGACGTGCTGCTGGTCCGTGGCGGGCAGGACGGCGCACGCAGGGAAGACGCGGTCAATTTCGCATGGCTGCGGCGCATGGTGCTGGGGGAACGCCGGCTACTGCGTGACGTGGTCATCGCCTCCATGGTCATAAGCGTGCTGGCGATCTTTCCGCCGCTGATCGTCATGCAGGTCATTGACCGGGTGGTGAACTTCCATTCCATGTCCACGCTGGTTTCCCTGACCGGGCTGGTGGGGGTGATGTCCTTTTATGAAATCCTGCTGACCTATGCCCGGCGCGAGATCACGCTGGTGCTGACCACGCGGCTGGATACGCGCATATCGCTGGCGGTGTTCGACCGCCTGCTGGCCCTGCCGCTGGAATTCTTCGAACGCGAGCAGGCGGGCAACGTGATCGGCCGCGTCAGCGCGATCTACAAGGTGCGGCAGTTCATGACCGGGCGGCTGCTGGGCACGTTCCTGGACCTGTTCACCCTGCTGGTCGTCATGCCCTTCCTGTTCTGGCTCAGCACCACGCTGGCCTGCCTGACGGTGGTTGCCGCCGCGCTGATCGGGGTGGTCATCCTGCTGGCCATGCCAGCCGTGGGGCGCCTCATGGGGCGGCAGGTCCGTGCCGAGATGGAGCGCAGCGGCGCGCTGTATGAAACGGTTGCCGGCATCCGCACCATCAAGACAATGGCCCTGGAGCCCGTGCGGCGCGAAGTCTGGGATGAAAAGACCGCCAATGTGGTGACCGCATCCCTTGACGCGGGGCGCATGGGCAACTGTGTCGCGACGGCGGTCATGCCGCTGGACCTGTTCATCAATCGCGGCATCATCCTGATCGGGGCGTATCTGGCCATTACCTCCACCACATCGGGGATGGAGGCCGGGGCGCTGATGGCGTTCACCATGCTGGGTGGCCGGGTCGCGGCCCCGCTGGTGGGCATGGCGCGGCTGATTGACGACCTGAACGAAGTGCGCAGCGCGCTGGCGGAAGCGGGGTCCGTCCTCAACCGTCCGACGGAAACCCGGGCGCTGACCACCGGCCTGCGCCCGCCCATCCATGGCGCGCTGGCGTTTTCGGATGTGTGCTTCACCTATCCCGGCGCGTCCACGCCCGCGCTGTCGGATGTCACGTTCAGCGTGCCCGCGGGCACCATGCTGGGGCTGGTCGGGCGCAGCGGGTCGGGCAAGTCCACCATCACGCGCCTGCTGCAGGGTGTCAGCCGCAGCTATACCGGACACCTGCGGCTGGATGGCATCGACCTGCGTGAAATCAACCTGACCTACCTGCGCCGGTCCTGCGGGGTGGTGCTGCAGGACAATTTCCTGTTTCGCGGCACCATCCGCGACAACATCATCGCAGGCCGCCCCGGCCTGACGCTGGAAGACGTGGTGCGCGCCGCCCGCCTGGCGGGGGCGGAAGAATTCATCGAACGCATGCCGGCAGGCTTCGATACGTGGATCGAGGAAGGGTCCACCAACATATCCGGTGGCCAGCGCCAGCGCCTCGCCATCGCGCGCGCCGTGATTTCCGACCCCAGGCTCATGATCCTTGATGAAGCGACATCCGCCCTCGACCCGGAAAGCGAGGCGGTGGTCAACGCCAACCTGCGCCATCTTGCGCGCGGACGCACGATGGTCATCGTCTCGCACCGCCTGGCCTCGCTGGTGGCATGCCACCAGATCTGCGTCATGGACCATGGGCAGGTGGTCGATATCGGCACGCATGACGAACTGCTGTCGCGCTGCACCATCTACCGTACGTTGTGGATGCAGCAGAACCATCCCGATGACTGCGGTAATGGGGAGGGGCCGCCTGCCGTCTCCCATATGCACGGTGACGCGGCATGAGCGGCCATGACCTTGTGCCCCCCACGCCCGAGGCAGCGGAGGAATCCGGCATGCTGTCGGTCCTGCCGCCACCCGCGGCGGATGTGCCCACCGACCTGCCCCCCGCGCTGCTGGCGTTCTATTCCCCTTCCGCCGCGCTGATTGACCTGCCGCCATCCGATGCGGCGCGCTATGTCATCTGGCTGGTCGCGGCACTGGCCGGGGCGGGGCTGGCGGCCATGACGTTCTTCCCGCTGGACCGCGTGGTCAGCGTGAATGGCCGCCTGACGCCGTTTGACAATACGATGGTGCTGCAGCCGCTGGAAACCTCCATCATCCGCACGGTGGAGGTGCATGAGGGCGATACCGTGCACAAGGGGCAGGTGCTGGCCCGGCTGGACCCCACGGTGACGGATGCGGATGTCACCAACATGCGCCGCCAGGTCGCGGCCTACCGGGCGGAAGTCGCCCGCCGCACGGCCGAAGCCGAGGGCCGCCCCTATACGGCGGACATGAACGATCCGGCATCCGTGCAGGAAGCTGCCGCCTATCTGCGCCGTCAGGCGGAATACACCGCCCAGATGTCCAATTACGACCGGCAGGTCGCCGGGCTGGAAAGTGAACTGCAGGGATATGAGGCCAGCGCGGCGATGTATGCCGCCCGCGCCCGTGTCGCGCGTGATGTGCAGGACATGCGCGTGCGCCTGCAGCATGAACAGGTGGGCAGCAGGCTGTCCACGCTGGCGGCGCAGGATACGCTTATGGAGGTCACGCGCTCGCAGGTGTCGGCGCGCCATTCCGCCGACAGCACCCGCGCCCGGCTGGAGGCGATGAAGGCCCAGCGCGATGGTTACGCCAGCAACTGGCACGCCACGGTGTACCAGGACCTTGCGCTTGCGCAGCACCGTCTGGCGGATGCCGATGGCAGCTATAGCAAGGCGGTGCTGCATCATGACCTGATTGTCATGCGGGCCGACCGTGACGCGGTGGTGCTGAGTATCGCGCATCTGTCGGCGGGGTCGGTCATTCAGGCCGCGACCCCGCTCCTGACGCTGGTGCCGACGGGGGGCCATCTGGATGTGGTGGCCACGCTGCGCGGGGTGGATGCGGGCTATGTGCGGGCCGGGGATCCGGCGCTGCTGAAATTCGCGGCTTTCCCCTATACCCAGTATGGCGGAGGGGAAGCGACGGTGCGCGTCATAAGCCCCGATTCCTTTACCACCTCCGGCGGAAGGCCTGGCGCCAGCGCCGAACAGGGAGGGGATACGGGCGATACGATGAGCGCCTATTATCGTGTGCGCCTGTCGATCGACCGGTACACGCTGCATGGTGTGCCGCCCTTCTTCCGTCCCCAGCCGGGCATGCCGGTCGAGGCGGATATCCATGTCGGGCGACGCACCATCATGCAGTACCTGCTCAACCGCCTGCTGCCTGCCGTGACCGACGGCATGCGCGAACCCTGATCGGGGGACGGCGTTGGTGCGCAAGTTGCTGTCCGGCCTGCTGGGCGGGATCACGCCTGCGGCCCGTTTTCGCCATGCGTGCCGCCTTCTGGAACATGAAGGCCGTTCGGCACAGGGATTCGCCCTGCTGGGACGCCTTGCGCGCGGCGGCATGGTGGCGGCGCAGTATCAGGTGGCGCGTGCCTACCTTGATGGCAATGGCGTTCCGCGCAGTCCGGTCGAGGGCGTGCGCTGGATGCACGTGGCCGCGCGCGCCGGGCATGTCGAGGCCTGCTTTTCCCTTGCCCTGATGCTGCTGGTCGATCCACCAGGGCGAGGCGGGGATCACAGGGGGGCCGATGGCCTGCTGCCCGTGGCATGGCCGGAGGGCATCGACCAATGGCCCGACCCGGCAGCCGCAACCGGCTGGGCACGGCAGGCCGCGGAAGGGGGACTGCCTGATGCGCAGGCCCTGTACGGGTACCTGCTGGCGACCGGCCCGCAATCCGTACGCGACCCGCAGGCCGCGCGGATGTGGTGCGAACGTGCGGCACAGGCCGGTTGCCCGCAGGGAGACCTTGGGCTGGCGGTCACCCATTTTGCGGCATCAGGCCAGATGCCGGGCAGCGATCCCGATGCCGTGGCGGCCCTGATCCGCGCGGCGGATAGCGGGTTGCCGACCGCGCAGTACATGCTGGGCCTGCTGCATGACCGGGGCTGGGGCCTGCCGCTGGATATGGCGCAGGCCGAACAGTGGTATGCCCGCGCCGCCGTGCAGGGCGTGCGCCCGGCACAGGCGCGTTATGGTGCGCTGCTGCTGAAGGATGGGGACGGCAGGCCACGCAACGCCATGACGGCGGAGACATGGCTGCGCCGTGCCGCCCTTGCCGGTGACCGGGAGGCGGCGGCCCTGCTGGGGGACCTGCATGTGCATGGGGAAGCCGCCCTTCCCGGCGACCATGAAGCGATGATCTGGTACCGCCGCGCGGCGGCGCAGGATCATGCGGTGGCGTGCCGCATGCTGGCGCTGCTGTACACGCACGGGCGCGGGGCCGCCGCTGATCCCGTGCAGGCCCGCCACTGGCTGGAACGCGCGGCTGAACTGGGTGATGTCGCGGCCATGACGGACCTTGCCGCATCACTGGTGGCGCAGGGACGCGAAGCATGTTCCGCGCCGGATGCGCGCCTGCCCGATTTCATGCCGGCGGCACGGGCGGGGGATCCGGTTGCGGCCTTCAACCTTGCTGTCTGCCTGCATGACGGGGTGGGCGGCGTGACGGATCCGGTGCAGGCCGCGTCATGGATGGAACGGGCCGCCCGCGCGGGGGTGGTCAATGCCGAATACTGGTACGGGCGCATGCTGCTGAAAGGGGACGGGGTTACGGCTGATCCCGATCAGGCCCGCCGCTGGCTGGAACGCGCCGCCGGGCATGGACTGGCCGAGGCCTGTGTGGCCGCCGCACAGTTGCGGCTGGAAGGGCTTGGCGGCCCGCGTGACCATGCGGGCGCGCTGGCGCTGTATCATCGCGCGGCACGGATGGGCCGGGTTGAAGCCATGTTTTCCCTTGGCGCGATGTATGGCGGTGGCCACGACCTGCCGCCGGACCGGACGCAGGCATTGCACTGGTTCACGCAGGGTGCCGAAGGGGGCAACGCCCTGTCGCAGTTCATGCTGGGCCGGTACCTGGCCAGGGGGCTGGCTGGTCCCGTGGACCGTGCGCGTGCGCGCTACTGGCTGGAACAGGCGGCTGCAGGCGGCGTGCGCGCGGCACGTGATGAACTGGATCACATGACGCATGCGGACGAACATGCCCCATAGTGAAGCAGGCGGCACGACAGGACCGGGCGCGGATGTCGTGGGGGCCATGCGGCATGCGCGCCATCTGGCTGAACAGGGACAGCACGGGCTGGCGCTGGCATGGATGGAACGCGCGGCGCGGCTGGCCCCGACGGACAGGGGCGTGCTGTACGCGCTGGCGGCCGCCCGGCTGGGTGCGGGTGATGGGGGTGGCGCGGCCCGCGCGATTGAAACGGTCATGGCGGGGGGGGAATTCCGCGCGGGCCTGCGCCTGCACATATTGGCGCAGTGCATGATCCGCGCCTGGCCGCAGGCGGCCCGGCTGCTGGGGCGTTTTTTCACCTGCTATGGCTTTGACCCGGCCCTGTGTCTCCCGGCGGGACTGGTGTGTCGCCATATGGCGTTGCGGGGCTGGTGCGCGCTGGATCCTGATGGCGTGCTGCACTGGGGCGCCCTGCCGGAAGGCCACGCGCCGGAAGTAATGCTGGACGGGCAGGGATGGGTGCCCCGGCAGCATGACGGGCAGTGCGTGATGCTGCCCCGGTACTGGCGGCAGGCCCATGATATCGTGGTGCAGTATGAGGGCACGCCCCTGCTTGGCGCGCGGCCGGACCGGGCGGCGCTGTTGCATGTGACCGGGGCGGTGATGGCCGATGGACAGGGCATGACGGGCTGGGCCTTCATGCCCGCGCGACCGGATCAACCGCCCGGACTGTCCATATCCGATGATGCCCATGGCCGGCGCGCGCCTGTCCTGTCGCGGCAATGGGGGACCGGATGGGATGATATCGCGGGTCCGGGCGTGCCGGTATGGGGTTTTGGCATGGCGTGGGCCGATCTCGCGCCACAGGGCATGGTGCATGTGACCCTGTCTGACGGGCGGCAGCTGACCGGCTCCCCGCTGCCGGTGTGCCTGCCCCGTGCGCGGCAGGTGTTCCCCAACATGCGGCGACGGGTGCGCATCCCCGCCAACCTGCCCGGGCGTGCGGCGCGCTGCCGGGTGGTGATCCCGGTTTATGCCGACCGGGTGCGTACGCTGGCCTGTCTGGACAGCATGTTCGACACGCTGGCCCGGCGATCGGATGGCACGGCCACGGAAATCATGGTGGTGGATGATGCGACGCCGGATCCCGCACTGGCGCTGGCGCTGGACAATCTGGCGGGGGCGGGGCGGATCAGCCTGCGGCGGCATGATGCCAATCAGGGTTATCCGGCAGCGGTCAATACCGCGTTGTCCGATGCTGATGGCATGGATGTCGTGCTGCTGAACAGCGACACGCTGCTGGCCCCCGGCTGGCTGGATGAAATGCTGCGTGTGGCCTATGCGCGGGTTGATACGGGCACGGTTTCGCCCCTGTCCAATGATGCCTCCATCCTGACATGGCCCGACCCGGACCCGCAGGTGCCCCGTCCCTGTGACAGGGAAGATGTCCGTCACCTCATGGCGGCCAGCCTGCGGGCCAATGGGGGGCTGGATGTGGAAATTCCCACCGCGCACGGCTTCTGCATGCTGATCCGCCATGACTGCCTGCGCCAGACGGGTCTGTTCCGTCCCGAACTGTATGGAAGGGGATATGGGGAGGAAAATGATTTTTCCATGCGCGCCCGGCTGGCGGGCTGGCGGCATCGGGCGGCGGTGGGCGTATTCGTGGGGCATGTGGGCGGCGTGTCGTTTGGCGCGCAGCGCAGGGCGTTGCAGCAGCGCAACCTGTGGATCCTGAACCGGCTGTTTCCCGGTTATGACGCACTGGTGCAGGCGCATGTCGCGGCGGACCCGCTGGCAGCGTCCCGCCAGCGCCTGTCGCTGCTGGTGTGGCATCGCGGCGCGCGCAAGGCTGGGTATGAGGGCGCGGTCCTGCTGGTGACCCATGCCGGGACGGGGGGCGTGGCCCGCGTGGTGGCCCATCGCGCACGGCAGTGGGCGGCGGCGGGCTGTCGTCCGCTTGTACTGGAACCGGCCGCAGATGGGTTCACGCTGCGTGACGGCCGGCCGGAAGGGTCGTATCCGGCATTGCATTTTGCATGGCCGGAACAGGGGGATGCACTGGTGGCGCTGCTGCGCGCGCTCGGCCTGCGTCTGGTCGAGGTGCATCATCACCTGGGTCACGGCATGCGGGTGCGCGACCTGTGCGCGCGGCTGGGCGTGCCCTATGACCGGCATGTGCATGATTATGCCGGTATCTGCCCGCGCATTACACTGGTGGGGCCTGCCGGGCGTTACTGCGGGGAACCCGATCTGGCGGGCTGCCGGGCCTGTGTCCACGCGCTGGGTTCGCTGGTGGATGAGGAAGATGTGGACCGCCTGCGTCACGCCACGGCGTGTGAACTGGCCGGCGCGAGGCGGGTGATCGTGCCATCGGCGGATGTCGCCCGCAGGCTGGCGCGCTACGTCCCGGATGTTTCCTGTGAAACATCAGCGCTGGAAAATGACAGTCCCGCCCTGTCGCTACGCCAGTTCGCCGCCGCCTGTGCGGACCAGCCCGCATCCGGCCTGCCGCCGCGTAATGACCGCTACCGGGTCGTGGTGGCGGGCGGCATCGGGCCGGACAAGGGATGCGCGATCATGCTTGCGGCGGCACGTGATGCGCGCGCGCGTGACCTGCCGCTGGAATTCATCGTGGTGGGGCATACATCCGATGACGCGGCCCTGCTGGAAACCGGGCGGGTGTTCATTACCGGACGGTACGAAGGGGAAGAAGCGGTGTCCCTGCTGCGCGGGGCGATGGGGGATGTGGGGTTCGTGCCCTCCATCTGTCCCGAGACATGGTGCTTCACCCTGACCCAGCTATGGCGTGCAGGATTGCGTTGCGTGGCGTTTGACCTTGGCGCGGTTGCGGCCCGTATCCATGCGACAGGGCGGGGGAGATGCGTGCCGCCGGGGCTGCCCGTTCACCAATTGAATACGTTTTTGCTGTCTTATGCCCGGGCCGGGCATCCCGCCACGGCCAGAGTCCATCCATGATTTGAGCGAAAGAGGCCCGTCTTGATCGTTATTGCCCCAGCCCCTGCGCGTATGGTGTTGTGCCTTTCCGTGGCGGGATGCCGATAATGGAGGCCACGCGCCCCGCCGCGCAGGCGGGTGATATCCATGCCAGCGCACAGCTTATGCGGCTGGAGGGTGGCACGTACTGCATTTTCCACGCTTCGGCCCCGGCAGGCGCGGGGTTTGGCGCGTTATCCGGCATGCGCGTGACCACGCCACCCGGCATGGACGCGGTGCGGGTCAGCACGTTTGCCGCGGATGGCTGGATGGGCGCGCAGGGCGGGGCCGCCCTTGTACGCATGCCTGATGGGGGCGGCGCGGTGCTGGTCACCACCTATCGTGATCCGGTGCGTGACGGCGCTGCCCTGCCGGGGTTGCAGGTGGTCAGGTTGTCCGGCCCGTCGGTGGCGCCCGGCGCTGCTGCGCCCGCCCCGTCACCAGCGGTGGAGGCAGCCGGGGAAATCGGTGCAGGCAGCATGATTGCCCATATTCAGGGCCGGGGTGATATCAGCGCCCCGCTCGGGACGTGGATGGGCACGGGGGGCAGCGGGCAGTGGATGGAAGGCTTCGCCATCCAGCCCGCGTCCGGCCTTGGTGCGGATGACGTGGAATATCAGGCCATTCTGGGCGAGGACTGGTTTTCGCCGTGGGTGCGTGGTGGCGACTATTGTGGCAGCCGGGGCATGGCGTTGCCCCTGCTGGGCCTGCGGGTCCGGCTGAAGGGGGACGCCGCGCGGCAGTTTACCTGCCATATCGAGGCCTGCTTTACCGATGGCACCCGCTTGGGCCCGCTGGCGGACACGTCGGTCATGGCGCCTTCGCATGCCCCGCTGGAAGCCTTCCGGGTTGATATCCAGTCCCGGCAGGCTGCTCCGCCGCCATCCACATCCCATGATGGCGGGGCGGAAGAGGCATTGCTGGCGACCGTGCCCCATGACGAAACCAGACCCGATCCTGTCCCCCGCGTGCGGCGGGGCAGGCGTGCCCTGCCCGCGCGTGCGTCCATGCGTGAGCCCGAGGCGCCTGAAAACAGATCGGGCCAGCCCGTGCCATGGTGGCACCGCAGGTCCGGAAAGAACGCCGCGCCATCCACCGCCACGCCGCGCGACCGACGCCGCAAGGCGGGGCGGCGGCCACGCACCATGGCGGAGCCGTGAGCATTTACGGCCCGCCAGCATGTCCGGTTTGGAAACAGTCGGCATGCGGGGGAAAAAACCGGGGCGACGGGGCATGAAATACCTGTTCGTACACCAGAATTTTCCTGCCCAGTTCGTGCATCTGCTGCGTGACCTGCGGGCGCAGGGCGGCAATGAAATCGTTTTCATAAGTGAAACGGGACAGGGGCACATGCCCGGTGTGCGGCGGGTGTCCTATCGCCTGCCGCCGCCCGTGCGGGTGGCGGCCCCGGCCCCGGTGGCCGAACTGGCCCGCGCCATGCAGCGCGCGGCCGAGGTGGCGCGGGCTGCGCGCACCCTGCGGGGGCTGGGGTATGTACCTGACATCATCATCGGCCACCATGGCTGGGGCGAGATGCTGGAACTGGCTGATGTCTACCCCGATGTGCCGATGCTGGGCTATTATGAATTCTTTTATCATCCCACCGGGCTGGATGTGGGCTTTGATCCGGAATTTGCTCCCGCCGCTGGCGCGGCCCCCCTGGTCCGGGCGCGCAATACCCTGAACCTGCTGGCCCTTGCCGGGTCGGGCTGGGGGCATTCCCCCACCCGTTTCCAGCGCGATACCTATCCCGACTGGGCACGGCCACGCATAACACTCCTGCCCGAAGGGGTGGATCTGGAGCGATGCGCGCCCGATCCGCAGGCGACTGCACGCCCCTTTGCATTGGGGGATATTCACGTGGCGCCGGGTGAAAAACTGCTCACCTACGTTGCCCGTGACCTGGAGCCCTATCGCGGGTTTCACGTCTTCATGCGTGCCCTGCCGCATATCCTGCGCGAACGCGGCGACGTGCGGGTGATTGTGGTGGGGGGCGATGGTGTCAGCTATGGCGGTCGTGCGCCGGGTGGCCGGACATGGCGACAGCACATGCTGGCGGAACTGGGCACCACGCTGGATGCGGGGCGCGTCCATTTCGCGGGAAAGGTCGGCTATGGTGATTTCTGCCGCCTGCTGCAGCGATCGGACGCGCATGTCTACCTGACATACCCGTTCGTGGTGTCATGGTCGCTACGTGAAGCGATGGCCTGTGGCTGCGCCATCGTGGGGAGCCGGACACCGCCGGTCGAGGAATTCCTGCGCGATGGCAGGACAGCGCGTCTGGTGCCGTTTCATGAACCGCGGCGGATTGCCGCAGGCGTGCTGGAACTGCTGGAAGACAGGCGTCTGGCGCGCAGGCTGCGGGCCAATGTCCGTGCGCAGGCGGAGCGCACGCTGGACATGCACGCCTACATGGCGCGCTATCACCGGCTGATCGGCCAGCTTGCCGGAAGCGGGGCGCGCACCGTGCCGACCGATGCCGTTGCGTGACCGCCGGGCCGCATGGCCCGGCAGCCCGCAGGGCGTGGCTTACTTGCCCGCCACGGCCTTGACGGATTCAAGGATCACTTCGCCGGCGACCTTCTTGTCGGCCCAGCCTGCGACCTTGACCCACTTGCCCTTTTCCAGGTCCTTGTAGCGGGTGAAGAAATGTTCGATTTCCTTCAGCACGATCTCGGGCAGGTCTTCCAGCTTCTCCACCTTGGAGTAGTAGGGATGCACCTTGTCATGCGGCACGCAGATGATCTTTTCATCCTGCCCGCTTTCGTCTTCCATGCGCAGCACGCCAATGGGGCGCGCGCGCACCACCACACCCGGCACCACGGCGGCGGGCATCAGCACCAGCGCATCGGTCGGGTCGCCATCGGCGGCCAGCGTGTTGGGAATGAAGCCATAGGCTGCGGGATAGACCATGGGCGTGAACAGGATGCGGTCCACCACCAGCGCGCCGCTGTCCTTGTCGATCTCGTACTTGACGCCTGAACCCTGCGGGATTTCGATCACGACGTTGATGTCGTTGGGTACGTCCTTGCCGGGGGAAATCTTCGATACGTCCATTGCTGTTCAGGCCTCCTGCCGCCTGTATGTGCGTTAAGAGCCGCCCCAGAGTGTTGCGGCATGAATTAACGGGGGATGACGGTATATCTCTCCCCGTTTCCTGTGCAAGTCATGTTCCGTGGCAGAATGCCCGGCCATGAGCCAGATCATGAAGTTGTTTTTTTTATGGCGATGTGGCCATCTGAATGGAAAAAATTACGCGGAAAAAGGCACGTGGATCTTGCCAAATCCCTCCACATGCGCGAGATCAGGGGCTGCCTGCGCGCCCGTAGCTCAATTGGTTAGAGCGGGCCGCTCATAACGGCTTGGTTGCGGGTTCAAGTCCTGCCGGGCGCAGGCTTTTTAGCATGCAGCACAGCGGTCATGGCTCCGTGCCAGTCCGGCCGTGCGGGTGACTTGCCATTTTTCTTCAGTTTATCAGGAGCCGACCGTCATGGCCGCCACGCAATATGTCTATGTGATGAAGGACCTGACCAAGGCGTATCCGGGTGGGCGTGAGGTCTTCAAGGGGATTACCCTGTCCTTCCTGCCCGGCGTCAAGATCGGCGTGCTGGGCGTCAACGGCGCCGGTAAATCCACGCTGCTCAAGATCATGGCGGGCGTGGAAAAGGAATTCGGCGGCGAGGCATGGGCGGCCGAAGGCGCGCGCGTGGGTTACCTGGAACAGGAACCCAAGCTGGATGAAAGCCTGACGGTCGGTGAAAATGTGGCGCTGGGCTTTGGCGAACTGAAAAAGGCCGTGGACCGCTTCAACGAGATTTCGATGAAGTTCGCCGAACCCATGTCCGATGATGAAATGAACACCCTGCTGGCCGAACAGGCCGAACTGCAGGAAGTGATCGACGCGGGCGATGGCTGGGAACTGGACCGCAAGCTGGAAATTGCCCTTGAGGCCCTGCGCTGCCCGCCTGCCGACAGTCCCGTGGACAAGCTGTCGGGTGGTGAACGCCGTCGCGTGGCCCTGTGCCGCCTGCTGCTGGAAAAGCCCGACCTGCTGCTGCTTGATGAGCCGACCAACCATCTGGATGCGGAAAGCGTGTCGTGGCTGGAAAAGACGCTGCGTGATTATGAAGGCACCGTGATGGTCATTACCCATGACCGTTACTTCCTTGATAACGTCACCAACTGGATTCTCGAACTTGAGCGTGGTCGTGGCTACCCGTTCGAAGGCAACTATTCCTCCTGGCTGGAACAGAAGCGCAAGCGCCTGGCGCAGGAAGAAAAGGAAGAAAGCGCCCGCCAGCGCGCCCTTGCGGCCGAACAGGAATGGATCGGTTCCTCGCCCAAGGCCCGTCAGGCCAAGAGCAAGTCGCGTATCGCGCGCTATGAGGAAATGCTGGCCCAGAATAACGAGAAGGGCGGCGGCGTCGCCGACATCATCATTCCGCCCGGCCCCCGCCTTGGTGGCACGGTGATCGAGGCCGAGGACCTGCGCAAGGGCTTCGGCAACCGCCTGCTGATCGATGACCTCAGCTTCAAGCTGCCGCCGGGTGGCATCGTGGGTGTGATCGGGCCGAACGGCGCGGGCAAGTCCACCCTGTTCAAGATGATCATGGGGCAGGAAACGCCTGATAGTGGCACGCTGACCATCGGTGAAACGGTGAAGCTGGGTTATGTGGACCAGTCGCGCTTCAGCCTTGATGACAACAAGACCGTGTGGGAGGAAATCTCCGGCGGGACGGATGTCATCTATCTGGGCAAGCGGGCCGTGCCGTCACGCGCCTATGTCGGTGCCTTCAACTTCAAGGGGCCGGACCAGCAGAAGAAGGTGGGCGTCCTGTCGGGTGGTGAACGTAACCGCGTTCATCTGGCCAAGATGCTGCGGCAGGAAAGCAATGTCATCCTGCTCGATGAGCCGACCAACGACCTTGACGTTGATACCCTGCGCGCACTGGAGGAGGCCCTGGCCGAATTCGCGGGCTGTGCGGTGATCATCAGCCATGACCGCTGGTTCCTTGATCGTCTGGCGACCCATATCCTCGCCTTTGAGGGGGACAGCCACGTCGAGTGGTTCGAGGGCAACTTCCAGGCCTATGAGGAAGACAAGCGCCGCCGCCTCGGCCCGGATGCGACCGAGCCGAGCCGTATCAAGTATCGCCCCATCGAACGCTGATTCCATTTGCCATCGGCAACATTATCTGCCTTCAATACTGGTCAGGTGCACGCACCTGCCACGATGGAGGCAGTCATGGGATGTCGATACCACATACAGACCGGCCACCTGCAGCTTGATCCGGTCTCCTGGACCGATCTGGAAGATATTGTCCGGCTCAAGGCCAGCGCCGGTGTGACCGGGCGTCTGGCCGGTGGCGTGTGCAGCCGTGTCCTGAGTGAACAGGACATGATGACCGACCTCATGACATGGGGGCGTGAAGGCGTGGGGATGTTTGCCGTGCGCCAGCAGGACCGTTTTATCGGCCTTGCAGGCGTGCAGCCTTCCTCCACCACGCCGGATTGCCATGAACTGCAGTTCGCCATCGTGCCCCATGCACGCGATACGGCCCTGTCACGACAGGCCACCAGCATGGCGCTGGCCTTTGCCCATCAGGCTGGGGTGGGGCGTGTCATTTCCTATGTCCGTGAAAATGATATTGTCGCCCGGCAGGTTTTTGGCGGGGCAGGCATGAGCCTGTGTACCGACCAGCCGGAAAACTGTGGGCCGGATATCCTGCTGTATCACAGCCTGCGCGGGGTGCAGGCCGGCAACGCCGTGCATTGACCGGCGGTTTCTGACACCGTATGTCTGCTATATCATCACAATAATGCCTGATCCCTTCAGGAACGGATTGCCCATTCCATGGGAGCACGAAGCATCAGTATTCATTGCAGAACTGCGCTGCGGGTTTGAATGTTTACTGCATGCCTGACCGTGGCCTACGCGTAGTGTCTATTGATGTTCTTTTGTAAAAAACGAAATTGTCAATAGACCCGTCCGGACTATAATTTTTCCATTCACGTGCGGCTTGGGGATCTTGCAACAACAGCTTCAGGCCATTGAAATCATGAGAAATAACGGTATGGCGACGCCAGTTGGTATCAACAATGATAACGTCAGGTCTATGGGACAGATCCGTCAGTAACTGCTGTTGCGCCAATGTGACCGCCCTTCTGTTTCCCTGAGCGGCGGCGGGCAGAAACCAGTAACTACTGGCTGTTCCTGTAAAATCTATCTTATGTTCCATGGCGATGACGGCGGTGGGAAATGCCGGATAAGGATGCACGCCAATGACCGAAAAGCTGTGGGCACCTTCTTCCTGAAGTTTTTTCAGAAAAAGCGGGGATTGAGCGGCCTTCTTTTCACTGTCGATATACCACAGGTGGGCAGGCTTGATCTGCGGAATGGATGTAAGCAGCAGCAGTAACCATGCAATCAGCCTGAATGAGATTTTCCCTGAACATATAACGGCGACCGATCCCAGTACCATATAACCGCATGTGGGCAGGAACTGGTAGGAATAGAATTTCATTTGCGCAATGGCGGCAATATCAAAGCCTATTGTTGCCAGTGCGAATGCCAGCGCAAGACCATTGCGCATTTTCCAGGCGACCAGCCAGAGCATGATGGCAAGAACGCTGGGTCGTAGGGCGACATGAAACAGATCGGATGGCCGGTTGAATGCACCATACACTTTGGTTGTAAGTGGAAGCAGATGGAACAGGAAAGTCGGAAAGAAGAGAGGCAGGGAAACAGCATACAAAGCCCCTGTTGCCATTAAGGCCAGTTGTTCAGGCCTGAACGGTCTGCGATTAATTTCTATTAGGATCCACGGGATAAGGAAAAAGGGTTTAACGGCAAATCCGATCCCTGCCATTACGCCCGTTACGATTGCACGCCATCCCTGCCGTTGGTCAGGCACGATATAAGGGAAGACAAGGAGCATGACCAGTTCTTCCCTTTGTGCAAACTCACGCGGCCAACTGAATCCGATAAAAAAGGCCAGTACGCTGAACAGGGGAAGGCGTGTCTGCGTCGGAACATCATGCCAGGAAAGCGTGATGACGGCGGCTGTCAGCAATAGGACATATGTGTTGATGGCCTGTGTAAAGGACATGAAATAGGAAAGGCCGATGGCAGGCGCATAGAGCATATAGCCCAGTGGGAAATTCGGATCCGTCAGATCTCGACCAATAACCGCGCCATTCAGCCAGGCCCGTGCGCCCCAGGCGAACCATGCGACATCATGGTTGGGCAGGGCATGCAGGTGAAACAGGCCGCCAAGAAACAGAATAATAAAAGGAAACAACATCATTATTCTGTGTTCGGATCTGCTTTGGTGGCGCATAAGTATTTAAAATTTCTGCTTATAAATTAAAATTTATTTTCTGTATTGTTTTTCTGCTGTTCAACATGGATATGCCTTCTGTCAGGGCCAGAAGGAAGGAAATCTGAGATAAGCAAGCCTTTTTGCTTCCCGCCGTCCGGTTGCGATCATATCCATTATCAGTCCGCAGGTAACGGACAGGGCAGACAGAATTATTAATCCGGCTGCAAGAATGGCTGTGGGGAAACGTGGAACCAGTCCGGTCTGGAAGTAATCAAGGATTACAGGGCCGCCGAGGAAAAGCGCCATGCAGAAAAACATGGCTGATATTATGAAGAAGCATAGGAGTGGCCGCTCCAGTTTCGCAAGATTGATAATGGTTATTAAAATACGGAAACCATCGCGGTAGGTGTGTAATTTTGAAACAGAACCAGTTGGGCGTTCAACATAGCGTGTTGTGACTTCACCAATGGGCATGGCCAGTTCAAGCGCATGCACCGAAAGAAAAGTTTCGACTTCAAAACCTTTTGAAATGATTGGGAAAGATTTTACATACCGTCTGGATAATACACGATAGCCGGACAGCAGATCGGAAATCTGATTGCCAAATACCGTCGTGACGCATCGCGTCAGCATGCGGTTGCCCAGAACATGACCCGGTCGGTACGCGGCCTTCTGGTCGGTCACCCGGACGCCGGTGACCATATCAAGCCCGTTTTCACGGGCCAGAGTAACCATTAGCGGGGCGGCGGCGGCTTCATATGTTGCATCGCCATCCACCAGCACATAGAAATCAGCCTCTATGTCAGCAAACATACGGCTGACAACATAGCCTTTTCCCTGCAACGTAACACGACGGAGGATCGCGCCAGCCTGGCGCGCCAGTAAAACCGTATCATCTGTTGAATTATTATCAAATACATAAATATCAGCATCAGGTAACGCTGCTTTAAATGACTTGATAACGTCACCTATGGTCGCGGATTCATTGTAGCATGGTATCAATACGGCAACAGGTGACATAGTAATTTTAACCAATTTCTACAAATGGCACGATTTTCCAAGGCATGAGTGCCGCCAAAAACCAGCACGAGTGCTGGTTTTTTATACCACCTGATCCAGCGTGATAGAATGGGCGGTTTTAGTGATGGTTGGCGATCTGCTTGTCGAGTGCATGAAGCAGGGCATCCACATTGCCGCCATTGCGTGCGATGAAGGAGCCATAATCCTGCCGCTGGGTCAGGCGCAGGCTCGCCCCTTCGCCCACCACGTCCACGACCTTCGGGCTGCCGCTGGTGGTGCTGATGATCCACTGGGTATCGGCGCCGGGCTGACCGGGGCGGTTGATGACGGTGGACACGGCCGTGTCCTCACCTGCGGGCGCGCTGGAACCGACCACGAAGGTCACGCCACGATAATCGCCGATCTTGTCGGTAATGGCGTTGACCAGCACCTGATGGAACAGCTTGATGTAGCGCGTCTGCTGTTCCGGTGTGGCAGTGCGCCAGTAGCGGCCAAGGCAGTAGCGGCCGATGGCGTCCACATCCACATACTGTTCCAGAAGGGGCAGGATGTCCTGCTTCTTCTTTTCCAGCGAGATATCGCTGTTGACCACGCCCACCAGCTTGTTGCCGAACATGGTGACGAAGGAACGGGCCTGCGCGCCGGCATCAACCGCCCATGCTGAAGCAGCAGGCATGGCGGCGGCGGTCGCTGCCAGCAGAGCCAGTGCATGGCGACGGGGGATGGATGTCTGCATCGCTGTGTCCCTTTTATCTGTTGTGGTACCAGTCGGGCACGGTGGCCCGGTGGTCGTTCTTTATGTTTTCCGCCATTGCCTTGCGCTGCTGCTGGTAGGCACTGCGGATGGTGGCGTAGGGATCAAGCGAATCCTTCATGACCTGGTCCAGCGCGTCGACATTGGTCGCCATGCCGTTGATGGTGCCCATGATGTTATAGGCCCAGTTGAAGGTCAGCAGCCCATAGCCGCGGGGCACGTAGTTCCACGGTGACAGGCCGACGTCGATGCCATAGCCGACCCCGTCACGGAACGAGGACGGACCCAGCACCGGCAGGAACAGGTAGGGACCCGATGGTACGCCCCACGTGGCCAGTGTCAGGCCGGCGTCGTTGTCGTGGTGCTTGTAGCCGGCGTAATTGGCCACGTCGATCAGGCCGCCAATGCCGACCGTCATGTTGATGCACCACCGCACGAAGGCGTCACCCGCGCGACGTGGCTTGCCCGCGCCCACGTCGTTAAAGAACACGACCGGTTCGTTCATGGTCTGGTACAGGCCACCGATCGAATTGCGCAGCGGGCGCGGCACGGCCCAGATATAGGCCTTTGCCACCGGGCGCAGGGTGTATTTGTTGGCCCACATGGTCAGGTCGAAATTCTTGCGGTTCAGCTTTTCGTACTTGTCGTTGGCTTCCTTGTATTCAGCCAGCGCGTCCGGGTCCTTGGGCGGCGGGGTTGCACATGAGGCAAGCCCGATCAGCCCAAGTGCCATCCCGGCCACGCGAAGCGACGAGCGACGCGGGGACGGGCGGGACGACCAAGAATTCGATCCTGTCTCTGCGCGCATACTCGTTTCCGCTTCCCTCTGTATTCGCTTGCCCACCATGCTGGCATGACGGGATGGCCCAATGCGTTTGCAAGAATCCCGAACCGGGCAATGACACCCCATTCTTGCGTCACTCTCTAGCATGGGATCGCTGTTGTGCAATCCGCTTGCCACAGGATGAAGGCATATTGTGTCTGCCCTGCATGGGGAACATGGGGCAAAGCCAGCCCTGAAGCGACCATGGGACGGGAGAAGCTGGCAGAATTGCCGCGCTGAGTGTGACGTAAAATCCACAATGCTTTCAACGCCACGATATTGGCGCGGTGGCATGTTATCACGTTTTTTTGAAAAGAGTGTGCCCTCAGCGTGCAAGCCTCGGCGCGATTTCGGGGAACATTTCCGCCAGTTCCCGGATCTCGCGCTTTGACAGGCCCGCCTGCGCCGGATCGACGGGCTGGCCGCCCATGGCCGCGCGCAGCACCTTCAGCGCAGGGCCGGACAGCAGGACCGCGTCACGCATGTAATCGGTAAAGGCCTCGTATGTCAGCGGCGCCCATTTCTGCACGATCTGCAGGATGGCGTCGGCATAGGCGCGGATTTCATACTGTGCGTGGCTGTCCGCGCGCAGGCGCAGGAAGTGCAGCAGGTTCCACAGGTTAATCTGCCAGTAGAACTGCGTCATGATATTGACCGGCAGGTTCATGCGCGCAAGTTCACGTGCGATGGCCGGACGGTCCGGGTCGCGCTTTTCGCCGTTTTCGTCCTCGTTGAGCAGGTCGAGGTAATGGTCATAGCAACGCGATGCATCGTCACGCAGGATATCAAGCACCTGCTGCGCCTGTTCGGGCGGTAGCGTATCGGCCCGGCCCTGCTTGTTGTTCGTGGACTGGGCGGCGATGTCTTCGGGGCGGGGGAAATAGAATTCCTTTTCCAGCACCGAATAGCGGGCCGAATATTCGTTGATGCTGGCGGTGCGGTGGCGGAACCACTGCCGGGTGACGAAAATGGGCGCGCGCACATGCAGTTTCAGCACAGCCAGTTCGAACGGGCTGGTGTGGCGGTGGCGCATGAGGTAGCGGATCAGCCCCCGGTCATCGGACGTGCTGCGCGTGCCCTTGCCGTAGGATACGCGCGCACCCTGCACGATTCCGCTATCGCCACCCATGTAGTCCACCGCGCGGACAAAGCCGGTTTCCAGCACGGGAATGGGGGAATACAGCACGTCTTCCATTGCGGGAACGACCAGGCGGCGCGTCTGCGCCCATCCGGCGCGGGCTGCCTCGATTGCCGATTTCTGCTCACTGGAAAACATGTGTCGCCCCGTCCCGTCTGTGTCGATCATAGCAAAGGACGCGGGCCATACCATAGGGGCCATGCCATATCCAAGATGCTAACCCGTACAGGCCGCCCGCGTGGCCCGCGCCGGCCGTGTGGCTGTGACCCGTCTTTGCGGCGGCATGATGGCGCGCGGCGGACGTGCAGGGCCAGCGGTTTCTTCATGAAAAATCATGGCCTGTGACCGCCAGCCGGCACCATGACGGGAAGCCGCACGGGACGCGTTTCCCACGCCCTGCCGGAAAGGGTCCGCAACCGGCATGGGCAGAAAAATATCCGCACCTGCCACGGGTGACGGGAATGCGGTTCCATGCACCGGCACCCGTCCCGCGGCCCCTTGCCAGATGCACGGCCAATCCCTATATCCGGAAGTGCCGGAGGGGCTTGCCTCTTGGCTATGGCGATAAACGGCGCGTGGAATAAGTGTTGTGGACCCGGGGGCGGTACCCGGCGTCTCCACCAATTTCCCCCACGACTTGGGGGGCATGGGGACGAAACAGGCTCGACACGCATGGTAAAGACCCGCCTTTTGCCCGGCATTGTACCACCGTTATCGGGCTAAATTACAAGTGCCAATGATAACTCTGAGGTGCTCGCTGTCGCTGCATAAGCGATAAGCGCGGTTCGGGAGGGCACCGGGCAACAGAAGCCCTCCCACCTTGTCTCCTGTTCATGTTAGGTTGATGGCGCGGTATCCGCTTCGTGAAGGGATGCCCGACCCCAGTGGCTTGCCACGCCATGAAGTTTGACGCACAGCTTGAAGCTGTGGCACGGCGTGGCCTGAACCCGCATGTCTGCAAAAATCCGGTCCGGCGGGGAAACCGTCCGGGCGGATGTACGGAGAAGTCCGATAATGTCCGATGATCATGACGAGGAAAACGGTTTTGACACCGCCATTCCCGACAGCCTCATGCCCTATGATTCCTGGATCGAGGATGCCTACCGGCAGGTCATGCTGCGCGCGCTCGAATATGCGGCGGCGCAGGGACTGCCGGGTGATCATCACTTCTATCTGACATTCAGGACCGACTGGCCGGGTGTTGAAATGCCCGACCGCCTGCGCGCCCAGTATCCGCACGAAATCACCATCGTCCTTCAGCACCAGTTCTGGGACCTGAAGGTTGACCGCGTGCACCAGATCATATCGGTCGGGCTGTCATTCGGGGGGATCCCCTCCACGCTGGTGATTCCGGTGGCGGCCGTATCCGCCTTTGCCGACCCGCATATCCGCCTTGCCCTGCGCTTTACCGTGCCCGAACAGCCACCCGTGACTGCCGCGGCACCCAACGTGGTGCCGGTGCAGCCCGCGCCGGTGGACACGGCGCAGGCCACTCCCGCCGCCGATACGGCAGCGGGCGGCGCGGATGCGGACAAGGGTGAAGGGTCGCAGGTCGTCAGCCTTGCCGCCTTCCGCAAGAAGGGGCCCGGGGGACCGGGCTGAGCCACATTTTCCATCCGGGCGCGCCGGATGCGCCGGGCGCGCCCTGAACCTGAACGCCGCCACCTGGAACCAATCCGGGGGAAAAAAGGCAGGAGACCGTCCGTTGAATGTATCCGCACCCACGCGCAAGCCATTTGTCTATGGCCCGCTGTTTCCGCTGCATGATGATGACACACCGTGGAAGAAACTGGAGATCGAGGGGATTACCACCTCGGTCCTTGGTGGCCGCACGGTGGTCCATGTCCGCCCCGAGGCCCTGACGGCGCTGGCCGCCCGTGCCTTCAACGACGTGGCGCACCTGCTGCGCCCCGGCCATCTGGCGCAGCTTGCCAAGATCCTGAAGGACCCGGAGGCGTCGGAAAACGACCGTTTCGTGGCGCTGGACCTGCTCAAGAACGCCTGCATCGCGGCCGGTGGCGTGCTGCCCATGTGCCAGGATACCGGCACCGCCATCGTATATGGCAAGAAGGGCCAGCGCGTGTGGGTGGATGGTAATGAGGAGGAAGCCTTCTCGCGCGGGGTGTATGACACCTATACCGGCACTTCGCTGCGTTATTCGCAGATGGCGCCGGTGTCGATGTTCGAGGAAGTGAACACCGGCACCAACCTGCCGGTGCAGTTCCATATCTCGGCTACACCCGGTGACTACCATGCCGAACAGATGGACCTCATGTTCATTGCCAAGGGCGGCGGGTCGGCCAACAAGACCTTCCTGTTCCAGGAAACCCGCGCCCTGCTGTCCAGCAAGGAACACCTGCTGAAATGGCTGGATGGCAAGATCCGCACGCTGGGCACCTCGGCCTGCCCGCCGTACCATCTTGCCGTGGTGATTGGCGGCATGTCGGCCGAACAGAACCTTGAGACCGTCAAGCTTGCCTCCACCCGCTGGCTCGACAGCCTGCCGACCGAAGGCAGCGCGCACGGCCATGCCTTCCGTGATCTTGAGATGGAAGCGGAAATCCACAAGCTGACCCAGCGCCTGGGCATTGGCGCACAGTTCGGCGGCAAGTATTTCTGCCACGACGTGCGCGTGGTGCGCCTGCCGCGCCATGGCGCGTCGCTGCCGGTGGGGATCGGGGTATCATGCTCGGCCGACCGTCAGGTCAAGGCGCGGATCACCGCCGATGGCGTCTTTCTGGAACAGCTTGAGACGGACCCGGCCCGCTTCCTGCCCGAAACCACGGATGACGATCTGGATGGGGAGGCGGTGCAGATCGACCTGAACCAGCCCATGGATGAAATCCGCCGCAAGCTGTCGCAGTATCCGGTGCGCACCCGTCTGTCCCTGACCGGCACGATGGTGGTGGCGCGTGACATCGCGCACGCCAAATTCCGCGAACGGCTGGAAAAGGGTGAGGGCCTGCCCCAGTACCTCAAGGATCATCCCGTCTATTATGCCGGTCCCGCCAAGACGCCCGAAGGCATGCCCACCGGTTCCTTCGGCCCCACCACGGCTGGCCGCATGGACAGCTACGTGGCCATGCTGCAGAAGGCGGGCGGGTCGTATGTCATGCTGGCCAAGGGCAACCGTTCCAAGGCCGTGCGCGATGCGTGCAAGGAATATGGCGGCTTCTACCTTGGGTCCGTTGGCGGGCCGGCCGCCCGTCTTGCGCAGGACTGCATCCGCAAGGTCGAGGTGCTGGAATACCCCGAACTGGGCATGGAAGCGGTGTGGAAGATCGAGGTCGAGAATTTTCCGGCCTTTATCGTGATCGACGACAAGGGTAATGACTTTTATGATGGCCTGACCGGCTGAACGTGACCGCATGGCGGTCCGTCCGGCCTGCCAGTCGGGCCGGACAACCGGAGGGTTAGGGAGCGCCATGCGTTTTACCGTCGATCGTCTTGACCACCTTGTGGTGAGTGTCCGTGACCTTGAGGTCTCGGCCTCATGGTTTCAGCGCGTGCTGGGCATGGAGCGTGAGGAATACGGGCGCAACAACCGCACGGCGCTGAAATTCGGCGGCCAGAAAATCAACCTCCGCCCCTATGGGGCCGAAGGCTGGACCACGGCGGAAGATGCGCTGCCCGGCACCAACGACCTGTGTTTCACCACTGCGCTGAACAGTGTCGATGTCATTGAACACCTTGAAAAATGCGGTGTCCGGGTAACGGAGGGACCGGTAGCCCGCCTGGGGGCGCTGGGGCCGGTGACATCGGTCTATTGTCATGACCCCGATGGCAACCTGATCGAAATCGCGTCCTATCAGGGATAACGCGGCATTCGGGAAATTTTATTATTTATCAGCTATTTATTGCTGCCGCGCACGCATGCGCGGCAGCAGGACGGTGTTATTTCGGCTGCTTGCCAAATACGGCGGTCAGCTTGGCGGAACCAAGGCTGTGCTGGTTGATGACAAAGCCCACCATGGCGCCCGATGCATCGTTGGGCAGTTCGATCCGTTCGATGTCCAGCGCATGGATGGTGAAAATGTAATGGTGGTCCGGTCCCGGCGGGGGTGCTGCGCCGCCATAGACATTCCCGCCGAAATCGGTGCGCGTCATCTCGGCGTGTTCAGGCAGGTCGTTGTCGCCCGATCCCGCGCCCGCGGGCAGGGATGACACCGTGGCGGGGATGTTGATGACAACCCAGTGCCACCAGCCCGAACCCGTCGGGGCGTCGGGATCATACATGGTGATGGCGAAGCTCTTGGTGCCAGCGGGCGGATCCTGCCATGCCAGCGGCGGCGAGATGTTGCCGCCTGAATAGCCCATCCCGTCAAACACCTGCGCCGCGGGCAGGCGGTCGCCATCGTGGAAGGAGCGGCTTGTCAGTGTAAACGTCATGTCGGTTTCCTGCTTTCCGCGCGACAGGCCGCGCGGATAGGGGTCAACGTTGGCCGGTTGGGGGAAGGTTACCAGTTCTGGCTGATCAGCCAGAATTCTTCCGATGTCAGGGTGATGACCTGATCCCCGTTCTTGCTTTCGGCGGCGGCGCGGGCCAGGGCCTCGATACGCTGGATCATCAGCGTCTTGCGCTGGTAGGTTTCGTTACGGTCCTTTTCCTCGACCGATTCCAGCACCTGCAGGGCGGTGTAACAGGCGCGGGTAATGCGGGCGGCGTCAAGCTGGGCATAGGACATGGGGCTGTGTCTCCTGTGTCTGTTCACTGGCCCGGCCGGGGCCGGGTCCGGGAATTCCCGTGCGGGAATCGTGTCTTATTGTGGCTTCCCCGGCCGCGTCTGTCCAACATCGCCATGCATCGGGCCTGTGGCTGGCCGCTTTGTCGCGATGGTGACAGTTCGGGCTGGCAAGTATGGTGCGGATTCCGTAAAGGGAGCCGCATGACGGATCTGGTTTCTGATTTCGACTTCACCCTCCCGCCACAGAATATCGCCGATCATCCGGCCCGCCCGCGTGACAGCGCGCGCCTGCTGGATGTGCCGGTGGATGGGCCGTTCAGGGACCGCCATGTGCGTGACCTGCCGGGGTGCCTGCGCGCGGGCGACATCCTGGTGGCCAATGATACGGCGGTGATCCCCGCACAGCTGTCGGCCATGCGGGGGGACGCGAAGATCGGCATAACGCTGGACCGTATCCTGCCCGATGGCACATGGCACGTGCTGGCCCGCAACGCCCGCCGCCTGCATCCGGGTGATACGCTGACATTCGGCGCGTCCCATGTCACGGCGCGGGTGATCGCGCGCGGCGAGGGGGGCGACGTGACCCTGCGCTTCAGCGCGGACGGGGCGGCATTCGACCAGTTCCTGCATGATGTGGGCCATCTGGCGCTGCCGCCCTATATCGCCCGGCCCGACGGTCCCACCGATGCGGACCGCAGGGATTACAGCACCATCTTCGCCCAGCACCGTGGCGCGGTGGCCGCCCCCACAGCCGGGCTGCATTTCACGCCCGGCCTGCTGGCGGGGCTGGATGCGGCGGGCGTGATCCGCCAGACGCTGACGCTGCATGTTGGCGCGGGCACGTTCCTGCCCATGCGCAGCGACCAGATTTCCGCCCATCGCATGCATGCCGAACGCGGCACGATTTCTCCCCATGCGGCAGCGCGCATCAACGCCGCCCGTGCCGCGGGCGGGCGGATCGTGGCGGTGGGCACCACGTCGCTACGGCTTTTGGAAAGTGCGACGGATGAAAACGGCATCGTCCATCCCTTCCATGGCGAGACGTCGATCTTCATCCGCCCCGGCTACCGCTTCCGCGCGGTGGACATGCTGCTGACCAATTTCCACCTGCCGCGCTCGACGCTGTTCATGCTGGTCTGCGCCTTTGGTGGCTATCACCGCATGAAGGCGGCCTATGCCCATGCCATCGCCAGCGGCTACCGCTTCTATTCCTATGGCGATGCCTGCCTGCTGCACCGCACTGAAGGAGACCTGCCATGACCACATTCCGCTGGCGGCCCGAAGCCCGCGCGGGCCATGCCCGTGCCGGCTGGCTGGATACCGCCCATGGCAGTGTACCGACACCGACCTTCATGCCCGTTGGCACCGTTGGCACCGTCAAGGCCATGACGATGGACAGCGTGCGGTCCACGGGCGCGGGCATCGTGCTGGGCAATACCTATCACCTGATGCTGCGGCCCGGGGCGGAACGGGTGCGCGCGCTGGGCGGCCTGCACCGGTTCATGGACTGGCCGGGGCCGATCCTGACCGATTCGGGCGGGTTCCAGGTCATGTCGCTGGGTCCGCTGCGCAAGCTGGATCAGGACGGGGTGACCTTCCGGTCGCATATTGACGGGTCGAAGCACCGGCTGACGCCCGAACGCTCGACCGATATCCAGTACGCGCTCGATGCCACCATCAGCATGTGCTTTGATGAATGCCCCGCGCTACCGGCGGCCCCCGACGTGATCGCGAAATCCATGCGCATGTCCATGCGCTGGGCCGAACGCTGCCGCACGGCATTTGTCCAGCGTCCCGGTTACGCGCAGTACGGCATCATCCAGGGCGGGACCGAGCCGGAACTGCGGGCCGAAAGCGTGAAGGCACTGACCGGAATCGGGTTCGAAGGCTACGCCATTGGCGGTCTTGCAGTGGGGGAAGGGCAGGAACTGATGTTCTCGACCCTGGAATCCACCGTGCCGCTGATCCCCGATGCCAGCCCGCGCTACCTTATGGGTGTCGGCACGCCCGATGACCTGCTTGGCGCCGTGGAACGCGGCGTGGACATGTTCGACTGCGTCATGCCCACGCGGGCAGGGCGCACGGCGCGCGCCTATACCGAACGGGGCACGCTGAACCTGCGCAATGCCCGGCATGCCACCGATTCGCGGCCTATTTCGCCGCATTGTGACTGCCTTGCCTGCTCGCGCCACAGCCGCGCCTACCTGCATCATCTGTTCCGGGCGAATGAAATCCTCGGTCCGATGCTGCTGACATGGCATAACCTTGCCTATTACCAGCGGCTCATGCGCGGGATGCGGGCGGCGATTGTCGATGGCGCGTTCACCGCCCACGCCGATCACCTGCGCGCCCAATGGACGATGGATGACTGGAGTGGTGATGAAATGCCCTTTCCCGACATTCCCCCGGTGGCCTGATGGCGGCTGCACCGCCCGGTCCTGACCCCGCGCGCATGGCGGCACGGATTGCCGGGCATGCGCGCGATCTGGGGTTTGATGCGGTGGGATTCGCACCCGCCCGGCTGGATGATGCGACGCGCACCCGCCTGGCCATGTTCGTGGAAAACGGATTCGCGGGCAGCATGGGCTGGATGGCGCAGCGCATGGAACAGCGGGGCGATCCACGCATGTTGTGGCCCGAGGTGCGCAGCGTCATCGCCCTTGGCCTGAATTACGCGCCCGAAGGCGATGCGCTGGCCACGACCCGGGTGCCGGATGCGGGCAATATTTCCGTCTATGCCCGGAACCGCGATTACCACGACGTGGTCAAGGGAATGCTCAAGCACCTTGCCCAGTTCGTGGTGAACGAAGGGCGGCGGCAGGGCATGGATGATGCGCAGGTGAAGGTCTTTGTTGATACGGCCCCGGTCATGGAAAAGCCGCTGGCGCGGAACGCGGGCCTTGGCTGGCAGGGCAAGCATACCAGCCTTGTCTCGCGCCGTCATGGTAGCTGGCTGTTCCTGGGTGAGGTCTATACCACGCTGGACCTGCCGCAATCGGCCCCGTCGGGCGGGGGGTGCGGCAGTTGCACCCGCTGCCTTGTGGCATGTCCGACCGATGCGTTTCCCGCCCCCGGCGTGATGGATGCGCGACGGTGCATTTCGTACCTGACCATAGAAAACCGCGACCCGATTCCCGAGGCGCTGCGCCCCGCCATGGGCAACCGCATTTACGGATGCGATGACTGTCTGGCCGTCTGTCCATGGAACCGCTTCGCCGCAGCCACGAACCATATGAAGCTGGCCGCGCGTGACGACCTGCGCGCGCCCGCGCTGCGGGACCTTGCCGCACTGGATGATGCGGGCTTCCGCGCGCGGTTTTCCGGCTCCCCCGTCAAGCGCATCGGGCGCGGGCGTTTCGTGCGCAACGTGGCGGTCGCCATTGGCAATAGCGCGCAGCCCGCCCTGCGCCCCAGCGTCGCGGCATTGTGCGGTGATGCCGACCCCGTGGTGGCGGATGCCGCGCGCTGGGCCACGCTGCGACTGCCCCGGTGACGGGGGTGGTGCATACGGGCATGCCGCTGCCCGCGCAGCGCGGTGCGCGGCTGCTGCGCAAACGCAGCCTCAACCTGTCGGGCCACCGCACCAGCGTCGCGCTGGAGCCGGAGTTCTGGCGCGCCCTGCACCTGATCGCGCAAAAGCGTGGGCTGACCCTTGCGGGACTGGTGGGACGCATTGATGCCGCGCGGCCGCCGGACCGCCCGCTGGCATCCGCGCTGCGGGTGGAGGCATTGCGGGAATGGATGCCAGCATTGCCGGAAATCGCTGGTACGGACAGGGAAGATCAGTTGGGTTGACCGGACATCCGTGCTAGCGTCGGGGCATGGCAATCTGGGGCAAACTTTTTGGTGGCGTTGCAGGGTTCGCGGTTGGCGGCCCCATGGGCGCTGTCGTGGGCACGGCACTCGGGCACGCGGCGGATAACGGTTCCCTGCTGGAAACGCCGGTGGGGGGATGGACCGACCGCTGGGGACCCCGTCTGAACGCGGACCCGAATGGCGCGGCAACCTTCATGGCGGCCAAGATGGCCGCCGCGATGGGCAAGCGCGACCAGATGTACGGGCTGGTCATCATCATCCTGTCCGCCAAGATGGCGAAGTGCGACGGGCCGGTGAACCGCGCCGAAATCGATGCCTTCAAGCGCCGTTTCCACCTGCCGCCCGAGAATATGCGTGAAGTTGGCCGTCTGTTCGACAGCGCGCGCCAGCGTACGGATGACTATCGCGCCTTCGCCACCGAACTGGGCCGTGCCTTCGCCAGCAAGACCGGCATGCTGGAAGACGCGCTGGCGTCCCTGTTCGTGATCGCGCGCGCGGATGGGGAGGTCAATGCGCGTGAGGAAGCCTTCCTGCGCGGGGTGCACAAGGCCTTCAACCTCAGTCCCGGCGCATGGGATCGCGCGCGTGACGGCGGTGCGCGACCGGGCGTGAGCGAGGTTGACGCCTATGCCGTGCTGGGTATCTCGCGCGATGCCAGCGATGAGGAGGTGCGCGTGGTCTGGCGCAGGCTTGTGCGTGAACATCATCCCGATATCATGACCGCACGCGGGGCCACCCCCGCGCAGCTGGCGCAGGGTGCGGCCCGCATTGCCCAGATCAATGCGGCATGGGACCGGATCAAGCGCGACCGCAGGCTATAAAGAAACCTGCCTGTAAAGCATTGCGGAAAATCAGAAGTTTTTGGTGAAGCTTTTTTCAGACAGCTTCGGGGAACGCCGCCTTTTTGAAAAAAGGCGGCATCCGGGGACTTTTATTATTTTAGCGGTCGTCTCACATCCTTCCCGACATCGCTGAAAGCCCGGTCATGGATCCGGCCAGCGGCAGCGGAACGACTGAAAAAAGCCACCGCTGCCCCATGTTGTCACACGGGTCGTGCCGATCAGCGCGCAGCCTTCTTTTTCTGTTCCAGCAGGCGACGCAGCGCGCCACCAACCGTGTGGGCCAGCGCGCGATAGGCCTGTCCCGCCGGGCTGTCGGGGGCGGCGACCACGACCGGCGCGCCATTGTCGGCGCTGGCGCGGATATCGGCCAGCAGCGGGATTTCACCCAGGAACGGCACGCCCATCCTGTCCGCCTCCGCCCTTGCCCCGCCATGGCCGAACAGTTCGGTGCGGTGGTTGCAGTTGGGGCAGCAGAAATAGGACATGTTTTCCACGACGCCCAGCACCGGCACGTTCATCTTCTCGAACATGGCCACGCCGCGCCGGGCGTCCAGCAGGGCGATATCCTGTGGGGTGGAAACGATCACGGCGCCAGCCAGCGCGGTTTTCTGCGCCAGCGTCAGCTGCGCATCCCCCGTGCCCGGCGGCATGTCCACCACCAGAACGTCCAGCGCGCCCCATTCCACATCGCCCAGCAGCTGTCCGATCGCCCCCATGACCATCGGCCCGCGCCAGATCATGGCCTTGCTTTCATCCACCAGCATGCCGATCGACATGGCGCTGATGCCCCATTTGTGCGGCGGGATCAGGCGGCCATCACGCACTTCGGGCTGATCGCCAACACCCATCATGCGCGGCAGGGACGGACCATGCACGTCCGCGTCCAGCAGCCCGACCTTCAGCCCCTCCAGCCCCAGGCCCACCGCAAGGTTGACGGCGGTGGTGGACTTGCCCACGCCGCCCTTGCCCGACGCCACGGCAATGACCACGCCCACGTTCGGCGGCAGCGGGCCGGTGGCGGCCTTTGGCGTCTTGCCCCCAAGGTTGAGGGGGCGGTGCCCTCCGCCAGCGGGCGCAGGGGCCGCCTGTGGCGCGGGTGCCGCCGGTGCGGGGCGGTGCGCGGTCAGGATGACACTGGCCGCCGTGCAGCCGGGAACCGCGGCGACAAGGGCACGTTCCAGTTCGGGCAGCAGTGGCTGCAGCGATCCCGCCCGCGTGCGGTCGGTCGCGATGGCGACATGCAGGACGCCGTCACGCACCATGAAGGCATCCAGGCTGCCCATATCCGCAACACTGGCGGCATGATCCGCGGTGCGCACGCGTTGCAGCACGGTTTCGATGGTTGCCCTGTCGGGACTGGTCATGGTTGTGCGCTCCCTGCTGTCTGCTATCTGGCCCGTGCGGGTATAGAAGGGGCGGCCCGTGGTGGTCGAGTCATGAAACGGTGGGCATCCGCCCGCATACCGGTCACATGTCATGCCTGACATGCGGGGCATCCCTGCCATTGGGGGAATGGCTGGCTGCGCGGTTTGCTGCTTTACGCTCGCTGCGTCACAATGGTTGCAGCCATTTTGTGCATCGTTCAGGCGGACAGGGGACACGATGGGCATTTCCACTTCGCACGCGGCAGTACCACACCGGCGCGATCACCGGATTGATGCGCTGCGCGGGGTGGCGCTGCTCATGATGTGCATCGACCATATCCCGCAGGATGTGCTGAACCGCTTCACCATGCGCAATATAGGCTTTGCCGATGCGGCGGAGGTGTTCGTGCTTCTGGCGGGCTATGCCTCGTGGCTGGCCTATGGCCGCGCGTTTGGCAAGAAGCAGCCGGTCGCGTCGGTGCTGGCGCGGATCGGACGGCGGTGCTGGCAGCTTTATGTCTTCCAGATGGCGATGGTGGTGGTGTGCATTTCCACCATCCGCATATGGCGGCATTTCTGGCCGGTGCCGGTCGATTTCCTTGAACCCGAACTGGCGCACGGGCTGGATTCCGCATGGCGGGTGCTGTCATTGCAGGCATTGCCGGGCAACCTGAACATCCTGCCGCTTTATATCGTGCTGCTGCTGGGGTTCGCGCCGTTATACGCGTTGCTGCGCGGGGTGGGGACGCCCGTGGTGCTGGGGCTGAGCGGGACGGTCTGGCTGCTGGTCAATTTTGACCCGCGCCTGAACTTTCCCAACTGGCTTGACCCGGATGGATGGTATTTCGACCCGCTGGCGTGGCAGTTCCTGTTCGTGCTGGGTGTGTGCGGGGCGCGGGTGGCCGGACGGCATGATGGCAGCCTGCCGCGTTCGCGCGTGCTGGCGGCGGTGTGCGGGCTGTATCTGGTCTTTTCCTTCGTGCAGTCCTTTCCATGGACGGACTGGGGATTTGCCGACCTGCGGCCCGTGGGCATGGCGGTGCCGGACAAGATGATCCTTGCCCCATGGCGGCTGCTGGACGTGCTGGCGCTGTTCTACCTCGTGCAGTCCTCGCCACGCGCCACCGTGCTGGCGGGGACGCGGGGGGGACAGCTTATGGCGCTGTTCGGGCGGCATTCGCTGGAAATCTTCACGGCGGGCACGCTGGTGGATCTGTATGCCCGGCTGGTGCTGACCAGTTTCGGCACGGGCTGGGTGATGCAGGTGGTGGTGAACGTGGTGGGGTTCGTAGTGCTGCTGTGGGTGGCGCGCAACCGCGAACGCGCCCGTGTCGCGGCCCGCAGGCCCACGCCGCCGGCACCGGGCGGCCTGCCCGCGCACGTGCCCCTGTGCCGGAACTGAGGCCGTGGTTTCCGCGTGCGTGAAGGGCATGATATAGGGTACTGCGTCAGACCCCGTTCAGCAGGATATATGAGCCCCATGTCCTTTCGTGCCGCTGCCTTTTCCCGATCCTGCCTTGCCTTGGGGCTGGTTACGGCCCTTGGGGGGCATGCCGCGCGCGCGGCGGACCCCGCCCCGGCCGCGGCGGCACCCGCCGCCACGACCCCTGTGGCCACGCCCCCCCTGCGCCTTCCGGGCGAGGGGCGGAACATGCCCGACAGCTTTGCCGACCTTGCGGCCAAACTGCTGCCCGCCGTCGTCAACGTGTCCACCACCGAGATGGTCCGCCCCGGTGAGGACGATGATGATGGCGATGATGGCGACAGCACGCCACAGGTGCCCAATTTCCCGGAAGGGTCACCGTTCGAGAAATTCTTCCACGATTTCATGAACCGGCAGGACAGCCCCAACGCACCACCGCGCAAGATGCAGGCGCTGGGTTCGGGCTTCATCATCGACCCTTCGGGCGTGATCGTGACCAACAACCACGTCGTGCGCCATGCCGACCAGATCACCATTACGCTTCAGGACAATACCGTGCTCAAGGCGCGTCTGCTGGGCCATGACGACCGCACCGACCTTGCGGTGCTGAAGGTGGACAGCCCCAAACCGTTGCCCGCCGTGCCCTTTGGTGACAGCGACCACGCGCGCGTGGGCGACTGGGTGCTGGCGATCGGCAACCCGTTCGGCCTGTCGGGTACGGTGACGGCGGGCATCGTCTCCTCACGCGGGCGCAATATCGAACAGGGGCCGTATGATGATTTCATCCAGACCGACGCGCCCATCAACAAGGGCAATTCGGGCGGCCCGCTGTTCAACCTGCATGGGGAGGTGATTGGCATCAACACCGCCATCTTCTCACCTTCGGGCGGGTCGATCGGCATTGGCTTTTCCATTCCCTCCGCCGAGGCGCAGGGCATCATCGAGCAGCTTCGCCGCCATGGCCGTGTCACGCGCGGGTGGATTGGCGTGCGCATTCAGGACGTGACGCAGGAAATCGCCGATGGGCTGGGCCTGAAAAGCGCGCATGGCGCGCTGATCGCGGGGGTGGAGCCAAAGGGACCGGCGGCGATCGCACACCTGCAGACCGGTGACGTGATCCAGAGCCTGAATGGCAAGGAAATCGATGGCCGCGCCCTGCCGCGCCTTGTGGCCGAGCTTGCGGGCGGCAGCGTGGCCCACCTGGGTATCTGGCGCAAGGGCCAGCAGATGAATGTCGCCATCACCATCGGCGCCCTGCCAGAGGAAAAGACCGACAAGGCCGATGGCGCCAGCCAGCCCGCGAAAAAACCGGCACAGGGCAGCATGGCCATTACGGGCATGGGCTTCACGGTAGGGGATCTGGATGATATCGCGCGCCAGAAATACAACATGGCGGAAGGGCAGAAGGGCGTGCTGGTCACCGGGGTGACAGATGACAGCCCGGCCGCCGAACGCGGCCTGCGCCCCGGTGACGTGGTGACCGAAGTGCAGCAGTCGGCCGTGAACACGCCAGCCGACCTGCGCCGCCAGCTTGACACCGCCCGTAGCCAGCACCGCAAGACCGTGCTGTTTCTGGTGCAGAATTCCGATGGCCTGCGCTGGGTGCCCTTTCCCCTGCCGGATGGCGCCGGACACTGAACCGTATGCATGAACGCCTGAAGAACCTGCTGCTTTCCATCATGCGGCGGGGAACGTGGCGGCAGGTCGTACGGATGAACGTCTCGCTCATCCTGTCGGGTATCGTCGCCACCATCATCCATCTGGATGAACCGGTCTGGGCGCTGATCACGTCGGTCATCGTCATTACCCAGACGCGCCTGACCCAGACGCTGTCCACCGGACGCGAACAGATCGTGGGCACCCTGATCGGGGCGGCGGCCGGCATGTCGGCCATTGCGCTGGAACAGTGGTGCGCGCTGTCGGTCGGCATGGTGTTCTGGGTCATGCTCATGCCGCTGGCGGTGCTGGTGGCGCTGCGGCCCAAGATGCGGGTGGCCATTGTCACCCTGATGGTCGTGCTGCTGTTTCCCGCCACGGGGGAACCGTTTTCAAGGCCGCTGCAGCGTATCGCCTCGATCATGACGGGTGTTGTCGTGTCGTTCGCGGTGTCCTTCTTCGTGCTGCGCAACGAGGCGCGGCGTGAAGTGCTGGGCAACGCCGCAAGCCTGCTGCGCCGCCTGTCCGACCTGCTGTCCACGGCGTTGCACCAGCATCCCGACCATGATGCGCTGGGCACGGTGGACGTGATGTGCCGTTCCCTGCTGCAGGACATCAATGACGGCGTGCAGGAGGCAGAGGTCGAACACCCCGGTTCACTGGCGCGGCATGATCCGCTGGTGATGCGCCTGCCGGGGCTGCTGCGCCGGATCCGGTCGGACGCCATCTTCATTTCACGCGCGGCTGTGGAAGGGGAGACAGCCCGGACGGGCGACATCCTGCAGCACGAGCGTGACATGCTGGCGCGCATCCTGGGCCAGATGGCCGATCGCTGTAATGCGCAGGCGGCGTCCCGTCGCGGGCGCACATTGCCCGATGACGGGATGCGCGATATTCTTGATGAACTGGAACAGCAGGGGGAACACTGGACCCCTGTCATGCGTTTCGCCATCGGGCTGCTGCATGCGGACATGCGGCTGGCCGTGCGCAATATCTGGTCGAACGGGCAGACGGATGACGGGCCGTTTCCGCTTTCGGGTCATCCGTTCCTGGCCGAGGCTTCGTTCGAGCCTGCCTCCACCGATACGGTCGTGAAGCGACAGGGCGGGGGCTGACACCGCAACCAAGGAGTGCAAAAGACACCATGCTGAACGAAAAAACCCTGAATCACCTTCCCGCCAGCGTTCAGCCGCTGCGTTACAGGCGGGAGGAAGTGGGGCGAGGGATCGTTCATTTTGGTGTCGGTAACTTCTTTCGGGCGCATGAGGCATGGTACGTCAACAAATGTCTCGCCCTTCCGGGACAGGCGCAGTGGGGCATCGTCGGCGTGGGGCTGGGTGGTGGTGCGCGCGGGGAAGCCAAGGCCCGTGCCTTCACGCAGCAGGACTGCCTGTATTCACTGACGGAAGTCGCGGCGGACGGCGCGCGCACGGTCTCCATCATCGGGGCGCTGCGTGAATACCTGCTGGCTCCCGCCGATCCTGAAGCCGTGCTGGCCCGCCTTGCGGACCCGCAGACGCGCATCGTCAGCATGACGATCACGGAAGGCGGCTATAACATCAACGAGGAAACCGGGCAGTTCCGCCTCGATACCCCCGCCGTGCAGGCGGACCTGAAGGATCCGGGCCGCCCCACGACCGTGTTCGGCTACGTGGTCGAAGGCTTGCGCCGCAGGCGGGCGGCGGGTGCCGGGCCGTTTACGGTGCTGTCCTGCGACAACCTGCGCAGTAACGGCCATGTCGCGCATGAGGCATTCGTGGGCTATGCCCGTGCGCTGGATGCGGATCTGGCGGAATGGATCGACGCCAACGTGACCTTTCCCTGTTCCATGGTGGACCGCATCACGCCAGGCGTGGATACCGCGACGCGCAATGCCCTGAACGCGGCCAGCGGGCTGGATGACGACCTGCCGGTACTGGCCGAGGATTTCAGCCAGTGGGTGCTGGAAGACAGGTTCTGCAACGGCCGCCCCGCGCTGGACCGCGTAGGGGTCGAGTTCGTGGATGATGTGGCGGGGTATGAGCAGGTAAAGGTGCGCATGCTGAATGCGGCGCATGTGCTGCTTGGCTCGACGGGTCTGCTGCTGGGGCACCGCTACGCGCATGAAACGGTTGAGGACGCCGATCTGGTCCGCCTGGCCAACGCCTACTGGACAAAGGATGCGATGCCGCAGATCGATGCCCCGGCGGGCGTGGACCTGGATGCTTACCGCAGGCGTCTGCTCAGCCGGTTTTCCAATCGTGCCGTGGCCGATACGCTGCTGCGGATCTGTAGCGATGGCGCCTCCAAGGTGCGCGTGTTCTGGACCGACACCGTGCGGCGGTCACTGGATAGCGGGCATGATCTGGACCGGATCGCCTTCGGTATCGCCGCCTATCTGGAAATGCTGCGTGGGCAGGATGAAAAGGGCCAGGCCTATGCCCCGATCGAACCCACGCTGGATGCCGACCAGATGGCGCTGGTCAATGATGATGACCTTGCGGCAGGGCTGAGCCTGCCCGCATTCGATGGCTGGCGGGACATGGACACCACCACGCTGGATGCGGCGGTTGTCGCCGCACGCCGGGCCATTCGTGATCATGGCGTGCGGGCCAGCCTGCCTGCATAAGGACGCGTTCCGGAACAAACCGGCAATAATAAATAATAGAAGTTTTTGGGTGCCGCCTTTTCCTAAAAAGGCGGCGTTCCCTTCGAAGTTTTTTAAAAAAAAGCTTCACCAGGGTTTCTTTGATTTCCAGACGCTCTTCATGCCTGCACCGTTGTGGAAATGGCGCGGCGCATGGGGCAGGCATCGGCCCCGTAGGTGGCGGTAATGTCCGCCGGGATGTCGGGCATGGGTTCGAATCCCATATGCGTCCAGACCGGGCGTGCCCCCTCCGCCGCCATCAGTGTCATCCAGCGCAGGGTGTTCTGGCGGGCATGTCGCGTCAGGATGCGCAGGGCCGCATGCATCGCGCCCCGCCCGCGCAGGGTGGGGGAGATGGCAATGTCATGCAGGTACCAGCAATCCGCCCGTACGGGCAGGTGGTGCAGGTAGGTATCCAGCGCGGGCGGTCGGGCCATGCGCCATGGATGGCTTAATACATAACCGCCCGGTTTTCCCTGCGCATCGGGCAGGATCAGGCAGCCCGCCGGGCACAGCCTGCGGCGTTCATCCAGCACATCGGGCCGTTCGGGGCAGCCGGGGTGCATGGCGGTGGCCAGCGCCATGACGGCAGGCAGATCCTGCGCCCCCATGCGCCGCCATGTGCCCGACGGTGGCCCCGATGGGGAAATGGGCTGGGTCATGGTGGGAAAATTCCGTTTCAGGTGAAGCCGTTTCCGGTAGAAGGGGCGATGGTATAGCTGTGGCCAGGAGTTTTGAAACCATGACAGAAATGCGCCTGACATTACGGGTGGACGCGAATGGCTCGCCCTTGCTGGGGCATGGGAAGATCAAGCTTCTGGAACAGATTGGCCAGACCGGTTCCATTTCCGCCGCGGCGCGGGCCATGGGCATGTCCTATCGCCGCGCGTGGCTGCTGGTCGAGGCCATGAACACGACCTTCGTGCGGCCACTGGTCTCCGCCCGGCCCGGGGGCGGCGGGGGCGCTGGCCTGTCACCGGAGGGGGAAGCCGTGCTGCGGCTGTACCGTGAAATCGAACACTCGGCGCGTGACGCCGTGCGGGGACAGATGGAAACCCTGGCGGCCATGTGTTCGCCCCCGCCGTGAAAAAGCCATAGGCAGTCACGATCACGGACGTTCAGGCATTATTTTTTGCCAATTGGTAAAAATGATGTGCCAATACGGTGAAACAAGAAAAATGACTGGAGTTAAACTCAGTGTTACGACGTGATTTCATGAAAGCGGGAACGGCCCTGTCCGCCATTACCGTGGCGGGGATTGGCGTGGCGCGTCCCGCCCGCGCGACGCAAAGTGGCAATTTCGATCCCACCACCGTGCGCACGCTGGCGCACCAGCTGTCGCAGCAGGCATACCAGGCCCCGTCACAGTCCCTGCCTTCCGCGCTGCGTAACCTGAATTTCGACCAGTACAATTCCATGGCGTTCCGTTCGGAACAGGCCCTGTGGCATGGTGAGAACCTGGGCTTTGATGTCGAATTCTTTCCGCGTGGCTATCTGTACGCCCCGCGCATCGACATGCATGAAGTCATTGACGGGCAGTCCCGGCCCATTGCCTTCAACCCCGACATGTTCACCTATAACGATCCCGCCCTGCGGGTGAATGATGATATCGGTTTTGCCGGCCTGCGGCTGCGCGCGCCGATCAATACGCCGGGGGTTATGGAGGAATTCTGCGTCTTCCTTGGCGCATCCTATTTCCGTGCGGTGGCGAAGGGGCAGAACTACGGCCTGTCCGCACGCGGCTTCGCCAACGGGACCGGTGACCCGAAGGGGGAGGAATTCGCCCTGTTCCGTGCTTTCTGGCTGGAAAAGCCCAAGGCGGGCGTGGACAGCATCGTCATCCATGCCCTGCTGGACAGTCCGTCGCTGGTGGGTGCGTTCCGCTTTACCATCCGCCCCGGTGAGACGACGGTCTTTGATGTCCAGTCCTATCTCTATCCCCGCAAGGCCATCGCGGAATCCGGCATCGCGCCGCTGACGGGCATGTTCTATTTCGATGCGAATGACCGCACGCGCGTTGATGACTGGCGTCCCGCCGCCCATGACAGCGAAGGCCTGTCCATGTGGACGGGCAGCGGACAGCAGTTGTGGCGGCCGCTGCGCAATCCGCGCGACCTGCAGTTCTCCGCCTTCAGTGACGTGCGCCCGCATGGCTTTGGCCTGATGCAGCGCAAGCGTGCCTTTACCGATTTCGAAGATGTGTCGCTGAATTATGAAAAGCGCCCCTCGCTGTGGATCGAACCGATCGGGGACTGGGGGGCGGGGTCCGTGGACCTTGTGGAAATCCCCACCCCGAACGAGGTGAATGACAACATCGTCTCCTTCTGGCGGCCGCAGGATGCGCTGGCGGCGGGGCGTGAATATGTCTTCACCTATCGCATGTACTGGGGGTGGGATACGCCATGGCCCACTAAACTGGCCCGTATTTCCGCCACCCGCGTGGGGGAGGCGACGGATGATTCCCATACCCGTTTCTTTGACATCGATTTTGTGGGCACGCCGTTCGACAACCTGCCTGAAAAGCCGCATTTCCACCTGCAGTGCCGGACATCCGCAGGCGAAATCCGCAATGTGGTGGTTGAACCGGTTCCCCCCATCCATGGCTGGCGCAGCACGTTCGAATTCGCGCCCGGCGATGCCAAGGTGGCGGAACTGAACTGCGTGCTGGCCGATGACAACGGGCCTGTGTCGGAAGAGTGGGTCTACCGATGGACCCCCTAGCCACGCGCGCGCCATCCGGTCCGGCGGCGGGCCAGCCTGCGCCGCTGCTGCCGCAGGGATGGTGCGCCCTTCCGCCCGCGGCGCCGCTGGACATGCCTGTTCATCCGCTGGAGGCGGCACCTGACCTGCATGGACGTGGTCCCGTGCCAACGACCGAGTGGCGGCTGATTCACCTGCGCCGCCTGCTGGTGATCGGCGGGGCCGTGGTCATGACGGGCCTTGCCGGTTACGAAATGGACCTGGTGTTTAATGCCGTGCAGCGTTCGGTGGCCGGCATGGTGATGCTGGTGCTGTTCGTCATGCTGTTCCTGTGGATCGCGCTGGCCTTTACCTCCGCGCTGGCGGGGTTTGCCTCGATGCTGGCGCATGGCGGCCTTGGGCTGGGGATCGCGCGCAGTGGCCCGCTGCCACGCCTGACCACGCGCACCGCACTGCTCATGCCGACCTATAACGAGGATCCCGGCCGCGTGATGGCCGGCCTGCGCGCCACCATCGACAGCCTTGCGGCCACCCGGCAGGAACGCGCCTTTGACGTTTTCATCCTGTCGGACACCACCGATCCCGACGTGTGGGTGGCGGAAGAAGCCGCCTACATGGCCCTGTGCCGCGCCACCGGCTGGGGCGGGCGGCTGTTTTACCGCAGGCGCGCGGTCAATACGGACCGCAAGGCGGGCAATATCGGTGAATGGGTGCGGACCTATGGCGCGGCCTATCAGCAGATGATCACGCTGGATGCCGACAGCGTCATGTCGGGCGACGTGGTCGTGCGGCTGACGGCGGCCATGGAACGCAATCCCGGTGTCGCGCTGATCCAGTCCCTGCCGGTCATTGTAAACGGGCAGACGCTGTTTGCCCGCATGCAGCAGTTCGCGGGGCGTGTCTATGGTCCGCTGATCGCCCATGGCATTGCATGGTGGCACGGGTCGGAAGGGAATTACTGGGGCCATAACGCGGTGATCCGCACCCGTGCCTTTGCCGAGCAGGCCGGCCTGCCGCACCTGCCGGGGCGCCAGCCCTTTGGCGGCGCGATCATGAGCCATGACTTCGTGGAGGCGGCGCTGATGCGCCGGGGGGGATGGGCCATTCACATGGTGCCCGCCCTGGCCGGATCGTATGAGGAAAGCCCGCCATCCCTGACCGATATCGCCATCCGCGACCGCCGGTGGTGCCAGGGCAACCTGCAGCATGCAAAGGTGGTGTCCGCGCGGGGGCTGCACTGGATCAGCCGCATGCACATGCTCATGGGAATCGGGTCGTATGTCACGGCCCCGCTGTGGCTGGTCTTCCTGCTGGTGGGGATCGTGGTCTCGCTGCAGAACCGGTTCTACAAACCGGAATATTTTGGCGACACCAAGCTGCTTTATCCCCACTGGCCGCATGTTGACCCGGTTCAGGCGGAATACATGTTCATCGGCACCATGGGCGTGCTGCTGGCCCCCAAGATACTGGCCTACCTGCTGCTGCTGATCGACGGGCCGCTGCGCCGTGGCTGTGGCGGGGCGATCGCGGCGGCGGCGTCCATTATGGTGGAAACGGTGATCGGCGGGTTGCTGGCCCCCATCGCCATGATCATCCAGACGGCAGGGGTCATTTCCATCCTGCTTGGTCGCGACTCGGGGTGGAATGCGCAGCGGCGTGATGCCGGCGGCCTGCAGATCATGCAGAACGTGCGGCTGTACATGGTCCATACCATACTGGGTATCGCGCTGGCGGCGGCGGCATGGAGTGTTTCGCTGCCGCTGTTCCTGTGGATGCTGCCGGTAACGCTGGGGCTGGTCTGCGCCATACCGCTGGCGGTACTGACAGGCAGCGCAGCGGTGGGGCAGGCGTTCCGGCGCGCCCACCTGCTGCTGATCCCCGAGGAAACAGCCCCCCCACCCGTACTGCACGCGGCCGTGTCCTACATGATGCAGATGGCGGGCCAGCCCGTGCAGGATGCGGTGACGGCGCTGCGTGCACGGGCGGGGTTGCTGAAGGTACATGAAATCATGCTGCCCCCGCCCCGCAGGCCGGGCGACCCGATCAATCCGGCGCTGCTGGTGGGCCTGCTGAAACTGCGGGAGGCACCAGACCTTGCCACCGCCATGCGTGAACTGAACCGGGCGGAAAAATCAGCCGTTCTGGGCAATGCGGAAGGGCTGCAGCTTCTGGTGCGCCTGTCCTGAGCCAGGGCCGGACAGGGCGCGTCCTCAGTCGGAGGATGTGCCCTCGGGCGGGGTTACGACTTCATCCCCTTCATCCGATCCGTCAACCGACATGATCGCGTCAAGCGAGTCACACAGCTTCTTCTGGTTGGCGCTGGCCAGCTTTCCCGGTGCAGCGCACAGCTTGGCGGCATCGGGCACGCAGGATTCGGTTGCGTCCTCGTAATCGGATTCCATGATGTCGTGTGCCAGCGACAGGTTGGGGTTGTGTGCGCTTTCCCCCGCTTCCTCGATGACCTTTTCCATCTTGTGCAGGTCTTCGAGCTTGTCGAGGCAGGCCTTGCTGGCCAGATCCGGCTTCAGGCGCAGGACATCCATCGCACGCTGCACCTTCTGCGTGGCCAGGCTCTGGCCGTGGGCAGGGGCGCAGACCAGCGCGGGAGAAAGCAGCAGCAAAGCAACCGGCAATGCGGCAAGGCGTATGGAATTGATGTTCACCGTACCCGTTCCGTCTGTCCATGCCCCGGCATGGGAGGATGCAGCAGGCAATGCCTGTCCCGCACCGGGGTGCGGCCCCGTCCATGTGCGGGCGGGCAATGGTGACTATGGCAGGAACCCACCCATGGCGAAAGATGGTGCCGGATGGTGATGCATATACCGTATGCATAAAAATATGATCTGAAATCTGTTGATATAATAAGGGAAAAATCCGAATCGCATCGAAAATTTGAGATTTCCCTTACATTCTCGAGAGTTTTTTAGTATAGATTGACCCCACTGAATATATTTTTTGTATCCGAATGGAGGTTGGAGACTATCGGATCACTGTGAAATCGTTCGTAACTGCAACGATTTTGTATATCCAGCCAATTCCTGGTCTTTCCAGTGATGGGAGATCACGTGGTTTTGCCTTTTTTTCAGGTGTAACCGGGTGTTTTTCATCGATATTGTTATGCAACGCGTACCAATTGGTATGTTTTCTGCTGGATCGACGACTTTTGGCCGGTGGCACTTATGGGGAAGCAGGTTTGCCAGGCATGATGCGCTGGCGTTTTGGCGCTGGCGCCGTTCTTCTGTTCCCGCATTGCTGTAGCCGGTCCGGGTGATTGCACACCCGAACTTGTGAAACTGAGGTTCCGCACTGGTGTTTGCCGGAAATCCGGACTGTGCGGACGCAGCCTGCATCGACGCTCCACAATGAGGTGGAGCCCCTCATCTTCGTGTCGGCTGCCTGTGAAAGAGGAGAATCTCCCCTTGAAACAGACAGACAATCTGTCCGAATCAACGTCCATAGCTGATAAGCTTGGCATCCCGGCGCCCCTGTTCTGGGGATTTGTCGGCCTGCTGTTCTTCATGATCGGTGATGGTGTCGAGGCCGGCTACCTGGCCCCCTATCTGGAGGGACAGGGCATTTCATCGCGTAATACCGCGCTGCTGTTTACCATTTATGGCGTGACCGTCTCGCTGTCCTCATGGGCATCGGGGCCGTTGTCCGATCTGTGGGGGCCCAAGCGGGTCATGTGGATCGGCCTTGCCATCTGGGGCGTGTTCGAGGTCGTGTTCCTGACCTTCGGCGTGGCCGTCAACAGCTATCCCATCATGCTGGCCGCCTACACCATGCGTGGCTTTGGCTATCCGCTGTTCACCTATGGCTTCCTTGTGTGGATTGCCGCCGCAACCCCGCCGCGTCAGCTGGGTTCGGCCGCGGGCTGGTTCTGGTTCGCCTTCTCCGGTGGGCTGCCCACGCTGGGTTCGCTGTTCGCCAGCTTCTCCATTCCGCTGATCGGCGAAATGGCGACGTTCTGGTCCTCGCTGGCGCTGGTCATGTTCGGTGGCCTGCTTGCCCTGCTGATGACGCGTGAACCGATCGGTTCCAGGCGCCTTGCAGCCCCCGGCACACCGCCAGCCAAGATCTTCTTTAGTTCGATCAGCATCCTGTGGCGTGAACCCAAGACGTTCGTCGCCATGATCGTGCGGACCATCAACACGTCGTCCGAATATGCGTTCCTGGTCATCATGCCGGCGTTCTTCACCAAGGTGATCGGCTTCTCGCTGTCGCAGTGGCTGCAGCTTCTGTCGATCATCTTCCTGTCGAACATCCTGGTGAACCTTGTGTCCGGCATCACGGCTGACCGTCTGGGCCATCGTACCGTTGTCGCCCTGTTCGGTTGCGTGGGCGCCGCGATCACCGTGCCGCTGTTCTACTATGTGCCGCAGATGTTCCCCGGCAACTTCCCCATCGCTGCCGCCATGGGTGCGCTGTATGGCGCGACGATTGCCGCCTTCGTGCCGCTGTCCGGCCTGGTGCCGCAGATCTGCCCGAAGGAAAAGGCCGCTGCCCTGTCCGCCCTTGGCCTGGGTGCTGGCGCCAGCACATGGGTCGGTCCGGCTATCGTGACGTGGTTTGAGAACTGGCACGGGATCGAGGGGATCATCTGGATCTTCTCCGGCCTGTATGTCGCCTCGGCCCTGATGACGCTGGTGCTGACCGTTTCGCCGGAAGCCCGTCGTTACATTGATGCTGCCGCTGCACGCGGTGATGTGGCGGAAGAAGTGACGCTTGGTCACTGATCCGTCCCGGATCCTGACCCGATCGGTTGTACCGATATGGGTGGAAAACGGGCCTGCTGCAAAGCAGGCCCGTTTTTTATTGGCCTGAAGGTGCAGATGAAGGGATAGGTGGCGCCGGGAAATATTGCCACTTTGGGAACAGCAGTCTGAAGCGCGCTGGTTCAGGGTGGTTTTCCGTCCGGCTGGCACAGCCTGTCAGATGGGCAGGAACCGGAAGGACATATGGTCTGGAAATATCCGGACCTGTTTCCCCGGCAGGAATTACCAAATGAAAAAGGCCGGCCCCCAGTGGGGTCGGCCTTTCTTTTGTCTGTTCAGATACTGCGTTCAGGACGGCGACGGGGGCTGCGGGGTCGGTCCGTGCCGGTGGTGGAACGTGGCGTATTGCGCTGCTCCCCGGCCTTCAGGGCGGGGGCGGCGCTGACTTCGCTTTCCAGCTGGCGGATGCGCTTCTGTACGCTTTCGCGCAGGGCGGGGGATGTATGCGATTTCATGGTGGCCAGTGTTTCACGCAGGTCACGCAGCTGCTTCTGTTTTTCAGCAAGCGTGCGACGGATCGGCTGGTTATCGGACATCTGTCCGTGGAATGCGCGCATGATAAGTGTCCTGTGGACCGCGGGTCCAGGAAATGAGTTGTCAACCGTATGGTGGAAAGACGAACAGCACGTACTGACCGCCTCCTGCCATTCATGGCAGGCCGGGCAGGCGCAGGCACGTGATGAACCGGGGACCTAGCCCCCGTTTTGCGCCAGCACGTCAGTCAGTCCCGTTATCAGGGCCTGGCATTCGGCGTCAGTACCAATGGTGATGCGTAGCCACTGTGCAATGCGCGGGGTCCGGAAATGACGCACGATGATTGCCCGTTCCCGCAGGGCGGAGGCAAGATATGCGGCGTCACGGTCCGGATGCCGGGCGAATATGAAATTCGCCTGTGATGGCAGGACATCGAACCCCATCTTTCCCAGGCTGTCGGTCAGCCTGTCCCGTGAGCTTATGATTTTCTCACGGGTGTTTGCAAGCCATTCCCGATCCTCGATCGCGGCAATGGCCCCCACCTGCGCCAGACGGTCCAGCGGATAGGAATTGAAGCTGTCCTTCACACGGGTCAGGGCCGCGATCAGGTCGGGCTGCCCGATGGCATAGCCCACCCGCAATCCCGCCAGCGCGCTGGATTTGGACAGCGTGCGCACGACCAGCAGGTTGGGATGCCGGCCCACCAGCGCAATGGCCGTCTCCGCGCCGAAATCGACATAGGCTTCGTCAACCACCACCACCGCGTCGGGGTGATCGGTCAGCACGGTGCGGATGGCGTCCAGCCCTAGCGCGATTCCCGTGGGGGCATTGGGATTGGGGATGATGATGCCCCCGCATGACCGGCGATACGCGGCAATGTCGATGCGCATGTCGTCATCCAGCGGCACCGTTTCATGCCGTATGCCATACAGCCCGCAGTAAACGGGGTAGAAACTGTAGGTTATGTCGGGAAACAGCAGCGGTTCGGGATGGTTGAGCAGCCCCTGGAATGTATGGGCCAGCACTTCGTCCGATCCATTGCCCACGAAAACGTGGTCGGCCGGGACATCATGCGCACGCGCGATCGCGGCACACAGCGCCTGCGCCGTGGGGTCGGGATACAGGCGCAGCGTGTCGTTGGTCGCCGCCCGTATGGCGTCCAGCACCTTGGGCGACGGACCATATGGGCATTCATTGGTATTCAGCTTGATCAGGTTGGCCAGTCTGGGCTGCTCCCCCGGCACATAGGGGGTCAGGGTATGGACGACAGGGCTCCAGAAACGGCTCATCAGGGTGAATTCCAGATTGTCAGGGTCATGAAACAGGCGCGCGCCCGTCCTGCATGCAGGCTACGGGCGCGCGGGAGGGATATATGGGAAAGGGCGTTCAGCCCTGGGGCGTGGCCGGACGATCCATGGCGGAGACAAGGGCGGCATTGCCCTGCCGGGTGGCCAGGATGCGCGCACTGATCCCTTCGCCATCACGCAGGTCGGGATTGGCGCCATGTTCCAGCAGGAAGGTCACCATGGGGTCGCGGTTGAACATGACCGCAAAGGTCAGCGGCGTGCGCCCGACAAAATTCGGCACGTCAATCGCGGCGCCATGTTCCACCAGCACGCGCGCGCACGGCAGGTCGCCCTTGAATGCGACACCCGCCAGCGCGGTCGCCCCCTTTGCATCCTGCAGGTTGGGATTGGCCCCACCCGCCAGCAGGGCGCGCACGGTTTCGGCGTGGCCGTTATAGGCCGCCAGAATCAGCGCGGTGTAGCCTTTGTCATTGCGGGTGTCGGGGTTGATGCCCGCGTTCAGGAATTCGCTTACCAGGTCTGTCTGCCCGTCACGGGCGGCGGACAGGAACAGGGTCTCGATTTCCGCGTTGCTGAAGGATTCGGGTGCGGCGGCGGCGGGGTCGCCGCTGGCGATTGTCTTGCTCATGTGCCTGCCTCGCTGGTCGGGTTGCGGAAAACGGGGGCGGGGGCCGGTCCCGTCAGGTGGGGCGGATCATAGGACGGTTCGGCTGAAAAGAACATCGGGCAATCATGCATCATCGGGTTGCCGCCACGCGATGTCGCGGCATTCCCCATGGTCCATGATCCCCATCACATCAGGGGGCAGGCCGGTATCCTGCACCGCCCGGGCCAGCCGGCGCACGGGTTCGTCCATGGGTTCGTCCGTCAGGCGGAACGTGCCGAAATGCATGCCGATGCCATGGTGCGCCCCAAGCTGGCGCAGGCCCTCCAGCGCCTCCTCGGGGGTGGTATGCACGCCCGCCATCAGTTCGCGCGGATCATACGCCCCGATGGGCAGGAGTGCGATATCCGGCGCGCCCAGACGGTCACGGATCAGGCCCCAGTGCCGCCCATGCGCGGTGTCGCCGGCAAAGAACAGCCGGTGCCCCGCCGCGTCGCGCAGCATGAACCCGCCCCACAGGCTTTTGTTGTGGTCGAAGGGGGTGCGGGCCGCACCATGGCGGGCGGGTGTGCACGTGACCTGCAGATCCGGCATGGCCACGGACTGCCACCAGTCCAGTTCCATGATCCGACGCAGCCCGGTCGCGCGCATGAAGCGTGCATTGCACAGCGGCGTGACCACCAGCGGGTCATCCCCGCGCCGGGCAAGGGCGCGCAACGTGGGCAGGTCCATGTGGTCGTAATGCGCGTGGGACACCAGCACCACGTCAATCCGGGGCAGGTCCGCCAGCGCGCGTCCCGGCGCGCGCACCCGCCTGGGCCCCATGAAGGAAAAGGGTGAGCAGCGCAGGGAAAAAATGGGATCGGTCAGGATGCTCAGCGCCGTGCCATCGGGGCGGGGCAGGCGGATCAGGAACGTGCTGTGTCCGATAAACGTCACCTGCACCGTGTCCGGTGCGGGAAGGGCATGCGGGTCGCCGGTGGGGACAGGGTTTTCAATCCATGCGGGCCAGTCCGATTTTGGCCTGTTCCACTGCCATTTCAGGATGGACAGCCGCCGCATCCGTCCTGGTGGCGTGGTGTCGGGGCGAATGGAGGGGGGATTGAAAAAACGGGTGCCATCCGTGTGGTCGCTGGCGGGTAGCAGGGGCATGCGTGGTCTCCATCGGCGGACGGTGCGTGGCCCCGATCTGGTGGGGGAGGGCGGGGGCTGTGTCAAATTCCATGCCTGTACGTGACCGGGTTCGGGGCAACCGGGTGGGCGGTCACGCGCTGTCATATGCAATGGCGGGGCATGGCGCGCATGTTCGGCGGGATGAGGGTAACAGCCTGACGAGATGGCTTGTTCCGTCCCGAAGGTCGTGAGAAGGTGCGTGCCGTGAAAAGCCTTTTTTCCTTGTGCTCCGTGCTGTCCGCCGCCGGGCGGCCCGGGTGCGGGTGGTATGGAAAGAAAAACAAGAAAGGTTGTCATGTTCAGGCCGCATGTCCGGCCCGATCAGGACAGCAACCATGGCTGTAAGGAGGCCGGTCTCTCATGCGTTCCCTGACTACATCCCCCCTGATGGCACCTGAAGGAGGTGGCGCAATGCCCACCAATATCGACACGCTGTGCATCAATACAATCCGTACGCTGTCCATGGACGCGGTGCAGAAGGCGAATTCCGGTCATCCCGGCACCGCCATGGCACTTGCCCCCGTGGCCTATACGCTGTGGCGCGATGTGCTGAACTATGACCCGGCCAATCCGCTATGGCCCAACCGTGACCGTTTCGTACTGTCGATCGGGCACGCGTCCATGCTGCTGTATTCGCTGATCTATCTGGCGGGTATCCGCGACGTGCGTCCCGGCGGGGTCAGCAATGACCGTCCCGCCCTGACGCTGGAGGATATCGAGCAGTTCCGCCAGCTGGACTCGCTCACCCCCGGCCACCCGGAATACCACCACACCGCGGGTGTCGAGACCACGACCGGGCCGCTGGGCCAGGGCTGCGGCAATTCGGTGGGCATGGCGATTGCGGAAAAATGGCTGGCCGAACGCTATAACCGCCCCGGGTTCACGCTGTTCGATCACCACGTCTATACGCTGTGCGGTGATGGCGACAACATGGAAGGCGTATCCAGCGAGGCCGCGTCCATTGCAGGCCACCTGAAGCTTGGGAACCTGACGTGGATCTATGACAGCAACCATATTTCCATCGAAGGATCGACCCGCATCGCCTTTACCGAAAGCGTGCACAAACGCTTCGAGGCCTATGGCTGGCATGTCCTTGAACTCAAGGACGCCAACGACACGGGCGACATGCGCCGCCTGCTGGCGGAAGCGAAGGCCGAGACCTCGCGGCCGACGCTGATCATCGTCCATTCCATCATTGGCTGGGGCGCGCCGCATCTTGCCGGGACGGCCGAAGCGCACGGTTCCCCGCTGGGTGTCGAGGAAGTCCGCGAGACCAAGAAATTCTATGGCTGGCCGGAAGACAGGAATTTCTACGTGCCTGAAGGCGTGCCGGAACATTTCCAGGCAGGAATCGCCACGCGTGGCGCCGCCGCGTCCAGGGCATGGGACGAACTGTTCAGGGCCTATCGTGCGAAATATCCCGATGAGGCCGCGCAGCTTGACCACATCTTCGCCGGCACCCTGCCCGAAGGGTGGGACAGCGATATCCCGGTATTCGACGCGGACGCCAAGGGTGTCGCCTCCCGCGCAAGTTCGGGCAAGGTCCTGAACGAGATCGCGAAGAATTATCCGTGGATGATCGGTGGCTCGGCCGACCTGTCGCCCTCCACCAAGACGCATCTGACCTTTGACGGCGCGGGTGATTTCCAGCCGCCGCAGTGGGGCGGGACCTATGGCGGGCGCAACCTGCATTTCGGCGTGCGCGAACATGCGATGGGATCGATCAGCAACGGGCTGGCGCTGTATGGCATCCGGGCCTACTGCTCGGGCTTCCTGATCTTCTCCGATTACATGAAGCCGCCCATCCGCCTGTCTTCGCTCATGAAGCTGCCGGTGACCTATATCTTCACCCATGATTCGATCGGGGTGGGCGAAGACGGCCCGACCCACCAGCCCATCGAACAGCTGGCCCAGCTGCGCGCCACCCCCGGCGTGACCGTGCTGCGCCCCGCCGATGCGAACGAGGTGGCCGAAGCCTGGCGCACGCTGGTCCAGATCAGGGACCGCCCCAGCGTGCTGGCACTGAGCCGCCAGAACCTGCCCACCATCTGCCGCAAGACCTATGCGCCAGCAACAGGTCTGGCAAAAGGGGCCTATGTCCTTGCGGATGCGCAGGGGCGTCCCGATGTCATTCTCATGGCAACGGGTAGTGAGGTCGGCCTGATCGTGAAGGCCGCGGAAAAGCTGAAGGCGGATGGCATCAAGGTGCGTCTTGTCTCCATGCCGTCATGGGATCTGTTCGAGGCCCAGCCCAAGGCCTACCGCGACAGTGTCCTGCCGCCCGATGTCACCGCGCGCGTCGCGGTGGAACAGGCGGCCCAGCTTGGCTGGGACCGTTACACGGGACTGGCGGGGGAGACGATCGTCATGCACGGCTTTGGCGCTTCCGCCCCGGCGGGACAGCTGGAGGTCAAATTCGGTTTCACGGTTGACGCCGTGGTGGCCGCCGCCCGCAGGCAGGCGGGCAAACCGGCATAATGGACAGGCAGGCGGGACAGCGCGTTCCGCCTGCCTTGTTTTTTGAAGATGGCAGTATTGGTGACGCGGGACCTGCCCGCGCTGCCGCAGGCAAAGGATGCACGGCATGAGTGCGCAAGACTCTGGTAGCGAAAATCCGTTAAAGGAACTGGCCCGCTATGGTCAGTCCCCATGGCTGGACTTCATCCAGCGTTCCTATACCGAAAATGGCAGCCTGAAGAAGCTGGTGGATGAAGACGGGCTGAAGGGCGTGACCTCCAACCCCGCCATCTTCCAGAAGGCCATGGGGCAGGGCACGGATTACGATGCCCAGATCCGTTCGGTGCTGGCGCACCAGGTGATTGACGCGGGCGCGCTGTACGAACTGCTGGCCGTGGACGATATCCGGGCCGCGGCCCGGGTGCTGTATCCGGTCTATGAACAGACGAAGGGCGTGGACGGTTATGTCAGCCTTGAGGTCTCGCCCTATCTGGCGCGTGACACCAAGGGCACGCTGCATGAGGCGCTGCGCCTGTGGAAGGCGGTTGGCGCCCGCAACCTCATGATCAAGATTCCCGGCACTGAAGAAGGCGTGCCCGCCGTGCGCGCCGCCATTGCCGAAGGGCTGAGCATCAACGTCACCCTGCTGTTCTCGATCGATGCCTACAAGAAGGTGCTGGAAGCCTACATTACCGGGCTTGAGGACCGCCTTGGCCGTGGCGAAAGCGTCAAGGACATCGCCAGTGTCGCGTCCTTCTTCGTCAGCCGCATCGACGTGAAGATCGACAAGGAAATCGATGACCGCGTGGCGAAGGGCGACAGGGACAGTGCGGCGCTCAAGGCGCTGCGTGGCAAGGTCGCGATCGCCAACGCCAAGATGGCGTACGAACACTGGAAGGACGTGACGGCCAGCGCACGGTGGAAAAAGCTGGCCGACGCCGGCGCCAAGCCGCAGCGCCTGCTGTGGGCCAGCACGGGCACGAAGGACAAGTCCTTCAGCGACGTGCTGTACGTGGATGGCCTGATCGGTCCCGAAACCGTCAACACCATTCCCCCCGCGACATTCGACGCCTTCCGTGACCACGGCAAGGTGGCCCCCACCCTGACGCAGGATATCGAGGGCGCGAAGAAGGTGATGGCCGAAGCCCAGCGCCTTGGCCTTGACCTTGACGGTGTCACGAAGGTGCTGGTGGATGAAGGCGTTGCCTCCTTCGCTGATGCGTTTGATGACCTGCTGGGGTCGGTTGCGGCCAAGCAGGCGGCGTTCCTTGGCAAGAAGGTGACCTCCACCGCGCTCAGGCTGCCTGCCGACCTGCAGAAGGCGGTCGATGCGGAACTGGAGACATGGCGCAAGGACGGCAATGTCCGCCGCATATGGGACAAGGACGCAACCCTGTGGACCGGCAAGGACGAGGCAAGCTGGCTGAAATGGCTGGACATCACCGATGACCAGGTGGCCGCCCTGTCGAAATTCGAGAATTTCCAGGCGGAGGTGAAGGCTCGCGGCTTCCGTGACGCGCTGCTGCTGGGCATGGGTGGTTCCAGCCTTGGTCCCGAAGTACTGGCGCAGACATTCGGCAAGCATGAAGGCTTCCCGCACCTGTACGTGCTCGACAGCACGGACCCGCAGCAGGTGCGTGATTTCGAGAAGAAGATCGATATCAGCAAGACGCTGTTCATCGTCTCGTCCAAGTCCGGCGGCACGCTGGAGCCGAACATCCTCAAGGCCTATTTCTTCGATCAGGCGAAAAAGGTGCTGGGCGACAAGGTCGGCTCGCACTTCATTACCGTGACCGATCCGGGCTCGCACATGGAAGACGTGGCGAAGAAGGACGGTTTCTGGAAGATTTTCTACGGTGAAAAGCAGATCGGCGGTCGGTATTCCGTGCTGTCCGATTTCGGCATGGTGCCTGCCGCCGTCGCGGGCCTGCCGCTGAAGCTGCTGCTGGAATCCGCACAGCGTGGCGAGAAGTCCTGCGCCGCATCCGTTCCGCCCGTGCAGAATCCCGGCGTGGTGCTGGGGGCCGTGCTGGGGGTTGCCGCGCGTGATTTCGGGCGTGACAAGGTGACCATCATCGCGTCCCCCGGCATTTACGACATGGGCGCATGGCTGGAACAGCTGATTGCGGAATCGACCGGCAAGGATGGCCGCGGCCTGATCCCCATCGATGATGAAACCATCGGCAAGCCGGGCGTGTATGGCAGGGACCGGGTGTTTACATACCTGCGTCTGGCCGAGGATCCGTGCCCGAAGCAGGACGCGGCCTTTGCCGCGCTGGTTGAGGCGGGTGAGCCGGTCGTCACCATCGAACTGCATGAACGCCGCCAGGTGCTGGAAGAATTCTTCCGCTGGGAATTCGCGACCGCCGTCGCCGGCGCGGTGATCGGGATCAACCCGTTCAACCAGCCCGATGTCGAGGAATCGAAGATCGAGACCAAGAAGATCACCACCGCCTATAACGAAACCGGCAGGCTGCCGCCGTACGAACCGTTCGCCAAGGACGGCCCGTTCGCTTTCTATGCCGATCCGAAGAACGCGTCGGCGCTGGGTGGCGGCAAGACGGCGGAAGCGATCCTCAAGGCCCATTTCGCCCGTGGCAAGGCAGGCGACTATGTTGCCCTGCTGGCCTATATCGACCGTGATACATGGACGCGTGAATGGATCCAGAAGGTACGCCTTGACCTGCGTGACGCGCTGAAGCTGGCCACGGCCGCCGAATTCGGCCCCCGTTTCCAGCATTCCACCGGACAGGCCTACAAGGGTGGGCCCGACACGGGCGTGTTCCTGCAGATCACGTGTGATGATGAGGTCAACCTGCCGGTGCCGGGTGAGAAATACACCTTCAGCATTGTCAAGGAAGCACAGGCGCGTGGCGACATGGAAGTGCTGGCCGAACGCGGCCGTCGCGTGCTGCGTGTCCACATCCATGGTGAGCTGAAGGCTGGCCTTGAAAAACTCGGGCAGGATATCGCCCGCGCGGTCTGACCGCATGCTGGCCCGTCCCTTCTGGCGAAGGGGCGGGTTTTTTGATTGGGGTCATTGGGTAATGACCGCCAGGACGGTAGGACTATGGCCCCATCCCTCTTCCAGGAGTTTTTTGATTATGCAGATTGGTATTGTTGGCCTTGGCAAGATGGGCGGCAACATTTCCATCCGCCTGACCCGTCATGGTCATGACGTGGTGGCCTTTGACCGTGATCCCACGGTCACGGCAAAGGTGTGTGGTCAGGCCGAAGGCAAGCGCTGTACCCCCGCCACCGGGCTTGCGGACATGGTGGGCAAGCTGTCCGGCCGCAAGGTGGTCTGGCTGATGCTGCCCGCGGGCAAGGTGACCGAAGCGGCGGTGCAGGAACTGGGCGGCCTGCTGGGCAAGGACGACATCGTGATCGATGGCGGCAATTCCTTCTACAAGGACGACATCCGCCGCGCCGCCGAACTGATGAAAAAGGGCATCCACTACATTGATGTCGGCACATCGGGCGGCGTGTGGGGACTGGAACGCGGCTACTGCATGATGTACGGCGGCACCAAGGACGCCACCGACTACATCGATCCCATCCTGTCCGCCCTTGCACCGGGAATTGGCGATATCCCGCGCACGCCGAACCGTGACAAGCCGGGTTTCGACCCGCGCGCGGAACAGGGCTACCTGCATTGCGGTCCCGCCGGGTCCGGCCATTTCGTGAAGATGGTCCATAACGGCATCGAATACGGCATCATGCAGGCCTTCGCCGAAGGCTTTGACGTGATGAAGTCCAAGAATTCGACCGAACTGCCCGAAGACCAGCGTTTCGAGCTGAACATGGCGGACATTGCCGAAGTCTGGCGCCGTGGCAGCGTGGTGTCGTCGTGGCTGCTGGACCTGTCGGCCAGCGCGCTGGCGGGCAACCCCGACCTGTCGAACTACAAGGGCGACGTGGCCGATTCCGGCGAAGGCCGCTGGACGATCGAGGCCGCGATCGAGGAAGCCGTGCCGGTGCCCGTCATCACCGCATCGCTGTTCACGCGCTTCCGTTCGCGCACGGGCAACAACTTTGCCGAAAAGATGCTGTCCGCCATGCGCTTCGGCTTTGGCGGTCACATCGAGGGTACGAATAACTGACCCGACCCACGGCTGGTAACTGATGGGATGCCGGGGTGCTACGCATTCCGGGTCCCGGCTGTTCCTGGAACAAACGACAGCGCTCAATGACTGCAACCGGAACAGCCGGGGAGGAATACAGGCGGAAACAGTCCAGGAACAGCAGTACAATGGAAAACATCATTGCCTTGGCGGTATCACAGGTTGGCGATACCGGGCATGAAGCCGCCCCCCGGCGCAGCCCGCCGGGATCGTTTGTCATCTTTGGCGGTGGGGGTGACCTGACGCGCCGCCTTCTGCTGCCCGCCATATACAATCTTGCCTGCGCCGGGCTGCTGGATGACGGTTTCAGCGTCGTGGCGGTTGACCGCGCCGAACTGACCGATGCGCAGCTACAGCGCAATGTCCGTGCGGCGCTGGAGGATTTCGCCGCCCGCCGGGGTGCGGAAGCCGTGACATTGCGTGAGGACATATGGGCATGGATGCAGCCGCGCATCCGCTACGTGCGCGGCGACTTCGAATCCATGCAGACCTATCAGGACATCGCCGCGGTCGTGGGCGACCAGAACTGCATTTTCTACCTTGCCGTGGCCGCCCGTTTCTTTGGCCCCATCGTGGACCGGCTGGGGGAAGCGGGACTGGTGCGCGAGGGGCGGCATACCTTCCGCCGCGTCATCGTGGAAAAGCCCTTCGGCAACGACCTGCCTTCCGCCGTGGCGCTGAACGAACGGCTGCTGCATACGCTGACGGAACAGCAGATCTACCGCATTGACCATTACCTGGGCAAGGAAACGGTCCAGAACATCCTTGCCCTGCGGTTTTCCAACGGGTTTTTCGAACCCCTGTGGAACCGCCAGAATATCGATCACGTCCAGATCACCGCTGCCGAGACGGTGGGCGTGGAACAGCGCGCGAAGTTTTACGAAGGCACCGGCGCCCTGCGCGACATGGTGCCCAATCACGTCATGCAGCTTCTGGCCATGACGGCGATGGAAGCGCCCATTTCATTCGATGCCGATGCCGTGCGCAATGAAAAGACCAAGGTGCTGGACGCCATCCACCCCCTCCTGCCGCAGGACGTGGTGCGCGGGCAGTACGCGCCGGGTGTGGTGGGGGGAAAGGAAGTGCCCGGCTACCGGCAGGAACCCGGTGTTGACCCCCATTCCCTGACCGAGACCTACATGGCGATGAAGTTCCAGATCGATAACTGGCGCTGGGCCGGGGTGCCGTTCTATGTCCGCACGGGCAAGCGCCTGGCCGCGCGCAAGACCGAAATCGCCATCCACTTCAAATCGGCCCCCTATGCGCTGTTTCGCGATACGCCGGTGGAAAAGCTGGCCCCCAACATCATGGTCATCCATATCCAGCCGACCGAGGGGGTCACCATGCAGTTTTCGGCCAAGATTCCCGGCCCGTCGGTGCGGCTGGGTGGTGTGCGGATGAAATTCGATTATGCCGAATGGTTCAGCGAAGGACCCAGCACCGGGTATGAAACCCTGATCTATGACTGCATGATCGGGGACGCCACCCTGTTCCAGCGCGCGGATAATATCGAGGCCGGATGGCGCGCCGTGCAGCCGGTGCTGGACTGGGGGCAGGATGCACGCAGCCTTGATTTCTATGCGGCTGGCAGCGAGGGGCCGGAAGCGGCCGACGCCCTGCTGGCCCGTGACCACCGCCACTGGCTGAAGATTGGATGATGCCCATGACCCCACCCGTTACCCCTGCAGGGGGCGTCCGCCTTGTCGTATCCGATATTGACGGGACCCTGATTACCCCGGAACGCAGGCTGACCCCCGCCGCGCGGCAGGCGGCGGATGATGTGCGCAAAGCCGGCATCAAACTGAGCCTGGTCAGTAGCCGCGCGCCACGGGGCATGATGCAGTTTGTCAGGGAACTGCGCATCGATACCCCCATTGCGGGTCTGAATGGCGGGCTGATCTGTGACCCTGACGGCACGATCCGCGAACGGCTGTCCCTTGATCCGGAAACGGCCCGGACGGCGGTTGAATTCCTGATTGCCCACGGGGTCGAGCCATGGCTGTTCATCGGCCATGACTGGCTTGTGCGCCGTGATGACACGCCGCAGGTCCATCATGAACGCGACGTGGTGCTGACCACCCCGATCCAGGTGGACGATTTTGCCGGACATTATGAAAATGTGGGCAAGATCATGGGGGTTTCGGCCGATCCCGCCACCCTGCCGGGGGTGGAACGCGCGCTTGCGGACCTGCTGGCTGGCAAGGCGAGCGTACACCGGTCTTCGCCCATTTACCTTGATATTACGCATCCGCAGGCGAACAAGGGCTATGCGGCAAAAGAACTGGCAAAACTGCTGGATATTGATATCCGGAATACAGCGTGTATCGGGGATATGAACAACGATATCCCCATGCTGAAGGAAGCCGGGGTCAGCATCGCCATGGGCAACGCGCCCGATAATGTGAAGGCCCATGCCCGTTTCGTGACGCGGTCCAATACGCAGGACGGGTGGGCTTTCGCCATGGAAAGTTTTGTACTGCCCCGTGCATAGGCGCGCGGCACAGAAGGGAGAGGCACCATGCCCCAGGACGCAGCCGGAACGCCAGCCAGCCAGATCAGACTGGTTCTGGCCGATGTGGATGGCACCCTGGTCACGAAGGACAAGATCCTGACACCCCGCGCGATCCGGGCTGTCGAACGCCTGCGTGAACGCGGTATCCTGTTCACCATCACCAGCGGCCGCCCGCCCAAGGGCATGAAGATGGTCATTGACCCGCTGAAGATTTCCGAACCGATCGCGGGTTTCAACGGCGGGATGATGGTCAGGCCCGATTTCACCGTGATCGAGGCCCGCACGCTGCCAGCCGATACGGCGCGCAGGGTGATCGGCATCATCCGCGACCACGGGGCCGATCCGTGGGTCTATAACGGCAATGACTGGATCGTCTCGAAACTCGACGCCCCGCATGTCGCGCGCGAACAGTGGACGGTCAGGTTCCCGCCCGTGGTGGGCAATGTGGAAGCAAAGCTGGACCAGGTGGTCAAGATCACCGGCGTCAGCGATGACCTGGCCCTGATGAAGCGCCTCGAGCACGACCTGCAGCAGGCACTGGGCGATACGGCGTCCGCCGCCCTGTCACAGCCGTACTATGTGGACGTGACCAACAGGGACGCCAACAAGGGCGGCGTGGTGATGGCGCTCGAACGCCTGCTGGGCATTCCCGCCAGCCAGATGGTGACACTGGGCGACCAGCCCAATGACGTGCTGATGTTCCGCAAGAGCGGCATGTCCATCGCCATGGGGCAGGCCAGCCCCGAGGTGCAGAAGCAGGCGACCCATGTCTCGACATCGTGCGAGGAGGAAGGGTTCGCCAACGGGATCGAGAAATTCGTGCTGGGAGATGCGTGACATGACAGGTGGACATGACGTGAAAACGGGCGCGATGGTGGTCCTGCCCGATGCCGAAGCCATTGCGCAGTACATGGCGAAATGGCTGACGGAACAGGCGCTGGCGAAAAAGGGCGGCCCGTTCGTGATCGCGCTTTCGGGCGGGTCGACGCCCAAGCGGCTGTACCAGATCCTGGCGTCGGATGAATACCGCGACCGTTTCCCGTGGGCGAACACGCAGTTCTTCTTTGGCGATGAACGCTTCGTGCCCGACAGCGACCCGGCCAGCAACTACAACATGGTCGAGAGCGAAATGCTGGCCCATGTGCCGGTGCCCCCCGCCAACGTGCACCCCATGCCGACGTCGGGCGACCCGGCGCAGGCGGCGGCGCAATACCAGGCGGAACTGGAAAAGGTATACGGCGGCACGGTGCTGGAACCCGGCCGCCCGCTGTTTGACGTGGTGATGCTGGGCCTGGGCGATAACGGGCATACCGCGTCGCTGTTCCCGCGCCAGCCGGTGCTTCGGGAGAAAAAGCTGTGGGTTTCGACCTGCGTGCCCGATGACGCGCCGCATACGCGCCTGACGCTGACCTATCCCGCCATTCATTCCAGCCGCCATGTGGTGTTCATGCTGGCCGGGCCAGCCAAGCGCGAGGCCTTTGGCAGGGTGCGCGCCGGCGACCCGGCGGAACCCGCCAGCCACATCACGACCGAGGGCGAACTCATCTGGCTTATGGACAAGGCGGCTGCGGGACAATAAGTGCCACAGTATCGTGTTTATGCGATACGGATCACGGTTCAATAAAAACGACGGGGCACCCGGCGGCGGGATGCCCCGCAGGAGAGGAAGCAGCGCATGTCCACCCAGAACGCGGACCCACGGGCAGAACTGAAGCGCAAGGCGGCGATCGAGGCCGCGGACATGGTCAGGGAAGGCATGGTGGTTGGCCTTGGTTCAGGCAGCACATCGGCCTTCATGATCGAGGAACTCGGTCGTCGCTGGGCGGAGGGGCTGCGCTTCTGCGCCATTCCCACGTCCGAACGCTCGGCCGAGCAGGCGCGCTCGCACGGGATCAGGCTGGTGACGTTTGCTACGCACCCGCAGATCGACATCGACATTGATGGCGCGGATGAGGTCGAACGCGGTTCGCTCAACCTGATCAAGGGGCTTGGGGGCGCGCTGTTTCGTGAAAAGATCGTGGCTGCCGCATCACGCAAATTCGTGGTTGTTGTGGATGACAGCAAGCTGGTGGACCGTCTGGGCGCACGCGTGCCCGTCCCGGTGGAGGTCGCGACCTTCGGCTGGACTTCCACAGCCCGGCAGCTTGAGGCGCTGGGCGCGCGTATCACCCAGCGTATGGACCGCAGCGGCAACGTGTTCGTAACCGACGGGGGCAACATGATCCTTGACTGTCATTTTGGCGAAATCGCCGATTCCGCGCAGTTGCAGGCGCAACTGGCGCAGGTGGTTGGCGTGATTGAGACCGGTCTGTTCATCGGCCGCACATCCGAAGTGATCGTGGCGACTGCCACGGGGCTGCAGAAGCTGGTTGCGGCATGACCGGGCGGGAGTTGCAGGACCAGGGCATCCGGCCGCTGGTCCTGGTTATCATGGGGGTATCGGGCTGCGGCAAGACGACACTGGCGGAAGGGCTGCACAACCTGCTGGGCTGGCCCTATCAGGAAGGTGACATGCTGCACCCGCGCGTCAATGTGGAAAAGATGGCGGCGGGCATTCCCCTGACCGATGCGGACCGCCTGCCATGGCTGCAGGCCTGTCATAAGTGGCTGCTGGGCCGTGTGGCGTCGGGGCAGGGGGGGATCCTGACCTGTTCCGCGCTCAAGCGGTCGTACCGTGACCTGCTGCGCGCGGACGGGGCGGCGGATATCGTGTTCGTCTATCTGGAAATCCCCGAGGATGTGCTGGCCGAACGCCTGCAGCGTCGGCGCGGGCACTACATGCCGCCCAGCCTGCTGCCCAGCCAGCTTGCCACGCTGGAACCGCCAACGGCTGATGAACACCCGCTTGTCGTGCATCTGGAAGAAACCCCTGCCGACCTGATTGCCGAGACCATCGGCCTGCTGCGGCAGCGTTTTCCCGAACGCACCCCCGAAAGGGGATAGATGGCTGATATGCCTGCGGTCCTGTTTGTCTGCATGGGCAATATCTGTCGCTCCCCCCTGGCGGAGGCCGCATTCCGCGCGGCTGCCGACCGGGCGGGGCTGTCGGTTGCGGTCGATTCGGCAGGCACGGGCGACTGGCATGCGGGTGCGCCGCCCGACCGGCGGGCCTGCGCTGTTGCCCGCCGGCATGGCATCGACATTACCCGTTACCGCGCGCGCGTGGTGACGGCGGTGGATTTCGACCGTTTTACCCACGTCATCGCACTGGACCATGCCAACCTTGCGCATCTGATGGCCATGAAGCCGGCGGGAAGCCGGGCGCAGGTTTCCCTGTTGCTGGACCATGTGCCGGGGCGTGGGGGCCATGCCGTGGCCGACCCGTACTACGGGGACGCCAGCGGGTTCGACACCACATGGCGCGATGTCACGGCGGGTGCTGCGGCGCTGGTGGAAAAACTGCAGCGCGATGCCTCATGACGCGCCTTGCCCGGCATGGCGCCGCCCTGCTGGGGGCGGGTTTATGGAACTGGCACCCGTTACCTGGTGGCGACGTGGCGGAGGTGCTGCTGGTCTATCTCAATGATGGGCGCAGGGTCGTGGTCAAGCATGGCCCGGACCCGGTGGCCGAAGCCGTCATGCTGCGCACCCTTGGTCAGACGGGCGCGCCCGTGCCCGATGTGCTGGCGGTGGATGAAGATGCGCTGGTGCTGCAATACCTGCCCGCCGATGGCCGCCTGTCCCGATGCTGGGATGATCTGGCGCGCGTGCTGTCCCTTGCGCATACGGGGCGGCCCGATGGGGACGGTGTCCGTTATGGCTGGTCCGGAGACCATGCCTTTGGCGCCGTAAAGGTGTGCAATGACTGGACGGAGACATGGCCTGATTTCTGGGCGCGGCGCCGTATCGGCGTGCATCTGGCGCATGTGCCCGTCGACCTGGCCCGCCAGCTTGAAACCCTGATGCGCCGCCTGCCTGACCTGCTGCCTGCGACCCCTGCGCCCAGCCTGCTGCATGGTGATCTGTGGGGTGGGAACGTGCTGGTGTCGGACCGGCATGTAACGGGCCTGATTGATCCGTGCTGCTATTATGGCCATGCCGAGGTGGACCTTGCCACGCCGGGTGTGTTCAGCCAGCCGCCTGCGGGATTTTATGCCCGCCATGGCGGGCTGGTGCGCGGCCATGAAGTCCGTTTCGCCATTTACCGCCTGTGGACCGCACTGGTTCACCTGCGTCTGTTTGGCGCGACCTACCGGCCCATGGTGGCGCAGTACCTGAATGATGCCGGGGTGTATTGAATAGTAAAAGCTTTTGGGCGCCGCCTTTTTTAAAAAAGGCGGCGTTCTTTGAAGCTTTTTGCAAAAAGCTTAACCAAAAACGTTTCCTGTTCATCAATCAGGCGGAACGGTAGCGTGCCAGCCAGTGGGCATAGGGCGCAGGCAGAATCCATGCTGCGTCCTCACGCCCCAGTGCCCGCGCCGCCGCATATGGCCAGTGGGGGTTTTCAAGGAAGGGGCGACCAATCATCGCAAGGTCGATCTTTTCCTCACGCACCAGTCCGTCAATGGCTGGGGCGGCGCCCAGGTACCAGCTTGTGGCGACCGGCAGGCCGGTTTCGCGCCGTACACGCTGCGCGACCGGGGCCATGAAGGCCGGACCCCAGGGAATCTTCGCCGTGGGCGTTGAAAAGCCGATGCTGACATCAAGGAAGTCCAGACCCGATTCGCGAAAGACCTTCGCGACCGCAATGGCGTCGTGCAGCGTCTGTTCGTCCTGACCGTCGAATTCGATCATGCCCAGACGGGCGCTCAGGGGGCGGTCCTCAGGCCAGACGGTCCGTACGTCGCGCAGGGTTTCCACCAGAAAGCGGGCACGGTTTTCAAGGCTGCCGCCATAATTGTCATCACGCTGGTTGGAATGGGGGGAAAGGAAACTCTGCCCCAGATAGCCATGGGCGAAATGTAGCATGAGCCAGCCAAACCCCACGTCACGCGCACGTACCGCCGCCGCCACGAAATCCTGCCGCACGCGGGTGATGTCCGCCATGGTCATGGCGCGCGGCACCTTGGGCAGGCTGGCGCCAAAGGCAATGGCGGACGGGGCGATGGTCTCCCATCCGCGTGGGTCATCGGCGGCGATGTGGTCGTCGCCTTCCCACGGGCGGTTGGCGCTGGCCTTGCGGCCCGCATGGGCGATCTGGATGCCGGGCACGGCGCCCGCGTCGCGTATTGCATGCACCAGCGGGCGGAAGGCTTCGGCCTGCGCGTCATTCCACAGCCCAAGGCAGCCCGGCGTGATGCGCCCTTCGGGCGAGACGGCGGTGGCTTCCACCACAACCAGGCCGCTGCCGCCACGGGCCAGGGTGGGGTAATGCACGGTGTGCCAGTCATTCACCATGCCATCGCGTGCCATGTACTGGCACATGGGGGACACGGCGATACGGTTGCGCAGGGTCTCGCCCTTGAGCGCATAGGGGGAAAAGAGGTCGGTCATGGCCGTTGGGCTCCGTCATGCGGGAATCTGGCCACAGACTGGGCATGTTGACGGCATGAGGCAACACGTGCGGGCATGCTGAAACGGCAGGACAGGTTTCAGCCAGAGCCGGTTGTGCAACAGGTTTTCAGGGGAGAATGCACCGTAAAGTGGCGCGAGTGACGGGGCTCGAACCCGCGACCTCCGGCGTGACAGGCCGGCGCTCTAACCAACTGAGCTACACCCGCATCCGTTACTGCCCCGTGGGGCTGCAACCGTTCGGTGAAAGGGCAAATAACAGGCTGGCCCCGTCATGGCAACAGGGCAGGCAAAAAAAAACGCCATGAACATGAATGTCATGGCGTTTTGTGGGAATGGGGACGGATCAGGCGGGGATTTCCACGCCATCCAGCGTCACGGCCACGCCATGCACGGTCGCGGCGACGCGCACGGCGGCCTGGATCTGCTCGGTCGTGACGCCGGCTTCACGCAGCTGTCGTTCGTGGCTTTCCATGCACAGGCCACAGCCGTTGATGGCGGACACCGCCATGGCCCACAGTTCGAAATCCGCCTTGTCCACGCCGGGGTTGGCAATGATGTTCATGCGCAGGCGGGCGGGCATCTTTCCATAATCGCCACCGACCAGATGCACGAAACGGTAATAGACATTGTTCATGCCCATGATGGCGGCAGCCGAACGCGCGGCCTGCAGGGCCTCGGGCGTCATCTTCGGGCCATATTCCGCCACCAGGGCGTGCGTTACCGCCGGATTGCGCGACGCGATGGCGGACGCGATGAACGTGCCGCCCAGCTGCTGCGGCGTCAGCACGAAGTCGTTGGCAAGGGCGCCGAGGTTCAGCTTCAGGTCCTTGGCGTAATCGGGAAGGGCGGCCTTGAGGGAGTCGATGGACATGGGCGGGTTCCGTATGGTGCCTGTGGGGTAATGGTGGTGCGCCACCTGTCCCGATCCCTGCGGGAGGGGCAGGGATCGGGACAGGCGGCGTGGCCGCCCCGCGCGATGCGGGGGCGGCCGGTCGTGCGGCGATCAGGCCTTGATGAAGGCGTCGCCCTTTTTCCAGTTGCACGGGCACAGCTCATCGCTCTGCAGGCCGTCAAGGATGCGCAGGACTTCCTGCGGGTTGCGGCCAACCGACAGGTCATTGACGCTGACATGGCGGATGATGCCCTGCGGGTCCACGATGAAGGTTGCGCGCAGCGCGGCGCCCGCCTGCTCGGCCATCACGCCACAGCTTTCGATCAGCTCGCGCTTGATGTCGGACAGCATGGGGATTTCAAGGTTCTTCAGTTCGGCATGGTTCAGGCGCCAGTTCAGGTGCACGAACGCGCTGTCGATCGACACGCCGTAAACCACCGCGTCACGGTCCTTGAACTCACCGGCCAGCTTGCCGAACGCCACGATTTCGGTCGGGCAGACAAAGGTGAAGTCCAGCGGCCAGAAGAAGACGACCTTCCACTTGCCTTTGTCGGATTCGTCCGTGATCTGGACGAAATCGCCCTTGAGGCCTTCGGGGCCACCGGGAACGGCGCTCAGGTTGAAGGTGGGAAACTTGTCACCGACTGTCAGCATCAGGGTGATCTCCTGTTGGGGTTATATATGGCCGGGACGGGCGCGCCGCCCCGCAGGCTGTATCTATGCCGGGAGTGATGCTATCATGCCATTGAATAATTTACATATGCATGATCGGAATTATCGATGCTTCCGATGCCCTCCGCACAGCAGCTGCGTTATCTCGTCACCCTTGCCGAACTGCGTCATTTCGGCCGGGCGGCAAAGGCCTGCGCGGTGACACAGTCCACGCTGTCCGCCGGAATACTGGCCCTGGAACGCCAGATGGATGTCAGGCTGCTTGATCGTGACGTGGGCAAGAAGGTCGTGTTCACGCCGCTGGGGGACAAGGTGGTCGTGCGCGCCCGCGCCGCGCTGGAGGCATTGCAGGGCGTGCTGGACGTGGCCCTGGCCTCACGCGAACCGATGAGCGGCCCGCTGCGCCTGGGCGTCATTCCCACCATTGGCCCGTTTGTCATGCCCACGCTGGTGCGCAGGCTGCCTGCCGCCTATCCGCAGTTGCGCCTGTCACTGAATGAGGACGTGACCCATAACGTGATGGAAAAGCTGGCGGCAGGCAGGCTGGATCTCGTGCTGCTGGCCATGCCGTGCGACTGCGCCGATAGCGAGACGCTGCCCCTGTGGCGCGATCCCTTCATGGTGGTCATGCCGCGCAACCATCCGCTGGCGCATCTGCCCGATGTGCCGGTGCGCAGCATCGTGCGCGAACGGATGATCCTGCTGGAGGACGGGCACTGCCTGCGTGACCAGACACTGGCCATGTGCCGGCAGGTCCGGGGCTGGACCCAGCCGGAGGACGAGGCGGAATGCGCCGTCAGTTCGCTGTACACCATGGTGGAAATGGTCGCGGCGGGCATGGGTCTTGCGCTGCTGCCCCGGCTTGCGGTCGAATCCCCGCTGATGGCGGGACAGGACGTGGTGGTGCGCCCGGTGACCGGCGCGCAGGCCTGGCGTACCATCGGGCTGGCGTGGCGGCCCCGTTCACCCCGCACCGCCGATTTCCAGACCATCGCCCCGTTTTTCGTGCCGGATTCGATCACAGATACGATTTTACCCCTGTAAATGACGCCAGAATCCGGTCCACCAGTTGACTCTTGGCGCAGGCAGGGGTATTCGGGCGCCTCTTTGGCGGTATTCCGCCGTTAGTCGAGGGTCGGATCATGAAAATCAGAAACAGCCTGAAGTCGGCCAAGGTTCGGGACAAGGACTGCCGTGTGGTCCGTCGCCGTGGCAAGGTCTACGTCATCAACAAGAAGAACCCCCGCATGAAGGCCCGTCAGGGCTGATTGCCGGACGGCCTTGACCGTCAGGTTCATCTTTGAACAGCCGCGAAGCTGCGCAGGCAGGTTTTTGAAAACCTGCTTTCGTGGCTTTTCGTGCGTACCCATGGTTGTGGTGGCAGGCCTGCTGGGCAATGGCCCGCAGGCCCATGCCGCCCTGCCGCCGCACGGGGTGGACCAGCATGCCGGACCGGCCGCCGTGGGCAATCATGCCCACGCCGGAAAGGCGGAGGCCGAGCCATCGCTGGATGATCTGGAAACCGAACTGGCCCATGCGTCAAACGCCCGTGGGGCGCGTGACCTGCTGACCCGGATCGAGCAGATACGCCAGAAGGACCTTGCCCCCACCACCAACCTGCTGCTCAAGCGCGCGCAGGATGACCTTGATGCCCAGCGCCCGCTGGATGCGGTGCAGGACATGGACGACGCCCTGCTTTTGCAACCGGATGTCGAAGTGCTGTGGCGTAGCCGCGCGCAGGCCCGTCTGGCGGCGGGCAATCCCGATGGCGCGGTGGCGGACCTTGGGGTAGCGCTGCATCATGACGGGCGCGACGTGACCGCGTGGAAGATCCTTGAGGATACCGAGGAGCAGCGTGGCGACTGGCAGGCGGCATGGAAGGCATGGCAGCATGTGATGCAGCTTGATCCCACCATTCCCGACGCGACCCATGAAACAGAACGCCTGCGCCTGAAAGCCTTCGGGCAACCGACCTGACCATATAAGGTTTTTTTGGCGAAGCTTTTTTCAGGAGGCTTCGGGGAATGCCGCCTTTTCTGAAAGAAGGCAGCACCCGGGAACCTTGATTATTTTCTGTCAGGCGGCGCCAGGGCATCAGGCAATGGCCGCGTTTTCCTGTCCCACTTCCTGATACGATAACGCAGCGACAGGCCGCGTGGGGCTGCCTGTCGCCACATGTCGTCCGTGGTGGATCAGCGATCCGTCAGGCGGAATTCGATGCGCCGGTTGTGGGCTAAGGCTTCGGCTGTCGTGCCGTGGTCCAGTGGCTGGTAATCGGAAAAGCCGGTCGCGGCCAGATGGTGCGGGTCGATCCCTTCGGCAATCAGCAGCTTGACCACCGTGATGGCGCGCGCGGATGACAGTTCCCAGTTGCTGGGGAAGGCGGTGTGGATCGGCTGGCGGTCGGCGTGGCCATCCACGCGCAGGATCCATGGGACATCCGGCGGGATCTGGGCTGCGACCTGACGCAGGGTTTTGGCCAGTACCTTGATTTCCGCCTCCCCTTCCGGTGAAAGCTCGGCGCTGCCAACGGGGAACAGTACCTCGCTCTGGAATACGAAACGGTCGCCGACGATCTGTATGCCCTTGTGGTCCTGCATCACGCTGCGCAGGCGACCGAAGAATTCGGAACGGTACTGCTGCAACTGCTCGACCTTTTTCGCCAGTGCCACATTCAGCTGCATGCCCAGGTTGCTGATTTTCTGGTCGCGGTCACGCACCTCGTTCTCGGTCACTTCCAGTGCGGCACTGATGGCGGCAAGCTGGGCGCGAAGCTGCGCCACCTGGTCATCGAGCGCCGTGGCGTGGGCCTGCGCGCTGTCGCGTTCACTGGTCTGCTGGTTCAGCTGTGCGGTCAGCGACGTCGCGGTGGCCACGTCGGCATCATGCGCCTTGTGCAGGCTGGCGACCTCGCCCTGCAGGGCGGTCGTATGGCTTTTTTCGAGGGAGAGCATCTGCCCCAGCTTCGCCACCTCGCGTTCAAGCTGGTCAAGGGCCTGCTGGCGCTTGTTCAGCGTGACGGACAGGAAGGCCTGTCCCAGCACGAAAACAAGCAGCACGAAGATGATGACCATCAGCAGCGTCGACAGCGCGTCAACATAGCCGGGCCATGCATTCAGTTCGGAACGGATCGAGCGACGGGAACGGCGCGCCATGGGATGAACCTCAGCCTTGGGATACGGTCAGGAAGCGGAGTGGTTCGTTCCCGGGGCGCTTGCGGCGATGGTGCGTGCAAGCAGGCGCAGGTCGTTGCGGATATCGGTTGCGATCTGCTCCCGTCCCGCCGCGGATTCCTGCACCAGGCGGGCCAGCAGGGATTCGATGCCCTGCAGGTGTTCCTCGCCCCGGCTGTCCGCCAGTTGCGCCAGGCGGTCGTTCAGCGCGGTCAGCAGACGCTGTTCCTGTGCGCGGGTTTCCTCGCTGCGGGCCAGAAGGATCTGGAGTTTTTCCATGTTTTCGGCCGTGTGCTCCAAAAGCGCCTGCACATAGGCCGGAATGCTGGCGTCATTGCCGCCAACCTGCAGCCCGCCTGCCGAAAGACGGGTGATGGTGGCCAGCCATTCCTCCAGTTCGTTGAAGAAGCGCGTCTGCGCCTGTCCCGCCGTAAGGTCCAGGAAGCCAAGCACCAGCGCGCCCGCCAGCCCGAACATGGACCCCGAAAACGCGGTGCCCATGCCATGCAGCGGGCCGGCCAGCCCGGATTTGAGCTGGTCGAACATGACGGTGGTGTCCCCGCTGCCGACCGACATGTTGCCGATCACGTCGGCAATGGAGCCAACCGTCAGCAGCAGGCCATAGAACGTGCCCAGCAGGCCAAGGAAGATCAGCAGGCCCGTCAGGTAGCGTGACAGTTCACGCCCTTCGTCCAGACGCGCCGACAGGCTGTCCAGCAGGGACTGCATGACCGGCGCGGACAGGGTCAGCCTGCGTCCCTTGTCATGGGTGGCCAGCATGGAGGCCATGGGCGCCAGCAGGCGCGGCGGCGGCGGCGTGGTCAGGCCTTCGCGCGGGTGGCGCAGGATATTGACCCAGCGTACTTCGGGGATCAGCCGCAGGATCATGGAGATGTTCCACCCGATGCCCAGCAGCAGGATGCCGATGATCAGGCCATCAAGGTAGGGATTGTTGCAGAAGGCCTGATACAGGGTGGAGGAAAGCAGGGCTGCGACAACCCCGACAGCCAGAAGAAACAGCAGAACCCGGACAAGATAGGTCGTCGGTCGTGTCACGCAGTGGTTTCCTTAACGCGAAGGTGAGCCTGTAGTATTCGAGGCCACCACACCCGAACGGGTGACGTCAATACAATCCGTTCCGGCGCCGTGTGCATTTTCATCCGGCAGGCCCACCGCGCGGACATAGATGCGCGTGGGCGCAATGCCGGCGTGCAGCAGCACCGAACGCGCCGCAAGCCCGCGCGACAGCGCAATACGGCGGGGTGTGGATGGATCATCGGCGCGGCCTTCGCCATAGGCTGCGATGCTGATGTGCTGGTCAGGCAGTTTCTGCATGACTGTGGCAAATGTTTGCAGCGCCGCGATCATGCGGGAATTCATCTCCGCCGACTGCGGGGCGAAGTGCAGGCGCGTGCCGCCGGCAATCCGTTCCGCCCGGCCCCTTGCCTGCGGGTCGGCCTTGACTTCGGGGGGCATGGGGAAGGGATGCAGCGGCACATGCAGTTCCGGCGGGCGCAGCACGGGGTTGTCGGGCGGTCTGGCTGCGACCGGCGGCAGGGACGCGATGGCGGCGGGCGACGCAATGGCCGTGGCGGGGGCGTGGCTGCCGGGAATGTCCCCGGCGGCACGGTCGCCGGTGCCCCCGACGGCCGGGTTGCCGTTGCCCGCCGTGCTGCTGGTCGTGGTGCCGGTGGGGGAGGCGGACATGCTGCCGCCATCGGGCAGCATGGCGGGGCGTCGTGGCGCGCCCAGCGCGTCAAGCGCGTTCCTGCTGGTCGTAACCTGCGCATGGGCGCCCGCAATGGGGGCGGACAGCCCGACGGCCGCGGCACCCAGCACGATCAGCCCACGCAGGGACCGGCGGCGGAAAGGGGGGGATATGTATCGCATCGTGCCCGGCAGGCTACCGGGCGACGGGCGGGGGCGCAATCGGCAAACGGGCCACACCACGCCCGCAGGCATCAGGCGATGCTGCTGGCCACCAGTTCGCGCAGTGGCCCATGCAGTTGCGGATTGCCCGCCACCGCGTCGATGGATGCGCCAAGGTCATTGAGGTCAACGCCTTCGGGATCGGTGGCATAGCCACCCGCTTCCCGCACCAGCAGGATGCCGGCCGCACAGTCCCACGGCTTGATGCCCATTTCCCAGTAGCCGTCATAACGTCCCGCCGCGACCCATGCGAGGTCGAGCGCCGCCGCACCGAATCGGCGGATACCGGCAACCTGCGGCATGAGCGCGCCCAGCGTGCGCGCAAACGACAGGCGATTGCGGGCCGAAACCTTGGCAAACGGGATACCGGTCGCGAACAGGGCCTCGTTCATCGACCGGCGCGCGGAGACGCGCAGGCGGCGGTCATTGAGGAATGCGCCCACGCCCTTTTCCGCCCAGAACATCTCGTTGGCGGCGGGGTTGTACACCAGGCCCGCCACGATCTCGATCGTGCCATCGGGCAGGCGGCGCTGCAGGCCGATGGAAATGGCCCAGTGCGGGATGCCGTGCAGGAAGTTGGTCGTGCCATCCAGCGGATCGACAATCCAGCGCCACGTCCACCCTTCGTTCCCCGAGGCGCCGCTTTCCTCCATCAGGAAGGCATAGCCGGGGCGGGCGCGCGCCAGTTCCTCGCGGATGGCGGTTTCGGCCCGCAGGTCGGCCTGCGACACGAAATCGCCCGGGCCCTTGATGCTGACCTGAAGCTGCTCGACTTCGTTGAAGTCACGCAGAAGACGGCGTGCGGCCTTCTGGGCAGCGTTCTGCATCACCGTCATATGGGGAGAGAGTCGCATTGCCACGGTGATCGGTCCTGTCTGGTTCGTGCGGTGGAACGGATGGTCGGGGGTCTGGAAGACCGGCCCGCGCGGGATGGAGACATCCCGGCGCGGGCCGGTGGATGGTCAGGACTTGGCGCGCTCGACGTAGGTGCTGTCCTCGGTGCGGACCACGATACGCTCACCCGCTTCGATGAAGGGGGGCACCATGGTCTTGACACCATTGGACAGGCGCGCGGGCTTGTAGGAGGAGCTGGCGGTCTGGCCCTTGACCACGGGATCGGCCTCGACCACTTCCAGCGTGACCTGCGCGGGCAGGACGACGCCAACCGGGTCGCCTTCCACAAGGTTCAGCACCAGCGTCATGTTGTCCTGCAGGAACGGCGCCTGGTCACCCAGAAGGTCCAGCGGCAGGATCAGCTGTTCGAACGTCTCGGGGTCCATCAGCACGATGTTGTCGCCGTCCATGTAGGAGTAGGTGTATTCCTTCTCCTCGGTCATCAGGCGTTCAACGGTGTCGGCGGTGCGCCAGCGTTCGTTGGTCTTGTTGCCGGTCTTGAGGTCGCGCATCTCCACCTGGATGAATGCACCGCCCTTGCCCGGCGTGATGATCTGCTGCTTCAGGACCGTCCAGCGACGGCCGTCGTGCTCAATAACCTGTCCGGCGCGGATCAGGTTTGCCTGCTGCTTCATGGTGGTCCCTGTATGGTTGTGGGAAGTATGGCGGTTCGGCTTCTAGCGCCCCACGCGCGGAAGGGCAAGGTTGCGGGCTGTCTTTTCGCCCGCGTTTTACCCGCGTTCGCGCGCCAGGCGGTGGATTGTGCCATCGGGTGCTTCCACGCGCAGGTATCCGTCCGGCCCTTCGTGCAGGTACCCGGGCGCGATCGGCACCTTGCCATGGCCACCGGGAATATCCAGCACGTAGGTCGGCCAGGCAATGCCCGTCACCCGCCCGCGCAGGCTGGCCAGCAGGCGCTGTCCCTCGCGTATGGGCACATGGAAACGCGCGGTGCCGGGGGCGGGGTCAAGCTGGTGCAGGTAATAGGGACGGATGCGGGCGGCCACCTGCGCGCGCAGCAGGGCCTCGAGCGCTTCGGGCGTATCGTTGACGCCGCGCAGCAGCACGGACTGCCCCAGCACCGGAATCGCGCGCGCCTGCACGCGGCGGATGGCGGCGCGGGCGGCGGGGGTCAGTTCGCGGGCGTGGTTGACATGCGCCACCAGCCACATGGAACGCGTGGTCTCCAGCGCATCCGCCATCTCGTCGTTCAGGCGTTCGGGGTCGGCCACCGGCACGCGGGAATGGATGCGGATGGTGTGGATGTGCGCCATCCCCTCCAGCGCCGTCATGATCGCACGCATGCGGCGCGGGGACAGCATCAGCGGGTCGCCCCCGGTCATCACGACTTCATGAATGTCCGTATGCGTGCGCAGCCAGTCCAGTGCGCGGCCTAGCGCCGCATCATCCAGCACGCCGCCACCGGGGCCGACATGCTCGCGGCGGAAACAGAAGCGGCAGTAAAGCGGGCAGACCAGCAACGGCTTGAGCAGCGCGCGGTCGGCATAGCGGTGCACGATGCCCGGCACGGGGGAAAGCGCGTCATCCCCGATCGGGTCCGGGTCTTCCGTGGGGTCCACCGCGCATTCCGCCGCATCGGGAATGACCTGCCGGCCGATCGGGTCATCAGGACTTTCGATCAGGCTGGCAAAGGCGGGGGGAATGGCGGTGGCGTACTGCTGGGCCACCTGATCCAGCGCCGGGGCCTGTGCGGGGGTGACCAGCCCTGCTTCCAGCAGGTCCGTCACGGTGCGCAGCGTGCGCGTGACCGGTGACGCCGTGCGGGGATGCCGGGATTCCGGGTTTTTTGAATCAATGACATTCACGATGCGGTGTTGATTTCCTGCTGTGGGGACGAATAACGGCGGCCAGTGGGCATTTATACCATCTGTGGAACACCGCAATGCGATCAAGGGCCGAACGGTTCCTGGCGATCGGACACGTCGTGTCCGAAGCGGGGATCGGATCAATGGAAAACGTGGAAAACCCGGACCCGGATGGTCATCCCGTCAGGACATGCATATGGGGGTGGCATCGTGATTACCTAAATACTGGGAACAATGATACATTTGATGTATGTCGGGACAACAAACAAAGTGGATTTTCAGGCGGTCGGGAAAGCCATCGGCAATCTGGATGATCCCGATGCCAGGATTGTCGATCGGGCGGTGACAGTGTTTGCCTGAGGCATGAATGTCCCCGGCGTGTCTCATGCCGTATCGTACTATGGAACAGGAGTGGTCGTGACCGCGCGCATTCATCCGCACGAACCCCGGAGTGTGCTCATGCCCGAGTCCCCACCGCCACGTCCCGACCCTGCCCGCATTGCCGACCGCCTGCCGTTCCTGCTGCGTCGTAGCCTCGTGCTGCGCGGGGTCCGGGCGTTTTTTGACGCGCGGGGCTACATGGAAGTCGAGACCCCCTATGCCGTGCCGACCCCGGGTGAGGAGGTCCACCTGAAGGTCTTCGCCACCGAGCGCGCGGGCGTGGACGGCGCCCGCCAGAAGCTGTGGCTGCACACCAGCCCGGAATTCGCCATGAAGCGCATCGTGGCGGCGACCGGCCTGCCGGTTTGCCAACTGGCCCGTGTATGGCGCAATGCGGAAGGCAGCAGGCTGCACGCGCATGAATTCACCATGCTGGAATGGTACCGCCCCGGCGCCACGCTTGATGCGCTGATGGATGAGACGGAAGCCCTGCTGCGTGCCGTGCTGCCCCCCGTGGTGCGGGCGGGCGGAGACGACATCAGCATTGCCGCCCCCTTTGAACGCCTGCGTGTCGCGGATGCATTTCATCGCTATGTCGGCGTGGATATCCTGGCAAACGAAGGGGACGCAGCAGCCCTGGCGCGCGCGGCAGGCTGCGACCTGCGGCGGGGGGAGACATGGGAAGACCTGTTCTTTCGCCTGATGATGGCGCGGATCGAACCGCATATCGGGCGCACGCGGCCAACCTTTCTTACGCACTGGCCCGCAAGCCAGGCGGCCCTTGCGTGTCGTGACCCGGCGGATCCGCGCGTGGCGCTGCGTTTTGAACTGTATGCAGCCGGGATCGAACTGGCCAATGCGTTCGAGGAACTGACCGACAGCACCGAACAGCGCCAGCGATTCGAGGCCGACCGCACCCGGCGCCTGGCGCTTTATCCCGATGAATCCGGCCTGGACTGGCCGATGGATGAAGCCTTTCTGTCCGCCCTCGACACGTTGCCGCCATGCGCGGGCATAGCCCTTGGCTTTGACCGGCTGGTCATGCTGGCGGCTGGTACCGGCCGGATCAGCGATGTGCAGTGGATGGGGGAAGGCTGAAGGGAAAAAGTTTTTGGTGAAGCTTTTTCCAAAAATCACCAGGAAATGCCGCCTTTTTGGAAAAAAGCGGCACCCAGAAACTTCTGTTATCTTTCAATCGGTTTCCGCAGCCGCAATCGCCGCATTCATGGCCCGCACGCCTGCGCCGGGTCCGTCGGGGTGCGACCAGACCGCGCTGATGACCGACAGGAAATCCGCCCCCGCGCGTACCAGCGTGCCGCAGTTTTCTGGCGTGATGCCACCGATGGCCACGACCGGCAGTTCGATCATGCTGCTCCACCACGTCAGCAGGGCGGGATCGGCGCGGACTTCGGTTTCCTTGGACGGGGAGGGGAAAAACGCGCCAAACGCCACGTAATCGGCCCCGGCTTCCCCCGCGCGCAGGGCCATGTCGCGGCTGTCATAGCACGACACGCCCAGTTGCAGTTCCGCCCCCAGTATGCGGCGCGCCGTGACCACATCCGTATCGTCCATGCCCACATGCGCCCCGTCGCACCCGCAGGCGACGGCAAGGTCAGGCCGGTCGTTCATGATGAAGGCCACGTCCCGCGCATGGGTAATGGGCTGCAACACGTCCACCGCGCGGCGGATCGTGTCGTCATCCACGTTTTTCAGGCGCAGTTGCACGGCCGCGACCGGGCCTGCGTCCAGCGCTTCGGCCAGACGGGGTGCGAACGTCGCCGGATCAAGCGATTCGGGGGTGATGAGGTAAAGCTGGCAATCGGTCATGTCGGCCTGATCCTATGCCACCATCGGGGTGGCGAACAGCCCCCGCATGGCATGTGTCCGCCACAGGGGGATCATGTCGGCATAAGCGGGATGGTCGCCGCATGTATCCGTCATCCTGCGGGGAATGTCCGCAGGTACCGTTCCAGCACCGGCGCGGCGTCACGCGGGGGCAGGTCCAGTGATGCCGGGCGCTGTTCCATCACATGGCCACCCGTCATCTGCGCCAGGGACACAAGGGCACGATGCTGTGCCACGGATACATGCACAATGACACCAGATACGCCCATGCGCAGGGCACAGGCGGCATATCCCGCCGCCTGCCCGCAATCCAGCAGGGCGGGCAGCGGGCAGTCCGCCACCAGCGCCATCCACCACGGCGCCCCCATGACACATCCCGCGCCGGGGGGGGAAACCACGGTGCAGTTCACGCGTAACGATGCGGCCATGGTCATGACCAGCTTCAGGTCATGCATGCAGGCAACGGTGATGCAGGGGACGGCATGCATAGAATGGTCATGTTTGTCGATCATGCTTGACGTTGAAACCGCAGCGGGCGATCAGTTCAAGGGGAGGAACGAGGGAAAGAATGAACGTGTCTGATATTATCATGCCACCGGGGCAGGAAGCCGCCCTTTCCCCCTCGGATGCCGGACAGGACCCGGCGGATCGCCTTGAACTGGCTCTCAACCGTATTGCCTTCGCCCTTGACCGGCGCACGGAACTGGCGTCCATCGCCCGCCCGTCCGGGCCGGAGGTGGACGTGCAGGCGCTGGCGGCCAATATCGATGTCCTGATTGCCCGCGTGCGTGACGTGCTGGGCGAGGACGAAGCTGACGGCGGGAAGGAATAAAACGATGAGCCAGGTGACCGTGCGCATCAACGGCTTTTCCTATGCCGTGGGCTGCAAGGAAGGGCAGGAAAAGCACCTGCAGGCCATGGCGCAGGAAGTGGAGCGGCGCATCGACCGCATCCGCGAACTGGGTGGCCATAGCGGGGAGGGACGCCTGCTGGCCCTTGCTGCCCTGCTCATGGCCGATGAAATCCATGACCTGACGGCGGAAAAGATGTCTTCCGACACCGCCCACCAGCTGGCGCAGGGCCGTCAGGCGCGGATCGAGAACGAACGCCGGCGCGACCAGCTGGCGCATCTGGTTGAACGTGCGGAAAGCATTGCAGCCGCGATGGAAGAAGACTAGATTGCAGGAGCGGGGCTGCCGGGTGCGTCAGGCATGATTCAACCCCTGGGCCGATAAGCACTTCCTAGGGAGCTGGCACTGTCGTGACCGTGGTCACGTTACCTGGCGCCCACCTGCGTCAGCAGGTCCGGGAGGGCTGATCCGACCAACGGCCATGGTGGCTCCGTATATGTTTTCATGACCTCTCTCGATCCCGAATCGTGGCCCGTCACGCGGGCCAAGCAGGCCCTGCGCCACCAGATGACGCGCCACCGGCAGGCTTTTGTCGCCAGTCCCGTTCGTGCCGGTGCGGAAGAAGCCCTGTGCCACCGCATGGTGCGCGGCCTGCGTGGCATGACCGGGGCAGGGGACTGTATCGCCCTGGTCTGGCCCCTGCCGGGGGAAAGTGACCTGCACCCGGTCATGCAGGCCCTGCATGCGGACGGGATGTGCATTGTCCTGCCCGAAACCCCGCCGCGTGGTCACCCACTGGTCTTTCGCCGCTGGCGGCCCGAATGCCCCATGCTGCCGGGACGTTACGGCACCCTGCACCCCGATGGCCCCCCCATGCAGCCTGATGTGGTGTGCGTGCCGCTTCTGGCCTTTGACCGGCGGGGAATGCGGCTGGGATATGGCGGGGGATATTACGACCGCACGCTGGCGCGCCTGCCGCGCGCGCGAACGGTGGGGTTCGGCCTGTCCTTTCAGGAAGTGACATGCATTCCGACCGGCCTGTATGATGTGGCATTGCCCGCGATCGTGACCGAACGCGAATGGATCCGGTGTCGTGGCGACGGGCGTACACGGTAACAAAGGCTGTTTTCTTGAGAATTCTGTTTCTGGGTGACATTGTCGGGCGCGTGGGGCGCGAAGCCGTTATTTCCCGCCTGCCCACCCTGCGGCGCGACCTTGCACTCGATCTTGTGGTGGTGAACGGGGAAAACGCCAGCCACGGTTTTGGTCTGTCGCCCGCCATCGGGCGTGACCTGATCGAAGCGGGGGCCGATGTCATCACCCTGGGTAACCATAGCTGGGACCGTCGTGACCTGATCGGCCATATCGACAGCGAACCCCGCATCATTCGCCCCGCCAACTATCCCCCCGGCACGCCGGGACAGGGCAGCGTGGTGGTTGAACTGGTGGATGGCCGCAAGGCGCTGGTGGTCAGCGTCATGGGCCGCCAGTTCATGGATGCGATGGATGATCCGTTCCGTTCCGTTACCGAAATCCTGTCGCGCCACCGTCTGGGTGTGACCATGCATGCCGCCGTGGTGGATGTGCATGCCGAGGCCACGAGCGAGAAATGGGCCATGGGCCATTTCCTTGATGGCCGCGTCTCGCTGGTCATCGGCACCCATACCCACACGCCCACGGCAGACCACCGCATCCTGTCCGGTGGCACCGCCTTCCAGACCGATGCGGGCATGTGTGGCGATTATGATAGTGTAATCGGCATGGGCAAGGACGCGGCAATTGCCCGCTTCGTGCGCAAGATGCCCGGTGACCGCCTGCAACCCGCCGAGGGGGATGCCAGCATCGCAGGCATGGTGGTGGAGACCGATGATGCCACGGGCCTTGCCCGCCGCATGGCCCCGGTGCGTCAGGGTGGCCATCTGGCGCCGACCCTGCCTGATTTCTGATGTGAAATAAAATATTGATAAGAAATAATGAAAATTTTGAGGTGCCGTCTTTTCAAAAAAGGCGGCGTTCTTCTGAAGCTTTCTTAGAGACTGTTTGAAAAGTTAGCCCGGAAAACATTCAGCAATCATAAAGAAGTTTTTGGTGAAGCTTTTTTCAAAAAGCTTCAAAGAACGCCACCTTTTTGAAAAAAGGTGGCGCCCAAAAACTTTTATTATTTTTTATCAATCACTTGTTTTCAAACAGTCTCTTATGATTCCGGGACTTGTTTCAAAGGCAGATTTTTTGAAATTGTCCCGAAAAAACAAAGCGGCCTGGGAAAACCTGCTGCCCCGTATGGTGGTCGGGCCGTGTTCACAAGACCCGTTTTGCCCCCAGCAGGGCGTGGCAACTGCCCTGTCCCGTTGTTACCGGAAGGCCGGTTCGTCAAACCCGCGCAGCTTGCGTGAATGCAGGCGGTCCACGCCCTGCGCGCGCAACTGCTGCATGGTTTCGATTCCCACCACCAGATGCTGGCGCACCCGTTCACGATAGAAGGCATTGGCCATGCCGCGCAGCTTCAGTTCCCCATGCAGCGGCTTGTCCGATACGCATAGCAGCGTGCCGTAGGGCACGCGGAAACGGAACCCGTTGGCCGCGATGGTGGCCGATTCCATGTCCACCGCAATGGCGCGGGATGTGTTGATGCGGGTGAACAGCGCGCCAAGCCGTAGTTCCCAGTTGCGGTTGTCCGTCGTCATGACGGTGCCGGTGCGCAGGCGTGTCTTGACTTCGGCATCATGCAGGCCGGTCACGCGCGCGGTCACGTCCTGCAGCGCCATCTGCACTTCCGCAATGGGGGGCACGGGCACCCATGGGGGCAGGTCGTCATCCAGCACATGGTCGTCACGCAGGTAGCCATGCGCCAGCACGTAATCCCCCAGCTTCTGGCTGCGGCGCAGTCCCGCGCAATGGCCCACCATCAGCCAGCAGTGCGGGCGCAGCACCGCCAGGTGGTCGGTAATGGTCTTGGCATTGGCGGGGCCTACGCCAATGTTGATCAGCGTGATGCCATCGCCATCGGGGCGGCACAGGTGGTAGGCGGGCATCTGCGGCAGGCTCTGGCCTGCATGGGTGGCCGTATGCGGGGTGTCGCGGGTGTGGATGATCTCGCCCGGTTCGACAAAGGTGGTGTATTCCGATCCCGCATCCACCTGCGCATGCCCGTATTCGCGGAAGGCATCCACGTAACGCTGGTAATTGGTCAGCAGGATGAAGCGCTGGAAATGGCGCGGGGCGGTGCCGGTGTAATGGTGCAGCCGCGCCAGCGAGTAATCGGTGCGCGCCGCCGTAAACAGCGCCAGCGGGCGGGGCACGCCGGGGCGCGGGATGTAATCGCAGTTGGCGATCGAATCATCAGTGACATGCAGGTCCGGCAGCGCGAAATGCGACTGGATCCATGCCAGGTCGGATTCGGTCAGTGACGTGACCGCTTCCTCCATCACATAAGGCAGCGGGATCGGCTGGTTCGACAGCCCGACCATGACCGGCGTTCTGTAGTGGCGTAGCAGGCTTTCGATCTGTTCGCGCCAGTAATCGGCAAACAGCGCGGGCCGGGTCAGGGTGGTGCCGTAAAATCCCGGTTCCAGCACCACGTCAAAGGGGGGACGGGGGCCATCGGGCGGCAGGGCGGCCTGCGGCATGAAGGCCAGGTAGGGATAGACCGCATCCGCAAGGCCCGTCGTGTCGCGCGTGGTGAAGGCATGGCGGACCAGTTCGCCCGCACGGTCATACAGTTCGGTAATGCGGGCCACGGCGGCATCCGCCGTATCGAACGGCTGGAAGTCACGCCCGACCTGCTGCAGGAGGGATGCTGTATCCATGGCGGGTCTCTCCGTCTGCCTGACGCGCCTAGCGGCGGATCAGGATGTAGTTGATGGTCAGGTCAATGGGGAAGGTATCCCCCTGCATGTCCGGCGGCACCGGCGGCAGCTGCGCGTTGCGGAACATGCCCACCGTCGCGGCGTCAAGGTAGTACGACCCCGACTGCCCGGTCAGGCGCACCTTGGTGACATGGCCATCGCGGTCCAGTTCCACATGCACCGATGACGGGCCTTCCTCGCCCGCGCGGGCCGCTTCCTCGGGGTAGTACATATGGCTGCGGATCCAGCGGTCGAGTTCGCTGCCGTAATCATCGCTGACCCCCTTGATCTGCGTATTGGTGGAATAGGGGGCGTTGACCTGGCCATTCTTGACCAGTGGGCCAAGCGACAGGTCGATCGGGCTGCCCGTGCCGCCCGCGCGCCCGCGCTGGCTGCGGCGCGGCAGGGGCGATTGCGACAGCGACCAGTTGCGCGGATGTTCCAGCGCCCTGTAATCCGTGGCGGATGAGTGGTTGCGCGACTGCTGTGCGGGGTGGTGGCCGTGGCCCGAACTCTGCATGGATGGATTGAACGTGTCCTGCCGCTCGGACTGCGGTACCGACAGGTCGGATGGCGCGTCGCTCAGCGGTGGGGCGGCGGGCACTTCCGGCGTGGGCATGTTGGGCGAGGGGGAGGAATCCTCGTCGCTCTGCTGCGGGTTGGGGGTCTTTTCCTGCGCGCTGGGTTCGGGTTGGTCCTGCTGCTGCCGCGGCGCGTTCTGGCCGCCCGCCATGTCGGGCGAGGACTGTCCCTGCATCCCGCTGGAGGTGGGGGGTGAAAAGACCATTTCCACCTGTGGCTCCGACTGCGTGGCGTTGGGGGAGCCGTGCTGGCTGTGGTGGGCGGATTCAATCAGGATGGTCGCCAGAAGGGCCGCGTGCAGCAGTCCCGATATGGCGATGGCCCGGCCGGGACCGGGCGTTTCCTCCGTATCCGGGCGGATCAGGCCCGACATGGTGGGGCGCAGCTTGCGGTATCCCGGTGGCGGCGGCACGGCCACGCCCGCCAGCAGCCGTTCGCGGTCGGGCGGCTGGTACTGATCCCCTGCCGGATCAGGCGGCAGGCTGGCGCCGGGCTGTGTGCGGCGTGGGATCAGTACGGGCTCCACGGCATTGCGCCGCCGGGAGGAGGGACTGAGTGTCACCGTCATGAAAGGCTACGGGTCTCCGCCATGTTGGTCTGTTGCCGGGGCCGCGCACCTGCCTGCCCTGTTATATCGCCAGCATAACCGACGCGGATGGGGGGTCTGTCAAGGACTGGATGTGTAACGGAAGTCGGTTCAGTAACGTTCAGTGAAATTTTCCAGCAGTTCCGCAAATCTTTCAGGGTTTTCGACATGCAGCCAGTGCCCGGCCTGTTCGATCAGTTCCAGCCGGTAGCACGGAAACAGCCGGCGCATGATGGCATAATGCTCGGGGCGGATATAGGGGGAATTCCCCCCCGCCAGGAATAGCGTGGGACCGGGATAGGTATAGCCTTCGGGTATGTAGGGCCAGTTTTCCACATTGGGCAGCGATTCCACGATTTCACGCAGGCCGATGCACCAGCCCGGATTTTCCCCCACCCGGATGTTCTGCAGCATGAGTGCGCGGACATCCGTGTTGGGAATGTAGTGCTGCAGCAGCCTGTCCGCGCCCGCGCGGTTGAGGAACGGCGGAAACGGTACCCGCAGCATCTGTTCACCCAGTGCGAACTGACCATGCCCGGTGCGCGCGGGCGGGATGTCGGCCACCAGCAGGCTGTGCACCATGCCTGGCCGCGTCAGCGCCAGCGTCATCGCGACCTTGCCACCCATGGAATGCCCCACCAGGGTCGCGGGCAGGGCATTGTGGTGGGCCAGCGTTTCCAGCAGGTCGGCGGCCATGGTGTAGTAATCCATGAGCCCGTGCGGGCTGTCGCCATGATTGCGCAGGTCGATGGCCAGCGTGCGGCGGGTTGTGGCAAGCCGGCGCTGGAAGAAGCCAAGGTTGCGCGCCCGCCCGAACAGGCCATGCAGCAGGACAATGGGGGGACGTCCGGCCGTGTCCGGGGTAATCTGTTCTGGTCCGCGCTCAATGACGTTCAGTAGCACCAGCTATGTCCCTATCGTCCTGTCATATCGATGGGCAGGTGCTGCAGGTCCAGCATGATCTTGCCCATATGCGTTCCGTTTTCCATGAGTTTATGGGCATCGGCAACCCGCGCAAAGGGGAAGGTGGCATGGATGATGGGCCGGATGGTCCGCTGTGCCAGCAATGGCCACACCCGTTCTTCCAGCTGGCGGGCGATGGCGGTCTTGTATGCAGTGCTGCGCGGGCGCAGCGTACTGCCGGTCACCACCAGTCTGCGGGTCATGATGCGCGCCAGGCTGACGCCATCGGCCTTCGCCCCCCCCTGCAGGGCGATGATGACCAGCCTGCCCGCCGTCGCCAGTGAACGCAGGTTGCCATCCAGATACGCTCCCCCGATCATGTCGAGGATGACGTCCACGCCCCGCCCTTGTGTCAGTGCCTTTATGCGCTGGGGGAAATCCTCGGTCCGGTAATTGATGGCGGCAGCCGCGCCCAGGGTCGTGCACAGCGTGCATTTGTCGTCCGTGCCTGCCGTGGCGTAGACCGTGCCCCCCATGGCGCGCACCAGCTGGATGGTCGTGGTGCCGATGCCGCTGGTGCCCCCATGCACCAGCACGCTTTCGCCCGGCTTCAGGCCCGCTGTCATGAACAGGTTGGACCAGACGGTGAAAAAGGTTTCGGGCAGGGCAGCCGCATGGATGGCGTCAAAGCCCGCGGGCCACGGCAGGCATTGGCCTGCAGGCACGGTGCAGTACTGGGCATAGCCCCCGCCATTGACCAGCGCGCAGACCCGCGCGCCAATGGCGGGGAAACTGTCGGCGGGCACGTCCGGCCCCGTCGCCACGACTTCGCCCGCGACTTCCAGCCCCAGCAGGGGACTGGCCCCCGGCGGTGGCGGATACAGTCCCTGGCGCTGCATGATGTCGGGCCGGTTGACGCCCGCCGCCATGACGCGGACCAGTACGTCCCCGCCGGTGGGCCGGGGCACGGGCAGGGTGGAAATGCACAGGGAATCGGGGCCGCCGGGCTGGCTGAAGGTAACGGCCTGCATGGTGTCGGGTATGGCTTGGGTCATGTCTGTCCTCGTGAGGCGTGTACGTGCGGCATGCGGGCCTCAAGGTGTAGGCGATATGGTGGGCGGGACCAGTGTGCATGACCGGGAATCGAGCAAACGTGTGCACACCATCCCGGTTGCCCCGTCGCCGCGCGCGGTCGTGACGCGGACATGAAAAAAGCGCCGGAACCATTCCGGCCCCGGCGCTTTCTGCCTGTCAGGTTCCCGGGAGGGAAGCCGTGATCAGACGGAGTAGTACATTTCGAATTCAGCGGGGTGCGGCGTGTGTTCGAACTTGTAGACTTCTTCCCACTTCACGGCACAGTAGCTTTCGATCTGGTCCTTGGTGAACACGTCACCGGCCAGCAGGAATTCGTAGTCCGCTTCCAGCGCCGTCAGGGCTTCACGCAGGGAACCGGCAACCGTCGGGATCTGCTTCAGTTCTTCCGGCGGCAGGTCATACAGGTCCTTGTCCATCGCATCGCCCGGGTGGATCTTGTTCTTGATCCCGTCGAGGCCGGCCATCAGCATGGCGGCGAAGGCAAGGTAGGGGTTCGCGGTCGGATCGGGGAAACGCACCTCGACGCGCTTCGCCTTCGGGCTGGTCGCGTACGGGATACGGCACGAAGCCGAACGGTTGCGGGCCGAGTACGCCAGCAGCACGGGCGCTTCGAAGCCGGGGATCAGGCGCTTGTAGGAGTTGGTGGACGGGTTGGTAAAGGCGTTCAGCGCCTTGGCGTGCTTGATGATGCCGCCGATGTAGTAAAGCGCCTCATCCGACAGGTCGGCATAGCCGTTGCCGCCGAATGTGGGCTTGCCGTCGCGCCAGATGGACTGGTGGACATGCATGCCCGAGCCGTTGTCGCCATAGATCGGCTTCGGCATGAAGGTCGCCGTCTTGCCGTAGGAATGGGCGACGTTGTGCACGCAGTACTTGTAGATCTGCATGAAGTCGGCGGAGCGGACCAGCGTGTCGAACTTGGTGCCCAGCTCGTGCTGCGACTGTGCGACTTCGTGGTGGTGCTTTTCGATGGGCAGGCCCATCTCGCCCATGGTGGTCAGCATTTCGGCGCGCAGGTCGCCTTCGCTGTCAACCGGGGCCACGGGGAAGTAGCCACCCTTGACGCCGGGGCGGTGGCCCATGTTGCCTTCGGGATAGTCCTTCAGGGAGGCGCCAGGCCCTTCGATGCTTTCCAGTTCGTAGGTGCCGAAGTTCGGGCCGGTGCCGAAACGCACGCTGTCGAAGATGAAGAATTCGGCTTCGGGGCCAAAGAAGGCGGTGTCGCCCAGGCCGGTGGACTGCAGGTACTGTTCGGCCAGCTTGGCGGTCGCGCGCGGATCGCGGTTGTAGAACTGCCCGGTGGACGGTTCGACAATATCACAGATCAGGATCAGCTGCGGCTTGGCGGAGAACGGGTCCATAACCGCGGTGGTCGGGTCAGGCAGCAGGATCATGTCGCTTTCGTTGATGGCTTTCCATCCGGCGATGGAGGAACCGTCGAACATGAAGCCTTCGCGGAAGGTGTCTTCCTCGATCGTGGTGACGTACTGGGTGGTGTGGTGCCACTTGCCACGCGGATCGGTGAAACGCAGGTCAACCATCTCGACCGCGTTTTCCTTGATGATATCAAAGACCTTCGCGATGGCCTTGGCGGAATGTGACGGCGTGGAGGCCGCGGCCGGGGCCTGTGCTTTTTTTGCCATGTTAATTTACCTGTCCTGACTTTGGTGTGCCGTTCCATGCGGCGCGGCGGCTATGGTTACGGAAACGGAAGGCGGCTGTCGATAGGCGTGCTGCCATGGGACCCATGTTTGCATCCCGGACCTCAGACCGCATCGGCGCCGCGCTCACCTGTGCGGATACGGATGACATCCGTGACGGGGGTGACAAATATCTTGCCATCGCCGATGCGTCCCGTGCGGGCGGCCGCCATGATGGCTTCTATCGCGCGCTCGGTCATGTCGTCGGGGCACACGATTTCCAGCTTTACCTTGGGCAGGAAGTCGATGATGTATTCCGCGCCACGGTACAGTTCCGTATGGCCCTTCTGCCGCCCGAAGCCCTTGGCCTCCGTGACGGTGATTCCCATCAGACCGATTTCATGCAGGGCCTCCTTCACCTCGTCGAGTTTGAAGGGCTTGATGATGGCCTCGATCTTTTTCATGCTGCTGTGTCTGTCTTCCGTCTCGTGGCGTAAGGTCCGCGTGCCGTCTGTCTGGCGCAGGCAGGGTTGCATGGCTTTGGATTTCAGGCAATCGGATGATAAGGCAAAAAACACGCACGCGCGCGCGTCCTCATGCACGCGTCGGGACAGGATGATACGATGAAACCCGCGAACTCGCTGCTTTCGGGGCTGCCGACCACCATTTTTTCAGTCATCTCCGCGCTGGCGGTGAAACATGACGCCATCAACCTCGGCCAGGGCTTTCCCGATACCGAAGGCCCCGCCGACATGGTGGATGCCGCGGCCGATGCCCTGCGGGACGGGCGCAACCAGTATCCCCCGCTTGCGGGCCTGCCGGAACTGCGGGCCGCCGTGGCGCGGTCGAATTCGCGTTTTTATGGAATCGCGGTCGATCCCGCGCGTGAAGTGGTGGTGACGTGCGGTGCTACGGAGGCGATTACCGCCTCCCTCATGGCGCTGGTCAACCGGGGCGATGAAGTGGTGGTGTTCGAACCGTTATACGACACCTACATGCCGGTTCTGGACATGCTGGGCGCGGTCGTGCGCAAGGTGCGGCTGACGCCGCCGCACTGGGACCTGCCGCGGGCGGAACTGGCGGCGGCTTTCGGCCCGCGCACCAAGGCGATCCTGCTGAACACGCCCATGAACCCGACCGGCAAGGTGTTCACCCGCGACGAACTGGAATTCATCGCCGGTCTTGTCGCGCGCCACGATGCCTATGCGGTGTGTGATGAGGTGTATGAACACCTGACCTTCGGCGCCATTGCGCACCTGCCACTCATGACGCTGCCGGGCATGCGTGAACGCACGATCCGCATCGGCAGCGCGGGCAAGAGCTTTTCCATGACGGGGTGGAAGGTCGGTTACGTCACGGCCCCCGCCCCACTGGCTGATCTTGTGATGAAGGCGCACCAGTTGCTGACGTTCACCGTTGCGCCCAACCTGCAGCGTGCGGTGGCCATGGGGCTGGACAAGGATACCGCCTATTTTCACCAGTTGGCGGAAGGCATGCGCGATGCGCGCGACCGGCTGTCGGACGGGCTGTCGCGCGCAGGCCTGTCGGTGCTGCCATCGGATGGCAGCTACTTCCTGATTGCCGATATCGCGCCGCTTGGCTTTGCGGGGGATGATGTTGCGTTCTGCCAGCAGATGATCCGCCATGTGGGCGTGGCCGCGATTCCGGTCTCGGCTTTCTATGACAGCAGGGGCACGGATATCCCTGCCCGCTATGTCCGTTTTGCGTTCTGCAAGAAGGCGGAGGTGATCGCGGGTGCCGTAAAGCGGCTGCAATCCGTACGGGAACGGCTGTGCGCCGGGAATGTTGTGGAAATCCAAAAAGGGTAGTTGACGTACCGGCACGGATTTCATAAATCACTGCGCAGTTGTGGCGGACGTAGCTCAGTTGGTAGAGCGCCGGTTTGTGGTACCGGTCGTCGCGGGTTCGATTCCCGTCGTTCGCCCCAACCCTTTTCCAGACAATATCAAATACGATATCTGGCGGCAGGTTGCTTCAACCGGGCCGTGCGAACGTATGTTTCAGCCCCGTCCCCAGCGGCACGGGCGAAAGCCCCAGCAGCGTGCGCATGGGCGTAATGTCGAAAATCTTGTCTTCCATCAGGCGCCGTACTTCGGCTGGCGCAATGGGCGGCAGGCCGGGCAGGTGGATTCGCGCCGCCGCCATCAGCAGCCAGCCGGGGACGGATGCAACAGGCCGGGGGCGTAGCCCCGCCGCGATCGCGACATGGCGGGTGAAATCACGATAGGTAAGCTGATCGCCGCCCGCAATGACCAGGCTGTGCGGCCCATCCCATGGATGGTCCAGGGCGGCAAGGATGGCGCGGGTCACATCATCCTGCCATATGGGCTGGATGCGTGACGTGCCACCACCGGGCAGCGGCAGGATGGGCAGGCGGCGCATGAGGGCGGCAAGGCGCTGCACATTATCCTCCCCCGTCGCGCCATAGATCATGGTCGGGTGCAGCAGCACGCCATGGCGGCCTGACCGGGCAAAGGCCCGTGCGCCTTCCATCACGCCACGCGCATGCGCGTCGGGCCAGCGGGTGAAGATACGGGTGCTGCCCAGCGCCACGATCCGGGCCCGTGGCGGGGCCGCCGCCAGCACGGCGGGCAGATGGCGGGCATGGGCGGTCAGGACGATGGATGTGGCATCAGCCAGCGCCGCGCGCAGGCGGCCGGTATCATCGCACAGGTCAGCCACACGGGCCGGATACGCCATGCCCGTCGCCTGCCACCGGGACAGGCTGCGCATGACGGGCATAACGGGCCGCCCGGCAGCCTTCAGCGCATGGCACAGCGCCAGTCCCGACCGGCCGGTCGCGCCAATGACATGCACCGGCCCGGCATCGGTCATCAGGGGGTGGAAATGGTCAGGCCCAGCGGGGCGGCGACCGACGGATCCCCTGCCATGGACAGGGCAACGCCCAGCATCATCAGGTTGACCGGCTTCATCGGGCGCAGGGCGATCTGCAGCGGATGGTCCTGGGGCGACTGCAGGAAGCGGCCCATGGCGCGCATCGAGGCATCATCGGACGTGCTGAGCGTGGACAGCAGGTTCTGCCGGTAGGTGTCCACATCCATGTCACGGCTTTTGGCCAGGCCGGCCACGACGTGATTGGCCAGCGACAGGTCGTCCCACGTCATGGCGGCGGAGACGATCCGCGCGGTTTCGGGAATGATGGCCATGTCGTCAAACGGGATCTGGTCCAGTTCGGACACCATGGTCAGGTTGCCCATGTCGGGGGATTCGATGGTCAGCGGTTCCAGATGCACACGGCCCGCGCTGCGGTCGCTGGTGCTGTTGGCGTGGATGTTGCCGCTGAAATGATCATAGCCGAAGGCGTTGAGGATGGACGGGTTGTCCGTGCCGGTGGCCCACAGGGTCAGGTGGTCCAGCTTCGTATCCATCTTGTCTTCGGTTTCGGTGGAAAAGCGCGACGTGGTGACGTGGTCGATCTGCAGCATGGGATGGGTGCTGTCGATTTCCACCTTCTTCAGGTCCATCGTCTGCGGATGGCGTTCATGGACCAGATGCCCCGACTGGATCAGGCTGGCGACCTCGCTGGCGAAATCCGGGCCGTCCACCACGATATGCTCGACGGAAATGCGGCGCGTGGGTGTCAGGTTGATCTGCGTGGCCAGCCGGTCAAGGTCCAGATGCGACGAACGGCCCATGCCGTACTGGCTGACGGTCATGCGCCCGATGGTCACGTCCGTCTGGCTGGCGGGAATGGCCAGGTGCATGTTGGTGAACGCCCCTTTGTCCAGCACCAGGGAATCGAAACCCAGCGGGCGGGCCATGCCGCCCGCCGCGCGCGCGGTGTTGGGCAGGACGAGGTTGCTCAGTTCCACCTGGTCCAGCGATATGGTGTTGGAGGTGGTCATGACCTTCACGTTGCGCAGTACCAGGCTGCCGATCTTCTCCCCCTGCACGTTATTGCCGGTCAGCCCGCCCAGCCGCACGTCGGCCGCGATCAGCGTCATGGCGGGGTTGTGGTAGGTGACGGCGGTGAAATGCGCCCCCCGCGCCAGCGTGCGCGGCCGCGCCGTGGCGTAGCTGAACGTGGCGTCGGGCCCGATGGAGGCCCGGAAGTCGGCAATGCCGGCCTCCAGCCTGCGTTGGGCAAAGTGGTGCACCCCCCAGCTGCCAACCAGCAGCACAAGTATAAGCAGGGGAATGGCGGGATAGAGTTTCTTCACGAGCCTGATATCCGTAATGACCTTGAACTGAGTGCTATCGCATTCCAGCCCCCTTGGGCAATCGCCAGTGGCGGGAGAGTGGCCGAAAGATATGCGGTATCATGATACCACATGCGTTTTTTTAGCGGAAAAATGCCGCCTGTACGGGATTATGTGCTTGACGTTGGTGTCCCGTACGGATGATAACGCGCCACCTGTTACCGCTACATTACTGGACGGAACACTGAATCCATGAAGACCACACTTTCGCTGAAACCCGCAGAGGTGACGCGTGGCTGGACCCTGATCGACGCCGAGGGCCTCGTCCTGGGCCGCCTGGCGACCATCATCGCCCAGCGCCTGCGCGGCAAGCACAAGCCCCAGTTCACCCCCCATGTTGATTGCGGCGACAACATTGTCGTCATCAACGCCGAGAAGGTTCGCCTGACCGGCAACAAGGTGGACCAGAAGCTGTTCCACTATCACACCGGCTATCCCGGTGGGATCAAGGAACGCACCATCACCCAGCGTCTGACCGGCAAGAACCCCGGTGATGTCGTGCGCAAGGCTGTCGAGCGCATGATCACCCGTGGCCCGCTGCAGCGCGCACAGATGAAGCACCTGTATGTCTATGCCGGTAGCGAACATCCGCACGAAGGGCAGAAGCCGCAGGTTCTCGACGTTGCGTCAATGAACCGCAAGAACGCCGTGAACACCCAGAAGGTCGGGGGCTGAACAACATGTCCGAAACCCAAGAACGTACAGGCACGCTGGCCGACCTCAAGGAAGCGGTTGCTTCCGGCCAGGTCACCTCTTCGCAGGAAGCCGCACCCGTTTACGAAGCCAAGCGTGATGCGCAGGGCCGTGCCTATGCCACCGGCCGCCGTAAGGACGCCGTGGCCCGCGTGTGGATCAAGCCGGGCAAGGGCGACATCATCGTCAATGGCCGTCCGGTCGGCACCTATTTCGCACGCCCCGTGCTGCGCATGCTGATCACCCAGCCGTTCCTGGTTGCTGATCGCTACAACCAGTTTGACGTGTACTGCACCGTTGTCGGTGGCGGTCTGTCCGGTCAGGCTGGTGCGGTCCGTCATGGCATCAGCCGTGCGCTGACCCATTATGAACCCGCGCTGCGCAGCATCCTGAAGGCTGCTGGCTTCCTGACGCGCGATTCGCGTGTTGTTGAACGTAAGAAGTACGGTCGCGCCAAGGCCCGTCGTTCCTTCCAGTTCAGCAAGCGCTGATCCTGCTTTTCCCGTGGCGTGCCACGGGATACGGGTTTTGCAACGGGGTCGGTCCAGCAATGGGCCGGCCCCGTTGTGCATCAGCCGTGCCGGGTCCGCGCGGTATCAGTCAAAGGGGTTGGCGACTTTGGCCGGCTTGCGGGGGGGCAGGGCATCAGGCAGGTCCTTTTGTGCTTCCAGGGTCGCCACGACCTGCTGCATGAACGCCAGCAGCGCGCGCGCGCGTTCCAGCCCGGTCCTGTCACGGCTCAGATCCGTCTGGCCGTAAAAGGCAATGCTGTCGGTGCCGTTTTCCACCGTCATGCCGCCAATGGTGCGGCTGGCACTGTTGTCGGCAAAGGGGACCAGCGCGTCGGTGGCGGTCGGGTGATGGGCGGTCATGATCTGTCTCCTGCGAAAAGAAAGGGGCCGGTCACCACCGGTAATAGATATGCCGGCTGCGGCGGCGGTGGTAACGGGTCGCCCTGTGTGTGCGGGTGTGCGTGCGGGCGCGTGTCGTGCCTGTCGTGCCCAATGGCAGTGCCACGCAGGTCTGCTTCAGGCGTGCGGGCAGGGCGGGAAAGGGGTCGATTCCGGTAACATGCGTCAGTTCCGCCACGCTGACATGACTGCAGCCGGGCGCGCGGGCGACATTATGGCATACGTAAACCCCCGTCTGTTCACGGCGCGGGTCGTATATGGCCTTCCATGTCGAGGTCGGCACCAGCACGCGATCCGTCCCGATGGCCGACAGGGTGGCGCCATGGAAGGCGGGGCCGGTCACGACATACAGTTCCCCTTCACGCAGGGTCAGCCTGCGCACGGCCGATTCGATTTCCTCCCACCTGCCCCGGTTCAGTGCGGCGCGTTGCGGTACGATATTGGACAGCAGGAAGGTCTCTTCCTGTGTCTGTTCGTCGGGCATGTCGCCCGATGGGCTCATATGTCCCCGGTCAAAGCCGGATCGGACATAATCCTCCAGCTCCGCACGTTCACCTGGCGCAATGCGCGGATCGGGATGAAAATCCCCCCGACGCGGGGTGGACATGGCCGCGCGAATCATGGCGGTATCAAGATGTTCCGCCGACCACAGGGGTTCATGTGCCAGGCCGGAATACAGCACGGCATAGCGGGCATTGCACAGTAGCTGTGTCCGGGGCGACAGCTTTGCGTTGTCCAGCGTTGGTAACTGCTGTCCCGCGCCCAGTTCCGCGCACCCTTCGGCGTGGGCGGCATGAGGCGGGCACAGGGTCACAAGCCAGACCAGAAGGGGCAGGACATACCGTGTCATGCGAAAGGCAGGGCAATGTCGGGACACGGTCTGGCGTTATCCATCTGTTCTGGTAAAACGGGACCTATCCATGAAACATCTGATGGGGCAGGGCAATGGCCGAGCAACCTGATTCAGGAAATCCCGGTCCGCAGGACTCCTTCGTCCTGCATCGTCGTGAACTGCCCCCCACGCGGCGCGAGCGTATGCTGCGCATTGGCCTGCGTGTGGTAACGGTCGTGTTGCTGGCGGCGGCGCTGATCGACCTTGTCATGCAGCTTGCCGGACATGGTCGTTAAGGAACTGGAACGACAGCCTGCGCATTATAAAGAAGTTTCTGGTAAGGAATATGTTCTGAGAACACGAAGTGATATTCTGTTCCTGGATGATAAATTTATTGATTTCTATATTAAAAATCAGGTGCCTTCTGCGGCGCGCGTTTCGCAGCCTGAAGCGGCGTATCCTGATTTCAGAATTCTTTAAGCTTGATCCGTATATGTTCGAAATCCTGCCTTTTCATTATAGCGACTGGTTCCATTTTGGCCTGACTGAAGATGTGCTGCCTGATAATATAATGGACGCAAGGTATTGCGAAATAAATCCATACCAGAAATCGATAGACTATTGAGAAAATAAATTTTTCAGAATTGATGCTGTATTATCATGATGACCATACATGCATAAATTAACCTATTGGTATTCAGGATAATAACTTCCCGATTGCCGACACCACTGAAGTGCGGACATATTTTAAGAAATATGAACATGTGGGCAATGATAGATATATTTATTCTATATGCATACTGTATGTTATGTGAAAGAAAATAATAAACAATAATAATAAAATTAATTATGAATTTATTTCATAAAAAGATATATTAATAGTTAAAGTCGAATTTTATCAGAATGGTATATAAATAAATTGACAATACCGGATAATATTATTGTAAAATTATTTATTAATTCCATTGTGGTATTTTTAAAAAATAAAACGTAGAAACTAAAAGAAACGCCTAAGTATTTTTCAGGGGTTCCAAGTTCACACTAACAAGACATATAGGGGAATCTATATTCCCAATCGACACGGATAACGTAAAGATCCGGCTGTTATCCTTCCCCTGATCGCCAGGGACGTTATGCGCCTTGAACGCGTATAACGCTCTTTCTGAGCGTGAAGTATGCGAAAGGTCGTTTCGCGCCCTTTCGCCATGGCATCCTCAAAGGTTTTCCCACAGACTTGGTACCGTCTTGGCAGACTTTTCGCTTCCATTTCCTGTCTGGTATACGTCAGTTTAACTGTCTGTCCGTCGCCTCCGAAATGGCGACGACAAGGTGTTTACCCCGACACGATCTGTCCTGACCGGCTGACATGCGGTACGCGGGGCCAGCAGATAGCAGCCCGACACCAGTCCCTGCTGCGCCTGAACCAGCAGAAACAGCCGCTCCCATAAGCCAGTCTTTTCCTGCCATTATCCGGTAGCGAATGATCTGTATGATTTGTGCTGATGGAAGCCATGTCTGTCGATCATGGCTTCTTTTTTTTGCCCGAATATTTTAGATGACTCTTAACAAAATATGACTACAGACACGCTTGTCAACTGGTACAGGCTGATCATCTTCAGTCTTCTCATGGTGCCTGAAACAGTTTTGTGGTCCCGGATCAAGGAATCCTGCGGTTAAAAAACGTTTTTTCCTTAACCGACCTGCATCATAGGGTTTGCATATTACCTGTCATATATCCTAAAAATACTGAAAGGTTTCCAATCTGATCCAGAAATATTATGAAAAATTTGGCATTATGAAAAAAAACGGGCTGCTTCTGAAGATTTCTGTCGGGGTTTCGACGGTCATCCTGGCTTTGACGGACACGTGTGTTGTTGCCGTGGCGGACGATGTCTCTGGCACGGAGAACTTTACCCTTGCGCCAGGTGAATCCCTGGTGGTCGATGATGACAAGGCGCTGTCGATCAAGAAACCGACCGATATATCTGTTGATATCGGTGCGGGGGCAAAGGTTGTCGGGTCTGATGATGGTATCCACGGTGGCAATGCGACTGCCGGCACCGTGACCATCACCAATAGTGGCACCATTGAAAGTACGCAGGGTGGCCAGGGGATCGACCTGAATGATTTTGTCGGGTCCGATAACAAGACGACCATTACCAACAATGCAGGTGGCCTGATCAAGGCAGACGATGCCGATGGCATCCGCCCGGGTGCGAACGCCACGGTGGTGAATGCGGGCACGATCTATTCCGATGGTGCGCTGGGCGACAGCCATGATGGCGTCGATTTCCAGGAAGCGCCGACCGGCACTGTCATCAACCAGGCCGGGGGACTGATCTCCGGCGAACGCCACGGTATCACGACCGATGGGTACGTGGATGTCTATAACGCCGCGGGGGCGACGATCATAGGCCGCAATGGTTCGGGCGTCGGGTCCGATGGCACCGGCAAGGTTGTCAATTACGGCACCATCATTGGCGGTTACAACGGATCGGGCACCGGCGATGGAGATGGCGTGGATATCGACGGTTATGCCACCGTTGACAACTACGGAACCATCAAGGCTGAAGGCGCCGCGGGTGTTGATAAGAGCGGCAGCCTCAATGTATCCGAAGCACTGACCCTGACCGGTGGCGGCACCATCATAAATGAGAAAGACGCCGTCATCAGTTCTGTTCAGGTCGGGGTGACCCTGTGCTGTACTCTCTCGCCTTTCGTCGCCTACAATTACGGGACGATCCACGGCACGGACATTGGCGTCAGCGCCATGAGCACAACTACTTTATACAATTATGGTAGTATAACCGGCGATTATCATGCTTTCGAGACATATGTCGGCCCGGCGAACATTGCGCTCTACAATTACGGAACGATAAGCAGCCCGCAGCAGGATGCCCTGTTCATGGGGCCGGACAGCAAATACGATATCTATATGTATGCCGGTTCGAAAATCCACGGGAATATCGAAAGTTATGGTGCGGTCACATTCCATAACGATGCCGATTACACGATGGCCAATACCCTTATCGGTAGCGGCAGCCTTACGAAAGCCGGGTCCGGCCTGCTGGATTATACCGGTGACGGTTCGGGTTACAGCGGGCAGGCCGATGTCACGGCCGGGACGCTGGCAGTTGACGGCAATCTGGCCTCTGCCCCGGTGACGGTCGAATCAGGTGCAATGCTGGAAGGTGGCGGCCAGGTCGGCAGCGTTGTTGTCGATCAGGGCGCGGTCCTGCAGGGTGGCCGGAACGGGACGGGCACGCTGTCGGTGAATGGAGACCTGCAGCAGCAGGCAGGTTCGGCTCTGGTGGCCAATGGCGGGCATGTGTCGGTTACGGGTAGCGCGACAATCGCGCAGGGCGCGCAACTGGTCATGTCGCAGGGCGTTCTGGGCGGCCTGCGGAATGCAGGGACGGACGGGTACCGGGTACTCAGCGCGGCGAAGGGCGTGAGCGGAACCTATGCACTGCTGGGCGATACGCAGGTTTCGTCTTTTGAATCCATAATAGACGCATATGACGCCAATGATGTCTATCTGCGCACCGAACAGACCCGTGCCTTTACCGACGTGGCGGTGACACGCAACCAGATGGCCACCGCCGGGGCACTGGATGCATTGGCGAGTAGCGGCATCGCCAGTGCGGTCGGGCTTGTCGGTAGCGATGCGCAGGCACGGCAGGCGCTGAATGCGACATCGGGTGAAATCCATGCCTCAGCCCGAACCGCACTGATCCAGGACAGCTTCTACCTGCGTAACGCGGCAATCGACCGTCTGCGTGGCGCGGCATGTGATCCGGGGGCGGGACCGCAATCGACCGCCAACCTGCATGGTCGCCGCACCGATGGCACATGTCAGCAGGAGCACGCCGCGTTGTGGGGTGAAGCCTATGGCGGATGGGGTCACAATTCAGGCGATGGAAACGCCGCAGGCATGCATCACAGTGTCGGTGGCTTCATCCTGGGTGCGGATACCCCGGTATTCGGTACGTGGCGTGTTGGCGGACTGGTCAGCTATGGCCATTCGGCCTTTGACGTCGGCGGGCGCGATTCCTCGGGCCACAGCAACACCGTGTCGGTGGGTGGTTACGCGGGCACGCACTGGGGGCGGCTGGCGCTGCGGATCGGGGCGACATATTCGTGGGATATGCTGGGCATGAACCGGCAGGTGGCGTTCGCGGGATATTCCTCACGTGAAAGCAGTGCCTACATGGGGGGCACGGCACAGGGATTTGGCGATCTTGGTTATCGCTTCAATGCAGGCCTGGTCGCACTGGAGCCGTTCGCCAACGTCGCCTATGTCAACCTGCATACCGACGGGTTCCACGAACATGGTGGCACTGCCGCGCTGGTGGGGCGCGCGATGGACACCGGCACCACTTATTCCACCTTCGGACTACGGATGTCATCAAGCCTGCGGGCCGGGGCGGTCATGCTGGTGCCTAACGCCAGCTTTGCCTATCGTCATGCCTTTGGTGAGCTGACGCCCACCACGCGGGAATATTTCGCGCAAGGTGGCGGGACGACATTCGATATCGCGGGCGTGCCGCTGTCTGAAAATGCAGCGGTGGTGGATGCTGGCCTGAAAGCGGTTATGAGCGACCGCATCGATGTGGGGGTATCCTATATCGGGCAGTACGGTGAACGTTCCAGGGATACTGGTATCCGTGGGAAGTTCCGCCTGAAGTTCTGATCCGGAGACTGTCTGGCCCCGACAGGGAGCGTACTTCGCCTCTCCTGATCTCGTGTGAAAGTCATGGTCTGTCAGAAGCCATGATCGTTGACGGGTTCAGGATGAGGCCCCTGTACTGGAGATTGCCGGAATACGGCGGAATTATGCGTCTATACTTGATGCAGTGACAGAAGTGCCGGAACGAGGTGTTGTGCCCGTCATGTGCGCGGCAGAGGCTGAGATCGTGTCTTGCCGTGCGGGCGAACCGCCTCAATCAAAGGCTCCCGACCAGAGGCCCGGAAGCAGCGCCGTCAGAATGGCGGCATGACATCGACCGGGTCTATCACTCTTTGTTGTCTGACTGGTCCTGCAATGAAAATATAGGCGTCCAGGCCGCAAAATAATCTCTGCAACCATTGGCATCATGATCTTTTTTTTGTAACCATATATTTGAAAATTAAGATTATAATTTCGGGGCGTCCCTCCATGTTCAAAAAGTTGCGCAAGAAATTAAAATTCATAATCAACATCAAAAAAGAAATTAAATATCAACATTATAAGCTTGCGCGGGTATCTTCCAATGGACTGAAGGGGTTTGCTTTCCACAGACTTGAACCTTCAACTGAAACCGGAGCAGACAAAAAGCTTAATGTCGCATTTTTTGGGCCCTGTGCCCTTTTGCCCATAATCAATTATGCGATCAATCACGGGCATCATGTGATTCATGTGGCAATGTGCGTTGATGAAAGCCGGCAGAGCCATTTTTCTCCGCCATTGTCGGAAGTAAATCACGAAAAAGCAGAAGTGAATGTCATTGGTCTTCCACTTCGCTCGGTCATGGCTGAGGGGGCTGTGCCTTTTGATGGTTTTCAAAACGAAATATTCTGGCCACGCCTGAAAAGTGAAAGTGACCACGAAAATTATCTGAAATATTGTGTTGAATATATTTCCGATTTTGTGGATTCCATTTCTGAGCTGCTTGGTGGCAAGCCGACGTTCTTCCTGTCGTTCTGGGAGCCACGGCAGAATTTCATGGGGTCGCTCTTTCCCCATTTTGATCTGTCAAATCCGCAGTATTTTGTGATGCGGCTCAATGCTGAAATGGAACGGATCATCCGTGCCTATCCGAATACGTACCTTCTGGATGTAAACAATATTCTTAATTCAATGGGACGTTTCCGCATACAGGATGATTATGCGCGGGAACTTTCCCATGCATCGAATATATTCGATACAACGTTCGAGGATGATACCAAGCGTATCCGCAAGAGTACGCCTCTTTCCCATATATATGACGTGGATGGCCAGCCCGCTGTTTATGGGCATTGCGTGTTTAACGCCATTCGCGACAATCTTGCCATTATAAACGCAGCGGCTCCCATCAAGCTCATCATTGTGGATCTTGATGACACCATGTGGCGTGGCGTACTCGCGGATGGCGACCGCTCGCCTTATGAACGGACCGATTACTGGCCAACAGGTTTAGCGGAAGCACTGCTTGTGTACAAGGCCAGGGGTGGATTGCTGGCCATATGCAGCAAGAACGATCCCGAACTGGCCCGTGCCGAGTTCGAGCGCGTGTGGGGTGGGCGCCTCAGGCTGGATGACTTTGTATCGGTCAAGATCAATTTCCAGCCCAAATCCGAAAATATCCTTGAAATACTGGACGAGGTGAATCTTCTGCCGGCCAATGTCCTGTTCGTGGATGACAATCCGCGTGAGATTGATGAAGTTCGGTCCGTTATCCCTGATCTACGGTTCCTGAGCGAAGAACACATGGACTGGCGGCGTGCGATCCTGTTTTCGCCCAGCACGCAGGTGCCCCGGATCAGCACGGAATCCCAGCAACGCACGCAAAGCCTGCGCGCCAAGATCAATCGTGATCAGGTCCGGCAGAAAATGAGCCGCGAGGAATGGCTCCGTTCCCTTCAGATCAAACAGCGTTATGCTGTGGTACGTTCTGAAAATGACCGGAATTTTGCGCGCGCATTTGAACTGCTGAATAAGACCAACCAGTTCAACACCACAGGGCAGCGCTGGTCGCTGGACGCCATCAAGACGCTGTTTGCGCGGGGTGGATACATATTCTGTGTGTTCCTGCAGGACAAGGAAACGGATAATGGCCTGATCGGCTTGCATCTTGTACAGGAAAACAGGATTATTCAGTCCATCCTGTCATGCCGTGTGTTTGGCCTGTGTTCGGAATATGCATCCATGCATGTGCTGGCCCAGCATATCCTGAAGGAATATCCCACTGTAACCGGACACTTCATATCAACCGGGCGCAATTTCTATTGTGAGAACTATCTCGAAAAGTGTGGCTTTACCAAGGAAGCAGATGGCTTCCTGACCAGTGCGGCGCCGCCAAGCCCGCCAGAAATTACCAATGATAACAAAGTGACGTGGTAATGCGGCGTGCGCATAAGGATCAGCGCCGCATGCCGTATCTTCTTTAGATATGCACGGTTGCTGGAAAAAAGTTCTCGATGATGGATCGGGGGCATGGGGCCTGTACAGGTGGGCCTTGCGTGTGAACCGGTCCATGATCACCACAAGATAGAGAAAACCCTATCGCATAGGGATGTAGGCGCTATCAGAACATCAGACCTGACTGGATCGGTCGATGGGCAGATCCCACTGCGGATACGGATATTTTCTATGTTCCGCATATGGCGCCGTCGGGCGTGACCTCTGGTTGGACCTGTAACGGTTTTGTGCCGGTCATCTGAGCGTTTCAGGCTCGTATCAGCAGGCCGACGGAGCAATAAAGCATATGGAAAGCTGTAAACTCGAGGCCGTGGGGATTGCATCAAGCCGTGCCTTGTCACGCACGTGCGTTGCCGCGGGTCTTGGTGTTGGCAAATCCACCCTGGGTTACGTGAATGGCGGATTACTGTCCGACCGGGTCGGCGCCCGTGCAGCATGTCATGTTGATGCTGCTGCTGCGCCACAAGCAGCAGGATTGCCATGATTGGCCCCATGGCTGCATCATTTTTGCAACTATCTGCTTTTGACATGAAAAGAAATAATACCTGTTCCGTTCGGTATATATTCATACGGATATAGATATATCCCTGTAACAGGGAATGTGAAACCTTCATGCCGTTGGGAACAGACCTGAGCAGATCAGGCAACTTCTCCTGTGTCACGACATGGGCGTGTGCTTCAAAACCTTTGTTATTACATGAATTTTTGCGAGACATGACCGTAATGGTCTATTCGGGAAAGAACCTTCCGGATAGAACTTTGTGCAAGTCCAGCGATCACGACTACTGGTATATTCGCAAATAATCAGGTTATTGGATATGATATATCAGAAATAAATATATATTGACAGTGTTTACATCCGATCACATACATTCCGGCAGATGACGTATATCAAAAGTCATATTTGTAGAACGGAATGTTTCTCAATGCTGATACGGTCCTTCTTTAATAAGAAAACGACAAAAGTACGGACAAATGCCACTTCCAGTCCGGTTTCTGTTGAGAAGTGTTCCGAATGGCAGGATTTTACGACCCTGCGCTCGCTCGAATATTGTACTGCCCTGACCAATATAACGTCATGGCGTAACCTGTTCACCAGAATGCGGCGTAACCTCGTCCTGCGTGGGGACAGGTGGGCGGTTCGGCCTGTATCGACCCTGATCCTTGTCCTGGGCTTTCCGGTCGCGGCATCGGCCCAGTGCGTCACCAGTTCCACTGGAGGTTCCATTTCCTGCACGGCGCCTAGTGGAACACAGGGCTCTACCGTTGTGAGTACCACCACGGTGGGAAGTATTACCAACGGGCTGTCCGTTACGGTTGGACAGGACGCCGTCATTTCGACAACCAGTGATGCGGTAACCAACCCCGCGACGCTTGAAAATGATGCGATTGTCGTCGGCACGAATTCCACGGTCGAGGTGGCCGGAACGGTCGAGACCCAGTCGGACAATATAGTCGGCAAGGGAGGTACTATTCCAGGATTGAATAGTACCGACACGATAGAAGGGGAAAACGGGACAACAATTACTGTTGATTCCGGTGGTCAGGTTCTTTCCACGGGTGTTCAGAAAACGGCAGAGGCCATTAACCTTACCGGTGAAGGCAATACCATTATCAATAATGGTACCATTGAATCGCAAAATGCCGATGCAATGTATTTTGATGATGAGAAAGCCAATATTGGCACGGCGACGACTACCGCAACAATAATCAACAACGGTACCATTGCAGGGTATCTGGCCGATAATACAACAGCCAATCCGAATGGAAACGCCAGCACCGTTGCGATTGGTGAAGGTGGTGGCGAGACATTCAATATTACCAATGAATCAGGTGCCACGATCGAGGGGGAGATAGTCCTCAACAAGGGCGTCACCAACCTTACGGTTGATCCGGGTTCCACGATTACCGGCAGCGTGCATGCAGATGGCGTTGCGGCCACCAATACGGTCATTCTTGGCGGCGATTCTTCTTCAACCGGCGTTATGTCTTCGTCCCTTCAGGGTGTGGTCGACGGTTTTTCCACCCTGGACAAGACCGGGACAAGCACATGGGAAGCCGACAAATCCATCAATTCGGAACTGCTTAATAGCAAAGGGGGCGCAGAAGCGGTCGCGGTTGATGTGCAGGGTGGCACTCTGGCCCTGACGGCGGACAACAGTAAGTTTTCAGGAACCATGACGGTTGATTCCGCCGGAACGCTGAAAATCGGTGATGAGGCGGATGGCGCAACAACGGCGGGCAGCCTGACCGGCGCGGTAACGAATAACGGAAGCGTTGTCTTTGACAACAGCGCCAGTACCACGATGACAGGCCTGGCCATCAGCGGCAATGGCACCGTCACGCAGGAAGGTGACGGCGCGACGACCCTCGACACGGCACAGTCCTATACCGGGGCGACGACGATTGATGCAGGCACCCTTGCCCTGACCGGCAACGGCAGCATTGCAGATTCCAGTGGTGTCACTGTCAATTCGGGCGGGACGTTCGATATCAGCGGCACGAAATCCGGCACGTCGGTCCAGACCCTTTCCGGCACGGGTGGCGTCTCCCTGGGGGGCGAGACCCTGACGCTGTCCAACGCCAGCGGTACCTATGGCGGCGACATGTCGGGTACGGGCGGCGGCCTGACGGTGGCTGGCGGGACGGAAATCCTGTCGGGGCAGAACACCTATACCGGCCTGACCACGGTGGGTTCCGCCGGGACACTCGACGTGACGGGATCGGTTGCGGGCGATGCCTCCAACGCGGGCAAACTGAACGTGACGGGCACGGTCGCCGGTACGGTTGGCAACACCGGGACGATGGACGTCAATGGCGGCACGGTGGGTGCCACGACGAACAGCGGTACGGTCACGGCAGAAAACGGTACGCTGGCCTCGCTGGACAATACCGGGACCGCGACCCTGGCGGACAGCACCGTGACGGGCGCGCTGAACAACGGGACAGGCGGCACGGCGACGGCGACCGGCGGGACGATCGGCAGCGTCACCAATGCCGGTACTTTGACGCTGGGCGCGGGCAATACGGTGACGGGTGATGTCACGAACGCCGCGGGCGGCGCGCTGACACTGGATGGCGACACCGTTGGCGGGACGCTGGCCAGCAACGGAACCAGCCTCGACGTGACGACGAACGGCGCGTCGGCCGCCTCGCTTTCGGGCAGCGGCAATGCCGCGCTGGACGGGACGCTTACGCTGACGAATGCGGCGGATACCTATTCCGGCGCGTTGTCGGGCACGGGTGGCCTGACGGTGGCTGGCGGGACGGAAACCCTGTCGGGGCAGAGCACCGGCTATACCGGCACGGCCACGGTGGGGCCCGCCGGGACGCTGGATGTGACGGGATCGATTGCCGGGGATGCCAGCAATGCGGGCAACCTGAACGTGACGGGCACGGTCGCCGGTACGGTCGGCAACACCGGGACGATGGACGTCAATGGCGGCACGGTGGGCGCCACGACGAACAGCGGTACGGTCACGGCGGAAAACGGCACGCTGGCGTCGCTGGACAATACGGGCAACGCCACCCTGACGGACAGCACCGTGACGGGCGCGCTGACGAACGAGGCAACTGGCACGGCCATCGCGACCGGCGGGACGATCGGCAGCGTCACCAATGCCGGCACGCTGACGCTGGGCGCGGGCAATACGGTGACGGGTGATGTCACGAACGCCGCAGGCGGCGCGCTGACACTGGATGGCGACACCGTTGGCGGCACGCTGGCCAGCAACGGAACCAGCCTCGACGTGACGACGAACGGCGCGTCGGCCGGCTCGCTGTCGGGCAGCGGCAATGGTACGCTGGACGGGACGCTTACGCTGACGAATGCGGCGGATACCTATTCCGGCGCGTTGTCGGGTGCGGGCGGCCTGACGGTCGCCGGCGGGACGGAAACGCTGTCGGGAGCCAATACCTATAATGGTGTGACCACGGTGGCATCCGCTGGCACCCTGGATGTGACGGGATCGATTGCCGGGGATGCCAGCAATGCGGGCAACCTGAACGTGACGGGCACGGTCGCCGGTACGGTCGGCAACACCGGGACGATGGACGTCAATGGCGGCACGGTGGGCGCCACGACGAACAGCGGCACGGTCACGGCGGAAAACGGCACGCTGGCTTCGCTGGACAATACGGGCAACGCCACCCTGGCCGACAGCACCGTGACGGGCGCGCTGACGAACGAGGCAGCCGGCACGGCGACGGCGACCGGCGGGACGATCGGCAGCGTCACCAATGCCGGCACGCTGACGCTGGGTGCGGGCAATACGGTGACGGGTGATGTCACGAACGCTGCGGGTGGCGCGCTGACACTGGATGGCGACACCATTGGCGGGACGCTGGCCAGCAACGGGAGCAGCCTCGACGTGACGACGAACGGCGCGTCGGCCGGCTCGCTGTCGGGCAGCGGCAATGCCGCGCTGGATGGCACCCTGACCCTGACCAACGCGGCGGATACCTATTCCGGCGGGCTGTCGGGCACGGGCGGCCTGACGGTCGCTGGCGGCACGGAAACGCTGTCGGGGGCGAATACCTACAGCGGTGCGACAACGGTGGCGTCCGGCGCGGTGCTGCAGCTTGGCACGGGGGGGATGTCCGGTTCACTTGATGGCACGTCCGGCATCAGCGATGATGGCACGCTGGTTGTGGACCGGTCCGATGCATCCACCCTGTCGGCACCGATTTCCGGCAGCGGCGCGCTGGTTCAGGCAGGCACGGGCACGACAACCCTGACTGGCACCAACAGTTACAGCGGTGGCACGACCATTTCCAACGGCACGCTGGCGGGCACGACCTCGAGCTTCGGTTCGGGCGCGATTACCGATGACGCGGCGCTGGATGTCGATGTCGCCTCCACCGATACGGACAGCCTGGCCAACACGGTCACGGGCACCGGCAGCATGACCAAGACAGGCGGCGGTACGCTGGTGCTGGATAACGCCGCCGACAGCTACAGCGGTGGCACGACGGTTGCAGCGGGCACCCTGCAGGTCGATGGCAATGAAAGCCAGATCGGCGGCACGACAACGGTTGCGTCGGGCGCCACGCTGTCGGGTGTCGGGACCATGGGCGGGGATGTCACCATCGCCAGTGGCGGCACGCTCTCGCCCGGTGATGGCGCCAACAGCGTCGGCACCCTGTCCATTGCCGGGAACCTGACCGAAAGCAGCGGGTCCATCGCGAATTTCGATATGGGGCAGGCCGGGACCGTTGGTGGGAAATATAACGATCTGGTCAGTGTCGGGGGCAACCTGACGATTGCCGGCACCCTGAATGTCAGCCAGAGCCCGGGCGGTGATTTCGGGCCGGGTGTGTATCGCCTGTATGATTATGGCGGCACGCTGACCAACAATGGCGTGACGCTGGCCGGGACGGGTGAAACACTGCAGACATCCGTTGATAACGAAGTCAACCTGGTCGTGGCGGCGGCTGGCACGCAGGAGCAGTACTGGGATGGCGGCAACGTCAACGGCGACCACGGCAGCGATGGCACGTCCGGCAACGGACAGGTCGATGGCGGGAATGGCGTCTGGACCGCGCCGGGTGGCAGTGGTGATGGCAACTGGACCAGTTCGTCCGGAACGGGCAACACCCCCTCCACACAGGGCGCATACGACATATTCGAAGGCAAGGGCGGCACCGTCACCGTTGATGACAGCAGCGGCGATGTCACGCTGAGTGGCGCGCAGTTCGCCAATTCCGATGCGTCCAGCGGCGGCAAATATGTCATTACCGGTGATACGCTGTATTCATCCGGATCGGACCTGACGCTGCGCGTCGGTGACGGTACGGCCGCCGGCGCGGCGACGGTCGCGGAAATTGATTCCAAGATTGACGACAGCAAGGTCGCGGGTGGCACGACCCTGACCAAGACCGATGGCGGCACGCTGATCCTGGGCGGAAACAACAGCTATAGTGGCGGGACCGATATCCAGGGCGGCACGCTGGTGGGCACGACATCCAGCTTCGGCACGGGTGCGATCAATGATGAAACGGGCGCCAGCCTGACGCTGGACCAGGGCACGGATGGCACGCTGGGCAACGGGCTGAGTGGTTCCGGCGCGCTGGTGAAGGATGGTTCCGGTGATGTCACGATCGCCAGTGATGATTCCGGCTTTACCGGCAACACCAGTGTCAATGACGGCACCCTGACGGTCGATGGCTCGCTGGCGAATTCCAGCGTGACCGTCGCCGGGGCGGGGACGCTGGCTGGCACCGGGACCGTGGGCTCGACCACCGTTGCCAGTGGGGGCACCCTGTCACCCGCCGGTGGCAATGCGCTGGGGACGCTGACGGTTGATGGCAACCTGAACATGGGTGCCGGTTCCACCTATGTCGTCAATGGCGGGACCGCGGGACAGAGCGACCTGGTATCGGTCACCGGTGGGGCGACCCTGACCGGCGGCACGGTTGAATTCACGGTTCCCAGTGGCACCACACTCAAACCCGGGACCGAATATACCATCCTGACCACCCAGAACGGGGTGACGGGGCAGTTCGCGGGGCTTTCGACCAACCTGTCGGATGCCTATACCTTCCTCTCGCCTGAACTGCTTTATACTGCGGACGACGTGGATATTACGCTGGGCCGGAACACCACGACCTTCGAATCCGTTGCGAATACGCGCAATGAACGCGACGTGGCGGCCGTGCTGGATGGCATGGGTGGCAGCAATGCGATGGTGACCGCCATCGAGCAGCTGAACGGGGCGCAGGCGCGCAAGGCCTTTGACGCCCTGTCGGGCGAGATCCATGCATCCGCCCGGACCGCGTTGATCGAGGACAGTTTCTATGTCCGCAACGCCGCGATCGACCGCCTGCGCAATGCCGCGTGTGATCCCGGCGCCGACGCCAACCAGAAGACGGCAACCCTGAAGGGCCGCAGGACGGACGGCACCTGCATGCAGGACCGCGTGACGCTGTGGGGCGAGGCCTTCGGGTCGTGGGGCCATAATTCCGGCGATGGCAATGCAGGCGGCATGAACCATTCCGTTGGTGGCTTCGTGCTGGGCGCGGATGCGCCGGTCTTCAATACGTGGCGCGTTGGCGGACTGGTCAGCTATGGCCGTTCGACCTTCAGTTCCGAAGGGACCGATGCCTACGGGCACAGCAACAACGTCACGGTTGGCGGCTATGCCGGGACGCACTGGGGTCATCTGGCCCTGCGCATGGGGGCGACCTATACCTGGGCGATGATGTCCACCAGCCGGAGCGCGTCCTTCCCCGGTTTCTATGAAAAACTGAACAGCAGCTACAATGGCGGCGTGGCGCAGGGCTTTGGTGACCTGGGGTATCGCTTCGACCTGGGCAAGACCGCGATCGAGCCGTTTGGTAACGTGGCCTACGTCAACATGCATACGGACAGTTTCCGTGAACATGGCGGGGCGGCGGCGCTGAACGGGCGCGCCATCGATACGGGCACGACCTATTCCACCTTTGGCGTGCGCATGTCGTCCGTATTCCATGCGGGCAATGTCCTGCTGGTGCCCGAAGGCAGCCTGGCCTACCGTCATACCTTTGGTGCGACGGTGCCCACCACGCGGGAAGCCTTTGCCGCGGGCGGCAGTTCGTTTGATGTCGCGGGCGTTCCCCTGTCGCGTGACGCCGCCGTGCTGAATGCCGGGCTGCGCGCACACCTGACGGATCGTCTGGAACTGGGCATTTCCTATATCGGCCAGTATGGCAACAGGTCGGTGGATAGTGGCCTGCGCGGCCGTTTCGCCTGGAAGTTCTGACCGGGCGGCGACGTCCCTCTCTTGATCAATCAATCACCATCTGGCCGGGCGCCCTGTTCCGGCCAGATGCCTGTATGGAATGTGGAATGATGAACTGGAAAATCATGGCAGGCGCGGCAGCCTCCCTTGCCATCCTCGCCGTGGCGGGAACAGAGGTTGCCCAGCATGCCACGGCCTCCACCGCTACAGCCAGGACTGCCCCGGCGGCCACGCCTTCCGCACCGGCACCCGCACCGGCGACGCATCTGCTGCCTGGTGGCGCAACGTCCATCAATGAAACCTATCAGGACTGGCGGGTCATATGCCAGCAGACCGACAAGGCGGCGGGCTGCATCATGGTGCAGCAGATCATGGACAAGAAAACGCACCGGATGGTCATGAACATGGAACTGACCACCGATCCGCAGGGACTGCGCGGTGTTGTCGTACTTCCGTTCGGGCTGGATCTGGGCAAGGGGGTCACGGTAAAGGCGGATAACGCACCCGTCGGGCAGCCGGTTGGCTTCAGGACATGCCTGCCGTCAGGATGTATCGCCCCCTTTGCATTCGATGCCTCTGTCCTGGCGCGCCTGCGGACCAGCAAGACCATGCAGGTTGCCGCAGTTTCCACAAGCGGGCAGACCATTGCCTTCCCGGTATCCCTGAATGGTTTTTCCAATGCGTTTGACCGGATCAGATCCATACGGAAATAGCGCTCCGGTTTTTCCCAAAACTGGTTTGCAGGCCTGCATGATGGCCTGAAATACAGCATTTTATGGATGTTCCGTCTGGAATGCTGTCGTGGCCGCGACGAAGCTGGATGATGATATCAGGACATATGCCGGGCATTGCTTGTTGCCAGTCAGCATGCCATGGCGGCTGGACAACTGACCCATGATCCATTCGTGCTGAGCGTTGAAACCGGATGATCGCGGGTGCACGCATCGTTGTCGGCTTATCCGGGTTTCTTCCAGGCTTTCACGACACGCCCCAGCAGGGAGGTATTGCGGACTGGTGAGAAGCCCAGTTCTTCTTCCATAGCCAGCAGGTCCAGAAAAACCTGGCTGGCCTGAACAAGGGCCAGGTGGGTTTTGGTCAGGATATGCTCGGCGCCGAAGATGATTTCCATGTCTTCGAACTGTTCGGCAAGGTCGAGCAGGAATTCCAGCGAACTGGAAAAGGTAATGGCCCGAAGCGTGGAAAACCCTGCGAACACGTCCAGCCAGTTCTGCTGGACATGCGCGTCCAGTCGGGCCTGAAAGACAGCCAGGGGCGCAGGCTGTCGTGAGGGCAGGTTGGAAAGCAGGTCCGTCATGCGGGGCTCCCGCAGGCATGAAGGGGATGAGACCACCTACGATTGCGCGACTGGGGACCAGCGTGGGATCACGATAGGGAGAAATGTCATTTTTTCGACGTCAGGGGTGTCCATTGTCAGGCAGTTATGGACAGATCCCATGAATGCGGAAAGGCCCCTAAGGGGAGTGCGTTCGCGCTGTCGTGGTGGGCGATGGCAGGTCGGCCGAAATGCCGCTTTTGGACAGGGCGATGGTCACGTCTATCGTTTCCTGATTGACCTGCGCGTCAAATTCCCGGTCCACCACCGGGTTCTGCGCTATCGTCATCATGTCGCCAAAACGCAGGTGCGCCCAGTCGATGCGGTCATGGGCCTGACGGGTCACGTCAAAGTTCACCATGGGGTGCCGTGTTCCGTTCAGGTCTGTGTAGGACCATGCGAAATGGCAGCGTGCGGGCGCGCCGCGCTGGGTAAACAGGGTATGGACGAAGCCGGGCGTCACATCCATCTGCAATGTGTTCATGAGATAACGCGGCGCCTGCTTCTGCAGTGCGGGCGTTACCTGCGTATTGAACAGCCCGGCCTGAATCATTTCGGGCATGTGGGCCATGAACGTGGACTGGTTTATGGTCATTTCGACCACGCATGGCGCGGTCTGCGCAAAGCGGGTTTCAATACCCCATGCGTGCGCGGTCGTCTCCGTTCCCATGATGGGCGCGGGATAGGTGGCTGATGCGGCATGTGCCGCACCCATGCCACCCATAAGGGTCAGGGCCAGGACGGCACCATGCAGGGTCCATCGTGGCGGGACAGGACATTCGGAATGGGTCGGACGTGTCAGGCTAGGCAAGGGTCGGCACCGGTCTGTGTAAGGTCTTGGTGAATTGTCACGACGGCAGGAAACAGCTTTTGTCCCCCTGCTGTCACGGGGGGTATGGGCATGTCAGCCCTGCCCAGTATGGGCGACCCTCCACATCGTGGGCAAGTCCTGCCCTATACCGCGCAAGGGGCAGGTAATGGACTGGCATGTCAGTATATTGCATTTCATGGCAATAATTATTACGGACCATTCATGCTTTGCATGTATTGTTTTGTTATCTGTCTGTCCATATTGTCGCCAGTCATGGAAATGCCACAATAATCGTCTTTTTCATGCCCCGCGGTCCCGCTGCCACGCTCTGGCGGGGGCATGTCACATATCGCAGGCCATGGCTGGCAACTAATTGTGGCCACTGGTTTTTTCAGGGTATGCGATGATGAAACTCCTTCTGCCCTGTCGCGTTTGCGGCGGGTAATGGAAATCAGAAGAATGTTGCCGGTGGCAGCCTGTCGATATGGCCTGCCCATGGGGTGGCCGTGCAGGCTGGCGCAACCGGCAGTTCGGGTCAGGGAACCATGTTTGAGTCAAAGATCATAGAAGTGGATGGCGTATTCGTGGGGGCGGCCATCATTACGGGCATTGCGTCCTCGCTGCGTTTTTACGCAACCCATGACAGCGTGCGCAGCCTGCACAACGCCATCCTGCCCGATCTGGTGGCGCTGAAGCAGCGGGTGACGGCGACATTCCGCCATATGGGGCACAAGGCCGTCACCTTCCGCGAGGCCTAGCCACAAAACGTGCGACGCCCCGGCGGGAACCTGTGTCCCGCCGGGGCGTCGGTGCTGTAAAAGACTGCCCCCTTTTTGCAAAAAGGGGGCACCCCAAAAACCTTTATTGTTTTCAAACAGCCTGCCACATCGCCGGATATATCAGCGGCTGGTGCGGCGTCCAAGCTGGCTGACATCACGCACGGCGCCGCGCGCGGCGCTGGTGGTCAGTGCGCCGTAAGCCTGAAGGGCGACGGAGACTTCGCGCTGCCGGTCCGGCTGCCATGCACGGTCGCCACGTTCTTCCATTTCATCGCGGCGGGCGGCCAGTTCCGCATCGGTGACAGTGGTGCGCAGCACGCGGTTGGGAATGTCGATCTCGATCGTATCGCCTTCATGCAGGAGGCCGATGATGCCGCCTTCCGCCGCCTCGGGCGAGATATGGCCGATCGACAGCCCCGAACTGCCGCCAGAGAAGCGGCCATCAGTGATCAGGGCGCATTTCTCGGCCAGTCCCTTTGATTTCAGGTAGCTGGTCGGATACAGCATTTCCTGCATGCCCGGCCCGCCCTTCGGCCCTTCGTAGCGGATCACCACTACATCGCCCGGCACGATCTTGTCGCCAAGGATGGCGGACACGGCCGCGTCCTGGCTTTCAAAAATGCGGGCCGGACCGATAAAGGTCAGCAGGTTGTCGGCAACGCCGGCGGTTTTGACAATGGCGCCATCTTCCGCAAGGTTGCCGAACAGCACCGCAAGGCCGCCGTCCTGGCTGTAGGCATGTTCCGCATCACGGATCGCGCCATTGGCCCGGTCGGTATCCAGCGCCCTGTACCGGCTGGCCTGCGAGAAGGCTTCCGTGGTGCGCACGCCGCCGGGGGCTGCGCGGAAGAAGGTGCGCGCGGCCTCATCCACCGTATCGGCGCTGACATCCCACTGCGCCAGGGCTGCCGCCACGCTGGGGGCATGCACGTTGGGGGCGTCCATGTGCAGCAGGCCCATGCGGGCCAGTTCACCCATGATGGCGGGAATGCCACCGGCGCGGTGCACGTCCTCCATGTGGATATCCATGCGTGATGGCGAGACCTTGCACAGGTTCGGCACCTTGTGGGACAGGCGGTCGATGTCGGACATGGTGAAATGCACCTTGCCCTCATGCGCTGCCGCCAGCAGGTGCAGCACGGTATTGGTTGACCCGCCCATGGCGATATCGACCGACATGGCGTTTTCAAATGCGGCCTTGGTGGCGATGCCGCGCGGCAGGACGGTTGCGTCGTCGTTTTCGTACCAGCGGCGGGCGAGGGCGACGATCTCACGGCCCGCGCGCATGAACAGGTCGCGGCGGTCGGCATGGGTTGCGACAAGGCTGCCATTGCCCGGCAGGGCAAGGCCCAGCGCCTCGGTCAGGCAGTTCATGGAATTGGCGGTGAACATGCCCGAGCACGACCCGCAGGTGGGGCAGGCGGAGCGTTCGATCGTGGTCGACTGTTCATCCGTCACATCCGGACTGGCGGCCGCCACCATCGACGTGATGAGGTCAACCTGCTGTTCGGTGCCGTTATTGATGATCTTGCCCGCTTCCATCGGCCCGCCGGAGACGAAGATGGTCGGAATGTTCAGCCGCATCGCCGCCATCAGCATGCCCGGCGTGATCTTGTCGCAGTTGCTGATGCATACCAGCGCGTCGGCGCAGTGGGCGTTGACCATGTATTCCACCGCATCCGCGATCAGTTCGCGCGACGGCAGGCTGTACAGCATGCCGCCATGGCCCATGGCGATGCCGTCATCCACGGCGATGGTGTTGAACTCACGCCCGACGCCACCGGCTTCGGCCACCGCACCGGCCACAAGCTGGCCCAGGTCCTTGAGGTGGACATGCCCGGGCACGAACTGCGTGAACGAATTCGCAATGGCGATGATCGGCTTGCCGAAGTCACCGTCCTTCATGCCGGTTGCACGCCACAGGCTGCGCGCACCGGCCATGTTGCGGCCATGGGTCGTAGTGCGGGAACGATAGGCGGGCATGACGGTGACCTCTCGCGACAAAGGGGTTAGACAGGGGAACGATATTGCCTGACCGCATACAGGACGCGCGGCCTGCGCGCCAGTCCAAACCTGCCGTTAACCGTGGGGGTGGATACTGGCGGGGGCGGCAACTCCACCTGCGGCCATCCGTTCATCTGATACCTTACCCGTCATTGCACAAGGAGCACACGCGGCATGCCAGAACCGGACCGTCAGGATGGATCACCCAGCACACGGCGGCGTGGCGTGCTGGCGCAGATACGGTTTCCGGTGCTGGGGGTTCTGGCGGTTGCCATACTGGCGCTGGTCATCTTCTGGTCATGGGACTGGTTCATCCCGCTGGTGGAACGCCGGGCGGAGGCCGCGCTGGGCCGCAGGGTCACGATCGCGCACCTGCACGTGCATCTGGGCCGTGTGATCCGCGTGACCGCCGACGACGTTCATATTGACGAACCCGACGGGTTTGCCGCCCTGCCGCCATTCGCCACGGCGGACCACCTGATGGTGGGGATCAATCTGTGGCACCTGCTGGGGGGCGGGATCGACCTGCCGGTGATCGCGCTGGATCGGCCGGTCGTGGAACTGGATGAAAAGCGTGACGGCAGCGCCAATTACCATTTTCCCGGCGGCAGTGATGGCGGATCCACCGCCATGCCGCAGATCGGGGAACTGAACATTGCCGACGGGCAACTGCATTTCGTGCATGCGGGTCTGCGCAGCGACATGCGCGCGCAGGTGCATACCACACCGGCAAAAGGGGATACGCAGCCCCGCATCGTGGCGGAAGTGCACGGCACCTATACCGGACAGGCCATTACGGGACATTTTTCCGGCGGGGCGCTGGTGTCACTGGCGGACAGGACGAAACCCTATCCCATCGATGTCGAGGTGCATCACGGCCCCACGCGCCTGACGTTGGCGGGATCGGTGGATGACCCGCTGTCGTTCCGTGGCGCGCGCCTGAAGCTGACGCTGGCGGGGCCGGACATGTCGCTGCTGTATCCGCTGACGGGCGTGGTGATCCCGCAGACGCCCACCTATCACGTGGCGGGCAGCCTGGACTACCATGACCAGCGCGTGCGCTTTCATGACTTCGAGGGCGTGGTCGGGTCCAGCGACCTTGGCGGTACGCTGAGTGTCGATCCCCATCAGGTGGTGACGTTCGTAGATGCCGAACTGCATTCGCGCCATGTGGACCTTGCCGATCTTGGCGGTTTCTTCGGGGCGACACCGGGGGATCATCCCTCCACCACGCAGCAGGCGGCGGAACAGAAGGCGCATGAGGCCAGTGGCGCCGTGCTGCCCACCACGCCCATCAACCTGCCCAGGCTGAAGGCCACCAATGTCCATCTGGCCTATCACGGGGACCATATCGAAAACCGGCACGTGCCGCTGGATAACATCGATGCGCTGGTGGATATCCGGGACGGGACGATCGATGTCCATCACCTGAGCTTTGGCGTGGGTAAGGGCACACTGGCCAGCAGTGGCACCTTCGTGCCGCAGGGCAATGGCGTTGATGCCCGCATCCGGGTCGACATGGAACAGATCGACCTGTCCCGTCTCATGCAGGCACTGGGCAATTATCAGGGGCAGGGGACGATTGGCGGCCACATCATGGTGCATGGTCATGGGCAGTCGCTGGCGCAGATCGTGGGCGATGGCAATGGTGGCGTGACCATGGCGCTGGATGAAGGCGGGGATATTTCCGCCATCCTGCCCGACCTGCTGGGGCTGGAACTGGGCAAGGCGCTGCTGTCCGCCCTTGGCCTGCCGGCCAAGACCGACCTGAAATGCCTGATCGCGGACATGCCGCTGCGCGACGGGGTGTTCCATACCAGGACCATGCTGCTGGAAACGGGCGATACCTCCACGGTGGGCAAGGGGGACATCAACTTCAGTGACAACACCATCAAATACGCCCTGCTGACCCGTTCACGCCATTTCGCCATCGCATCCTTCCCCGGCCCGCTGCACATTACCGGGCCGCTGAAACATCCCAGCATCATGCCGGGGGCGGAGGTGATCGGTCGGGCCGTGGCGTCGGTGCTGACGGGTTTTGTCTTTTCCCCCGTGGGCCTGCTGCCCACGATCGAGGCAGGCGTGGGCAAGCAGTCGTCATGTGCCGAGGCGATCAGGGAAGTGAATGAAAATCCCGCCGCCGGGATCGCCCCCCATGCCTCGCGTCCCGTCCGGCATGCCGCGCGGGCGCGCAAGGCCGCCGCGGCACAGCAGGCAACCGGCACGGTTTCCGGTAACCTGAGCCGTGAGGAACGCGAACATATCCGCGCCGTATGGGCCCGGCGGATGGCCGCGCATTAAAGGGGGAATCCCTGCTTGACCATGCGGGGCATTTCGGCAAAAAGGGGGAACAGGAGCAGTGAAGAGTCCGATCATGGGCATGCTTCATTGTAATGCCGGGTTAGCACAGTGGTAGTGCAGCGGTTTTGTAAACCGAAGGCCGGGGGTTCAAATCCCTCACCCGGCACCATCTTTCCCCAGAATACAGCGATCCATGCACTGCACCTGTGGTGTGTAGGATCCTGCATTTATGAAAAAGATAAAAGTTTTCGAGTGCCGCCTTTTTTCAAAAAGGCGGCGTTCTTCTGTAGCTTTTTAAAAAAAGCTACAGAAGAAATATCCTTCAGGCGAAAATACGTTCCATCCATGCTTCGACCGTATCGCCACTGCTGATGGCAGGATCGATCAGGCCATCCACCATGAAGGTGGGGGAGACGTGGATACCGTTCTGACGGCTGTATCTGCACTGCCACTTGATGGCTTTCTGCAATTCCGGCACGGCAAAGGCCGCCTCCAGCTTCACGCCGCTATACCGTTCGATCCGTCTGATAATGTCATTTGGCGTCGCATCCATGTTGGGACCGGCGCAGTGATCGGTAAATTCGAATTCCTCTCGGTGCGCCGCCACGGCGGCCATGACGGTGCGGGCCGTCTCCTTGCCCCCGTCCAGTGTGGCGGCCGCAAGGATGCACCGTATGATGACACCGGAAAACATGTGCCATGGCTGGGACTGCAGGCGGATCCTGATGGTGATCCGGTCTGCGCCGGCCTTTTCCAGCAGTTCAGGCAGTTTGTTGAAGGCGCGGCACGAAAACGGGCAGGTCGGTTCAAGGAAGACATCGAAAACACGCGGGCCATGGCCCCATGCAAGCGGATCGACATGCAGGGGAGACGGGGTTGCTGGCATTGCCTGGATTCCTTCATGCTGGCGTGGCGAGGGGACAGTTTCCCTCCATGGAACATGGGCGGGGCCTGCCGGTTCATCCAATGTCTTTTTTACCCCACGGATGGGGCATATGCCTAATGGGCCATGGTGTGCCGGTCGTGGTCTTTCATATAGGCAATCCGCTGGAAAGCCTGCATAAACGCAACATTCCTCTTTTCCAGAAATCTGCCGATGAGATATCCCGCAAAACAGGAAGAAGTTTTTGGTGAAGCTTTTTTCAAAAAGCTTCAGGGAACGTCGCCTTTTTGAAAAAAGGCGATACCCAGAAACTTTTATTATTTTCTATCAACTGGTTGTCTTGAACTCATTTCCAAGGTGGTAATGCATGGTCCGTACCCTTTTGCTCAGGAATGCGCTGCGTCTGGTTACGATGGATGAACAGAGGCGCGAAATCGAAGGGGGATGGGTACTGGTACGTGACCGGCAGGTCGCGGCCATCGGTACGCCTGCGGACCCGTTGCCTGCCGCTGATGATGTCATTGACATGACGGGGCATGTGGTGATGCCGGGCATGGTCAATACCCACCACCATATGTACCAGACCCTGACGCGGGTCATTCCCGCGGCACAGGATGCCTCCCTGTTCGGGTGGCTGCAGGCGCTTTATCCCATATGGTCAGGCCTGACGCCGGACATGATCCGCGTTTCCGCCTGCACGGCCATGACGGAACTGCTGTGGTCGGGATGCACCACCACCAGTGACCACCTGTACCTGTTTCCCAATGGTGCGCGCCTTGATGATGAAATCGAGGCAGCGGGACAGATGGGCATACGCTTCCATGCCGCCCGTGGCGCGATGAGTGTTGGGGAAAGCAGCGGCGGCCTGCCCCCGGATTGCGTGGTGGAGGACGAGGACGCCATCCTGTCGGATACGCAGCGCGTGATCGAAACCTATCACGACCCCGCACCACTGGCGATGCTGCGGGTGGCCGTGGCCCCGTGTTCGCCGTTTTCCGTCAGTCGTGACCTTATGCGCAATGCCGCCGCCCTTGCCCGCGCGACGGGGACGATGCTGCATACCCATCTGGCGGAAAACGCCAGCGACATTGCCTACAGCCGCGAGAAATTCAACATGACCCCCGCCGAATATGCCGAGGACACCGGCTGGATCGGCCGGGACGTCTGGCATGCCCATTGCGTGCAGCTGGATGATGCGGGCATTCACCGTTTTGGCGCGACCCATACCGGCATGGCGCATTGCCCGTGTTCCAACATGCGGCTGGGGTCGGGTATTGCCCCCGTGCGCCGGATGGTGGCGGCGGGCATGCGCGTCGGGCTGGGGGTGGATGGCTCGGCCTCCAACGATGGCAGCCATATGCTGGGGGAAGCCCGTCAGGCCATGTTGCTGGGTCGCCTGCTGCCTACGGCTGACAACCAGCCCATGATGCAGGCGCGTGAAGTGCTGGAACTGGCCACACGTGGTGGCGCCAGCGTGCTGGGACGTGATGATGTCGGCTATCTGGCCCCCGGCATGGCCGCCGATATCGTGGCGTTTGACATGCGCGGGATCGACCATGCGGGCGCGCAGTCCGATCCGGTGGCGGCGCTGGTGTTCTGTACGCCGGGGCGGGTGGCATGCAGCATTGTCAATGGGCGGGTGCTGATCCGTGACGGACAGTTTACGGCGCATGACCCGGTTGCACTGTCCCGGCAGCATAATGCGCTGGCCCGCGATCTTCTGAAAAAATCATGATAAAGCATTGATAAAAATAAATAAAACTTTTTTGGGTGCCACCTTTTTCAAAAAGGCGGCATTCCTTGAAGCCTTTCGGAAAAAAGCTTCACCAAAAACATCTCTATGATTCCAAGGACATTCAGGGCGGTTACTCTGTCCTGTCGATCAGTTGCGTGAAGCGCGCCGTTTATAGGTGCGATAGCCCATCCGCCCCAGAATTTTCATGACCGGCAGGCTGAGGTTGAGCAGTCCCTGCGATGCAAGGCAGGCATGGGTGAACAGTTTGTCAAAGACGGAACTGAAGATTTCCCGGCTGCTGCGTTCGCAGCATTCCAGGATCCGTTGCGCCGTGACGTCCGGTTCCTGCGGCTGGTCGATGAAATTGTATATCGACCCGCCTGCGTCCATTTCATGACGCAGCATAGGCGTATTGACGCTGGCGGGATAGATGGACGACACCTGTATGCGTCGGGGACGCAGTTCCTGTTCCAGTGCGCGGGCAAAACCGCGCAGGCCGAATTTGGCCGCCGTATAGACACTGCTGCCCGCCAGCGGAAAAACCGCGGCCATGGAATTGACGAACACGATATGTCCCCCGCGCCGCATCGCGGGCAGCAGGGCATTGGTCAGTTCAATGGGTGCGGTCAGGTCGACTGCAATCTGGTCGGCGATTTCCTGCGTGCCCAGCTGGCCAACCGGTCGGGGTGTGATGATACCCGCGCAATGCACGATAACGTCGAGTTGCGGCGCATGCCGGGTAATCGTTCCGGCAGCCTGGCATATGCTGTCCATATTGGTCAGGTCGCATACGACCGGCGTGACACCGGGCATGTCCACCTGCGCCTGTCGGGATAATATGATCACCTGATAGCCACAACCGATCATGCGGCGTACCAGTGCCTGCCCAATGCCACCGGTTGCCCCGGTCACGACGGCGACCCGTCCTGTCGCGGGCTTGCCGATTCTGTCGTTTAAATAACTCTTTTCCAATGAACTACATACTTCCCTGACCGCAATGTCCTGTCGTAGCGCCTGATACGCGCCAGACCCGACATTCCGCAAGGGATTTTCCCTACGGTGCAAGGGAATGCCAACCCCTGTCTGATCGTATCCATGATATCTGTAATAAAATGATACGTCGATAACCTTTCATTTCTCCACATCAATATACCGGCATACGCTGAAAGGGGCATGGATGGCATTATACTGTATTAGTGTTATGCCTGACATGTACAGCACCAGTCTGGCATGAACTTCGTGATGAAGTCGTCTAACGGGTGCAATCAGTGACTGGCGATCTGATCTGGAAGCATAGCGCGCCGTCCGTTTCAGGCCACACCATGAACGACCCATGTTGCAGGTCTGGCCGGGTCCGGCGCACGCAGCGACCTGTATCCGTGGCCGCATGCCGCCGCGATATCCCGATCCCATTTCATCCATACCGCCTGGGACGGCGCCATGCGGATCATCTGGCAGGTAGCAGGGCAAGGCTGCAACCACGATCGGAATGGCTACCTTTGCAACTGATGAGGCGATATATCGCCCGGATTTCTGGCTGCTGCGGTCATGGCCCGATGGGTCTCAGGCGTATCCACATCTCATGCAGGCATCGGATGAAGCCGGCTGCTACTGCGTCGCTGATGACGGCGCTGGCGCGGAGGGTGCCGCCGGTTTCGACTTCTGCGCTGCATCGGGCTGGTAACAGGCAATCAGTGGTTCCAGTATCTTGGCTGCTTTCTGATAACCGCTTGGGGTCAGATGCACGCCGTCATCTGCACGCAGGCGCACTTTTGATCCATCGACCCCTTCGCCATACGCGGAAAAATGTCCGTTGTCGGAAAAAGCTGTCCATAGCGGCACGAACTGGGCACCGTTCCTGGCTGCCTGATCCTGAAAAATAGTATTCAGGATGGCCATGTCAGCCGAGAATTCTTCATCACGCACCATGGGGTGCCCAACCCAGATCACCGGGATATGTCCGTTTTTCAGCGTTGTCATGATGTCACGCACGCGCGCTGAATAAATTTTGGTAAAATTCGCCAGCTGAGCCGGATCAACCGCGCCATGCACCCTGACCGGGGGCCTGTCATTGGCGCCAAACATGACAACAGCAACATCGGCATGTTCGGTCGCCGCCAGTTTATGCACCTCATCCGGCCAGTTATAGAATGATACGGACACCAGGCCGGTGGAAATTTTACTGTGGTCCAGGACACGCATGTTCCTGTTGGTGCGATAAAGCCATCGCAGCCCGCCTGCCAGGCCTTGGGCCTGTGAATCACCAATCACCAGTATGCGCCCGGTTTCACCAGGCGATGAATGACAGACTGGTGCGGGGGGAGGGGAGGCCGCATCGGGGGACGCGGCAGGCGCCGCCTGCGCAGTCGCAGCAGGCGCTGCCGCAGTGGCCGCCGCAGCCGGTGCGGATGCAGCGGCAGGCGAACCGGATTGGGAAGTCCCGGTTGCGGCAGCCGGAGCGGGGGTTTGTGCATTGGCACCAGTGCACAACGCGGAAAACAGCACAGTTGCGCACATCAAATGATGAAGCCGACCCTGAAAATTCTTTTTTAGCCAGCTGGAAGAAAAAATCATAAACGCCTCAAACGTATTCGCAACAGATTGGTGCATGACAACCGGGATTTAGCCAGGAAATCCCGATATCGATGGTTTGTAATTATAATGCGGTTTCCAGGGAGGTGGAGCGGATTGATAAATCTTGATTGTACAATTCAACTCCAGTAGGAAACAATATTTAATATTTTCCAAATATTGATACGACAATACCAGAAATGGAAATACATGCATTTATAGAATTTTCTTTACTATGATCCTGTAAAGGCGTCAATCTTTCCCGAAACAATTCGCGACATCATCACTGCGAATGTGATCGTTTCTTAAGTAGAGTCCGGTCGGGAAGGATATGGACGAATGAAACATGGTCGATTTACGGAAGAACAGGATATCGGCATGCTACATTCCGCATAATGCACGCGGGTGATTACCTGCGGCCGCATGCCCGGGACGGAGCATGTCAAACATGTTTGCTGGAAACGGAGCGATAACCTTTTGTAGGGCTGTGTGAAAAGCCAGTCTCTGCACCCTCGTGTAAATCATGAAGAAGTTTCTGGTGAGGCTTTTTTCAAAAAAGGCGGTATTTAAAGGCTTCTAATTTTTATTTATCAAATACTTAATTTCAAACAGTTCCTTACTGGAGGGATGTTTCCGCCTCCAGCGGCAGTCTGACCTTCTTGTCTTCGGCCAGCAGATCGAGGCTGACGGGACGACGATTGAGCTTTTCTGAATACATCCAGCTACGCAGAAGGACTGTCTCGATCCAGTTGCGGATCTTGGGGTTGGGAATGGCCTCCAGAAAAGCAAGGGATTCATTGGCTTCGTGTTCGGAAGCATTCCAGTGCGCCACCGCGGTATGGCCGACGGCATAACTGGCCAGCAGACGGATGAGATGATTGTTGATATGCCCGTCATGCGCAAGCGCCATCAGGTAACGCTGTCCAACCAGCAGATTGACGGAAGGATTGCTGAGATCCGCATTACGTCCACCGGCGAAATTGGCAGCTGTGCGTGGCATCAACTGCATCAGTCCCCGCGCACCGCTTCTGGAGACCACGGTCGGCTGGAAACGGGATTCAATGGAAACAATGCCATATACAAGCGCCGGGTCCACCACAAACCCACCGCGTGGCGTGAAACGCTGTGGAAGATCAATGGTATGGCCCGGTACAAGTTTGCTGGTCCCCGCGCGACTGGATGTTTCGGCCTCATCCGCGACCGTGTGTACGATCAGCCCTATGGACCGGCGTGCATTGGTATTTTCCGCACTCACCCAGTCCGTGCGCAGTTCGGTCTCAGCCAGGTCCGCACGCCCAACCTGAAGCAGCGCCAGGGCCCGATGGCCTGCCGGCCGTGCGGAAACCGCATTGACGTCCACAACGGTGGGCACACCGGCATCGGCCATCTGCGGGCCGTTTTGATTGATGGCATGCCGTGCGATCACCCCATAAAAGCAGTCTTTGCAATGGGCGCTTTGCACAAGCCAGCGCAAGGCGTCTTTCGTATTGCCGATACGCCCGGTTGCGCGACCTGCCCACCAGGCGGCGGCGCTACGCAGGTCCCGGGTGGCTGTGTCCGCATTGGCGGCCCACGCGAACAGGAGTTGCGCCTGTTGCATCTGCCCCAGCCGCCAGGCCGACAGGCCCGCGTAAAACGCCACCTTGCCACTGGATTCCCTGATGGCGGAAGTGGTCAGGGCCTTGTTGAGAACGACCTGGTCCTGCCCCTGTATATAAAGATTTTGTGCATCAGCGGCATTAATGCTTCCGCTGTCAGCCCGGTTCGCGTTGGCAGGGGCCGTTATTGGAGACCCCGTTGAGACATCTGCCGGCAGGTCGCTGCGGGATTTCAGCAATGCCTGCATCATTGGCGTGTCCGGCAGGTTCGGGTAATGCGCCAGCCAGTCTTTCAGCATGGGTGTCGCACAGGCATATGACGCCTGAAGGCACCGTTCGGCGAGGACGGTACCCGTCAGGCTTTTATCCTTCACCTGTTTCAGCAGGACATCGGCCTGGTCGAAATTGCCGGTGGACTGCTCCGCGAAGGCCGTACGGATACGGGTGGCATCACTTGGGGAAAGCGGATGGAGGAGTGCCGTCTGCCCCTGCTGCATGGCAACTTCATCCGCCCGGGCGTGGCCACGTGAAATATCAGATGCCTGGCAAGATATTGTTGCCAAAGAAAAAGTGGCAATAGAAGCAACGGCAGAAAGAGTCACCATCCTGTGCTTCATGGGTTGTAAAATACACCGCATAATCATGGCCAATAACAGATATTTCAAAATGAATAAATACCGGAATGACACTCTGGTATCCTGTCCGGGGCAGGCTGCCGGTGCGTTCCGCCATGTCCCAATTTTGTAGGAATGCTTCGCTGTTTTTTGGCTACATCCTGTCATGTAAACGTATGGCTTCTGTCCGGGGTTGCCTGACCGTCGTGCCGTGTTCGTGAAAGTGCCCGGCCTGCCTCTGCATGGTCATTATCCGGCGCGCAGGAACAGCAGGAGTGGGCACGCTCCGGGCCTGTCAGGTGATGAAAATATCTGGTTACAGATATCGTGTTTCATGGTAGAATTATGGCAATAAAAAATTTTTACTGGGAACTCAGTGTCATTCTCTCGCCGTAGCCTGAGCGCTCGCCTGCTCCGTAACTGTTCTTTGCCACTGTTTTGTGCAGTTCTGTTAATGGGGTGTGCCGCGGCCCGTGACCCATTACCTGCCCATGAAAAAATCGGCCGTTATGCTTCTGTAGTGCCTTTTTACAAAGCTCTGGATTCACTGCGGAGTGGTCAGGCGACAGAACCTGTGACCGTAATGCAGATTGGTGACAGCCATACCGCCAACGATTCTTTCAGCGACCAGATGCGCACCCTGCTGCAAAAAGATTTCCAGAATGCCGGCAGGGGCTTTTTACAGCCGGGCATCCCATTCCGCTATTACCATCCCGCGCAGGTTACGGTTTCTTCTACAGGATGGACGCCTGTCAGTGCGTTCAGCAAAACAGCTACAGGCCCGTGGGGCATCAGCCTGGTCAGGCAGCATGCCGATACGCCCGCCAGCATGACCATCACCCCGGATGAAGCAGGGGGTGTCGGGCGCGGCATGGTGGAGTTCCTCAGCCAGCCGGGCGGGGGCCAGCTTGTCATCGAGGCGGATGATGGCGGGCGCACCGCTGTTTCAACCGCGTCATCGCAAGATTCCGATTCCATGTGGCTGCGGATGCCCACCACGGCTGATACTCATTCCGTTACAGTTTCCGCCATGGGTGATGGGCCGGTGGATCTCCTGGGCTGGGAAGTGGCAAAAGGAAGTCAGGCAAAGCCCGCGCCGGGAATATTATATTCCAATCTGGGCATTACAGGCTCCACCATAGACATCCTGAGCCGGGTCGACCCGAGGATACTGTCGGAAGAAATGCGGCGTCTGGATCCGCGCCTTCTGATTATCGCCTTTGGCACCAATGAAGGTTTCAATACCTCGACAAATTTCGATACATATTCGGCACGATACGAGCAGATCATACAGATGCTGCGCAATGCAGCGCCCATGGCGGGTCTTGTGGTTGTCATGCCCCCCGACGGCGTTCGTCAGGAACGGCTGCCCCCTTTCACCCGGTCGTGTGAAAGACTGGCGCCCACGGGCAAGGGCTTTGCCTCACCGGCTGCCCTCAATACCGTCCGGCAGGCCCAGATTGACGTAGCCCGGCGTAACCACTGGATGCAGTGGGACTGGCGTCAGGCCATGGCGGATACAGCCCACCCCGATGGTCGATGCACCATTCTGGTCTGGGGAAACCGCAACCCGCCAGTTGCCGCGAAGGACCACGTTCACCTTCTGAAAGCAGGATACCAACAGACTGCAACGTCATTATATGATGATTTAATGAATGGTTATAAATTGTGGAATTCACTGAAACATAAAAAGTAATGCTTTTTCCAACACTCAATTTTGCTTTGTTCTTTATTGCCGTTGCTGTCATTCTGGCATTGATTGGTGGCCTGTGGGAACTCAAGAAGATCTTCCTGGTTGCAGCAAGCTATGTTTTTTATGCATGCTGGAACTGGCATTTCTGCTTTCTCCTGCTGTTCAGCACGACTGTCAGTTATTCGGTCGGCCTGTTTTTGCCAGAAGAAGACAGCCCCCGTTTACGTAAATGGATGGTTGGCGGCGGCATAGCCGTTCAGTTGCTTGTTCTGGCATTTTTCAAATATTACGATTTCTTCGCGACATCCCTGAATAAGGTGACACGTGATATCGGATGGGGGGAACCTGTTCCGCTTATTGAAATCCTTTTGCCTGTCGCCATTTCATTTTTTACCTTTCATGGCATCAGCTACATCGTTGATGTGTATCGTGGTAAAGTCACACGGTGCCGCCGTTTTACGGACATGATGCTGTATATGTCCTTTTTCCCGCAGCTTGTGGCTGGACCGATCGTACGTTCTTCCAAATTCCTGCCGCAACTGGAACGGCCGTCAAGCAATCCTCCCGCCATGGCAGCAGCCCTGTTGATGATTGCAGGGGGGCTTTTTAAGAAAGTTATACTGGCAAGTTATCTGGGAACGCAGCTTGTCGACCCGGTTTTTGCTGATCCCGCCAGTTTTTCCACGCTGGATCTGGTATTCGCCCTTTATGGGTTCGCCGTTCAGATATTTTGTGATTTTTCTGGTTATACGGACATTGCCATAGGTCTGGCTGCCCTGCTGGGTTTCGCGTTTCCGCAAAACTTCAACCAGCCCTATCGTAGTGCGTCCCTGCGCGATTTCTGGCGCCGTTGGCATATGACGCTATCTTTCTGGCTGCGTGACTATCTCTATATACCCCTTGGCGGTAGTCATCGTGGCTCGGTGCGTACATCCGCCAACCTTCTGATTACCATGCTGCTGGGTGGCCTGTGGCACGGCGCCGCCATGAAATTTGTCATGTGGGGCGCATTGCATGGCGGTGGCCTGGTGCTGGAACGCCCTTTTTCCGAGCGTCTGGAAAATACACGGGGCCTTTTCCGCGTCATGGCCGTGCTGCTGACATTCCATTTCGTCTGTCTGACATGGCTGTTTTTCCATGCGGAAGATATGGAAAGCGTCTGGCTTTATCTGCAGTCCATAACACCCCTGAAACCAGGAAGTTTTGCACAGGTCACGCCCTTTACACTTGGCCTGATCGCTATTGGCATCGGTCTGCATTTTGTGTCCAGGAACATGCCTGAACGCATTGCGGCGTTCCCTGTGGTGCAACGTGCGCCGGACTGGGCGCTTGCGCTTGCGTTCGGTATTTGTGTGTTGATGATTGACGCCGCAGGACCAAGCGGTGTCGCCCCTTTCATATATTTTCAGTTCTGATGGCCCATTCTTCCTCCCCGCCCCCCGCGCGTCGTCTGCTCACAATCGTGCTGGTCGCAGCCGCAAGCGGCGTCATTTTTGGATCTGGCCCCATTCTTGCCTGGACCGAGCAGTTGCCGCTCACCATGCCGTACCAGGCGGTGTTGCAATCTGCGGCGGATCGGTGGAATACCATCGCTGCGCGTCTAAAGATAACCACGCCATACGATACGGTCCGTGCTTCGGAACGACGGATCGAGAGTTATCGCTTTGCCCCTGCGCCAGACCAATAAAGACAGTAATTTCATGATATTTTATTTTTAATTATTAATATTAGCTAAGATACTGTTTAAAAAATTATCCCGGAGAACATTCAGCAATCATAAAGAAGTTTTTGGTGAAGCTTTTTTCAAAAAGCTTCGAAGAACACCACTTTTTTGAAAAAAAGCGGTACCCAAAAACTTTATTTATAATTTTTAGACTATTTCAAAAATTCTCTTAAATTCACCCTGTTGAACAGATGGCCTGCCTTGGAACGATCTATATCGGTCCAACGCATCGTGACTACGTTGCTGATCTTATCTTGCCGGAATTACATCAAGGGTGATTTAGAAAGCCAGTTACCAAATCAGGTCAGTAAGATTTGCGGGCCAACTGCATGAGGCGCTGCGAAATCAATACAATGATTATCGCCGGTCGAATATGCGCAGTCCCCGGTTACGTGACGATCGCAAAGGGTCGTGTATCGGGGACGAATGGGTATGACTGCTGTGCTCGACGCAGGCACATGCTACAGGAGGCAGGCAGGAGATCACCGGAAAAGGATGAAAGATCCTGCATGTGGTGGCGCCGTAAACTGGGTATCGCTGCAGAACGTGCAGGAGACATCATGCAGGGTGGCATATGCCTGAACGGCGGGGTCGTCGGGCCTTGGTCCGGTTGTGTGCAATGTCCCAGCAGTCCTGCGCCATGTGCCTGCTTTGAACATCATAAGTTCTGTCCATCTTTGATGGCTTCCACGCTACGCATGAAAGTGCATTGTCCAGACATATCGTGCACGTCATCCATACCCTACGATATGTAACGCTGCACACGTAACTACACCATGCATAACTGTAACGTTGGATGTAGCTAAATAACTTATTTTACAGGGGAAAATAAAGCATGGCGGAGAGAGTGGGATTCGAACCCACGGTACGCTATTAACGTACACACGCTTTCCAAGCGTGCGCCTTAAGCCGCTCGGCCATCTCTCCAGCCGGTACCGGACTTTATGCCATCCTGTTGCAATGGCAGGGTCCGATGCGGCGGAACATATCACCAATTTTCATCGGCGCAAGAGGAAAACGCCATGTTTGCCCGGCCTGCCACAATTATGATGTGACAGGCCGGACAGGGGGATTACTGGTCCATCTTCAGCGCGGCAAGGAAGGCGCTCTGCGGGATTTCGACCTTGCCAAACTGGCGCATGCGCTTTTTGCCTTCCTTCTGCTTCTCCAGCAGCTTGCGCTTGCGCGAGATGTCGCCGCCGTAACATTTCGCCGTCACATCCTTGGACATGGCGCCAATGGTCTCACGCGCAATGATCCGGCTGCCGATCGCGGCCTGCACCGCAATCTTGAACAACTGGCGGGGGATCAATTCCTTCAGCTTGGCGCAGATGGAACGCCCGCGCGTTTCGGCAGCCGAGCGGTGGGCGATGAATGACAGGGCATCCACCGGCTCCTGGTTGACCAGGATCGAAATGCGTACGAGGTCGCTCTCCTCATACCCGTCCATCTGGTAATCAAAGCTGGCATAGCCACGCGTGACTGATTTCAGGCGGTCGTAGAAGTCGAACACGACCTCGTTCAGCGGCAGGCGATACACCGCCATGGCGCGGTTGCCGACATAGGTCAGGTCTTCCTGCACGCCGCGCCGTTCACTGCACAGGGTCAGCACCGCGCCAAGATATTCGTCAGGCACCATGATGGTCGCCTTGATCCACGGCTCCTCGATCTTCTCGATCAGCGACAGGTCCGGCATGTCGGCGGGGTTATGCAGTTCCGCCGTCTCGCCATTGGTCAGCTGCATTTTATAGACGACCGAAGGGGCCGTCGCGATCAGGTCTAGATTGAACTCGCGGCTCAGGCGTTCCTGAATGATTTCAAGGTGCAGCAGTCCCAGGAATCCGCAACGGAAGCCGAAGCCAAGGGCGGCGGAAGTCTCGGCCTCGTAATGGAAGGAGGCATCGTTCAGCCGTAGCTTGGACAGGCTGTCGCGCAGCTTTTCAAAATCATCGGCCACGACCGGATACAGGCCGCACCACACCACGGGGATGGAGGGCTTGAAGCCTGCCAGGGGTTCGCTGGCCGGGCGGCGGTCATCGGTAATGGTGTCGCCCACGTTGGTGTCGGCCACGGTCTTGATGGCGGCATTGATGTAGCCGATCTCACCCGGGCCCAGTTCGTCCACGTTGGTCATGCGCGGGGCGAACACGCCCACCTGATCCACCTGATGGACCACGCCGGTCGACATCATACGGATGCGCATGCCGCGCTTCAGGCGGCCTTCCTTCACGCGCACCAGCGTGATGACGCCCAGGTACGGGTCGTACCAGCTATCAACCAGCAGCGCCTTGAGCGGGGCTTCGGCGTCGCCGGTGGGCGGCGGCAGGCGCTTGACCAGCGCTTCCAGCACGGCCTCGATATTCAGGCCGGTCTTGGCCGATACCTCGACCGCGTCATCGGCGGGAATGCCCACCACTTCCTCGATCTGTTCCTTCACGCGCGGGCAGTCGGCGGCAGGCAGGTCAACCTTGTTCAGAACCGGCACGATTTCATGGTTGGCATCGATGGCCTGGTACACATTGGCCAGCGTCTGCGCTTCCACGCCCTGTGACGCATCAACCACCAGCAGCGACCCCTCGCACGCGGCAAGCGACCGGCTGACCTCATACGCGAAGTCCACATGGCCCGGCGTGTCCATAAGGTTCAGGACATAGGTCTTGCCATCTTCGGCAGGATAGGACAGGCGCACGGTCTGCGCCTTGATGGTGATGCCACGTTCACGTTCCAGATCCATGTTATCCAGAACCTGGTTGGTCATTTCCCGTTGTGTCAGCGCGCCGCAGGCCTGGATCAGGCGGTCCGCCAGGGTGGATTTCCCATGGTCGATATGCGCGATGATCGAGAAATTGCGGATCAGGGAGAGGGGCGTGTCGGTCATGGCCGAGACATAGTGTAAATCGGGAAGAAAGTCAGCCGCTACCTGTCACGATAACACGGAAAATATTACCCCCTGCACGCAATGTTACATGCAGGCCATCGTGATGCGGTGGATGCGGGTCACGCCATCAAGGATGATTTCCTCCCCCTCGATCGCGGCCAGCCCCTTTATGCGCACCAGTTCATGCAGGGGTGCGGTCACGGGCGCGTCGTGCCAGCGTTCGGTCACCAGCCCGCAGCATGACGTGCCCTGCGGGGTATGGAGCAGGACGCGGTCATTGACCCGGATCGCGGCGGTAGGGGAGATGACCAGCGTGCCGCCCTTGCGGAAGATCGGTTCCATGGTGTCGCAATCCACATGCACGGCATAGGAATGGTGGTCGGCCATGCCATGGAATTCCCATTTTTCCCACCGTTCCCCATCGGGCAGCCCGGTTTCGTCAAACAGCTCGGGGTGGGCCAGTTGCGAGAAGGGCGCGATCTTGAGGTGGGAATGATGGGCCTTGCTCGACGCTTCGGGGTCATGGTGGCCTGACAGCAGGCGACTGAACCCTTCAAACGAAATGCCGGTGGCCGACAGCGTGCGCGCCAGACTTTCCGTGCCGGGCCAGCGGGGACGGCCCGATGGCGTGATCCGTTTGGAGGGATTGAAGGTCGTGCTGTCCAGTCCCGCCGCGCGTGCAAGGCCGGATGGGGTCAGCCCCCGTTCGGCGGCCAGGCGGTCGATGGCGCGCCAGATGTCGTCATGGCTGATCATACGGGCAATTTCAGTATTTCGGTCCGGTGGCGCGCATGGCCCGCCCCGGTCAGGATGAAGCGGTCATTCCCCTCGCTGCATGCCAGCCCCATATGGCTGAGCCGGTTCAGGCAGGGCGCATCGGGTGCGTCGGCCGGGCGGCCGTCATGGCCGCTCAGTTTCAGGCGATGCAGGGCCGAACGGCAGCATGTTTCAAGATAAGGTTCATTCCACATGGAACAGGGACCGCCAAGGAACAGGTATGCGCACCGCCACCTTATTTACGACGGACCATTGCCGGGGTTCAGGCATGGGCGCGTGCGCTTGTCCATGTCACATAGTGGCATTATTACGACATGTCCACCACGCGTGGCGGCCTTGCCTGCGCCATCACGAAGGGTGGCATGTGTTCCATGCGCTAGGCATTGGCGGATTGATTACTATATTCAGGTATGAAGCTGGTGCACTGTCATATTTCTGACCGAGATATGGTCTATGACTTTTGTAAAGTTCATGTAGAAAACAATTGATCCAAGGTTCTGGTGATGAAATTCCATAAATATCTTCTTGCCCTGTCCCTGGCCGGTGCAACTGTCGGGGGATCTGTGGGTGCCATGGCGTCTGATTGCGACAATGGCCAGGACACCCCCAGGTGGGACCTGCTGGGCCGTGCGGCGCAGGCGGGCAACTGCGCGGATAGCCGCCTGCGGGACCGTCAGCAGAACCTCAGGCAGGATTACGACAACAAGATGAACAGCCTGCACGACGACACGGTTGGCCGTTGGGATAACGCCCGTGATGCCGAAAAGCAGAAACTGGAAGATGCCCGCAGCCGTGTGGACGACAAGATCCAGAATGGCCGTGACCGTCTGGATGCGATTCGCAATGCCCCGAGAAACCGCCTGGACAGCCTGCGCAACGCTGGCAGCGCGGAACGCCAGCGTTGGGATGATCTGAAAAGCCAGACCAGTTCCAATGTCAATAATTTCCTGGACGGCGGAAATAATCAATAACTCATTGAAAAGATGGGTCTGACCGGCATGGACTATGCCGGTCGGCCAGATTTTTTCCGGGTCCGTTCCCATAAGGGGACGGACCTTTTCCGTCAGGGGGATGCGTCGATGCGCAAGTGGAAGGCGCGTCTTTTCCGCACCGTGGCATCGGACCGTGGGGCAACCTCGACAAGATAGAGATCATCGTGTGGCACGGTCCATGACTGCACGGTTCCGGCATGGCCCAGATGGGGATCGATGATCCGCAGTGCCAGCCCTTTGTCGGGCGTGTCCAGTTGCGCGGTCACCTGTTCCCCCTGATGCAGGCTGATGCGATAGACGCATGTTCCCCCCGGTTCCAGCCTGCCCTGCCAGTCCAGCCGGCCGCCCGGCGACAGGTCCTGTGGTCCGTTACACAGCGGCGGGGCGGTATCAAGGTTTTCAATCAGGGTCCGCACATCGGCGGGTTTGGTCGGTGCCACCGGCCCGGTTGTGTAAAGTGACAATGTGCCGGGGTTCAGGATGCCAACCGTCATGTTGCGTCCTGTCCGGTCAGCCAGCAGCCAGGCAATGCTGCTGCCACCTTCATGCCGCCGGTTCCCTGTGATGAACAGGGTATCGCCTTCGGCCTCCAGCGGGCCGGCAACTTCCATGTTCTGGATGAAGCTGCCGTACCGTGCCCCCAGTTTCCGTTTCACGATGGTGGCCAGCGGCCCTTTTTCAAAAAGATGGGTATCCGGTGCGTAATGCCCCGTGGCGGCAGCCAGTTCGCGGCCCAGGGCGGTATCGGAATCCGCATGGGCAGGCACTGTGGTCAGCAGCGCCAGAAGGCCGAACAGGCACAGGCTGGAATGACGGGGGTTGGACACGGCAGGCCCTTCCTGTCGGGGTCATGAAAACAGACATGCCCGGCTGAACCGGGCATGAAGGAAACACAGCGTGTTTAAGCAGGGACGTGCCGCATTTACGAACGCGGACGCTTGCGTGAAGACGCGCCACCGCGTGGCGGCCCGCCAAACCCGCCACCGGGGCGACCACCACCGGGCTTGCGCCCGAACGGACGCCCGCCACGCGGCGGCGGCCCACCACGACGTGCGCCGCCGCCAGCCGGTGCGCTGGCAGGTGTGATCTGCACTTCGTCATTCTCGATCGCGGCAATGCACGAACGGAATTTCTCGGTTGAATCCGGGGTGATCTCGAACAGGGTCTGGTTATCGTTGATGCGGATCGCACCGATATCCGCCTTGCGCACGCCGCCAAGGCGGCAGATCAGCGGGATCAGCCACTTGGGATCAGCTTTTTCCTGCCGGCCCACATTCATGGCGAACCATGCGCCCGGTTCGGCGCTGGCATAACTGTCGCGGGTGGGGCGGGGGCCGTCACGCTCGCTGCGCTCACGCACGGGACGGGGGGCGTCTGGCGTGATGTGGCGCACGTTTTCGGGCGCGGGCAGGCGGGCGCGGTACATCTGCAGCAGGGCGGCTGCCAGCTGTTCGCTGGTGCGGCCTTCAACCAGCTGGCCAACCAGTTCCCTGTCCGCTTCGGCCACGTCCTCGTTCAGGACGGGATCGGCCAGCAGGCGCTTGGCATCATTGGCGCGGATATCGGCTGCCGTCGGCACGCCGGACCATGTGGCCGTGATCTTTGCGCCCTGCATCAGGCGTTCGGCACGGCGGCGCTGCGACATGGGCACCATCAGCACGCACACACCCTTGCGCCCCGCACGTCCCGTGCGGCCCGAACGGTGCAGCAGGGTGGCCGGATCGGTCGGCAGGGTCGCATGGATCACCAGCGCCAGCGCGGGAATATCAATGCCACGGGCGGCCACGTCGGTGGCGACACACACATTGGCCTGGCCCTTGCGCAGACTGTCGATGGCGCGCGTGCGCTCGTTCTGGCCCAGTTCACCCGACAAGGCGACGGAGGAGAAGCCGCGTTCGACCAGTGCCGCCTGCATATGGCGCACCATTTCGCGCGTGGCGCAAAACACCATGGTGGTCTGGCTGTCGGTATAGCGCAGCACGTTGACCACGGCGGGGATCAGTTCGCGCGCATCGGCCACGACGGCGCGGTATTCGATATCGGCATGCTGCTTGGCGCCCGACAGGGTATCGATGCGCACGGCGTCGTTCTGGTAACGACGCGCCAGCGATGCGATTTCCTTGGCGATGGTGGCCGAGAACAGCAGCGTGCGCCGTGTCTTGGGCATGGCGTCAAGCAGCTGCTCAAGCTCGTCACGGAAGCCGAGATCAAGCATCTCGTCCGCTTCATCCAGCACGACCACGCGCAGCTGGGACATGTCCAGACGCCCACGCGACAGATGATCGCACAGCCGGCCGGGCGTGCCGACCACGATATGCGCGCCCATCTGCAGGGCACGGGCTTCACGCCGCGCGTCCATGCCGCCAATGCACGATACGATACGGCCGCCCGCGGGCGCATACAGCCACGTCAGTTCACGCGTGACCTGCATGGCCAGTTCGCGTGTCGGCGCGATGATGACGGCCAGCGGCGGTCCCGCCGGGCCAAAGCGTTCGGCCCCACCCAGCAGGGTATCGGCCATGGCCAGACCGAAGGCGACGGTCTTGCCCGACCCGGTCTGGGCGGAAACAAGCAGGTCGCGCCCTTCGGCGGCGACATCCAGCACGGCTGTCTGGACGGGGGTGGGGTTGTCGTACCCACGCTCGTCCAGCGCGCGTTGCAGGGCGGGGTGGGTTTCGGGAAACGGCATGTATCGGGCAATCCGGACAAAAACATGAAGAACACGGGCGACGCAGGAAGGAAACTGGCCGCCGGCCCGTGTTCATGCGTCAGGGAGAAGGCCGGTGCATAAAGAATGATTGCCCCAAAAGCCAGAAATAATAATGGCCGGGGCATTTTTGCAGCGGTCGTGAACACCCGTCCGGTGGGGACCGGGGGCATTTGCCACCTGCATGGGCGCTGTACCTTTCGGGCGATTGCCGTAGGGCGGCGCGGAACATGCAGGCGGCCAGGGCATCAGTAGCATACGCACCCTGTGGCAGTCATCCCCATCTTTGGCCACGCATGGTCAGGGCACCAGGACTGCGGCGCCTTCAAACCGGCCATGGCGCAGGTCATCCAGCGCCCTGTTCGCTTCTTTCAGCGGGTACGGGGTTGTGGTGGTGCGTATGCCCACGCGGGGCACCAGTTCAAGGAAGTCGATGCCGTCCTGCCGCGTCAGGTTCGCGACCGAGACGATCTGACGCTCCTCCCACAGCAGGTCATAGGAAAAGGCCGGGATCTCACTCATGTGGATGCCCGCGCAGACTACGCGCCCGGCCTTGTGCACGGCCTTCAGCGCGGCGGGCACCAGCGCGCCCACGGGGGCGAAGATGATGGTGGCGTCCAGCTGTTCGGGCGGCAGTTCATCCGACCCACCGGCCCAGATACAGCCCAGCGAGCGGGCGAATTCCTGCGTTTTCGTATCACCGGGACGGGTGAAGGCGTAGACCGAGCGCCCCTGCCACACCGCCACCTGGGCTATGATGTGGGCCGCCGCGCCGAAGCCGTACAGCCCGATGCTGCGCGCCTCCTTGCCCGCCATGACCAGCGACCGCCAGCCGATCAGCCCCGCGCACAGCAGTGGGGCGGTCGCCACGTCGTCATCGCCATCGGGCAGGGGAAAGGTGAAATGCGCGTCCGCCACCGCCATGGTGGCATAGCCGCCATCGCGCGTGTAGCCGGTGAACAGCGGGTGGTCACACAGGTTTTCGTGGTCGGTTTCGCAGTAATGGCAGCAGCCGCAGGTATGGCCCAGCCACGGGATGCCCACGCGCTGGCCCATGTGCAGCCCTTCCACATTCGGGCCGATCGCATCGATCCGGCCTACGATTTCGTGTCCCGGCGTCAGCGCATGGCCGGGAAAGGGCAGGTCGGCATCCACAACATGCAGGTCGGTGCGGCATACGCCACATGCGCCCACCTTTACACGGATCTGCCCTGGTCCCGGTGTGGGGTCGGGCAGTTCGGTCCACTGCAGGGGGGTATGGGGGGCAAGCAGTCGCATTGCGTACATGGGGTCCGCTCCTTGGCTGTCAGGCTGCGGCCTGCGGGCCGCCAGTCATCATGCTACGCTACCATGTCCGGACGTTCGCGCGGCATGACATGTATCATCATGCCGATCACGACCCGGCGCGGTAGGGGGTCATGGCGTCCAGCGCGGGCAGTTCGGCCATGATGGCGGCACGTTCATGATGCAGGAATTCCGCCACGGCTTCACGCAGGCCGGGATGGCTGATCCAGTGGACGGAATGGGTCAGGCAGGGGCGATAGCCGCGCTGCAGCTTGTGTTCGCCCTGCGCGCCCGCCTCCACCCGTTTCAGCCCGTGGGCGATGGCGAAGTCGATGGCGCGGTAATAGCACAGTTCGAAATGCAGGAAGGGCCAGTCCCCCTCCAGCCGTCCCCAGTTGCGGCCATACAGCGTATCGCGCCCCATGAGGTTGAGCGCCCCCGCCACCGGCACGCCGTCGCGTTTTGCAATCATAAGCACCACCCGGTCTCCCAGCCGTTGTGACAGCAGCGGGAAAAAACCGGGTTGCAGATAGGCGCTGCCCCATTTGCGGTCCACGGTGGACAGGTAAAACTGATAGAAATCATGCCACAGGGCGTCGGTGATCTCGTGGCCGCGACAGGTATGGAAGGTCAGGCCACAGGCATTGGCGTCGCGCCGTTCGCGGCGGATGGCCTTGCGCTTGCGGGAGGCGAGGGTATCCAGGAAATCATCGAAACTGGTATAATCGCAGTTGTCCCAGTGGTACTGCACCCCAAGGCGCTGCAGCCAGCCGGTCTGTCCCAGCAGGTCATATTCATGCTGCGTGCAGAACGTGACATGGACCGATGACAGGTCCAGTTCCCCGCAGGCCTGCCGCAGCGCGCGGCCTGCAAGCTGGCGCAGCACATCGGCATCCGGTGCGTCCCGGTGCACCAGCAGGCGCGGCCCCGGCACGGGGGAGAAGGGAACGGCCACCTGCAGTTTGGGGTAATATTGCCCGCCCGCCTGCATGAAGGCCTGCGCCCATTGCTGGTCGAACACGTATTCGCCGTAGGAATGGCCCTTGGCATACAGGGGGGCGACCGCCAGCAGGCGGCCCGTATCATCGCGCAGGGCAAGATGCTGTGGCATCCAGCCGGTCCGTGGGCCGGTGGAACCACTGTCTTCCAGCGCGGACAGGAAGGCATGGCTGACAAACGGGTTGTCATCCCCCGCGCAGCCATCCCATTCCCGTGCCGGGATTTCGGCAATCCTGCGGTGCAGGATCATGGTGGTGCCGGTCATGACGGGCGCGCCAGTGGAAAAACCGCATGGGGCGTTGGGGTCATGACAGGCTCCCTTTTCCGTGGTGGGGCTTTGCCTCAGCCTATTTCGAACAGGCCTTCCACTTCAACCGCCGAATCGAGCGGCAGCGACGGCACGCCCACGGTGGAGCGCGCATGGCGGCCCGCGTCACCGAATACCGCCACCGCCAGGTCGGATGCGCCATTCATGACGGCGGCATGCTGCGTGAAGTCCGGCGTGCAGGCGATGAATCCGCCCAGGCGGACAACGCGTTTCACGCGCGACAGGTCACCAATCGCGGCCTTCACCTGCGCGATCACGTTGACCATGCTGTAGCGTGCGGCCTCGACCGCCAGTTCCACGGCCACGCTGTCACCCAGCTTGCCCGTGGTCAGCAGCTTGCCATCGACCAGCGGCAGCTGTCCTGACACCACCAGCGAGGAACCGCTGATGACGGCGGCGACATAATTCGCCACCGGCGCGGCAGGGGTGGGCAGGACAATGCCAAGCTGCTTCAGGCGCTGTTCGGGAGTGGTGTCGGGCATCGGGTCATCCTCTGTCTTCAGGGGTGGGAAATTACGGCTGTCGTGTCATCCGACCAGCCGCAGCCTGCGCCGCCGGGGGGGGGTGTCATCGCCATCGTCATTGCCGGATTCAGGCAGGTCCAGCGGCAGCATGGGGGCGGGAGTGTCCATCATCATGTCCTCATGCGGGGCGTCGGGCAGCCTGCGACCCAGATAGGCGTCGGACAGCGCCCGGAAGGCATAGTCCAGCATGGATGTCGCGTATGATGCAACCGGGTCGCCCTCCACCGTGCCGGCAGGGCCGAAATGGGTGTAGGCAAAGGCCTCGACATAGCTTTCCAGCGGCGCGCCGTATTGCAGGCCGATGCTGACGGCCTGCCCCAGCGTATCCATCAACCCGCGTACCATCGGGCTTTCGCGCGTGGGGGTCAGGCTGATTTCGCCCAGTGACCCGTCGGCATATTCACCCGTGCGCAGGAACAGGCGATGGCCGCCCACGCTGGCCTTCTGGGTAAAGCCGCCATGACGCGCGGGCAGGGGGCGGCGTGCGCCACGTTCCAGTCCCACGCGGGTGGCCAGCGTGTCGCGCGTGGCGTCGGGGCGGGCGGGCACACGGTCCACGAAGCCGCTTAACGCACGGTGCATGGCCTGATGGGACGCAGCACCGGGCAGCGGCAGCACGGTGTCCCCCGCCAGTGTCGCGGCAAAGGCCGCTTCCAGCGTCAGCCCCCGGCACGCAAGGCGTGCCAGCGTGCTGGTGGCCAGCCGCCCGTCGGCGCGCAGCGGGGAAAAGACCGGGGCGAGCCCGCACGATTCCACCCCCAGCAACGCATCGATCGGGCCGGGCGTGGAAAATCCGGTTTCGACGCGGGCGGCGGGGTGGTCGGTCTCGACCGCGGCTTCCTGCCACACCGCGCGCGCGATCTGGCTGACGCCGGGCAGGATGCTGCGCACGGGCGGCAGGGGCATGGCGTCAGCCCCCTCGCCCGAATGGGCGACAAGGGTGGCCAGGGCCACGATGCTGCATGCCGCGTCGCGCCCGGCCTCGCTGTCATAATCCAGCCCCAGCCCCGCAAGGCAGGTATCGAGGTTGGTCAGCAGGATGGCGCCCGCCATGGGCGGGCGTTCGCGGGGTTCGGCCGCGGCAGGGGCGGGGACGGCGCGCAGGTGGGGCGTGGCCTGCTGCCCCTTTGGGTCGGGCAGCGGCAGTTCGCCATTGCGCATGTGCATCTTCTGTCGTGACGCCGCGCGCAGCACGCGGGCCAGCAGGCGCAGGGCCGCGACAAAATCGGTGGCCATGAAACCGTTATCAGCTTCGACAAAGGCCGCGAGGTTGACCACGAAGGCGGGCCTGCGGTCATGATGGCCATGCCACAGGCTTTCGGCAGGTGCCGCCTGCCGCATCAGCAGCAGGCACGACAGCGTGCGCGCGATGGGGCGGACAATGGGGCCCGCCACCTCGCCCGTACACAGGTCGTCTATCCATCGCGCGGCCTCGACCGGCAGGCTGGCTGGACCATGGCCGGGCGTCAGCTGGGCCAGGGCCTCGGCTGCCGTGTCATCCCAGTCGGCGGGCAGGGTAACGGAACGTGGGGCGTCGTCGGGGTCGGCTGCGGCCTCGACGGTGCGCATGCGCACGCCGTTCCAGTGGCTTCGTGCTGTCATGCCTACTGTTTTACCGGCACGGACCGGGCGTGCGGAACCCGTCTGGACCGGAGTCGCAACTATACATTCCACTGGATACCGTGGATATGGGGGATAAGTACGCACGCGCCCGAACCGGGGGTGGATCGGGCTGCGCATGCGCTCCGCGACGGCGGTCGAGTCCCGTCGCGGGGCGGCGCATTCCCGCACCGGTGGGGGCAGGTACGCGCGCGGGCAGGCGTAAGCCGTAGCGCCGTCATGCCGCTACGGCCTGATCCCGCAGATGTGACGATTGATCGCGCATATGCGCGTGGACCGCGCGCGTGCGGGCGGACTAGGCTTCGGTCATGGCAAATCTAGGCACCCGTATCTATACGCATTTCAGGGGGCGGCTGGTCGGCAGGGACGCCGACGGCCGACCCTATTATGAGGCCCGGACCCCCAACCGTACCGGCGGCGGGGAAAAGCGGCATGAACGCTGGGTCATCTATCACAAGGGGGAGGACGCATCCGCCGTCCCGCCAGAATGGTGGGGCTGGCTGCACCATATGGAGGACGCGCCCCTGCCCGAAAGCGCGCGCCAGCCATGGCAGCAGCCGTGGCAGCCCAACCAGACCGGGACCGTGGCGGCGTACCATCCCCCCGGCAGCGACCTGCGCGGCGGGCAGCGGGCTTCAACTACCAGCGATTATGAGGCATGGTACCCCGAGGGATGAAACCGGTGGCGTAACCTGCTAGGGTATGCGCCACTGGATATTGGGGAAGCTTTGCCAACATGGTTGCTGCTGTTTCAGGCCGGGCGGTGCGCCAGCCCGCGGAACTCCTTGCCGGGTTTGCCGTGCTGGCCGTGCTGGCGGGGCTTCTGGCCTATGCCGTGCTGGACAAGGGACGGCCGCATGAATCCGGTTATCGCCTGAACGCGGGTTTCGCCCATATCGATGGCCTGTCCGTGGGGTCGGATGTCAGGCTGGCCGGGATCACGGTCGGGCAGGTGGTCGATGAGCATGTCGATCCCAAGACCTTTGCCGCCCAGGTCACCTTTACCGTGCGGCCCGATATCAAATTGCCCGATGATACGGCGGCGATCATTACCAGCGACAGCCTGCTGGGGGGCAAGTATATCGCCCTGTCCCCCGGTGGCGATGAAAAGATGCTGGCCCCCGGCGGCACGATTGGCGAGACGCAGGGCGCGATCAGCCTGGAACAGTTGCTGAGCAAGTTCATCTTCTCCGTCACCGATACGCTGACCAAGGCGCGACAGGACAAGGCCCAGGCGTCCCGGCCGGCTGCCGCCCCCGTGGGTGGAGAGACCCCATGACCCAGGACGGAAACGCCAGCGCGGGCATGCCGGCTGTCTGGCCGCAACCTGATGGCACGCCAGTGTCATGTCGCGACAAATTGCTGATATTGCAGGAAAATTATACTGAATTGCAGGGTATTCTCCGTGATGCGTTCGAGGACGCGATTCTGATGGGCGTGGATGAGGTGGCGATGCGCCGGATCCTGCTCGATCTTGTGGGCAACCTGCGGAGCCCGAAGGCATGAGGCGTCTGCTGCGGTGCCTGCCCGCCGCCCTGCTTGCCAGCCTGCCCGTCCATGCCCATGCGGCTGAATGGCTGGCCCCGCCCGCCATGTATCCCCCCGATACGTGGCAGGGGCGCACGATTGCCACGGTAAGGGTGCTGGACAAGCTCGACGCCCATATCCAGATGCTCGATATCCCCACCGGGCAGGACGTGCCGTATAAAAGCCTGACGCTGCATGCCACGTCATGCCTGCAGCGCCCGCCCACCCTGCCTGCGGACAGCGCCGCCTGGCTGGAAGTGCATGATGCGCATGAAGGCATGGCGCCCTTCCAGGGCTGGATGGCCGTAGCCGAACCTGCGACCGGCGTGTTCCAGAACCCGCTATACGACGTGCAGCTTGCGGGTTGCGGCGGGGATGCGGTCGCCCCCGTGCCACCGCCGCTGGCGGTTGCCGCCGTGCCGCAGCCCGGTGCGGATGGCAGCCCGGTTCCGGTGGTCGGGGCCACCCCGTCGCCCACGTCCGGGGCGGGCGATGTCGATGTGGCGCAGCCCCTGTCCCCCACGCAGGCCCCCACGACGGCCGTGGCCCCGGTTTCCCCGCCATTGCCAACCCCGCCGCCTGCTGACCCTGCGGATGAGGGGGCAGCCCCGCTAATGCTGCATTAGATAATAGTTTAATTTGTATCGTATCAATGCTGTCGGCCTGTCCGGTGTGGTTCCGGGCTTGCGTATTCCCCAGCTTTGCCGGAGGCTAGATCCATCATGAGCAAGATACCTTCCCTTCCTTCGCTCGATCGGCTGCCCCCGCCTGCCCGCGCGGCATTCCTGCTGGATTTTGATGGGACACTGGTTGATATCGCGCCCACGCCTGAATCCGTTGTGGTGGCGCCCGGCCTGCTCGATACGCTCAAGCGCCTGCGTGACAAATGCGGGAATGCGCTGGCTGTGATTTCGGGACGGCCCATTGACCAGATCGACCATTTTCTGGGGGACGTGCCTTATGCAGTGGCGGGTGAGCATGGCATCGCCATCCGGCACGCACCGGGGCAGGCCATTGAACGCGCGCCCCTGCCGCCGGTGCCTGCCGCGTGGCTGGAACAGGCCGACAGGCTGGCGCAGGCCCATCCTGGCGTGCGGATCGAACGCAAGAAGGCTGGGCTGGTGCTGCATTACCGCGGCGCGCCCGATGCCGGGGAGGCATTGGGCAAGGTGGCGGATGGCTGGGTTGCCGCAACAGGCGGTGCCTTTCATGTCCAGGCCGCCAAGATGGCATGGGAAATCCGCCCCGCCGGCATAGACAAGGGCCACGCGGTGGAGGTGCTCATGCAAAGCGCACCCTTTGCCGGGCGATCCCCCATTTTCGTTGGCGATGACGTTACGGATGAAGATGGCATCCGCATGGCGGTGCATCTGGGTGGGGTCGGCTTCCGCATCCCCGCCGATTTCCCCGATCCTGCCGCCTTTCGCGGCTGGCTTGCGCAACTGGCACAGGGAGGCAGGAACGCATGGGGCGACTGATTATTGTTTCCAACCGCGTCCCGTCCCCGCGTGAACGCAGCCAGCCCGCCGGTGGCCTGGCCGTTGGCCTGAAAGACGCGCTGCGTGAGGGGGAATCACTGTGGTTCGGCTGGTCAGGCAAGCAGGTACAGCTTCATGGCGGCGATCCCGTGCCCCGGCTGGACCGGGTTGACAACGTAACCTACGCCACCATTGACCTGACCCCGCTGCAGTACGAGGGATTTTACCAGAATTTCTCCAACGGCATCCTGTGGCCGCTGTTCCATTACCGCGTGGGACTGATGAATTATTCCCGCACGGACTGGGAAACCTACCTTGCGGTCAACGCCATGTTCGCGCGCACGCTGCTGCCGCTGCTGCGGCCCGATGACGTGATATGGGTCCATGATTACCACCTGTTCCCGCTGGGGCAGGCGCTGCGGGACCTGGGGGTGAAGTGCCGGATCGGTTTCTTCCTGCATATTCCCTTTCCACCATGGAGCCTTGTGCGATCGCTCCCGGGCGCGGAACTGCTGCTTGAGGACATGCAGAGCTACGATCTGGTGGGCGTGCAGACCCCCGAGGATGCCGAGAACCTGAACCATTCGCTGGAAGTCAATGGCCTGCCGCCACGGGGGCAGGCATTTCCCATTGGCATCGATCCCGATGAATTCCGCGCGCAGGCGGAAAAAAGCATGCAGGGGCCGGAGGTCAGGCGGCTGGAAGACAGCCTGCGCGGCGCAAAGCTGGTTCTGGGCGTGGACCGGCTGGATTATTCCAAGGGCCTGCCTGAGCGCTTTCGCGGGTATGAGGCGCTTCTGGCCCGCTACCCCGAACATCGTGGCAAGGTCACATTCCTGCAGGTCGCCCCGATCTCACGTGGCGGTGTCGAGGAATATCGCCAACTGCGTCGCCAGCTGGATGAACTGACCGGGCGGATCAACGGGGCCTATTCCGAATTCGACTGGACACCCATCCGCTATATCACCCGTCCCCTGCCGCGTGAGGTTCTGGCCGGGTTCTACCGCCGGGCGGAAGCTGCCCTGATTACGCCCCTGCGCGACGGCATGAACCTTGTGGCCAAGGAATACGTTGCGGCACAGGACCCGGCTGACCCGGGTGTGCTGATCCTGTCGCATTTTGCGGGGGCCGCGCCGGAAATGGATGAAGGCATCCTGGTCAACCCGTATGACCCTGATGAGATTGCCGACGCCCTGCATGAAGCGCTGACAATGGGCCTTGCGGAACGGCGTACGCGCTGGCAGGTGCTGGAGCGCGAGGTCAGCAGCACGACAGCCGTAAGCTGGGCCGCTGACTTCATGCGCGCGCTGCAGGCGGCGCCCGCCGTGGACCGATCGTAACCAGCCATGCGTTCAACTGCTTTATTGATGGTGCTGGCAGGCTTTGCCGCACTTGGTGTGGCGTGGTGGAGCCAGGACATACTTGGTCACGTACCCTGCGGGCTATGCCTGTGGGAACGCTGGCCCTATCGTATCCTGATCGTGCTGGGGGGACTGGCCACCGTTCTGCCGCGTGACACGGCGCGTGGCGTGCTGTGGCTGTGCGTGCCGGTGCTGCTGTGCGCGTTCGGGCTGTCGGTGGTGCATGTGGGGGTGGAGCAGGGCTGGTGGGCCAGTCCGCTGCCTGAATGCCGTGCGCCCACGTTCCATGGCGGCAGTTTTGCCGAACGCCTGGCCTCCATGCCGCGCCGCCCGGCCAAGCCGTGCGACGCGGCAACCTATCTGGTGCCCGGCGTGCCAGTATCCATGGCCATGATGGACGGGATCTATGCCCTTGCGCTGATCCCGCTTGTACGCCGGGGATTGCGGATCAGGGCGAAGTTCCGCGGCCGCGGCCGAAAAACAATCCAAGGATGAACAGGACGATAAAGACGAAGAACAGCACCTTGCCAAAATAGGCAAAGGTGTCAGATATGCCGCCGAAGCCAAAGACCGCGGCGATCAGGGCCAGGACAAGGAATGTGATGGTCCAGCGTAACAGGTCCATGATTCGGTTCCTTCCGATCGTTGTTGTGACAGACGCGGGCATGCCATCCGCTCTATAACAATGCGCCAGATGGCACCCGGTTCATCGGGGTCATGATTTTGGCTTTTGGGGCTGGGATACAGGATATGACAGCAGGCAGTGGCATGGCCGGATTTTACGCTCTGTACACTCATGGGTTCGCACGTGTGGCCGCATGCACGCTACCGGTCGTGCTGGCTGACCCCATGGAAAATGCGCGTCGCACGCATGACGGCATCCGTGCCTGCCATGACGCCGGGGCAGTGGTCGCGGTTTTTCCCGAACTGGGTCTGTCCGGTTATGCGATCGAGGACCTGCGCCAGCAGGATGTGCTGCTGGACCGCGTGGGGGACGCCATCACGTGGCTTGCGGGGCAGACGGCAGGCTTGCGGCCGCTGGTGCTGGTGGGGGCACCGGTCGTGTGGGGGGATGCGCTGTATAATTGCGCCATAGCCCTGCATGACGGGCGTATTCTTGGTGTCATTCCCAAATCCTACCTGCCTGATTACCGGGAATTTTATGAAGCCCGGCAGTTCAGCGCCGGTGCGGGGCTGCGGGGCGGCCATGTCGCGATCCATGGCCATGACGTGCCGTTTGGCACCGACCTGCTGTTCCGTGCCCGCGCCGTGCCGGGTCTGGTGGTGGCCGCTGAAATCTGTGAGGACATGTGGGTGCCCCAGCCACCGGGCATTCAGGCAGCCCTTGCCGGGGCTACGGTCATCGCCAACCTGTCGGCATCCAATATCACGGTGGGCAAGGCACGCACGCGCACGCTGCTGTGCCAGTCCCATTCCGCACGATGTGTGTGTGCCTACGTTTATGCCGCGGCGGGGGAGGGGGAATCGACCACCGACGTGGCATGGGACGGACAGACCTCCATTTTTGAAAATGGTGCGATCCTGGCGGAAAGTGCGCGTTTCCCGTCCGGCCTGGTCACGCTGATGGCGGATGTGGATCTTGACCTGCTGCGGCAGGAACGCCTGCGCATGGGCAGCTTTGCCGACAACCGCGCGCATGAAGGGAGCCAGGACTGGCGCTGGATCGATCTTGCCCTGACGCCACCGGCCGGGGATATTGGCCTGCGGCGCGCCATTCCCCGCTTCCCCTTCGTGCCCAGTGACCCCGGCGTGCTGGATCAGGACTGTTACGAGGCCTTTACCATACAGGTCACGGCCCTGAAGCGGCGATTGCAGGCGTCACGGGCGAAAACGCTGGTCATCGGGGTGTCTGGCGGCCTGGATTCCACCCATGCCCTGCTGGTGGCGGTGCGGGCGGCGGATGAAAGCGGGCTGGGGCGCCAGGCGGTGCTGGGCTACACGATGCCCGGTTTTGGCACCAGCAGCGACACGCGTGGCAATGCGCATGAACTGATGACGGCGTTGGGCATACAGGCGCGCGAGATCGACATCCGTCCTGCGGCGAAGCTTATGCTGGAACAGATGGGGCACCCCTTCGCCGCGGGGAAGGACGTGTACGATGTCACGTTTGAAAATGTGCAGGCCGGGCTGCGGACCGACTTCCTGTTCCGGCTGGCCAACCAGTCGGGCGGGATCGTGATCGGCACGGGCGACCTGTCGGAACTGGCATTGGGCTGGTGTACCTATGGCGTGGGTGACCAGATGGCGCATTACAACGTCAATTCCGGCCTGCCGAAAACATTGATCCAGCACCTGATCCGCTGGGTCATGGCCAATGGACAGGAACAGGCACGGACCTGTGCGGTGCTGGATGCCATCCTCTCCACCGAGATCTCGCCCGAACTGGTGCCCGCCACGGCCGCGCAGGCGGTGCAGAGCACGGAGTCGCTGATCGGGCCGTACGCATTGCAGGATTTTACCCTGTTCCATGTGCTACGGTACGGCTTCCGTCCGTCCAAGGTCGCGTTCATGGCGCTGCATGCATGGGGCGACGCCACGCGGGGGGCATGGCCGCCGGGTTTCCCCGCAGATGGCAGGCGTGCCTATGCCCTGTCCGAAATTCGGCACTGGCTTGGGGTTTTCCTGAACCGTTTCTTTGGCTTCAGCCAGTTCAAGCGTTCGGCCATGCCCAACGGGCCGAAGGTCGTGGCCGGGGGCGCGCTGTCGCCGCGCGGGGACTGGCGCGCGCCATCTGACGGCAATGCCCGCATCTGGCTGGAGGAACTGGAAAAACGTGTTCCATTAAACTGAACCAATCTGACCCTGATTCCGAATTTCTTAACCCATTGCTGTCAATTACCGTCGTGAAAGCATCTCCTTCCCGGTCGTGGCGATCAAGCGACGCGGGTAGCGGATATCTGTAGCGAGGTCGGGAGACATGCATGTTCCCGCGATGCGTGAAAAGGAACGGAATGCATGGGAGTGACCGTAACCGGGGCCACTGGCCTGACGCTGGGCATCAACCCGGACAAGAGCGATATCATACTGGGACTGCACAGGGTGAGCGAGGTCGCGGCGCTGCAGTCGCTCGGCAACGTTTCCAGTGCCGAGGTCTCGGCCCTGCAGCAGGCCTATGGCAATGATATTCCGGCGCTGGCCGTGCGCATGTTCGGCGTGGCCGGGATCGATACCGTGATGGAGCAGTCTGGCGGCGTGAACCAGCAGATCACGACTGCTGGCACACACACCGTGACCGGCACCGAGGTCGAGATCGGCAGCACCACCTCGACCCCGCTGAACAGCAGGATCATCCTGAAGGGCGCCACGCATGCCGCCACCGTCATTGATGGTGACATGGGCACGGTGGATTTCGTCGCGCAGTCAGGTGACGTGAATTATTACGCTGCCGGTGGCAATACGGATTTCGTCAGTGGCAAGGGGAACGACACCATCCATGTCCTGGGTGGAGCCGACACCATTTATGGCGCTGACGGCAGGCCGACCGTAACCGGCGACTGGAACGCGCCCGGCAGCACTGCGGATGCGGCGCGATTTAACGGTGGCGACGTGAATTTGCGGGTCATTGACGGCGTGATGGTGCAGGATGTCAGCCATTCCACCATCAGTGGTTACGGGGATGATGATTACTTCGGGGAACATAATCCCGCCTGCTATACCAACACCATCGACGGCGGTGTGTCCGACTCCATTTATGGCAACAATAACCTGGTCGTCGATTCGGTCAGTGACAGCACCATCCGGGGAGATGAAGCACTGACCGTGAGTGGTGGCAGCAACGATACGATTTCCGCCAGTTATTCCACCCACCTTGATGACGTGAATGCCAGTACGATTTCGGTCAGCGTGAATGGCAGCCTGACCTTCATTGATGGCAGTAACGGCATTTCCGATACCGTGACCGGCAACCATGCCACCATTTATGGCACGGCGGGACTGGACCTGACGGCGAATACAAAGACAACCGCCACCTATTATGCCAGTAGCGGGAACGAAACGCTGGATGGTGGCCTGTCAACAGGCAATCTGTATGCCGTGGGGGGCAGTGGCAACGATACCCTGATTGGCGGCAGCGGGCACGATACCCTGCAGGCCGGGACGGGCGACGACCTGCTCATGGCAGGAAGCGCCAAGACGGAATTCGAATTTATCAAGGGCAAGGCCGGTGGCAACGACATCATTCAGGATTTCGGCAAATCGGCAGGTAATGTCGTCACGCTGGCCGGTTATGATGCGACATCGTCTTCCATCCAGGCCATGCTGGACAACGCCACCATTTCCGGTGGGAATACGACTGTCAGCCTGACGGATGATACCCGGATTACCTTTGTCGGCGTGACGGACCTGAAGGTACAGAATTTCAAAAGCTGACCCGAAGGGCCTGTACCAGATATCGCCTCCGGCCGGGGGCATATCTGGCAACGGCGTCATTTTATCCGGGTTATTTTTTTTGACTACAATGATACGATTTCGATATAAACAATCTGTTATCGCGGAAGGTAACCGATATAACTGCTGTTTGTAAAACAGTTACGGTTCTTGCTGACTATGACAGCAGAAATTTTCATGTGATAACAAAAAATTGCTGGTGTAACCCCAATCATCAGGGTAAAAGCCGCGACCGTCCGGTCCAGATGGCGGCGATCGTCCCATTTGACTACGGAAACAGGATATTCACGACGTCAATTTTCAGCCAGAAGGGAGCAGGCCGTTACGATGAGTAAAGCCTTCATTGCAGCAGTTATACAGGATTCGATTGATTGCACGGGCGTCGCGGCCAATCAGGCTGCCTCCGACCTGATCGCGGCAATTGTCAAGGAACTGAAGCGCGAGGGGGGCTTTACCCTGCCGTCTTTCGGCACGTTTACGGTCAAGAAAACCAAGGCCCGCCAGGCGCTTAATCCCCGCACGGGTGAACAGGTCAAGGTCAAGGCCGGCAAGACCGTGCGGTTCAAGGCCAGTCCCAACCTGAAGAAGGCCGTCTGATATCAGGCAGCTTCGCGCCATTTCAGGAAAATGGCGCGAAGGGCATGTCTGAACGTTCAGGCAAACCAGACCGAAAGGGAACGCACACCCTGTGCGCCCCGGATCAGCACGCCCTGGATATCCGCCGTGGCGGAGGGGCCGCTCATCAACACGCCATAATTGGCGGTCTTGAATTCCGGCCGTTCCTGATACGCGGTATGCATGTTCGCCGTAATGGCATCCGGGGACAGCACGACCACGATGTGCTGCCCCAGATGGGCGAAGGAATTGATCGGCAGCTGCGATTCGCTGAGGAAGATCGACCCCATTTCCGCAATGCCGAACGGTGCGCGCACCACGGTCACGTCAATGGTCGCCGCGTCCTGCGGGGTCTTGACCTTTTCCACCGGCAGCGTGCCTTTCGCTTCAGGCACGTTGGAACAGATCACCTTCGCATCCGGGTGACGGCGTGTGATCGCCTGGTCCAGCGTCTCCCCCTCAACCGGTTCCAGCACGTCACCGCCCAGTATCTTCAGGCTGGCGATAAAACGTTCACGGCTGGCATCCAGATCGCCCAGCGTCTTTACTGGCGGTAGCGGATGGTTTTCCGGCGTAGGGCGGTTGTTGCGCATGGCCTGCAGGATCTCGTCGCGTGCGGTGTTCATTTCTTGGTCTCCGGTGCGGCGGCAGGCTTGGCCTTCTCGCGGTTCTTGCGATACCAGTCATTGAATGTCTGCTTGACCGGATGGGGGTTTTCGCGATGCTTGCCCCACGGGTTCAGCCAGTTATACAGCACGAAGCGCGGCATGGTGCCCAGCGAGACCTCGGTCGCCTTGATGGCGGCGCGATACAGCTTGGGCTGACCCATGAGCTTGCCCGCCATGTGCATGATCTCACGCTTGACGAAGGGCATTTCATGGTGCTGCACCAGCACGCGGCGCCATTTGTACAGCTGCTCGTGGATGTTGATCTTGACCGGGCAGACATTGGTGCAGCTTCCGTTCAGTGTCGAGGCATAGGGAAGCGTGCTGTATTTGCGTTCGTTGAAGGTCGGGTCGATGATCGCGCCGATCGGGCCGGAATACACCGCGCCATAGGACAGCCCGCCCGAACGGCGATAGACCGGGCAGGTGTTCATGCACGCGCCACAGCGGATGCATTTGAGCGACGTCCAGAAATCTTCCATGCCCAGACGTGCGGAACGCCCGTTATCGACCAGCACCACATGCATCTCGCCACCCTTCTGCGGGCCACGGAAATGGGTGGTGTACTGCGTGATCGGTGATCCCAGCGCACTGCGCGACAGCAGGCGGATGAACACGCCAAGGTCGGCCATGCGGGGCACGAGGCGTTCAATGCCGATGGTCGCGATGTGCAGGTTGGGCACCGTCGCGCTCAGGTCGGCATTGCCTTCGTTGGTGCAGACCACGAACGTGCCGGTTTCCGCCACAACGAAGTTGCCGCCGGTCATGCCCGCATCCGCGTGCAGGATCACGGGGCGCGCCGCCTGTCGCTGTGCTTCGGCCAGAAGGTGCGGGTCACGGATGTTGGGGTCGGTGTGATAGTCCTTGGCGAAGATTTTCGCCACGTCCGATGTCAGCTTGTGCACCGCCGGCACCACGATGTGGCTGGGCAGCTGGTCATCAAGCTGCTGGATGCGTTCGCCAAGGTCGGTTTCGGTTACGGTGACACCCTGTTTTGCAAGATAGGGCCGCATGTCACATTCTTCGGTGACCATGGACTTGCTCTTGATCAGGTTGCGCGCGTTATGGGACTTCAGGATTTCGCCCACGATGCGGTTATGTTCCGCCCCGTCGCGCGCCCAGTGGACGTGAATGCCGTTCTTTTTCGCGTTTTCCTCGAACTGCTCCAGATATTCGGGCAGGCGGGAGAGCGTGTGCTCCTTGATGCGCGATGCTTCCTCGCGCAGTTCCTGCCATTCAGGCAGGATGTGCATCTGGGCGTCACGCTTCTGGCGCATGTCCCACAGGCGTTCGTCATGGAACTGCAGGTGGGGCGCATCCTCGAGGAAATGCTCCGCCGCCCGGGCGTGGTTGACGGGCTTGTTGCTCATTCTGCTGCTCCGTTAAGGATCTGCGCGATATGAATGAAGCGGATGGGTACCCCCGCGCGTTCGGCGCAGCCCTGCTGGTGCATCACGCATGAAGAGTCGGCCGAGACGATGTAATCCGCCCCTGCCTGGTAATGGTCACGCACCTTGTCCACGCCCATTTTGGCCGACACCGCTTCTTCCGTGACCGAGAAGGTACCGCCAAACCCGCAGCATTCATCGGGGCGCTTGGGGGTGACGAAGCGGATTCCCTTTACCTTCTTCAACAGGTCCATCGGCTTGGAAAACGGCTTTTCGCCCAGTTCGGACATGCTGGCCGTGCGCAGGGCGCGCAGCGTGCCGCAGCTGTTGTGCAGGCCCACGGTATGGTTGAATTCCGCCCAGGGGAAGGCATCCACCTTCAGGACGTCATGCAGGAATTCGACCAGTTCATAAGTGTTTTCGCGCACATGGCGCACTTCATCGGTCTGCGGGATCGCATCAAAATTGTCGCGGACATGATGCGTGCAGCTGCCTGAAGGCATGACGATCTTGTCGTATTTGGCGAAATTGCGCACAAACAGGGCTTCCGCCGCGGCGGCATCCGAATTGCAGCCGGAATTGCCCATGGGCTGGCCGCAGCAGGTCTGGTCCAGCGGATATTCGACATCCTGTCCCAGTTTTTCCAGCAGTTCCAGCGTGGCGATCCCCGCTTCAGGGTAGAACGCGTCGATATAACACGGAATGAACAGGCCGATTTTCATTATGGGATACTCATCCTCAGCACGATTGGCGCGAAACGTGGCGCAAGCCATGTTATTTCGTCAAATATATATTGAAAGACATTCCCATATATAATTTATATGGAACATGGATCTAAGGCATTTACGTTATTTTGTAGCCGTTGCCGACAATGGCAGCTTCACCCGTGCCGCAGAGCAGCTAGGCATAGAACAACCACCTCTGAGCCAGCAGATCAAGCAGCTGGAAAACGAACTGGGCGTCCTGCTGTTCCAGCGGCTGACGCGCGGGGTCAGGCTGACGGATGTCGGGATGATCCTGCTGGATCAGGCCCGCGCCCTGCTGGGCATGCAGCAGCAGTTTCTGGCCACGGCGCAGGGGCTGGCGCGCGGTGAGAAGGGACATATCCGCGTGGGGCTGGCGGGCGCGGTCTCGCTGCTGCCCATGATCCCGCTGACGGTGCGGCGTTTCCGGGAACTCTGGCCCGATGTCACCATCTACCTGGAAGAAAGCAATACCCCCGCCCTGCGCAAGAGCCTGCATGACCGGGCCATAGATATCGCCATTGTCCGCCCGCCAGTGCCCGATGGCGCGGGGCTGCTGGTATCCCCCCTGCTGGAGGAGGAAACGGTCGTGGCCCTGCCCAAGGGGCACCCGCTGGCCACCCGCCCCCATCTTGAACTGGAAATGCTGGTGGATGAACCCTTCATCATCTTCCCGCGTGAACTGGGGCCGGGGTTTCATGACGCCATCCTGTCCGCCTGCCACAATGCCGGTTTCACGCCGCGCATGGGCCAGCAGGCCCCGCAGATCGCCTCCACCGTGCCGCTGGTGGCGGCCGGGCTTGGGGTATCTGTCGTGCCGCGTTCGCTGCACCAGATCCATTCCGGTGGCGTGACCTACCATTCGCTCGGCGCCAAGGCGCCACGCGCGGAACTGGCCATTGCCATGCGGGCGGGCCAGCATGTGCCGCTGCTGTCCAATTTCATCACGACCCTGCGGGCCTGCTGCCGTGACATGTATGCGGGCACGCAGGCCGACCTTTCCCGGCAGGATCAGGGGGAAGAAGCCTAGCGGTCCCACCCATTATACGGAAATGCCACAGGTTTCCGGGCCTGGTCTTGCAGGTCATCCAGTATGCTGGCCCCGGTAATTTAAAGATTATATTTTTTTCTTATTTCGTCTTCAAAGCCACGATTGTTCTGTGTCTTCTTTTTTGCAGCTTCGGCTTTGGCTTCTTCTTCCCGATCTATCTCTTCCATATCTTTTTTATATTCACCGCTTATGAAGTATATGAAAAGATTGTAAAATCCACGAATTGTATACAAAATTATTTTTAATAAAAATGGAACGGAAATTGCAAGAAATACAATTAAGAAAGCAAGTATGGGCTCAAAAGAAAGTATGGCTATTCCCATTTTTATCTCTTTCCATAGATGTGAATGTTTTCTTTTGGAAATTTTAAACGACGCATCGTGGCCTTAATATAAACCGTAAAGAATAATTTTTAAATTATAGAATCCTGACAGTCGATCAGGCCCCGGCGGGCGCCTGCGCCACGCGGCTTTCGCGGATCAGGTCATGGATGAAAGACAGCTTGCGCAGGATCTCCGGCGTCAGCACAAAGGGATAGAAATCCGGCAGGCCCATGGAACGGTTTAGGCTGTTGACCGCATAGGTCAGTGGCAGCCAGCCCTGCGTGATTTCGTCAAAGGACATTTCGGTATAGGGGTCACGCCGGACGCTGGTGCGCAGCGGTGGCGCATGTGCCCCTGCGGCATCAATGGACATGCCATAGGCCCATGCGGTCTCAAGGGTCGAGATGATGTGCAGGTAATGCGCCCATGTCTCGGCAAAATCCTCCCACGGATGGGACGTGGCATAGTGGCTGACATACTGGCCGCGCCAGGCGTCACTGGCCGGGGCCGCGTAATGGGCCTTCAGGCTGTCGGCGTAATCGCGCCGGTCATCGCCAAATACCACCCGGCAGGCGGCCAGTCGTTCAGGCCCCGCGTCCCGGATCAGCACGTTCCAGTAGTAATGCCCGATTTCATGGCGGAAATGGCCCAGCAGAGTGCGATAGTATTCCCCCATTTCCTGCCGTAGCTGTTCACGGCGTGCGTCATCCGTTTCGTTCAGGGCGATGGTGATGACGCCGTTCATGTGGCCCGTCATGGCGGGCGTGCCATCGGGCAGACTGTCGAGGAAATCGAACGCCAGCCCGCCTTCGGGATCCTGCCGCCGGTTGCGCAGGGGCAGGCCAAGCCGCAGCAGGCTGTAGAACAGGCGGTGCTTGGCCACTTCCACCTTCTGCCACCGCGCGATATTGCCCGGCACCGACAGGTTGGGAATGGTGCGGTTGAAACTGCAGGCGATGCAGAAGGGCCGCCCCGGTTCAGCCAGCCAGTTGCACGCGCTGTAAGCGTTGTTGACGCATAGCGCGCGCGGCGGGGCATCGGGTGTTGCCAGCGGTTGCCACAACCCGTCCCCCATGGCGTCCAGCGCGGACAGGACGGTCCGTTCCGGCACGTAGCCCAGCGTATGGCCGCAGCGTTCGCATGCCGTATTTTCGAAAAACAGGACCTGCTGGCATGACTGGCAGAAAAACAGTTTCATGAGGGGTGTATAGCCCGGCGCGGGGTGGATGCCATATCCGCGACCGGGGGCATGGGCATGGTTTCCATCACGGCTTCAAATGTGGCGACGCAATGGTCCAGCAGGCCACTGACCGGGGCGGCGTGCTGTGGGGTCGTGGCGACTGCCAGCGGGATATGTCCCTGTGCCGCCAGCAGGCCCGATGTCGTATCCAGTCCGATCCAGCCTGCGCCGGGCACATGTACCTGCGTCCATGCATGCAGGTCGCAGCCCAGCCGGTCGGGGGCATTCAGGTCCGGCTGGAACAGGTAGCCCGATACAAACCGGGCGGCAAAGCCCAGCCGGCGCAGCACGGCAATCAGCAGCCACGCGCTGTCGCGGCAGGAACCGGCGACGTGGGACAGGGTTTCCTCTGGCGACCATACACCCGCTTCGGGCCGGATGCGGTAGGTGATGCGTGTTGCGATGGACCGGTTCAGGTCCACCAGCAGGTCCAGTGTGGGGCAGGGCAGCCTAGCGCGCCATTCTTCCACAAAGGCATCAAGCAGCGGGGTAGGCGACCCATCCGCGCCGTCGTCTGCGTTCAGCCTGTAGGGGGCAAGGGCAGGATCGTCGCCCGTGCCCCCTGCAGGCCACTGGCGGGCGGACGGGGCAAGGGTGAAGTGGAACGGGTTGATGGGCGTCAGGTCGGTTGCAAGGCGTACGGTAATGTCGAAATGCGTGACGCGTTCGGGAAACGTGACGCGGGCGATCCGGTTGCCAGATGCATCCTGTCCCCAAACGCGCGTACAGGGCTGGGGCGCGATGTCCATGCTGTGGGACAGGATGTTGCGACAGCCCGGCAGGGGATGCAGGCGGATGGTCTGCGGGCCAAGGTGAACGGGCCGGTCGTATCGGTACCGTGTGTGGTGGACCAGCATGGCATGCGCGTTCATGTAATCTAGAGCCCCGGAAAACTGTCCCGCATGCCTGCCATCGTGATCCGGCGATGGTGCGGTTCGGACGTGGTGTGTCTGTTGCCGTCCACGCTATCAGGATTGGTGGCGGCGGCAATATCGTATTTTTCCGGCATTTTGGCCTGAATGGGAAGGGAATGCAGATTCGTTCTTGGCAAGAGACGATTTTCTTGCTCCGCTAGAAACGGATCGAAACGAAATTGCAGGTGGGCGGACATGATTCCTTCGCGCCTGATCCACCTCCACGCCAGCGGGGGTAGGACATGAATGATATGAATATGGCAGCACAGGCCGCCGGGCTGTTCGCGACATACGACATTCCGGATTTTTTCTGTGAACTGCTCAATCGCGGGGATATCCCGCCCCCCGGCCTGCAACTGGTGCGTGACCGCCTGGCGCGCTTTGACCTGGCGGAACTGCGGCGCAGGGCGGCCGCGGTGGAAGCGCAGTTCTACCGCCTTGGCATAACGTTTACCGTCTATTCCGACCGGGAGGCGATTGATCGCGTCCTGCCGTTCGATGTCATCCCGCGCGTGCTGACCGCGGCGGAATGGGACCATGTCGAACGCGGCGTGCAGCAGCGCGTGCGCGCCATCAACCTGTTCCTGCATGATATCTACCACGACCGGCATATCCTCAATGATGGCGTGGTGCCGGCGGGCCTGGTGCTGGGCAACGCCAATTACTGTCAGGCCATGGTCGGGCTGGATGTGCCCGGCGGGGTTTACGTGCATATCAATGGCACCGACCTGGTGCGCGACCGCGATGGCCGCTTCCTGGTGCTGGAAGACAACGCCCGCACGCCGTCAGGGGTGTCATACGTGCTGGAAGACCGGCAGATGATGCTGCGCCTCATGCCTGATCTGGCACGGGGGCTGAACATCCGCCCGGTGGATGAATACGGCCCGCGCCTGCACCGCGCGCTGGCGGAGGTCGCGCCCACAGGCGTGGACAGCCCGCAGGTGGTCCTGCTTTCGCCCGGCATCTATAACGCCGCGTATTTCGAGCATGTGTTCCTGGCGCGTGAAATGGGCATCCCGCTGGTCGAGGGGCGTGACCTGATGGTGGAGGACGGGCGTGTCTACATGCGCACCGTGGCCGGCCCCCGTCCGGTCCATTCCATCTACCGGCGGCTGAATGACGATTTTCTTGACCCGCAGGTGTTCAATCCCGACAGCATGCTGGGCGTGCCCGGACTGGTGGATGCCTATCGCAGGGGCAACGTGACGCTGGCCAACGCCATTGGCACGGGCGTTGCGGATGACAAGGCGGTTTACGCCTACATGCCGCGCATCATCCGTTATTACCTGGATGAGGAGCCGATCCTGACCAACGTGGAAACCCATATCTGCGCCGAGCGCGAGGGGCTGGAATACACGCTGGCCAACATTGAACGGCTGGTGGTCAAGCCGGTGGGCGAATCCGGCGGCTACGGGCTGCTGATCGGTCCCCATGCGACGCAGACGGAACTGGATGAATTCCGGGCCCTGCTGCGCGCCAACCCGGCAAATTACATAAGCCAGCCGGTCATAAGCCTGTCGGTGTCCCCCACGTTATGCCCCGCGGGGGTCGAGGCGCGGCATGTGGACCTGCGCCCCTTTGCCGTGACCGGGCGCGATACGTGGGTGCTGCCGGGCGGCCTGTCGCGCGTGGCGTTGCGCAAGGGGTCGCTGGTGGTCAATTCATCGCAGGGTGGTGGGTCAAAGGATACATGGGTGCTGGCATCATGACACAGGTTTCGGTCTTTCCCGCTCCGGTCATGCCGGGGCTGCGCAACCTGCTTTCGCGCTATGCCGAAAGCACGATGTGGCTGTCGCGTTATATGGAGCGTATTGAAAACCTCGCCCGCCTGATCGAGGTGACCAGCACATCGGTTTCAGCCACCAACCTGGATGCGGGATGGGACAGCGTCATCCGCATCAACGCGGATGAAGGCCTGTTCTTCCAGCATCATGAGGCCGCGACCGAGCGCAGCGTGGTGGCCTTCTACATCATCGATGCCAACAATCCGGATTCCATCGTGTCCATGGCCCGTTACGCGCGGGAAAATGCGCGGGTGCTGCGTCCCCTGATCTCGACCGAGATGTGGATGCACCTGAACGTCTTTACGCGCTGGGTCATGGAACTGGGGCCCAATGATGTGGGTGCTGGCTACCTGTCCGGCCTGTGCACGCGCCTGAAGCAGGACTGCCAGACCCATTTCGGCATAACCGAGGGCACGCTGTACCGTGATCAGGCATGGCTTTTCTATATCCTTGGCAAGCACCTTGAACGCGCGGACCAGATCACACGGCTGATCGACATAAAATACCATACCCTGCTGCCCAGCGGGGTTGGGGTCGGTTCGGACATCGACATGAGCCAGTGGACATCCGTGCTGCGGTCAGCAGCGGCGTACCATGCCTTCCGCCGTGTCCTGCCCGAAGGGATGACACCCGCCAATATCGTGGGTTTCCTGCTGAAGAATGACGGTTTTCCCCGTTCGCTGTCCACCAGCCTGCGCAGTGTCTACAGCGTGATGGGATCACTGGCGGGTGAGTACCGCCTGCGTCATTGCGCCCCGATCATTGAACGGGTGGAGGAACTGCGTGTCACGCTGGCTGAGCAGACGGTGGAAGACATCATCATGCGGGGCCTGCATGAATACATGGACTGGATCCAGCGCGAACTGCGTCAGATCCAGAACGAAATCGCCCATGCCTTCTGGCCCCCTGCCGTATCCGTCCAGTCCACTGGCCCGGGGCGGATGGAACAGATGCAGGATTAGGGGCAGGCAATAAAGGTTTCCGCGCATCGCCTTTGTTTAAAAAGGCGGTGTCGCCTGAAGCTTTGGAAAAAGCTGCACCGGAAACTTCTTTTGAATTTACGGAATGGCGCAGGGCTGGACGGCCCTGATACGTTACGATTTCAGGAATGACTGGCTGGGGCGGGAGGGTTCGAACCTCCGCATGGCGGAATCAAAATCCGCTGCCTTACCACTTGGCTACGCCCCAATAAGTCCGGTAACCGTGCGATTCGCGCGATATGGTGATCTTCTAATGTCTAAAGGGCCGTCCCGTAAAGGGGGGACGGCCCGATCGGATTCATTCAGGCCGAAGGTTCCAGCGGCAGGTCCACCAGCGGGTCGGTGCCCGCGTCATACCCGCCACCGGGCATGGGGGCCTGCGGCGCCGCCGGGGCCAGGCCGGTAAAGCGTGCGGCGCGGTCCAGCGCCTGATCAAGGGCTGCCATGGTGGTGCCCATGTCCTGACTGTCATCCTTGTCCCATGCCCGCAGTGTCATGGTCCAGACGCCCAGCAGGGCCTGCAGGCGCAGGCCACCGGCCAGGCCACTGGTTTCCATGCCCGCCGCGTTGGCAATCCACTTCATGCTTTCCAGCGTCGCGCCGCCCAGCAGGATGGCCAGGGGCGGGTCCATTGGCAGGGCGTGCAGCACGCTGCGCACGCCCTCGCGGTACTGCTGGAACACGTCCAGCCGGCGCATGAGCATGTCGAACAGTTTTTCACGCACGCTGCCTTCGGATTCGTCCTCCACCAGCGCCGCCTCATCCGCCAGCCGGCCCAGCGTCAGCAGCAGCATCGCCTTGCACGGTGCGCGCCTGCGCGCGGTCTCCAGGCTCAGCCCGGCGTCGCGTGCCGCGTCAACGACCGTCACGCGTCGCCAGCCGTGCGAAGCGGCACGTTCCAACGCTGAGCGGAGAAGGGTGGCGTCAAACAGGTCGTTATCCATGGAGGGCATAATCTTCCGGGTTAAGGGTATCGGTGGTGGGCACACGGCACCGCGTGGTCATGAAACGGGTTGCGGGCCTGACAGTTCACGCGCCCGTTTTGCCCCCGCCTTCAGGGCGGCGGCAAGGGTCGCGGGCCATGCGCCGTCCGCCATCAGCACTTCCAGTGCCTTCTGCGTCGTGCCGTTGGGGCTGGTCACGTTGCGGCGCAGGGTTGCGGCGTCGATGCCGCTCTGCTGCATCAGCGCGCCCGCGCCCGATACCGTCTGGCGCGCGATCAGGCGGGCAAGGTCGGGCGGCAGGCCATCGGCCACGCCCAGCTGTTCCAGCAGTTCCGCCAGCAAGAAGACATAGGCCGGTCCGCTGCCGGAAATGGATGTGACGATGTCGATCTGGTCTTCATGCTCGACCCATGCCACTTCCCCCACCGCGCGCAGCAGGCGTGTGCACAGGCTGCGCTGTGCGGGCGTGGCGATGGGGGGCGCGTAGCAGACCGTCATGCCCTGCCCGATGGCGCTGGGTGTATTGGGCATGGTGCGGATCACGATGGGTGTCGGGCTGCCTGGTGGCTGAAGGGCGGCCAGCGCATCCGTCAGGCTTTTTACCGTGCGGCCCGCCAGTACCGATATGACGGGCGCATGAAGGGCGAACTGCGCGACCGTGGGCAGGACGGCGTCCACCTTCTGCGGTTTGGTGGCCAGTATGATCATGCCCGGCCGGAAATCGGCCGGGACATCATCAAGGCTGCGGACAAGATGGTGCGGGGCAGGCACGGATTCCCGGTGACGGTCGACGATGAAGGACGGGGCCAGCCCTTCCTTCAGCCACCCGTCCAGCATCGCGCCGCCCATCTTGCCGCAACCGACCAGAAGGAGAGGGGGGAGCGTTTCCGTCATCAGGCCATCCCCACGCAGTCAAGCATCGCGGCTTCCAGCGCGTCCGCCGGTTTCTTGCCGCCCCACAGCACGAACTGGAAGGCAGGGTAGAAACGTTCACATTCGGTCAGTGCGATGTCGATCATGTCTTCCAGGCTTTCCACGGATGCGCCACGTGACCCGCGCAGCAGGACCGCGTGGCGGAAGACCGGCGTGCCATGGTCGGGATCCATGCTGAAATGGCCGATCCACAGCCGTTCGTTGGCCAGTGCAAGCAGTTCGAACAGGTTGCGCCGCTGGTCCGCGGGGACCTTGAGGTCGAAGGTGCAGGTGAAATGCATGGCGTTCACTTCTTCCGACCAGCAGAAGAACAGGCCGTAATCGCACCATTTCCCCGGTGCCTCGGCCGCCATTTCCGAATCGTTGCGGCGTTCGAAATTCCAGTCATATCCGCCCACGATCCGTTCCATCAGATCGAGTGGATTCGTATTGCGAGGGATCGCTGTTTCAGTCAGAGCTGGCATGTGGCACTCCCCGAAGCCGTCGTGGAGGAAATCCCGGCATGCGCCGGATTCCGCGTATCTCTGCATCCGGTCCGTGGCCTGTTGCGGGGAATCAGGGCGCGGACCGTCCTGTTACACTATGGCCCACCGGCGCGCGCTGCAAGCGTCGTGCTTACAGCCCCGGACGCGTGGGCGCGGTCAGGCTGGCCTCAAGGTCGGAGACGCGTTCTTCCAGCCGGCTGATCCGGTTTTCCAGTTCGCCCTGCGCCAGGCGCGCACGGGTCGCGACTTCGCGCACGACCTCGAATTCATCGCGGCGGACAAGGTTCAGGCTGCCCAGTGTTTCATCCACGCGCGCGCGGACGATGGCGCCGATTTCCTCACGCACGCCAGCCAGCGCCGAGAACGCGCCACCGGCCACGCCGGCTAGGTCATCAAAAATGCGGGGCCTGTCGGACATAGTGGATACTCCATGACGTTCCGCGCCGCGTCCTGTGCCAGTCCACGCGCGAGATGAAAGCAGCCACTATAGACACATTGGCGGCTCAGGGCTATCCGCACGATTGCAGCGGCCGTGGCGACGCCGCAATATCGACTTCCATGCAACAGGGCAGGGTGCGGGACAGTGATCGTTATTACCGGGGGGGCGGGCTTTATCGGATCGTGCGTGCAGCAGGCGCTGCAGGCGCGCGGGATCGATACGGTCGTGGTGGACTGGCTGGGCAATGAAGGCAAGTGGCGTAACCTGCGTCACCACACGCCCACGCGCATCATCGCCCCCGAGGCGCTGGACGCGTGGCTTGAAACCCGTCCGGACATATCGGCCGTGATCCACCTGGGCGCGATCAGCGAGACGACGGCAACCGATGGCGACCTGGTGTGGCGCACCAACGTGGACCTGTCCGAACGGCTGCTGTCGTGGTGCGCGCATGAAGGGGTGCGGTTCATCTATGCTTCCTCTGCCGCGACATACGGGGCGGCGGACAGGGCCGAACAGTTCAATGACGATCCCGCCCTGCTGGACCACCTGAAGCCGCTCAACCTGTATGGCTGGTCCAAGCAGGCATTCGACCGCTCGGTGCTGCGCCGGGTGGCGGGCGGGGCGATGTCGGGCCTGTCATGGGCGGGGCTGAAGTTCTTCAATGTCTATGGCCCCAATGAATACCACAAGGGGCGCATGATCTCGGTGGTGAAGGTCAAGTATGACGAGGCCCGCGCGGGCCAGCCGCTGCGCCTGTTCCGTTCCGACGTGCCGGGTCTGGCGGACGGGGCGCAGGCGCGCGACTTCATCTGGGTGGGGGATGTGGTCGATGTCATACTGTGGCTGCTGGACCATGGCGCCGTGTGCGGACTGTTCAACTGTGGCACCGGGGCCGCGCGCACCTATACCGACCTGGCCCATGCGGTATGCGATGCGGCGAACGTGCCGCGTCGCATCGAATTCATCGACATGCCCGAAGCCCTGCGCGGGCAGTACCAGTCCTTTACCTGTGCCGACATGCGCAGGCTGCGGGCCGCGGGCTATACCCGTCCCTTCACCACGCTGGAGGACGGGGTGCACCGTTACGTCCACGACTACCTTGCCGCCCCCGATTCCTATCTGTAATCGCCTGCCGCCGCCAGAACCATGACAATGAAAGTGGGCCGATGCTGCCTGTCCTGATCTTCCCGCAGTTCGATCCGGTAATGGTCCATTTCGGGCCGTTCGCCATCCGCTGGTATGCCATGGCCTATATCGTGGCGCTTGTGGCGGGGTGGCGCATCGCGCGCCACCTTGTGGCGCTGCCACCACGGGCCGCGACCGCGCTGCAGGTGGATGACTTCCTGACATGGGCGACGCTGGGCGTGGTGCTGGGCGGGCGGCTTGGCTACATCCTGTTCTACCAGCCGGGCTTCTACCTGACGCACCCGCTGGCGATCCTGCAGGTCTGGCGGGGCGGCATGTCGTTCCACGGTGGGGCGGCGGGCGTGATTATCGCGCTGATCGTGTTTACGCGCCTGAACGGACTAAGCTTCCTTGCCTTTTCCGACCGTATCACCACGGTCGTGCCCATCGGGCTGGGGCTGGGGCGGATCGCCAACTTCATCAATGGGGAACTGTGGGGGCGTCCGGCCCCGTCCTCGCTGCCATGGGCCATGATCTTTCCCGATGCGGGGCCGGAACCGCGCCATCCGTCCGAACTTTATGAAGCCTTTGCGGAGGGGCTGCTGCTGTTCATCCTGCTGTGGTGTGTGTCGCGCAGCCTGCGCGTGCGCCAGCATCCCGGTTTCATTGCCGGGCTGTTCCTGTTCGGTTACGCGGTGGCGCGGACGGTATGCGAATGCTTTCGCGAACCGGACGCCTTCATCGGCTTCCTGCCCTTTGGCGTGACGATGGGACAGGTGCTGTGCGTGCCCATGGCAATCGGGGGGGCGGGGCTTATGCTCAATGCCTGCATGCGTCCCGCGCGCACATCCGTCATGACCGACGCGCCGGACGAACCGGCGGGCGATGGCGGGACCGCCCGGTGAGCGGACCCGGCGAACGCCTGGACCACTTCATGGCCCGGGCGAATGCCGCCTATTACGCCGGGTGCGACCCGTTTGCCGATTTCATTACCGCGCCCGAAATATCGCAGGTGTTTGGTGAACTTCTGGGCGCGTGGGTGGCGGTGGTGTGGGGCCAGCTGGGTTGCCCCGATCCCTTCATGCTGGTGGAGCCCGGACCGGGGCGCGGTACGCTCATGGCGGATGCGCTGCGTCTTGTGCGGCGTGTTGCCCCCGCCTGCCACAAAGCCATGCGGGTACACCTGATCGAAACCTCGCCCCGCCTGCGTGATGTGCAGGCGGCCGCATTGCGTGACGCCACGATCATGCCGGTATGCTGGCATGACCGGCTGGATGGCGTGCCCGATGGGCCGATGGTGCTGGTGGCCAATGAATTCCTTGATGCCCTGCCCATACGGCAGTTCGTCAGGCGGGGGCAGGGCTGGGACGAGCGTTTCGTGCATGATGGCGCCTTCACGCTTGCCCCGGGTGATTTCCCGGCGCGCCATCCCGCCCGCCTGCGCCCGGTGCCCGAAGGAGAAGTGCTGGAAACCTGCCAGCCCGCGCTGGATTTCATCCATGCGCTTGGCGCGCGCCTGCTGCGCTGGCCGGGGGCGGCGGTGCTGATCGACTATGGGTATGATGCCCCGGCGTGGGGGGACAGCCTGCAGGCACTGCGGGATGGCCGTCCGGCCGATCCCCTGCTGGATGCGGGCCGCGCGGATCTTACGGCGCATGTCGATTTCGGGGCGATTGCCGATCATGTCCCCGCCGGGGTGGATGTGTGGGGCAGCATGACCCAGGGCAGTTTCCTGTCCGCGCTGGGGCTTGCCGCGCGTGTGGAACAGCTTGCCCGCGCCGCCCCGCGCAGGCGGATGAAATCCGCGCGGCGGCCCGGCGACTGGTCGCCCCGGACCGCATGGGGCAGCTTTTTCGTGTAATGGGGCTTTCATCCGGGCTTGCGGGTGACCTGCCGGGTTTTGCGGGCAGGCGTGCGGGGAATGGAACAGGCAGGGGAGGAACGCCATGACGACCGACAGCGTGATCACGGATGCGCAGGTGGTGCGCAGCCCTGTTTTCGGCGGGATCAGGCATGGGTTCTTTACCCGCCAGGGTGGCGTGTCCACCGGGCCGTATGCCAGCCTGAACTGTTCGACCCGTTCGGCGGACAATCCCGCCGCCCTGCGTGAAAACCGCCATCGGGTGGCGCGGTATGTCGGCGTGCGCCCTGATCACCTGCTGGGCCTGACACAGGTGCATGGCGATCGCACCATTACGGTCACGACACCATGGGAAACCGGTCGTGGGCCGGAGGGCGACGGCATGGTAACCGACCGCCCCGGCCTTGCGCTGGGCGTGATTACGGCGGATTGCGCCCCTGTGCTGTTCAGCAATGCGGGGGGCACGGTCGTGGGGGCGGCCCATGCAGGCTGGCGCGGCGCCTGTGGCGGGATTCTGGAGTCGGTGGTGGCGGCCATGGGCGCGCTGGGCTGCGCGCCGGGTGACATTCGCGCCGTGGTCGGCCCCTGTATCGCGCCGGGCAGTTATGAGGTCGGTCCGGACATGCGCGATGCGGCGCTGGCGCATGATGCGGCGGCGGAAGCATTTTTCATCCCTGCGGCGCGGCCGGGACATTTCATGTTTGACCTGCCGGGATACAGCGTCATGCGGCTGCGGCGCTGCGGTGTGGGGCAGGCGGAGGCGCTGGGCATTGACACCCTGCATGATGAAACCCGTTTCTTCAGCCATCGCCGCCGTACGCTGGCGGGTGGCGGGGTCATCGGGCACCAGATTTCCGTTATTGCCCGCCCGGCGATATAGATAGGGGCATGATGTCAGAAGTTTTTGCCCGGCGGCTGCTTGCGGGGTCAGCCATTGCAGTACTCTGTATGCTTGGGGGCTGTGTCAGCGTGCCGCATCCCTTCCGCCATGGGACGGAGACAGCCCAGGCGCCGACGGCCCGGCTGGCTGTGCCGGTTTCCACGGCGTCGGGCACGGATCAGGCCGGGGCGCAGGGCTGGCAGCGCGCCATGGTCAATGCCCTGCTGGCGCAGTCGGTGCCCGCAATGGGCCAGCCGGCGCGGCCGGGCGACTGGTGGCTGAAAATGACGGCGGATGCCCGCAATGGCGCGATTGTCCCGACCTATGCCGTCATCACCCCCAAGGGCGAGGAACGCGGCCACATGGATGGCGCGCCCGTGCCCGTGCAGCAGTGGCAGGCGGTGGACGGGCAGGCTGTCACCCGTGCGGCACAGAATGCCGCCCCCGGTGTGGCCGAACTGCTGACCGGCATACAGGCCGCCCAGATGCAGAAGGATCCCAACAGCCTCAAGAACCGTCCCGCCCATGTCTATTTCGCGGGTGTGCAGGGCGCGCCGGGGGATGGGGACCGCGCACTGGCGCGGGCCTTCATCGCGGCATTCCCCGATGCGCATGAGGATATCCGCCATACCGCAACCGGGGCGGATTACACGGTGCGCTGCACGGTCGTGCTCAATGACGCGGTCACCACGACATCCACCACGAAGCAGCAGCATATCGTGCTGACATGGCAGGTGCTGGATGCGCAGGGCAAGGAAGCGGGCGCGGCCACCCAGATCCATGACATAAAAGCCCATTCACTGGATACGAAGTGGGGTGATGTCGCCGTGGCGGCGGCGGATGAGGCGGCAGGGGCCGCGCGCCAGATCATCACGCGCTATTCCGGTCGGGCCAATGTCCCGCTGGCGGCGGATGGCGTGCTGCCGGCCCGGTCATCATCCCCCGTCACACAGTCCGCGACAGCCGGCACGGCCGCTGCGGTGGCGGATACGGTCGCGCCCGTGCCGGTCATCGGTGGCAAGGGCGTTGCCACAGGTACGTCAGTGCCGAAAGCCATCTCCACCCCCGCCCCGGTCGTGGCGGATGCCGTGCCCGTAACCGGGACGCCCGTGGCGGCGCCAGTCGTGTCGCCCACGCCCGTTTCAGCCCCGTCTGCGCACATCGCCGCGCCGTCCCCGGCACCTGCCGCGCCAGCCGTGTCTGTGGCGCCTGTCGCTCCGGTCGTGCATGCGGCCGCCGCACCGGCCGTGGCACCGGCGCCAGTGGTCCACACACCGGCCCCGGTATCCGTAGCCCAGCCCAGGGCGGTATCGCGCCCCGCGCCCCCGGTTGCGCAGAAGGCCGCTGAATGGCCCCCCATGCCCAAGGCGGTGCCCGCGGAAAATCCGGCCCCGACCGAAATCACTGGTAAACCCGTGCCTGTCACGCCGCCCGCACCGGCCCGGCCCTTTCCTGGGGTAACGCTGCCACCCCGTCGCCCGGTGTGACGGATCGGCCACGAAGGGCAGGCGTGCAGGTTTCGCCATCCTTAGATAGGTGACACGGGGTATGCCGGTTGTTAGAACCCCGCACATAAACAACGGGGATGGCGTGCAAAAGCCGCCCTGATCGCCTGTACCGCCGCCCGGGAGCGTCACACGATGAAGATTGTCGCCTGTAACAGCAACCTGCCCCTTGCCGAAAAAGTAGCAGCGGAGCTGGGACTGCCGCTTTGTAATGCGACCGTGCGGCGTTTCGCCGACATGGAAATCTTTGTCGAGATTCATGAAAACGTGCGTGGTGAGGATGTGTTCGTCATCCAGAGCACCTGCTCCCCCACCAATGATAACCTCATGGAACTGCTGATCATGCTTGACGCGCTGCGTCGCGGGTCGGCACGCCGCATCACGGCGGTCATGCCGTATTTCGGTTACGCCCGGCAGGATCGCAAATCCGGCCCCCGCACGCCGATCAGCGCCAAGCTGGTAGCCAATATCCTGGTCGAGGCCGGGGCCAACCGTGTCCTGACCATGGACCTGCACGCCATGCAGATCCAGGGCTTCTTCGACATCCCGGTGGACAACCTGTATGCCGCCCCGCTGTTTACCCGTGACATCCGTGGCCGCATGAAGATCGATGGCGAGCCGCCGCTGCCCTATGACGCCCCGCCGATGGACATTCCCGGTGGCCCCCACAACCTCATGATCGTGTCCCCCGACGTGGGCGGCGTGGTGCGCGCCCGCCAGCTGGCGCAGCGGCTGAACGTGGACCTTGCCATCATCGACAAGCGACGCGAGCGCGCGGGCGTGTCCGAAGTCATGAACGTGATCGGTGACGTGCGGGGTCGTTACTGCATCCTGGTGGATGATATTGTCGATAGTGGCGGTTCGCTGTGCAACGCGGCGGAAGCGCTGATGAAGCATGGCGCGGCAGCGGTTGAGGCATATGTGACCCACGGCGTGCTGACCGGCAGCGCGGTCAGCCGCATTGGCCAGTCGCCGCTGGGCATGCTGACGCTGACCGACAGCATCAAGGCGACCGAGGCGGTGAGGGATTCGGCCAATATCCGCCAGATCAGCACGGCGGCCCTGATCTCGCGCGCCATGCAGGCCATATCGGACGAAAGCTCGGTTTCGTCGCTGTTTGACTGAAGGACGGGATTGACCCCCGGGCCGTCCCGGCGTTACCCCCACAGGGGTGTAACAAGCAAGGAACGACCCCATGACTGACCTGATTGCCCGGCCGTACTGGTATCTGCGCCATGGGGAAACGGACTGGAATGCGCAGGGGCGTTCGCAGGGGCGGACCGATATTCCGCTGAACCAGACCGGCATCCGGCAGGCCGAGGCGGCCGGCCTGCTGCTGGCGAAGCACTGGCATGACCATGCACCGATCGTGCGGATCGTGTCGTCGCCGCTGATCCGCGCGCGCCGGACGGCGGAAATCGTGGCTGACCAGCTGGCGGCCAACGGCGCCCCCCGGCTGGAGATCGCGCTGGATGACGGGCTGAAGGAAGTCTGCTTCGGTGACGAGGAAGGCAAGCCCATGGGAACATGGTACGACAGCTGGATCGCGGGCGATTACACCCCACCCAATGGCGAAAGCTTTGCCGACCTGCGTGAACGCGCCGTATCGGCCGTGAACCGGGCGCTGGAAAAGGATGGCGTGCCGCTGATCGTCTGCCATGGCGCGATGTTCCGCGCCCTGCGTTCGGCCATGCACCTCAAGCCCAATGTGCGCCTGCCCAACGCGACGCCGATGTGGGCCGAACCGGGGCCGACGCCGGTATGGAACCTGACCGCGCTTTCCTGAAAAACCGGGCGGGCGCGCCCTTGGGTGATTGCATCAGGCGCGGTTTTCCGTTAAACGCCGCGCACGCGCTGGCACCCCTGGAGGCCCGCGCGCTTGTGTTTCAGGAGCAAACAAGTGACCAAATTCACCAAGATCGAAGTCTCTTCGCGCGCGAAGGCTGGTAAGGGGGCAGCGCGTGCAACGAGGCGTGCCGGCCACGTGCCCGGCGTTATCTATGGCGGCGGCCAGGAACCCACCCTGATCGCGCTTGACCCCCGTATCGTGCACCGTGAACTGCACAAGTCCGGCTGGCGTTCGCGCATCTATGACATCTCCGTCGCGGGTGGCCCGTCCGTGCACGCCCTGCTGCGTGAGATCCAGCTGCACCCGGTGACCGATGCGCCGCTGCATGTTGACTACCAGCGCCTGGCCGCTGGCCATAAGGTGCACGTGGAAGTGGAAGTCCGCTTCACGGGTGAAGAACTCTCCCCCGGCGTCAAGCGCGGTGGCGTGATGAACATCGTCCGCCACACGGTGGACGTGGTGGTTGATCCGGCCAACATCCCGGAATTCTTCACTGCCGACCTGTCCAAGCTCGACTTCCACGACAACGTGCGCTGGGAAGACCTGAAGGGCACGGAGCATGTTACCCCGGTGCTGCAGGACAACAACTTCGTGATCGCCAACGTCGCACCGCCGAGTGTTGATGAAGAGGCCGAAGCCGCTGAAGCCGCCGAAGGCGAAGCCGAGGGCTGATCCCGCCCACCGCCATGCTGACCTGACAGGAGGATGAACGATGCTGCTCTGGACCGGTCTTGGTAACCCCGAGACGGGGATGAGCCGGAATCGTCACAATGTCGGGTTCATGGCGGTGGACCGGATTGCCGACCGCCACGGGTTCGCCCCGTGGCGGAAGCGCTTTCGCGGTGAAGTGGCGGAAGGGATGATCGGGCGGCACAAGGTGCTGCTGCTCAAGCCCATGACGTACATGAACCTCTCGGGGGAGAGCGTTCAGCAGGCGGCCGCTTTCTACAAGCTGCCAGCCGAGGCCATTACGGCATTCCATGATGAACTGGACCTTGAGCCCGGACGCATCCGCGTAAAGCGTGGCGGCGGGGCGGCGGGGCATAACGGCCTGCGGTCGATGGACCGCATGCTGGGTACGAAAGAATACTGGCGCGTGCGGCTGGGCATCGGGCATCCCGGCAGCCGTGAGCGCGTGACAGGCCATGTGCTGGGTGACTTCTCCCGCACGGACCGCGAGTGGCTGGACCCGATGCTTGATGCGCTGGCTGATGAGGCCGTGCTGCTGGCGGACGGGAAGCCGGAACTGTTCATGACAAGAATGGCCGCGCAGGCCGGGGAGTAAGGGCGTATGGGCTTTAACTGTGGCATCGTGGGCCTGCCGAATGTGGGTAAATCCACGCTGTTCAACGCCCTGACGGAAACAGCGTCGGCGCAGGCCGCGAACTATCCGTTCTGCACCATCGAGCCGAATGTGGGCCGTGTCGCCGTGCCGGATGCGCGACTGGCCAATCTGGCGCGCATCGGCAAGTCGCAGAAGATCCTGCCCACCAGTCTTGAATTCGTCGATATCGCGGGCCTGGTGCGCGGTGCGTCGCGCGGGGAGGGCCTGGGCAACCAGTTCCTGGCCAATATCCGTGAGGTGGATGCGATCATCCACGTCCTGCGCTGTTTTGAAGATGACGACATCACCCATGTCGAGGGTGGCGTTGACCCCATCCGTGATGCGGAGATCATCGAGACCGAACTGATGCTGGCCGACCTCGAATCGCTGGAAAAGCGGATCGTGGCGCTGCAGAAGAAAGCGCGCGGCAACGACCGCGAGGCCGCAGCCCAGGTCGAGCTGATGGAACCGCTGATCGAGGCGCTGCGTGAAGGAAAACCCGCGCGCAAGGCCATTCCGGCGGGGCAGGAAGAAGCGGTGCGCCGCCTCCAGCTCATGACATCGAAGCCCGTGCTGTATGTGTGCAACGTGGATGAAGGCTCGGCTGCGACGGGTAACGAATTTTCCGAACGCGTCCGTGCCCGCGCGGAAGAGGAAGGGGCCGCCATGGTCGTGGTTTCCGCCGCGATCGAGGCCGAGGTCAGCCAGCTTGGCCCCGAAGACCGGGTGGAGTTCCTCGAAGGGCTCGGTCTGAAGGATAGCGGGCTGGACCGTGTCATCGCGGCTGGCTACCGCCTGCTGGGCCTGAGCACCTACTTTACCGTGGGGCCGAAGGAAACGCGGGCCTGGACCATTACCGAAGGGACCAAGGCCCCGCAGGCTGCCGCTGTCATCCATAATGATTTTGAACGTGGCTTCATTGCCTGCGAAACCATTGCGTATGATGATTACATTGCCTGCAATGGTGAAGCTGGCGCGCGTGAAGCGGGCAAGCTGCGGATCGAAGGGCGGGATTACGTGGTGCAGGATGGTGATGTCCTGCTGTTCCGCTTTAACGTCTGATGCGGGCGTATTGCCCGTTCAGGAATGGACTGAAGGAGTGACGGATCATGGACCAGGCTGTTGCAACCCCCACGCGGGCTGACGCACCGCAGCCGGACGTGATCCGCACCATGGCCATCGCCGCCCGCGCCGCAGGCCGCGTGCTGGCCCGCAGCACGACCGAAACCCGCAACAGGGCCCTGATGGCGGCGGCTGATGCCCTGCGCGCCAGTCAGGCTGAACTGCTGGCCGCCAATGCGCGTGACGTGGCGGCCTTTGCCGGGGCGGCCGCATTCCGTGACCGGCTGACCCTTAACCCCGAACGGGTCGAGGCGATGGCGAAGGGGCTGGAGCAGGTTGCCAGCCTGCCGGACCCGGTTGGCCATGTCATGGCGGAATGGGACCGGCCCAACGGCCTGCGCATCCGTCGTGTCGCGACCCCGGTGGGCGTAATTGGCATGATTTACGAAAGTCGCCCCAACGTGGGGGCCGATGCCGCCGCCCTGTGCATCAAGTCCGGCAATGCCGTGATCCTGCGCGGCGGGTCGGACAGCCTGAACAGCGCGCGCGTCATTCACGCCGCCATGCAGGCGGGGCTGCAGGCGGCTGGCCTGCCGGTGGAATGCGTGCAGATCCCGCCCGATGCGGACCGCGCGCATGTCGCGTCCATGCTGGGGGCGGCAGGCCTGATCGACCTGATCATTCCCCGTGGCGGCAAATCACTGGTCGAGCGTGTCTGTGCCGAGGCCCGCGTGCCCGTGCTGGCCCATGCCGAAGGGCTGTGCCACACCTATGTCCACGCTGCCGCCGATCTGGAAATGGCGCGACGGATCGTGCTGAACGCCAAGCTGCGCCGTCCGGGCATCTGTGGCGCGACCGAGACCCTGCTGGTGGATCAGGCGATTGCGCCCAAGATCCTGCCCGGCCTGATCGAGGATCTGGCCACCCGTGGCTGCACGTTCCGCGCCGATGCCCGCGCGCGTGAGATCGTGCCCGACCTGCCCGCCGCGACGGAAGATGATTTCGCCACCGAATGGCTGGATGCGGTCCTGTCCGTTGGCGTGGTGGATGGCGTGGAGGAGGCGCTGGCCCATATCGCACGTTACGGCAGCGCCCATACCGAAGCGATCGTGACCGAGGACGAGGCGGCGGCGACCACCTTCCTGAACGGGACGGATAGCGCCGTGGTCATGTGGAATGCTTCCACCCAGTTCTGCGACGGGGGGGAATTCGGGTTTGGTGCGGAAATCGGTATTGCCACCGGGCGTTTCCATGCCCGCGGCCCCGTTGGACTGGAGCAGCTGACAACCTATCGGTACGAGGTGATCGGCACCGGACAGGTCCGGCCCTGATCCTTGTTGACGGGCGTGGGTGATGTCCTGCCGGTCCGTGGCGACGGGCGGCATATGCGTGTCGGCCTGCTGGGCGGTTCGTTCAACCCGGTGCATGACGGCCACGTCCAGCTTGCCTGCCGGGCGCTGCGGCAGCTGAAGCTGGATCAGGTGTGGTTCCTTGTCTCGCCGGGCAATCCGCTCAAGCCGGTGGCGGGCATGGCGCCCCTGTCGCAGCGGCTGGCGCTGGTGCGCGCGCGTATCCGTGGCGTGCATGGGCGCAGGCTGCTGGCGACCGATATCGAAAGCCGGATCGGCACGCGATACACCGTCGATACGCTGCGTCGCCTGAAACAGCTTTTCCCGCATGTACATTTTGTCTGGCTGATGGGGGCGGACGGACTGGCGCATATGGGCCGATGGCGGCGGTGGCGGGACATCGTGCGTATGGTTCCACTCGCGATTCTACCACGACCGGGCTATAATCCTGCCGCATTGCACGGCCAGATTGCCCGCAGGCTTGCGCGCTGGCGGCGGCCAGCACGACAGGCGGGCAGACTGGCTATGTGCAGGCCGCCGGCATGGGTCTTTCTTCCCGCGCCGCAGAACGCTATATCAGCAACACAAATACGTGCATCGCAGGCCAATTCCGGCCACGGACGGGAGTAACAGCCATAACCAGGAAGCCTTCAGCCGAGAGTGGCGCCAAGCGCCGGACCGGCAGCACCCTTTCCGCGGGACAGCCACGCGTCAACGCGGCGTCATTGGGCAGTGCCGTGCAGGTGCCGGGCACGCCGCGCAAGAAGGCCGCCGTGGCTGGCCCTGTATCCACTGACGCGCGCGAAGCCGACCCGCGCGTGGAACAGTTTCTGGAAATCATCACCACCAGCCTGGAAGATGACAAGGCCGAGGATATCGTGGTCATTGACCTGACGGGCCGTGCATCCTTTGCCGACCGGATGGTGATCGCGACGGGTGTGGCGGATCGGCAGATCGCGGCCATGGCGGCCCATATCGATCGCAAGCTGGGTGAGGTCGGGCACAAGCGGGTACGGACCGAAGGGGCCTCCGGTTCCGACTGGGTGCTGCTGGATGCAGGGGATATCGTCGTGCATCTGTTCAAGCCTGAGTCGCGTGCGCTGTACGGTCTGGAACGGATGTGGGGCGCGGATCTGGATGTCCCGCCGGAGGCGCCAGCGACACCGGTGGACTGAGCGGTGTTCCATCTGATTGCAGTGGGCCGCATGAAGGACCGGGTGGAACGCGACCTGTTTGATCGTTACGCCAACCGGCTTTCGCCGCGTATCAAGCTGGTGGAACTGCCCGAAGGGCGCGGCGCACCCAATGAAATCAAGCGTAGGGAAGGGCAGGCGATCCTGACCGCATTGCCTGACCGCGCGATTGTGGTGGCCATGGATGAAGGCGGCCGGACATATGACAGCCTGGCCTTTTCACATGCGGTGGAACAGTGGGTCGAAACGCCACGCCCGCTGTGTTTTGTCATCGGGGGGGCGGAAGGGCTGGACGCGACGGTCATACAGCGCGCCGACCATACGCTTTCACTGGGCAAGATGACATGGCCGCACATGCTGGTGCGCGGCATGCTGGCGGAACAGCTTTATCGTGCCCGCGCCATTTCATCGGGGCATCCGTATCATCGGGCCGGGCGGCCCTGATTTCAGGGCCACGGCTTCTTTTATTCGATTACCGGACGGAACGATTCGGCGCGTCATCCGTATAGGCAAGGGATGAAGAGGCGTGACCGGCGATGCCTTCAGGCGCTTCGGCCACTTCCGTGCTGTTGTGGCGTGGCATCGTGCGACCGGAAGTCCGCGCCATGGTGGCCGGGTTACGCATGGCCTTCTGGTAGGTGCTCAGCATCATGTTGGATGTGGTATCCGGTCGGGCGTAGATGAAGCCGTAGGTCGGATAGATGCTGCCAAATGCACCGCTGCCGCTGTTCAGCGCCACGCGCACGGCAGACCAGTCATTGTTGGGCGATACGTCGATCACCGGAACATCACGGCTGATCCCGCGCTGGCCCCAGTGGGACTGGTCAATGACGATGGTACGGCTGTTGACGACCTGACGCACCACGGCCACATGGCCCAGTGGCATGCGACGGGTGCCACGGAAATTCAGGACACTGCCTTCTTCCGGCGAATTGCCACGGGCGTAACGCCCGGCGGCGTTGTACCACCAGTCAACCGCGTTGCCCCGGATTTCAACATCCGATGCCGATTTGGCGAAGGCTACGCACTGGATCACATGCCCACGTTCATGCGTGGTGCGACGATAGCTGGCGTGGTGCAGGACATGATGCCCGGCGGCCGAATGCGCCGCGACGGGATGGACATGGCTGACATGCCGGACCGACCTTGCATGTCCCTGTTCCGAAAACATGAATCCGAACGTGGCACCAAGAACGGAAAGCAAAACGCCACGCTTCATGTTTCTGATCCACATTTTCCGCAATCTCTCCACCGCATCGGGGTGATTCTCTGATAACCCGCTCACATCGTGTTCATCGAGTAGCAAGCCCATTGCAAGTCTGACAAGCCTGCGCTGTGAAGGATGAACAGCAACGCTGCATATTTCACCCAAAAACTTCATCTCGGAAAGAAAATAGGAATATATTCTTTAATCGGACCATTCATCCCCTGTTTTTCAGTCGCTTATGCGTGAGAAATCAAAGGGGAGAACATAAGTGGAATGATTCTTGGGAAGCGGGAAAGTTGCAAAAATGTGACATGTTTATCAGCTGACTTTCCCGCATCCCGTTCGTCTTACTTGGTGGCGATCACCATGATCTCGACCAGTACGTCGGGGTGGGCCATCTTGGCTTCGACGCAGGCCCGCGCGGGTGCGCCATCCTTGGGCAGCCACGGACCCCATACCGCGTTCAGCGCGTCACGGTCATTGATGTCCTTCAGCCAGATCTGGGCCTGCAGCAGGCGGGTGTTGTCAGTGCCGTGCAGTTCCAGCGCCTCGTCAATCTGGGCCAGAATGTCCTTGGTCTGCGCCGTGATGTCTGCGGACAGGTCGCGGGCGACGAATCCCTGTGTGAACAGGAAGCCATGGTATTCCACCACCTTGGACAGGATGGGGTTGGGTTCGGTGCGGATAATCTTGCTCATGTCTTGATCCTGGTTGGTTGTCAGGCCGTGCGGTGGACCGCATGGCGTGCCTTCTCTCTTTGCGCTGGCGCGGGCTCAGGTCAACCGTCTGCAAAACAGCGCGCGAAGTCGGCCAACCGGGCCGGGGTGTCAAAGTCCGCCGTAATTTCCGCCCCGGCCGCAACGCGCGCCATGCCGGTTTCATGCTGGCGCAGGAGCGGGCGCGCGCCCTGGTCCCCCGTCAGGGCCAGCAGGGCAGGGAACAGGTCACGGCTCCACAGGACCGGGTTGCCGCGCCTGCCTTCATGCACCGGCATCACGCCGGGTCGGTCGGGATGGGCCAGGAAGGTCGCGATCATGCGGTCGATCAGGTCCGTGCCGATCAGTGGCATGTCCCCCAGGCAGACCAGCGCGCCCGTGACAGCCGGATACGCACTGGCGGCGCGGATACCTGCCGCCAGTGTCTGGGACAGGCCGCATGCATGGTTGGGTGCCGTAATGAATCGGGGGGTGTTTTCCGCCTGTCTGTCCAAGGACGCAGCGGCCCGGATTTCGGCAGCGCGATGCCCCAGCACGACAATCACCGGCCCGGCCCGGCTGGCGGTGATGGCGCGCAGGGTGCGGGCAATCATGGGCAGGCCCGTGGCGTCGGGCGTCAGCAGCTTGTGCAGGGGGGCCGTGCGACTGGAACGGCCCGCCGCCAGCACAATGGCCGCGACACGCGGCCCGGCCCACGTCATGCCCAGCCCGAGATCCGCCCCAGCGGCTTGTTATGGCGCACGGCCACGATTTCAGCCAGAATCGACAGGGCGATTTCAGCCGCCCCCACCGCCCCGATGGCCAGCCCGACGGGACCATGGATACGGGCGATCTGTCCGGCGGAGAAACCGGCCTCGCGCAGTCGCTCAACGCGTGATGCCTGTGTTTTGCGTGATCCCAGCGCACCAATATAAAAAGCATCGCCATTCAGGGCGTAATGCAGGGTGGGATCGTCCAGCTTGGCGTCATGCGTCAATGTCACGATGGCTGTCTGGTTATCCACCCCCAGCCGCGCCAGTGTTTCATCCGGCCAGTCGGTTTCCAGCGTGATGCCGGGGAAACGTTCGGCGGTCGCGAGTTGTGTGCGGGGGTCGATGACCGTCACGCTAAATCCGGTGGTCTGCGCCATGGGGGCCAGTACCTGCGCGATATGCACGGCCCCCGCGATCAGCAGGCGGGGCGGCATGGGAATAAGGTGCAGGAACCACAGGGCCTGCCCCGCTTCATCTTCCAGCCGCAGGCTGCGGCCGGTTTCAAATACGTCCCGCGCGCGGGCGTCCAGCCGTGCAGCCAGATCGGACGATGCATCGGATGCGGCATCGGTCTGGTACAGCAGGCGCGTGGCCCCCGTCGCCAGTTCGGTCGCCACGATGACCGGAACCCGGGCCCGGCGTTTTTCCGCCACGGTTTCCAGCATGGCCAGATCCAGCGTGCCCTGCGGGTGCGTGGGGGTGCGTACGGCGGCCACATACACATCCAGCAGCCCACCACAGGCCAGGCCAACCGCCCATGCGTCATCACTGGATACACCATAGGACAGGGCGGCGGGATGGCCGGTGGCCATGACGTTCCCCGCTTCCTCGATCACCGCGCCTTCCACGCAGCCGCCACTGACCGATCCCTCGATGCGGCCATTGGCGCAGACCGCCATCATGCTGCCAGCCGGCCGGGGGGAACTGCCCCAGGTGGAGGTAACGGTCGCCAGCGCGCAGGGCTGACCTGCCCGCGCCCATTCGATCAGGAGATCCAGGGGATCCCGCGTGGATGAAACCTGTGTCATAGCAGGACTACTCTATCAGCACGCATACACTCATGCCAGCCGGTGGACATGTACGAACAGGCATCCCATATATTGCCACAACATAACGCCACCCCGATGTGGGGCGCGCATGAATGGAGTACTGTAAATGAGTTATGTCGATCCTGCTTGGTATGTTGTTGCCGATAACATTCATGCCCGTATCCTGAAGCATGGCGAACATGGTCTTGCGACGTTCGAGCACCTCAAGAGCGACGATGCAAAGGGCATGGATGCTCCGCGCAACGGTGCCTATGGCAAGGTCATTGCGGAATTCCTGAACACGGTCGTGCGCCAGAAGAAGGCTCCGGCCATCGCGATCTCGGCCCCCGGTGATGTCATGCACCAGATCCGCGCGCATCTGGACGTGCACACCCGTGCGCTGGTGGTCAAGGAACTGGAGCGTGACCTGACCAACACCCCCGATCATGAACTGGCCAAGCATTTTGACATTCCGGCCACCGGCTGGCCGCTGCCCAACGCGGGCTGATCGGCTACTGGTCGCCTGTTGCGCCCCGCGGTAACGTGGGGCGCTTTTTTATATGTAGGGTTCCGCGCATGCCGACACCTCTTTCCCTTGAAATCGTGCCCGTCACCGCCTTTGGCCAGAACTGTTCCATATTATGGAATCCCGACACGCATCATGCCGTCGTGGTCGATCCGGGGGGTGATGTGCCGCGTATCATGGCGTTCATCACGCAGAAGGGACTGACGGTTGACGCCATCTGGCTGACCCATGGCCATCTGGACCATGCCGGTGGGGCGGATGCGCTGCGGCGGGAACTGTCCACACGGCAGGGTGCCCCGGTGCAGGTTATCGGGCCGGACCGGGCGGATGATGCCCTGCTGTCCTCCATTACCCAGCAGGCGGCCCTGTTTGGCCTGAGTGGACTGGAGAACGTAACCCCGGACAGGTTCGTAAAGCACGGTGAGACGCTGGAGGCGCTCGGACATCGTTTCGAGGTCCGTCACGTGCCCGGTCATACCCCCGGCCATGTCATTTTCCATGATCCCGAATCCCGCTTTGCCTTTGTGGGCGACACCCTGTTCCGTGGCGGGGTGGGGCGTACCGACTTCCCGTACGGCGATCATGACCAGTTGATCGACGCCATACGGCGGGAATTGCTTCCGCTGGGCGATGATGTCACGATCCTGCCCGGTCATGGTCCCGCGACGACAATCGGTGCGGAACGGAAGGGCAATCCCTTCCTGAACTGACAGGCAAGTATAAGGGTGCAGGAGAGAATTTGCTTATGATGTCCTTCAAGGCAGGCCGGTGGCTGGCGCTGGCCGCATGCATGGCGGCTGTATCCGTTCCCGTCATGGCGGCGGAAGAAACGGGTGAACCAACCCATGCCCAGCCCGCACTGCCAGTGGTGCCGCTGACCATTACATCCGCCGATGGCGTCAAGCATACCTTTACCGTGGAAAAGGCCATGACCCCGCGGGAGCAGCAGGTAGGCGAGATGTTCCGCCCGTCGGTGCCCGCCGATGGTGGCATGATCTTCGTCTGGCCCTATCCCCGCCAGAGCGACATGTGGATGCAGCATACGCAGGCGCCACTCGATATCGTCTTTATCGGTGCGGATAATCGTGTGTCTTCGATCGTGGAAAATGCCGTGCCGCTTAGCCTGGCGCGGATCAGCAGCCACGGCCCCGTGCGCGCCACGC
>NZ_CP021467.1:2875000-3327500 GCF_002173515.1 Komagataeibacter europaeus
TGCGGTCTGGTAAGTTTGCTCTTTGATAATGTGAATAGGTTGGTGCGTTCGTGGACGTGCCTTTGTCACGGGTTGGTCTGACCCGTGGATGGTCCGAGCAGTCGGGGTATCCATGCTAAGTGACGGAGGCGCATGCGTTCATGAACGAGTTAAGTGTTGAATTGTGCGATGCACTGCACTTTCTCTGTGCGGGTGTTGTTGCTCGATCTGCCGGCTGGTTATCTGGCTGGTGGCTTGAGTGGATGGCTCCTGTGCATGTGTGGGCAATGAGCGTGATAAGGGCATTCGGTGGATGCCTTGGCACCAGGAGGCGATGAAAGACGTGGCACGCTGCGAAAAGCCATGGGGAGCCGCGAGCAGGCTTTGATCCGTGGGTATCTGAATGGGGCAACCCACCCAGCGATGGGTATCATGTTCTGAATACATAGGGACATGAGGCGAACCCGGGGAACTGAAACATCTAAGTACCCGGAGGAAAAGACATCAATTGAGATTCTGCTAGTAGTGGCGAGCGAACGCGGAACAGGCCAGTGTTCATTTTTGAAGAAGCAGAACGGAATGGAAAGTCCGGCCATAGCGGGTGATAGCCCCGTATGCGTAGTGTCAGGAATGATCCTTGAGTAGGGCGGGACACGTGAAATCCTGTCTGAACATGGGGGGACCACCCTCCAAGCCTAAATACTCCCTGGTGACCGATAGTGAACAAGTACCGTGAGGGAAAGGTGAAAAGCACCCCGACGAGGGGAGTGAAATAGACCTGAAACCGAATGCCTACAAGCAGTCGGAGCCTCTTATGGGGTGACGGCGTACCTTTTGTATAATGGGTCAGCGAGTTTCTGTTTGCAGCAAGCTTAAGCCGTTAGGTGTAGGCGCAGCGAAAGCGAGTCTGAACAGGGCGACGAGTTGCTGGCAGAAGACCCGAAACCGAGTGATCTAGCCATGGCCAGGCTGAAGGTGCGGTAACACGCACTGGAGGGCCGAACCCACGCCTGTTGAAAAAGTCGGGGATGAGCTGTGGCTAGGGGTGAAAGGCCAATCAAACTCGGAAATAGCTGGTTCTCCGCGAAATCTATTGAGGTAGACCGTCGAGTATTACCCCGGGGGGTAGAGCACTGGATGGGCTAGGGGGGCCCAAAGCCTTACCAAACCTAACCAAACTCCGAATACCCGGAAGTATGAGCTCGGCAGACAGACAGTGGGTGCTAAGGTCCATTGTCGAGAGGGAAACAGCCCAGACCACCAGCTAAGGCCCCCAAATCGTGGCTAAGTGGGAAAGGATGTGGGGATTCCAAAACAACCAGGAGGTTGGCTTAGAAGCAGCCATCCTTTAAAGAAAGCGTAATAGCTCACTGGTCTAATAGAAACCCTGCGCCGAAAATGTAACGGGGCTCAAGCCACGTGCCGAAGCTGTGGGTGCATACTATGTATGCGCGGTAGCGGAGCGTTCCGTAGGTCTGTGAAGGAGACGGGGTGACCCTCTCTGGAGATATCGGAAGTGCGAATGCTGACATGAGTAGCGACAAACAGTGCGAGAAACACTGTCGCCGAAAGTCCAAGGGTTCCTGCGCAAGGTTAATCCGCGCAGGGTGAGCCGGCCCCTAAGGCGAGGGCGAAAGCCGTAGTCGATGGAAACCGGGCAAATATTCCCGGGCCTGCCAGAAGTGACGAATGCAATATGTTGTCGGGTCTTATCGGATTGATCCGGCTTTTGGCGCATTCCAGGAAATAGCTCTGGCATATAGACCGTACCCGAAACCGACACAGGTGGACTGGTAGAGAATACCAAGGCGCTTGAGAGAACGATGCTGAAGGAACTAGGCAAATTACTTGCGTAACTTCGGGATAAGCAAGACCCGTCAGTGGGCAACCATTGGCGGGTGGCACAGACCAGGGGGTAGCGACTGTTTAGTAAAAACACAGGGCTGTGCGAAGTCGAGAGACGACGTATACGGCCTGACGCCTGCCCGGTGCCGGAAGGTTAAGAGGAGGTGTGCAAGCACCGAATTGAAGCCCCGGTAAACGGCGGCCGTAACTATAACGGTCCTAAGGTAGCGAAATTCCTTGTCGGGTAAGTTCCGACCTGCACGAATGGCGTAACGACTTCCCCGCTGTCTCCAGCATCGGCTCAGCGAAATTGAATTCCCCGTGAAGATGCGGGGTACCCGCGGTCAGACGGAAAGACCCTATGAACCTTTACTGCAGCTTTGCAGTGGCATCAGAGACATTCTGTGTAGGATAGGTGGGAGGCTTTGAAACCGGGGCGCCAGTTCCGGTGGAGCCATCCTTGAAATACCACCCTGACTGTTTCTGATGTCTAACCGAGGCCTGTTAGCCAGGTCCGGGACCCTGCATGGTGGGCAGTTTGACTGGGGCGGTCGCCTCCCAAAGTGTAACGGAGGCGCGCGATGGTGGGCTCAGGTCGGTCGGAAACCGACTGTCGAGTGCAATGGCATAAGCCCGCCTGACTGTGAGAGTGACAGCTCGATCAGAGACGAAAGTCGGCCATAGTGATCCGGTGGTCCCGCGTGGAAGGGCCATCGCTCAACGGATAAAAGGTACTCTAGGGATAACAGGCTGATCTCCCCCAAGAGTCCACATCGACGGGGAGGTTTGGCACCTCGATGTCGGCTCATCACATCCTGGGGCTGGAGCAGGTCCCAAGGGTTCGGCTGTTCGCCGATTAAAGTGGTACGTGAGCTGGGTTTAGAACGTCGTGAGACAGTTCGGTCCCTATCTGCCGTGGGTGTTGGAGACTTGAGAGGATTTGTCCCTAGTACGAGAGGACCGGGATGAACATACCTCTGGTGCACCGGTTGTCGCGCCAGCGGCACAGCCGGGTAGCTAAGTGTGGACGGGATAACCGCTGAAAGCATCTAAGCGGGAAACCCACCTCAAAACAAGGTCTCCCCGAGGGCCGTGATAGACCATCACGTCAATAGGCCAGGTGTGGAAGCGCAGCAATGCGTGCAGCTAACTGGTCCTAATCGCCCAACAGGCTCATTCCATCGCCACATGACGTGGCAACATACATGCACAGCAGTCATCCACTCTTCAACACACCATAACAGCACCAACCCATCACATCCTCTCAGCCCCTCCCAAAGGGATGACTGGATGACCTGGTGGCCATGGCGGGGAATGATCCACCCGATCCCATCCCGAACTCGGCCGTGAAACACCCCAGCGCCCATGATACTGTGCCTCAAGGCACGGGAAAGTCGGTCGCCGCCAGGTCTTCCAGTCACCCCTCACCACCGCGGGGTGGAGCAGCCCGGTAGCTCGTCAGGCTCATAACCTGAAGGCCGCAGGTTCAAATCCTGCCCCCGCAACCAAGCATACGTGTCTGAAAAGACTAAGAAAAAGCCACCCAGAAGGGTGGCTTTTTTGCGTCAGGTTTAAAAAATACCGTATACGACCAAATGCAGCCCTGCCTAACGATTTTGCGATCTCCTGCTCTCCATTTCCTTACAGTATCCTAACGGCAGGTATGTGTGGGAAAGGGGAAGCCACATGAATCAGACATGGGGAGATTTTCAGGCGATCGTCCAGCTATCGGCTGGCCTGAACGTGGCGATTCTCAGCTTTGTGGATATCAGCCTGCCGGCCATAAAAGAGCGTCGGCGCGTCTTTGCCAAGGCGCAGCAGGAACTGGACATGCATCGTTCCGCCCCTGGCAAGCTGACCAGCGCGGCACAGCTGGAACATGATTGCCAGGTCGATGAAATGAACGAAAAACTATACATGCTGTGGAAGGAGTCATCCGACTTCAGCAATGAAGAAGACTCCCTTATTCATTCTACAGGCATTCTGGGTTTTCTGGGCGCTGTTCTTAGCATGTTCCTGCTGTGGTATTCAGCAGAATATTATGATGTCGTTATTGGCATGACGGGTAAAATAGTGATTTCCCTGTCATTCTGCTCGCTTATCGGGGCCTTCATCATCAATTTCATGACGGCATCACAAGCCAGCGTCTTTACCAAGAAATGCAACGCGATCCGTCAGGAAATGCGCCAGAACCTCTAGGGAACTGGGCTGTCGGACCGATTGCAGTCCTGCCGGAAACCAGCCAGGAAAATCCGTGCCGCATGGTGAAAGCGCGGCCGCATGTTTTCTTCAATCCATGTTGATTCGGATGCGCAGGCCAAGCTCTGCAGCATCAGGTCGCCTATGGTCATGCCGAACAGCATGTTGCTGTAAATACATATATCGCCTTCCACAACATAGTGGTTCTGGCGCACATAACGGTCCAGCCAGCTGGTCAGCACGTTTCCCTTTCCGCCGGCACGCAGGCTGGTCAGGATCTGCCGGATATCCGCTGATTCCTGTGATTCGGTAATCAATGCCCGGATCAGGCTGATACGGTCGGGCCGGAGAATGATCCGACCAAGGTTCATCAGCAGTTCGGTCAGTTCCTCCGCCGGGTTCTCTCGGTAGTGGCATTCGTCTGGCGTGACATTGAACAGCCTGCTGTTGATCAGGGTATGGAACAGGTCCTGCTTGGAATGGAACATCTGGTACAGCGTGCGCTTGGACATGGCGGAATGCTGCGCCACCTTGTCCATCGAGGCCGCATGGTAGCCGCATTGCTGCAGCACCTCGCTTGCGGCGTCCAGAATCCGTTCCCGCCGTTCGCATTCTTCCATTTCTGGCGGTCGGCCTGGCCCACGCCTGCGGCTGTCGCAATCGTGCGACGCAGATGCGGGGGCTCCATGTCCATTCTTGCTCATTCGTAATATGCTCCGACCGCTTTTGTACGGGTGTCCTGCTTGACCGGCTTATGGAGACGATATAGTTTTCTATTCATTGAAAACCAAATGGTTTCGTTATTTGGCTTTCTTATGGCGGCCATGTGCGGGAAACGGCACACCCGTGATTCAGAAACATTTTATATATAACGGCCTACAAGCCGGTTGGTGACCATGATGCATTATTCCCGTGTCGTAGCCCCGGCGGCTTTGATACTTGCCCTGGCGGCATGCCAGCGGCATGCGGCTTCCCCCAAGCTTCCGCCACAGCCGGTCAAGGTTGTGACGCTCAAGACGGCGCCGGTGGAAATCCACACGATGCTGCCGGGGCGTACCGAAGCCTTTGAAATCGCGCAGGTCCGCCCGCAGGTCAGTGGCGTCATCCAGCAGCGCCTGTTTGTCGAAGGCACTGATGTGCAGGCAGGGCAGCAGCTGTACCAGATCGATCCCCGTATCTATCAGGCGGCAGTGGACAGCGCGCAGGGCCAGCTGCTGCACGCACAGGGCAGCGAGGTCACCGCCCGCGCCAAGCTGAACCGCTACGGGCCATTGCTCAAGGCCCATGCCGTCAGCCAGCAGGAATATGATGACGCGCTGGCCGCCGAACGCGCGGCACAGGGTGATATCCTGACCGCCAGGGGACAGCTGGAACGCGCCACGGTTGATCTGGGCTATACCCACATGAATGCGCCGATCACCGGGCGCATTGGCCGTTCCATCCTGACCGTTGGTGCGCTGGTAACCGCCAACCAGACGAACAACGTCGCGATCGTCACCCGGCTTGACCCGATTTATGTGGACGTGAACCTGCCCGCGACCGAACTGCTGCGCTTCAAGCGTGAACTGGCGCAGGGACGGCTGACGCGTGCGGGTGATAACGCCGCCGCCATCACCATTTCACTGGAGGACGGCACCACGTACGAACATTCCGGCCGCATGGAATTTTCGGAAGTGAATGTTGACGAATCCACGGCCACGGTTGTGGTGCGTGCCGTCATGCCCAATCCCGATCGCCTGCTGCTGCCGGGCATGTATGTCCATGCCCAGCTGGCCGAGGGCACGGACCCCACCGCCCTGCTGGTTCCGCAGCAGGCGGTGCAGCGCAATTCCCATGGTGACCCGCAGGTATGGGTGGTTGATGCCGATAACAAGGTGAACCTGCGTGCCATCACCGTCAGCCAGGCTATCGGCACGGACTGGCTGGTGACGGGCGGGCTGAAGGGTGGTGACCGCGTGGTGGTCGAGGGCCTGCAGAAGATCCATCCCGGCGATACCGTGGCCCCGGCGGATGTGTCCGCCCCGCCCCAGGCAGGATAAGCCCCCATGTCTCTGTCACGCTTTTTTATTGACCGGCCCGTTTTTGCGTGGGTGATCGGGCTGATCATCATGCTGGTGGGCGGGGTTTCGATCTTTCGCCTGCCCATTGCCCAGTATCCCAGCATCGCCCCGCCACAGATCGCGATTTCGGTCACCTATCCCGGCGCGTCCGCGGATACGGTGAACGATACGGTCGTGCGTCCCATCCTGCAGCAGATGTTCGGGCTGGATCATCTGGAATATATTTCCTCGCAGTCCTACGCATCGGGACAGATGGAAATCGACCTGACCTTTGCTCAGGGAACCAATCCCGACATTGCGCAGGTGCAGGTGCAGAACAAGCTGCAGCTTGCGCAGCCCAAGCTGCCGCAGGAAGTGACGGCGCAGGGGCTGAGCATCACGAAGGCCGTCAAGAACTTCATGATGGTCATCGCCTTCATCTCGACCGATAACAGCATGAGTGGTGCGGATATCGCCGATTACGTGGCGTCCAACATCTCCGATCCGCTCAGCCGCGTGACGGGTGTGGGCGACCATACGCTGTTCGGTTCGGAATATGCCATGCGCATCTGGCTCGACCCGTCCAAGCTGTACAAGTACGGCCTGACGGTGGGCGATGTGCAGACCGGCATCCAGACACAGAACATACAGGTCTCGTCCGGTGAGCTTGGTGGCGTGCCCGCGGTCAGGGGCGCGCGTCTGGACGCCACCATCATCGGGCCGACACGCTTGCGCTCGCCCGAGGAATTCGAGAAGATCCTGCTCAAGGTACAGCAGGACGGATCGCAGGTGCGCATCCGCGATGTCGCCCATGTGGAACTGGGACCGCAGACCTACAACACCCATTCCTTCTACAACAACATGCCCGCATCGGGCATGGCGCTGAAACTGGCGCCCGGGGCCAACCAGCTCCAGACCGAAACGGCAGTCCGCACCCAGATCAAGGAACTGGAACAGTTCTTCCCGCCCGGGCTGAAGACCGTCTATCCGCTGGATACGGAACCCTTCATCGTCCTGTCGATCAAGGACGTGATCATCACGCTGATCGAGGCGATCGCACTGGTGTTCCTGGTGATGCTGGTGTTCCTGCAGAACTTCCGCGCCACCCTGATTCCGACCATCGCGGTGCCGGTGGTGCTGCTGGGCACGTTTGGCATTCTGGCCGCCCTTGGGTTTTCCATCAATACGCTGACCATGCTGGCCATGGTGCTGGCGGTCGGCCTGCTGGTGGATGACGCCATCGTGGTGGTGGAAAACGTCGAGCGCGTCATGACCGAAAAGCAGCTTTCCCCCAAGGAAGCCGCCCGTCAGTCGATGGATGAAATTTCGGGCGCGCTGGTTGGCATCGTGCTGGTGCTGACGGCGGTATTCCTGCCCATGGCGGCCTTCAGCGGGTCAACCGGGGTGATCTACCGGCAGTTTTCCATCACCATCGTCGCGGCCATGTGGCTGTCGGTGCTGGTTGCCATGGTCATGACGCCCGCCCTGTGCGCCACCATGCTCAAACCCGGCAGTCATGAAAAGACCACGGGGTTCGCAGGCTGGTTCAACCGTCATTTCACGCGCCTGACCAAGGGCTACCAGAAGGGCGTGACCCGCGTGCTGGGGCATGCCGGTCTGTCCATGCTGGTGTTTGCGTTGATTACGGTGGGTGTCGGCTGGCTGTTCATGCGCCTGCCCGGCGGCTTCCTGCCCGATGAGGATCAGGGCCTGATCTTTGGCCAGGTGACCATGCCCGCCGGTTCCACGCTGGAGGAGACGGCAGCCGTCAACCGCAAGGTGGCCGACTACATCCTGAAGACCGAGGGCAGGAATGTCGAATCCGTCTATTCCATGAACGGGTTCAACTTCGCCGGGCAGGGGCAGAGTGCTGGCGCCTTCTTCATCCGGCTGAAGGACTGGGACGAACGCCCCGCCGCCAGCCAGACGTCGGCCGCGATCGCCATGCGCATCATGATGCATTTCTGGATGGACCCGGTGGCGCAGATCTTCGCCATCAACCCGCCCGCCGTTCTGGAACTAGGTAACGCCACCGGTTTTGACCTTGAACTGGAAGACCGTGGCCACCTTGGGCATTCCAAGCTGCTGGAAGCGCGCAACATGGTCCTGGGCATGGCGGCGAAGGACCATCGCCTGACGGCCGTGCGCCCCAACGGCATGGAAGACGCGCCGCAGTTCCACCTGAACATCGATCGTGAAAAGGCCAATGCGCTGGGTATCACCATCGCGGATATCAACACCACGATCGAAGGCGCGCTGGGGTCGATCTATGTCAACCAGTTCCTGCGCGATGACCGTGTGAAGCAGGTCTATATCCAGGGCGAGCCGGATGCCCGCATGATCCCTGATGACCTGAACAAGTGGTATATCCGCAACGCAACGGGCGGCATGGTGCCGTTCAACGCCTTCGTGTCCGGCGAGTGGATCATGGGACCGCAGAAGGTGGAGGACTATAACGGCCTCAACGCCTTCGAAATCCTTGGCCAGCCGGCAGCGGGCTACAGTTCGGGTGATTCCATCGCCGCGATGAAGGAAATCCTGGCCAAGCTGCCCAAGGGCGTCGGCTACGAATGGACGGGCCTGTCCTTTGAACAGATGGCGTCGGGATCGTCCACCGGGCCGCTTTATGCGCTGGCCATGATCGTCATCCTGTTCTGCCTTGCCGCCCTGTATGAAAGCTGGGCCATTCCCTTTGCCGTCCTGCTGGTCATCCCGCTGGGCGTACTTGGTGCGATTGTCGCAACGCTGGGGCGTGGGCTGGCCAACGACGTGTATTTTCAGGTCGGCCTTCTGACTACCGTGGGGCTGGCGGTCAAGAACGCCATCCTGATCGTGGAATTCGCCAAGGCGTTTTTCGAAAATGGCGCAACGCTGGAGGAATCCGTGCTGGAAGCCGGGCGTGAACGCCTGCGCCCCATCCTCATGACCTCCATTGCCTTCGTGGTGGGCGTGTTCCCGCTGGCGATCGCCACGGGGGCGGGGTCGGCGGCGCGTATTGCAATCGGCACGGCGGTTGTGGGCGGCATGGTGACGGCGACGTTGCTGGCCGTTTATTTCGTGCCGCTGTTCTTTGTGGTTGTGCTGCGCCTGTTCCGTGTGCGGCGCATGTCCGAACGGGCAAAGGGAGAATAATGCAGATGACCGTTCTCCCTACAATCCGGCGCGTGGCCACGGCAGGCATGGCGGCAGTGCTGCTGGCGGGATGTACGATGATCCCGCATTACAGGCGACCCACGCCCCCCCTGGCCAAGGCATGGCCGGCCTATGCCAATACCGGCGATCCGGTGCAGGAAAACCCGCTGGCGGCCAATCTGGGCTGGTCGGAATTCTTTACCGACCCCCGGCTGAAGGCGCTGATTGCCATCGCCATTCGCGAAAACCGTGACCTGCGGCAGGCGGCGGCCGATATCCGCCGTGCGCAGGGGCAGTACGATATCCAGCACGCCACCCTGTTTCCCGCCATCAGTGGCGGGGGCGAGGCAATGTATCAGGGACCGTCGGACGCCGCCGGTCTGAGCTTCGCGCCGGGCCTGGATACCGGCAACCCGCCCATGTTCAAATATTACCAGATGGGCATTGGCGTCTCATCCTACGAGATCGACCTGTTCGGACGTATCCGCAGCATGTCGCGGGAAGCCGCGGAACATGCGCTCATGCAGCGCGAAAACGCCCGTGCGATGCTGATCAGCATCATATCGCAGGTGGCCTCGACCTATATCTCCTGGCTGGGGGATCAGGCGCAGCTTCGCCTGTCGGATGAAACCATGGCGTCCCAGCAGCAGACACTGGACATGGTCAAGACCCGTTTCGCGCATGGTGAGACGGATGAAATGAATGTGCGCCAGACCGAAACGCAGGTTGCGCAGAGCGGCGCCTTCCGTGATGAGTCGCGCAGGCATGTGGCGCAGGATGAAAACCTGCTGACCCTGCTGATTGGCCAGCCCATTCCCGATAACCTGCCCCCCGCGCACCCGCTGGGGCAGCAGACCATCATGCAGGACCTGCCGCCCGGCCTGCCGGCGGATGTGCTGGAACATCGGCCCGACATCATGGCGGCCGAACATGACCTGCTGGCGGCCAATGCGGATATCGGCGCGGCCAAGGCGGCGTTCTACCCCCGCATTACGCTTACGGCGTCGGACGGGATCAGCAGCCTGCAGCCGCACAAGCTGTTTACCTCGGCCGCGACGACATGGGGTGTGTCACCCCAGTTGCAGGTTCCCCTGCTGAACTGGGGCCAGAACAGCGGCAACCTGAAGGCGTCGCGCGCCATGCGGGCGTCCAAGGCGGCGGCGTATGAAAAAACGGTGCAGTCCGCCTTCCGTGAAGTGGCGGATGCACTGGCCGCGCGTGATACCTACCGTGACGAAACCGGGCAGATGGACCGTTATGTCTCCACCACGGGGGATGCCTACCGGCTGGCCATGCTGCGATACAATGCAGGGACGGATTCCTACCTCACGTCGCTCGTCTCGCAGCGTAACTACCTGCAGGCGCAGCAGTGGCAGATATCCATTGCCGTGTCGCGTTACCAGAACCTTGTGACATTGTACCGTGCGCTGGGTGGCGGCTGGACCGAGCATACGCCCGTTCCCCAGCCAGCCAAGGGGCAGAAGGCCGCGCATAAGGGATAGGACGCGGTATTCAGGATGTGCATATTCCATTACGGCCCGGACATGTTGGATTCATGCCGGGCCGTAATGTTATTTAAGTAAAATAAAAAAATATTGAATATTGAAGTCATATTTACCGGTAATATAAAATAAAAATCTTAAATAAATTTAAAAAATAAACAAATAACATAAATATATTTTTGTTAAATTGATTACGAAAAAATGTAAATTTTGTTCTTCCAATATGAAAAATCATCCCATATCCTTAATTCATGGCTTCTGGCGCAATATGTTTTTGTTTCGGCGCACAAGAAGTGCATGAAAGGTAGGGTCTGAACTTTGAATTTACATAGCAAATCCGATAATCAACTGCCCGCAGCCGTGCGTCCCGATGGGAAGTTGCGCATGGTTATTTTCGATTGTGATGGCGTTCTGGTCGATGGGGAATACCTGTCCACCTGCATCATGGCGCAGGAAGCGCGGAAATATGGCTGGAACATTACGGACGAGCAGGCAAACAAACTGTTTACCGGCGGCGAACTGGCCAAGATCCGTGACCGTATCGCGCATGAAAGTGGCAAGACACTGCCCGATGACTGGGACATGCAGGTTCAGAACCGCATTGTCACCATGATGAAAACCGACGCCCAGACCGTTGACGGCGCGGAAGACATGCTGAAGGCCACACTTGATCTGGGGTTGCCGGTGCGTATCGGGTCCAATTCATCCATGGCGGAAATGGACGCAAAATTCAGCAGTACGGGTCTGGACCAGATGCTGGATGAAGACCGTATCCATTCCGGACGTGACTTGAACATGCCAAAGCCCCGCCCCGACCTGTATTTATATGCGGCCGAACAGGACAACATTCCGCCGGGCAACTGTATCGTGCTGGAAGATTCGGACGCCGGTGCCGAAGCCGCCCGCCGCGCGGGCATGGCCTGCGTGTTGCTGCGTGACCTGTCGCGGCCTGCGCCGCAGTGGCCGGGATTGATCCGTATCGGGCACCTGTCGGAATTCGTGCCGCTGCTCCAGCGCATCAGGGCGAAACAGAAGCAGGCAGTGGCATAAGGGCCTGTTTGAAAATAACGTCCGATAAAAACCATAAAAGTTTCTGGATGCCGCCTTTTTAAAAAGGCGGCGTTCTTTGAAGCTTTACCAAAAACATCTTTGCGTTTTGCGGAATACCTTTTTGTGCTGCTTATCCGTCTTCAATCCGTATAACGGCCGCTACGGCCCTGCTTGACGCGGCTGCGATGCTGTTTGTTGTCCATCCGTTTTTTGCGCTGCGTGCGGGAGGGACGGGTGGGCACGCGGTAAGCCTGCACCGCACTGGCCTGTGTGATCATGTCCTGCAGGCGGGCGACCGCGTCCTCGCGGTTGCGGGTCTGGCTGCGGAAACGCCGGGCCGTCAGCACGATCACGCCATCGGCTGTCATCCGGCTGCCCGCCACCTCGGCCAGCCGGTGCTTGACCCGGCCCGACAGGGTGGGGGAATTGCGGGCGTCAAAACGCAGCTGGGCCGCTGTCGCGACCTTGTTGACGTTCTGTCCGCCCGGTCCGGACGCCAGTATGTAGGTCACATGTAATTCATCATCGGGTATGATGGGGGATGACATGGCGGTTTACGGTCCTGTTGGGCGGAAGGTATATCGTAAGCTTATGGGCCGCCCTGCATGGGCAGCATTGCTGTGCTGGCCGTTTGCTATCACCATGCCTGCCGCATGATGACAAGAGCGGAGTAACACAATCATGAATGATGAGGCGGTCACGGACCAGTTGCGCAAGGCCCTTGCGCAGGCAGCAGGGGACGCGGCGCAGGCCAAGGTGATGCCCGTGGTCAAGATGATTGCGGCCCAGCAGCTTGTGGTCATGGATCTTATGCAGATGCTGGTCGATGCCAAGGTGCTGCATGCGGATGAAATTGCAGCACACATGCGTCATCATATCGATCATACGGATGCAAAGGACATGGCGGCGCGGACCCTGTTTGAACAGGTGCGCGCCCGGTTTGCGTCCGGTGTCAAACCCTCCTGATATCATAAGGAAGTGTGCAGATGGCTGATCATCCCCCTGCCCTGCGGGCAGAAATCGCGGCGCTGAAGACGGAACTGGCGCGTGTGCGTGACGAACTGGCCATGGCGCGCAAGACGATACAGGACCTGAACCTGAAACTGCGGCGTGAACAGACACGTCCCTCCACCGCGCGCTGACGCGGTGCGATGACAAGGTATTTGCCACCATGAACGAAGAACGCGATGCAGCCGGTCGGGCTGTGGTCTATCCTACCGTCAGTTGCGGGGCGGAAGCCGTGCAGGATTCCATCGTGGTCATGGACCTGTTCATGGCGACATCGCCCGAACACATGCCCAAGGGCAACAAGCGTGTGGTGACCGTGCTGCCGCCGGAACTGGCCCTTAACCTTGCCGAACAGCTACGCAGTGCGGCCGAGCGGGTGCAGGCGGCGCGCGCGGATAAAAAAGGCTGAAAGAACAATAAAGGTTTCTGGGTGTCGCCTTTATTTCAGAAAGGCGGCGTCCTTCGAAGCTTTTGAAAAAATCTGCGCCTAAAGCGTCCTAATGATAACGGGATGTTTCCCGGGCGGAGTTTTTCAAACAGTCTCTGACCTGTTGCGCTGGAACTGGCGCATGCCGGCATAACGCAGGTTGAGTGCAACCTGCCGACCCTGGACCGTGGGAATGGTCATGGTGTTTTCCAGCGCGCCGCGCATGGCCTTCTGGGACGCCATGTGCACGATCCCCACGGGCGGATGGGGAAAGAACAGGTTGGCCAGTTGCCCGGTGGTTTCATCCACCAGCCATGGGCCAAGGTAGTTATGGCCGTTATCAAGAAAGGTGACGGGCTGGCCATCAATATACACCGCCAGCGCCATGCATAGCTGGTCCTGTGTAAACGCCATGCCCCGCCGGGGTAGGATCAGCGCCTGCCATCGTCGCAGTACCGGCCAGATCGTGGCATTGCGATGCAGGCAGAACACGCCCGCGTTCAGCAGGGGTTTTGCGCCAATACGCTTGCGGATATGGAACGGCAGCCGGGCGCGACTGGCGTTCTTGTATAAAAAGGAACGGATCTGCATCCACCCCGGACAGATCCAGCGCACCCCCAGCAGGTTGGCGATCTTGGCGCCGATTTCCGGTACAATGGCCAGCGTGCCGCTTTCGCCCGCGGCAAACACCTGTTCCATCGCCCGCCCGTCCTGCACCCATGTATCGGCATCCAGCCACATGATCAGGTCGAATTCCGGCAGCATCTGGTCCAGCCACAGCTTGCTTATGTTTATGGCAAGGCTGGGTCGATTCCGGATGGCGCGTCCGGGGGCATAATCAGGGATATAGGGGGTGATGATCCGTATGCCCTGTGCCTGCAGCCGTCCCGCCTGTTCCGGCGTCATGCCGCAATCGATGACCCCGATGGGCGTATCGGCATGATCGCGTATGGAGGCGACCAGTTCGCATACCAGATGAAAATAGGTGTGATCGCATCCGGTGACGATGATCCGGCGGCTGGTCGCAGGGGGTATGGCGCAGGGGGCGTGCGGTGTCATGCCCGGCATCATAGGGACAAGGCAGGCCCACGGAAATATCCCTTTGTCAAAGGCTGTTTCCTTCACCTGCCTTGCAATATCAGGTGCGGCCGTAGAAAGTTTTTGATGAAGCTTTTTTCAAAAACCTTCAGAAGAACACTGCCTTTTTGAAAAAAGGCAGCACCCTAAAAACTTTTATTATCCTTTTATCCCTTACGCCTTCACATCAGGCAGCAGTTGATAGCGCGCGCTGAGTTCAGGGTGCCGGAAGGCCATGATGGCACGCAGGCTTTCATGGGCGGCCCATGCATCGTTCGTGGTGCGTGAATTGCCATGCATGCGATAGCGGCACAGGATTTCGGGAACGTAGGCGGCCTCGAAACCATGGTCGATGAATTTCAGCCAGAAATCATAATCTTCCCAGCCCTGGTCAATATGGCTGTAGCCATCCACGTCCGTCCATGCCTGCCGACGGATCAGGGCCATTACATCAACATAGTTCTCCCGCGCCATCTGGGCGGGGTCCCATATGTCGGCAGATCCGATGCGCTGTTCCTTGCCAAAATATTCCAGCTGGCTGTACGTGGCGTCAAACCCGCCATCGCGTGCGGCTTCGTGTAGCCGGGCTATGGCGCGGGGATAGATGGTGTTATCCGCGTCCATCACGAACACAAACGCACCGACGGCATGCTTGAAGGCAGTATTGCGGGCTTCGGACGGCCCCTGGTTGCGCGGATGCACGATCAGGGTGCAGCGCCAGAAGCGTTCGCGGTTTTCCTCCATCCATGCGGTGATCAGGGCGACGGAATCGTCTTTGTCCGAATGGTCGTCCACCACGACCAGATCCAGGGCCATATGGGTCTGGGCGGCAATGGAATCGAGGGCTTCGGGAATATACCGGCCGTAATTGAAATTGGTGACGCATATGCTGACAAGGTCCGCCGGTTTCTTGCGGCGGCTGCGGAATGTGAACGCGGTCTGGCCGGTGGCCATCCATGGGGCGGTGATGCTCATGCCTCCGGCGTGCTCCATACATGCGAAATGAACCCGCGTATCCGCGCGCAGCGCGCACGGTTATGGGCAGGGGTATCGATGGCCCGCATGGCGGCCAGGCGCACGTCCTCGGCCTTTGCCTGGCCATCGGGCGTGTTCAGCAGCCATTCGATCAGGTTGGGAATGTGGCGGCCGCTTTCTTCAAGGAAATGCACGTTCGGGCGAAAGACCGGATGCGGCAGGCAGGGTTCCGATACCACTACGCTGCCATTGGCCATCGCACCCTTGACGATGCGGTGCCATTCAAAAAAACCGTAATCGTCACGGTGGATGTTAAGCGCAATACGGGAATGCCCCGCCACATGCGACGCCAGGCGTGACAGGGGATTATCCCGCGGGCTGCTATCTATGGGCGTGGTGAATTTGCGATAATAGAAATAATTGCGAAACTGCGCGAAGAAACCGGCATTGCAGGCAAAGAATTTCTCCCGGTGTGCCGACAGGCCGCCAAAGAAACTGATATCGAGCTGCCGGTCGGCAAAGGGGGTATGCCGGTCGGGATGCCTGCGGCATGCAGGCGGCAGGATGCGCACCATGGCATGCTGCATGTCGCCTTTTTGCAGGTAGTTGCGTTCAGTGCCGACATTGGGGGTGAAGTGGATGGCTGGCAGCCCCGCCTGCCGGAAGCTTTCCGCCATCTGGTGACAGATGTCGATGACACCGGCCGCCATGAGCAGGAAAGGAATGCCGCGTTCAAACCACAGGGTCTGTGGCTGTTCGGTATTGAACATGATGGCGTCACGGATAATGGCGCCAGTGGCCCAGTCCTGACCCTGTCCCAGATGGAAGAATTCATGCGGGGCCACGAAAATGCACAGTTCGGGCCGGTCATCGGGGTTGCCGGTTTCATCCAGCAGGACACAGTTCAGCCCGCTCTCACGCAATGTCGTGCAAAGGTCCGATGCGATTTCGTGAATGAATACATTGCCGTTGGAATTGTAATAGACCCCGATACCATCCGGCACCGCGCCATCAGCGACCATATAGTCCGCATCATCCAGCCCCTTGGCCGCGCACAGCGCACCCAGCGTGCGCGAGACATGCAGGGCGCCGAAAATGCGCCGCCCTTCCGGCACGCCATACAGCAGGGCATGTTCGGCCATGTCCGTGGTCGTGCGTTCGATGTCACGATTGATGTCGTGATAAAGATCGGGGGTGAAGAACGGCAACTGTTCCAGCGTTCGTGCGCCAATGCTCAGGTCTTCCAGATGGAAGCGGGGCAACAGCCCATGATGGGCGATATGGCAGCCACCATGCGTTTTCAGGAAATGAATGAAGGGGTTGCGGTTGCCGGCATCCGCATCGGGATACTGGCGCAGGTATGACGCGGGGCGGAAATTGCGGTTGGGCTGGCGTCCTTCCCGGAAACCGTATTTGACATAGTGGATCAGGGGATCAATTTTCGACCCGGCAACGTCCTGATGCACCGAAAGGTAGAAATCGGCATCGAACAGGCCTGATTCCTCTATGGTTTCAAGATCCTGCTGCTCGGTCGGGGTCAATGTCAGGAGCAAGTCCGCGGACAATGTCTTCACCTTGGCTGGGGCGGGATGGAATAACGGGTGGCAGGGCCACCTGTCGGGCGCGCACAGTCATTCTGCTAGGGCAGATCAATTAATAATTGATTATCCGGCCTGCTTATTTTTACCCGGATTGCAGGTGAAGCGTGGGGTACAGGGCGTATCCTGTACCAGCATTGCATAAATCGCCCTGTCGGGATGCCGCCATGCCCCCAGCCAGCCATCCCGTGCAGGGGGCAGGTGGGCATGGGTGGTCATGGTCCCGTCAGGTAACGGCCCTGACGGGCAGAATGCTAGATGACGATCAGGCCAAGCGAGATGGCCTTGAGCACGGTCGTGACGCGGTTGGTGCAGTCCAGCTTGCGCTGCGCATTCTTGAGATGGAATTTTACGGTATTTTCATTCAGCTTCAGGATATCCGAGATATCCACCGTGGTCTTGCCATTCGCTACCCATGACAGACATTCGCATTCACGCTGTGTCAGCACGGGAAGTTCAGGTTCCGGCGGCGTCGTCAGGTAATGGTAATGCTGATAATACTGCATGGTCAGCATTGAAAGGGCCGCCTGGACGCGTCGCGATATCGCCTTGCGTGCAAGTTGTCCGAAATTGACCACGAAGACCGAAGAATCCGGTCCATGGATCGGCATGACAAAACCGTCCTGCAGGCCAAGGTCATGCATGTCGGTGACCAGTGCTTTTTCCTGCTTCTGCACCGGGTCGCATGCATGCCATCCGAACCCTGTATGACTGGTCATGGCGCGGCGCAGCACCGGGTCCACCTGCCCGTAACTGCGGTTCATGTAGTGCGTGGTCCAGTGGACAGGGTAGCTGGATGTCGTCGGACGCAGGCCGCCGGGCTGGAACTTCTTGATGATACCCGCGACACAGTAGAAATCACCGATCTGGCTGACAGCTTTATGAAACTGGGCGGCCAGTTCGTCCACGGTGCGCGTGTTCAGCATCGCGTCCAGCGTATCCATGACCCTGCTGTTGAAAAGGTCGCGATTCAAAAACCGTATCCTGTATCAGTCTCGCTGGTTATGGAACTATCTTCCTTGACAGGCCTATCATATCCGCGGGCACGGCACCAATGCCCCGGTGACATGCAGCGGGAAAACCGGCACGGCATGCAGTCTTCTTTTTTGACGCTGCCGGAAATTAATTCTAGAAATATCCGTTTATGAATTTAGCCATTTGTGCTGTCGGTTTCAGGTCAGGTCATATGAATTCCCAGTCGCCTTCTCTACCTCGTCTTGCCATTGTTGTTCCCTGTTACAATGAATCTGAAGTCTTTTCTTATTGCCTGACGGAACTCGGCGGCTATCTTGGCCGGATGATCAGTGACGGGATGATCAGTCCCGCCAGCTATCTCCTGTTTGTGGATGATGGCAGCCGTGATGACACATGGCGGCAGATCAGTGCCGCAACCAAAAGCCATGCCCATGTCCGTGGCCTGAAACTGTCATGTAACAAGGGCCATCAGGCCGCGCTGCTGACGGGTCTGGCCAATGCCGACAATGCCGATGCCATTGTCAGTATTGATGCCGACCTGCAGGATGACATCAACGCCATCGGGGAAATGGTGAAGTCCTATGTCGCCGGGCATGATGTCGTGTATGGGGTGCGGGCCTCGCGCCAGACGGACACGGCCTTCAAGCGCATGACGGCGGAGGTTTTTTACCGCCTCATGACCATGATGGGGGTCAAGCAGGTCTTCAACCATGCGGATTTCCGTCTTTTGAGCAGCAGGGCACGGGATGCGCTGCTGGAATATCATGAACGGAACATCTACATTCGTGGCCTTGTCCCGCTGGTCGGTTTTCCGTCGGCAGAAGTCTATTACGACCGCAGGGAACGTACGGCGGGTGTTTCCAAATACCCGCTGCACAAGATGATGGCGCTGGCGCTGGAAGGCATTACTTCCATGACTGTCATGCCGCTCCGGATCATTACGCTGACCGGCTTTATTATCAGTGCTGTCGCCATCCTGGCAATCGTGGTGGTGCTGATCAACAAGATGATTGGCAATCCCATTCAGGGATGGGCTTCGGTTATTGTCGCCCTGTTCTTCATGGGAGGAGTGCAGATGCTGTGCCTCGGGATCATCGGGGAATATCTGGGCAAGATATATCTGGAAACCAAGCGGCGTCCCCGGTCCCATATCGAGGAAAAAGAGGGTTTCGGCAGTCCGTAATCATTATGTGTCAGGGAAGAAGTAATATATTTCCATCGCGTAAACAGCCGGGGAAAACATGAAGCGCCATTTTCTGGATTTCAGGGAATACATAGACAGGAATAACAGAGCGTTTCTTGTTTTCATTTTTGTGCTGTGCAGCCTTAATTTCGGTTTTCTTTCCCTGGTGGCCCATTTTTCCCACTACGGCGATATCGCGCATGCGACATGCCAGTGGGACTGCAGATGGTACACGGGCATTGTCCGCAATGGTTACGACAGGTTGCCACGGTTACAGGGCAGTGATGGCCTGACACAGGCGGACTGGGCATTTTTCCCGCTTTATCCCCTTGTGTCCTACGCCATGCAGGTGGGCCTGCATATCAGCACGTTGTGGGCGGAACTGTCGGTCAACCTGATATTGTGGCCGGTGCTGATTTACCTGTGCTGGAGGGAACTGGCGGCACGCGCGATCAATGTGGACCGGATCGGCTTCGCCCTTTTCTGTGTCCTGTATCCTTTCAATATCTGGTACACGTCACAGTATTCGGAAGGGGTTTATGGTGTGCTCCTGATCAGCACGCTGATCCTGCTCCGGAAAAACCACATATTATGGGCGGCACTTGCCTGTTTCCTGCTTGGTTTTTCCCGTCCGACCGGTTTTCCCACCGGGGTCATGATTGCGGGCTGGTGGTTTTTCAGGCGTACCGGCATCACGCTGCGGACACGTTCCATTGTCCGGGGACGTCTGGCCGTGCCCGCACAGGAAAGTTTCCTGCTGATTTCCGCCGCCGGGGCGGGGCTGTCGGTTTTCGTGCTCTATCTTTACAGTCTTATGGGGGACGGGTTTGCATTTTCGCATGTGGAGGTGGGATGGGAAAAGCATTTCAGCTTTTTCCTGACCAATTTCATTGATTCGTTCCTGCAGGCGAAGAAAATAAAGCTGGGCATTTATTTTATATTTTCCTGCTATTTCATTTATGGAATGCTTTTAAAAAAGTGGTACCTGAACTTTGCCATCATGGCGTTCATTGCGTTGATGGTGGGATCGACCGGTCTGGAATCAATCGAACGCTATGTCTTTTCTAACCCGCTGATGATTGAATTCCTGGCCTTCCTGACGCTGACGCAGGCACGGGTAAGACGCTGGTCAATCTTGACGCTACTTCTGGTCCTGCATATCGTTGTTATTGAATTATGGTTCCACGGACATATTGCTCTTATTTAAATGAAGAAATATACGTATCTTTCAATCATATTATTTGCGTTTGATATATTTGCGTTCGTTCTGGGTATGAAACCCCAAGTGTCGCCTGATTATCGGCATTATTATATCGACCATACCATAACCATGGAAACATACGTCCGGCATATGCTGACCCGATAGCATGCGGGTGGCGGTGCCGGACGGGGATTTCCATGCACGGGGAAAGGGTCGTACCTTCCCTGCGTGGTGCCATCCGGCACGGTGGTAAAAGAACATCTGGCCATTCAGATAGCTGGACCGGAAGTGTTTCGGGTGACCGGTCATCAGGCAATGTATAAAACGGCGGCGGCGGCCCTGGTGTGATGCCTGTCCTGATTTCTTACGGATGTTCATGATCCACGCCATCTAATCCGGTGATATCAATGCGCTTCTTTCCGTGTCGGGAACGGGTGCGCTGGGGCATGGGGTGGATGCCCGCTGGCATGATATGCACCCGTCATCCCATGCCTGATGGGCGACGGGGCTTAGAGACTGTTTGAAAACAAATCATTGATAAAAAATAACAAGAGTTTTTGGGTGCTGCCTTTTTTAAAAAGGCGGCGTTCTTCGAAGCTTTTTGAAAAAAGCTTCATCAAAAAACTTCTTTATGATTGCGGAATATTTTTCCGGGTTAACTTTTCAAACAGTCTCTTGTGATCACTTCAAAACCGAATTGATGTCGACCGTATGCCTGCATGATGGGCTTCCGTAGCAGGTGGCATTGTCCGACGCGGGTTGGATAATTGCCAGTATTTTGTGCGGATGGGGGCGTTGTAGAGCCATGGAACTGTAGGGCGTCAGGGACATCGCAACGCTGGCGCTGCCGAAGCACCAAGGGACGCGGATTGCAGGTTGTGGAAATATCCTGCCCATGACCCCGGTACGCCAGTAATCGGCCTGCTGACTAAACGCATCGTGTGTATCCCGATGACCCGATGGTCAGGAAACAGGGGAGGGCAGCGGCAGGCTACGCGTCCTGTGTCATTGCCTGACTTGCACGTGGGTATGTGTGTTCAGGCCCAATCTGTTATTATCGACTGTAATATATATGGAAAAAGAACTGTCCAGATCCGGGTATGATCCGTCTTCGCCGCGGCGTGCATGCGGGTCTCCCTTTCTGGCGCGCATTGCGGGATAGTGGGGTCGACAGGGGACAGGCAAGGAACGGGAGGACACGTGGCCACGCTGGAATGGGAGGGCAAGCGCGCCGTTACTGCCTGTCTGGAACGGATGCGCGCGGGGTATTGCAGGTTGATCCTCACCTGTGCCGCGGGGCGGCGGAGGGGCGGGACATGATCATCTTGGGGGATAACCTGGCAGCACTTGATGCGCTCATGCCCGATCATGCGGGACGGGTGGACATGGTGCTGATCGACCCGCCCTATAATACCGGGCGGCGCGACTGGCTGTATGATGACAGCGCCAGCACCCCCGCCGCCCTGCACTGGCTGGAGGCGGTCCTTGGACCGGGGCAGGCCGGTCGCCTGTCACGACAGGACCGCTGGCTGTGCCTCATGTATCCGCGTCTGCTGCAACTGCGGCAGCTCATGGCGGAAAATGGCGTGATCGCCTGCTGTATCGATGACCGCGAATATCCCCGCCTGCGCCTGTTGATGGAGGAGGTGTTCGGGCCCGCGAATTTTCTGGCGACGTTCGTATGGGTCAATACCGGCAATATCGACAACCACAGCCGGATCAAGACCAACCATGAATATGTGGTGGTGTTCGCACGCGATGCCAGGCGCTTCGTGCCCGGCCGCGTTCTGGCCCCGCAGGTGGGTGCGCGCAGCAAGCTGCGGCGGCCGGTCATCCGCAACACCATCATCAAGAATGGACCGCGCAACCCGGTGTCCGACCTTGTGCTTCCGGTGGGTTTTCCCGCCCGCGTTGAGGATGGCGCCATTCCCGTTCCAACCGATCCCGGCTTCTGGCCGCGTTTTGACGTGCCGATTGTGATCAGGGACGGTCGTCTGGCGCAGGCCGTGACCCTGCGTAGCGGGTGGAGTTCCCGCCGTCAGTGCGCGGCCTTCATCGCGGCGGGGTTTGACGACATCATTGACAGGCAGGGCCTGAAAACACGCTTTTACCTGACGTCCAGCGGTGCGGTTTTCATGGAAAAGGACCGGCTGGCGCAGCCCAGCCATATCCTGACGGTGCTGGAAGGCATGGGAACGGTGCAGCAGGCCGCGACCGAACTGGCGCAATGTGGCGTGCGCTTTGACTATCCCAAACCGCTTTCACTGGTGACCTACCTGCTGCGCGCGTTGTGCCCGGATCCCGCGGCCGTGGTGCTGGATGCCTTTGGCGGTTCGGGCACGACGGGGCAGGCCGTCATGGACCTGAATGCGGAAGATGGCGGCACGCGCCGTTTTATCGTGATGGAAATGGATGAACATATCGCCACGACCGTGACCCAGCCCCGCCTTGCGCATGTGCTGGCACGTCATGCCCGACCGGGGACGGGTTTCCGGTTCTGCCGATTGGGAATGTCCTGAATGATATCGCTCAGGAATGCATTGATTAAGATAAAAGTTTTTGGGTGCCGCCTTTTTGACAAAGGCACCACCAGGAATTTCCCTGATTTTCAGGGTATTTCACAGGCAGGCTTCTGGAATATTTTTCCGGTTGCATGACAGGTGCCGTCATTTGTGCTGGTAAGCATCAAGGCGTTTGGTAAAGGTCCGCGTGAAATCGCCCAGTGCGCAACTGCCATCCTGTCCGGGGTGGCAGGCCGACAGGGGCAGGGTTTCAGGCTGTGCCGTCACAGGCTGTTCCATACGCAGCGCATCCATTCCCTGATGGAATATCACGGCCCGCACCCGGCGCTGGCCATCTGGCATGCGCCATGTCTCGAACCCCAGCGTGGTGTCGGGGCCGGTGGGGTCCGGCAGGTCGGCAAAGGACCAGTCCAGGCCAAAAATCGCCGCCAGCATGTCCAGCGTGCTGTCATGTCCCGCAAATACGATAACCGGCGTGGTGGCCGCGATCATGTCGCCATTGGGTTCACGCACGGCCTGCCCCGCGACCAGATCCACGATCATGCCCGCCAGGATATGCCCGCGCGGAAAGGCCAGGGCGGGCAGGCGGCGCACCAGTCGGCTGGCATGGTTGTGGGCAGGCTGCAGGGTATCAATGACATGGCGCATGTCCGGATATCCCCAGCCAATCGCCGTGTACGGCATGCCCTGCGCGTATTCCAGCAGCATGTCTTCCGCCACATCCGCCGACTGTGACAGGCCGCCGGACAGGTGCGGGGCGCCCTTGTGCCATGTCGCCCTGTCCGGCTGGGTGAAGCAGGGCATGCCCGTGGTGCATCCGGCAGGCTGGATCACGGCCTGCGCCGTCGCCTGCGCCTTGCGCACATCGGCCGGACGGGTTTCCCGGTCATGCGCCAGCGTGGCGGACAGGTCGGTCATGATGGTGTGTTGCAGCGCGGGACTGGCCTGCATGGGCAGGTCATTGAAGACCGGGTCATGCGTGCCGGGGGGCAGGCTGCCGGGCGTGACCGGGCAGCCAGGTATCAGGGAATGGGCCATGATATCCCCGGTCTGCAGCGTGCGCTGGTCCGCCGCATCGGACCAGACCGCCAGTTGTTCCCCGGTCCCGCATCCGTGTGCGGGCAGGACGCCTGCCTGTCGGTAATGCAGTCCCAGCGCCGTTCCCATCAGCGCCAGGTCACGCTGCCCATGCTCGGTCAGTTCACCCGGGGCGACGGGCCACGCCTGCCATTGCCGGTGGGTATGGGCATCGAGTTCCGCAATGGGATGGGTGGGGCTGCGTATGCCGTGGCGCGCGACCAGCACCACGCGTTCCAGCACGGGGGCGGGGGGCGCAGGCGTCGCCCCCTGCGCCCCCACTGCCTGCAGCCAGATGCAGGACAGGATAACAAGGGCGCGGAACAGGCGGGACATGCGGGCACGATCCTGGTCGGGGGCAGGGAATATATCCCTGCATGACAGCAACATGCGGGTTCTGCTAGTATGCCGGTGCAGAAAAACGGCCTTGTCTGCAAGGAGCAGGAAACTGCCTGACGCATGATGCATTCCTGTCAGGGCAGGGCATACACAGTCAGGGAGAACCGGTGGATGATGATCTATCATCCGGTGCGGGCACTGGAGCGCACGGGTATGTGGGCGTTCATGATACGGCACTGGTGGATGTGCATGGCCCTGCCGGTCCTGCTGTGCCTGCTGGCTGGCTTTGGCGGCTATCTAAGCTGGAGCAGCCAAAGCGATGCCAATTTCGCCAGGCATAATGTCCTGATGAAGCATTCGCAGGAAGAAGCCGCCTACGCCCAGCAGCTTGCGCAATATGATGCGACGATCGTACGCGACCGTCGTGTTTTCCTTGACATCACGCGCGCCGAATTCGCCCGTATTGCCCCCCCGGTACAGATGGCGTGGCTTTTGCAGGAATATCGCAAATTCGATATCAGCCGCGTCAAGGTCTATGACGGGCATGAAACGCGTCCTTTTGTTCCCTCCCCCTGTTCCGTGCCGCTGTGCTTCGTTCCGATCTTTGTCGAGGAACTGAATGATGATCCCGTCACGCACACCAAATACATACAGGTGGGTGCGCTGGAGGACATATCGCGCACGCTGATTGTGGATGCCGAGCAGTTCTGGCGCCTGCGCAAGCTGGTCATCCATGTCGATGCCATCCTGTTCGCCGCCCGACGGCAGGAAATAGCCGATTTCGAAAAGATAATGCAGCTGCGTGCTTCGCTGGACGTTCTGCGTGCGACAGCACAGAAGGTCCGCTAAGGATTCCCCCGGGCCCTGCAGGCCCCGACAGCCGGTTTTTCAGGAGCGAGAATGGTCATTTCCGTCACGCATGCAGCATCGCAGCCTGCCTCTACGCCAGTGATACCCGTGATCCTGTCTGGCGGTAGTGGCAGCCGGTTGTGGCCCGTCTCGCGCAGTTCATTTCCCAAGCAGTTCTGGCCGTTGGTCTCGCGGCGTACGATGGTGCAGGAAACCGCGTTGCGCAGCCAGGGGCCGGGATTTGCCCAGCCCATTATCGTCTGCAACAACGAACATCGCTTCGTCATGGCGGAACAGCTGAAGGAAGTCGGCATTACCGCGCCACGCATCCTGCTGGAACCGGTTGGCCGTAATTCGGCCCCGGCCATTGCGGCGGCGGCCCTGCTGGCGGCTGAAACCGATCCCGACGCCGTGCTGTGGGTCATGGCGGCGGATGCCGCGATCCAGAAACCCGAAAATGTCGGGCCTGCGCTGGATCTTGCGGTCAAGGTGGCGCGCGCGGGCCGGATCGTGACATTCGGCATGACGCCCACCAAGGCGGAAACGGGCTACGGCTATATTGAAAAGGGCGCGCCGCTGGCCGGATATGATGGGGCCTGGAACGTTGCGCGCTTTGTTGAAAAACCCGATGCCGCGAATGCCGCCCGCATGCTGGAATCAGGGCAGTTCCTGTGGAATTCCGGCATGTTCGTGTTTACGGCCCGCACCATGCTGCAGGAAATGGAAAAATATGAACCCGCCATCGTAAGCGCGGTGCGGCAGGCCGTGCAGGATCGCAGGTCGGATATTGACTTTGAACGGCTGGATGCCGCGGCCTTTGCCAGTTCGCCCGATATTTCCATTGACTACGCGGTGGCGGAGCGCACCGGCCTCATGACCGTGATCCCCGGTGATTTCGGCTGGTCCGATGTGGGAAGCTGGGACGCATTGTGGGAACTTGGCCCGAAAGACGACCATGGCAACGTGACCATTGGCGATGTAGCGGTGTTCAACACATCCAACAGCTATGTGCGCACCGATGGTGTCCTGACGGCCGTGACCGGGGTGGAAGACCTGCTGGTGGTGGTCAATGACGATGCGGTGCTGGTGACGCATCGCGACCACGCGCAGGATGTAAAGGCCATCGTGTCGCGGCTGAAAAAGGATGGCCGCAAGGAAGCGACCACCCACAGCCGCTGCTACCGTCCATGGGGTTTTTACGAGACCCTGATCGAAGGCAACCGTTTCCAGGTCAAGCGGATCGTGGTGGAACCGGGGGAAAAGCTGTCACTGCAGAAGCACTATCATCGTGCCGAACACTGGGTGGTGGTGGAAGGGACGGCGCAGGTAACACGCAATGAGGAGGTGATCCTCGTGCGTGAAAACGAAAGCGTCTACCTGCCGCTCGGCGCCGTGCATCGGCTGGAAAATCCCGGTCGCATTCCCCTGACCCTGATCGAGGTCCAGTCCGGCCCCTATCTGGGCGAGGATGATATCGTCCGGCTTGAAGACGCCTACAGCCGTACCTGACCTGTTCTTCCAGTACTGATGTATCGGGGCATGGGATGGCTGTGGTCATTCCATGCCTTTTTATTTTTTGGCAGGGGCAGCCGGACAGGGAATTTCATGAATCCTTCATAAAACTGTCATGGACATATCATTGTTATTTGTTCCGGCATTTTTTTAATGTCCCCGCATGTCTGATGGATAGCCAGACACGTCTGTCTTCTTCATGTCGGAGAACATGAGTATTATGTACTTTCCTGCTCGAATGCTTACATGTGCCCTGCTGGCGACCGCATTGCCGGTCATGGCGCATGCTGCGGATATTACAGGTGCCGGCTCCAGTTTTGCCGCGCCCATTTACGGGGCATGGGGGGCTGACGGACGGAGCGCGGCTGGCGTCAACCTGAATTACCAGACCGTGGGGTCCAGCGCCGGACAGAACCAGATTCTGGCAGGCACGGTTGATTTCGGTGCATCCGACGTGCCCATGGATCGCCAGAAGCTGGAAAATGCCCATCTGTTCCAGTTTCCTACCGTCATGGGCGGGATTGTGCCGGTCATCAACCTGCCGGGTATCGCCGCCAATCAGATCCAGCTTGATGGTCCGACACTGGCCGCGATCTATCGTGGCGAGATCGAACAGTGGAATGATCCGAAAATCGCGGCCCTCAATCCCGGGCTGAAGCTGCCTGATACCGCCATTGCCACCGTGCACCGTGCGGACGGGTCGGGCACGACGGCGGTTTTCACCGGCTATCTGGCCCGTGTTTCCCCCGAATGGCGCGAAGGGCAGGGGGCTGGCGCTTCCATTTCATGGCCTGGCGGGATCGGGGCACGCGGCAATGATGGCGTGGCCGCGTCCGTGCGCAATACGGAAGGGGCGATCGGCTATGTCGAATATGCCTTCGCCGCCAATGCGCACATGACCACTGTCAAGCTGAAGAATCACAGCGGCGCCTTTGTCGCTCCGGGCATGGACAGTTTCAGCCGTGCGGCGGAAGCCGCGGACTGGAAGGATGCATCGCATTTCGCCGTCGACCTGCTGGACACCAGCGGCGCGGGGGCATGGCCGATTGTCTCTCCCACCTATGTGCTGGTGCCGGTGCCGACGGGCAAGACCGAACATGGCCCGGCAGTCCGCAAATTCTTTGGCTATGCGCTGAAGAACGGGGACGCTGCCGCCTACCGTCTTGATTATGTGCCGGTGCCCGCGAATGTGAAAACCGATATCCTGCAGCAGTGGGATGCAGCCAAATAATATAATTCCACAGTTATGATTTTACAGTAATGACGGCATGAAGCCGCCCGGTTTCCGGGCGGCTTTTCTGTATCATGGACTGTCATAAATCCTTCATAAAACTGTATCGGAAACATAACACACAAAACTGTGCGCCCATTCTAAATGAACTCATCCTTCATTACGGAATGATTAATATGATCCGCCGGTCCGCTGTTTCGCTGTTGCTTGGTTCTTCCGCCCTATGGGGTGCGTCATCCTTCCATCAGGCCCATGCAGCATCCGCGTCGGATGCCCAGCAGATCCAGGCCCTGCAGCGTGAAATGCAGGAAATGCGCCGGGAAATGTCCGGTCAGATCAGCATGCTGCGCCAGCGCCTGGTCCGGGCCGAAGCCCACAGCAACACCCCTGCCGCCAACGCGGCACAGGCCCGTCGGGTTGCAGCCAGCAAGGGTGAGCCGCTGCCCGACAGCTACGCACGTGATATCCATATCGGTGGCGATAGCGGGATGGGAACCGGGATGGGCAGCCTGATGAAGCGGGCCGATCTGGGCACGCCCCCGTCCGACCGTGGCGTGACGTCGTCGTGGGAATCGTTCCGTGCCGCGACCGAGAAGGACGAAGCCCTGCATCTGGGTGGCATGATGGTGGGCTTTCCCGGCGGGCGCCCGACCATTTCGTCTGATGACGGCATGTATGCCATGTCCATCGGTCTGGCCTTCCACGAAGATATTGGCGGTTTCATGGGCATGTCCCCCGCGCGGGGGAAAAGAAGGGCGATTATGAAGGCCTGACCGAAAATGCCCGCCGCCTGCGTATCCCCATCTCGTTCCGTTACAAGAACTGGATTGCGAACATCACCCCGGATTTCGGGTCATCCAATGCTGATGGTTCGGCCACGCTGTATGAAGCGAACCTGAACTATGCCGGTTTCCACAACACCGTCATTACCGCGGGTTATTTCCAGCCGCGCGTGACGGAAGAAGACTCCGAAAGCTCGAACGAATTCGAGATGATGGAACGTCCCGCCATCACCGATATCGTGCGTAACATTGCCGCCGGTGATGCCCGCATGAGCGTGGGCGCCCTGCATTATGGCAAGCGCTGGTGGATTGCGGGTTACCTGACGGGACAGAGCTATGGCAAGCGGGCCGCCGGCTATGACAGCCAGACGGGCGGAACCTTCCGTGTCGCGGGCCGCCCCTATGTGTCCAAGGATATCGATGTGCATGTCGGCGTATCGGCGATCAGCGCCTTCAAGGTGGCGCAGGCGACGGCTTCGGATGACCGTTCCGCGACATTTGCCGAACAGCCGGAAGTTGACCTGACCACCACCAAGCTGCTGAGTGCGACCGTCGGCAACGTGGGCAGCATCTGGTCGGCCGGCCCGGAACTGGGCTTCCGCTGGAAGCGACTGGTGCTGAAGGGTGAATATTACAATATCGGGGTCACGCGCGGAAACAATTCCGGTGGCAGCGCCGCCGACCAGGGCACGGTCAACTTCACCGGTTACTATGGCGCCGCCAACTACACCATTTTCGGCAAGCCGCGTTCCTATAACATCAAGGAAGGCGCATTCGCGGCGCCCGGCGTGGATCATGCCTTTGATCCCGCGAATGGCTACTGGGGCGCGCTGGAAGTCTCCGCCCGGTACAGCGTGACCGACCTGAACAGCAATCTGAATTCGGCCAATGCCATCCGTGGCGGCCAGCAGACGGTCTGGTCGGCCGGGCTGAACTGGTATCCCAACCGTCACTTCCGCTTCATGCTTGATTTCAACCACTTCATTGTCAGCGATGACAACAAGGCAAGCAGTGGCGGCACCGCGCTTTATGACATCATGGGCCGTCACGGCAATTCCGTCGCCGGGCGTATTCAGGCAGCCTTCTAAGGCGGTTGCCCGCAAGCATCATTTGAAAACAAACGAACGATAAAAAATAATAAAAGTGTTTGGGTGCCTCCTTATTTCAAATAAGGAGGCGTTCTTCGAATCTTTCTGAAGAAAGCTGCCTTATGGCTGCAGGATGTTCCTGACCTGACTTTTCAGGCAGCCTCTTGGGCACGGATACCGGCAGGCCATATTTTGACGGGACGCAGAATTCCCCACGCGCATTAAATATAATTCTTAAAAAACAGATCATTGATAAATGAAAATATCCGGGTGCCGCTTTTTCAAAAAGCCGACGCCCGGATATTTTTGATAGTTTACAGCGCGGCCACCGGCATGTCCGTAATCATGCCCGCCTGCAGCAGCGTGGACAGCTTGCCCAGTGCTTCGCCCCTGTCTACTGACTTGCCATAAGGCATGTTGGGCCGCAGGCGTTCCTCCAGCCGCGCGACCGACCCGCGCCGGGACCATGGGCGGCGCAGCAGTTCCTCCACCAGTTCAGGGTATCGCCATGGAATGTCGATCCATGCGGCCGTACTGTTCAGTGTCTGGGGCTCGGTTCGCAGGATCTGTGGGAACAGGGCGATCATGGTGCGTTCGTGCAGTTCCATCGCGGCGGAGGGTACGGCCACCTGCGCCCTGCCGCGCACATGCTGCAACAGGCGGCGGATCAGGGTATTGCCACCATGGCATAGATGCCCGATCTGGGTCAGGCGGGGGTTCATTTCTATGAAATGATAGGTGCCGGTTTTTGCGCAACGTACAAAATCCAGGCCAAAAAAACCCGACAGTTTCAGTGTCGCGCCGGCCACCCGTGCCGCGCGTTCCATATCGGCGGACTGTGTGATCTCGATCACCGTCGCCGCCCCCGTGCGCCCCTGGTAGGACACGACATTGACCCCCAGCGTGGCAAGGACTTCCCCCTCCCAGCAGGCCACCATGATATTGGCGGGCATGCCGGTTACATGCGCCTGTGCAATGACAGGCAGCGGGCGGCGCTCCGTCGCTTCCATGAAGGAATAGATATCGCGGTCCGCCAGCAGCACGCGCAGGGCACAGACCATCCGTACCGGTTGCGACAGGCGGTGGAAGCCGGCTTCGGCCTCGTGTTGCGTATCGGCGATCACCACGCCGGACCCGCCCCAGCTACGGTCACGCTTGAACACCCATGGTCCGGGTGTGGTGGCGCACCACCGTCTGGCATCGTGCAGGGTGGCAAGGTTGGTGGCGGCGGGTGTCGGGATGCCCTGTTCGCGCAGGACATCGATCAGTTTGAGCCGCGTCTGCGCATAGCCAAAATATTCGTGCCGCCCCAGTGAGCGTTCGATCGTGTCACGACACAGGCGGCCCATGGCAGTTGCGGGATTGGCCTCGTTGTAAACCTGGTGCAGTGTCACGACCACCCGGTCATCCGCCGGGATGATCAGGTCGGGCCGCAGTTGCGCAATGGCGCCAGCCAGTGTCGCGGTTGGCGCGACATATGGATAGTTCCGTATGCTTTCGATTGCCTGCAGGCAGCGTAGGGAATGTCCGGCCGGGCAGATGGCATGGACCGTCACCCCGCTTTCGATGAATTCCACCGCAGCACGTGTAATGGCGGACCACCACACGGAGGAGATGATGAGAACTGTAAAATCGTTTTTCATGATCCAGGACTTTCCAGCTCATGTCAGGATGCAGGACTAGGGGCGCATGGGTGTCATGACGCGAATGCGGGCTGCGGCACGGGTTGTGACACGGGTTGCCGTCCCAGCCGGGCGGTGACACGGCGCGCGGCAAAGCGCGCGCCCCAGGCAAAGCGTAGAAGGGGGCCAAAACTGCCTGCCGCCATGGGACCGATGACGTAAAGCCCCGGCACGCTTGATTCAAAGCTGCGCGACAGGGCGGGCATGTTGTCTTCGGTACGGATGGCGCGCGCCAGCACGCGGTCAAGGAACGGGATGCGTTCCATGTCCACCCTGACCCCGGTGCCCAGGAAAACATGATCGACATCCACGACACGCGGGCAGCCTGCCTGTGTATCCCTGAATTCCAGATGCACGACGTTATTGCGCATCTGTGCGGATTGCAGGTCAACGTTAAGCCATATCGGGACCTTGTCGCGCACGACCTGGCCCGTTACCCACCCCGCCGCCGGGCCCAGATGGCCGCGCGTGATGCGCAGGCGCAGGCGTGCGGGCAGCATGTGAAACACATCCGGCAGGTCACAGGCCATGCGGGAACGCCAGCCCGTTCCCAGACCTGAAACGGGTTTCTTGATCCGGGTCCACAGCAGTTTCAGGCCACGGATCCTGTGGGGGGGATGATTGATCCATATCTTTGGCCTGCGGGTACAGATGAAGGTCTGCGCACCCACGTTATGCAGGAAACACGCCGTATCCACAGCCGACGACCCCGCCCCGATCACGGCGACCCGCTTGCCCGCGAAGCGTTCGAACGTGGTCTCGTCGAATGTATGGCTGACCCGGTCGGACGGCAGGCCACGCACGGGCGGGGGCGTGTAGGCGAAATGTTCGATCCCCACCGCCATGACCACATTATGCGCCATGACGGTTTCCCCGTTATCCAGATGCATGACAAAGCCGTCCAGCGTGCGCGACAGGTGCGTGACCATGCATGGCTGCAGTTGCGGTACATGGGTTTTCTGGAACGTTTCACCGTATTCCGTGAAAACCGCGGTGGGAATGGGCTCCCCGATCGGGGCGTAGGGATATCCCCGTTCCCTGCAGAACCGTGCAAGCGTTGACCGGCGGCCGGGATCGAACAGGTCCAGTGCGAATCCCTCTGCCTTCAGTCGCAGGCTGGCGGGAACATGTTCGCGCCAGAATCCCATCGGGCGTCCGAAGATACGAAAGTTTACCCCCCTGTCACGCAAATGGGCCGCAAGGGAGAGTCCATAGGGGCCAGCCCCTATAATGGCTACGTCGGTATTCATCAGAAATCCACCAGCCAGTAAGTCCGAGAGCGGAGCGTTATTTAGCAAGGAACAGGAAACGCAGGTTTTTATTTGCGGTATGGAACGAAACACGCGCACGTTTCTTGTTTCAGGCCTGTCAGGACCTGAAGATGCTCAAAAACGGACATTATGTTCCGCCATATCTTAACCATACATTTACCGTATCTCGGACAACAATCACAAAAAAAACAGTTCAGTCTAGGAATGGTGGGGTTGGTACAAATCACACACTTTCGATGGTTTTCCATGCGGAAATCGGAACACGAAATATTTTCGTTCATAAATTATTGTATCCATGAAACTTTTTTCTATCCGCATGCTTCCCGCAAACAGTATGTATTTTGTCCTCTATGAATTGACTGTTCATGGAATGGAATAGAAATATTTTGTTATTTTTTATAATGTCTCGATGCTGTTTTTGTTTTCGTAATATTTCATTTGTTATTTTATTTTGCTAATTTAATGAATATTGGCATTTATCATCGTGCCATTTATAGAATTTATTGTATGTGAATTGGCAAATTCAGAATAATTGTCATATGGATCATTCATGAATGAGGAATGATTTTGTTAATTCTGCTTTTTGAAGACTATTCTTCAGAATGCGCGGGACATCTCATGGGCTGTCTCTCAAGTTACCGTGGCAGGCCCGGAAACCCGGAACAGTAGCATCATGCCTTATACCGCATCCCGGGACCGGATGGTCTGGTCCCGGGCAATCCGGTCGCAACGCCCCTTGCCGGATGCAGTCTGCCGCTGCACGGCATTGGCGCATGTGGATTCCCCCGGGACGCGAGAAAAGCCACGGCATACCGTATTCAGCGCCGTAGGGCGGGTCGCAAACAGGATGTGACAGGACGGGATGTGGTTTCGTCCGGGGTGGGATGCCGAACGACCTTTCGCATGGCGGCGGGACACCACATGTGAAAACCGTTTTCAGGGTTCAGGAGGCACCACATGATAATGTGGGATGTGTGGTGTCCGCGGCGGGATTCGAACCCACGGCCCCAGGATTCGTACCACTTCGGCTTTCACCGCCGCCATAGGGGTATGGCGTTCGTGGTCTGGACTGTCCCTTCACCATAAACCGCATGCGGTTGACAGGTGCTGCCCATCCAGTCTCTACACCTTGCCGGAAAACCGGCCTTGGCTCGGGATTGGCACGGCATTTGCCAGAGCGTTCCCCGAATTTGAGCAGATCCGCCACGTGGTTTCCCGTCGTGACGCCCAATTGCAAACCAGGAATCCTGTGCTCTATCCGGCTGAGCTACGCGGACACACCCGGGTTTTCTAAACGAGGCCCAGGCGCGCGGCAAGATGTTTCACGAAGGGGAGGGGAATATTTCGCCCCTCAACGTCGCCTGCGCATCTGCTGTGCCTGTGCGCACAAACGGGCGACATGGCGCAGGCACAGCACGACATCGGGGCTGCCGGTCTGCTTGCAGGCCAGTTCCAGTGCCTGTGTTTCCTCCGCCGCGTGCAGCAGGGCGCTGGCCGACCATATCATCATGGCCTGCCCGAAGCTGTCGGTGCGTTTGAAAAAGACCGGGGGCGGAGTTGTCGCATGGCGTCCGCCCGGCTTGCCCCCCCATCCACCGCAAGGCGTGCCCGGCGTAGCCGGTGGATATGCGACAGCAGCACGCGCGTCAGGGCGATGGGACTGCTGCCATCAATGGTCAGCGCGCGCTCGGCTGCGGCATCTGCCCCCCTGCGGTCGCCCGCCATGGCGGCAAAGGCGGCATCTTCCAGTGATACGCCCGCCGCGTCACCAACGCAGGCACGGACATCCTCCAGCCCCAGCCTGCCACCCTTGCCTGCGAACAGGGCCAGTTTCTCCACCTCGCTGCGTGTTGCCGCGCGGTCCGGGCCTGCGCGTTCCACCATCCATCCCAGCGCATCGGGGTCGATACCGACATCCTGCGCCGATAGCATCTGCCGGATGGCGGCTTCCAGCGTCCGCCCTTCCTCGGGGTAACAGCCGATTATCCCGCACTGCCTGTCCTTTTCCGCAAAGGCCCGCAGTTTCGAGCGCGACGCAAGCCCCGGCGCTTCGATGATGACCAGCGTATCGGATGGCCGGGCCAGGCTGTGCTGCAATGCCGCCAGCACGCTGTCGCCCGCGTCACGCAGCCAGACCACCCGCCGCCCGCCCGTCAGGGCGAGGGCGGCTGTTTCCTCCTCCAGCCGGTCATGGTCCTCACGGCCCAGTATGGCAACGCGGAATGGATCATGCAGGTCGGGACAGACCGCTTTCGCCGCTGTCGTGGCCCGTTCGCGGATCAGGCCTGCATCGTCCCCATGCAGGATGATGGCCCGCAGCGCGCCGGGTGCCTGCAGGGTGGCATTGGTGGCGCGGGCATCGATCTTCACCGGGCCTAGTTCCCGCCGCCTATGCTGATGCCCGAACCGGGGACGGTATCGTTATCCGGAGCCGTGGCGCCGGAGTGCGACGGGCCCTGGCTGCTGCCCGTGGTGGATTGCGGCATGTTGTCCATCGGCCCGCTTTCGGTGGACAGGCTGTCGCCTTCGTTATTTTCCTCGTTCAGCTGGGAATCGGTCCGGCCTGTCGCCAGCGCGGGCAGGCCATCCGCACCCGGCTGCTGGGACGGCATCTGGTTGTTGGGATTGACGATGCTGTTGGGATCGACATAGCGCGGCTGGTTCTGGCCCGCGACCGACCCGTCCACCGCCGGGGTGGCGTGGGTCCGGAACCATGTCGCCACCTGCTGGGTCACCTGATCGGCCATGTTCTTGGCCACGCGGGTGCGCACGGTTTCCAGGTTCAGCGTCAGGGCGAAATACTGTTCGTATGTATTGTTGGTCCCATCCACGACCGAGGCATCCCCGCCCGCCAGCAGGCGCGGATTATCCCCCAGCAGGTAAAGCTGCCAGTGGGCGAAGGCGGTTGTCCGCGTGCGGCCGCTGGTATTGTCCGCATGGATATCCACGGCTTCGTTCATGAGATAGGTGCGGATCTGCAGTGCGTAGCGGGTCGGGTTTTCCGGTGATGTCCCGCTCAGGTCCTGCTGCAGGAACTGGCGCAGCTGCTGGCCGTACCGTTCCTTGATGATCGGAACATATACTTCCTTCAGTTCCGCCAGCACATCGGTCACGGTGGGCTTGCCATCCGCGCCGATATGCTTTCCCGTCGTCTTGTACATGGGCGAAAAGCCGCATCCCGCCAGCAACAGCACGATGCCCAGAACGGCAGGGTGACGGACGGGGTGCGCCATGGATTACTTCGCCACCACGAAGTTGACGATCCGGCCCGGCACATGGATGCGCTTGACGATCCGCGCACCGTCCAGCAGGCGCGCGACATTCGGCTCGGCTTCCGCCATGGCGATCACCCTGTCCGCCGGCAGGTCCGGCGCCACTTCAATGGTGCCGCGCAGCTTGCCCATGATCTGCACCGCAATGGTCAGTTCATTCGCCTTCAGCAGGTCGGCAATGGCAACCGGCCAGGTGCGTTCCACCACCGGCTGGCCACCGGGTTCAAGCTGCGCCATCATTGTTTCCGCCTGATGGGGCACCATCGGCGCGCACAGCAGCGCCAGCGTGGTGGCGGCTTCACGCCGGGCGAATGCCATGCCGTCCTCGCCTGCCGTCTTTTCCGCTTCGGCAAGGGCGGAGGTCAGTTCATGCAGGCGGGCGACCGCCACGTTGACACTGAAGGTTTCCAGCGCATCGGTCACCGCCGCGATGGTACGGTGGGTGGCGCGGCGCAGGGCGTCCGCATTGCGTGACAGTGTCGCGGGACACGCCGTGCCCGCCGGGACCTGTTCCGCCACCGTGCGGACGATACGGAACAGGCGCTGCAGGAAGCGCGCGGCTGCAGCAACACCGGATTCCGTCCATTCCATGTCACGTTCCGGCGGACTGTCGGACAGCACGAACCACCGCGCCGTATCCGCGCCAAAGCGTTCGATGATGGCGACAGGGGCCACCGTGTTGCGCTTGGACTTTGACATCTTTTCCACGCGCCCGATGGTGACGGGCTGGCCATTGTCGCGGCGTACGGCGGAATCGGCCTTGCGATCAACCTCTTCGGGATACAGCCAGTTGCCCTGCGCGTCGCGGTAGCTTTCGTGGTTGACCATGCCCTGCGTGAACAGCCCGCTGAAGGGCTCATCCACATGCAGATGCCCGGTTTCATGCATCGCGCGGGTGAAGAAACGGGCATAGAGCAGATGCAGGATCGCATGTTCGATCCCGCCGATGTACTGGTCCACCGGCAGCCAGCCATCCGCCGCCGCAGGCACGGTGGGCGTGGGGGCGTGTGGCGCGGTAAAGCGGGCGAAATACCATGAACTGTCCACAAACGTGTCACAGGTATCGGTTTCGCGCAGGGCGGGCTTGCCACAGCTGGGGCAGGCCACGTGCTTCCATGTCGGGTGATGTTCCAGCGGGTTGCCAGGACGGTCGAATGTCACGTCATCGGGCAGCTTTACCGGAAGCTGGTCATCGGGCACGGGCTGCGCGCCGCAATCGGTGCAGTGGATGACGGGAATGGGGCAGCCCCAGTAACGCTGGCGCGAAATGCCCCAGTCACGCAGCCGCCAGTTGATTACGCCCTGACCGATTCCCATGCCTTCCAGCCGGGTAATCGCTTCCTTCTTCGCGGCTTCGGTATCAAGCCCGTCCAGAAAGCCGGAATTGAACAGCGTGCCATGCCCGTCACACGCCCTGTCGGTCATGGTGAAGGTGCCCGCTTCAGCCCCCGGCGGCAGGATGACCGGGGTAACGGGCAGGTTGTACTTGCGCGCGAAATCAAGATCGCGCTGGTCCCCGCACGGGCAGCCGAATACGGCGCCCGTGCCGTAATCCATCAGCACGAAATTCGCGATCCATACCGGAAAGGATCTGTCGGGCATGAACGGGTGACTGACCCGCAGGCCGGTGTCGAAACCGCGCTTTTCCGCTGTTTCGATTGCTTCTTCCGATGTGCCCAGGCGCTGGCATTCGGCAATGAATTCCCCTGCCGCCGCATTTTTCGCCGCAACCCTGGCCGCCAGTGGGTGATCCGCGGCAATGGCCAGGAAGGACATGCCGAACAGCGTGTCGGGACGGGTGGTGAAGACCTCGATCGAATCAAGGTCGGTGTCGAAACCGGCAGGCGGTTCATGCAGGCCGAAACGGACTTTCACCCCTTCCGAACGGCCGATCCAGCGTTCCTGCATGGTGCGCACGCGTTCGGGCCAGCGCGACAGGGTGGACAGGCCATCGAGCAGTTGCGGCGCGAATTTCGTGATTTTCAGGAACCACTGCGACAGCTTCTTCTGTTCGATCAGCGCGCCCGAACGCCAGCCGCGCCCGTCCACCACCTGCTCGTTCGCCAGCACGGTGTTGTCCACGGGATCCCAGTTGACCCAGCTTTCGCGCCGTTCGACCAGCCCGCCCTTGAGCATGTCGAGGAACAGCTTCTGCTGCCTGCCGTAATATTCCGGCAGGCAGGTCGCGATTTCCCGGTCCCAGTTGAATGAAAAGCCCAGCCGCTTGAGGGTCGTGCGCATGGCGGCGATGTTGTCCATCGTCCACTGGCCGGGATGCACGCCGCGTTCGCGCGCGGCATTTTCCGCCGGCAGGCCAAAGGCGTCCCAGCCCATCGGGTGCAGCACGCTGAAGCCACGCGCACGCTTGTACCGCGCCACCACGTCACCCAGCGTGTAGTTGCGTACATGGCCCATGTGCAACTGGCCCGACGGGTACGGGAACATCTCCAGCACATAATATTTGGGCCGGTCGGCGGGCGGCACGTCGGGGACATCGAAGACGCCTGATGACGCCCAGCGTTCCTGCCACTGCGGTTCGGCCGTGTGGAAATCATAGGCGGGGGTGGCGCTGTCCGGTGGGGTGCTGGTTTCGGTCATCTTCTTCTGGTTCGGTATGCGGTGGGCGGGGCCGTGCCCGCCGGAAAGATACGGGCCACGCGTTCACGCGCCACCCGGTGGATGGATAACGGGTCGGGCAGGGGAGCTAGTGCTGTCCGCTATCGGTGCGCAACTGGCGCGCGCGGGTCAGGATACGCGCGGTGATGTCGGATACGGTATTGGCCGCGACCGGGGTATCGACCCACTGGTTGTCCTGGAACACCTGACGGAACACCGATACGCGCACCGCGTCTGAACGCAGGCTGCGCGACAGGATGAAGCAGGTGATCTTGAAGCGTTCATCCTTGGTCGCGGGGGGCGTGTACCAGTCCGTCAGGATCACGCCGGCCACCGCATCGGCGGATGCGAACGGCATGAAGGACAGCGTATCCAGCGCACCACGCCACAGGAAGGCGTTGACCCCGTTGCTTTCCAGCGGGGTTGAACCGCCATTGGCGCCCCGATCTTCCTTCAGCAGGCGATTCTGGGGTATGGCCAGCCCGCTTTTGTCGTGCTGTGGCGCGCTGCCGCAGCCAGCCAGAAGGCTTACGGCCAGCAGGGCTGGTGCCGCCGCGCGCGGCAGCAGGTGGCGGCCCATAGGGGCGGCGGGAGGGGCAAAACTGGGCGGACGAAGGGTCATGATGCCTCTATGGACGCCGGGGATGGCCCCCGCATGTGGTAATCCAGCCATGCGCCTGAACTGCCGGCCATGCCGGGCAGGGTGCGTTCTGGCCTGTCGCGTTATCCGTTCTTCATATCCTGCCCCGCCTGTCCCGCCAAGTCGCACGGCCACTTTACCCTGCGTTGCGTGACAATCCGGGCCCACAGGCGCAAAAATGGCGGCATCTTCCAACAGCAACGGGACATGAATGAGACATTCAGCCACATGCTTCATCACCGCCCTGTGCATGGGCATGGTTTTCCTGCCGCTGTCGGTCATGCCGTCCCACGCGGCCGGGGTGGCGGGCGGCAGCACGGGGGCGGCCCACGCGGCGGACATGGCCATGCGCATGCAATCTGCCGAACAGCAGGCCGTCCTGCAGGCCCGTCCCGCCCCGACGCCGGGCACGGGGGGGGCGGGCCTGCTGGCATGGCCGGGCGTGCCGCGGCTTGGCCTGCCGGTGCTGCGCATGCCCGATTTCGCGGTCGCACCTGACGATGGCAATGCCCGCCCGCTGCTGCCCTGGCTGGCGCTGGCCGCGACATGGGATCCCGACCTGGCCCGCCGCGCGGGCAATGCGCGGGCACGGGCTGAATGGCAGCAGGCGCGCGCGGTGCTGCGTGTGGGCGGCGTTGACCTGCTGCCATCGGGGCGCCTGCAGGCCGGGGAGGATCAGGTCCTTGCCGGAAGCATGGCGGGCATGATCGGCGCGGGACTGCTGGCGGGACATGTGCTGCCGGTCTTCGGTTCTGTGGTGCGGGAGGAACACGCCCGTGCCGATGGCGCCGTGCCCGACCGCACGACGCCGGTACCCGCGGCCCGGCTGGCGTCGCAGGGGTTGCTGGGCGTCGCCATGGCGCTGGAAACGGCCCGTGGGGGCGCCATACTGTGCGGTGGCCTGGCGCCCTGCCAGACCGTAACCGGGCTTGGGGGCATGGTGCATGACGCCTGGCGCTTTCCCGGCATGATCATGGCGCTGCCCGGCGGGGCGGGCGCGATCAGGGATACGGACATTGCCCCCACGCTGGCCGCCGTGGCGGCCGGGGTGGACATGGAACAGGTGGCGCCGGGCGAGGACGGCCATGATGTCCTTGGCGCGGCCCTGCGGCAGGCCGTGCGTGAGGGAAGCGTGAAACCGGCGCAGGTTCAGGCCATGGTCATGCATATCCTCGCCTCGTTCTACATGTCGGGCAGCCTTGACCATCCGCCTGCCTTCGCCAGTGCGCATGAGGGTGCGCAGTCCGCATCCGCCGATACGCTGGTGGCGGATGTAGAGGCGCAGGGCGCGGTCCTGCTGCAGAATGAAAACAGGGTCGTGCCATTTGATCCCGCCTGGGGGCCAGTCCTGATGCTGGTCCGTCCCGCATTGCGCCCGGCCGCTGAAAAACTGGCGGACGCCCTGCGCCATGCGGGGCTGAACGTGACGTTGTCCGTTACGACTGCTGGGGCGGGCGCCCCCGGCACCCTGCCGCCCGCTACGGCACAGGCCGCCCGCACGCTGGTGCTGAGTGACAGCAATGACGACAACCAGATGATTTCCACCCTGGCGGAAATGGGCGGCCATGTCGCCGTCGTGCTGGTGGCCGATGATCCCGACCGGCAGATGCCATGGCTGGATACGGTGGACAGCGTGGTGCAGGCATGGGCATGGCGCAATGAATATGCCCAGCCGCTGGCGGCCCTTCTGTCGGGACAGCAGGATTTTTCCGGTCACCTGCCGGTCACGCTGACGGGTGGCTTCTATCCGCCGGGCATGGCGGATGCCGACTATCGTGCGTTTGCGCGCGCCCATGTGGTGCCGCTGTTCCCGTTTGGCTACGGCCTGTCAACGCATGGACACGTGACGTTGGGCGACCTGCGTGTCGTACGTGACGGGAACCATGTGAGCGCAAATTTCTCCATCACCAATCCCGATGATACGCCGGTGCGTGCGGTGCCACAGCTTTATGTGGAAATGCCCGACGACCTGCCGGGTGCCGCACGTCGCCTGGCTGGCTGGCGCAGCGTCATGGTGGCGCCGGGCCATACGGTACGGCTGAGCGTGCCGTTCAGCCTGCGGCTGGTGGGACAGTGGAACCCGGCGGGAGGCAACTGGAATGTGGCGGCGGGGGATTATACCCTCTCGCTCGGGCTGTCGTCCGTCATGATGGTGCGGCATGCAACGCTTCACCTGCCCGCGCTGCATGTGCCCGGTGTGCTGGACAGCACGCCCATGCCGGCCGTAACGGCTGAATAGGCGGCAGGATGATCTGCCCCACCGGCCCCGTGCTTACTGTCCCGGCCGGATCACGGTGCAGGGCAGGCCCTGGTTCTTCAGCGTGGCGCAGGCCTGCGTGGCGGTCGCCTGTGACAGTCCGGCAAGGCGCGCGCGATAGATCACGCCGCCTGCGGGTTTGTTGACGGGAATGACCATGCTGCGCGCGCCCTGCAGGGCGGCGAAATCCCCCTGTCGGGCCATGGTGGTGGCGAAGCGGGCCTGCCCTTCCGCGGTGAAGGCCCCGACCTGCACCATCCATGCGCCGTAACCGGCCCCGGCGCTGGCCGCCGGTGCGGCCGCCGTGCGGGCATCGGTATGGCATGTGGTATTGGTGGGATCATACGCCAGATTGACATCCTGCACGCAGGCGGTGCGGTGCTGTATGGGGGCGGGCGGGTTGAGGGTGGCGTACTGGACATAGGTATGGTCGGGCTGGACCCTGGTATTGACCGGACCAAGTGTGGGCGGATTGGCCGCTACGCGCTGGCCAGCGCCGCCATAGACCGCCAGCGGGCCGCTCAGTGCGACCTCGTTGCCAAGGTTGGGGGTGATGATGCGCAGGTAGCGCACCGTCTGGCTGGGCAGTGGCCGGCCGTTTTCAAGGTAGTCGTTCAGCCGCTCCGTGCCCGCGTTATAGGCTGCAAGAAACCCCGGCGCGCCATATAGCCCGTACAGGATGCGGATATAGGCCGTGCCCGCAAGGATGTTGTCATGCGGGTTGTACGGGTCGGAACCAAGGTGGTTGCGGCGCTGCATGTCGGCATAGGTCGGTGGCATGAGCTGCATGAGCCCGATCGCCCCGCTGGCTGAACGGGTCAGGTGCCCGTCCATGTATTCATGACCGCCGGACTCCTTCTGGATCACGGCGCGGATCCATTCCTGCGGCACGGAAAAACGGGTGGAGGCATCGGCAATGTAGGGCTGCCACGGATCCGTCTCCGGTCCCGGCGCGCGGTAGGCGGCCTTGCCCTGGTAATAACTGTTGTAATGGGACGTTTTGCCCCCCCCGCCCCCGAGCTGGCGCAGGCGGCCAGGCCGAGGCCGGTCAGGGCCAGCAGGCCAAGGCGCGTCATGCCCCGGAGTGAGGGAAGGGTCATGGGCATGTTCAGATCAGGCACAGTTCCGCCAGTTCGTTGCGTAGGGCTTCGGGCAGCACGTCGCCCGTATGGCTGTTGGCCAGCAGGTCCGGCGGCGCGTCCGCGGGCCGCAGGTAGCGCCACCCCTGGAACGGGCGCATGGCGCGGGGCTGGACGGGAATGATGTCGGGCGCCATGACAACCAGCGCGCATGGCGTGCCATCTTCACGCGTATCGGGCTGGATGGCGGTAATGCGCTGGCGGCACAGGATGCGGCCAGCGATTACGCGGTAGATCGATCCCCCATCGAGTATTTCCGCAGCCCGGCGGGGATACATGCGCGTGCGGAACCATGGCATGCCGGCGGCACTGGTGCCGTCCAGGTCATCGACCGGCGGGGTCTGGAGGGACTGGCGCGCGGCCAGATCCTCGATGGACTGGATGCCAACCGCCAGCTTGACCATGTGCAGCATAGGGTGCGTGCCCTCCCCTTCAGTGTCCCTGAACCGGCAGGTCGGCCTGCGCCTGCCGCGCGAAGGTGTCGCGGAAGCGGTCGGCATCAATGCTGCGTACGATATGCATGGTGCGTATCGGGCTGTCATGCGGGGCAAGCGAATCGGGCACGACGAAGGCATGGCCGTAATGCGGGCCACGGCTGGTGTCGATATCCATGCGGGCATCCACGGCCGATGTCACCAGCGTGGGATCGGCTGCGATGGCGGTCGTCATTTCATCCCACATGGGCAGGGGGTCGTAATATTTCCCGATATAGTCGGTCAGCGGCGTCTTCTTTGCCGTAAGCTGCGCCAGGTACTGTTTCGACAGCATGAGGTCGTTCGACACGCTACCCACCACGGTAATCTTCTTCCACGGCGCGGTCAGGGTGATATGGGCGGCTTCGGGATCAAAGATCATGTTGAAATCGGAGGCAAAATCCGCATTGCCGGTAATGGACATCATGCTGGTGTCCAGCATGCCGCCCATGAACACAAGCTGCTTCGCCGTTTCGGCAAAGGTCGGGTCCTGACGGATCGCCAGGGCAAGGTTGGTCAGCGGGCCCGCCGCGACAATCGTGACCTCATGCGGGTGGGCATGCACCTGCTCGATCAGGAACTGCGCCGCACTCTGCGCCACGGGGGCGAGGTGGGGCGCGCCTTCCTTCATGGCCGGAATGGCGGGCTGGATATCGGGCGCCCCGTCGATCGAGCCCAGCGCCCCCCACGCGCCTTTCCACGGAATGGAGCCATACTGCTGTTCATGCAGCTTCATTTCCGCGCGCGTGTTGACCAGTGGATAGACCGCGCCATCGGCCACGGGCACGTCGGTGCGGCCCATGATTTCCAGCAGGCGGCGCAGATGGGCTGATTCGGCGTTTTCCCATCCATCCCCGGTTACGACCGTAAAGCCCAGCACGCGCACATGCGGGTTGGCCAGCAGTGGAATGGTGGAAAGCTGGTCCGACCCGCCCGGACCCAGGAAATCATTATCCTCGATCACCAGTTCCGGCCCGGCGGTTGCGGGGGCAGGGGCGGCAAGGGCGGTGGCGGTGACCAGCACCATTGCCGTGGCGCATGCGGCAAGCCGCGCAGTCAGTGAAAGAGCGGATGAAAACACGCGGCGTACTCCATTGGCGCTGGGGAGGCGGGAAGCCATCGTATTGCCAAAATTCCTAAAGCACCAGCGCGGCCAGCAGGCTTTCCAGCCGCAACCGGCCCGCGGCCGTGGCCCGCAGGGTGTGGTGGATGGGATCAGGGACCAGATAGCCTTCTTCCACCGCCGCCGCCATGATGTCTGCATCGGTCGCGTCCTGTACCGTCATGCCGGTGCGGCGGGCGAAGCGCGTGGTGGAGATACCTTCCGCCAGCCGCAGCCCCATCAGCAGCATTTCACGCGCCCGGTCACGGTTATCCAGCCGTTCTTCCGCATGCGCGCCGGTGCCGGTGCGTTCCACCCTTTCCGCCCATGGTTCGGGCGCGCGGTGGCGGCGCGTGGCACAGGTCACGCCATTGCGGGTCAGTCGCCCATGCGCCCCCGGACCGATGCCCAGATAATCGCCATACCGCCAGTAGGTCAGGTTGTGGCGGCTTTCGGCGCCAGGACGGGCGTAGTTGGATATTTCATACCCCAGCAGCCCGTGGCGGGATGCGACCTCGGCGGTCAGTTCATACAACCGGGCCGCATCATCCCCATCGGGCAGGCGAAAGCGGCCCTGACGGTACAGGCTTTCGAATTTCGTACCCGGCTCGATGGTGAGCTGGTACAGCGACAGGTGATCCGACACCAGCGACAGCGCGGCCTCCAGTTCGGCACGCCATGCGGCGGCATCCTGCCCCGGGCGGGCATAGATCAGGTCGAATGAAATGCGTTCGAACAGGCTGCGTGCCGTCTCCAGCGCCGCAATGGCCTGTGGCGCGTCATGTTCGCGCCCCAGAAAACGCAGGGCCTCGGCATCAAGGCTCTGGATACCCACGGAAATGCGGTTGACCCCCGCATCACGGAAGGCGAGCAGCCTGCCGGTCTCCACGCTGGTGGGATTGGCTTCCAGCGTGATTTCGACATCATCCGTCAGGCCAAACAGGTCCCGGGCATCGTCAATCAGCCCGGCCACCGCATCCGGCGCCATGAGGGACGGCGTGCCGCCACCAAAGAAAATGGAGCCTATGGTCGGCCGTTCGCCCTGGCTTTCGCCCATGCGCGCCGCTTCATGCGCCAGTTCGCGCCGCAACGCCGCGCCGAAGCGGGCGCGGGGAATTTCATCACGCACATGGCTGTTGAAATCGCAGTAAGGGCATTTGGACAGGCAGAACGGCCAGTGCACGTACAGTGCCAGCGGTTCCGCCATGCCGGACAAGAGGCTGTCTGAAAAGCCCGCCAATGAAATCCCTTGCAAACCAGAAGAAGTTTTTGGTGAAGCTTTCTGCAGAAAGCTTCAAAGGGAATGTCGCCTTTCTGAAAAAAGGCGACACCCAAAAACTGTTATTGTTTTTTCAGATCGCCAGCCGCACGCCCAGTTCCACCACGCGGTCGGGTGGAATACGGAAAAACTCGGTCGCCGGCGTCGCGTTGCGCGCCATGAACAGGAACAGCGACATCCGCCACCGCGACAGCTTGGGCACGGAGGAACGGACAAGCAGTTCGCGGCTGGTGAAGTAGGAAGCCTGCAGTGCATCGAAATCCAGCCCGCTGGCCTTCAGGTCCTCCAGCGCGCGGGGCAGGTTGGGCATTTCCATGAAGCCGTAGCGCAGGATGATGCGGTAGATGTCGGGGGCCAGTTCCTGCAGCGCCACGCGGTGGCCATGATCGGCTTCGGGCTGGTCCAGCGTCTGCACGGTCACGAACAGCACGTGGTCATGCAGCACCTTGTTGTGCTTGAGGTTATGCAGCAGGCAGGCCGGCACGAAATCCGGGTTCCCGGTCATGTACACCGCCGTGCCCGGCACGCGGATGATGCGCGACTGCGGCAGGCGGGCCAGGAACGAGTTCATCGGCATGCTGTCCTGCTTCTGCCGGTTCATGATCAGCTGGCGGCCCTTCTTCCACGTCGTCATCATCAGCGTCAGCACGATGCCCAGCAGCACCGGCACCCAGCCGCCCTGCGGGATCTTGAGCGCGTTGGACGCAAAGAATGTCGTATCAAGCAGGAAAAAGCCGCCGAACGTTGCGATCGCGGCGGGCCGCGACCAGTGATACAGCCTGCGGAACACCACCATCGCCAGCACGCAGGTGCACATGAACGTGCCCGTCACCGCAATGCCGTAGGCCGAAGCCAACGCGTCCGAACTGCGGAAGGCCAGCACCAGCAGCAATGCGCCCACCATCAGGAAGCGGTTGAATTCCGGCAGGTAGATCTGGCCTTCCTCCTCCGCATTGGTGTGGGTCACGCGCATGCGCGGCAGGTAGCCCAGCTGGATGATCTGGCGGCACAGCGAGAACCCGCCCGAAATGCCCGCCTGGCTGGCAATGACCGTGGCGAAGGTGGACAGGATGATCATCGGCACCTGCAACCAGTGGGGGCCAAGCAGGAAGAACGGGTTGGCCAGCGCCTTGGGGTCCGAAATGATCAGCGCGCCCTGGCCCAGGTAATTCAGCGCAAGGCAGGGCAGCACGCAGAACAGCCACGCATACCGGATGGGCTGGCGGCCGAAATGCCCCATGTCGGCATACAGCGCCTCCGCCCCCGTGACCGACAGCACGACCGACCCGAGGGCAATGAACGACAGCCACCCGTGATAGACAATGAACTGCACGGCATAGGTGGGCGATATCGCCAGCAGCACCGCCGGGTGATGCAGGATCTGCAGCCCCCCAGTATGCCCAGCAGGCTGAACCACACCAGCATGATCGGCCCGAACACGGTGCCCACCTTGCCCGTGCCATAGCACTGGACCGAAAACAGGCCGACCAGCACCAGAAGCGCTATGGGAATGACCAGGTCACGGGCGGCGGGGAAGCTGACCTCCAGCCCCTCCACCGCCGAAAGCACGGAAATGGCGGGGGTGATCATGCCATCGCCAAAGAACAGGCAGGCGCCGCCGATTCCCACCATGCCCAGCGCAATGCGCATGCGGTTGCTCGGCGCCACGCGCTGGGCCAGCGACATGAGCGAGATGATCCCGCCTTCGCCATTATGGTCGGCGCGCATGATCAGGATGACGTATTTGACCGTCACGATCAGCAGCAGCGACCAGATGATCAGGCTGAGGACGCCCAGCACCTCCCACGGTGCGACGCGGTGATGCTGCGAGACGACCATGATGGTCGAGCGCAGGGCATAGATCGGGCTTGTGCCGATATCGCCAAACACCACGCCCAGCACGCCCAGCAGGGCGGCGAAGCCCACGGGGTTGGCCGCGTGTTCGTGCTGGTCCGCGCCGTATTCGGTAATCTTGGGCGTGGTCGTGGCCTTGTCCACGGCAGTTGCGCGATGACCTGCGCCATCCGGCGTCGTCGGGGATCCGGGGGCAGAAGGCCCCGTGGGTTGCGTCATGTCGTGACGGCTCCGCGGCAATGAAGACAGAAAACCGGCGTCACATCGCGACCGGATAGTCTCGCATTACCGCCTTGCCCCATGCGCAGCAAGGGTCGTCTCCGCTCAGGTGCCATTCAGGCACGTTCAGGCATGGGCCGGACGGGCGCCGAAAATCGCGCTGCCCACCCGCACCAGCGTGGCCCCACAGGCGATCGCGCGTTCGAAATCGGCCGACATGCCCATGGACACCACCGGCAGTCCATGCCGCGCCGCCATGTCCGCCAGCAGCCGGAAATGCGGGATCGGGTCCTGATCGTGCGGCGGGATGCACATGAGGCCACGCATCCTGTCCCCAAACCGCGTCATGCTGGCGGCGATGAAGGCATCGGCCTCTTCCAGTTTCACGCCTGATTTCTGGGTCTCGTCGCCCGTGTTCACCTGTACCAGCAGGTCTGGCAGGCGGCCTGCCTTTTCGGCCGCGCGCGCGATCGCGTCCGACAGGGAAGGGCGGTCGAGGCTTTCGATCATGTCCGCGATCCTGACGGCCTCCAGCGCCTTGTTGGTCTGCAGGCCACCGATGATGTGCAGCCGCAGGTCGGGCCAGCGCGTGCGCAGGCCAGGGAATTTCGCGGCGGCTTCCTGCACGCGGTTTTCACCGAATATCCGCTGTCCCGCCTCCAGCGCCGCGATGACGCTGGCCTGTGGATGGAACTTGGAAACGGCCACGAGTTCGATGGTGGAAGGGTCGCGGCCCGCCGCCCGCGCGCTGGCGGCAATGCGGGCGTGGATACCCGTCAGGGCATCCGCTATGGATGTGGATGTTGACATGGCTCTAGGCTTGGCCTGAATACCTCCCCGGTCAAGCCCCCGCATGTCGCAGCTTTCAGGTCAGGATTACATGAAGCCTTCCCCGTCCCCGTCACCCCGCCCCACTGGTCGCCGTCCCGACAAAGGTCGCCCCGACCGGCGTGGTGGCAAGGCCGCCCCTGATCCGACGCGCGACATCGCCTTTGACATCGTCGAAGGGGTGATCGTCCACCGCCGCATGCTCGATACGTCGCTGGACCACTCGGTCGCCGCCCGCACGGCTGAACCGCGTGACCGTGCCGCGGGCCACAGGCTGGCCGCGACCGTGCTGCGGCACATGGGCACCGCCAATGAAGTGCTGTCCCCGTTCCTCAAGCGCGAGCCGCCCGAACCCGTGCGCGTGGTGCTGCTGATCGGGGTGGCGCAGCTTCTGTTCCTTGACACGCCGGCGCATGCCGCCGTGGCCACGTCCGTGGCCCTTGCGCGCAGGCGTGGGCTGGTGCCGTTCGCGGGGCTGGTCAACGCCGTGCTGCGCCGCGTGGCCGCGGGCGGGACCGGGGCGCTGGACGGTCTGGACCAGGCGCGGCTGGATGTGCCGCCGTGGCTGTGGCAGTCATGGGGAAGCTTGCGCGTCCCATTGCCCGCGCGCTGGGCCATGAGCCGCCGCTGGACCTGACCATCCGCCCCGGCGCCGAAGCCCCGCCGGGGGGCGAGGTGATGCCGGGTGGCAGCGTGCGCTTCGCCGCGGGCACGGTAAAGGTCGTGGACCTGCCCGGCTTTGCCGAAGGCGCGTTCTGGGTGCAGGACATGGCGGCCAGCCTGCCCGCGCGGCTGCTGGATGTGAAGGCGGGCGAACGCGTGGCCGACCTGTGCGCGGCACCCGGTGGCAAGACCGCCCAGCTGGCCTTTGCGGGGGCGGAGGTGTTCGCCATCGAACGCGAAGGCCGCCGGATCGAACGCCTGCGCGCGAATCTGGCCCGCCTCGGGCTGTCGGGCGTGCAGGTGATCCATGAAGACGCGGCAAAGTGGCGGCCCGACGCCCCGCTGGACGCGATCCTGCTGGACGCGCCATGCTCGGCCACCGGTACCATCCGCCGCCACCCTGATGCCATGTGGATCAAGCGGCCGCGCGACATCGCCACCATGACCGAAGGGCAGGACCGGCTGCTGGCCGCCAGCCGTGACATGCTGCGACCGGGCGGGCGCGTGGTCTATGCCGTATGCTCGCTCCAGCCCGAGGAAGGTGAGCAGCGCGCGCTGGCCGCCGCCGCGATGGGGCTGGTCCCCGATCCCTTCACGCCAGACGAACTGGCTTTCCTGCCGCAGGCCCGCACGCCGGAAGGCTGGCTGCGCACCCATCCCGGCATGCTGGCGGATCTGGGCGGCATGGACGGCTTCTTCGCCGCGCGGTTCCGGCGCGCCTGATATGGACGCGGGGATGAGGAAAGATTCGCGTTAGTCATTGATTGCTGTTAAAAAACAGGCATGGCTGCTCTCGAAACTCCCCTTATCGCGCCCAGTGTCCTGTCGGCTGATTTCTCCCGCATGGCGGAGGAAGTCGCCGCCGTCGAACGCGCTGGTGCGGACTGGCTGCATCTGGATGTCATGGACGGGCATTTCGTGCCCAACCTGTCCATGGGGCCGCAACTGATCAAGGCGCTTCGCCCGAAATCGAAGCTGCCGTTTGACGTGCACCTGATGATCGCGCCGGTCGATCCGTATATTGAAGCCTTTGCAAAGGCCGGGGCCGATCATATCCACCTGCATGTGGAAGCCGGTCCCCATACCCACCGCTCGCTGCAGCATGTGCGCGACCATGGCGTGAAGCCCGGCGTCGCCATCTGTCCCGCCACCCCGCCCGAAGCGGTGGGCGAAGTGCTGGACCTGGTGGACATGATCCTGGTCATGACGGTCAATCCCGGTTTTGGTGGCCAGAAATTCCTGACCAGCCAGCTGCGCAAGATCGAAACCCTGCGTCGCATGGCTGATGCGACGGGACGTGACATCCGCATTGGTGTCGATGGCGGCATCAACCCGCAGACCGCGCCGCTGGCGGTTGCCGCGGGTGCTGACATGCTGGTCGCCGGCACGGCCGTGTACGGGCAGGATGATTATGCCGCGGCCATCAGGAACCTACGGACCGGGACGCATAACCCGGCGTGAGGGTATGGTCCCTGATGTGTCGGAGGGATAAGGCCCCATGCCGCTGAAGCGTCTGGCGCGGGGCGCGCGCCTTTCCTTTGCGCGGCTGCCCCTGCTGGGGGTGGCAGGCGGCTGCCTGTCGCGCCCGTCCATAATGTGCGTGACCTGTGGCCGGGCGACCCGGCGGCGGGTGCGCAGCTTGCCCGTGGCAGCCTGACATGGGCGGGCTATACCCATCCCGTCGGGCCGGGACAGTGGGATTCGCCGGATTTTGAACCCGCGTTCCGTGAAGGGCTGCTCAGTTTCCGCTGGTTGCGTGACCTGCGCGCGGTGGGCACCGACGCCGCGCGGCTGAAGGCGCGCGCGCTGGTTGATGACTGGCTGCACCATCCGTCGCAGGATCCGCTGGCGCTGGAATGCGGCGTGATTGGCGCGCGGGTCGCGGCGTGGCTGGGGCATTATGATTTCTTTGCCGCGTCGGCCAGCGATTCCTTCCGCCAGCGCCTCATGGCCCGCATCCTGGTGGAAGGGCGCACCATTGCCGCCCTCATGCCGCCGGAACGGCATGGCTGGCAGTCCCTGACCGCGCTGAAGGGGCTGCTGGCGGTGGCCGTGGCCATGCCGGAATATACCGGCTTCCTGACCCGGTACCGCCGCTATATCGATAACGAGGTGGAAAGCCAGATCCTGCCCGATGGCTGGCATATCGAACGCAGCCCGGAAGTACAGCTGCGCGCCGTGCGGGAACTGGCGGAAATGCGGGCCATGATGCAGGCGGTGCAGCATGCGCTGCCGCATGCGGTCGCCATCGCGCTGGACAAGATGTGTCCCGTGCTGCGGGCCATGCGGCATGGGGATGGCGGGCTTGCCCTGTTCAACGGCAGCCATGAACGCAGCGCAACACTGATCGAGATGGTGCTGTCGCAGGCCACGCGCACCCGTGTCGTGGCCCATTCCATGCCGGATGGCGGTTTCATGCGCATGCAGGCCATACGGTCGCTGCTGCTGGTGGATGTAGGGATTCCGGCGCCGCCCGAATATGACCGTAACGCGCATGCGGGGACGCTTTCATTCGAATTTTCCTGCGCGCGCCAGCGCCTGATCGTCAATTGCGGGGGCGGCGTACTGCCCGCGTGGAAGGAGGCCCTGCGCCAGACGGCCGCCCATTCCGTCGTGGTGGTGGAGGATATGTCGTCGTCCGAATTCGGGCCGGACGGCACGGTGCGGCGCAGGCCGGCCCATGTGGGCGTGGACCATGCCGTGGCCGAAGGGGCGCACTGGCTGAACCTGTCGCATGATGGCTATCACCCCTCGGCGGGGGTGACGTATTACCGCAGGCTGTATCTGGGTGGTGATGGCGAGATCCTGCGCGGGGAGGAAATGCTGGAAGGCGAACGTGAAGTGGCCTTCGTCCTGCGTCTGCACCTGCATCCATCGGTCAACGCGGTTGATGCGCAGGATGGTTCCATCCTGCTGGAAGCGGGCGAACAGCACTGGCGTTTCCGTGCGGCGGGTGGCGAAGTCGCCATTGAGGACAGCGTCTATTCCGGCGGTCAGGTGCCGCAGCCGACCCTGCAACTGGTCGTGCGTGTCGATCCCGCACGCCGCCAGCACGACGCGGAAGAGGGTGGCGGCACGGCCCTGCTGACGCAGGCTGACGGGCCGATGGGCAAGGTGCGACAGGTGGTACGCTGGGCGTTCAGGCGTGAAAAGCTGCTGCTGCTGACATGAAGATCCTTGAGATCACGAATGTTGATTTCTCGTTACGTCAGTTCCTGTTTCCCCTTATGCTGGCATTGCGCGACGATGGACATGACGTGGTCGGGGTCTGTGCCGATGGTCCCCTGCTGGCGGACGTCCGGGCATGTGGCCTGCGGGTCGAGACCGTGCCCATGTCACGCACCCTGTCCCCCTTTGCGCAATGGCGGGCATGGCGGGGGCTGGTGCGCCTGATCCGGGCGGAAAAGCCCGATATGGTCCATGCCCACATGCCCATAAGCGGCCTGCTGGCGCGTTTCGCGGCATGGCGTTGCGGCGTGCCCTGCATTGCCTATACCTGCCACGGTTTTCTGTTCAACCAGCCGGGATCGCGGGTGCGTCGCGGCGTGGCCCTTGCGCTGGAATGGCTGGCTGGCAGGGTGACCGACATCTACCTCACTGTATCGGACAGGGAGGCCCGCGATGCCCGCAGGCTGCATATCCACCCCCGTGCCACGGCCATTGGCAACGGGCGCGACCCGGCCACGTTCCATCCCATGCCCGAACAGCGCGCGGCCCTGCGTGCGCGGATGGGGGTAGGGGCGGATCAGGTTGTCATCCTTGCCGTTTCCCGCCTGGTGCGGGGCAAGGGCTATCCCGAACTGCTGGCGGCCATGCGTGCCCTACCTGATAATGCGGTGTTATGGGTGGTGGGCACGCGCCTGCCCAGCGACCGTGGCGAGAACCTTGGCGCGTGTTTTGCTGCGGCCCGTGCGGCACTTGGCGCGCGGCTGGTCATGTTTGGATACCGTGCGGATGTGGCGCGGGTCATGGCGGCTGCGGATATCTTTGTCCTGCCCAGCCATTTCGAGGGCCTGCCGATGAGCGTGATCGAAGCCATGCTGTGCGGCCTGCCGGTGGTGGCCAGCGACATTTCCGGCCCGTGCGACCAGGTGGTTTCCGGTCAGACCGGCCTGCTGGTGCCACCGGGCAATGTGCCACGGCTGGCTGCGGCGCTGGAACATCTGGTGCATGACGGCGCGTTACGCCAGCATATGGGCGAAGCTGGACGGATGCGCGCGCTGGCCTGTTACACACAGGCCGAAATCATGGCGCGCACCGTGCCCCTGCTGACGGCGGGGCATCCAGCCGTTGCAAAAAATGCCCTGCAAATCATGAAAAAGTTTTTGGTGAAGCTTTTTTCAAAAAGCTTCAGGAAGATGCCGCCTTTCTGAAAAAAAGGCGGCATCCAAGAATTTTTCTTTTTTATCAGCAGGTTGTTCTGGACTCTTCCCTTAACGTCCCGGGGCCTGCTGCTGCTGGCTGTCGCCACCACCCATGATCTGGATCAGCGCCTGCGTCTGTGCCGCATGGGACTTGAGCAGGCTGACATTGTCCGGGTTCAGCGCGGGCATGGACCGGCTGTCCTGTGACGGGTGCTGCATCACGGCGGCGGTCATGCCGAAGGTGGTGATGCCCATGACGAATTCACGCGCCGTCATGTGTCCCTGCTTCAGGATCGGTTCAAGCTGGGGCATGGCTTCCGTGCGCTTGATGGTGTCTTCGAGTGACATGTTCGGTGTCTCGGGCGGGGAAATGCGCGAGTTGCGGATCTGTTCCATCACCGGGGTCATGCGCGTGAAGAAATCCTTGGGCAGCTTGTAGCGCGCCACGGTTTCCATGTCATGCTGGATGGCGGCCTGCTGTGCCGCGCTGGGGGCCTGCTGTGTCATCTGCTGCGTGGGCTGCTGGGCCATGGCGGCGGAAAGAGGGGCCACGGCAAGGGCGCACGTGGCGGCCAAAAGCGTCTTGCGCACGAAGGAAGATATCATGGCTGGTTGCTCCATTCGCCCTGTCTCATCAGGGGTTCGCGGGTGCCGTCATGGTTGACGGCGTCCACATCGATCTTGCTGGACCCGATCATCCAGTCAATATGGATAAAGCTGGTATTGGCGCCCTGCTGCGCCAGATGGGCTTCGGTCAGGTTGTCGGTATCCAGCATGCACTTGGCATAGGACTGGCCAAGGGCGATGTGGCTGGCCGCGTTTTCATCAAACAGCGTATTGCGGAACAGGATGCCGCTTCTGGAAATGGGGGACGACGCGGGAACAAGCGCCACTTCACCCAGCCTGCGCGCGCCGTCATCGGTATCAAGGATTCGTTCAAGCACGTCCTGTCCCGTGCGGGCATGGGCTTCGGTAATGCGGCCATCCTCGAAACGCACGGCGATATCGTCAATCAGCGTGCCCTGGTGGAACAGTGGCTTGGTCGCGCGCACCGTCCCGCTGACCTTGCGGGCGTGGGGGGTGGTGAATACTTCCTCGGTCGGGATGTTGGGGTTGCAGATGATGCCGTTGCCCGCGGGTTCCGCGCCCCCGGCCCATGCATGCCCGTCAGCCAGCCCTACGGTCAGGTCCGTGTCCGGACCGCTGAAATGCAGGGCCGCGAAACGCCGTTCGTTCAGCCACGCCGCGCGTTTGCGCAGGTGGGCGTTATGGGCTTCCCATTCGGCGACCGGGTCATTCACCATGACGCGGGATGCCTGGAAAATCGCATCCCACAACCGGCTGACCGCCGCATCCACCGACAGGTCGGGAAAGACCTGCTGCGCCCATGCGGGCGTGGCGAAGGCCACAATGTTCCAGTTGATGGCGAAACGGGTGATCAGTTCCATGGCCGGACGCCCCGCGCGCGATGCGGCGCGGCCAACGCGGGAGACGCGCTCGGCCTTTTCATTGGCCAGCAGCACGGGATTGGCCCCCGTGATCGCCATGCGCGCGGCCCCCTTGCGGTAGGCATTGGCCATGCCGTCCTGCAGCCAGTCGGCGGCGGTATCCAGCGTATCATCGGCGGCATGGCGGAAGCGGGCAAGCGTCGCCACGTCATCGGCATAGAACGGCGTAACCAGTGATGCCCCGGCTTTATACGCGTGTTCCGTGATGCGGCGCACCAGTGGCACGGCATCCAGCGGGGCCGTGATCAGCAACTGCTGCCCATGCGCGATATTGACGCCAACCCGGACGGCGACTTCAGCCAGACGGTCCAGAAGATGTTCATGCTGGGGGGAAAGAACCATGCGTCATCATATCCTGATTAATGTTGACCGTTGTACCGCTCCATACATGCGCGAAGCGCAGGCACGATAGACGACACACCCCATTCACGTAAGATGGTAACTGCGCAGCAGGGGGGAAGGCATGAGTTCAATGAAACAGGCGTTACCGGGTTCCCGTCCCCTGTGCGCGGTATCCGCCGCACGCGCGGAACCCCAGCGGGTCATGTGCGATGGCCGCGCGCTGGTGGTGTGGATGGTGGAGGACGACCGCCCCGCCGTGCTGGATGACCGCTGCCCCCACGGCAATGCCCGGCTTTCCGCCGGTTACGTGCTGTATGGGCGCATTGTCTGTCCGCTGCACATGTGGACCTTTGGCCCCGACGGGCGCGCGCAGGCTCCCGGTGGGCGGATGGAGGCGGCGGGACCGATGCCGCGATCCCATGAATGCTGGGTCAGCGGGGATCAGGTCTGGGCGCGGATTGCGCCATAGGGGCCGCTGCGTCCCGTCTGATCCATTCCTGTATGACCGACAGGATATAGGCCTGCTGTCGTGCATCCAGCGCCTGCCCTGCGGGCATGGCGTGCCATTTGGCGACACAGCCCCGGCAGCATGTGCCCGTTGCATGCTGGGCGATGAAGACCGGATGGCCCCGCCACGGGGTCTGGCGGCCGTCCTTGTCCGGGTGGGCGGGCGCGAGTCGGGTGGCGATGAAATCCGCCGCGTGCGTCATGACTTCCGGCAGGCCCCGCGTCGCCAGATAATCGCGTTCCTTCGCCCCGAGGTGGAAGCGCGCGCGGAAACGTGAGTAGGCCAGCCGTTCCCACAATTCCCCGGCACGGCGGGTAATGAGTGCAGGTCCGGCATGGCCGGGCGGGGGCTTTCTGGCGGGACTGACGGCGTGGCGGGCGCGAACAGGTCGGGCTGTCGTGCCTGCGCCCTGTCCCGGCCTGGCCGCCTGCGTGTCATGGCCGTGCCCTTCAGGCGGGCTGGACCAGGATATGACGCTTGCGGCCCGATGACAGCTTGAGCGACCCGTCAATCAGGTCCCTGTCGGACACGACCTGTGCCTCGTCCTTTATCACCACGTCATTCACCCGCGCGCCCCCGCCACGGATCAGGCGACGGGCTTCCCCGTTGCTGGCGGCGAAACCGGCCTCCACGAACAGGCGAAAGGCGGGCACGCCTTCGGACAGCAGGGCGGCGGGCAGGTGGACGGTGGGCAGGGCGGCAGCCGTTACGGCCCCTTCCTCAAACGTGCGGCGTGCGGCCTCGGCGGCTTCCGTGGCGCCGGCGCGGCCGTGGCACAGGGCGGTGGCCTCGGTGGCGAGGATTTTTTTCGCTTCATTGATTTCCGCGCCACCAAGGGCGGCCAGACGGTCACATTCCGCGATCGGCAGTTCCGTGAACAGCCTGAGGAAGCGGCCGACATCCGCATCCTCCACATTGCGCCAGAACTGCCAGTAATCGAATACCGGCAGCCGACGCGCCGACAGCCAGACCGCACCCTGTGCCGTCTTGCCCATCTTTGCGCCGGAACTTGTGGTCAGCAGCGGCGTTGTCAGCCCGAATACCTGCGCGCCATTCATCCGGCGCACAAGGTCGATGCCCGATACGATGTTGCCCCACTGGTCCGATCCCCCCATTTGAAGGGTCACGCCATGACGGCTGTTGAGCTCCCGGAAATCATAGGACTGGAGGATGGAGTAATTGAACTCCAGGAACGTCAGGCCCTGCTCACGCTCCAGCCGCGACCGGACCGAGTCGAAGGACAGCATGCGGTTGACGGAAAAATGGATGCCCACATCACGCAGCAGGTCGATGTAGGACAGTCTGTCCAGCCAGTCGGCATTGTTGGTCAGCAGCGGATCGGTGGCGCCCGTGCCCAGCGGCAGGAACTGCTTCAGGCAGGCTTCCACCCCGCGCAGGTTGGTGGCGATGGTTTCCGCCGTCATGAGCTTGCGCGCTTCCTCGCGGAAGGACGGGTCGCCGATCTTCGCCGTGCCGCCGCCCACCAGGGCCACGGCGCGGTGGCCGTGGCGGTGCAGCAGGCGCAGCATCATGATCTGGATCAGGCTGCCCACGTGCAGGCTGTCCGCCGTGGGGTCGAAACCGATATAGCCCCCCACCGGACCGGCCTGCATGGCCGCGTCAAGCGCGTCCATGTCGGTGCACTGGAAAATGAAGCCGCGTGCTTCGGCTTCCCGGAGGAATTCACTCTTGGGCATGATCTGTTCCGCGCTGTGATGGGCATCGCTGGCCGGGCCGCCCCGGCGCGGACCAGCCTCTAGCATGTTCACGGCCCATGATGGAACAGCCCGGCCCGACCGGGATGGGTTATGGGCGTTAGTCGGCAGCCAGCGCCAGCGCCTTGCGGTTCATGACCGTGCTGACGTGGTCTTCCAGCGCCTCGGCCACCTGGTCCGCATGGTTGGCGAAGACGTGGTCGGCACCCTTGAAGATGCGGTAGTCTACGGTCACGCCCTTCTGGGTGTTCAGCTTGTCCACCAGCTTGCGCACGGCCGGTTCGGGCACGAGTTCGTCGTTTTCCCCCGCGATCATGAGCCCGCCACACGGGCACGGCGCAAGGAAGCCGAAATCATAGTGGTTGGCAGGCGGCGCCACGCTGATCCACCCCGTGATTTCGGGGCGGCGCATGAGCAGCTGCATGCCGACGAACGCACCGAACGAATACCCCGCGATCCACAGGCCGCTGGCGTTCGGATTGACCATCTGCATCCAGTCAAGGGCGGCGGCCGCGTCCGAAATCTCGCCAATGCCACCGTCATAGCGCCCCTGCGAGCGGCCAACCCCACGCGAATTGTAACGCATGACCGAGAAGCCCATTTTCTCGAACGCGCGGTACATCGCATAGGTGATGCGGTTATTCATGGTCCCGCCATGCAGCGGGTGGGGATGAAGTACCAGCGCAAGCGGCGCGTTGGGCGCGCTTGAATGGTGGTATCGACCTTCCAGGCGGCCATCAGGGCCGGCAAACATGACCTCAGGCATAGGTATCCCGCATTTGCATTTCCCCGCGCATTACAGGCATTGCAGCGGGAAAGGTTGCTGTTACAGCCCGTCCGACCGGCGATGCCCCGTCAGGTCGGCAGGCAGAGAAAATGCTGTCCTTCGGTGTCATCCGTGCCGGAAGCAGGAATACGTCGTGTATTCATCCGGTGATGGTGGCACGAAAAACAGAATTGATCCGGTCTGGTACGTCAGGCCGAAAGTATACCAACCCGCCTGATAATGGGCCTGCTGCCTACCGGATATAAAGTGCGTCTTTGGCAGGCGTGCCCTGCGCGGGGGGCAGATATGGTGATGCGTCGTGTTCACCCGGCATGGGGAAAAGGTTTTCCGCCGCTGGTCCGGGTGTGTCGTGTCGGTTCGCTCTCCTTGCCATGACCCGGATGACGGGCGGGCGACATTGAGGCAGCGGTATGGGAAAGGTGCGCGCACCCACCATAACACGTTGCAATAAATATTATGTTGCGCTGCCTTATAGCGGTGTGGATTCACAAAATGCCAGATAAATCGTAATCCACCTCGCAAAACGACTTGGCGTAACCATATGGCTGGACAGCATGAACACCCGACGCGACAGTTTTACCTACCTTGACGCCAACGCGTCCGAACCGCTCCGGCCGGAGGCCCTGGCGGCCATGGTGTCGGCTGCGGAAGTGGTGGGCAATCCGTCATCCGTCCACCGTGCGGGGCGTGCCGCGCGCGCCGTGCTGGAAACCGCGCGGGAGGATCTGGCCACCCTGTTTGGCGTGTCGGCTGAAAACTGTGTCCTGACCTCCGGCGGGACGGAGGCGAACGTGCTGGCCATCACCGGTCAGGCACAGGGCCGGCGGGTGCTGGTGGGGGCGACCGAACACGACGCCGTGCGGGGTGCGGCGCGGGCGGACGTGGTGCCGGTCCGGCCTGATGGCGTGCTGGACCGTGCCGCGCTGGAACGCATGCTGGCAGCCGATGGCGCGGCCCCGGCCCTGGTCTGTGTCATGCTGGCCAATAACGAAACCGGGGTCATCAATCCCGTGCGGGATATCGCAGCACTTTGCCACGCCCATGGGGCGTTGGTGCATGTGGACGCGGTGCAGGCGGCGGGTCGCATTCCCTTTGCCATCGGGGAACTGGGCGCGGATAGCATCGCGATTTCAGGCCATAAATTCGGTGGCCCGAAGGGGGCAGGCGCGCTGTTGCTGGCGGGGACCGGTTTCATGCCATCACCCCGCTGCTGGCCGGTGGTGGACAGGAACAGGGTCGGCGTGGTGGCACCCCCGCGCTACCCGCCATTGCCGGGATGGCCGCGGCGGCCAAAGTGGCGGCAGGGGACATGGCGCAACAGGCCGAAAGGCTCGGCGCATGGCGCGACCGGATCGAGACGGCGGCACTGAGCGTGGGCGCGCGGGTCTGCGGTGGCACGGCCCCGCGCCTGGCCAATACGACCAGCCTTGTGCTATCGGGACGGCGCGCACAGACGCAGTTGATCGCGCTGGACATGGCGGGATACTGCGTCTCGGCCGGGTCGGCGTGTTCATCGGGCAAGGTCACGCGGTCGCACGTGCTGGACGCCATGGGACTGGGGGAAGACGCAGGCTGCGCCATCCGCGTTTCCCTGCCGTGGTCGGCGGTACAGTCACAGGTGGATGGCTTCATCGCGGCCTATGACGCCATGGCGGCCCGGTTGCCCGCGTTGCAGGCGGGTGCGGCATGACCATGCCCGATGATCTGATCTATCTCGACTATCAGGCCACCACGCCATGCGATCCACGTGTGGTGGCGGAAATGATGCCGTGGTTTACCGAAAGATTCGCCAATCCCCACAGCCTTGACCATGCAGCGGGGCGTGCGGCGCATGACGCGGTGGAACAGGCCCGCGCCGAAGTGGCTGCGATACTGGGGGCGGACGTGCGCGAAATCGTGCTGACATCCGGTGCGACAGAGGCCAACAACATCGCCATCAAGGGCGCGGTGCGTCACCTGCTGGACCGGGGGGACGCGCGCAGGCGGGTGATTACGCTGGCGACCGAACATAAATGCGTGCTGGAATCGGTGCGTGACCTGGCGCGCGAAGGATGCGAGCCGGTGATCCTGCCGGTCAGGGCCGATGGCACACTGGACCCCGACGTGCTGGCTGATGCCCTGAGCGTGCCGACCCTGCTGGTCAGCATCATGGCCGCCAATAACGAAACCGGGGTGGTGCAGGACATGGCAGCCCTTGCGCCGCTGGTCCGCGGGGCGGGCGCGCTGCTGCACAGCGACCTGGCGCAGGCGGTGGGCAAGATGGATGTGGACGTGCGGGCGTGGGATCTCGATCTGGCGTCCGTGTCGGGGCACAAGCTGTATGGGCCGAAGGGAGTGGGGGCGCTGTTCGTGCGCCGCAGGCCGCGCGTGCGGCTGGCCCCGCTGTTTTCGGGTGGCGGGCAGGAACGTGGCCTGCGCTCTGGCACGCTGCCCGCGCCATTGGTGATCGGATTCGGCGCGGCCTGCCGCATTGCGCGCGACGAAGGGCCGGCGGAACGCGCGCGGGTCGCGGGGCTGCGGGACCGGCTGCTGGCGGCGTTAAGGGCGGGCTGCGATGGCATCCATGTCCATGGCGTCATGTCGGGGTCCGGGCGGCTGGCGGGAAACCTCAACCTGCGCTTTGACGGCGTGCGCGCGCTGGACCTGCTGGCGGCGGTACCACAGCTGTGCCTGTCCACCGGATCGGCCTGTTCATCGGCCGAAGTAACGCCATCCTATGTCCTGACGGCCATGGGGCTGGATGCGGTTCAGGCCGCCGGAGGCTTGCGTCTGGCCGTCGGACGCTATACCTCACCCGCCGATGTGGATCGCGCGGCGGTGATCCTGTGCCAGGCCGTGGCACGGTGCCGCGCGCAAGGCAGTGTTTCGCCCCATGACGGGCACACAGCACAGGCAGGATGAAAAGATGGCGCATATAACATTCATCGAGCGTGACGGCAGCCGCCGCGAAGTCGCGGCCCCGCTGGGCCTGTCCGTTCTGGAAATCGCTCACAAGAACGGGATCGACCTTGAGGGTGCGTGCGAGGGCTCGCTGGCCTGCGCCACCTGCCATGTGGTGGTGGACCCCGAATGGGCATCCCGGCTGACCCCGCCGACCGAGGACGAGGAAGATATGCTCGACCTGGCCTTCGGTCTGGAAAAGACATCGCGACTGGGCTGCCAGATCGTGATGACCGAGGCGCTGGACGGTCTGGTGGTGCGCCTGCCGCGCACGTCCTGACCGGCGGCCTGTTATACACCGCGCGTCATGAGACGCGCGCAACATGATGTTTGACGTGCGATGCCCGGGGGCGGATAGTCCTGCGGGCATTGCCTGTCATCGGGAAGTGGAACCAAGCCATGCGCATTCTTGTGGCCATGTCCGGCGGGGTGGACAGTTCCGTCGTTGCCGCCCGTCTGGTGGACGAGGGGCACGAGGTGATCGGCGCGACCCTCCAGCTGTATGATTCGCGCGAAAGCACGAAAAAGGGCGCATGCTGCGCGGGCCGTGACATTCATGACGCCCGCCGCGTGGCCGACCGGCTGGGCATTCCCCATTACGTGATCGACGCCGAACGTCGCTTCCATGACAGCGTGATCGGCACGTTTGCCGATGCCTATGCCGCGGGCGAGACCCCGGTGCCGTGTGTTGCGTGCAATCAGGGCGTGAAGTTTACCGACCTGCTGGGCATGGCACGTGACCTGGGGGTGGACGCCATGGCGACCGGCCATTACGTCCGCCGCGTGGACGGGCCGGATGGCGTGGAAATGCATCGTCCCGTTGACGCCGGGCGTGACCAGTCATGGTTCCTGTTCGCCACGACCCGCGACCAGCTTGATTTCCTGCGCTTCCCGCTGGGTGACATGCCCGACAAGGCCGCCGTGCGGGCGGAAGCCGAACGCTTTGGCCTGGCGGTCGCGGCCAAGCCCGACAGCCAGGACCTGTGTTTCGTGACCGATGGCTCATACGCCGGCCTGGTGGAAAAGCTGCGGCCCGATGTAACGGGCGCTGGTGAAATCGTGGACCGGTCCGGTCATGTGGTGGGCCAGCATGAAGGTGTGACCCGCTACACCGTGGGGCAGAGCAGGCGGCTGGGCAACGCCGCCATGCGGCAGGGCGAACGCCAGATGGTGGTGGGAATCGAACCCGCCACCCGTCGCGTGGTGATCGGCCCGCGCGCGCAGGCCGTGGCCCGCACGCTTATGCTGCGGGACATGAACTGGCTTGTGCCCCCGCCGGGGCCGGATGGCATGCGTTGCGCGGTGCAGATCCGCGCGCGCGAAGCCGCCCGGCCCGCCACGGTATGGCAGGCGGATGGCAATGGCGCGCGGGTGGAACTGGATGAAGGGGCGGTCCCCGCGCCGGGTCAGGCCTGCGTGATGTACGATGGCACACGGGTGCTGGGCGGTGGCTTCATCCGCCGGGCGGAAGCTGTTCAGGCCGGAAGCGAAGGAAAGGCGGCGTCATGAGTGATGGTATTCTGGTCATTGGCACGCGGCGGTATTCATCCTGGTCGCTGCGCGGGTGGCTGGCGGTGCGTCTGGCCGGGCTGGATGTGCGCGAACAGGTGATCCCGCTGGCCGATAACGGGGAAACCCCGGCCATCCGGACCATTTCGCCCAATGGCAAGGTGCCCTATCTGGAACATAAGGGTGTTGCGGTATGGGAAAGCATCGCAATCTGTGAATACTGCGCCGAACAGACGCCGGGCCTGTGGCCGGAGGATGTCCGCCAGCGTGCCTATGCCCGCAGCATCTCGGCTGAAATGCATGCGGGTTTCCGCGCCGTGCGGCAGGCCATGCCCATGAATATCGGTCGTGACAACCGCCCGCTGGCGGCGGGCACCACGCCGGACATCGATGCGGATATCGCCCGGATCGACGCCATCTGGACCGAGGCCCGGCTGGATTTTGGCAAGGATGGTCCGTTCCTGTTCGGGGCGACGTTCGGCATGGCGGATGCCATGTTCGCGCCCATCGTCTCGCGCTTCCTGTCCTATGGCATCAGTCCGTCGCCCGAATCGCGCGCCTACATGGCCGCCGTGCGCGCGCATCCGCTGGTCGATGACTGGTACCAGAAGGCCGCGCAGGAACCCGCGGAATGGCGGCAGTCCCGTTTCGAGGACATTGCCTGAGGGACCGCCCGTGACCATGCCATGGCGCGTGGCGGTGGTACTGCCCGCGCGTGAGGGATTTTCCCCTGGCGCCGTGGGGGCGATCGGGTTGCAGGTCGCCGCCCTTGCGGGGCCGCGGGACGTGATCGTGGGGCCACCGCTGGACGGGCCATCCCTGCTGCCGGATCATGACTACCGTGCCGTGCAGCCCGGGCTGTGGCCACCGGGGCGACGCAGCCTGCGTTATGCCGCAGCCATCGCGCGCGCGGTGGCCCAGACGGGCGCCGCCGTGGTGGAAGTCCACAACCGTCCCGATACCGCCCATTACATTGCCCGACACCGCCTGGAACAGCGCGTGCTGCTGGTGCTGCATAACGACCCGCAGGGCATGCGCGGGGCGGATACGCCTGGCCAGCGTCGTGACCTGCTGCGGTTGATGGATGTGGCCTGCGTATCGGGGTGGGTGCGGCAGCGGTTCCTTGACGGCCTGCCCGCGGCCTGCGCGCGGCAGGTCGGGCTGTCGCCCAATGGCGTGGCGTTGCCGGCAGTGGTGCCCCCCATGGCGCAGCGCGCGCGCCGCGTGCTGTTTGCCGGGCGGGTGGTGGCGGACAAGGGGGCGGACCTGTTTGTCGCCGCCTGCGGACAGCTTGCACGGACCCATCCCGACTGGAATTTCCGCATGATCGGCGCCGACCGTTTCCGCACCGATGCGCCACTGACCCCGTTCATGTCCGACCTGTTGCCCAAAGCCGCGGCGGCGGGCGTGGACATGACCGGATACAGGCCACATGCGGATGTTCTGGCGGCCATGGCGCAGGCGGCCATCGTGGTCGTGCCCAGCCGCTGGCCCGAGCCATTCGGCATGACGGCGCTGGAGGCCATGGCCGCCGGGGCCGCCCTGATCGCGTCCCCGGTGGGCGGACTGCCCGAAGTGGTGGGGAATGGCGGCCTGCTGTGCGCGCCCGAACCCGCAACGGGGCTGGCCCGGGCCATGGCCGGGTTGATGGACGATCTGCCCGCGCGTGAAGCCCTGACTGCACGCGGTCGGGCGCAGGCCGCGCGTTTCAGCATCGAACATGCCCGTGCCTGCCGCGATGCGATGCGTGATGCAGCCCTGCACCGGGGCGGGGCCTGACCCTCTTTTCCGTTTTTCTGTGCCGCCGGGTATGGGACACGCCGCCCCATGGCCCTATATCTGGGCACACAAGGCTTACGCCACGCATGATGCAGGCAATTTGAAAAGACCGGAGGCCATATGTCCGATACCGTTCAGGCGTCGCCAGACGCCACAGTCCAGAACACCCTCGTGCCGGTTACGGTGCTGACGGGATTCCTGGGGGCGGGCAAGACCACGCTGCTCAACCATATCCTGACGGCGCAGCACGGCCGCAAATACGCGGTGGTGGTGAACGAGTTCGGTGAACTTGGCGTGGACAACGACCTCGTGGTGGATGCCGACGAGGAAGTGTTCGAGATGAACAACGGCTGCATCTGCTGCACCGTGCGCGGCGACCTGATCCGCATTCTCGGCAACCTCATGAAGCGCCGGGCGAAGTTTGACGGCATCATTGTCGAGACCACCGGCCTGGCCGATCCCGCCCCCGTCGCCCAGACCTTTTTCGTGGACGAGGACGTGCGCGGCAAGACCCGGCTGGACGCCGTGGTCACGGTGGTCGATGCCTACAACGTCATCCAGACGCTTGATGAAAGCCCGGAGGCGGTGAACCAGATCGCGTTTGCCGATGTCATCATCCTCAACAAGACCGACCTGGTGGACGAAGTGGCGCTGGCCACCATCGAATCGCGCATCCGTTCCATCAACGCCGTCGGGCGCATCCACCGCGCGCAGCGCGGTGACGTGCCGCTGTCCGATGTGCTGGACCAGGGCGGGTTCGACCTGCAGCGCGCGCTGGAACACGCGCCGCGTTTCCTTGAGGATACCAGCCATTCCCATGAAGCGGACGTGACTTCCCTGTCCTATGAGGTGGAAGAACCGCTGGACGCCGCCAAGTTCCAGGCATGGATCGGCGCGGTGCTGCAGGAACAGGGGGCCGACATCCTGCGTGCCAAGGGCATCCTGAACTACGCTGGCGAGGACCAGCGTTTCGCCTTCCAGGCCGTGCACATGATGGCCGACGGCGGCTTCATCGGTCCGTGGAAGGAAGGTGAGCCGCGTGTCTCCCGCCTGGTCTTCATTGGCCGTAACCTCAACCGTCCGCAGCTTCGCCGCGGTTTTGAAAGCTGCCGTGCGAAATGAGCGATACCGTAAACGATACCATCCCCGCCGCCGGCCTGCTGGAACGCCGTGGGGCCATGCGCCAGATGGAAGGCCAGATTACCGGCTGCGCCATCTCACGCGACAGCCAGCAGGTCGCCTTCGCCACGGGTGAGGGCGACATCATGGTGGCGGGCCGGGCGGACTGGGGCCAGTCGGATGCATGGAACGTCATGACCGTGCATGATGGCGCGATCCTTGCCATTGCGCCCGATGCTGCCCCCACCGGCTTCCTGACCGGCGGCGATGACAACGCCCTGCGCCGTGTCGGCGCCGATGGCAGCGTCACGGACCTTGCAAAAGGTCGCCGCTGGATCGAGCACATCACGACATGGACCAATGGCAAGGGCGGCGTGATCGCCTTTGCATCGGGCAAGCAGGTCGAACTGCGCGATGCCGACGGGCAGACCACGCTGAAGGTGCTGGATCATCCCTCCACCGTCAGCGGCATCGTGTTCGATGCCAAGGGCAAGCGGATTGCCGCATCGCACTATAACGGCGCATCGATGTGGTTCGTGCAGGCGAAGGTGGATACCGTGCGTCCGCTGGAATGGAAGGGCAGCCATATCGGCATCGCCATCCATCCCGCCGGTGAGGCGCTGGTCACATCCATGCAGGAATCGGAACTGCATGGCTGGCGGCTGTCGGACGGGCATAACATGCGCATGAGCGGTTATCCGTCCAAGGTGCAGTCCATGGCCTTTACCCGCAATGGCAAGTGGCTGGTGACCAGCGGGGCGGACACCATCGTGATGTGGCCGTTCTTTGGTGGCGGCCCGATGGGCAAGCCCCCGGCCGAGGCCGGCGGCCTGCCGGGCGTCATGTGCACCCGTGTCGCCTGCCATCCCGTCCATGATATTGTGGCGGCGGGGTTTGCCGACGGATCGGTGCTGATGGCCGATACCGGGGCGCAGCGTATCCTGCCGGTATGCATCGGTGGATCGGGCGCGGTGACGGCGCTGGAATTCAGTCCCGATGGCTGCTGCCTTGCCTTTGGTTCGGAAGATGGCCGCGCCTGCGTTGTGGACCTGAGCGCCAAATAAAACGGGTTAAGTCATAAAGGTTTCTGGGTGCCGCCTTTTTTGAAAAAAGGCGGCGTTCGCTGAAGTTTCCTGAAAAAGGCTTCACCAGGAACTTTTCATGAATTGCGGGGCGTTATGCGCGTACTTCATATCATGGCCGCCCGGGGCAATGGTGGGGCTGAACTGTATTCCACCGATGTCATGCTCAGCCTGCACATGGCGGGACTGACGCAACGCGTGGTCATGCATCCTGCCGCCCTCCGCAGCAGGGAACTGCGGCATGCGGGCATGGCGGTGGAAACAGGCCCGCTGCGCCTGCCCCTGCGTCCCCTGATCCGCCATGCGCTGCATCGCCTGATCGAACGCATGCAGCCCGACCTGATCCATTGCTGGCTGCGCCGGGCGGCGGAACTGGTGCCGGCGCATACGGGTGTTCCCGTCATTGGCTGGTTTGGCAATTACAAGGATCTGCGCCCATTTGCGCATTGCGACTGGTTCGTGGGGTGCACGCCGGATATGGCCGAATCCATGCGCGAACGGGGCGCGCCACCTGACCGGGTGGCCTATGTGCCGACCTTTCCCTCCGTCATGCCGCAGGCGCCGGTTTCCCGCCAGTCGCTAGGTACACCAGATGATGCGCCGGTGCTGCTGGTGCTGTCGCGGCTGCATCCGGCCAAGGGACTGGAAACGCTGCTGGATGCACTGCCCCTGCTGCCGCGCTGCCATGTGTGGCTGGCGGGGGAAGGGGAACTGAAGGCGGCCCTTGCGGCCCAGGCGGCCCGTCTGGGCATTGCGGACCGGGTGCATTTCCTGGGCTGGCGTTCGGATCGGGGGGCTTTGCTGGCGGCGGCGGACATATGCGTGCTGCCGTCGCGTTATGAGCCCTTTGGCACTGTCATTCTGGATGCCTGGTCGGCGGATGTGCCGCTGGTGGCGTGTGCGGCCGCCGGGCCGCGCGCGCATGTGCGCGACGGGGATAATGGCATGCTGGTGCCCATTGATGACGCGCCCGCGCTGACCACCGCCATGCAGCGCGTGCTGGACGACCCGGCACTGGCCGCGCGGATCGTCGCAGGCGGCAGGCGGGATTATGAAGCGCGTTTTACCCGCCAGGCCGTAACCGCGCAGTGGCTTGCGCTGTATGAACGCGTGCTGTCAGCGCGTGGCAGGTAGCGGCGATGCAGGCGGCGGCCGTGGCGTCGCCACGGGCGGCCTGGGGGCCGAGGCCATGCCGTCAAGGAATGCTTCGGCCAGGGCCGCGTAAAGCGGCTGCGAACAGATCATGCGCGAGACGCCATAGGCAAGGAATGACGTGGCCAGCAGCGCCAGCGTCACCTGCTGGTTGTCGCACATTTCCATGACGATCACCGATGCGGTCAGTGGCGACTGCACCACGGCGGAAAAATAGGCGACCGTGCCCAGCAGCACCACGGCCCCCGGCGTGGTGTGCGGCAGGAACTGCGCCACCCATCCGCCAAACCCCGCCCCGATGGCCAGCGAGGGCGCGAACAGTCCCCCCGGAATGCCCGAACAGTAGGAAATGATGGTGGCGATGAATTTCAGGATGAAGAAGGATGCGGGATAATGCGTCTTGCCTTCAATGATTTCATGCGCCTGTTCATAGCCGGTGCCGTAGGTGATGCCGTCCGATGCAATGCCGATGATCGCCAGCAGCAGCCCGCAGGTGGCGGCAAACGCCACCGGCCTGCCACGGGCAAAGCGCCCCACCCCGCCGGGCAGGCCACGCGTGGCCCGGATCAGGATGGCCGAAAACACGCCGCCCCCGATCCCGCCAAGGATGCCGCAGGTGGGTACCGCGATCCAGCTTATGCCGATCGGCACCACTACGTCGGTATGGCCGAAATAGCTGTAGTTTCCCACCAGCGCGATGGCGGTCACGCCCGACAGGATCACCCCCGTCAGCATGGTGCCGCTGGTGCGCTGTTCGAATGAGTGGCTGAGTTCCTCGATCGCGAACACAATGCCGGCCAGCGGCGTATTGAACGCCGCCGATACGCCCGATGCCCCACCCGCCAGGATCAGCCCGCGGCGCATGCTGATGGTGGACAGGTTCAGCCACCGCCCGCAGGCATGCATGATGGCGGCGCCGATCTGCACGCTTGGCCCCTCGCGCCCGATGGAGGCGCCAGCGACCAGCCCCAGCGTGGTCAGCAGGATCTTGCCCGCCGCCACCCGCAGCGACAGCAGCCGGTCGATGATGGCGAAGTTTTCAAGGTGCAGCGTCGCGATGGTCTGGGGAATGCCGCTGCCCTGCGCGCCACGGAACCATGTGCGCGTCAGCCACGTGGACAGCGCCAGCCCCCCCGGCGTAAGCGCCAGCATGATCCATGGGCTGATGCCGATGATATGGTTGCGCACCGTAGCCGCTGCGTCCGCCGCCATGGCGAAACCCACCGCAACTACACCGACCACCACGGCGGCCGCCCAGCACGCCAGCTTGCGCCGCCACTGCTCGGTCGTGATGCGGGCGGAACGACGCAGGTGGCGCATGTGCTTCCTGCGGATTTCAGTAAGGTCGGTTCGCATTACCGGTCATCTACTTTCAGCAACGGCACTGACAGTTAAAACCGGGCGGGGACAGTCCGGTTGCGGGACAAGGGCAGCATTTATCGCAACCCGGACGGCCATCTGCGGCACGTCCGGCCTGCGGTTTTCCGGTCGGGCGCAGGCAACCGGGATCAGATCAGGGCAGGACCAGTACGCCGGTATGCTTGGCCTTGCGTTCGGGTTCGACGTGAATGTTGATCAGCGCATCGCCCAGACCCGCGCGCAGGCCGTTCTCGATCCGGTCGCAGATATGATGGGCGTCCTCTACGCTCATGGTGCCGGGCACCACAAGGTGAAATTCGATGAATGTCATGGCGCCCACGATACGCGCGCGGATGTCGTGGGCTTCCATCGCGCCGGTGGCAGTGTGGGAAATGATGGAGCGGATTTCCGCTAGCGTCCCGGAATCGGGCGCTTCGTCCATAAGCCCCGCGATGGAGGTGCGCATCATGTCCCAGCCCGTGCGCAGCACGTTGAGCGAGATCAGCGCGGCCAGCAGCGGGTCCAGCCACAGCCACCCCGTCAGCGGGATCAGGATGAAGCCGCCAATCAGCACGGCAGACGTCCAGACATCGGACAGCACATGATGCCCGCTGGCCACAAGGGCGGGGGAATGGTGCGCCCGCCCCATGCGCATGAGGAACAGCCCCCACCCCAGGTTGAGCAGCCCCGCCCCGCCATTGAGCGAAATGCCCAGCAGCGAATCCTCGGGCGGGTGCATGTGCATGAAACCGATCCATGCCTCATGCGCGATGGTAATGGCGGTAATGACTACCAGCACCCCTTCCGCCACGGCGGACAGGTACTCGGCCTTGTAATGGCCATAGGTATGGTTGTGGTCGGGCGGCAGGCTGGCCACCCGCAGCGCCCACAGCCCCGCCACGGCGGAAACCACGTTGATGATCGTCTCGATTGCATCGGAATACAGCGCGATGCTGCCCGTCACCCGCCATGCGGCGTATTTCATGCCCAGCGCGATGATGCTGACCACCACGCTGCACCAGGCCGCGCGTATCTTGGTGTTGGTATTGGAAAACATGTCGGGCAGGGAACTCGTTGGACCTAGACGGTGCGGGCGTCGGCAAGGACGCAGTGATCCGCGTCGTTCAGCGTTTCGATCTGGAACGTGGGATGGACGATGCCAAAGCGCTCACGCAGTTCATGCGCCGCGCGGTTCAGCAGCCCGTCGGCAGGATGGCCGTTTTCACAGGCGCTGCGTACCAGATGGACCGTCAGCGCGGTTTCGGTGGTGCTGATCGGCCAGATATGCAGGTCATGCAGGTCGCATACGCCGGGCAGGGTGCGCAGGAAGGCATCCACCTGCGCCGCGTTGATGCCACGCGGCACGCGGTCCAGCGCCATGTCCAGCGAATCCCGCAAAAGCGACCATGTCGCCATGATAATGGACAGCGACACGACAAGGCAGATGATGGGGTCGATTCGCAGCCATCCCGTCATCAGGATCAGCCCGCCACCAGCCACCACCGCCAGCGACATCAGCGCATCCGACGCCATGTGCAGGAACGCGCCATGCAGGTTCAGGTCCGTCTTGCCGCCGCTGGCGAACAGCATGGCCGTTGCTCCGTTGACCGCAATGCCGATGCCCGCGACCACCATCACCGCGACACCGGCCACCGGGTGCGGGTGGATTAGGCGCAGCACGGCTTCCCACATGATGCCCCCGGTCACGACCAGCAGGGCCACCGCATTGCCCAAGGCGGCCAGGATGGATGACCGGCGCAGCCCGTACGTGAAATCGCGGCTGGGTGAACGGCGCGACAGGATTTCCGCCAGCCACGCAGCGCCCAGGGCGAGCACGTCCGACAGGTTGTGCCCCGCATCCGCCAGTAGCGACAGCGCATGGCTGCGCACGCCCCACGCCGCTTCCCCGATGACATAGACAAGGTTGAGCGCGATGCCGATGGCAAATGCCCGACCATAGGATGCAGGCGTGTGGACATGGTGGTGGCCAAACAGCCCGCCATGGTCGTGCCCGCAGTCGTGACCTGCATGGTCATGTCCGTCATGGTCGTCGTGACCATGGCCCGCATGGCCATCGGGGTTGTGGGCGTTGTGGGCGTCATGGCCATGATCGTGGTTGTGCCCATGGCCGTCATGATCGCCATGGTTATGCTGGCACTCACCCATGGGGCAGCATCCATTCAGCAGTGGGATTGAAAGCGTGCCGCCTTCCTAGCAGAAGGTTGCGGCACGTCACCAGCACTTAGCGCATTTTGTGCATGGGGCCGCCGTGATATGGCATCGCGACGGCCCCACTGCCATGGAAACGCGACCCGATGATCCGACTGACCGAACTGCGCCTGCCCATCGACCATGACGACGCTGCCCTGACGCAGGCCGTGGCCGACCGGCTGGGTGTGCCTGTCATGGACATCAGTGACGTGACCATATTCCGTCGCGGGCATGACGCCCGCCGCAGGCACCGTATCATGCTGGTCTATACGGTGGACTGCGCCGTGCGGGATGAAGCCGCTGTCCTCGCTGCGCATGACGGCGCGCGTGATATCATGCCTGCCCCCGATACGTCCTATCGTTTCGTGGTGGATGATGGTCCGGCCATGGCGCGGATGGCCGGATTCGTGCGGCCGGTGGTGATCGGGGCGGGGCCATGCGGGCTGATGGCGGCCCTGGTGCTGGCGCAGATGGGGCTGCGTCCGCTGGTGCTCGAACGCGGCAAGGTGGTGCGTGAGCGCACGGTCGATACTTTCGCCCTGTGGCGCAAATCCATCCTGAACCCCGAAAGCAACGTGCAGTTTGGCGAAGGGGGGCGGGAACGTTCTCGGACGGCAAGCTGTACAGCCAGGTCAGCGACCCCCGGCATTACGGGCGCAAGGTGCTGGCGGAATTTGTGCGTGCGGGCGCGCCGGAGGAAATCCTCTATCTTTCCCGTCCCCATATCGGCACCTTCCGCCTTGTCTCGATGGTGGAGCGTATCCGCGCCGAGATCGAGGCACTTGGTGGCGAATACCGTTTTGGCGCGCATGTGACCGATTTCGTAACGCAGGACGATGGCGCCGGTGGCCAGCGTATCGCTGCCCTGCGCCTGGCGGACGGGGATGAAATCGCGGCAGGCCATGTCGTGCTGGCCATTGGCCACAGCGCGCGCGACACCTTTGCATCCCTGCATGCGGCGGGCGTGGACATGGTGGCCAAGCCGTTTTCAATCGGCGTGCGGATCGAACACCCGCAATCCATCATCAACACCGCCCGTTATGGCCAGCCCGACACCGTGCCGTTGCTGGGGGCGGCCGATTACAGGCTGGTGCACCATGCGGCCAACGGGCGCGGGGTCTATTCGTTCTGCATGTGTCCCGGTGGCACGGTGGTCGCGGCCACGTCGGAAGTGGGGCAGGTGGTGACCAATGGCATGAGCCAGTATTCCCGCGCCGAACGCAACGCCAATGCGGGCATCGTGGTTGGCGTGACGCCAGAACGCGATTATCCCGGCGGCCCGCTGGCCGGTATCGCGTTCCAGCGTGAGTGGGAGCGCAAGGCGTTCGAAGCCGGTGGCGGCGCCTATTTCGCCCCGGCCCAGACGGTGGGGGATTTCCTTGACGGCAGGCCCTCGACCGCGTTGGGCGATGTCGTGCCGTCCTACAGGCCCGGTGTCACGCCGACCGACCTCGCGCTCTGCCTGCCGGAATTCGCGGTGACCGCCATGCGCGAGGCGCTGCCCGCGTTCGAACGCAAGATACCGGGCTTTTCCATGCGTGACGCCATCATGACCGGGGTGGAGACGCGCACGTCATCCCCCCTGCGCATCCCGCGCGGGGTGGACGGGCAGGGCGTGAACATGCGTGGCCTGTTCCCGGCGGGCGAAGGGGCGGGTTATGCCGGTGGCATCCTGTCGGCGGGGATTGACGGCATCCGCATTGCCGAGGCCGTGGCCCTTTCGCTGGCCGGTCGCCCGGTTGATGGGACCATGCAGCGCGGCATGATGCACGCGACCGACGCGCAGTGAACCAAAACGGATAAAAGTTTTTGGTGAAGCTTTTTTCAAAAAGCTTCAGGGAACGCCGCCTTTTTGAAAAAAGGCGGCACCCAAAAACCTTTATTTTTAAGTAATTTACAGGAACGAGACCGGATCAATATCCACATCGATCCGCGCCCCGCGCTCAGGCTTTACGCGCGACAGCCATTCACGCACGATCGGCTGCACCGCGATATTGCGCGCCGCGCGCGCAGCAGCAAGCGGAAGCGGTGCCGCCCACGCAGGATGGCCAGTGGCGCGGGGGCGGGCCCCAGCACCTGCACGCCGTCCATCCGGGGCGCGTTCTGGCCCAGCGCGCGCGCGGTCAGGTCCGCCGCATCGGGTGCTTCCGCACTGACGATCAGGGCGGCCAGACGCCCATAAGGGGGCCAGAAGCCGGGACGGCGCTGTTCGGCTTCCTGTTCCATGAAGCTTGCGAAATCGCCCGATACCAGCGCCTGCATGACCGGGTGGTCGGGCACGTAGCTTTGCAGCAGCACGCGGCCCGGTGCCTCGGCACGGCCCGCGCGGCCCGCGACCTGGTGCAATAGCTGCACCGTGCGCTCGGACGCGCGCAGGTCGCCACCCCCCAGGCCCAGATCGGCATCCACGATTCCCACCAGCGTCAGGTGCGGGAAATGCCAGCCCTTGGCCACGATCTGCGTGCCGATCACCAGGTCGATCTCGCGCCGGGCGATGCGCTCCACGGCGGCGGCGGTGGCGGCGGGGCCATTCAGCGTATCGCTGGCCATGACCAGTATCCGCGCATCGGGAAAGGTGGCGCGGGCTTCTTCCGTTATCCGCTCCACGCCGGGGCCGATGGGGGTCAGGCTGTCGGCATCGGCGCATTTGGGGCAGGTCTGGGGAATGGGTTCGTCATACCCGCAATGGTGACAGGTCAGGATATGGCGCGCGCGGTGTTCCACCAGCCATGCGGTGCAGTTGGGGCACTGCATGCGGTGGCCGCAGGTGCGGCACAGCGTCAGCGGCGCATAGCCGCGGCGGTTGAGGAACAGCATCGCCTGTTCCCCGCGCCCGATCGCACCATTGATCGCGCCGGTCAGCACGGGCGACAGGAACAGCCCGCGTTCGGGCGGGTCCGCGCGCATGTCCAGCGTTTCCACATCCGGCATGCTGGCGTTGCCGTGGCGTGCCCCCAGCTTCAGGTGCCGGTACCGGCCCGCGCCGACATTGGCCAGGCTTTCAAGGCTGGGTGTGGCCGAGACCAGCACCACGGGGGCCCGGCTCATGCGTGCGCGTACCACCGCCATGTCGCGGGCGTGGTAGGTCACGCCGTCTTCCTGCTTGAAGGCGGTTTCGTGTTCCTCATCGACAATGATCAGGCCAAGCTGGTCGAATGGCAGGAACAGCGCCGATCGCGCCCCGACCACGACCCGCGCCGTGCCATCGGCCACCGCCCGCCATGTCACCCGGCGCAGGCGGGAACCAAGGTCGGAATGCCACAGGGCGGGTTCCGCGCCGAAGCGGCGGGCAAACCGTCCGGTCCACTGGGCCGACAGCGCGATTTCGGGCAGCAGCACCAGCGCCTGCCGCCCCGCTGCGATACAGGCGGCTATGGCCTCCATGTAAATCTCGGTCTTGCCTGACCCGGTTACCCCTTCCAGCAGGGTGATGGAAAATCCGTTCTCCGCCACGCGGGCGCGCAGTTCGGTGGCGACGGTCGCCTGATCACCCTCCAGCACCGGGGGGCAATGCGCGGGATCGGGATTATTGAACGGTGGCGGCGGGGCGATTTCAACCGCCTGCAACGCACCGGCCTGCGCCAGCCCGCGTATCACGGCGGCACCCACGCCCGCGCGGCGGGCCAGTTCCGTCGTGGTCAGGGGGGAGCCTTCGGCGGCAATATCCAGCACCTTGTGCCGTGCTGGCGTCAGGCGCAGATCCGTGGGAAGTGCCGGGACCACGGCCCACCCGGTTGCGGGACGCGGCAGCGGGGCCAGCGCGTTGGCCCGCAACGCCATGGCCAGCACCATGCCCGGCGGGGAAAGGGTATAGGCCGCCACCCAGTCCACGAACTGCCGCAACTGCGCGGGCAGGGGCGGCAGGTCAAGCCGCGCGGCAACGGGTTTCAGGCGTGCGGTCGCCACTTCTTTTTGAGGCGGCGGGGTGAATTCGGGTGGCAGGCGCGATGTCGCGTCCCAGACCACCCCCGTTTCGGTGCGGCGGCCCAGTGGCACGCTTACGATATCACCGGGCTGCACACCGGCCAGGCGGGGCGGCAGCAGATAGTCCAGCGGCCCGGCAAAGGGCAGGGTCAGCATGACCCGCACCCGTCCATCGGCAGGGGCGGGCAGCAGGTCCGGTTGTGAAGCATTGCGATGCGGCATGTGTTTTTCTACCGTCAGGCATCGCCCGTGTCTTGTCCATCATTTGCGTAGGGCGCACACATCGTCGGAAGGGACTGTCTGGAAAGCCTGCTTGTGAAATGGCCGGGAAAAACCGGGAAGGTTTTTGGTGCAGCATTTTCCGGAAAGGCATCGCCGGGAAACTTTTGTTATTTTTTATCAATGCGTTATTTTCAGGTAATGTCCAAGATTACATGGCAACGGGATGAAAGGGCGCAGGACATGATGGCAACCGAAGCACGTGACGCGTTCCTGCAATGGATGGAAACCGAACGCCGTGCCGCGGACCTGACGCTTGTGGCCTATCGGGGGGACCTGGACCGGTTCCTTGCATTCCTGACCACGCATCTGGGCGCGGAGCCGGATCTGGGGGCGCTGGCGGGCCTGTCCCTGACCGACCTGCGCGCATGGCTGGCCGATGAACATGCCGCAGCCCTGGGTGGTCGCCGCCCCACCACGCAGGACCGCGCCGCGCGGACACGCGCGCGCCGGGTTTCGGCGCTGCGGTCCTTTTACCGTTATCTGGCGCGCTATCATGGTGTCGACAATCCGGCGCCGGGCCTGCTGGCCACGCCGCGCACGCGTCGCCCGCTGCCCCGCCCGCTGCCGCAGGCACAGGCGCTGGAGGTACCCGAAGGGGTATCCGATATCGCCCATACCCCGATGGCGCAGGTGCGCGACGGGGCATTGTTCATGCTGCTGTACGGCTGTGGCCTGCGTATTTCCGAAGCCCTGACGCTGGATGTGCGCGATCTGGATCAGGCTGGCACGCTTGGCGATGGCACGAAGGGGGATGGTGTGCTGCGCATCCGGGGCAAGGGCGGGAAGGAACGCATGGTGCCGGTGCTGCCGCAGGTCATGCAGGCGCTATTGCGCTGGCGGGGCGTGCATCCGCTGCCGCAGCCCGATGCGCCATTGTTCGTCGGCGTGCGTGGGGGACGCCTGCAGGCGGGCATCGCCCAGCGCGCCATGCGGACATGGCGGCACATGGCGGGCCTGCCCGAACATGCAACCCCGCATGCCCTGCGGCATTCGTTTGCCACCCACCTTATGGAAGGGGGCGCCGACCTGCGCGTGATACAGGATCTGCTGGGCCATGCCAGCCTGTCCACCACGCAGCGTTATACGCTGGCGGACGAAGCCAGGCTTATGGATGTCTGGACACGGGCGCATCCCCATGCCACCGATACCCCGCCCGATACTGCACGATGAACAGGATTGCCCATGTCCCAGCGGTTTCCCTATCCCCCGATCGCCCCTTACGACCACGGCTGGCTTGATACGGGCGAGGGACACCGCATTTACTGGGAACTGTGCGGCAATCCCGATGGTATTCCTGTGGTGTTCCTGCATGGCGGTCCCGGTGGCGGCTGTTCGGCCTTCCAGCGCCAGATGTTCGACCCCGACCGCTACCGCATCCTGCTGTTTGACCAGCGTGGCTGCGGGCGATCGACCCCGCATGCCGCCCTTGCCAACAACACGACATGGCATCTTGTGGCGGATATCGAGCGGCTGCGCGTCATGACGGGGGCGCAAAAATGGATGGTGTTTGGCGGGTCGTGGGGGTCAACGCTGGCGCTGGCCTATGCACAGGCGCATCCCGACCACGTCAGCGCGCTGGTGCTGCGTGGCATCTTCACCCTGCGTCGGGCGGAACTGCTGTGGTATTATCAGGATGGTGCGTCATGGCTGTTTCCCGACCTGTGGGAGCAGTTTGTCGCCCCCATTGCGCCCGATGAACGCGGCGACCTGATGGCGGCCTATCACCGGCGGCTGACCGGCCCGGACCCGGAGGTGCAGATGAAAGCCGCCGTTGCGTGGAGTGTGTGGGAAGGACGCACCATTACCCTGCTGCCCGCGTCCGACACCATCATCCAGCATGCCGACCCACGTTACGCGCTGGCGTTTTCGCGTATCGAGAACCATTATTTCATCAATGCCGGATGGCTGGATGAAGGACAGCTGATCCGTGATGTCGGCCGTATCCGGGATATCCCCGCCATTATCGTGCAGGGGCGCTATGACGTCACCACGCCCATGCGCACCGCGTGGGATCTGCACCGCGCATGGCCCGAGGCGGATTTCCGGATCATAGATACCGCGGCCCATGCCATGACCGAGCCGGGTATCCTGTCCGCCCTGCTGGATGCAACCGACACCATGGCCGGGCGACTGGCGTAGTGGCGGGAATGCGTGCATGGCTTGCGGCATGGGGACTTGCCGCCGTCATGGGGGTTGCCAGCCTGCCGGCCACATCGGCTGTGGCGGCACAGGATACGGTGCCGCGCCTGTGCAACCATGAACGCGTGGCGCAGGTGCCGCTGCGTGATGACGGGGGGTACCTGTCCATTGTCGTCAGCATTGCGGGCCATGACCTTAGCGCGCTGGTGGATACGGGATCGGATGGTGGCCTGCTGACACCTGACATGGTTGGCTATCTGCGGCTGCGGCTTGATCCCGACCATGAAACCGTCATTCATGGTACGGGCGGGATGGCGCAGGCGACGCCGAACGCCCTGGTGCCGGATCTGCGGGTGGGCGGCGTCGATTTCGGCGCGCGTTCGGTGCCGGTGGGCGAACTGCCGGGCCAGCCGATGATCCATCCCCCCGTGGCCGGACTGCTGGGGGGCGATATCCTGTCGCGATTCGATCTGGATATGAACGTGTCCGCCGGCATGCTGACATTGTGGAACATCCAGCATCGATCCATGGCCTGCGCGCCGCCACCGGCATGGGACGGGCCGTATGAAACCGTGCCGCTGCACAGGCAGGACAACCGTTTCCTGCTGGAAGTGAAGCTGGATGGCAGGCCGGTCACAGCCCTGCTGGACAGTGGCGCGCGTTCACGCATCGTCTCGCCAGAGGTCGCACGCCGCGCCGGTGTCAGCCAGTCACAGCTTGACCGCGATCCCGGCGGCGTGACCGCCAGCGTGGACGGGCACAAGGACATCTATCACTGGCACCGCTTCGACAGCCTGCAGGTTGGCCATGAGCTGGAGCGCAATGTCACGCTGACCGTGGCGCCGCTACGCGAACATCTGGAAATGTTGCTGGGATCGGACTGGTTCGCCACCCATCAGGTGTGGATATCCTATGCCACCAACCAGATATTCATCCGGCCCACGCCACGGCAGGCCAGCAGATAAAGGACTGACTGGAAGACAGAAATTCCCGGGCGCTGCCTCTGTTTCTAGAAGGCGGTGCTACCCGGAAACTTTCGTGGATGATTGCAAGATGTCTCAAAGGCGGACTTTTCAGGCGATCTCCCACGGATCAGGCCCGGCGTGGTCTGCCGGGCCTGGGATAATCGTCGGGCTGACTCAGCCCTTCAGCTTGGCGTTGCACACGCTGTAGTATCCGCCGCCCTTCTGGATCCAGCGCAGGCCGCCATTGGCGTTGGCGGCCTTGTTGGCGTTGTACTGGTCAAGGCAGGTGTGCATGCGCGCCTTGCCTGCGGCTTCCTTGCTGTATTTCGCGGAAACGGCATCGGGCAGCGTCGCGCTGGTGGAGACGGGGGCTGCCGCCGGGGCCGTCGCCTTGGGGGCAGGGGCGGCGGCAGGGCTGGCCGCAGGGGCTGCTGTTTCAGCGGCCTTGGTATCCGCGGTGGCGGCATCGCCGCACTGGGCGGTCTTGAAATCCTTGTAGCTCTGCCCGTTCAGCGTGCCTGCGGTGCGGGCGGTAGCGAATTTCTGGTGACACGACTTGGAGGTTTCGCGCGCATGTGCGGCGCCGGTGGACAGGGCAAGGGCAAGTACGGACGCGGTTGCGACCTTGAAACGGAATGATGTGGCCATTGAGTGGGTCGGTCCTGAAATGACGGTTGTAAAAGACACGCGGTTTACAGCGCGCTGTCGCCGGTTTCGCGCGTGCGGATGCGGATGACGCTGTCGAGGGGGGAAATGAAGATCTTGCCGTCACCGATCTTGCCGGTATGGGCGGCTTCCAGGATCGTTTCCACCGCCTGTTCAACCAGGTCGTCGGTCACGGCGACCTCGATCTTGATCTTGGGCAGGAAGCTGACGTGATATTCCGCCCCGCGATAGATTTCGGTCTGGCCTTTCTGCCGGCCAAAGCCCTTGACTTCCGATACGGTCAGCCCCTGTATCCCCAACGGGGTCAGGGCCTCACGCACATCGTCGAGCTTGAAAGGCTTGATGATGGCTGTGACAAGCTTCATCTCACCGCGTCTCCATTTCTGCTGTCCGGCCGGGCTGACCGTGTGTGAAAGATAAAGTAACGTTCCGTCTATACCCTGATCGGATGATGCATGTCATCCGCCTTCGCGCACCAGATGTGTTAAGCGCGCTTGTGTCTTTACCGTGGAGCGGCGTAAATCCGGCAGGCTTGCCGTCCCTGCCCGCACGGGCCAGAACAGGAAACGAAATGACCGCGAACATGCCATCCCACACCGCGCCCGGGCCCCTTGAGGTCGATGTCTGCATCGTGGGGGCTGGACCGGTGGGCGCGACACTTGCCTGCCGTCTGGCTGCTGATGGCCTGAAGGTCGCGATCATTGATCGCGCGGCCCTGCCGCCGATGGAACATCCCGCCTTCGATGGCCGCGCCTATGCCATTGCCGCAGGTTCACGCCGCCTGCTGGAAGAAGCGGGCGTATGGCAGCGCCTGCCCATGGAATCGTGCGACATTCGCGAAATCCGCGTGACCGATGGCCGGCCGGGACAGCCGCCGTCGCCCCTGTTCCTGGAATTCGGGCGCGGCGATGCCGACCAGCCCTTTGGCGCGATGATCGAGGCGCGCGCCCTGCGCGTGGCGCTGAACGCAAGCCTGCACGCAACGCCCGGCCTGCATGTTTTCGCCCCTGACGAAGGGGTCGTGACCCGTAGTCCCGATGGTGCGGTCATCCGCACCGCCAGCGGGCGGGTTATCCATGCGCGTCTGGTCGTCGCGGCCGAGGGGCGGCGCAGCCCGCTGCGCGAACAGGCCCGCATCGCGGTTACGCGCCTGCCCTACAACCAGTGCGGCATCGTCTGCGCCGTGGCCCATGAACGCCCGCATGAAGGCCGCGCGCTGGAACATTTCCTGCCTGCCGGTCCGTTCGCGCAGCTGCCCATGGCGGGCACGGCTGAACACCCCAACCTGTCCGCCCTTGTCTGGACCGAAAGCGAGAAGGTCGCCCACCGCCTGGCGGACCTGCCGCATGATGCCTTCGCGCACGAAATCCGCCGCCGCATGGGGGATGACTGGCTGGGTGCGGTCAACCCGGTGGGGCGGCGGTGGGTCTATCCGCTTTCGGCGCAGTACGCGCAGCGTTATGTTGATACGCGCCTCGCCCTGGTGGGGGACGCGGCGCATGGCATCCACCCCATCGCGGGGCAGGGCCTGAACCTCGGTTTCCGTGATGTCATCGCCATGGCGGACATCCTGGGGGGCGTGCATGCCCGTGGCGGGGACGTGGGGGCTGCGGATGTACTGCGCAGGTACCAGGCCCGCTGCCGTCCCGCCAACATGCTCATGCTGGTGGCGACCGATGCGCTGGAACGCCTGTTTGGCAACGACAACCCGGTCCTGCGCCTTGCGCGCGACGTGGGGCTTGCGACCGTCAACCGCATCACCCCGCTGCGCCGCGGCTTTGCCCGTCACGCCATGGGCCTGTAAAACGGGGATCGCGACGAATAACTGGGCCCAAGGGCCGGAACGGATGGCTTATGTCTGAAAAGCAGCCTGCTGGCATTCCCATGGATACACGCACGCGTCCCGTCATGCCGCCCACGCTGGGGCATGTGGACCCTGTCGCGCTGTGGCAGGAAATCGTGAATGGCGCGTGCGGGTGTAATGACCCGCTGGTCAAGGGGCTGCTGGCCACCGGCATCCGCAACCATGCGTCCTTCCGCTGTGCCCTGGCTGCCCTGATCGGCCGCAAGCTGGGGGACCGTTCGGTTGCGGATGACGCGCTGGCCGAACTGGTCAGCGAGGTATTCGACGCCGACCCCGATATCGTCAGCGCGGCGGCGGCCGACCTTGTCGCCATTCGTGAACGTGACCCGGCCACGGCCAATTACGTGACCCCCTTCCTGTTCTTCAAGGGTTATCACGCGGTGCAGAGCTACCGCGTGGCGCACTGGCTGTGGCACAACAACCGCAGCTACCTCGCCCTGCACCTGCAAAGCCGGTGTTCCGAACTGTTTGCCGTTGATATCCATCCTGCGGCAACGCTGGGACGGCGTATCCTGCTGGACCACGGCACGGGTATCGTCATAGGCGAGACATCGGTGCTGGAGGATGACGTGTCCCTGCTGCAGGGCGTGACCCTTGGGGGGACAGGCAAGAACGTGGGCGACCGCCACCCCAAGGTACGCCGGGGCGTGCTGATCGGGGCAGGGGCCAAGATCCTGGGCAATATCGAGATTGGCGAGGGGGCCAAGGTCGGCGCTGGCTCCATCGTGCTGGAATCCGTGCCCCCCTACACCACCGTGGTGGGCAACCCCGCCCGTATCGTGGGCACGCGGCATTCCAGCCTGCCCGCCTTCACCATGGACCAGATGCTGCCGCCGATCGATTATATCATCTGATGACCGAATTCGTTTTCAGGCCGCACGTCGCGGTCATTGGCGGTGGGCCCGCGGGCCTTGCCGCAGCCGAAATCCTGTCCGCGCACGGGTGCGGCGTCAGCGTGGTGGAACAGATGCCCACCATGGGGCGCAAGCTGCTCATCGCCGGGCGGGGGGGGCTCAACCTGACCCATTCCGAACCGGCCGAAGCCTTTGCCGCCCGCTATGGCGCCGCGCGCCCGATGATGGAACGCGCCCTGCGGGCCTTTGCCCCGCGCGACATGGTGCAGTGGGCCGAAGGGCTGGGCCAACCCTGTTTTACCGGCAGTAGCGGACGTGTCTTTCCCCGCGCCATGAAGGCGTCGCCGCTGTTGCGGGCGTGGCTGGCGCGGCTTGCCGCCGCTGGCGTGCGACTGCTGACGCGCCACCGCTGGGATGGCTGGGACGCGGATGGCAGGCTGCTTGTATCAGGTCCCGGTGGCCCGGCATCGTGGCGGGTCAACGCCACGGTGCTGGCGCTGGGCGGGGCAAGCTGGGCGCGGCTGGGGGCGGATGGCGCATGGCGGGCGCGCCTGCTGGGGCTGGGTGTTGATGTATCGCCCTTTGCCCCCGCCAATTGTGGCTTCGTAACCGGGTGGCGTGCGCCGTTCACCACGCGTTTTGCGGGCACGCCGCTGCGGGGGATAGCACTGACGCTGGATGGGGGGGACACGGTGCGTGGGGAGGCCGTGGTGACCGGCGCGGGAATTGAAGGCGGCGCGGTCTATGCCCTGTCGGCTGCGATTCGCGACCGGATTGCCCGTGATGGCCATGCGCTGGTTCATGTCGACCTGCGGCCCGCGCTGGACGTGACGGAAATCGCCACCCGGATCGCCCGCGTGCGTTCGCGCGAAAGCCTGTCCAACACCCTGCGCAAGGCACTGCGGCTTTCGCCCGTGGCCATCGCCCTGCTGCGTGAGGGCGATGGGGGACCACCGCCGCGCGATCCTGCGGCCCTGGCCCGTCTGGTCAAGGCCGTGCCGGTGGTGCTGCGTGCGCCCGCGGCGCTGGACCGCGCCATTTCGGTGGCTGGTGGAATCGCGTGGCCCGCGCTGGACGAACATTTCATGCTGCGTGCGCTGCCCGGTGTTTTCGCCGCCGGTGAAATGCTGGACTGGGAGGCCCCGACCGGCGGTTATCTGCTGCAGGGCTGCATCGCGACCGGGCGCATGGCGGGACAGGGCGCATGGGAATGGTTGCGTGACTCGCAGCGCGGGCGGTATCCGTCAGCGCCATGAGTGTTGCGATCACGATTGGTGAACGGCGCGGGGCCATGGCGACGGATGCCCCCGTGACGATGGACCTGGCGGAACTGCTGTCCACCCGCCTGCTGGTGCAGGGCAATTCCGGGTCGGGCAAGTCGCACCTGCTGCGCCGCCTGCTGGAACAGTCCGCGCGCATGGTGCAGCAGGCGATCATCGACCCTGAGGGCGATTTTGTCAGCATAGCCGAACGCTACGGCCATCTGGTCATTGACGCCGCCGAACATACCGAAGCCGCATTGCAGGCGGCGGGGGAGCGGATGCGCATGCACCGGGCCTCTGTCGTGCTGAACCTTGAGGGCGTGGATGCGGAGGTGCAGATGCGCCGCGCCGCCGCCTTCCTTGGCGGCATGTTCGAGGTGCCGCGTGATTACTGGTACCCCGTATTGGTCGTGGTGGATGAAGCCCAGCTTTTTGCACCTGCGGCGGCGGGCGAGGTATCGGACGAAGCGCGCCGGGCCTCGCTTGGCGCCATGACCAACCTCATGTGCCGTGGGCGCAAGCGGGGGCTGGCCGGGGTGATCGCGACCCAGCGCCTGGCCAAGCTGGCGAAGAATGTCGCGGCCGAGGCCTCGAACTTTCTCATGGGCCGCACTTTCCTTGATATCGACATGATGAGGGCGGCCGACCTGCTGGGCATGGAACGGCGGCAGGCCGAAAGTTTCCGTGATCTTGAACGCGGGTATTTCGTGGCCCTCGGTCCCGCCATATCCCGCAGGCCACTGGCCGTGAAGATCGGCCCGGTGGAAACCGAGAGCCGTTCGGCCGGTCCCACGCTCATGCCGTTCGAGCCGGTGCCGGCGGGGGACGAGATCCGTGAACTGATCCTGACCCCCGTGCCCGAACGCGAGATCCCGGCCCGTCCCGCGCGCAGTTTCAGCCCGCCGCCCGATATCCTGTCCCAACTGGCGGCCCACGCCGAAACCGCGACGGTGGACGTGGCGGAGGAGGAGCCGGATGCCCCGCCTGTCGACGCGGCGGCCCAGCGGCTGCGCTTTATCGAGATACTGACCGATATCCTGCGCGACGAGGATGCGGGTTTTCGTCCCGTGCATGTGCTGTATCAGGATTTCCTTGTCCGCTGCCGGATCGAGGGCATGGGCCGTGATGCGCTGGACATGCCACGCTTCCGCCGCCTGCTGGCGGTCGCCAAGGCCGGTGTGGATGCCCGCACGGCGGAAAGCGGGCAGTGGCGGCAGGCCGAACAGATGGCAGGCGTGCTGCCTGATGACGTGCAGGGCATCTTCCTGCTGATCGCGCGCGCCGCCCTGCATGGCGAACCCTGTCCGTCCGACAGCCTGATTGCCCGCACCTATGGCACCCATTCCCTGGGACGTGCTCGGCGGCAACTGGCCTATCTGGAGGAGCAGAACATGATTGTCCTGCGCAATGACGGGCTGGGTCGGCGCAGTGCCGCCATTATCGGCCCCGGCTGGGAAACCGCGCCCGCCCTGCCGGATGGTGGTCAGTCGTAAAAAAGCGCCGCCAGAACGGCACCTGCCTGAAAAGGCAGCACCTGAAAACCTTTATTGTTGGCCGTGCCTGTCAGTAAAACTGGCATGGCCAGCGCCATTCCCCGCCGGGTGTGCGGAAAAAGACAAACGATTCCTGCATCAACCCGGACCGGATGGACTTTTTTTCCAAGCTGATCCGGAACACGAAATCCTTCAGTCCTTTGACCTGTACAGTTTTCACATCAACAGGGTCATGCAGGGGATAGTCGTGGTCATGATGCATTGATGGAAAAGTAATAGAATTTTCCGGGTATCAGTTTTTTTAAAAATTTCGGCAGCAATCTGTAACGCAGATGGAAATCGGGATCCGTCCGGGTATGAAAAAACCTGCCTTCTTGCGAAGGCAGGTTTTTTTCACCGGTCAATCCATCACGCTGTCATCAGCGCTTCCACCATCCCGTGCGACGGCGTGTGGCTGGTGCGGCGTCCACGTCGATCGGGGTCGGCGCGGCATCTGCCGTGGTGCCCGTGGTTTCAGCCTCCTCATCGGCCTTCTTGCGGCGGCGACGGGTTGCCGTCGTGGTCGTGGCCGTCTTGCGGGTTGTGGTCCGCTTTTTCGGGGTAGGCTTTTCAGCCTTTTCCGCTGCGGCGTCCGCTGTTTCGGCTACGGTTTGCGCAGCTTCCGCTTCCGGCGCGGGTTCAGCCTTCTTGCGGCGCGTGGTGCGGCGGCGCTTGGGGGCTTCTTCCGTGGCCGGGGCTTCGGCTTCGGTCGGGGTGGCAGGCGTTTCCACTGCCGGTTCCTCGACCTTGTCCGCAGCCTTTGCCGCCGTGCGGGTGGTGCGGCGACGCGTGGTGGCGGTCGTGCCCGTGCTGCGGCTGGCCGCACGCTTGCGCGCGGGCTTGGCGGGGGCGGCTTCCTCGGTTGCCTTTTCTTCCGCCGGTTCCGCCTCGGCTGCCTTGGCCGGGGTTTCCGCCTCTACGGCCTCATCAGCGGCCTTGCGGCGGGTGCTGGTGCGGCGCGTGGTGGTCGTGCTGGCACGACGGCGGCGTGGCTTGGGCGCTTCTTCCGCTGCCGGTTCCGCAGGTGCGGGAGCAGCTTCGGGTTCGGCTTCCACTTCCACGGCAGGCGGGGTGGCCTCGGCAACCGGGGCGGGGGTTGCCTCGGCTTCCTGTGCGACCGGCGTCGCCTCGTTTTCCACCGGGGTGGTACGACGGCGCGTACGGCGACGCGTGCGGCGTGGCTTGGTGGTTTCTTCCTCGGCAACCGGGGCCGGGGCGGCTTCTTCCACTTCGACCACCACCGGATCAGCTTCCACAACCACTTCGCTGGGTGCGGTCGTCTGCTCGATCACGTCAAAGATGTCGATGATCGCATCGCCATACGGATCAGCCGGGGTGGGGCCACGATAGGCTTCAGGAGCCGGGGCGGGCGCGGGAGGCGCGACCGGTGCGGGGGCTTCCTGTGCCGTATCCCCGGTTGCCTGCGTCTGGGCGGTCTGTGTGCCGGCGCCACGACGGCGGCGGCGACGGCGACGGCGACGATGGTCGGTGCCTGAGGCGATATCCTCGTCCTCATCCGTGGTCGTGACGGCTTCGGCCGGGGTTTCCGCCCCTGGCGGTTCGGCCTGGATCTGGATTTCACGCACATGGCTGGTTTCAGCCGCAGCCTGTTCGACCACCGGCGCATCGAAGCGGGCCGTCTGCTGGCGCACGCGCTCGATCTTGCATTCCTGCGGCTGCAGGGCGGCATCGGGGGCGAAGGTGACCTGCATCTTGTGCCGGGTTTCGATTTCCGACAGCCAGTTGCGCTTGTGGTTGAGGATATAGAAGGCGATTTCCGGCGCGACGCCTACGGCGATCTCCGCCGCCTTGCGCTGCATGCCCTCTTCCTCGATTGCGCGCAGTACGTGCAGCGCCGAGCTTTCGATCCCGCGCACGATGCCGGTGCCCTGACAGTGCGGGCAGGGCATGAAGGCGGATTCGGCAATGGAGGGACGCAGGCGCTGGCGCGACATTTCCAGCAGGCCGAAATGCGAGATCTGGCCCACCTGAATGCGCGCGCGGTCAGTGCGCAGCGCGTCCTTCAGCTTGCGCTCGACCATGCCGTTGTGCTTGCGGCTTTCCATGTCGATGAAGTCGATGACGATCAGCCCGGCAAGGTCACGCAGGCGCAGCTGGCGGGCGACTTCCTCGGCCGCTTCGAGGTTGGTGCGCAGCGCCGTTTCCTCGATATTGCGCTCACGCGTGGCGCGGCCCGAGTTCACGTCGATCGCGACCAGCGCCTCGGTCTGGTTGATGACCAGGTAGCCACCCGATTTCAGCTGCACGGACGGCGACAGCATGGAATCCAGAAGTCCCTCCACCTTGTAGTGGGAGAACAGGGTCTGTTCATGATCCTGCCACAGCCGCACCTTCTGCGCGTTCTGCGGCATGAGCATGCGCATGAACTCACGCGCGGACTTCCAGCCCGGCTCGCCATCGATCAGGATCTCGCTGACCTCACGCGTGTAGATGTCGCGGATGGCGCGCTTGATCAGGCTGGCTTCTTCATAGATCAGGGCGGGGGCCACCGATTCCAGCGTGTGCTGGCGGATGTCGTCCCACAGGCGCAGCAGGTATTCGCAGTCTCGCATGATTTCGGCGCGCGGGCGCTGGGCGCCGGCGGTGCGCACGATCATGGCCATGCCGCGCGGGATCTGCAGTTCGGTAATGATGTCACGCAGGCGGCGGCGGTCGGCCACCGAGGTGATCTTGCGCGAAACCCCCCCGCCACGCAGCGAGTTGGGCATGAGCACGCAATAGCGACCGGCCAGCGAGACATATGTGGTCAGCGCAGCGCCCTTGTTGCCGCGTTCTTCCTTGACCACCTGCACCAGCAGGATCTGGCGGCGGCGGATGACTTCCTGGATCTTGTAGTTGCGCAGGAAGCGCGCGATGCGGCGCTGGGCCTGCGCTTCGTCGCCGGTGTCGTTTTCGCCGCCCACGGTTTCGGGCTCGTCGTCCTCGCCGGGTTCCTCGCCTTCCTCGGCGGTGGCGGCGGGGGCGTCCTCTTCCTCGTCGTCACGCGCGCGGCGTTCTTCTTCCGCGCGGCGTTCCTCTTCCTGCAGCGCCAGCAGCTTTTCGCGGTCGGCTACGGGGATCTGGTAATAATCGGGGTGGATTTCACTGAAGGCCAGGAACCCGTGGCGGTTGCCGCCATAATCCACGAACGCAGCCTGCAGGCTGGGTTCCACGCGGATAACCTTGGCCAGATAGATGTTGCCCTTGAGCTGCTTCTTGGATGCAGCTTCAACATCGTAATCTTCCAGGTGGTTACCATCCATCACGACCACGCGGGTTTCTTCCGCGTGGGTCGTGTCGATCAGCATGCGTTTGCTCATAAATAGGCGCACTCCGGTATGTCACGTTCCGGCATCCGGGCTGCGCGCGCGATCCGTGGCGGCAGGGGGAGGCGGGGGGAACGGACAGAAACATGAAAAAACAGGCGACCGGACCCGGACGGAACACCACCGCGCGGCGCGCGGGCGGACAGGCCATGCCTGCCGCGTTGATGCGGCGCATTCGTGCCGCCCGCGGTGGGGCATGGTGTCATCGCATGTGCGGCAGAAACCCGCGTGGTGTTCAATCCATCCTCGGTCATGACTGGGGGAGGGCGCGGCCCGGCCTGATTGCCGGGGCGGGACCTTCCGTATCGACTGGTATGCCATCCGGTTTCCTGTCGATGGGGAACACCGGCGCGGCAGCGTCAGGTCGTGCGTGGCATGTGCCCCCACGCCGTGGCGTGGCCGGTATGTAAGACCGGTAAGCGTATGCCGCGCATGCATGATGCATGCCGGATGGAGAAAGTCATGCCTGCTGGCATCGGGCCGTTTCGGACATGCCCGCAAGGCAGCCGGACTTGGCGTGGTCCATCACGGCTGGGCAGCATGGCGCAATGAAACCATTCCTGCAAGGGGGCCTTGCGTTTATCCCGCTGACGACCGGCCCGTACGATGATAAGGAAAGCGGACAGACCCGTAACTGTTTTGACCGGAACAAGATGCATGCCCAAAGGCCGGCCGGATGGAAATGATGCCCTGCAGCCCACGCCACGACACGATGGCACGGGCGGGCGTGTGCCCGACCTGGCGCGGCGCCTGCTGGTGGGGGGGCTGGCGGGGCTTGCGCCCACGACGGCACTGGCGCGGGTGGCGGCGCATGTCCCGGCCCATGCCGTAACCACCCATCATGCCGCCAGCCGCGCGCCCCATGCGCCGCTGCATGCCCCGGCCATTGTCGGCCGCGCGGCACCGCCAAAGCCGCTGGTCATGCTGGACCCCGGCCATGGCGGCAAGGATCCTGGCGCGATCGGCATTTCCGGTACGTATGAAAAGCATGTGGCGGAAGCGGCGGCCAGCGAACTGCAGCGCCAGCTTGAAGCCAGCGGGCGTTACCGTGTCGCGATGACCCGCGCCGATGACCGCTTCATCCCGCTGGAAGGCCGGGTGGACATCGCCCATAGCCACAAGGCGTCGCTGTTCATATCCATGCATGCCGATGCCCTGACCAACCGCGCCGTGCGCGGGGCCAGTGTCTATACCCTGTCGTCAAAGGCGTCGGACCGGCAGACGGCCATGCTGGCCCGGACGGAAAACAGCGCCGACCGTTATGGTGGCCCGCAGGTGCATGCGGATTCGCCCGAAGTGCAGGAAATCCTCGCCAGCCTCGTGACCGAGGAAACGCGCCACGGGGCGGCCCACATGGCCAGCAGCATCGTCACCGCTTTCCGCCCGCGCATCGGGCTGCTGCAGCACCCGTCGCGCCATGCCTCGTTCGTGGTGCTGAAATCGGCCGATATCCCCTCCGTCCTGGTGGAGATGGGATTCATGTCCAACCACATGGATGAAGCAGCCCTGCGCCAGGCCGCCCACCGCATGGTGGTGGCGGGCGCGATGGTGCAGGCGATCGACCGCTATTTCGCAACCGACAGCATGGTGACCCATGCCACGGGCTGACGCGGCGCGCGAGGGGGCATGACGGTCCCGCCTCCCGTCCGCGTGATGGGGAAAGCGCGTGCTTTTACGGTTGCAATCGGGGGTCGGGCCTGTATTGTGCCCGCCATGGTAACGATAGCGCACATTGCTGGGGCTGGAACGGGCGCATACGCGCACCTGTCCGCGCGCGCATGTGCCGGTGCCGGGCTTCTTCGTCTTCGACTTATCCGCCCCTGAGCGATCAGGGCCGGCCGCGTGCCGGTGCGCCCAGGGGATTGATCAGGCCGGCCCACGCCGGTTTGCGAACACGCACGACAGTGGCACGCGACAACCGTGCCACCGCCCGTCACACAACAGGACCAAGTCCGAGGTTATTACCATGAGCATCGACCATCCTTCCTTTGGCCGTATCGACCCCAACCGTGTCATCATTTTCGACACCACCCTGCGTGATGGGGAGCAGTCGCCCGGTTTTTCCATGAACCTCGCGGAAAAGCTGCGCATGGCCGAAGCGCTGGAGGAACTGGGCGTGGACGTGATGGAGGCGGGCTTTCCCGTGGCGTCCAGGGGGGATTTCGACAGCGTCTACCAGATCGCGCAGAAGGTGAAGGACACCGTCGTATGCGCACTGGCGCGCAGCGGTGGCAAGAATGACATCGCCAGCGCGGGCGAGGCAATCCGGCCGGCAAGGCGCGGGCGCATCCACAACTTCATCTCCACCTCGCCGCTGCACATGAAATACAAGCTGCGCATGGAGCCCGAAACGGTTCTGGAAGTGATCGAGGCAGGCAACCGCGCCGCCCGCCAGTTCACCGATGACGTGGAATGGTCGGCGGAAGACGGCTCGCGCACCGATCCCGACTTCCTGTGCCGCTGTGTGGAAACCGCCATCCGCGCGGGTGCCACCACCATCAACATCCCCGATACCGTCGGCTATTCCACGCCGGAAGACATGGCCCGCATCTTTGCCGACCTGCGCGCCCGCGTGCCCGGCGCCGATGGGGTGATCTTCTCCACCCACAACCACAACGATCTGGGGCTGGGTGTCGCCAACACGGTTGCGGCGCTGAAGGCAGGCGCGCGGCAGGTGGAATGCACCATCAACGGCATTGGCGAACGCGCGGGCAATGCGGCGCTGGAGGAAATCATCATGGTGCTGCGCACGCGCCATGACGTGCTGCCGTTCACCACCGGCATCCATACCGAACGCCTGCTGCGCACCTCGCGCATGCTGGCCACCATCACCGGCTTTGACGTGCAGCCCAACAAGGCCATCGTGGGGCGCAACGCGTTCGCGCATGAAAGCGGCATCCATCAGGACGGTATCCTGAAAAACGCCGCGACCTATGAGATCATGACGCCCGAAAGCGTGGGCTGGACCCGTTCCTCGCTGGTGCTGGGCAAGCATTCGGGCCGCGCGGCCTTCCGCGACAAGCTGAAGGCGATGGGCTACGACAATCTGGAAGAAGCGCAGTTCAACGAGGCATTTTCACGCTTCAAGGATCTGGCCGACCGCAAGAAAGTCATCTACGACGAGGATCTGGTGGCGCTGGTCGATGACGAAGTGCGCGACCATGCCCGCATCCGCTTCGTATCACTGGACGTGACCGCCGGTTCCCGTCGCCCGGCCGCCGCCGATCTGGTGCTGGATGTCGACGGGAAGCGCGAGGAAGGTCGTGCCGAGGGGCAGGGGCCGGTTGACGCCGCGTTCAACGCCATCCGCGCCATTGTCGCCCATGACGCAACCCTGCAGCTGTATTCCGTCGGCGCCGTGACCGAAGGCAGCGATGCGCAGGCCCGTACTTCGGTCCGTCTGGAAGAAGGCGGCAAGCTGGTTGATGGCCAGGGTGCGGATGCCGACACGCTGGTGTCCGCCGTGCGGGCCTATGTCCATGCGCTGAACAAGCTGCTGGTCAAGCGTGACCGTGCCGAACCTGCGGCGCTGGATGCCTGATCCCCGGCGGTTCGGGCAACCCTGCCGCCACTGATGAAACACCCCGCCACGGGATGGCCCGTGGCGGGGTGTCTGCTGTCCGGGGGCGGGGTGTCGGGTCAGTACCCGCCATAGCCTTCCGGATAGGCGCCTTCCTGCGGGTAGGCGCCCTGCTGTGGGTAACCTTCCTGCCCGTATCCGCCGGACTGGCCGTAATAGCCATCCTGCTGGTTATAATACCCGCCCTGCTGTCCATATCCGCCCTGAGGGGAATAGCCCTGCTGGGGATAGCTGGGCTGGGCATAGCCATAGCCTGCCTGCGGCTGCGCGGGGTAGGCGGCGCGCTGGCCGGCAGCTGGCGGGCAGGACTGCGGCGAATAGCCTGGCGGCAGCACGCGCCCGTCGGGGCATATGGTGGAGGGCGCTTCGCCACGCGGACGGCGCGGCGGTGTCGTCGCGGCCCCGATCGCGGCCCCGCCCGCACCGCCGGCCAGCGCGCCAATGGCAGCACCTCGTCCGCCGCCCGCCAGGCCGCCAATCAGCGCCCCGCCACCAGCACCCAGCAGCCCGCCGCCGATGGCGCGCTGGCCTGGGTCACGGGTGTCCTCGCACGCACCAAGACCAAGGCACAGCCCGGCGGCAAGCAGTGTTGCCGGGCGGACGGTCATGCGGGGAAATATAGTTTTCATGTATGTCTTTTTCCGGTAATGCGGACATGGATGGCACGATGACATCCCAGCCGCCTGTCACTGTAAAATGGTATGGCGTAGATGGTTTGGCCATGACCAAAGCGGGGCATTTTGTAACAATCATCAAAAGTGTGAAGATTTTAACAAATTAAAATTGTCTGGCCCCTTGCCCCTCCCTGTCTGCGCCGGTAATCCCTCAACCTGATCCAGACGGTTTTCGACAGTACGCGGGCATGCCATCAGGGCATGTCTTGCTGGTCGGGATGATAGGACAGTCCTGTCTGGTTGTTGATGTCGGGAGTTCTGGATGTTTGCTCGTGTACTGGGTCTGCTTTCCGCTGACATGGCGATCGACCTCGGCACGGCGAATACGCTGGTTTACGTCAAGGGACGTGGTATCGTCCTGAATGAACCGTCGGTCGTCGCGCTGGCAGAGGTACGGGGCAAGAAGCAGGTTCTTGCGGTCGGTGAGGAAGCCAAGCAGATGGTTGGCCGTACCCCCGGCAACATCACGGCCATCCGGCCCCTGCGTGATGGCGTGATCGCGGATTTTGAAGTTGCGGAAGAAATGATCAAGCATTTCATCCGCAAGGTGCATAATCGCCGCATGTTCGCCAGTCCGCTGATTATCGTGTGCGTGCCCTCCGGCTCGACTGCGGTGGAACGCCGCGCCATTCAGGAAAGTGCGGAAAGCGCGGGCGCGCGCAAGGTCTTCCTGATCGAGGAACCCATGGCCGCCGCCATCGGCGCGGGCCTGCCGGTGACCGAGCCTTCGGGCAGCATGATCGTCGATATCGGCGGCGGCACGACGGAAGTGGCCGTGATCTCGCTTGGCGGTATCGTTTACGCCCGGTCCGTGCGGGTGGGTGGCGACAAGATGGATGAGGCGATCATTTCCTACATCCGCCGCAACCATAACCTGCTGATTGGTGAAAGCTCGGCCGAGCAGATCAAGATCCACCTCGGCTCCGCCATGCCGCCGGATGATCCGGATGACCCCGGGCCATGGCGGGAGGTCAAGGGCCGCGATCTGATCAATGGCGTCCCGCGCGAAGTCGTGGTATCGCAGGCGCAGATCGCCGACAGCCTGGCCGAACCGGTCAGCCAGATCCTTGATGCGGTGACGACCGCGCTGGAAAATACGCCCCCCGAACTGGCGGCGGATATCGTGGACAAGGGCATTGTCCTGACGGGTGGCGGGGCGCTGCTCTATCGTCTGGATGAAGTGCTGCGGCGTGAGACCGGCCTGCCGGTTACGGTAGGGGAGGATGCGCTGTCCTGCGTGGCGATGGGCACCGGCCGCGCACTTGAGGAAATGAAGCGCCTGCGCAATGTACTGACAAGTATGTACTGACGAACGGGACAGGTGCGCTGCCTGCTGCGTAGGGAGGGCAGCGTGCGGATGGGGGAGACGCAGGACGATGCAGGTCCGGCGACCAGGCAGTATTGGACGACCCGGCAGGCGTGACGCAACCGTTGCGCGTGGAAGGCTGGGCTGATGCCTGTTTCCATCCAGTTCCGTCAGGCGCTTGGCAAGCTGGTCCTGCCTGCGCTGATCCTTGTGGCCTGCGGTGTGATCCTGCTGGGCAAGGCGGATCGCCCGCTGATTGAAAAGCTGCGCATGCAGACTGCCGACCTGCTGGCCCCCGCCTATGGGCTGGTGGCGTGGCCGCAGGCCAAGCTGCGCTGGCTGTCGGGCAACCTGCAGGACATCCGCAATCTCGAAGCCGAGAATATCCGCCTGCGCGCCGAAAACGTGTCGCTGCGCCACTGGTATGACGTGGCGGCGGCGCTGGCGGATGAAAACGCCGCGCTGAAATCGAACCTGCACTGGATTCCCGATAACGCGCCCGCCTTTGTCACCGGGCGTGTGGTGCGTGACACCAGCGGGCTGTACGCCCGCGCCGTGCTGCTGGCGATCAATCCCGACACGGCGGTCCGCAAGGGGGGCATCGCGCTGGATGGATCGGGGCTGGTGGGCCGGGTGACCGAGGTGGGCAAGCGTTCGGTCCGCGTGCTGCTGATCACCGATTCGTCCAGCCGCCTGCCGGTCACGCTGGAATCCAGCCATGCGGCGGCCATCATGGCGGGGGACAACACCGCCCTGCCGCGCATCATCTTCTATCCGCAGGATAACGTCCCGATCGAGGGGGAACGTGTCGTGACCAATGGGGAAATCGAAAGCCTGCCGGCGGGCCTGCCCGTGGGGCATGTGCATTACCTGCGGCCGGGGCAGCCGGTGGTGGTGCCGGCGGCAGCGCTGGACCATATCGATATCCTGCGCATATTCGATTACGAGGACAGCGTGTCCCCGCCCGATGCCCCGGGGCGCGTACCACTGCCCAACGTCGGGCGGACCATGTCCCTGCCATCACAGTTCCAGTCCCATCCCGATCAGGGGCTGCATGGATGAAAACCTTCACGCCGCCCCCCATCCGGCCCGGCATTCACCCGCGTTCGGGACTGGGTTACCGCATTGACCATGGCATGCGCAGCAGCGTGCCGTGCCTGTTCGTGTTTTTCGTGGCGCTGGTGCTTTCCGCACCGCTTAACCTGCCGGGGCAGGTGGAACTGATGCCCGCCGTCATCATGGCCACCATTTTCCTGTGGTCGGTTTTCGTGCCGGTGTTCATGCCCTCGATTGCCGTGTTCATGCTGGGCATATGGGTGGATATCCTCAGTTTCGGGCCGGCGGGGGTCATGCTGCTGCTGATGCTGATCGTGCACGGGGTCGCACTGTCGGGACGCTATACGCTGGCGCGGGTTAATTTTTTTGTACTCTGGTTTGTGTTTGGCGTGGTGATGGTGGGCGTTACGGCGCTACAATGGGTGCTGTGTTCCGCACTGGCCTTGCATATTGTGGAGTTTCTACCCTTTGTTTTCGAGACAGTCCTGGCCTTCGGCAGTTTTCCTGTCCTGTATACGGGGTTTGTCTGGACCTACCGTTTTGTCGTCAACAACGCGGACCCTTCCTGAAGCGGATGCGATCGTGCGCCCGCGCCGGATAAATGAATGAAGTTTCGTAAGAAGAAATCCGGCAACCGGCTCATGTCCCGTCCCGAGGAAGGCAAGAATCCTTCCCGTGGCGTCTTCACCCGTCGTGCGCTCGTGCTCATGGCGGCGCAGGGCGCCGTGCTGGGGGCATTGGGGGAACGCCTGTACGGGCTTCAGGTTCTCAACGGCAGCCATTATGCGAAGCTTGCGGAAAACAACCGCCTGAGCAAACGCTTCTTCGCGCCGCCCCGTGGGCGGATCACCGACCGTTTCGGCATTTCGGTCGCATCCAACCGTATCAACTGGCGCGCGCTTCTGCTGGCGGAAGAAACCACCGACATTGCCGGGACGCTGGAACGTTTTGGCCAGCTTGTGCCGCTGGAACCGCGTGACCTGACGCGTATCGAACACGAACTGAAGCACAAGCGGCGGTTCATCCCGATCATGCTGCGCGATTTCCTATCATGGGATGACATGGCGCGGCTGGAACTGAACATGCCCTCGCTGCCGGGCGTGCTGATCGATGTGGGCACGACGCGCGTCTATCCCTTTGGCCCGCTGCTGGCGCATGTGGTGGGCTACGTTGCCCCGCCCGCGGAAAAGGACGTGGTGCATAATGCCGAACTGGCGCTGCCGGGCATGCGTGTCGGCCGGTCGGGAATCGAGCAGACGCAGGATGGCAACCTGCGCGGGCAGGTTGGCTCGGTCGAGATGGAGGTCAACGCCGTTGGCCGCGTCATGGCCGAACTGGACCGTGATGAAGGCCTGGCGGGCGACGAGATCGCGCTGACCATCGACAGTGGTTTGCAGCAGCAGGTGCTTGGGCGTATCGCCGACCAGTCGGCCAGTGCGGTGGTGATGGACTGCCGCAATGGCGAAGTGCTGGCCATGGTCAGCAACCCCTCCTTTGACCCGTCGCTGTTCGATAGTGGCGTAAGCCAGGCACAGTGGATCGAATGGACCAACAACAGCCAGACCCCGCTGATCAACAAGGCGGTGTCGGGACTGTATCCCCCCGGTTCCACCTTCAAGCCCGCCGTGGCCATGGCGGCGCTGCGCGCGGGCACGCTGTCGCCATCCGACCGGATTTCCTGCCCCGGTTACATTGATGTGGGCGGCACGCGCTTCCACTGCTGGTCGCGCTATGGGCACGGGTCGATCAACCTGCGCCAGGGGCTCAAGTATTCCTGCGACGTCTTCTTTTACGAAGTCGCGCGCCGCACCGGCATGGACGCGATCGCCGCCACGTCCGAACTGTTCGGGCTGGGGGCGAAACTGCCTGAAATCGAACTGCCCCATGTGCGGCAGGGCCTGATCCCCACGCCGACGTGGCGGCGCAAGCATGGGCACCACTGGAATGGCGGCGATACCATTGTCAGTGGCATCGGGCAGGGATTCGTGCAGGTGACGCCGCTGCAACTGGCGACCTATGCGTCGCGCATCGCCACGGGGCGTGATGTGCAGCCGCACCTGATCCGTTCCATAGCAGGCCGCACGGCGGTACTGACCGACCTTGGCCATGCATCGGGCATGGACATGCCGGACCAGTTTTTCCAGGACATCCGCGCGGGCATGTTCGCCGTGGTGAATGAGGAAGGTGGCACGGCCCCCAAGGCCCGGCTGGACATTCCGGGCGTACAGATGGCGGGCAAGACCGGGTCGGCGCAGGTGCGCCGCGTCTCGCGCGCGATGCGTGAAAGCGGGCACTTCAATTCCGCCAACCTGCCGTGGGAATACCGGCCGCATGCCCTGTTCATCTGCTATGCCCCGTATGACGCGCCGCGTTACGCCACGGCGGTGGTGATCGAGCATGGCAATGCGGGTGCGGATGTCGCCGCCCCCCTTGCGCGTGATATCATGACCGATACCCTGCGCCGCGATCCGGTCAACCACCGTGAACCGCCGGGGCAGGAAGTGGCACAGGCCGAGGTGGACTGACCCACCCGCAAGTAGCCCTGTCCGGGGCTACGCCATTGCCGTGCCTGTTGTGGAGAATGGAATGAAATTCCAGAAGCGCCTGCTGCGCGCCGAACCCAATTTCCAGATCCTGACCAAGCTGTGGCAGGTCAACTGGCTGTATGTACTGCTGATCTGCGCGCTGGCGGTGGTGGGGTATGGGGCGCTGTATTCCGCGGGTGGTGGCACGTCGCGGCCATTCGCGGGGCCGCAGTCCATCCGCTTCTGCTTTGGCGTGGTCATGATGCTGGGCATTTCCCTGATGAGCCCGAGCATACTGGTACGCATGGCGTGGCCGCTTTACATCTTCTCGCTCATCCTGCTTGTCGCCGTGCTGCGCATGGGCCATGTGGGCAAGGGAGCGGAGCGATGGCTCATGCTGGGGGGGCTGCAGGTGCAGCCGTCGGAACTGGCCAAGATCGCCCTCGTCCTCATGCTGGCGGCATGGTTTCACAAGATCAGCTACCGCCGCATGGGCAATCCGCTGTTTCTGGTGCCGCCCGCCCTGATGGTGCTTGTGCCGGTCGCCCTTGTACTCAAGGAACCCAACCTTGGCACCGCTGTCATCATCGGCACGGTGGGGGCCAGCATGTTCTTTGCCGCGGGCATGCGGCTGTGGCAGATCGCGCTGCTGATCCTGCCCATGCCGTTCCTGGCCAAGATTGCCTATGGTCACCTGCATGATTACCAGAAGGCGCGGGTCACGACCTTCCTGCATCCCGAAAGTGACCCGCTGGGGGCGGGCTACAACATTATCCAGTCCAAGATCGCGCTGGGATCGGGTGGCATGTGGGGGCAGGGTTACCTGCACGGCACGCAGGGGCAACTGAACTTCCTGCCTGAAAAGCAGACTGATTTCATCTTCACCATGATTGCCGAGGAATGGGGATATGTCGGCGGCATTACCGTCATTGGCATGCTGCTGCTGCTGGTTTTTGGCGGCATGCTGATTGCCATGCGCAGCCGTAACCAGTTCGGGCGGTTGCTGGGGCTGGGTATTTCGGTCAACTTTTTCCTGTACTGCGCGGTCAACCTGTCGATGGTGATGGGGGCGATCCCGGTGGGGGGCGTGCCGCTGCCGCTGATTTCCTATGGCGGGTCGGCCATGCTGATGGTCATGTTCGGTTTCGGGCTGCTCATGTCCGCATGGGTGCATCGCAATGACACCTTTGGCGAAACGGTGGAGAACAGGGACTGATGGCGGGCATTGTCCCGCCCACGGCGGCCGTTCAGCGTGCCTATCGGCTGAGTACCTATCATGCGCATGGCCTGCCGGTTATCCGTATCGGCCAGCCGCCGCGCTGGCGGGGCAGGGTGCCGGAAGGCGACATTGTGCTGCTGGGTGCGTGCAACCCCGGTGGTCGGCGGTATATGGATGGCTGGAACCGGCGGATGATGCGCGCACTGGCGCGGCGTCTGCATGGCGTGCCGCATGTATTGGGAGAGGGACGGCTGGGCCAGTGGGCCGAACCGCTTTATGCGGTGCAGGTACCGCTGGCGCGCGGGTTGCGGCTGGCCCGGCTGTTCCGGCAGAATGCCGTGGTCGTGCTGCATGGCAGGCGACCCGCGCGGCTGGTATATCTGGCGTAAGGAAAGAAGGTTCTGGTCGCGCTTTTTTCAAAAAGCTTCAAAAGAATGCCGCCTTTTTGAAAAAAGGCGGCACCCAAGAAATTTTTGTCAGCAGGTTATTCAGCCTTCGATCTGGCTGAAATCAGCAATCAGCACCGTCATGCGGCACAGTTCCGACAGCAGGCGCAGGCGGTTGGCGCGCACGGCGGGATCGGTGTCGTTCACCGTGACCTTGTCAAAGAACTGGTCAAGGGTCGGGCGCAGGGCTGCCACGTCACGCATCGCGTCCGCGTAGCGTTCCTGTGCGATGGCCTGCTCGACAGCCGGGATGGTCGTGTGCAACTGCCCGGCCAGCGCCTTTTCCTCTGGCTGGGTGTACAGCGCCGGATTGGGCGTGCCCTCATGCGGGCCATCCTTGCGGTCCTCGATGCGCAGGATGTTGGCCGCGCGTTTGGTCGCTGCCAGCATGTTGCGCCCGTCCCCGGTCTCCAGCATGTCGGCAATGGCCTTTGCGCGCGCCAGCAGGCGCACGATGTCCGTATCCGTATTGCCAACCGATACGGCGGCCAGGATGTCATGCCGCGCACCTTCGCTGCGTAGCTGCACGCGCAGGCGGTCGGCCACGAATTCCGGCAGCACGTCAAGGTCGGGGGCAAGGCGCAGGGATTCAGGCAGACCCTGTGCCGCTTCCCAGAACACCCTGGCCAGATCCAGCCGCAGCCCGTTTTCACGGATGATGCGGATGACCCCCAGTGCTGCGCGCCGCAGGGCATACGGGTCGCCCGACCCACCCGGCTTTTCGCCCACGGCGAAGAAGGCGACCAGCATGTCGATCTTGTCCGCCAGCGCGACCGTGACCGCAACCGGGGCATGGGGCACGTCGTCCTGCGGGCCACGGGGCATGTAATGCGCGCCAATGGCGTCGGCCACCGCATCCGCTTCCCCGTCATGACGGGCGTAATAGGCCCCCATGATGCCCTGCAGTTCCGGAAATTCTCCCACCATGCCGGTGGTCAGGTCCGCCTTGCACAGCAGGGCCGCGCGTTCGGCCTGTGCCTTGTCCGCACCCGTCAGCGCGGCCAGAAGCCCGGCAAGGCGGACAATGCGCTGCACGCGTGCGCCCTGGCTGCCAAGGGCGGCATGGAACACGATCTGGTCCAGCGCGGGCACGCGGCTTTCCAGCGTGCGGGCGCGGTCAAGGTCCCAGAAATGGCGGGCATCGGCAAAACGCGCGCGCAGCACGCGTTCGTTGCCCGCAATGGTCAGCGCACCGCCATCACGCGGCAGCAGGTTGGCCACGAAGGCAAAGCGGGGGGCAGCCGAGCCATCGGCGTTGCGCAGCGCGAAATAACGCTGGTTCACGCGCATGGATACCTGCATCACCTCAGGCGGCAGGGTCATGAATTCGTCGTCGATCTGGCCAAGGAATGGCACCGGCCATTCGGTCAGGCCGGCGACTTCATCAATCAGGCCGGGATCGGCCACGACGCTCAGCCCTTCCTCGGCGGCAAGGCTGGCCACACCTTCGGCAATGGTGGTGCGACGTGCTGCGGCATCGGGTTCGACCTGATGGGCACGCAGGCCGTCCAGCCATTCCTTCGTGCTGCTGACGGCAAAGGCGCCGGGGGCGGTGAAGCGGTGGCCTTCGGTCAGGTTGCCAGACTTCAGGCCGTGGCCGTTATCATCGCCTTCCGCCAGCGTGAAGTCCACGACCGCGCCATCAAGGATGCACACGATCCGGCGCAGCGGGCGCACCCATGTAAAGGCGCTGCCAACACCCCAGCGCATGGATTTGGGCCACGGGAAGCGGCGCAGCAGGCCGGGCAGGACGTTGGCCACCTGCCGGGCTGCCGGGATGGGCGCGATCTCACGGTGCAGCACCCAGAAGCCGTTTTCCGTCACCAGCGCGTCACGTTCCACCCCATGCTTGCGCATGAAGCCGGCCAGCGCCTTGTCCGGGGCGCTTTCACGCGGGCCGCGTTCATTCACCGTGCCACCGGGCACCGTTGCATCGACCGTCAGCGACAGCGCGATGCGGCGGGGACCGGCAAAGGCCGCAGCATCACGCGGGTTGAGGGGGCCGAGCGCCTCGCACACCAGGCGTTCGAGGTCGGCCGCCGCGCGTGTCTGCATGCGGGCGGGGATTTCCTCGGAAAAGAGTTCGATAAGAAGTTCGGGCATGATCTCTTATTCCTCGCCCGCCAGCCACGCTTCGCAGCAGCGTTTGGCCAGCGCGCGTACGCGGCCGATATAGGATGCACGCTCGCTGACGCTGATCACGCCGCGTGCATCGAGCAGGTTGAACAGGTGGCTGGCCTTCAGGCACTGGTCATAGGCGGGCTGGGCCAGGCCGGCTTCGGCCAGGGCGGTGGATTCGCGCTCGGCGTCGATGAAGTGACGGTGCAGCATCGCCACATCCGCCACCTCGAAGTTGTGGCGGGAATAATCCTGCTCCGCGCGCAGGAACACGTCGCCATATTTCAGGCCCTGCCCGTTGAAATCGAGGTCGTAGACATTCTCGATTCCCTGCACGTACATCGCCAGCCGTTCCAGCCCGTAGGTCAGTTCGGTCGAAGGCATGACGGTGGGAATGCCGCCAACCTGCTGGAAATAGGTGAACTGCGTCACCTCCATCCCGTCGCACCAGACTTCCCATCCAAGGCCCCATGCGCCGATGGTGGGGTTTTCCCAGTCATCTTCCACAAAGCGGATGTCATGTTCCAGCGGGTCGATGCCGATGGCGCGGTAGCTGTCCAGCAGCAGTTTCTGGCTGTCTTCCGGCGTGGGCTTGAGCAGTACCTGATATTGGTAATAGTGCTGCAGCCGATTCGGGTTTTCGCCATAGCGGCCATCGGACGGACGGCGGCAGGGCTGGACATAGGCCGCCTTCCACGGTTTCGGGCCCAGCGCGCGCAGCGTGGTGTGCGGCGACAGCGTGCCAGCGCCCACTTCGGTGTCGTAGGGCTGGAGGATGGCGCAGCCCTGATCGGACCAGAACTGGTGCAGTTTCAGGATCAGCCCCTGAAACGACAGCGGGCGGGAAGATGTGGGTGATCGGGGCACAGGGGCCGGGTCCATGAACAAGATGCTCCGCAAAACGGGGACAGGTATGCACCATCTGGCGCAAAATCGCCGAACAGCATACCGTTATGCGGCCCAGACCGGAAGGTAGGGCGTGCCCTGAGCCGGGATCGGCCCTGCATGGCAGGATCCGCCCTTGCTTATTGCGCCCGCACGAACCACATCGGCAGGGGAGCGGTATCCCCAGCCCAAGGCAGGACAGACAGGATGAATGACCAGGAACGCCAACTGATCACACAGTTTTTTGCCCGCGTCGGGGGCAATGCCCCCGGCAGCGTGCCCCAGACGGCAAACGCCCTTCCGCCGATCGACCCGCAGGCCGACCAGTATATCGGGGAGATGTTCCAGAAATATCCTGAAGCGCGCTATCGCATCACCCAGACCGCCGTGGTGCAGGAAGCCGCCCTGGCGGAGGCGCAGAACCAGATCCGCCAGCTTCAGTGGCAGGTGCAGCAGGCGCAGCAGCAGATCCAGCAGCTGCAGCAGCAGGTCCAGTCCCGGCCCGCATCGGGTGGCGGCGGGTTCCTCAGCGGCATGTTCGGTGGTGGCCAGCAGCGTGCGCAGCAGGCCGCACCCCCGCCGGGCTGGGGTGGGAGCGCGCCTTCCGCCCCGCCGCCGCAGCCGGTCTATCCGCCGGGCATGCAGCCGGGCATGTTCCCCTCGCGTGGGTCGGGCTTCCTCGGCTCGGCCCTGACGACGGCGGCGGGTGTCGCCGGTGGCATGATGATGGGCAATGCGCTGACGGGCCTGTTCAGCGGGCACCATGACGCGGGTGGATTTGCCAGCGGTATGCCGCAGCCGGGCGGCGAGACGATCATCAACAACAACTATGGTGACAGCACGGCTGGCACCGGTGGTGCCGATCCGTTCGCCGGTGGTGGCACCAGCGCCGATTCCGGCTTTGACGCCGGTGGCGGCAGTGATGGTGGATTCGATGGCGGCGGTTTCGACGCGGGCGATGACAACAGCTTCTGACCGGCCCCATGGTGCGGCAGGAAGGGGGCATCCATTATGGGTGCCCCTTTTTTCAGGTCGTGTTTCCTGAAGCTTCTTGAAAAAGCGTCACCAGACTCTTTCATTTTCATCAGTGATTTGTTCCCGAATCGCATCTGGGCAAAGGGGGAGGGACGGCATGACGCAGCGGGAATTCATGCTCGACCTGCCGCCTTCTCCTGTGCCGAAGCATGAGGCGCTTGATCCGGGGGCCGCCGTGCTGCGTGGCCATGCCGCCATGCAGGCGGCTGACATGCTGGCGGGTATAAGGCGGATTGCGCGGCTTTCCCCCTTCCGGCGCATGACGACGGCGGGCGGTGGCACGATGTCGGTTGCCATGACCTGCTGCGGGGCGGCTGGCTGGTGCAGTGACGCGCGTGGCCACCGTTATGAACCCCACGATCCCCTGACCGGCCAGCCCTGGCCCGCGTTGCCGCCTGCCTGGCGGGCATGGGCCAGCGACGCCGCGCGGCTGGCGGGACATGACGGTTTCGTACCCGATACCTGCCTGATCAACGGATATCGCCCGGGCGCGCGCATGGGGCTGCATCAGGATGATGATGAACGGACGGATGCGCCGGTTGTGTCCGTCTCCTTCGGCCTGCCCGCCATGTTCCAGTGGGGCGGGTTGCAGCGGACGGACCCTGTCAGGCGCATTCCCCTGCTGCATGGGGATGTCGTGGTATGGGGTGGCCCGTCACGGCTGGTGTTCCATGGTATCGCCGCGTTGCGGGCGGGCCAGCATCCGGTGACGGGGCCGTGCCGTTACAACCTGACCTTCCGGCGGGTCTGGCAAGGCAGCAGCGTTTAAAAGGGTTCAGAAAGAATGCCGCCTTTTTGAAAAAAGGCGGCACCCGGAAAACTTTTATTTTTATCAATGAGTTATGAGGAAATCAGGCTTTCAGGGCAGCTGCCTGCTTCGCGCGCGCCGTAATCGCCGCGACATCGGGCGTGCCCGCAGGTACCAGCCATGATCCACCCACGCACAGAACGGAGGGCAGGCCCAGCCAGTCCGCTGCCGTATCGGCCTTGATGCCGCCGGTGGGGCAGAAACGCGCTTGGCCAAACGGGGCGGACAGGGCCTTCAGCGCCGGGATGCCACCCGCAGCGACGGCGGGGAAGAACTTGAAATGCGTAAGCCCCAGGTCCAGCCCGCGCATGATGTCGCTGGCATTGGCCGTGCCGGGCAGCAGCGGGACTTCGCACGCATTCGCGGCATGGGCGACATTGGCGGTCAGGCCGGGACTGACGATAAAGCGGGCGCCCGCGTCAACCGAACTTTTCAGGTCATCGCCATTCAGCACGGTGCCAGCGCCCACCACGGCGCCTTCTACCTTGGCCATCTCGGCAATGACGTCCAGCGCGCATTCGGTGCGCAGCGTTACTTCCAGCGCACGCAGGCCACCGGCCACAAGGGCCTCGGCCACCGGGCGGGCATGGGCGGGATCGTGAATGACCAGCACCGGAATAACCGGGGCAAGGGTCATGATGTCTTCAATGCGGGCCATGTCGGCTTCCCTTTTTCACAACGGTTCGCGGCGCGTGCGCCGGGGTTCAGGCGTCTTCTTGTGCCGCCATGTGGTCCATGGAGGCAAGGATGGCCGACGCCCCCTGTTCCGGCATGTCCACATTTGCGCGCATGAGCGCGAACAGTTCACGCCCCGTGCCAAACTGCGGCGCGGGCGGGCGCGACGGCGTGCGGTTTGCCAGTTCCGTGGCCGACACCAGCGTATCGATCTGACCCGTCCGCGCGCACACGCGCACCATGTCGCCATCGCGCAGCAGCGACAGCGGGCCGCCGACATAGGCTTCGGGACCGATGTGGATGGCGGCGGGCACCTTGCCGCTTGCGCCCGACATGCGGCCATCGGTCACCAGCGCCACCTTGTGCCCACGATCCTGCAGCACCGCCAGTGTCGGCGTCAGCTTGTGCAGTTCGGGCATGCCATTGGCGGCGGGGCCCTGGAAGCGCACGACGACAACCACGTCCCGGTCCAGCTTTCCATCACGGAAGGCCGTCAGCACGTCTTCCTGATGGTCGAACACGGCGGCCGGGGCTTCGATCGTCCAGCGTTCGGGGGCGACGGAACTGGTCTTGTAAATGCCGCGGCCCAGATTGCCGTCCATGACCTTTATGCCGCCATCGGCGCGAAAGGGGTTGGCGGGCGCGCGCAGGATGGTGTCGTCGGTGGAGGGGCCCGCCTCTTCCCATGTCAGCGCATCGTCCTTCATGCAGGGTTTCCTGCGGTATTCGGCAAAGCCGCCACGGGCCACGGTCATGATGTCGGGGTGCAGCAGCCCGGCATCCAGCAGGGAGCCGATCAGGCTGGGCATGCCGCCCACCGCATGGAAGGCGTTCACGTCCGCCGATCCGTTGGGATAGACGCGGGTCAGTTGCGGCACGACGGAGGAAAGCTGGTCCAGATCGTCCCAGTCGATCACGATGCCCGCCGCCCGCGCCATGGCGGGCAGGTGAATGGCAAGGTTGGTCGATCCGCCCGTGGCCAGCAGCCCGACGGCGGCATTGACGATGGCGCGTTCATCCACGCACTGGCCCAGCGGGCGATAGTCCCCGCCGCGTGCGCCGATTTCGCTCAGCCGGTGGATGGCGGCCCGCGTCAGTTCCTGCCGCAGTTTCGTATTGGGCGGCACGAAGGAGGAACCGGGCAGGTGCAGCCCCATCACTTCCATCAGCATCTGGTTGGTGTTGGCCGTGCCATAGAACGTGCAGGTGCCCGCCGCATGATAGGAATCGGATTCCGCATCCATCAGGCGTTCCTTGTCCACCTTGCCTTCGGCGTAAAGCTGGCGGATGCGCTGCTTTTCGCTGTTGGGCAGGCCCGATGGCATTGGCCCCGACGGGATCAGGATGGTGGGCAGATGGCCAAAGCGCAGCGCGCCGATCAGCAGGCCGGGCACGATCTTGTCACAGATGCCCAGCATGGCGACGCCTTCGTACATGCCATGGCTCAGCCCCACCGCCGTGGACATGGCGATCACGTCGCGGCTGAACAGGGAGATTTCCATCCCCGGCTGCCCCTGCGTCACGCCATCGCACATGGCGGGCGTTGCCCCCGCGACCTGCGCCGTGCCGCCCACTTCGCGCGCGAACAGCTTGATCTGGTCGGGATAGCGGCCATAGGGCTGATGGGCGGACAGCATGTCGTTGTACGACGTGATGATCCCGATATTCATGCCGCGTGCCGATCGCAGCCCCGTCTTGTCATCGCCCGATGCCGCGATGGCGTGCGCAAGGTTGCCGCAGGCCAGGCGGGGGCGGCTTATGCCGTTTTCACGCTCACGCGCGATCAGGTCCAGGTAGGCGCTGCGGCTACGGGCCGAACGGGAAATGACCCGTTCGGTCACGGCGGTCAGGACGGGGTGCAGGGTCATGGGCTCTCACAGACATTGATAGACCTGCCCCGAAAGCAGGGTGGGCAGGTTCGCCATCCATTGCACCGGCAACGACAGCGGGTTTAAAAGCGGCCGGAATGTGCGAATATCCTGTGACCGCACGGCGAATGGTGATTTATTTGAAAAAATAAGCGCAAATCAAGACATAAAATTATAAAAACAATCAAAAACAGATAACTTAATTATTAAATCGAACATCCATATGTCCATGGGCGCGCATGATCGCCCCACCGCTCCCGCCCTGATGGGGCGGGGACAGGCGACGGTTTCCCCCGATGCCAGAGGGAGGATGGCCCATGAAATATTATGTTCTGGTAAACCGGGCCATGAACCCGGCCGCTTCGCATCGCGGTGCGCGAACGGGTCCGGCAACGGGTTCGGACGCCCGGAAAGGACGCGTGGCCCGAAGGGGACGGTCTGCATGGCATTGGAAAAGGGAAGACAGGAATGGTGAGCCGGGTGGGGTTCGAACCCACGACCATTCGATTAAAAGTCGAATGCTCTACCGACTGAGCTACCGGCTCACATCATCTGTATGAAGGGGCTGGCCATGGTCGGAAACCGTGGCGTTACACCTTGGGCAGGTCTCTAAACATCCCCGGCGGGGGTGTCAACCTGTGCGTGACCGCATAAGGCCCGCAAAAAAACAGGCCGGGACACCATGGACCCGCGTGAAACGGGCCACCCGTGTCCCGGCCACTGGCCGGATAGCCCGCATCCTGTGGGGGCCGTCCGGTCAGGCAGGATAATCAGGCTTCGGCGTCGGCCGGGCGCATCTTGATGATGCGGTCGGGATCCTGGACCATGCCGCTCTGGCCCGCGCCACGCTTGACCTTGTCAATGTGGTCCATGCCTTCGATTACCTGGCCCACGATGGTGTACTGGCCATCAAGGTGCGGGGAGGGTTCGAACATGATGAAGAACTGGCTGTTCGCGCTGTCGGGGTTCATGGTGCGGGCCATGCCGACCGTGCCGCGTTCGAACTTGGCCTTGTTGGTGAATTCGGCCTTCAGGTCCGGCAGTTTGCTGCCTGACGTGCCGGTGCCCGTCGGGTCGCCGCCCTGCGCCATGAAGCCGTGGATCACGCGGTGGAAGGGCGTGTTGTCATAAAACCCTTCCGCCGACAGCGTACGGATGCGTTCGGCGGCCAGCGGGGCAAGGTCGGGACGCAGGCGGATCACCACCCGTCCTGTCTTGAGATCCATGTTGATCAGGTCGGACTTGTTTTCTGTAGCAGACATCGTGATCCGTTTCGTAAAGTGAAGGGTGGGAGGAACGGGACCAGACAGGCGGCCCCGGTCCATCAGCCACGCAGGCGGCCGAGGATGTGCCTGCGGGTAAAGGGCGGGACAAAACCGGAAATGTCCCCATCCAGCCGGGCGATTTCCTTGATCAGCCGGGAGGAGATGTACTGGTGCCCCTCCCGCGCCATCAGGAACAGCGCGTCAATGTCCGGTGCCATATGCTGGTTCATACCAAACATCTGGTTCTCGTATTCGAAATCCGCAACCGCCCGCAGCCCGCGAATGATTGCATGCGCCCCATGCGTACGCGCGGCATGCACCACCAGCCCGGTAAAACCGACCACGGTGATGGGAATGGCGCGCCCGGCATTCAGCGGTTCGATATCGGTGCGCAGGCACAAAAGCCGTTCCTCCAGCGGGAGGAGGGGATGCTTGTCCCGGTTTTCCGCAACCCCGATCACCAGCCGGTCAACCAGGGCTGCCGCACGTTCGATGATATCCATGTGCCCGCTGGTCACGGGATCGAACGTGCCGGGATAGAACCCCGTGCGGATGGTCGTGGCCTCAGTCATCCTGCCCTGCGTCGCGGGTGGGGGTGTCATCGGTGGGTTCGGTCACGTCGCCTTCACCGTCCTCGCCTTCCTCCCCGTCATCCATGACCGGGAAGACGCTGGTGACTTCTTCCGTGTCATTCAGGCGGAACAGGGTCACGCCACTGGCCTGACGCGACATGATGCGCACCTGGTTGATGGGCAGGCGGATCAGTCGGCCCGCATCGGTCACCAGCATGATGTCCGTGCCCGCCAGCACCGGCAGCGTCGCCACCACGGCGTTGCCACGCTTGTTGGCGGAGAAGGTCATGTTGTTGATGCCCTGCCCGCCACGTCCGCTGACACGGTAGTCATAGGCCGAGGACCGGCGGCCAAAGCCCGCGTTGCTGACGATCAGCAGCACTTCCTCCGCCGCCTCCAGTTCGGCAAAGCGTTCCGGCGTCAGGGGCAGGTCATCGGCCGGGATTTCGGCGTCATCGGCAGGCGTGACCTCATCCGCCTCCTCGCCTTCCATGGCGGCTTCGGCCCGGCGGCGGGCATTGGCCATGCGCAGGTAGGCGGCGCGTTCCTCCACCGTGGCCTCGACGTGGTTGAGCACGCACAGGCTGTTCACGCTGTCGCCTTCGGCCAGCCTGATGCCGCGCACGCCCGAACTGCCGCGCCCTGCGAACACGCGCAGCGTGTCATCGGTGATCTGGAAGCGGATGCAGCGCGCGTTGCGGGTGCCCAGGAACACGTCCTGACCCTCGCGGCAGGTGGCGACGCCGATCAGGCGGTCATCCTCATCCAGCTTCATGGCGATCAGGCCCGATGAGCGGATGTTGCGGAAATCGCTCAGCCGGTTACGCCGCACGCTGCCCGATGCGGTTGCAAAGACAAGGTGCAGGTTTTCCCACAGTTCCTCATCCTGCGGCAGCGGCAGGACGGCGGTGATCGTGTCGCTGCCAAGGTCGGGCAGCAGGTTGACCAGCGCGCGGCCCTTGGCGGTCGGGCTGGCTTCAGGCAGGCGCCAGACCTTTTCCCGATACGCTTTCCCGCCCGAGGAGAAGAACAGCACCCACTGGTGCGTATGCGCGTTGAACGAACGGACGATGATGTCATCGCCCCGCCGTCCCGCCGCCGTCCGGCCACGTCCACCGCGGTTCTGGGCGCGGAAGACATCCAGCGGCGTGCGCTTGATGAAGCCTTCGCGCGTGATGGTGACGACCATCTGCCCCGGTTCGATCAGGCTTTCATCGGTCTGGTCGCCGGCGTAATCGGCAATGTCGGTGGCGCGTGGCGTGGCCAGTTCGGCGCGGATGGTGGCCAGTTCGTTGCGCATGACCTCCATGCGGCGCGGGCGGCTGGCGATGATGTCCAGCAGGTCGTTGATCTTGACCGCCACTTCGGACAGTTCCTGCTGGATCTTGTCGCGTTCCAGCCCGGTCAGGCGCTGCAGGCGCAGTTCCAGTATGCCGCGCGCCTGTGCTTCCGTCAGGTGGACCTTGCCATCGATGATGACATTGCCCTCGTCATGGATCAGTTCCAGCAGCGGCGCGACATCGGCCGCATCCCATGCGCGCGCCATAAGGGCGGCACGGGCGGATGCCGTGTCGGGGGCGGCGCGGATCAGCGCGATCACCGCGTCGATATTGGCGACCGCGATGACAAGGCCGACCAGCAGGTGGCCACGGTCACGCGCCTTGTTCAGGTCAAAGCGCGCGCGGCGCAGGATCACGTCCTCGCGGAAGCGGATGAACGCTTCCAGCACGTCCTTCAGGCCCATGAGCCGCGGCTGGCCGCCATCAAGGGCCAGCATGTTCACGCCAAACGAGGTCTGGAGCTGCGTGAAGCGGTAGAGCTGGTTCAGCACCACCTCCGGCGTCGCCTCGCGCTTGATCTCGATGACGATGCGCATGCCCGAACGGTCGCTTTCGTCACGGATGTCGGAAATGCCCTCGACCTGCTTGGTGCGCACTAGGTCGGCGATGCGTTCCTGCAGCGTGGCCTTGTTCACCTGGTACGGGATCTCGGTCACGATGATCGCGCGGCGGTCCTTGCGGATTTCCTCGATCTCGGCCTTCGCACGGATGATGACCGACCCGCGCCCCGTCTCGAACGCGCTGCGGATGCCCGCGCGGCCAAGGATGGTGCCCCCGGTGGGGAAGTCCGGGCCCGGCACGTATTCCAGAAGGTCATCCAGCGTCATGTCTGGCCGCGCGATCAGCGCCAGGGTCGCGTCAATGATTTCGCTGGGGTTGTGCGGCGGGATGTTGGTCGCCATGCCCACCGCGATGCCGGATGCGCCGTTGACCAGCAGGTTGGGGAAGGCGGCGGGCAGGATCTTGGGTTCCTGCTCGCTTTCGTCATAGTTGGGCTGGAAATCGACGGTATCGCGGTCGATGTCATCCAGCAGGAAGGACGCGGCCTTGGCCAGGCGTGCTTCGGTATAACGCATGGCGGCGGGCGAATCCCCGTCCACCGACCCGAAATTGCCCTGCCCGTCGATCAGCTTCACCCGCATCGACCACGACTGCGCCATGCGCACCATGGCGTCATAGATCGAGGAGTCGCCATGTGGGTGGTATTTACCCATCACGTCACCGACCGCGCGGGCCGATTTGCGATAGGGCTTGTCGTGGGTGAACCCGCTTTCGCGCATGGAATACAGGATGCGGCGATGCACCGGCTTCAGCCCGTCGCGCACGTCCGGCAGGGCGCGGCTGACAATGACGGACATCGCGTAGGCGAGGTAGGAGGAGCGCATTTCCTCCTCGATCGTAACCGGCAGCATGTCGGACGGGGGCAGGGGATCGTCGGGTATCTCGGTCAAGGCAGTTCCGTCATGTCAGGGTTATCCGCCCCCATGGTCGTGGTGGCCATGGGGGTGGAACGGAAGGCAAGGCTATGGCCGGGGCGCGGCCACCATGTCCCTGCGTGTGTATAGCATGTCCTGTCCCCCGGCGCGAAGCGCCACGCGGGGGATAAGTGCGGGCCTAGAACGGGATTTCGTCGTCCAGGTCGCTGCCGCCGGCGGGCGCGTCCCAGCCGCCGCCACCGCCGCCGCCCGTGGCGGGGCGTTCGTTACGCTGGGGCTGCTGGCGCGCGGGCGCACTGTAGCCGCCGCCACCGCCGCCATAACCGCCGCCCATGTCATCGCCACCCCCGGCGTCACCGCCGCGGTTGCTGTCCAGCAGCACGAGGTCGCCACGGAAACGGTCCACCACCACCTCGGTGGTGTAGCGGTCCTGGCCGCTCTGGTCGGTCCATTTGCGGGTCTGGAGCGAACCTTCCAGATAGACCTTGCGGCCCTTGCGCAGGAAACGCTCGGCCACGTCGCCAATGCGTTCGTTGAAGATGACGACACGGTGCCATTCCGTCCGCTCGCGCCGCTCACCCGACGCGCGGTCATTCCATGTGTCGCTTGTGGCCAATGTCAGCGAGACGATCTTCGCCCCGCTCTGGCTGGTGCGGACTTCTGGGTCCTTGCCCAGGTTGCCGACCAGAATGACCTTGTTGACGCTGCCCGCCATATGCTGTCCTGCTGCAGTTCGAGTATGGGAACCGGCAGTGGGCCTGCCCCCTGCCGGATGCCGCCACGGGCCACCGGATGGCGGTCGTGGCGAATAGATGCGGCGATCCTACCGGATACGACTTTGAATTGCGAGTGCGCGAAGGAGATCGCTATCGTGCCGCAGTCTGGCCTGCGCGCATGCAGGCCGGTGCATTGCCGCCCTTGTCGTAATGGACCGTCGGGACCAGATATGGGATGGCCCAAGATGGCGGCCGGTATCCGCTTTCCCGCACGGGAACGGAACAGGGAGAGTTCATGAGCGTTTCTTCGCGTCCGGAACAGGTTCCGGCGGCACAGCATGTCAGCCCGCAATCCATCCGTGTACGCGGGGCACGGGCACATAACCTGAAAAATGTCGATATCGACATACCCCGTGACGCGCTGACGGTCATGACCGGGCTGTCGGGGTCCGGCAAGTCGTCGCTGGCGTTTGACACCATCTATGCCGAAGGGCAACGGCGGTACGTGGAAAGCCTGTCGGCCTACGCGCGGCAGTTCCTGGAACTCATGGGCAAGCCGGATGTCGATTCGATCGAGGGGCTGTCGCCCGCGATTTCCATCGAACAGAAGACGACATCGAAGAATCCCCGCTCCACCGTCGGCACCGTGACGGAAGTGCATGATTACATGCGCCTTTTGTGGGCGCGTGCGGGCGTGCCGTATTCGCCCGCTACCGGCCTGCCGATCGAGGCGCAGACGATCAGCCAGATGGTCGATCGCGTCATGGCCATGCCAGAGGGCACGCGCCTCATGCTGCTGGCCCCGGTGCTGCGCGACCGCAAGGGCGAATGCAAGAAGGAACTGGCCGAACTGCAGCGCAAGGGCTTCACCCGTGTGAAGGTGGACGGCACGCTGTACACGATTGACGAGGTGCCCGAACTCAACCGCCGCCTGCGCCATACGGTCGAAGCGGTGGTGGACCGCATTGTGGTCAAGGAAGGCATCGAAAGCCGTCTGGCCGACAGTTTCGAGACCGCACTCGGCCTGTCCGACGGTCTGGTCTATGCGGAGGAGGTGGTGAAGACCCTGCCGGAAGGCGAGGAAGCCCCGCGCACGGTGTTCTCATCGCGCTTCGCCTGTCCCGTCAGCGGCTTCACGCTGGAGGAAGTCGAACCGCGCCTGTTCTCCTTCAACGCGCCGCAGGGCGCGTGCCCGGCGTGCGATGGCATCGGGCAGGAAACATTTTTCGACCCGCGCCTGATCGTGCCCGACGAATCGCTTTCGCTGGCTGCGGGCGCCATTGCGCCCTGGCGCAACAGCCAGAGCCCCTATTACACCCAGACGCTGGCCTCCATTGCCAAACATTATGGCGTGTCGATGGACACGCCGTGGGAAGACCTGCCCGAAGGCGTGCGCGACGTGATCCTGGAGGGTGGAAAAGACCCGATCGAATTCACGTATCGCGATGACCGTCGCGCCTACAGCCTGACCAAGCCGTTCGAGGGCGTGGTCAGGAACCTGCGCCGACGCATGGCGGAAACCGACAGCGTATGGGTGCGCGAGGAACTGTCGCGCTACCAGTCCGAAAAGCCATGCCATGTGTGTGATGGCGCACGCCTGCGGCCCGAAGCCCTGTCGGTCCGGGTGGCGGGGCTGAACATCGCGCAGGCATCCGACATGCCCATTCGCAAGGCGCTGGACTGGTTCGGCACGGTGGAGGCGACGCTGACGCCCCAGCGGGCCGAGATCGCGCACCGCATATTGCGTGAAATCCTCGATCGCCTGCGTTTTCTTGATGATGTGGGGCTGGACTACCTGACCCTGTCACGCGGATCGGCCACGCTGTCGGGCGGGGAAAGCCAGCGCATCCGGCTGGCCAGCCAGATCGGCTCGGGGCTTACGGGCGTGCTGTATGTGCTCGATGAACCGTCCATCGGGCTGCACCAGCGCGATAATGAACGCCTGCTGGGCACGCTGGACCGGCTCAAGAAACTGGGCAACACCCTGATCGTGGTCGAGCATGACGAGGACGCGATCCGCGCCGCCGACTGGCTGATCGACATGGGGCCGGGTGCTGGCGTGAATGGCGGCACGGTGGTTGCCGCCGGCACCCCGCAGGAGGTGGCCGAAAACCCCAACAGCCTGACGGGGGCGTATCTTTCGGGGCGCAAGTGCATTCCCGTGCCGGCAGAACGCCGGAAAATCGACCCGAAGCGGGAACTGGTGCTGCGTGGGGCGACGGGCAACAACCTCAAGGACGTGACGGCAAGGTTCCCGCTGGGCACCTTTACCTGTGTGACCGGGGTATCAGGTGGCGGCAAGTCCACGCTGGTGATCGACACGCTGTACAAGGCCCTGTCGCGCAGGCTTATGGGGTCAGGGCAGAATCCGGCGCCCTATACGGCCATCGACGGGCTGGACCAGCTCGACAAGATCATCGATATCGACCAGTCCCCCATCGGCCGCACGCCGCGTTCCAACCCGGCGACCTATACCGACCTGTTCGGTCCTATCCGCGACTGGTTCGCCGAACTGCCCGAAAGCAAGGCGCGGGGCTACAAGCCGGGCCGCTTCTCGTTCAACGTCAAGGGCGGGCGGTGCGAGGCCTGTCAGGGCGATGGGGTGCTGAAGATCGAGATGCACTTCCTGCCCGACGTGTTCGTCACCTGCGATACCTGCAAGGGCGCCCGCTACAACCGCGAGACACTGGACGTAAAGTTCCGGGGCAAGTCGATTGCCGACGTGCTGGCCATGTCGGTGGATGAAGCGTTGCCGTACTTCTCCGCCGTGCCGCGCATCCGTGACCGTCTGGCCATATTGCAGAAGGTGGGGCTGGGTTATGTCGCCCTGGGCCAGCAGGCGACCACCCTTTCGGGCGGTGAGGCGCAGCGCGTCAAGCTGTCCAAGGAACTGGCGCGCCGGGCCACGGGCCGCACGCTGTACATCCTTGATGAACCCACCACCGGCCTGCATACCGAGGACGTGCGCAAGCTGCTGGAGGTGCTGCACGCGCTGGTGGACCAGGGCAACACGGTCGTGGTGATCGAACATAACCTGGAGGTCATCAAGACCGCCGACTGGGTGATCGACATGGGGCCGGAGGGTGGTGATGGCGGTGGCCGGATCGTGGCCTGCGGCACGCCCGAACAGGTGGCGGCCAGCCGCGACAGCCATACGGGACGATTCCTGCGCCCGCTGCTGGAACACAGGCCGCTGGTGCCGGTTCCCGAACCGGACGGGAAGCCTGCGGGCAAGACAAAGGCGCGCGGCAAAAAAGCCACAGCGGCCAAGGCGCCCGATACCGTCAAAAAGAAAGGGAAACCGGCAAAAACCGGTCGTAAATCTGTAAAATAGACGTCTATTTTCGTGGGTGCTGATGGCCGGGCGGAAAAAAACTTTGGCGGGGGTGCGAAAAACACTTGCGCCACAAGGCCCGCAGGCCCTATCAGCGCCTCTCTTGGCCCAAGGGGGCAATCTTGCCCAACAGGCTGTCTACTGGTTTGGGGGTACGTGATGAACGCACTTGCTCAACTGGGGATGGTCTCGGAACACCCGAGCGATAACCAGATCTCTTCAGCGCCGTTTTCGTCCGAGGACGACCGGAAGGATTATTTCGTCGAGAAAGACGGAATGAAGTTTGCGGGAACGCACCTTCTTGTCGATCTTTGGGATGCCCGGAATCTTGATGATCCCGAGCAGATCGACCGTACCCTGTGCGAAGCCGCCGTGACGGCCGGGGCTACGATTTTGCACAGTCACTTCCATCACTTCACGCCCAATGGCGGCGTGTCGGGCGTGGTCGTGCTGGCGGAAAGCCATATCTCGATCCACACATGGCCCGAGCGGAATTTCGCCGCCGTGGATATTTTCATGTGCGGGGCATGCGATCCGCATCTTGCGATCCCGGTCATGCAGCGCCTGTTCCAGGCCGGCCGGATCGAAGTGGATGAGCAGCGCCGCGGGCGCGTGCAGCTTTAACCGGCTGCGGTCGGGGCCGGGTTTCCTCCGTGTCCCGATGTGACTTTCACGAAAAAACGGAAGTACCGGGCCGGATTGATTTCCGGCCCGTGCTTTTTCATGTGCATTGATTAGGACGGAAAGGGGGATCGCAATGTCCCGTGAGTGGATCAGCGAAGGCCTGTACGAAGGCTGGCGGCAGGAACTGCGTGTGGACCGGATGCTGGCGCGCAAAAAAAGCGCGTTCCAGGATATCGCCGTGTTCGAGAACGTCGATCTTGGCCGTGTGCTGATGCTTGATGGCGTGGTCCAGATCACGGAACGCGATGAATTCGTCTATCAGGAAATGCTGACCCACGTGCCGCTGCTGGAACATGGCGATGCGAAGCGCGTGCTGATCATTGGCGCGGGCGATGGCGGCGTGCTGCGCCGCGTGCTGGAACACGGCACCGTGGAAAAGGCCGTGATGGTCGAGATCGATGGCGACGTGATCGCGCTGTCCAAGGAATTCCTGCCCTCCATCGCGGGGAATGCATGGAATGACCCGCGCGCCGAGGTGATCGTGGGCGACGGAATCGAATACGTGACCAATGCGGCGGACGGGTCGTTTGATGTCATCATCGTGGACAGCACCGACCCGATCGGTGTGGGCGAAGTGCTGTTTACCGATTCGTTCTACAAACACTGCGCACGCATCCTGACGGCCAACGGCATTATCGTGAACCAGTGCGGCGTGCCGTTCATGCAGGCGGATGAACTGCGTGACACCAGCGCACGGCGGGCACAGTTCTTTGATCATGTGTCGGCCTATGTCGCGGCGGTTCCCACCTATGTCGGCGGGTTCATGACGCTGGGTGTCGCGGCCAAGGGCAGCGTGCCGGGTCGCCAGCCGGTCGATGTGATCCGCGCGCGTGCGCAGAAGGCCGGTATCAGGGGCACGCGGTACTGGACGCCTGAAATGCACGTCGCATCCTTCACCCTGCCGCCCTATATCGCGCAGAACCTGCCGCGCTGACGCTGTGGTGCGGGTAAAATGAAAAAAGGCCGGAGGGCATGTCCCCCCGGCCTTTTTTGTTTTGTTGCGGCGTCAGGCCGGTCGTCAGGACCTGGGCGCAATGCGCGCGGTCTTGCGCAGGCTGACCAGGTCCACGCCCAGTTCCTTCACGCCCACTTCGAAGACCTTGAAGTGGGGGGTGGCGAGATGGGTCTCGAACGCGTCCTCGTCATCATAGACTTCCACCAGGATGACGGTCTGCGGGTCATCCATCGGGCTTATGGCCTCAAAGCGCTGGCAGCCGCTTTCATCCGCCACGGAATGCGCGCTGTCATAGGTGCACAGTTCGAGGAAGTGGTCACGGTTTTCAGCAGGAACGCGGAATTCGGCCACGACGGTCAGCGGGCTTGTGGTCATGCGGGTGGATCCTTTTTTATATTACGGACTCAGAACGTAATGCCTGAATGCCGTGGTGTCACGGTGTCCGGAAGACGGGATGGTTTTCATGGATTGACTTGGCGCGTCCGGTCATGTCAAGTCAGCTTTGTCGACACGGGAGAGACTGGCCCCGCGCCAGCGCCGAAGGAGCAACCGCCCCGGAAACTCTCAGGCCAAAGGACCGGTCGGCCGAGAATTCTGGAAAGAGGCGCCCTGATCCGGGCACCCGCCGACGGGATAGCGATCTCAGGCACATGCGACAGAAGGGGCACTTTTGAATCCATCCGGATTCGACAGGAGTGCCGCATGTCCACGCCATCACCCGCCCGTGTTTTTTCCCTGTCCTGGCTTCCCATTCCCCGTTCCGCTGGCGCGTATCGTGCCATGTCGCCCGCATGCCGTGCATGTGGGGGTGCCTGCGCGCATGCGGACATGCACAAGGCCCAGCCCGCATGACCCAGCCGCTGCTGCGAACCCCGCTTTATGACCTTCATCTTGAACTCGGCGCGCGGATGGTGCCATTCGCGGGCTATGACATGCCGGTGCAGTATCCTGCCGGGGTCATGGCCGAACACCTGCATACCCGGGCAAAGGCGGGGCTGTTTGATGTCTCGCACATGGGGCAGGTGCGCATCCGCCCGAAATCCGGCCAGGTCACGGATGCCGCCCATGCGCTGGAGGCACTGGTGCCCGCCGATATCGTCGGCCTGAAACCCGGTCGCCAGCGTTATGCGGTGTTCACCACGGCGGATGGCGGCATCAGCGACGACCTGATGGTCACCAACATGGGCGACTGGTTGCTGCTGGTGGTCAATGCCGCGTGCAAGGATGCCGATTTCGCGCATGTGCGTGACGCGCTGGGGGCGACCTGTGATGTGGACATGCTGGCTGACCGTGCCCTGATCGCGGTGCAGGGGCCCGCGGCCGAGGCCGCCCTTGTCGCCCTTGACCCCAAGGCTGCCGGGATGCGCTTCATGGATGTGGCTGAGATGGAACTGGCGGGCGTGCCCTGCATCGTCTCGCGTTCGGGCTATACGGGCGAGGACGGATTCGAAATCGGCATGGCGAATGACGGTGCCCTCACCGTGGCCCGTGCCCTGCTGGCCCATCCCGATGTCGCGCCCGTGGGCCTTGGCGCGCGCGACAGCCTGCGGCTGGAAGCCGGGCTGTGCCTGTACGGTTCCGATATCGACCTGACCACGACCCCGGTTGAGGCCGCCCTTGAATGGTCCATCCAGAAAAGCCGCAAGCCCGGTGGCGCGCGTGCCGGTGGCTATCCCGGGGCGCAGGTCGTGGCCGACCAGCTGGCCGATGGCACGACGCGCCGCCGCGTGGGCCTGCGCGCGCAGGGCCGCGCGCCGGTGCGCGCAGGGGCCGAACTGTTTGCCGACGAAGCGGGCACGCAGCCCGCGGGCCGCGTGACGTCGGGCGCGTTTGGCCCCAGCGTGGGTGGTCCCGTCGCCATGGGCTACGTGGCGGCTGACCATGCCACCGTCGGCACATCGCTGTTCGCCAGCGTGCGGGGCCGGTTGCTGCCGGTGGCGGTGACGGCGCTGCCCTTCGTGGCGGCAACGTTCAAACGCTAGGTTTCCCGCTGTTTTTTCAAACATATTTCAGATCAATGGAGCATGGACATGACCGTTTATTACACCCGGGAACATGAATGGCTGCGCGTTGACGGTGATGTCGCGGTTGTCGGCATTACCGCCCATGCGGCGAACGAACTGGGCGAACTGGTGTTTGCCGAAGCCCGCGACCCCGGCACGACGGTGGAACAGGGCGACAGCGTGGCCGTGGTGGAATCGGTCAAGGCGGCATCCGACATCTACGCGCCCGTGACGGGTGACGTGCTGGCGTTCAACGATGCGCTGGGCGATGACGCCGCTCTGGTCAACCGCGATCCCGAAGGCGAGGGCTGGATCGTGCGCATGACCATTGCGGATGCATCCCAGCTTGAGGGCCTGATGGACAGGGCCACCTATACCGCGCTGGTTGGCTGATTTTCCTGACCGTCCCCTTGTCTTTACGGAGTACGCTGGCCGTGACGTCTTCCCCGTGTGGTTCTTCTTCCCTGTGGCATGATCTGGGTGATGATGCCGGTGCGTTCTGCGCCCGTCATGTCGGCCCGGACGCGCATGACGTGGCCGACATGCTGCGTGTGGTGGGGGCGGACAGCCTCGATACGCTTATGGCGCAGACCGTGCCGGACGCCATCCGCCTGTCGGGCGCAATGGGTCTTGGCGCGGGTGTGCCCGAACATGTGGCGCTGGCCCGCCTGCGCACGATCGCGGCGGAAAACCGGGTCCTGACATCGCTGATCGGGCAGGGGTATTACGACACGATCCTGCCCGGTGTGATCCAGCGCAACGTGCTGGAAAACCCGGCCTGGTACACGGCCTATACCCCGTACCAGCCCGAAATCAGCCAGGGACGGCTGGAAGCGCTGCTGAACTTCCAGACACTGGTGATCGAACTGACCGGGCTGAACGTGGCCAATGCCTCGCTGCTGGACGAGGGGACGGCGGCAGCCGAAGCCATGGCCATGGCCCGTCGCGTGGCCAAAAGCAAAGCCAACGCCTTCTTTGTCGATGCCGACTGCCACCCGCAGACCATCGCGGTCGTGCGCACCCGCGCCGAACCGATGGGCTGGCAGGTCGTGGTGGGTGATCCCGCCACCGATCTGGACCCGCAGGCGGTGTTTGGCGCGCTGTTCCAGTACCCGGGGTCATCGGGTGAGATCCGTGATCCGCGTGCATGGATCGAAAGCCTGCATGCGACGGGTGCGATTGCGAGTGTCGCGGCGGACCCCATGGCGCTGCTGCTGCTGGAAAGCCCCGGCGCGCTGGGGGCGGATATCGCCATCGGGTCCATGCAGCGTTACGGCATGCCCATGGGGGCCGGTGGTCCACATGCGGCCTACATGGCGACGCGCGATGCATTCCGCCGCAACATTCCGGGGCGGATCGTGGGTGTATCCATCGATTCGCGCGGCAATCCCGCCTACCGTCTGGCGCTGCAGACGCGTGAGCAGCACATCCGCCGTGAAAAGGCGACATCGAACATCTGCACCGCACAGGCGCTGCCCGCCATCGTGTCGTCCATGTATGCGCTGTACCATGGCCCGGCGGGACTGAGGGCCATCGCCACGCGCATCCACAGGCTGGCCACCATCATGGCCGCCGGCCTGCGCGCGCTGGGGGCGAAGGTGGTGACAACGGCGTTCTTTGACACGGTCACGGTTGCAACCGGCACGGAGACGGATGCCGTGATGGCGCGCGCGCTGGATGCGGGCATGAACCTGCGGCGGGTCGATGCGACCCATGTGGGCATCAGTCTGGATGAGACCTCCACGCCGGACACGGTGCGCGCGGTCTGGACCAGCGTCAGTGGCGACGGCGCAGGAGTGGCCGGGGTCGAGGCCGGCCTTGCCGCAGTCGGCAGCCCCATTCCCGTGGGCCTTGCCCGCACGGGTAACATGCTGATGCAGCCCATCTTTTCCGCCTGCCGGTCGGAAACCGACATGCTGCGCTACCTGCGCCGCCTTGCCGACCGCGACCTGGCGCTGGACCGGTCCATGATCCCGCTGGGGTCATGCACCATGAAGCTGAACGCCACGGCGGAAATGCTGCCCATCACGTGGCCGGAATTCTGCAATATCCATCCCTTCGCACCTGCGGACCAGATGCGGGGCTATGCCCGCCTGTTTGCCGATCTTGAACGGATGCTGTGCCGGATCAGCGGTTATGCCGCCGTCTCGCTCCAGCCCAATTCCGGCGCGCAGGGGGAATTCGCGGGGCTCATGGCCATCCGTGGGTACCACCGCGGGCGTGGCGATGTGGGGCGTGACGTGTGCCTGATCCCGGCATCGGCCCATGGCACCAATCCCGCATCGGCCCAGATGGCGGGCATGCGCATTGTGGTGGTGGCGTGCGATCCGCAGGGCAATGTCGATATTGACGACCTGAAGGCGAAGATCGCGAAACATGCCGACCAGCTTGCCGCGATCATGATCACCTATCCCTCCACCCATGGCGTGTTCGAGGACAACGTGCGCGAGATCTGTGCGCTGGTGCATGCGGCGGGCGGACAGGTCTATGTCGATGGTGCGAACCTGAATGCGCAGGTGGGGCTGGCGCAACCGGGCGTGTATGGCGGCGATGTCAGTCATTTCAACCTGCACAAGACCTTCTGCATCCCGCATGGCGGGGGTGGTCCGGGCATGGGACCGATCGGGGTGGGGGCGCATCTTGCCCCCTACCTGCCCGGTGCGCCGCAGCTTGGCGCGGCCAACGCCATTTCGGCTGCTCCCTTCGGGTCTGCCGATGTGCTGCCGATTTCATGGATGTACATGGTCATGATGGGCGATGCGGGGCTGAAGCGTGCGACCGAGGTCGCGATCCTGAACTCCAACTACATCGCAACGCGGCTTTCGGCGCATTATCCGGTGCTGTACCGGGGTGCGAACGGGCGGGTCGCGCATGAATGCATCATCGACCTGCGCCCGCTGAAGGACAAGGTCGGGGTTACGGTGGATGATATCGCCAAACGCCTGATCGACCATGGCTTCCATGCGCCGACCGTCAGTTTTCCGGTTGCGGGCACGTTCATGATCGAACCCACCGAATCCGAAAGCCGGACCGAACTGGACCGCTTCTGTGATGCGATGATCGCCATCCGCGCCGAAATCATGGCGGTTGAAAATGGCGAACTGACCATCGACGACAGCCCCCTGCGCCACGCCCCGCACACCGTGCGTGACGTGACCGACCCGGACTGGGCCCATGTCTATGACCGTGCGCAGGCCAGCCTGCCGGGCGCCGTGGCGCCAGCCAGCAAATACTGGTCCCCGGTCAACCGGCTGGACAATGCCTATGGGGATCGCAACCTTGTCTGTTCGTGCCCTGATATCAGCACCTATGCTGGTTAGGGGCATTTCAGGATAACGGGTTGACCGGAAATAAAAGAAGTTTTCGGGTGCCGTCTTTTTTTCAGGAAGGCGGCGTTCCCGGAAGCTTTTTGCAACACGCTTCACCCGAAAACTTCCATTATTTTCAGTCTTCTTTCGGGGGGATCCGTCGGCAGGCGTGCCCCCGGGGCTGATTGCGTCCCGGTGGTTCATGTATATATCTGTTTCGATATAATACGTTGGACCATGGAAGGGGACAGCACGGTGAAGATTGGCAGACGCAGGCTGGGCATCGGGGCACTGGCGTGCATGATTGCGGCAGGTGACCCCATCCTGTCGCCCGCCATGGCGCGCGAGGTGACGGACATGGCGGGCGTTGCCCAGTCCGTGCCCGACCATCCCGCGCGGATTGCCGACCTGTGGTTCGCCCATAACGAACTGGTGCTGATGCTGGGCGGCGCACGGCAGATTGTCATGACCGTGGACCGCCCGCAGGCACGCCCGTGGATGTACAAGGTCTTCCCCACCATGTATCAGGCACAGGTGGTCAACGGCCCGCAGGTCAATGCCGAAACCCTGCTGCGGGACCGGGTGGACCTTGTATTCATGCCAGATGCCTCGGCTGCCATCGCGGCGTTCCGTGGGGTCGGGGTGCCAACCCTTGTTTCCGCATTCCATGACGTGGACGGATTGCTGCGGGTCATGGACATGACGGCGGCCGCCCTGGGCACGGAACAGGCGCATGTGACTGCCACCCGTTACCGCACCATGATGCTGCAGACCGTCAATGACGCGCGCGACAGGCTGTCCGGCCTGCCCGACGCCCAGCGTCCGCGCGTGCTGCATATCCAGTCGCTGCACCCGCTGAAGGTGGATGGCGCGGACAGCATTGTCGATGAATGGATCACCCTTGCCGGTGGCCGCAACGCCGCGCAGGGCGTAAGTGGCAACATGAAGCCGGTTTCGGTCGAGCAGGTGGCAGCATGGGACCCGGATGTCATCATCCTTGGCCCGGATTGCGGCACGCTGGACCCGGCGGCCAATGGCGGCGTGTGGCAGCGCCTGCGCGCGGTGCGGGAGGGCAGGGTGCATAACAACCCGTCGGGTGTTTTCCCGTGGGACCGGTACGGCAGCGAACTGCCGCTGCAGATCAGCTGGGCTGCCAGGATCCTGCACCCCGACCGGTTTGCCGATGTGGACCCGCTGACCCTGACACGTGAATTCTACGATACCTATTTCCATTATGCCCTGAGTGCACAGGACGCGGCCCGCATTCTTGCGGGGCAGCCACCTGAACCCGTGGCGGACAGGACGCCGTGAACCTGCGCGCGCGCGTGGTCGGGTGCCTGTGTGTGGTGGGCCTGCTGGTGCTGGCGCTGCTGTCGGCATGTATGGGGCGCTTCCCGTTGCAGCCGGGGCAGGTGCTGCATGCCCTGCTGACGGTGGGGCATGCCCCGGCGCAGGGCGATATGGTGCATACCGTCCTGTTTGGCGCGCGCCTGCCCCGGATCGGGGGGGCGATGTGCGTGGGGGCGGCGCTGTCGGTGGCGGGGGCTGCGTACCAGGCGGTGTTTCGTAATCCGCTGGTCTCCCCCGGCCTGCTTGGCGTGCTGGCGGGTGCCGGCATGGGGGCGGCGCTGGGTATTGTATGGGGCATGGGCCATGTCGGTGTGGCCGCCCTGTCCTTCCTTGGCGGTCTGGCGGCGGTGGCGTTCGGGGTGGGGGTGGCGCAGATGTTTGATGCGACATCCATGCTGATGCTGATATTCGGCGGGCTGATCAGTTCGGCGCTGTTTACGGCGCTGCTGTCGCTGCTCAAATACGTGGCGGACCCGCAGAACCAGTTGCCCGATATCGTATTCTGGCTGCTGGGCAGCCTGACGCAGGTGACACCGCAGGCGCTGGTCGTGCTGGTGGGACCGGTGGCGATGGGGATCGTGCTGCTGTCGGCATGTGGGCGGATGCTGGACGGGCTTGCCATGGGGGATGAGGAAGCGCGCACGCTGGGCATACCGGTCATGGCGCTGCGATACGGGGTGATTGGCGGGGCTACGGTGCTGGCGGCCATGACGGTCGCGGTCGCGGGCATGATTGGCTGGGTCGGGCTGGTTGTGCCCCATGTCGCGCGCCTGCTGGTCGGGCCATGCAACATGCGCGTGCTGCCGGTCAGTGCCTGCGTGGGGGCGATGTTCCTGCTGGTCTGTGATGACCTGGCGCGCACCCTGTCGGCGGAGGAAATTCCCGTGGGCCTGATTGCCGACCTGCTGGGGGTGGTGGTGTTTGTCGCGGTGCTGCCGCTGTTGCGGCGCGGGTGGCGGGCATGAGGGGGGGCAGCGCCATCCTGCGGGTGGACCATGCGGGTTTCCACCGGGGACATCGCACGGTGCTGCATGATGTCTCGCTGGATATCCGCACGGGTGAGATGACGGCCCTGCTGGGGCCGAATGGCGCGGGAAAGACCACGCTGCTGCGCCTGCTGCTGGGTCTTGCCCGCCCGGATTCAGGCCGGGTCTGGCTGGATGGCAGGCCCATGGCGGACTGGTCCCGGCGGGACATCGCGCGCCGCATCGCCTATGTACCGCAGGGGCATGTGCCGCTGTTTCCCTATAGCGTGCGTGATATCGTGGGCATGGGACGACTGGCGGAAACGCCGTTTGCGCCCACGCTGCATGAACGCGATCGTGAAGCGGTGGCGCATGCGCTGGCGCAACTGTCGATCACCCATCTTGCCGCGCGGCCCTATACCGAACTGTCCGGCGGGGAACGGCAGGCCGTGCTGCTGGCCCGTGCGCTGGCGCAGGGGGGACAGGTCCTGATTCTGGATGAACCGGAAACCGGTCTTGATTACGGGCAGAAACAGCGGCTGTACGCCCTGCTGCGCCGGCTGTCGGCACAGGGCCGCGCGATTGTCGCCACCACGCATGACCCGGTTCAGGCCGCGGGCATATTCGATCGGGCCATCCTGCTGCGTCATGGCCGGGTCATGGCGGATGGACCGGCCGCATTCCTGCTGGCGCCGCCCATGCTGGATCAGCTTTATGCGCCACAGGAGCGGGAAAAAAACTGAAGAAAGTTTCTGGTGAAGCTTTTTTCAAAACGCTTCGGGAAACGTCACCTGTTTGAAAAAAGGTGGCGCCCAAAAACTTTTATTGTTTTCCAGACAGTCTTTTAGCGGCCGTACGGGTTGGTATCGACACGCACGGCCTTGCCGGTCCGGTCATAATACAGGACGGCGGTGCCGCGTCGTTCCGCATAGCCGTCCGGTTCCCCCGTGGGGGTCCAGAACAGCAGGCGGTTCAGGTCCGGCTGTTCCTTGATCTTGTCACCTGGGGGGATGTAGCGGTACTGGCTGTAATCCATGTGCAGCCGTGGCAGCGGCGGCTTCTTGGAAAGCTGGTGCATGGAAAAATGGCGCTGCGAGGCCTCGCCGGGGTCTTCGTTGCCAGCGTCGGCATGTCCCCCGTCGGCCATTGCCACACCCGGCACGACAGGGGCACATAATACGCCCAGCAGAACCAAGTGCCGTAACCTGATTGACATGAGCGCTGGCCTTTCCATCATTCCTGATTGCGGGCCACCATCCTCCTTTTCCATGCCGGACGCAATATCCCACACCGCAAGGGGGGATTACTGGAATGGCAGGTAGCGGAAGTCAAAGAAGATTTCGCTCAGGCTGGTTGTCGGCGCGCCACCCATGCCGCCCCATGTATGCACGCGCGAATAGGCCAGCTGCGTGCCCGCCTGCACCGTGCCGTACTGGCCGTGGATGAAGCGGTACCATGCGCCGATGGTGAATTCCTCCACCGAACGGATGTTGGCGGTGCAGTTGCCCAGGGCGGCGCTGACCGCATCGGAGGTTTCCGTCTCGCACCCGGTATTGTTCGCCATGGGGTTGCCATAGCCATAGGCCTGCCCATCCGAATCAAAATAGCTGCGGCCTGAACGCTGCATGCCGAAATAGCCATAGACGTCCAGAACCTTGTTCGGGTGCGCGATCACGCCCGCGGTTGTCTGCGCGCTGGACAGCAGGGCCGGCGCGCCATTGGCCCGCAACGTGGCGTCAGGCAGCAGGACCGAGCCGTAGCGGCCAATGCCCCGGCCCGCCAGTCCCGCCAGCCGCACTTCCAGCTTGTGCGGAATGACCGGCAGGATCATCGACCCACCAGCCCCCCATGCAATGGCGGTATGGTTCTGGCCCGTGCCATTGATGACGGAACGGTCGTGGGGGAAGTGCAGCAGTCCCTCGATTTCGTAATGGCCCCATGTCGGGTCCCATGCCACCTTGCCGATGATGTCGGGGGCGATTTCGTTGGAATAGTTGGTGGTGGAACTGGTCAGCCCCACACCGTTCGAGCCGACCTTGGCATAGTTGCCGCTGCCCGGCAGGCTGTATTCCCCGTTATCCCCCGAAGCGGAGAAGCCGGTCGTGTCATAGATGGTGGCCGGGTTTTCAATCGAGAAACCCGTCCAGACGCGATGGTTCATGAAATCCTTGACCACGCGCACCTGCCACTGCCGCGACCATGTCTGTCCGGCGAGGATGGAGGATTCGATTGTTTCGGGCAGGCTTTCCTGGCGCGGCACGATGCCCACGCGGTCAGGCGTCAGCATGGTCCAGGCCTGACCGATCAGGAAATGCATGTTGGCGTGCGAATCATCCAGCGTCAGGTAAGCCTGCCGCAGCCGGGGCACGTAGGAATTGCTTTCATACGGGTTGGTGGTTTCGGCACTCGCGCCAAAATCCGTTTCCACGAACCCCGCCACCGTCAGGTGCGGGTTGAGCTGTCCCCGCGCCATGAGCGAGAAGCGCGAATACCGCGCATCCCCATTGAAGTTGGTGGTGTGGAAATTCGAACTGTCGCGGAAGGGGATCGCGTTCCAGTAATTGAAGATGCCCGATGAAACCTGCCGGTTTTCCACCAGCGCCGCCGCATCGAAGAAACCGCCAAGGATGATGGACACGGGACCAAGGTGGAACACCTTGCTGCCCAGCGCGCCTGCCGACTGCGCGCCCACCGTTTCGCGGTTATGCGGGCCGACATTGTTGTTGGCCATGTGGGAAATCAGGTCTTCCTCACGGTGCGCCACGACCGATTCATAGGTCGGCTGGTCGCCCAGTTCGGATACCGGGTCGGAATGACCGCCGATATGCGGGCGCGCCATGGAGGCGATCCCCGCCGTCTGGGACGGTGCGGGGCTGTGCCCTTCCACCGGCGTCCAGCCGCCGTGTACATGCCCGCCCGACCCCGTGACCTCCAGCGGGTGGCCGCCATGGGCCGCCGTGCCACCCATCTGGGCGCGGTGCTGGATGATCTGCTGGCGCATGGCCTGCAGGCTTTTCTGTAGCGCCATCTGCTGCTGCTGCAACTGTTCCATCTGGCGTTCCATGATATCCAGTGATTCTGGATCTTCATCGGCCCAGACGGGCAGGGGGGCCAGAACGGAACACACCAACAGCACGTGCGACAGACGCACATGCCGGGTTATGGAAAAGGACGGAATCCGCATGTATTGTCAGGGGGCCCCAAATCAGGTTTCACAGAATATATGTCAAAACATTTCCAGATAAAGGGGTAAATGATAATTTCTTTTAATATCGGCCCGCCCACTGGCCTGCGCTGTGTATCAGCATGATAATATAACGGCACAGGGTCGTATTATTGATCTAATGTTACAAAATGTCAGGACGGCGCGCCGTCATGGCGTGAACGGCGTCATGCCAGAACAGGTCCTCGGGCGCAGGGGTGACATTGCCATTGTCCACCGGGCCAAAACCGGCGCGCTGCAGCAGGATTGACAGCATGCGGCGGCGGTCCCCTTCATCAAGCGCCTGCCACAGGGCCGTGGCCTTCTGCGGGATGAAGCGGTCACCGAATGTAATGATGATCAGGCCGCCGGGTTGCAGCACGCGGGCAATGTCGCGAAAGACCTGCGTCGGCTGGCGCAGATAGGGCACCACGTCGCACAGCAGGGCGGCATCCATGCTTTCATCCGCCAGTGGCAGGTCGGGCGTTTCGTTTATGTCTTCCACCACGCGGTCGGTCAGGCGCGGATTGCTGTCCAGCGCCTGCGTGTTGACGCCTATGCCGATCACGCTGTCGAATTCCATGTCGGGCGGCAGGTGGCTGTCCGGTCCGGCCATGATGTCGAGGATATTGCCATCTTCGGGCAGCAGCGTGCGGTACAGCGCGGTAATGGCCGTAAGCGCCCCCTGGTCCAGCATGGGTCCGGCCGGCCTGCGGGAATGGAATGCCGTATCGGATTCAGTCGAGGCGACTGTGAAGGAATGCGGGTGGAACCCGTGCAGGTCGTTCATGAATGTGCCAGACAGTACGGAAGTAACAACGCCATGTGCGGTGGGCGTATTATCACGCGCTCCGCCATGGGGAACAGGAGAAAAGCAGAATGGCCCGTATGATCCATTCGATGATCCGCGTGCGTGATGAAGCCGCGAGCCTTGCATTCTATGATACGGCTTTTGGCCTGAAGGTGGCCGACCGGCTTGTTTTCGATACTTTCACCCTTATCTACCTGTCCAATGATGAACAGGCGTTCGAGCTGGAACTGACCGTCAACCACGATCGCACGACGCCCTATGACCTGGGTGATGGCTATGGCCACCTGGCGGTGTCGGTTGCGGATGTGGACGCGGAACATGCCCGTCTTGCGGCTGCGGGCCTGTCGCCGCTGGCGGTAAAGGACATGTCGTGCGGGGAGCGGTTCGTGGGGCGGTTCTTCTTCATTACCGACCCGGATGGCTACAGGATCGAGGTGCTGCAGCGCGGCCGGCCAGGGCGTTTTCTCTGATCGGGCTTGCAAGGCCGGGCGCGGGGTGCCATCCCGCTCGCATATATGGATGGGTTGGCCCTATACAGGACGGATGATGACCGGTTTTCTCAAGATGCATGGGCTGGGCAATGATTTTGTGGTGGTGGATGAACGCGTCCACCGCCATGACCTGACACCTGCCCGCATTGCCGCATTATCCGACCGCCATACCGGCATCGGCTGCGATCAGTTCGTGACCCTGCGCCCCGCCTGTGCGGAAGGCGCGGATGTATTCGTGCGCTTTTTCAACGCCGACGGCACGGAATCGGGGGCGTGCGGCAATGCATCGCGCTGCATTGCCGATCTTGTGGCGCATGAGACGGGGCAGGATCACGTCGGGCTGCAGACCCGCGCGGGCGTGCTGCATGCCACCATTATCCGCTCCGGCCTGGTCACGGTGGATATGGGAACACCCGCGCCGGACTGGGCGGATGTGCCGCTGTCCGGACCGATGGACACGCTGCATCTGCCCATTGCGGGTGATCCGGCGGCCGTGTCCATGGGCAACCCGCATGCGACCTTTTTCATGTCCGGTGCCGATGCGATGGATCCATGCGTGGCGGGGCCGGAACTGGAACATCATCCCCTGTTTCCTGAACGCGCCAATATCGGGTTTGCCCATGTGACGGGCCGTGACGCCATGCGGCTGCGGGTATGGGAACGTGGCAGCGGCCTGACGCGGGCCTGCGGGTCGGGCGCGTGTGCCGCCGTGGTCAATGCCGTGCGGCGCGGGCTGGTGGACCGGACCTGCACCGTGGCGATGGATGGCGGCGAACTGACCATTACGTGGCGCGAAAGCGATGGGCACGTGCTGATGACCGGCCCCGCGAAAACCAGTTTCACGGGCACGTTCAACCCGGAAGACTACCCCCGATGAAGAAGCCGGAAATCCTGACCTTTGGCTGTCGCCTCAATACATATGAAAGCGAGGTGATGCGCAATCACGCCGCCGCGCTGGATAACGTGGTGATCGTGAACACCTGCGCGGTCACGGGGGAGGCCGAGCGCCAGGCCCGGCAGGCCGTGCGCCGCGCCCATCGTGACCGGCCCGACGCGCGCATCGTGGTCACGGGCTGCGCCGCCCAGATCGATCCGGACCGCTGGGCGGCATTGCCCGGCGTGACCCGCGTGCTGGGCAATCGCGAAAAGCTGGACGCCGCAAGCTGGAGCGAGATGGCGCTGGGGCAGGGCAATGCCGTGTCCGACATCATGGCCGCGCGTGAAACCGCGCCGCACCTTGTGACCGAATTCGCCGGTCGCACCCGCGCGTTCGTGGAAGTGCAGCAGGGCTGTGACCACCGTTGCACCTTCTGCATCATTCCCTTCGGACGCGGGCCGTCGCGTTCGGTCCCCGTTGGCGCGGTAGTGGAACAGGTGCGCGCGCTGGTGCAATCGGGCTACCGGGAGGTGGTGCTGACGGGCGTGGACATTACCTCATGGGGGGATGACCTGCCGGGCAGGCCACCGCTGGGGCAGTTGTGCCGCAGGCTGCTGGCCCTGGTGCCCGAACTGGAGCGGCTGCGCCTGTCCTCGGTCGATCCGGTGGAGATTGACGCGGATATATGGAAACTGCTGGAAAACGAACCGCGTTTCATGCCTTACCTGCACCTGTCGCTGCAGGCGGGGAGTGACATCATCCTCAAGCGCATGAAGCGCCGGCACCTGACGGCGGATGCGCAGGCCGTGGTGGCGCGGGCGCGGGCGCTGCGGCCCGATATCGGCATCGGGGCGGACATTATCGCCGGTTTCCCGACCGAGGACGAGGAACTGTTTGAACAGACACTTGATTTCGTGCGTGCGAATGCCCTGCCTTACCTGCACGTCTTTCCCTATAGTGAGCGACCGGGCACGCCGGCGGCCCGCATGCCCGCCATTGCCGTGCCACAACGCAAGGCGCGCGCGGCCCGCCTGCGGGCGGCGGGCGCACGGGCGGCGCGTGATTTTCATGCGCGCCTTGTGGGCCGCGCGCTACGGGTGCTGATGGAAACGGACACGGCGGGACATAGCGAGGAATTCGCCCCGGTAAGGCTGGTGGATGGCGCGGTGTCCGTGGCCGGACGCATTGAAACGGTGCGCCCGGTGGCGGTTGACGATAACGGACTGGTTGCGGAAATTCTCTGACATGGCACTTGGTTTTTTCTCACGTCTCAAGGCGGGGCTGTCGCGCTCCACACAGAAACTCAGCGGCGGGCTGAGCGCGGTCTTTACCCGGCGCAAGCTGGATGACCAGGCGCTGGAGGATCTTGAGGACCTGCTGATCTCCGCCGACCTTGGTCCCAGCGTGGCGGAAAAGGTGATTGAATCCTTCCGCCGTTCCAAGTTCGGCAAGGAAGTGACGGATGAGGAAGTGCGCCAGGCACTGGCGGAAGAAATCGCCACCATCCTTCAGCCCGTCGCCATCCCGTTTGAACCCGACCCGAAGCACAGGCCGCATGTGGTGCTGGTGGTGGGGGTGAATGGCACCGGCAAGACCACCACCATCGGCAAGATGGCCCGTTTCTATGGTGAACAGGGCAAGAAGGTAATGATGGTCGCGGGCGATACCTTCCGCGCCGCAGCCGTCGAACAGTTGCAGGTATGGGGCGAGCGAACGGGTGCCCCCGTCATTGCGGGAAAGCCCAACGCCGACGCGGCGGGACTGGCGTTCGAGGCGCTGAAGCGCGCCACGGCGGAAAAGGCCGACCTGCTGCTGGTCGACACGGCGGGCCGCCTGCATAACAAGAGCGCGCTGATGGAGGAACTGGCCAAGATCATCCGCGTCATGCGCAAGTTTGACGAAACCGCGCCCCATTCCGTGCTGCTGGTGCTGGACGCCACCACGGGGCAGAACGCGGTGGAACAGGTGCGGGTATTCAAGGAACTGGTCAATGTGACCGGGCTGGTCGTGACCAAGCTGGACGGTTCGGCCCGTGGCGGGATCGTGGTTGCACTGGCTGATGCGTTCGGCCTGCCGGTGCATCTGGTGGGCGTGGGCGAACAGGCCGATGACCTGCGCCCATTCTCCGCCGAGGCGTTCGCCAAAGGGCTGGTTGGCGATTCGATCAAGGTCATCGAACGCGACGACAGGCCCGCCGAAGATCAGGCGGAAGATGCCGAAGCGCTTCCGTCCGGGGCGGAACACCCACAACAGCAGGGCTGATTTCGCAGAACCATCCCGGCATGAAAAAAGGGACCACCCCACGGGATGGTCCCTGACCTGAAAAAAGCTTCAGGGAACGCCGCCTTTTTGAAAAAGGCGGCACCCAAAAACTTTGGTTACTTTTCCTCAGATCGGCAGCGCGCGTTCAAAGATGTTTTCCAGCGCCATGATGCCCGGCAGCGTCTTGCCTTCCATCCATTCAAGGAAGGCCCCGCCCGCGCTGGAAATGTAGGAGATATGTTTCTCCACCCCCGCATGACGCAGGGCGGAAACCGTATCCCCGCCACCTGCGATGCTTTTCAGCGCGCCGGAATCGGTCAGGCGCGCCACGTCGCGCGCCACCGCATTGGTCGCGGCGTCAAACGGCGTGATCTCGAATGCGCCCAGCGGGCCGTTCCAGACCAGTGTTTTCAGCGTCGCGATCTTCTGCTCGATCAGCCTGACCGTTTCCGGCCCGACATCCAGCATCATCGCATCATCGGGAATGGCGGTGACGGGTACGGTGCGGGTCGGCACATCGGCCCTGAAGTCCGTTGCGGTCACGGCGTCAACCGGCAGCACGATCTCGCAACCCTTTTCCTTTGCTTTTGCAAGGATGTCGCGCGCGGTGTCGTGCATGTCCGCTTCCTGCAGCGACCGGCCCACATTCACCCCCTGTGCCGCAAGGAACGTGTTGGCCATCGCGCCACCGATGATCAGCATGTCCACCTTGGCCAGCAGGTTGCCGATCAGGTCCAGCTTGGTGGAAATCTTGGACCCGCCCACGATGGCCCCAACCGGACGGGCGGGATTTTCCAGCGCGATGTTCAGCGCGTTGAGTTCCGTTTCCATCAACCGCCCGGCAAAGGATGGCAGCAGGCGGGCCACCCCCTCGGTCGAGGCATGGGCGCGATGGGCGGCGGAAAACGCATCGTTGACGTAATAGTCGGCCAGTGATGCGAATTCCTTCGCCAGCGCGGGATCGTTCTGTTCCTCACCGGGGTAGAAGCGGGTGTTTTCCAGCACCACGACATCCCCGTCCTGCATCGCGTCCACCGCCTGCTGCACCTTCGGGCCGATACAGTCATCGACAAAGGTGACCGGGCGGCCCAGCGCATCGCCCAGCGCATCGGCGATCGGGCCAAGCGACATTTCCGGCACGGGCTTGCCCTTGGGGCGGTCGAAGTGACTGACGACAATCACCTTCGCCCCCTTCTGCGCCAGTTCCTGTATGGTGGGCAGCAGGCGCAGGATACGGGTTGCATCGGTGATCTGGGCGTTCCTGACCGGAACGTTCAGATCGGCGCGCAGGAGAACCTTCTTGCCCGTGGCATCAAGGTCATCCAGCGTCCTGAAGGATGTCGCGCCCATTACAGTGCCCCGAATACGGCAGCCGTGTCGGCCATGCGGTTGGAGAAGCCCCATTCATTGTCATACCAGCTGCAGATGCGCACCAGCCTGCCACCGTCGATCACGGCGGTCTGGGTCGCGTCAAAGGTGGAAGACGCGGGGGAGTGGTTGAAATCCGTGCTGACCAGCGGCGCGGTGTTGTAGGCGAGGATGCCCTTCAGCGGCCCGGACTCGGATGCCCTGAGCAGGGCCTCGTTCACTTCCTCGACCGAGGCCGGGGCTTTTTTGGGCACGAAATCCAGCGAGACGAGCGAGACATTGGGCGTGGGCACGCGAATGGCGGTGCCGTCCAGCCGGCCCTTCAGGTGCGGCAGTACCAGCCCCACGGCGCGCGCGGCCCCGGTGGAGGTCGGGATCATGTTCAGCGCCGCGCCGCGTGCGCGGCGCAGGTCCTTGTGCAGCGTGTCCACCGTGCGCTGGTCGCCGGTATAGGAATGGATGGTGACCATGTAGCCGCATTCGATGCCGAACGTGTCATCCAGCACCTTGGCCACCGGGGCCAGGCAGTTGGTGGTGCATGACGCGTTGGAAATGACGGTCATGTCGGGTGTCAGCACATCCTGGTTCACGCCGAACACGATGGTGGCGTCCACGCCCGACGCGGGGGCGGACACGATCACCTTGCGCGCGCCCGCCTTGATCAGCTGGGCGGCCTTTTCCTTGTCGGTGAAGCGGCCCGTGCATTCCAGCGCCACGTCCACGCCCTGGAAGGGCACCTTCGTCGGGTCGGCCTCGGCCGAGACGGTGATGGGATCATAGGTGCGGCCATTGGCGGTGATGATGATCTGGTTGCCATCCACCTTTACATCGGCGGGAAAGCGGCCATGCACGCTGTCATATGACAGCAGGTGTGCGTTGTCTGCCACGCTGCCGAGGTCATTGATGGCCACGGGCACGACATCGGTGCGCCCGCTTTCGATAATGCCACGCAGTACAAGGCGACCAATGCGACCGAAACCGTTTATTGCGACTTTGACAGCCATTTTCTTATTTTCTCCGTAAGGTCAGACATTTCACACACTGGCATCGACCGATGCCATCCCGGACGGCGCGCCGTTTCCTCCCGTGGTTTCAACCAGGGCGTCGGACGGGGGGCGGACCAGACGCAATGCGTCGCGGCAGATCCGTTCTGGCGTGATGTCGGCTGCGCTGTCCGGCTGGTCGGGGGTGGAAGGGGCCCCGAATCCATCAATGCCGACAAACAGCCCGTCCGTTCCAAGCCATCGTTCCCATCCAAACCCTGAAGCGGCCTCTATTCCGATCCGGGGTGCCGTTCCCAGCACGGCGGCACGATACGTCATTTTTTGCACGGCGAACAGTTCCCAGCACGGAAGGGAGACGACAGCCGCGGCAATTCCCGCCTCCCGCAGCAGTTTGCGCGCCGCCAGCGCCAGTATCGCCTCATGCCCCGTGGCGATCAGCGTGACCTGCCGCGTGCCTTCGGCTTCGGCCAGCACATACCCGCCCCGCGCGCACAGGTTGGTCAGCCCATGCTGTTCACGTTCGGGTGCCGTGGAAGTTGCCAGCGCAGGGGCCGATTCCAGCGTCAGCAGGCTTGGCCCGCTGGTCCGCCGCAATGCCAGTTCCATGCATTCCATGGTCTCGCGGTGGTCGGCGGGGCGGAAAACCGCGACATTGGGCATGGCGCGCAGGCTGGCCAGCTGTTCCACCGGCTGGCCGCCGCCCCCGTCGCCGCGTCGCAGGTCGTCATCGGTCAGCAGGTAGATCACCTGCAGGTCCGTCATGGCGGCATAGCGCAGGGCGGGGCGCATGCGGTCCACCGCGATGATGGTCGATGTGCCGAACGCCAGCAGCCCGTCATGCATGGCAATGCCATTGAGCAGTGCCGCCATGCCATGCACCTGCGTCCCGCATGACAGGTCCATTTCGCCGCTACTGCGGCGGCTGGCGGGCAGGTCGGCCAGCATGCCGCGGCGTGAACGCAGGCATGTCAGTTCGGGCAGGAGTTCATGCAGCGTCTCGAGCCCCCGCCGTGCCGCGAAGGTGGTGGAGACACGCGCGACCGCGCTGCCGTGTTCCCGCCATGACCGTTGCCAGTCGGGTTGCCAGAAGGCGGGACGCTGGTTGCGGGCCATGCGTTCGAATTCGGCTTTCTGCCGGTCTTTGAGCAGCCTGCGCAGCCACGAACGCCGCGCACTGGCCCCCCGGCGCGCGGCCCCCGCCCACAGGCCCGGATCATCGACGAAGGGCGGTGGCGGATCGGTTTCGGGCGCCGCGATACAGGCGATCAGGCAGGGCTTGTGCGTTCGCTGCGATGACGTGATGGCGGCCGCGATCTGTTCGGGACTGCCTGCGTTCACCTTCCTGACCGACCAGCCCGATGCGCTGTAGCGCGGCAGGATGGCGTCCACGGCTTCGCGCTCGCCTGACCACAGGCCGACGACCAGCGTGACGCGGTCCAGCCCCATCTGGCCCGCAAGTGCAGCACTTTCCAGCGCCACACCGGTGGAAAGTTCCGTCCAGCAGCCCAGCCCCCAGATACGGTGATTGACCAGCGAACGGCCAAACCGCGCCGCAAGGTGCTGTTCCGCCAGCGCCATGCCGATCGCGGCCCCCAGCCCCTGTCCGCTGGGGCCGCAGGCCTGCCGGTCATGGTGGGCGGCGGCATGTCCGTCCATGCGCGGCGGCAGCGGTGTCTGGCCCGACAGTTCGGCCATGATGCGCGGCAGGACACGATATCGTGGGGAGGAGACCACGAAGCGGTCCCGGTCCGGCCATTCGGGGCTGGCGGGGTCGAAGCGCAGGAAGCGACTCCACAACACCGCGCAGAAATCGGCCATGACCTGTGCATGCGGGGCGTAGCGGGGATCGGGCTCATGGGTGCCAATGGCATGGCGGATCGCCGTCGCCAGCCGCTGGGGCATGCCGGGGGCGGCATGCGGCGGCGCGAGGGGAAGCGTAATGGCTTGGTCTTCTGGCATCGGCATCGTCCATGGGGCGGGGTATGATCGGTCGGGGCCGCTTCTGCATGACTACTGCGCCGCGCGGATGGCGGCAACAATTGCGGTATTGTCCCACTATGCCACGGGTGGGGGATACTGTATCGGTAGGGGGTCATGTCCCGTCCGTATCCGCGCCCTGTCCGCCGTGCCGTCCTTGTCGCAGTCGCCTGCCTGCCGGTCATGGCCGGGTGCAAGCTGGTCAGCCAGAAGACATTCAATCGCCATGCGGGCGATCCGCCGAACCTGCCGCAGCACCCGCCGCCGCCGGTGCCCGGCATGGACCGCCCGGCACTGGTCACGATCGTGGCCGGAACACCCGATACGCAGTGGAGGCCCGCCGTCCGCGCCGCCGTGGCCGATGCCCTGTCGCGCAAGCCCAATGCGCTGTTCACCATTGTGGTCAGCGTGCCCGACCGGGCTGATGGCAGCGTGCCGGACATGCAGAAAGTGGTGGACGCCAATGGCCAGCCCGTGTTGCAGGCGGTGATGGATGCGGGGGCAGGGGGCAGCCAGACGGAAATGGATGCCCGCAGCGTGCCCGCGAACAGCGCAACCCAGGTCTGCATTTACGCGGAGTAGTACAATGCGGTTTTGCAATTCCCGCCTCCATCATGCCATAAAGAGTGGTCCGCTGGCGGTTAACCCCCGGCGATAGCGCCGCGTGAGGGGAACATCATCCCCCCGGCGCGGGTCACCCAACGCATGGTGACCATCATGAATGAAGACCCCGTGAACGATCCGGGGTGTGCATGGAGAAAAGCAGCAGTGTCCAGTAATCAAGTGGATGGGCATCCGTTCTTCCGGTTCTGCCGGACGGCGCTGGAGAATATCCGCGCGCAGGGTCGATACCGGCAGTTCACCCCACTGGCACGCCAGGCCGAACGTTATCCCCTGTATGACCAGCCGGAAACACAGGCCACTCCGTCAACGCCAGCCTGCCCGCAGGACCGGGAGGTCGTGGTCTGGTCCTCCAACGACTATCTGGGCATGGGTGTCGATCCCGTAGTGGTCGAAGCCGCGATCCAGGCCATACACGAACATGGCGCGGGCGCCGGCGGCACGCGCAACATCGCGGGCACCAGCCCGGTCCATACCGCGCTGGAAGCCGAAATGGCCGACCTGCATGGCAAGGAAGCGGGCCTCCTGTTCGTATCCGGCTATGTCTCCAACCAGGCGACCCTGCAGACGATCCTGAGCAGCATGCCCGGCTGGATCTGCTTTTCCGACCGGCTGAACCATGCCTCCATGATCGCGGGGATCAAGGGCGCGCGCGGTTCGACCACCGTCATTTACGAACATAATGACCTTGCCGACCTGGAAGCCAAGCTGGCCGCGGCACCCAGGGACGTGCCCAAGCTGATCGCGTTTGAAAGCGTGTATTCCATGGACGGCGACATTTCCGACATCGCCGGGACATGCGCGCTGGCGCGCAAGTATGGTGCCATCACCTATCTGGACGAAGTGCATGCCGTGGGCCTGTACGGGGATCAGGGCGGCGGCGTGTCCGAACGCGATGGCGTGGCCGACCAGGTGGACATTATCGAAGGCACGCTGGCCAAGGGGTTTGGCGTGCATGGCGGCTACATCACCGCGACCAGCGATATTGTCGAATATCTGCGCCTTTCGGCTTCGGGCTTCATCTTCACCACTGCGCTGCCGCCTGCGGTCGTGGCGGCGGCGCTGGCCAGCGTGCGGCTGGTGCGCAAGGATGGCTGGCGTCGCGAACGCATGTTCGAGCGCGTCAACACCTTCCGCGAAAAGCTGCGCAGGGCGGGCATTCCCTTCACCATGACGCCAAGCCACATCGTGCCGATCCCGGTGGGGGACGCCCAGCGCTGCCGTGAACTGAGCGACCGGCTGCTCAACGATTACGGGATCTACGCCACCCCCATCAACTATCCCACCGTGCCGCGTGGCACCGAACGCCTGCGCCTGACGCCGGGGCCGTTCCACACGGATGAGATGATGGACGAAATGGTGACGGCCCTGTCTCACCTGCTGCGCATCAACGACCTGGCCGCACAGCCTGTCGCCGCCATGGCCTGATCGTCATGGTCCGGGCCGTGGGTCCGCGCCCGGCATGGCCGTGGCGCGGGTTCCGGTCTGGCTGGCGGGTCAGCGGCTCTGTGCAATCGCCTTTTTCAGTTCGTCATAGCTGACGGCGCCCGGAATGATCTGGCGGGCATTGAAGACGAAGGTGGGCGTGCCATCCAGCCCGATGGCGCGGGCGAGTTCCATGTTCGCCTGCAGGATGCCCGTGACCTTCGGGCTGTTCATGTCACTGGCCAGTGTCGCGGCATTCAGCCCGGACTGGGTGGCCAGTGTGCGCATCCGGTCGGTTGTCGGGGTGACGGAATCATTCATGATGGCCGCCTGCATGCGGAAATAGGCCGCCTGCCCGCCCTGGACAAAGGCCGCCACCATTGCCTGTGACGCGATCAGGCTGTTCTGTCCCAGCACGGGAATGACCTTTTCCACGATCCGCAGGTCCCTGTCTTCCTTTGTCAGGCGATCAAGGTCGGGCAGCACCTTGCGGCAGTAGGGGCAGCGCGGGTCATAGAATTCCACAACCGTCGTATGTCCCGTTGCATTGCCCAGTATCGCATCACTGGCGGCAGGCGTCAGCAGGTCGGCGCGATGGCTTTCCAGCGCATTGCGGGCCGCGTTCTGCTGGGCGGCGCTGGCGTTGTTGCGCAGCGCCGTGATCGCGTCGGACAGGATGGTGGGATCGGTTTTCAGCGCGTTGCGCATGATTTCCACGATTTCCTGACGCTGTGCCGGGGTGAAGCCGCTGCTGTCGGCCGCATGTCCCGCACCGGGTGCGGCGGTGGCCACAGCCGTCATTGCCCCCGCGGCCAGCAGGGCGTTCAGCAGGCGCGGGCGGTACCGGCGGGGGGAAATGAATGTCACGGGTTTGCTCCGTTGTCATGTCGGGATAATGTGTCTGTAGATGATCGGGCACACGAAAGGAATGGGCGATGGTGGGGAACGGGGCAGGCTGCCTGTTGCCGACGGCCCGTAAGGCCGTTAAGTCGTGATGGGTCTGCCATGATCGCGCGGTCGTGCAACGATCCGTTCAATTCATCAAAGCCGACCTGCCCATTGGAGAAGCGCTGCGTGCCTGAGCATTCGATCCCCCCTGTCGCCCGTCGGTATATGCGTACGGCGCTTTCGGCTGTTCTGGCCATCTCGGTTGCCGGTTGCGCCGGGCACCGTTATTCGCCCATGCGGCTTGTGTCGCACATGTTCGGTCCGTCGCCCGGAGCGCTGATCGGCACGGTTTCGTCGGATGAACCGCAGGCAACGCTGGTCGGACGCGATATCCTGCAACGCGGCGGCAATGCGGCGGATGCGGCTACGGCCATGGGGCTGGCGCTGTCGGTCACGCTGCCTTCACGTGCATCGCTTGGTTCGGGCGGGGCGTGCCTTGCCTACCGTCCGGGTGACCAGAACGGGGGACGCGCCTTCATGTTCCTGCCCGTGGCGGGCACGGTGACAGCGCCCGACATGCCACATGCGGACCGTCCGGCCGCGGTCCCGATGCTGGCGCGCGGGCTGTACCTCATGCACCTGCAGTATGGATCGGCCGCGTTCTCGGAACTGGTGCCCGATGCGATCGCACTGGCGGCCAACGGCATCAATGTCAGCCGGCAGCTGGCCGGTGACCTTGCCGCGGTGCAGGTGCCGCTGCTGGCCGATCCGGGTATCCGCGCGGTATTCAGCCGTTCGGATGGCAAGGCGCTGGCGGAAGGGGATGCGCTGGTGCAGACCCATCTTTCCGGTGCGCTGGACCAGATCCGCAGCATGGGCGTGGGCGATCTGTATAATGGTGCGCTGGGGCAGTCCTTTGTCGCGGGCAGCCAGGGCGCGGGCGGCGGATTGCAGATGTCCGACATGCGCAGCGCCATTCCATCCGAACGCCTGCCGCTCAGCCTGAGCAGCGGGGAAACGCAGGTCGCCTTCCTGCCGCCACCGGCCGATGGTGGGCTGGGTAGCGCGATAGCGTTCCGGGCCGCGTCCTCGTCCGACGCGGCAACGCGCGCGCAGGCCAGTATCGCTGCGTGGCGGGCGCAGAACGGCAATCATGCCAGTGGCACGGGTGACGACATGACGGCCCGGGCGCAGGCCTTTGTCAATGGCGGCGGCGGCAGTGGCGGCGGGTTGCCCTCGCTTCCGGCTTCGACCTCGTTCACCGTGGTGGATCATTCGGGCATGGCCGTGGCGTGCAGCCTGAGCATGGACAACCTGTTTGGCACCGGGCGCATGGCGGGCAATACCGGTATCGTGCTGGGCGCGTCCCCCGCGCGCCTGCCGCTGCCGCTGTTCACGGCGGCCATCGCCAGCCAGGGCCGGGCCTTCCGCGCCGCGGCCGCCGGGTCGGGCCAGAATGACGCCGCCGCCGCCGTGGGGATCGCCATGCGCCAGATACTGGCGGGACAGACGCCCGACGCCCATCCGGTCACGGCCCAGGGCCGCATCAATGCCGTATCGTGCCCGCATGGCCTGCCGGGTGATGCCAGCACCTGCGCCGCCGCAACCGATCCGCGTGGTGCGGGGCTGGCCATGGGGCCGCGCTAGGCCGTGGATTCAGGTCCGCCGGGCATTATTATTCCCGGTGGAGGCGGATGGGGCCATTGTAAATGGTCCTGTTTTGTTCCATATTGACCTGCATGACCTGCCGCCTGTTTCCAACAGGTGGCGCAGGGCGGGATGCCCGTTCGGAATTCATCTTCTCAAGCATCAGGGTAGGCAACGATGGCACAGGCTCCGGGTATAGACAAAAGCAAGGCCCTGGAAGGGGCCTTGAGCCAGATCGAACGTGCGTTTGGCAAGGGTTCGATCATGCGCATGGGCGAACGCCCGACCGAGCAGGTGGACGTGATTTCCACCGGGTCGCTGGGTCTGGATATCGCCCTGGGAATTGGCGGCCTGCCGCGCGGCCGTATCATCGAGATCTATGGCCCCGAAAGCTCGGGCAAGACCACCATGGCGCTGCACGCCATTGCGGAAGCCCAGCGCAAGGGGGGCACCTGCGCCTTCATCGACGCCGAACACGCGCTTGACCCCGGTTATGCCCGCAAGCTGGGGGTGGATGTTGACAACCTGCTGATTAGCCAGCCCGACGCGGGTGAGCAGGCGCTTGAAATTGCCGACACGCTGGTGCGTTCCGGCGCGGTTGACGTGCTGGTGGTCGACAGTGTGGCCGCCCTCGTGCCGCGTGCGGAACTGGAAGGCGACATGGGCGACAGCCATGTGGGCCTGCATGCGCGCCTGATGAGCCAGGCGCTGCGCAAGCTGACGGGTTCCGTCTCGCGTTCCAACACCATGCTGATCTTCCTCAACCAGATCCGGCTCAAGATCGGCGTGATGTTCGGCAGCCCCGAAACCACCACGGGTGGCAATGCGCTGAAATTCTATGCATCCGTGCGCATGGACATCCGTCGTATCGGCTCGATCAAGGACAAGGACGAGGTCACGGGCAACCAGACGCGCGTAAAAGTGGTCAAGAACAAGATGGCGCCCCCCTTCCGTCAGGTCGAATTCGACATCATGTATGGCGAAGGGATCAGCAAGGTCGGTGAACTGATCGACCTTGGCGTAAAGGCGGGCATTGTTGAAAAGTCCGGCGCGTGGTTCTCCTGTGACAGCCAGCGCATCGGGCAGGGGCGTGAAAACGCCAAGCAGTTCCTGCGTGACCACCCTGAAATGGCCGCCGATATCGAACGCCGCGTGCGTGAGCAGGCGGGTGTCGTGGCGGAAGCCATGCTGGTCGGCCCCGATGAGGACGGCGCCGAGCATTGATCCCCTTGGCCTGCCCCGTTATGGCAGGCTATCGTTTCCCGACCGTGCGCGCCCATGGCATCGTACGGGACGGGAACTGGAAATGGGGGATTGGGGGCAGCCGGAATGAAACCGCGTCTTGCGATGATCGGATTGCTGGCCTGCCTTGCCGCCTGTAGCGGGGGGCAGGATGACAATAATGATCCGGCCGATGTGGATGAATCCCCGCCGCCGCTGGGCGCGCATGGCGGGGCGCGGCATGCCAGTCGCGCCCGTGATGACGCGCTGCGCCCGCTGTCGCGGCATCTGCCCGCGCCGCCTGACCCGACTGATGAAACCGCCACCGAAGCCTATCACACCCCGCCCGATGCGGCGGCGATGCAGATGATCTCGTCAGGGTATGATCCCAATCAGGCCGGGGACGATGATAACGGGGCCGGCAGCGATGACGGCAAGCATTTTGTCGTGCCCGATACCCAGGTCAGCTATGGCAAGCAGGGACAGGGCAGCCACTAAACCACAAGGGTTTCCGGCTGCCACCTTTGTTCAGAAAGGCGGCGTTTTCTGAAGCTTTTTGAAAAAAGCTTCACCGAAAACCTCTTCAGGTTTCTGAAATACCCTTCAGATGACCAGCACCGCCCGGATGTCGTTGACGTTGGTCAGGGTGGGGCCGGTCATGACCAGGTCGCCCGTCTGCTGGAACATGGTGTAGCTGTCATGCGCGCGCAGGCAGGCGCGCGGGTCACATCCCGGCGCGCGGGCGCGCGACAGGGTGGTGGGGGTGATGATCGCGCCCGCCGCATCCTCGGTCCCGTCAATGCCGTCACTATCCGCTGCAATGGCCCAGATTCCTTCATGTCCCTGCAGGGTATCGGCCATGGACAGCAGGAATTCGGTATTGCGTCCGCCGCGTCCCGGCGCGGGCTGGTCGGGGTGGATGGTCACCGTCGTCTCGCCCCCCGACAGCAGCACCGCAGGGCCTGCCACCGGCACGCCATGCTGGCGGGCGGACAGGGCGATGCCCGCCATGAACGTGCCCGCGTCCCGGCTTTCCCCTTCCAGTGCATCGCCAAGGATCAGCGGTGTCAGCCCCAGTTCACGCGCGGTACTGGCGGCGGCCTGCAACGCCATGAACGGCGTTGAAACAAGGGTATAGCGATTGCGTGGGGACAGCGTGCCGGCGACAGGCGGACGCATGAGCACGCGCTGCACCGCATCGGGCACGGCAATGCCGTAATGCGCGATGATGGCGCGGGCGTCGGCTGCGGTGGTGGGGTCGGCCACGGTCGGGCCGCTGGCGATGGTCAGCGGGTCATCGCCCGGCACATCGCTTATGGCCAGGGTCACCACGCGGGCGGCGCCAGCGGCGGCGGCCAGACCGCCACCCTTGATGGCCGACAGGTGGCGGCGCACCACGTTCATGTCGCGTATGCTCGCCCCTGAATGCAGCAGGGCACGGTTGACCGCGCGGATGTCATCCAGCGTCAGGCCCGCTGCCGGCAGTTCCAGCAGTGCCGAGCCCCCGCCCGAAATCAGGGCGATGACAAGATCATCCGGCCCCAGTCCCGTCACTTCAGCCATCATGGTACGCGCGGCGGCCTCGCTCCGGCTGTCCGGCACGGGGTGGCTGGCTTCCAGCACGCGGATGCGGCGCGTGGGGGCCATGTGCCCGTCGCGCGTCACCACGCATCCCGTCAGGTCCACATCGGGCCATGCCTGTTCCAGTGCGGCCGCCATGGATGCGGCGGCCTTGCCCGCGCCCACCACCACGCACTTTCCCTTTGGCCGCTGGGGCAGGTAGCGCGGCAGCACCACATCGGGCATGGCGCTGCGGATGGCGGCGTCCAGTATGCGTCGCAGGGCCGTGCGTGCGCGTTCGTCCGTCCAGTCCGTTCCCGTGGTGATGCGTGACGTGGCGGCAAATGGGTGGATGGTGGCGTCGTTCATTGCAGTGGTCCAGATTTTTCGTACAGGCATCGGTGCAGGCCGGGTCCGTGTCCTAACGCATGGTATGCGGGCGGGATGCATGCTGGCCCGGCACCCGGTCCATACCATCCGTGCAGGGACGGGCAGTGTGTCACAATTATCACGTCTGTATCAGGATGGGGGGAAAGCCGGGTCCGCAGGCCCCGCACACGCTAAATTGGGGAACTGGCATATGGATTGGCGGGGACGATGGTGATACGCGGCAGATGACCTGCCCCCACGCGCAGGCGTCACAACAGAAAGGACAAGGGCATGGAGAACTGTGTGCTGGACGCGCGTCCTGTTCCCTCCACGCAGCCACCCCACGGGATGGTGCAGCCTTATCTGGTCTTTCCCCGCCCGGAATGGGCGGCCCTGCGCGCGAATGTGCCCCAGTCGCTGGGGGAGGCGGATATCGCGGCCCTGCGTGGGCATAATGAGCCGGTCTCGCTGGAAGACATCACCGAGGTCTACCTGCCGCTTTCGCGCCTGCTCAACCTGCATGTCATGGCGACGCGCAGCATGAACAACATGGTCAAGAGCGCCTTTATCGGCGCGCCTGCCGTGACCACGCCGTTCGTGATCGGTATCGCGGGCAGCGTGGGCGTGGGCAAGAGCACGTTCGCGCGCCTGCTGCAGGCGGTGCTGTCGCGCTGGCCCGATCACCCGAACGTGGCGCTGGTCACGACCGATGGCTTCCTGCATTCCACGCGTGAACTGGAGCAGCGCAGGCTCATGCACCGCAAGGGCTTTCCCGAAAGCTATGACCTGCGGCAGATGATCGCCTTCCTCGCCGCGCTGAAGGCGGGGGAGCGTAACCTGAAGGTGCCGGTCTATTCGCATGAAGCCTATGACATCGTGCCTGATCGCTATCAGGTGATCGACCAGCCCGACATCCTGATATTCGAAGGGCTGAACGTGTTGCAGACCGTATCCGAACAGCCATTCATGGCATCCGATTTCTTCGATTTTTCCATCTACCTGGATGCGGATACGCAGGTGATCGAGGACTGGTACGTAAAACGCTTCCTGTCGCTTCAGCGCACGGCGTTCCGCAAGCCGACATCCTATTTCCATCACTGCGCCGACCTGACACCCGATGAGGCCACGCGCATGGCGCATGATATCTGGCGGCGCATCAATCTGCCCAACCTGCGGCAAAACATTCTGCCCACGCGCGAACGTGCCCGCGTGGTCATGCACAAAAGCGCCAGCCACGCGATCGATACGGTGTGGATGCGCCAGCTTTGAAAAAGCAGGACATTGATAAAAAACGGTAAAAGCTTTTGGGCGCCGTCTTTTTTCAAAAAGGCGGTGTTTTCCGAAGCTTTCTGAAAACGCTTTACCAAAGACTTTTCCATGGTTGGCGGGTGCCACAATCCTTATCAGCCGGGATGATGGCGACAGGCAGGGCATCGGGCAATAAAAAGGCGGCCCGGACTGCTCCGGACCGCCCGTGGCGCATAGTGCCCTGACCTTATTATGCGTTCAGGTAAACGGTCTTGGTATCGACATAGGCTTCCAGCCCGTACTGGCCGTCCTCCCCGCCGATGCCGCTATCGCCATAACCATGGTGGAAGCCCTGCGCGGCCTCGCCCCCTTCGCGATTGACATAGATCTCACCGAAGTTGAGTTCGTTGGTCATGCGCATGATCTTCTTCAGGTCCTGCGTGAACATGTAGGCGGACAGGCCATAACGCGAATTGTTGGCCTGCGCGATGGCGTCATCAAAGTCCTTTACGCGGATCAGTGACAGCACGGGGCCGAACACTTCATTGCGCACGATGTCCATGTCACCGTTCACGTTGGTCAGCAGCGTGGGTGCGTAGAAATTGCCCCTGTCATAGTCACCGCCCGTCAGGCGCCTGCCGCCCAGTTCGACCTTCGCCCCCTGTTCCACGGCCTTGCGGACCATGGCGTCGACCTTTTCCAGTTCCTGCGCGCTGATCTTCGGCCCCATATCGGTCTTTTCATCCAGCGGGTTGCCGGTTTTCAGGGCTTCGACCTTCGTGCGCAGGCGCTTGAGGAACGCGTCATAGACCGCCGTATGGACATAGGTGCGTTCATTGGCGGTGCAGACCTGGCCACAGTTCATGAAGCGCGCGGCGACGGCGGCATTCACGGCGGCGTCGATATCCGCGTCTTCCATCACGATGAACGGGGCCTTGCCACCCAGTTCCAGCCGGACTTCCTTCAGCCCTGCAGATGCGGCGGCCATGATCTTGCGGCCTGCGGGCGTGCTACCGGTCATGGTGATCAATTTGGTGATCGGGTTGGTCACCAGCGCGTTGCCCACCGTCGCGCCGCCGCCGGTCACGACATTGAATATCCCCTTGGGGAAACCGGCTTCGACCGACAGTTCCGCAAGCGCCAGGGTGGAAAGCGGCGTGAGTTCATGCGGCTTGATGACAAAGGTATTGCCCGCCGCCAGCGCCGGACCCATCTTGCGCGCGGTCAGGGCAAGGGGAAAGTTCCATGCCGAAATGCCGGCCACCACGCCGTGGGGGATCTTTTCGATCAGGATCTTCTCACCGGGGCGGCTGCCGGGAATGATGTTGCCTTCCAGGCGGCGTACGTTTTCAGCGGCGAAGCGGATCAGCTGGATGGCGAAATTGACCTCGATCCGGGCTTCCTTAAGCGGCTTGCCGTTTTCCGAGGTGATGATGCGCGCCAGCTTTTCCGCATCACGCCGGATCAGTTCGATCAGGCGGTACAGGTAATCCGCCCGGTCGGTGGCAACCAGCCGGCTCCATGCGGGAAAGGCGTCCTGTGCGGTACGCAGCGCGCGGTTGACATCGTCTTCACCCGCGACCGCCACATGGGCCAGTATGTCCCCGGTTGCGGGATTACGGATGGTATCGCGTTCGGTATTGTCAGCCTTGGACCATGCGCCACCAATGAACAGGTCATGGGTTTTCGGCTTGGTCATGGGGAATCTCCGTTTTCAGTCAGTTCTGTGGATTGTCGGCCCTGTGGCCGGACGCCGCGCGCGGCAACGCCACCCGCCCCGGTCCGTCCGGGGCAGGGTGGGCGCATGTGGGGCAGGCGGCGGGATAGCTAGGCGGAAGAAGGTCAGGACTGCAGGAAGGGGCGGCCTTCGTGGGCGACCAGCAGGTCATGCATGTCGGTTGCGTGTTCTTCTTCTTCCGCAAGGATCTTTTCAAGCATGATCCGCGTTGTGGGATCATGGTCGGCGAAATAACGGATCAGTTCGCGATAATGTTCGATGACCAGACGTTCGGCCACAAGGTTCTGGCGCACCATTTCAATCAGGTTGCCGCCATTGCCATATTCGGTGGCGGACCGGGTCGCCAGTCCTTCGGGCGACAGGTTCGGCACGCCGCCAAGCTGGTCGATGCGGTCGGCCGCCCACATCATGTGGGCCCGTTCTTCCTTGGCGTGGGTCGCGAATTCGCTGGAAACACTTTCGCTGGTAATGCCCGTGACGGAAATGGAATGCATGGTATAGCGCAGCACGCATACAAGTTCGGTCGCAACGACAGTCTGCAGCAGGTCGATCGCGGTCTGGACATTGCCCTGGTACGCGGGGGTAAGGGCCCCTTTTTCAATTGCTTTCTTCGCGCGTTCACGCAGGGTCTGCACATCGGTCAGGAACGTATTTTCGGCTGCATCGGACATGATGCTCTCCTTGTCGGTTTCGGGCATGCGCGTGGTGGCATGTCCGTTACGGATCATTGCTGGTCCTAACGGGCCGACAGGAAAGAGGTTCCCCCACAAGGCGGTTTTGGGGGTGGATCGGCCCGCAGGCAGCCTAAATGCGGCAAAAATGGTTTTTTCGTTGCGTCAGGCGTTGCCATTCACGGCCAGATCATTATTGATCGATATAAATAAGACCTATTTGCATTAAGGATGAAGTAAACGGCATGGTATCATTCAGCGCAGGCCAGTCTGAAAAGCTTCCCCGCCGCGCGTTGAGCGACGACGCCTATGACCACGTGCGTCGTGGGCTGATCCGCAGCCGTTATCGCTCGGGCGAGCGGCTGGTATTGCGGCCGCTGGCGGCGGAACTGGGGCTTAGTCCCACCCCCGTGCGTGAGGCGCTGCTGCGGCTTGTGTCCGAACATGCGCTGGAACTCAATGATCGCAATACCGCCGTCGTGCCCGCCATGACCCAGCGCAGCTTTGCCGAAATCCATGACCTGCGCGTTGACCTGGAAATGCGTCTTGCCGCCGCTGCGGCCCGGCGCGCATCCGATCATGGGATCGAGGCACTGGTCATCCTGCAGCAGCAGTTCATGAACGCATCGCACGCGGGTGACGATGGCGGCATGGCGGCCTTCAACGCGGATTTCCATACCACGGTGGCAACATTGGCCGAACTGCCGCTGACCGCGACGATCCTGCGCAACCTGTGGATGCGCATCGGACCGATCTATGCCCTGTCGCGGCCCATGATCCAGATGCAGCATGAAGGGCGCACCCACCCGCATGACGACCTGATCGCGGCATTGCGCCAGCGTGACGTGGCGGCGGCGCAGGCGGCGGTCACGCGTGATTTCGAACACGCGCGCCGCTGGATCGAACCCCGCCTGTCCTGACGGGGCATGACCCGGCCGGGCGCGTCCTTACGGGCGGCCCGGCGTGCGGATCTGCGGCACCTCGATGTCGATTTCCAGCATCGAGACTGAATTGCCACGGTCCAGCTTCACCTGCACCTTTTCCTGCTCGACGGGAATGTGCCGCTTGATGACTTCAAGGATTTCCGCCTGCAGCTTGGACAGGAGGTCGGATTCATTGCCGTCTCCCGTCCGTTCATGCGCTAGCAGGATCTGCAACCTGTCGCGGGCGACAGGGGCGGATGTTTTCGTGCCGCGGCCAAATAGGGTATCAAACAGGCCCATCAGCTTTTCCCCTTGAACAGGCGCGCCAGCAGGCCCTTGCGTTCGGTCGGGACCGTGATTTCCAGTTTCTCGCCTTCCAGCCGGCGCGCGGCTTCGGCATAGGCGCGGGCAGGCGGGCTGTCAGGGCTGCTTAACGTCACCGGCGCGCCCAGGTTCGATGCGCGCAGCACTTCCTCGCTTTCGGGAATGATGCCCAGCAGCGGGATGGACAGGATTTCCAGCACGTCCTCGATCCGCAGCATCTCGCCGCGCGCCGCGCGCGCCGGGTCATAGCGGGTCAGCAGCAGGTGCTTTTCGATCTTGCCGCCGCCCTTCGCCTTTTCGGTCGTGCTGTCCAGCATCCCGATGATCCGGTCACTGTCGCGCACGGATGATACTTCGGGGTTGGTCACGACAATGGCGTGGTCGGCATGGTACATGGCCAGCTGCGCGCCGCGTTCGATCCCGGCCGGGCTGTCACAGATCACCCAGTCGAACTTCTCCCGCAGTTCCTGCATGACGCGGGCGACCCCTTCGGCGGTCAGGGCGTCCTTGTCGCGCGTCTGGGACGCGGGCAGGATGGACAGTGTCTCGATGCGCTTGTCACGGATCAGCGCCTGCGACAGCTTGGCGTCGCCCTGGATCACGTTGATCAGGTCGAACACGACCCGCCGTTCGGCCCCCATCACAAGGTCGAGGTTACGGAGGCCCACGTCAAAATCAACCACGACGACATTCTGCCCGGTCTGCGCCAGCGAGGCGCCCAATGCGGCGGTTGACGTGGTCTTTCCGACGCCACCCTTGCCGGATGTGACAACCAGAACTTTTGCCATTGAGGTACCTGTTTGTCCGCTTTTAGGAGGTGTTTTCTTGTTCATGACCTGATGGATACGGTTGGATGGGTGGGCGCGCCTGAGGAGCGCGACGGGGGGCTTTCGGACGCCTGTCTAGCGTTTGCGTACGGGAAAGACAGGTGGCACCAGCGGCTGGACCACAAGTGTGTCATTAGTGAGGACGATCTGTGCAGGTTTTTCAACATATTGCGGATCAATTTCCTCCGCCGTTATGTAATATCCGTCAATCGCCAGCAGTTCCGCCTGCATGGAATGGGCGAATATCCGGGCGTGGGGCTGCCCGTTCATGCCCGCGATGGCGCGGCCACGCAGCGGGCCATAGATATGGATCGACCCGCCCGCCGTCACTTCCGCGCCCGACCCGACGGAGCCGATGACGATGACATCGCCATCGGGGTTCATGATCACCTGCCCCGAACGTATGGGCTGTTCGATTATCATGGATGACCCGCGTGGCGGCTGCGGCTGCACGGGCGCTGCGTCATCGGGTATGTCGACCGCCCCCGACGCGCGCCCGCCCATGAACCCCGATGGCCAGTCCCATCCCGCGCAGGCGGGCCATGAGGCATCGCCGCCTTCTATGCCGATGATGCGGATGCCACGCGCGCACAGCGCGGGATAGAGTTCGGCCAGTCCCTCCGTCGTGGCGTCAAGCAGGGACAGGTCAAGAATGACCGGCTTGCCGGCGAAGAATGTGCTCGATCGCGCGATCTGCGCATCAAGCCCGGCCAGCCAGTCGGCCAGGACGGGTTCGGGTGACAGCACCAGGGCAAGGAACGACCGCCCGCGTGCGCGGATTTTCGGTGGGGGACGCAGTTCGTCGGGCAACGTTATCCTGTCCTGTCTGGTGAATGGGGCGTGTTGTTTCAGCTACCGTGTCAGGCCGTCACTGTCGAGGGAAGGATGCGCCATTCACCCGCCATGCAGCCATACTTTTTCATGCCTGCGCACTCGGGGCTTGGCGAAGGGCGGGACAATGCAATAAAGCGGGAACATGCGCATCCTGTATCACCTTCCCCTTTCCCCCTATTCCCGCAAGGTCCGCCTCGTGCTGGGGGAAAAGCGGTTGCCGTTTGAACTCAAGACCGAGCGGGTATGGGAACGCCGTCCCGAATACCTTGACCGCAACCCGGCCGGCACGGTGCCCATGCTACAGGAAAGCAACGGGCTGTGCATTCCCGATTCGTGGGTGATCTGCGAATATCTGGAGGAAGCCTATCCCGACACCCCGCTGCTGGGTCGTACGCTGGCCGAACGGGTGGAAGTGCGCCGGCTGGTGGTCTGGTTCGATGAAAAATTCGGGGCCGAGGTCTCGCGCAATCTGCTTAATGAAAAGGTGATGAAGCGTATTTCGGGCAAGGGCAATCCCGATGGCGCGGCCCTGCGTGCGGGCTATGCCAACATCCGCGTCCACCTGTCCTATATCGACTGGCTGGCGGAAACGCGGCAGTGGCTGGCGGGCAACATGCTGTCGATGGCGGATTTCTCCGCCGCCGCCCACCTGTCCTGCCTTGATTTCCTTGATGACGTGGACTGGTCGCGCGCGCCCGCGGCCAAGGACTGGTATGCCCGCGTCAAGAGCCGCCCGTGCTTCCGCGCCCTGCTGCAGGACCGCATCACCGGCTTCACCCCCCCCGCCCATTACGCGGATCTGGATTTCTAGGGACATGACAGCACATACTGCCGGTTTCAGCGCCATCGTGCTGGGGGCCGGGGCGGCGGGCCTCATGGCGGCCGCCACGGCGGGGCAGGCGGGCGCGCGGGTGCTGGTGCTGGACCATGCGCCCCATGCTGGCCGCAAGATCCTGATTTCCGGCGGGGGCCGGTGCAATTTTACCAATATGGATACGGGGCCGGGGCAGTTCCTGTCCGCCAACCCGCATTTCGCCAAATCGGCGCTGGCGCGCTATACGCCCGCCGATTTCGTGGACCTGGTGCGGCGCCATCGCATCCCGTGGCATGAAAAGGCGGCGGGCCAGCTGTTCTGTGACCGCTCGGCGCGCGATATCGTGGACATGCTGCGGCGTGAATGCGCGGCGGGACAGGTGGATGTCCGGGTGTCGCACCGGATCATCGACGTGGCGCGTGACGCGGGCGGACACTACCGGGTCGAGACGGACCACGGTACCTTCCATGCCCCAAGCCTGATTGTCGCAACCGGCGGCCTGTCGATTCCCAAGCTGGGGGCGACCGGCCTGGCCCACGATCTTGCGCGCCGGTTCGGGTTGCGTGTCGTGTCGCCCGCGCCCGCACTGGTGCCACTGACATTCGGCGCGCAGGACCGCGAATGGATGGAACCGCTGGCCGGGCTGTCTGTCACGGTCGGCATTACCTGCCATGCGGGGGAAGGGCGGCAGGCGCGCCAGGTTACCTTCCGTGACGGCATGGTCTTCACCCATCGTGGCCTGTCCGGTCCCGCCATCCTGCAGGCCTCGTCCTACTGGCAGCCGGGGCAGGTGCTGGATATCGACCTGCTGCCCGGCATCGATGCCACCAGCAGGCTGCTGGAAATCAAGCGCGACCGTCCGCGCGCGGGCGGGGTGGCCATGCTGTCCATGCTGCTGCCGCAGCGCCTGGCCCAGCTCATGGCGCAGGCGCACCTGCCTGACGGGCAGCTTGCGGGCATGCCCGATGCGGTGCTGGCCAATGTCGCCGGTGTCCTGTCGGGCTGGCGGCTCAACCCACATGGCACCGAAGGCTATGTGAAGGCCGAGGTCACGCGCGGCGGGGTGGATACGGACTGCCTGTCCTCGCGCGATATGCAGGCGCGTGACGTGCCCGGCCTGTTCATGGTTGGGGAAGCCGTGGACGTGACCGGCTGGCTGGGTGGCTACAATTTTCAATGGGCATGGGCCAGCGGCCATGCGGCGGGACAGGCGGTGGCGGAACGCGGCGGCTGATGCTGTTTGCCTCGCAGTCGTTCCTGGTTGTCTTCCTGCCGCTGGTACTCGGGCTGTATTACGCCGTGGGCGACAGCCGGGCCGCGCGGCAGGGCGTAATCATTGCAGCCTCCGTGCTGTTCTACGGATTGTGGGACTGGCGTTTCGTGCCGTTCTGGCTGGCGATGATCGGATTCAGCCAGATGGTCGCCATCATGTGGGGGCGGACAGGCCAGCGCCTGTGGCTGCGGGTGGGAATCGCGGGCAATATTGCCGTGCTGTTCGGCTTCAAATACGCCGACTGGCTGGTGGGCAGCGTAATGCACTGGATGGGACGGGACCATGTGGCGTGGCCCATCGTGCTGCCGCTGGGGCTGTCGTTTTTCGTGTTCCAGAAAATCTCCTACCTTGTCGATCTGGGACGGGGACAGGCGCGGGTGTACCGGCTGGCGGATTTCATGGAATTCGTCACGTTTTTCCCGCAGCTCGTGGCCGGTCCCATCGTGCGGCATAACGAACTGATCCCGCAGTTCGACGCCAGTCCCCGCAACGCCGCGATGTGGGAAAACCTGGGCCGGGGCGGGCTGCTGCTGCTGGTTGGCCTTGGCAAGAAAGTGGGGCTGGCCGACACACTGGGCACCATCTGCGCGCCGGTGTTTGATGCCGCCCACGCGGGTCATGTGCCCGGCATGGCGGCGGCATGGCTGGCGGCGGTGGCCTACATGCTGCAGATCTATTTCGATTTTTCGGGTTATTCCGACATGGCCATCGGCATGGCGCTGATGATGGGCATCCGCCTGCCATTCAATTTCAACGCGCCCTATGCGGCGGTTTCGGTGCGGGATTTCTGGCGGCGGTGGCACATGACGCTGTCGCGTTTCCTGCGTGACTACATCTATATCCCGCTGGGCGGAAACCGCTGCACGCCGCTGCGGCAGGCCGTCAACGTCATGGTCACCATGTGGCTGGCGGGCGTGTGGCACGGGGCGGGGTGGAATTTTGTCGTGTGGGGCCTGCTGCATGGCGCGGCGCTGGCGGTGGCCCATGTGTGGGACCGTGCGGGACGGACCATGCCGCGCGTGGGCGGGTATGTGCTGACCATGGGGTTCGTGCTGCTGACATGGGTGGTGTTCCGCGCGGCGGACCTTGCGACGGCAGGGCATATGCTGGGGGCGATGGCGGGGCTGCATGGCATGGGCGGGGCTGCGATCCGCCGCCCGGTCGTGCTGGGGCTGGCGGCGGCCGTGGCGGTGATCGGCCCGGCCTCGCAGCAGGTGGTGCTGGAACGCCTGCGGCCGACACCGTGGATGGCAGTGGCGGCAGGCATGGCCTTCGTGCTGCTGTTGTTCCTGATTGGCGGCCGACCGCCGGAACCCTTCATCTATTTCCAGTTCTGACATCGCGTGTCATGGCGGCATCGGGCATGTATTGTGTCGGTGGTACTGGTATTGAAGGGTAACAGTCCCCAGATTCAGTCATGGTCCGCCACATGGGACCGCTATGATACAGGCAGGAGCATATGGCAGGCAGGCGTGACAGCATGGATAACGGGCCAGCGGATCTGTTTGGCGGCCCGCCGCCACGGCAGGACGGGCGCGGCCCGGTCCCGTTTCCGGCCCATGAACCGAAAGTCGCCGCGCGCACCCAGCCACTGGCCGACCGCCTGCGCCCTGCAACGCTGGATGACGTGGTGGGGCAGGACCATCTGCTCGGGCCGCAGGGCAGCCTGCGGCAGATGCTTGCACGCGGGTCGCTGGCCAGCCTGATCCTGTGGGGTGGACCGGGTGTGGGCAAGACCACCATCGCCCGCCTGCTGGCCGATGCGGCGGGACTGCGCTTCGTGCAGCTTTCGGCGGTGTTTTCCGGCGTGGCCGACCTCAAGCGCGCGTTCGAGGACGCGCGGCGCACCAGTGCCAGTGGCGGCGGCACGTTATTGTTCGTTGATGAAATTCACCGTTTCAACCGCGCGCAGCAGGACGGTTTCCTGCCGGTGGTGGAAGATGGCACGGTCGTGCTGGTCGGGGCCACGACGGAAAACCCGTCCTTTGCGCTGAACAGCGCGCTGCTGTCGCGCTGCCAGGTGCTGGTGCTGCACCGTCTGGATGACGCGGCGATGGAAAAGCTGCTGGAACGTGCCGAGCTTGCTACCGGCACGACCCTGCCGCTGACGTCCGAAGCCCGCGCCACCCTGCGCGCCATGGCCGATGGGGACGGGCGCTACCTGCTGAACATGGTCGAGCAGCTTCTGGCCCTGCCACCGCAGAAGGCGCCGCTGGACCCCGCCGCCCTGTCCAGCCTGCTGGCGCGCCGCGCGGCGCTGTATGACAAGGATCGCGAGGAACATTACAACCTGATTTCCGCGCTGCATAAATCCATGCGCGGATCAGACCCGGATGCCGCGCTGTACTGGTTCGCCCGCATGCTGGAAGGGGGCGAGGACCCGCGCTATATCGCCCGCCGCCTGACCCGCTTCGCCGCCGAGGACGTGGGCATGGCCGACCCGCAGGCCCTGCCGCTGGCGGTCGCGGCGTGGGAGACATTCGAACGGCTGGGATCGCCGGAGGGGGAACTGGCGCTGGCGCAGCTTGTGGTGCATCTGGCCACCGCCCCCAAATCCAACGCGGTGTACAAGGGCTACAACATGGCCCGCCGGGCCGCGCGCGCCACCGGCAGCCTGATGCCGCCGGCCCATATCCTCAACGCGCCGACCACGCTCATGAAGGATATCGGCTACGGCAAGGGCTACGAATACGACCATGATACGGAAGGTGGCATATCGGGCCAGAACTACTTCCCCGATGGCATGCGCCGCCCGAAACTGTACCAGCCCACCGGGCGCGGATATGAACGCGAAGTGGCGCGACGACTGGACAGTTGGAACAGAGTGCGCGAAAGCCGTGGGTCATGAGTGTCGTTACCCTTACCGTCAGCGATGACGAAGCCGATATCCGCCTCGACCGCTGGTTCCGCAGGCATTACCCCCACCTGACGCAGGGTGCGCTGCAGAAGCTGTGCCGAACGGGACAGGTGCGCGTGGATGGCAGGCGTGCCACCGCTGCCACCCGTCTGGCCCCGGGACAGGCCGTGCGCGTGCCGCCCATACCCAATGCCAGCCGCCCGCCGCCACTGGCGGTCAAGCCTCTGGACGCGCGGCAGGTACGTGAAATCAACCAGATGGTCGTTTACCGCGATGACCACGTGATCGTGCTGAACAAGCCCGCAGGCATCGCGGTACAGGGCGGGCCGGGCATCACGCACCATATTGACGCGCTGCTCGATGGCCTGCGCGACAGCCCCGACGACCCGCGCCCGCGCCTGGTCCACCGCATTGACCGCGATACGTCCGGGCTGCTGCTGGTTGCACGCACACCCGGGGTTGCGGCCAAGCTGGCGGCGGCGTTCCGTGGCCGTGACGTACACAAGGTTTACTGGGCCGTTGTCGTGGGCCGCCCCAGCCCGGCCACGGGCATCATCGACCAGCCGCTGACCAAGCTGGGCGCGGGGGCGGGCGCCATCAGCGTCGTGGCCGAACGGGGCGATGCGGACGCGGTGCATGCCCTGTCGGAATACGAGGTGCTGGATGCGGCGGGACGCAAGCTGTCATGGCTGGCGCTTTCGCCGCTGACGGGCCGCACCCACCAGTTGCGCGTGCATTGCGAGGCACTGGGCAACCCCATACTGGGTGATCCGAAATATGGCGGTGACATAGCGCATGTCACGGGTTTTACGGATAAGCTACACCTGCATGCCCGCAGGCTGGAAATACCGCATCCGGCCGGTGGCACGCTGATGGTCGAGGCGGACCTGCCCCCTCACATGCGTGAGACATTCCGGCAGATCGGTTTTGTCGCACCCGCCACGGCACAGCCCCGCCGCAGCTAGCGCGGCCCGAATGGTACAGGACAGGAATTGAAATGGCACAGAACGGAAATGCACGGCGCATACTCCTCGGCTCGGTCGCGGCGCTGGTCGTGATCGCGGGGGGGGCCGGACTTGCGGTCAAGTCCATGCTGGACCCTGACGCGCTGCGCACCAAGGCCATTGCCGCGATTGAAAAGCAGACCGGCCGCAAGGTGCGCATGGGGGGACTGGAACTGCATGTCCTTCCGACCCTGTCACTGTCGGTCAGTGATGTCGGGCTGTCGGACATGGCCGGTGGCGCCTATACCGACATGGTGACGGCGGACAAGCTGCAGGCCAGCATGGGGTTGATGGCGCTGCTGCACCATGAAATCCGGCTGGAGGACCTGAAGCTGGTCCACCCCGTGGTTCATCTGGAACGCACGGACAAGGGGCAGGCCAACTGGCGGCTCTCACCCGACAGCGCGCAGGCCACCGCAACGCCTGACGCCAGGACTGCGCAGGCCGCGTCCGACTGGAAGGTGCAGATCGGCAGCATTCGCATAAGCAATGCCGACCTTGACTGGGACGACCGGATGTCGGGCAGTAAGGGCAAGGTGGTGCTGGACCACATCAACCTGTCCGACGTTGATGGCGCGAAGCCCGAGATCGACGTGGCGGGCCATAATGACAACGGCAGCTTCACGCTGGCGGGTCATACGGGCGCCATCAACCTGACATCCACCGCGCGGGCGGGCTGGCCGGTTGCGTTGCAGGCGGCGTTCAGGGCTGGCGGGCAGCAGGTGGGGCAGATGGCGGTGGATGGCACCGTGGCCGACCCCGACCACATGAAGGGCTACAACATCAGTCTGGATGGCAATATCGCCAGCCTGAAGGCGATCGAGGCATTCGTCCCCGGCCTGAGCCTGCCGGATGTGCGGCGGCTGTCGCTCAAGGCCAATGTGGTGGATGGCAGCGCCGCGGACAAGGAAGGCAGCACGCCGCTGCTCAATTCCCTGCATCTGGACACGGGCGCGGTGGATGCCGGGCAGTACCTGTCCGGCCTGACGCTGCAGGGGCTGTCGGTTGACGCGCCGGGGCCGAAGGACGCCGTGACCATCCGCAGCCAGGGCACGTGGCAGGGGCAGGGACTGAAACTGTCCGGCACGCTGGGATCGCTGCAGCAGGTGGAGCAGGCGGCGCTGTCGCATCTGGCTGACCCCCTGCCGCTGTCGCTGGACCTGTCGGGTGATCCGGGCAGCCTGCGTGTCGCGGGCACGCTGGGCGGGTCGCGCGCGGTGGTGAATGTCAATGCATCGGCTGGCAAGCTGCCGCTGCCCAATGGTGCCGTGATCGACCACCTGGAAGCCTCGACCCATCTGGTCAGCGAGGATAATGGCGCGCATTTCCAGCTTTCGGATATTGCGGTCAAGAGCACGCAGGTCTCCCTCAAGGGGGCGCTCGACCTGTCGGTTCATGGTGGCCATGCGGGCGTGCCGCTGGTCAGTGGCGCGATTGACGCAAGCTGGGTGAATGCGGATGCCCTGATGGGTAACACCAACGCCACCAAGGCCGATGCCAGCACTGTCACGCCTGCGAATGGCAAGGGCAGTGATGAAACGCTGCCGTTCGACCGGCTGCGCAAGCTGGATGCGGACCTGCGCCTGACCGTGGCGCAGCTGGAATTCGAGGGTGATGAATACCACAACGCCCTGACCCATATCAGCCTGCGGAACGGGCTGCTGAAGGTTGACCCGCTACAGGCCGAAGGCACGGGCCGCCGCCTGTCGGGCCAGTTCGAGGTCGATGCATCGGGCAGCGTGCCCACCGTATCGGGCACGATCGGCACGCTGGTGCTGCCGGCGACATGGCTCGAAAGCAAGGCGGGCCTGTCCAACATGGTGCAGGGTGCGTTGCAGGTCGTGGGTGAAGTGCGCACGCAGGGCAATACCGCGACCGAACTGCGCACCGGCATGACCGGGCACCTTGGCGTGTCCATGGTCAATGGCACGGTCAGCGGCAGCGCGCTGGGCGAACTGCTGGGGGATGCGGCGCGTGGCGCGCTGGGTTCCGGCCCGATCGCGCTGCGCTGCTTCGGCCTGCACATGAACATGGCGGACAAGAAGGCGAATGTGGACACCATCGGCGTGCAGACCAATGCATTGACCGTGACCGGCAAGGGCACGGTGGGCATGGTGTCGCATGACCTGGACCTGCATCTTGTGCCGCAGGTCATGATCGGTGGCACCGGGGCCACCGTGCCGCTGCGCGTGGGGGGAACGCTTTCGTCCCCGCGTCCCAAGATGGATGGCGGCGCGGATGGCCGTTACGCCATCGGCCTGCTGCTGGGCGGGTCGGACAGCAAGGCAGTGGCCGATCCGTGCCCCGCGACGCTGAAGGTCGCGCGTGAAGGGCAGGCCGGGCCCGAACCCACGACGGCGGCGCCCAAGGCGCAGTCCTCTGGCGCCGCGGGCCTGCTGGGCAATTCCAAGTCCTCGCCGGATGTGAAGAAGGCGGCTGGCCTGCTGAAGGGGCTGGGTATCCTGAAATGACGCAGGGCAACGGGATGAAGGAGGGGGTACGCCCCCCCACGCCCCAGACACAGGGCAGGCGAAAGCGGTTCTGGGTACAGGCCGCCGCCCGTCCGGCGGAGGGGGGCTTCAGCGTCGCGCTTGACGGCCGCGGCATCCGCCTGCCCGGTGGGACGCCACTCTGTGTCGCGTCGCGCGCGCTGGCCGGCGCGATTGCCGATGAATGGGCGCATGCCGGTGGGGAAAAGGGGGGTGATTTCACCCCCGATGACCTGCCGTTGACCCGTATTGCCGGCACGATGATCGAACGTGTCGCCCCGGACCCGGCAGCGCAGGTGACCGCCCTGCTGCAGTATGTGGATGGGGAACTGCTGTGCTACCGCGCGGATCATCCCGCCCTGCTATGTGAACGTCAGAAGGCGGAATGGGATCCGCAGCTTGCGTGGCTGCATGCGCGCCATGGCATCGACATGGCGGTGACGCAGGGCATCATGCCCCTGTCGCAGTCGCCGGCGGTGCAGGCGGCGTGGCGTGGCATACTGGAAAAGATGGATAATCCCACGCTTGCGGCGCTGGGGGTAATGGTGCCCGCCATGAAAAGCATCGTGCTGGGCCTGGCGGTCGTGACCGGCGCGCTGCCCCCCGCGAAGGCGGCCGAGGTCGCGTCCGTGGATGAACGCACCCAGATGGATATATGGGGCAGGGATGACAAACAGGTCGAAAGCCTGCGTCTGCTGGCCCTTGAGGTCACGGACGCATCGCGTTTCCTGCGCCTGTGCCATATGACCTGAACAGGTCGAAGTTTCCGGGTGCCGTTTTTTTCCAAAAAGGCAGCGTTCCCTGAAGCCTTTTGCAAAAGGCTTCACCAGAAACTTCTTTCGGAATGCAAGACGGCCCGGCGTTACACCGGGCCGTTTTTTTTGGTGCTCAGGGCACCAGAACCGTGGCGCTGGCCAGGCAGGCGATTCCTTCCTCGCGCCCGGTAAAGCCAAGGCGTTCGGAGGTCGTGGCCTTGACCGAGATCCGGCCCACATCAACCTTCAGCAGTTCCGCCAGGCGCGCGCGCATCGCTTCCGAATGCGGGCCGATCTTGGGCCGTTCACAGATCAGGGTCACGTCGGCATTGACCAGCATGCCGCCGCGCTGGCGGATGCGCTCACCCGCATGGACCAGAAAGCGCGCGCTGTCGGCGTCCTTCCACTCGTTCTTGCTGGGCGGGAAATGGCGGCCGATGTCACCTTCCGCCAGTGCGCCGTAAATGGCGTCGCACAGGGCATGGATGCCCACATCCGCATCCGAATGACCCGCGAGGCCACGCGTGTGCGGCACGTTGATGCCGCACATGATCAGGGGCCGGTTTTCGGCAAAGGCATGCACGTCGTAGCCCGTGCCGGTGCGCGGCAGCAGGGTCGGGCCGATCAGGCGTTCCAGGCGCACCAGATCCTCCTTGTAGGTCAGTTTGATGTTGTCTTCCGAACCGGGGACGATGGCCACGTGGTGTCCCGCCTGTTCCAGCAGGGCGGCGTCATCGGTGGCATCCGCGGCACTGGCCGCGCGGTGCAGGTCACGCAGCAGCGCGAAACGGAAACCCTGTGGCGTCTGGGCGCGGAACAGGTCGGTGCGGGGCACGGTATCGGTAATGATGCCGTCCTTCGCGCGCTTGATGGTGTCGGCCACCGGCACGGCGGGAATGACGCCCGCATGCTTTTCCAGCGCGGCGATCACGCCCTGCGTCACCTCGGCTGGCACATAGGGCCGCGCGCCGTCATGGATCAGCACCAGTTCGGGCCGCTCGTCTTCAGGCAGGCGGTCAAGGCCGTCCAGCCCCGCGCTGACGCTGGCCTGTCGCGTGGTTCCGCCCGGCACGACCGGCAGGACCGTGCAGCAGGGGGGGGCGAACCCCTCCAGCGCACCGGCCAGCAGGGCGGGATCGCCCACGGGCTGGATCATGCCCACATGGGGGGCAAGGGCATCCGCCGCGTGGCGGATGACGGGCCGCCCGCCGAGCGTGACATACTGCTTGGCGAGGGGTGTCGCGGTCTGGGCGCTGTACCGGCTGCCCTGGCCCGCGGCGAGAAGGATGGCTGCAACACGCATGATGCGGAGCAATGCGGCCATGTGGCCCGCGCGTCAAGCATTGAGCGTGGACAGGCCGGCCCGCGCGCGGACATGGGCTGGCATGAAAATGTTGCCCCAATGCACCGAACCTGATTGCACGGGGCGGCGGGAGAGGGTATTCTGCCTAAATCATAAGCATTATTGGTGGATATTGTAGCCGGCATGCCTTTCTGCCGCCATCGGGCGCGGCTGGGTTCCGGTGGGGAAGCGTGGTTCATGTCGTCTCAGCTGCTGTCGCCCATTGATCTGGGGGGTGGGGTCGTCCTTCAGGCGCCCGTCATTCTGGCGCCCATGGCCGGGGTGACCGACCTGCCGTTCCGCAGGCTGGCGCGCAGGCTGGGGGCGGGGCTGGTCGTGTCCGAAATGATCGCGTCATGGGCCATGATCCGCGAAAACGAAAACACCCTGCGCATGGCCGAAGTGGCGGATGACGGCCCCAATTCCGTGCAGCTGGCCGGGTGCGACCCCGAAGCGATGGGGCAGGCCGCGCGGATCGCGGTCGATCGCGGGGCGGATATCATCGACATCAATTTCGGCTGCCCGGTGAAAAAGGTGGCGGTGGGGCAGCTGGCCGGCTCCGCGCTGATGCGTGACGAGGCACAGGCCGGCCGCCTGCTGGAGGGCGTGGTGCGCGCGGTGGACGTGCCCGTGACACTGAAAATGCGCATGGGCTGGGACCATAACAGCCTGAATGCCCCCAGGCTTGCGCGGATTGCACAGGAATCGGGCATACGCATGGTGACGGTCCATGGCCGCACCCGGCAGCAGTTCTATAACGGCACGGCGGACTGGCATTTTGTGCGCAACGTGGTCGATGCGGTGGACCTGCCGGTTATCGTCAATGGCGATATCCTGACGGTGGAAGATGCCCGCGTGGCGCTGGAACGCTCCGGTGCGCGCGGCGTGATGATCGGACGTGGCTGCTATGGCCGCCCGTGGTTCCTGGCGCAGGTGGCGCGCGCGCTGGTGCATGGCGAAAACGTGCCCGAACCCGACCTTGCGGCGGAAAAGGCCATCGTGCTGGAACATTACGGCATGATGATCGACCATTTCGGCGCCCATCCCGGCCTGCGCCTCGCGCGCAAGCATGTGTCGTGGTATTCGGCGGGCCTGCCGGATTCCGCGGGTTTCCGTGCCGCCGTCAACCGGGTCGATACGGTGGATGCGGTCATCGGCATGATCCACGAATTCTATGACCGCCAGATTGAAGCGGGCAATGCGCGCGGGCCGCGCCCGTCCACCGTGGGAGCGGAAAGGGCCGCGGCACAGGCGGCATGAGGATGGGCCAGCCTTCCCCTGTCCCCCATGAGCCCTGCGCACCCGATAACGTGACGGGCAACGGGCGCGTGATCCTCGACTCGCTGGCGCTGCCGGTTGTGGTCGTGCGGGCGGATAACGCCATCGGATACGTGAACAGCGCGGCGGAGCCTTTTTTTGGCATGTCGCGCGCGCACCTGGTGCAGATGCGCCTGACGGACATCCTGCCCGGTGACAGCCCGCTGTTCCTGCTGATGGAACAGGTCCGTGCCGAGGATCATACGGTGGTCGAGCACGAGGTCACGCTGGAAAGTCCCCGCCTGCGCCATGACGGGGTGACGGTGCAGGGCGCGCCGGTCATGGAAGAACCCGGCTCGGTCGTACTGACCTTCCATGATTTTTCCGCTGTCCGCGTGCTGGACCGGCAGCTGACCTTCCGGTCCGCGGCGCGCAGTGTCGCGGGCATGGCGGCCATCCTCGCGCATGAGGTCAAGAACCCGCTATCGGGTATCCGGGGCGCGGCGCAGCTGCTGGAAACATCGGTGGGCGAATCCGACCGTGAGCTTGCGGTCCTGATCCAGGACGAGGTCAACCGCATCCGCGACCTCGTGGACCGGATGGACATGTTCAGCGACCGGCCGATCGAACGCAGGCCCGTCAATATCCACCGGGTGCTGGAACATGTGCGCAGGCTGGCGCAGCAGGGCTTTGCCGCCGATATCCGCTTTCATGAAGTCTATGACCCCTCCCTGCCGCCGGTGTGGGGCAATCGTGACCAGCTGGTTCAGGTGCTGCTCAATCTGGTGAAGAATGCGGCCGAGGCGCTGCATGCCAATCCCGATGATGCGGCCCCGCCAGAAATCACCCTGACCACCAGCTACCGGCCCGGCATCTGGGTTTCCACCGGGGCGGGCAGCCAGCGCGTACAGTTGCCGCTGCTGGTGTCGGTGCGGGACAACGGGCCGGGCATTCCCGAAAACATCCGGCCGCACCTGTTCGAACCCTTCCTGACAACCAAGACCACGGGCAGCGGGCTGGGACTGGCGCTGGCTGGCAAGATCGTGGGCGACCACGGCGGTGTGATCGAGGTGGAAAGCCAGCCCGGCCGCACCGAGGTCCTGCTGCACCTGCCCGTCGTGACCGAGGGCCGGGACACGCCCTGATGTTCCCCCACTGGACCTGAGAGATTTATAGCGTATGTCGCTGCCGACCATTCTTGTTGCTGATGATGACCGCTCCATCCGTACGGTGCTGAGCCAGGCGCTGGGGCGCGGGGGCTATCAGGTCCGCACCACCGCCCAGGCGTCCACCCTGTGGCAGTGGGTGGAGGAGGGCGAGGGCGACCTTGTCATCACCGATGTCGTCATGCCCGATGAAAACGGGCTGGACCTGATCCCGCGCATCCGCCGCATCCGCCCCGACCTGCGCGTCGTGGTCATGAGTGCCCAGTCCACGCTGATGACGGCGGTAAAGGCGACCCAGCGCGGCGCGTTCGAATACCTGCCCAAGCCCTTTGACCTCAAGGAAGTGCTGGCGGTGGTCGCCCGCGCGCTGGCGACCCCCGCCACCCCCGTGCAGCCGCTGGCCCCGGCCCAGCCGGATGAACAGATGTCGCTGATCGGGCGATCGGTGGTGATGCAGGATATCTACCGCATCATCGCCCGCCTTACGACATCGGACCTGACGGTGATGATCAATGGCGAAAGCGGCACCGGCAAGGAACTGGTGGCCCGCGCGCTGCATGATTACGGGCGCAGGCGTGCCGGCCCCTTTGTCGCCATCAACATGGCCGCCATTCCGCGCAACCTGATCGAAAGCGAACTGTTCGGGCATGAACGCGGCGCCTTTACCGGGGCGACCAGCCGTGTCGCCGGGCGGTTTGAACAGGCGGCGGGGGGCACGCTGTTCCTTGATGAAATCGGGGACATGCCCCCCGAAGCCCAGACCCGCCTGCTGCGCGTGCTGCAGGATGGGGAGTTCACGACCGTGGGCGGCACCATGCCCATCCGCGCCAATGTGCGCATCATCGCCGCCACCCATCGTGACCTGCGGCAGGCGATCCGCGCGGGCACCTTCCGCGAGGATCTGTACTACCGCCTGAACGTGGTGCCCATGCGCCTGCCGCCCCTGCGCGAACGGGTGGAGGACATTCCCCTGCTGGCGCGGCATTTCCTGAATGAAAATGCCGAAGGCGCGGGCAGCGCGCGCGTGCTGGATGATCAGGCGATGGCGCAGCTTCAGGCCTATCGCTGGCCGGGCAACGTGCGCGAGCTTGAAAACCTCATGCGCCGCATCACGGCGCTGCACCCGCAGGAAAGCATAGGGGCCGACATCATCGCCGCCGAACTGGCGGAGGCCAGCAATACGGCGCCACCAGGCGAAGGCGCGGGCGGCGGAACAGCCGAGACACTGGCCGAGGCGGTGGAACGGCATCTGCGCCGCTTCCTGTCATCCGGGCAGGACGGCATGCCGCTGAGCGATATTTACGACAAGGTGATTGCCGAGGTCGAACGCCCCCTGATCACCATGACGCTGGCGGCCACGCGTGGAAACCAGATCCGGGCGGCGGCCATGCTGGGACTGAACCGCAATACGCTGCGCAAGAAGATCAGGGATCTGGATATTCCGGTCGTGCGCGGCGGCGCATGAGCATGAACGCGACGCCGCGCCCAAGCATGGCCTACCGGCTGGCCCGGCGGGTGCTGGACATGCTGGTACGGCGCAACGTGGCGCTGGTGCTGGTGCTGCTGGCGCTGGTGCTGGGGGTCGCGACCTTCGTCGTGCTGTCGGGTGGCAAGTCGCTGGCCCATCACCCGCAGATCCAGGCGCTGGTGTTCATCCTGAACTTCCTCGTGCTGCTGCTGCTGGCGACGTCGCTTACGGAAAAGGTCGGGCGTGTGGTGGCCGAACGCCGCAGCGGGCTGGCCGGGGCGCGGCTGCATGTGCGGCTGGTCACGCTGTTCGGCATTGTCGCGGTGGCGCCCACCATCGTGGTGGGCACGTTCGCCGCCGTGTTCTTCCATTACGGCATCCAGATCTGGTTCAGTGACCGGGTGAACACCGCGCTGAACGAGGCGCTGGAAACATCCCGTGGCTACCTGCAGGAACATAACGCCAATATCCGGACCGAGGCGTTCTCGCTGGCCAATTACCTGGTCAGCGCGCAGAACGGGCTGTCCGGGTCGGGGGGCGACCTTCTGCATGATCCCGACGCGCTGTCGCAGGTGCTGGATTCGCAGGCCACGCTGCGGGGGCTGGACGTGGCGGTGGTCTATGACCCGTTCACCAATACCGTCGTGGCGTCGGGCGGGCTTATGGGACGGGCGGCCAACCTGAAGGACCTGCCGCCGCCCGCGGCCACCCTGATGGCGCGGACGAACGAAATCGCGATCCTTGATTCACCGGATGAAAAGACCGTCCGCGCGGTTGTGACCCTGGGGGATACGCCGCCGCTCATGCTCATGATCGCACGCCCGGTGGACCCCGATATCCTTGAACACATGCACCGCACCGAACAGGTGGTGGCCGATTACAAGCGCCTGAATGGCAACCGGGCCAAGATCCAGTTCACCTTCGTGCTGATCTTCGCCCTCGTGGCCGTGCTGGTGCTGGGGGCGGCGATCCTGATCGGCCTCATGCTGGCCAACCAGATCGTGCGGCCGCTGGGGCTGCTGATCCTGGCATCCGAACGGGTCAGCAAGGGCAACCTGGACAGCAACGTGCCCGAGGGCGAGCGCGATGACGAGGTCTCCAGCCTGTCACGCGCCTTCAACCGCATGACCACGCAGCTTGCGACCCAGCGCGCGGAACTGGTCAACGCCACCAACCAGATCAACGAACGCCGCAGGTTTACCGAGGCCGTGCTGTCGGGGGTGTCGGCCGGTGTCATCGGGCTGGATTCGCACGGCATGATCGAACTGCCCAACCGTGCCGCAAGCGTACTGCTGCAGCGTGACATGGCGGCCGGCGTGGGGCGCCCCCTGACGGATGTGGTGCCGGAACTGGGCACCATGCTGGAACGCATCGCCCAGGAGGGCGGACGTGAACTGACGGGCGAGGTGCAGGTGCTGGCGGGCGGGCGCGCCTGTACCCTGCTGGTGCGAATCGGCGCGGAAATGCAGAGTACGGTGACCGGCGATTTCGCTGATGGCTATGTCGTGACCTTTGACGACATAACTGCCCTGCAGGTTGCGCAGCGCAAGGCGGCATGGGCCGATGTCGCCCGCCGCATCGCGCATGAAATCAAGAACCCGCTGACCCCCATCCAGCTTGCCGCCGAACGGCTCAAGCGCCGCTTCCTGCGCGAGATCACGTCCGATCCCGATACCTTTGCGCAGTGCGTGGACACCATCATCCGCCATGTGGGGGATATCGGGCGCATGGTGGACGAATTTTCCGCCTTTGCCCGCATGCCGCAACCGGTCATGCGCATGGAGGACCTGTCGCGCATCGTGCGTGAGGCCCTGATCCTGCAGCGCAACGCGCACCCCGAAATCCTGTATGAAGTCCATCTGCCCGACCGTGGCCCGCTGGTCCAGTGTGACCGCAGGCTGGTGGGGCAGGCGCTGACCAACCTCTTGCAGAACGCGGCGGACGCCATCGCCATGCGTCCCGAAGTCGGGGCGGCCGGCGGGGATGGCGTGATCGGCACGATCCGTATTACATTGAAGCAGGATGATCCGAACGTCATCCTGAGCGTTGAGGATGATGGAATCGGGTTGCCGGTCGAGGATCGCGCCCGGTTGACCGAGCCATATGTGACCCACAAGCCCAAGGGAACCGGACTTGGTCTTGCGATCGTTAAGAAGATTCTTGAGGATCACGGCGGAAGCATCGGGCTTGCGGATCGCGCCGGGAGCAGGGGAGCTGTGTCGACATTGATTTTGCCGATAAAGGACGACCATGGGGCATGAAATCCTGATCGTCGATGACGAGCCGGATATCCGGCTCCTTATCGAGGGTATTCTGGCTGATGAGGGATACGAGACGCGGCTGGCGGCGGATTCCGATTCCGCCATCGCGGCCTTCCGGGAACGTCGGCCCTCGCTGGTGGTGCTTGATGTATGGCTGCAGGGCTCACGGCTGGATGGCCTGGGCATCCTGAATGTCCTGCACAAGGAGGAGCCGTCCATCCCGGTCATCATGATATCGGGACATGGCACGATCGAGACCGCGGTCGCCGCCCTGCAGCATGGCGCGTATGACTTTATCGAAAAACCCTTTCAGGCCGACCGCCTGCTGGTCGTGGTGCGCCGCGCGCTGGAGGCGTCCCGCCTGGCGCGCGAAAATGCCGAACTGCGCCTGCGCGCGGGTTCGGGCACCGTGCTGGAAGGACGCAGCGCTGCCATTACCGCCGTGCGCAACCAGATCGACCGCGTGGCCCCCACCGGGTCGCGCGTGCTGATTTCAGGCCTTGCGGGTACCGGCAAGGAAGTGGCGGCGCGGATGATCCACGCCAGTTCCCGCCGGGCGGAAGGGCCGTTCATCGCGCTCAACTGCGCCACCCTCGCCCCCGGCCGGTTCGAGGAGGAACTGTTCGGCATCGAGGGCGGGGATGACGGCGCGGGCCGCCGCACCGGGGTGCTGGAACGCGCGCATGGCGGCACGCTGGTGCTGGACGAAGTGTCCGACATGCCGCTGGAAACGCAGGGCAAGATCGTGCGCGCGCTGCAGGACCAGACATTCGAACGGCTGGGCGGTGCGCGGCGGGTCAAGGTGGATGTGCGCGTGCTGGCCACCACCAATCGCGACCTGCAGTCCGAAATCGCGATGGGGCGCTTCCGGGAGGATCTGTACTACCGCCTCGCGGTGGTGCCCCTGCGTATTCCCAGCCTGCGTGAACGGCGTGAGGACATACCCGAACTGGCCCGCATGTTCCTTGACCGCGCGGCCGAAAATGCCGGCCTGCCGCTGCGTGAACTGTCGGGCGACGCGATTGCGGCGCTGCAGAGTTATGAATGGCCGGGCAATGTGCGCGAGCTGCGCAACCTGATGGAACGCCTGCTGATCATGATGCCGGGCAACAGCACGGACCCGATCCGCGCCGACATGCTGCCTTCCACCGTGGGGGATGGCGCGCCCGCGCTGCTCAAGTTCGATTCTGACGAGGATGTGATGAGCCTGCCGCTGCGTGAGGCCCGTGACCTGTTCGAGACCCAGTACCTGCAGGCGCAGCTGCTGCGTTTCGGTGGGAACATCAGCCGTACCGCGGGATTCGTGGGGATGGAACGCAGTGCGCTTCACCGCAAGCTCAAGCAGCTTGGCGTGACGTCCGAGGATCGCAACACGGGATGAGCTTTTGCCCATGCAGCCCATGACTGCTAGACAACGAACTGTGATACGGACGGTGGCAACGCCGTAGCATGACACGCGACTGTGCCGTGTGATTCCGCCCAACAAACAACAAGTAAGGCCCTGCCGTGGCAAAAGAACCTTCACAGAATGTCCAGGACGTGTTCCTCAACCACGTCCGTCGGTCAAAAACGCCGGTTACCATTTTCCTGGTCAATGGCGTCAAGCTTCAGGGGATCATCACCTGGTTTGACAACTTCTCCGTCCTGCTGCGGCGCGATGGCCACACGCAGCTTGTGTACAAGCATGCGATCAGCACGGTCATGCCGGCTACGCCGGTCAGCCTGTTTGAACCCCCGACCGAGACCGACGGCACAGAGGAGCGTGCAGCCACGGATGGCAGCCCGTCGTGACGGCGGCCCAGCCACCATCCGCCACGCGCGCCGCCGTCATCCTGCCGTGGGAGCGCCCCGACCGGCATGATGACGCCCGTGCGGCCGAAGCCCGGCTGGAAGAAGCGGTCGGCCTTGCCGCGTCCATCGGGCTGGTGGTCGTATGTCAGGCGGTGCTGCTGCTGCGTGCGCGCAGGCCGGCGACCCTGCTGGGTGGTGGGCAGGTGGACTCGCTCAAGGAAACGGTCAAGGCTGACAACATCACCGTGGTCATCATTGATTCCCGCCTGACGCCGGTGCAGCAGCGTAACCTTGAACGCGCGCTGGGCTGCAAGGTGATCGACCGGACCGCGCTGATCCTTGATATCTTTGGCGAACGCGCGGCCACGCGTGAGGGCACGCTGCAGGTCGAACTGGCCCATCTGGAATACCAGCGCAGCCGTCTTGTGCGCACATGGACCCATCTTGAACGCCAGCGTGGTGGCTTCGGTTTCCTTGGCGGCCCCGGTGAAACCCAGATCGAGGCCGACCGCCGGATGATCGGCGACCGGATCGTGCGGTTGAAGCGCGAACTGGAACAGGTCCGCCGCACCCGTGGCCTGCACCGGCAGGCCCGCAGGCGGGTGCCATTCCCCATCGTGGCGCTGGTTGGCTACACCAATGCCGGCAAGTCCACCCTGTTCAACGCCCTGACCGGGGCCAGCGTCTATGCGCAGGACCAGCTGTTCGCAACGCTTGACCCCACCATGCGCGGCATCCAGCTGCCATCGGGGCGGCGGGTGATCCTGTCCGACACCGTGGGGTTCATCAGTGACCTGCCGACCGAACTGATCGCGGCCTTCCGCGCGACGCTGGAAGAAGTGGCGGAAGCCGACATCATCCTGCATGTGCGTGATGTCTCGCATCCCGACAGCGCATCGCAGCGCAATGATGTGATCGAAGTTCTCGAAGGCATGGCCCGCAATGGCACCATCGAACAGGACTGGCAGTCCCGTGTGATCGAGGTGCTGAACAAGGCCGACCTGGTGGGCGGGCGTGACGCGGTGGGCGCGCGGCCGGGCAATGTGGTCATTTCTGCCATTACCGGCGACGGCCTGCCCGACCTGCTGGCCGCGATTGACGAACGCATGACGCGGGCGATGGAAGTCGTCGCCTACCGCGTGCCGCTGGCCGAAGGGGCGGCGATGGCGTGGCTGTATGAACATGGCGAGGTCACGGAGCGCGAGGATGGGGAGGACGGCGTGGAGATGACCGTGCGCCTGTCCCCTGCCAATCGTGCGCGGTTTGAAATGCAGTTCGGCCGTATCGTGACCTGCCTGCAGGACTAGGGCACGCCTGCGTGCCGACCGTTTCGTGACTGCGGGCGGGGTGGCAGACAGGCCGGTACCGGCGCATGGATGGGCACCGGTGAAGGACGGATACGCATAGCGGAGGGGCTGCAATGACGGCACGGATCACACTGGCGGACATGCACGATGTGGTGGGCATGATGCGGGGGGCGGCGTCGCGCCATGTCATGCCGTTCTTCCGTTGCCTTGATCGTGCCGACATCCGTGCCAAGAGCGGGCCGCTGGATATCGTGACCGTGGCCGATGAAGCCACCGAACGTGACCTGACCGCCGCCCTGCGGGCCGCATGGCCCGATGCCCTTGTACTGGGGGAGGAAGCGGTCGCGGCTGATCCCGCCCTGCTGGACGGCCTTGGCGCGGCGGAACTTGCCTTCGTGATCGACCCGATTGACGGCACGGCCAATTATGCGGCGGGCGTGCCGCTGTTTGGTGTCATGGTGTCCGCCGTGTCGCGGGGGGAAGTGATTGGCGGGGCCATTGTTGATCCCGTATGCGACATCGCGGTTCTGGCCGCGCGCGGCCAGGGTGCATGGCTGCATGACGGCAAGGGCGCCGAACGCAGGCTGCATGTGGCCGCCCCCGTGCCCGCGCGGGAGATGTCGGGTAATGCATCATGGCGCTACCTGCCCGCGCCGGTGCGCGACGTGGTGACGCATAACCTGCCCAAGGTTGCGGGATCATGGGATTTCCGGTGTGCGGCGCATGAATACCTGATGCTGGTCGATGGGCGGTGCCACTTCCTGCTGTTCAACCGCACCCTGCCGTGGGACCACCTGGCGGGGTGGCTGATCCATGCGGAAGCGGGTGGTTACAGCGCCCATTTTGACGGCTCGCCCTACCGTGTCACGGATCGTAGCGGCGGGCTGCTTTACGCGCCGGACAGGGCAAGCTGGCAGGCGCTACGTGACCTGCTGCTGACCCCCGTCGCGTAAATGGCTGATAAAAAGCGAAAACTTTCCGGGTGCTGCCTTTTTTCAGAAAGCTTCACCAAAAACCTTTGATGGTTTGCGCGGGTTTCAGTCCTGTGGCTGTGCCGCGCGTTCACGGCGTTTGACGGCCTGCCAGCCTTCTTCCATGGTTTTGACATCCACGTCCGCCAGCGCAAGGCCACGGGCGGCGAGGTCGTGCTCGACGGCGGTAAAGCGGCGGGTGAATTTGGCGTTGGCCTGACGCAGGCAGGCTTCGGGGTCCATGTCCAGCTTGCGTGCAAGTGTTGCCAGCGTGAACAGCACATCGCCCAGTTCATCGAATATCTTCGCCCGGTCGCCGCTTTCCAGTTCGACCTTCAGTTCGTCCAGTTCCTCATCCACCTTTGCCGCGACCTCGCCCACCGTGTCCCAGTCGAAGCCGGTACGGGCCGCGCGCGCGGACAGCTTGCGCGCGCGCAGCAGGGCGGGCAGGCCCACCGGCACGTCATCCAGCGTGCCGCCCCTGTTGCGCGCCAGACGTTCCTGCGCCTTGCCCGTTTCCCACTGGCCTGCTTCCACCGGCGCATCGCCAAAGACATGGGGATGGCGGCGGACCATCTTGTCGCCAATCATGCGGGCCACGGTGGCGAAGTCGAACATGCCTTTTTCATCGGCCATCTGCGCGTGGTAGACGACCTGCAGCAGAAGGTCGCCCAGTTCATCGGGCAGGCTGTCCCAGTCCTCGCGCGCAATGGTGTCCGCGACTTCATACGCTTCTTCAATGCTGTAGGGTGCTATGGACGCGAAGTCCTGTTCCCGGTCCCATGGGCAGCCCGTCTGCGGGTCACGCAGGCGGGCCATGATGTCCAGCAGGCGGGCAAGGGCGGAAGAAGCATCGTGCATGGGTGGGAAGTCCTGCCTGTTTGTATTGCGGTCGGGCACAGGTTTTGTATAGATCGCCCATCCCGAGGCGGGAAGTTTTTATCAGGACACACCGAACATGAGCAGCAACGGACAGGCAACGGTCTTTATCGATGGCGAGGCAGGGACGACGGGACTGGGCATCCGCCATCGCCTGCGCCACCTGCCTGTCACCGTGCGTTCCATCGACCCCGCGCGGCGCAAGGATCCCGACGCCCGGCGGGAGATGATGGCAGCGGTCGATATCGTCATCCTGTGCCTGCCCGATGCGGCGGCGAAGGAAGCCGTGGCGATGGCAGACGCCATGGGGGATGATGCGCCGCGCATACTCGACGCCAGCACCGCGTTCCGAACCGACCCGGCATGGGTCTACGGCTTTCCCGAAATGGATGCGGCCCAGCCTGCCGCCATCCGGGCCGCCGCCCGTGTTTCCAATCCCGGCTGTTATCCCACCGGGCTGATCGGCCTGCTGCGCCCGCTGGTCAGGGCAGGGCTGGTGCCAGCGGATTATCCCGTATGCGTGAATGCCGTCAGTGGCTACAGTGGCGGTGGCCGCAGCATGATCGAAGCGCATGAGCGCGATGGCGGCCCGGCGTTTGAACTGTACGGGCTGGGTCTGGGCCACAAGCACATGCCGGAAATGACCCTGTATGCCGGTCTGGCGCAGCCGCCGGTTTTCGTGCCGTCGGTCGGGCATTTCCCGCAGGGGATGATCGTGTCCGTGCCGCTGCATCTGGACCGCCTGCCCGGCAGGGTCGCCATTGCGGACCTGCATGAAGCCCTAGCTGCGCATTACCGGGGTTCGGACCGCGTAACGGTGGCCGAACCGTGCGCCAAGCTGGTGGCGGACGCGCTGGCGGGCACCGACCGGATGGAACTGCGCGTGCATGGTAACGACGCGCTGCGGCAGGTCGTGCTGACCGCACGGCTGGACAATCTGGGCAAGGGCGCGTCGGGTGCCGCACTGCAGAATGTGGCGCTGATGCTTGGGCTGGAACCGCCGCCGCCCGTGTGATATAGCGGGTCCGCAAGACGTCCCTGGACTGATTGCCGTGGTATTCCGTCCCGCACAGGGCGGGCTGCCTGTATGCGAGAGTGACGGAACGGTAGACGTAGTCGACTCAAAATCGACCGCCGAAAGGCATGGGGGTTCGAATCCCCCCTCTCGCACCAGTCTGGCGCACCGCCCCGGTGTTGCTGTCCCTTTGCCCGTGTCGCGAACAGGACGATGTCTCCCTTGCCTGATGCCCTTACTGCAAAGCCGTCCGTACGGCCTGCCAATCCGTGCTTCTCTTCCGGTCCCTGCGCCAAGCGTCCGGGCTGGTCGCTTTCCGCCCTGTCGGATGCGCTGGTGGGGCGTTCGCACCGTTCGGCCGAAGGGCGCGCACGGCTGAACGAGGTCATTACCCGTTCAAAGGCCATGCTTGGCATGCCGGATGACTGGGTGCTGGGCATCGTGCCCGCGTCGGATACGGGTGCGGTGGAAATGGTGCTGTGGTCCATCCTGGGCACCCGCCCGGTGGACGTGCTGGCGTTCGAAAGCTTTTCCGCCACATGGGCAAACGACATCATAGCCCAGCTGAAACTGTCCGATGCCCGCGTGCTGAAGGCCGATTACGGTGAAATCCCCGACCTGTCGCAGGTGGACTGGGCGCGCGACGTGGTGCTGACATGGAACGGCACGACATCGGGCGCGCGCCTGCCGTATGACGCCTCCATTCCCACGCAGCGCGACGGGCTGGTGATATGCGACGCCACATCCGCCGCCTTCGCCATGGACCTGCCGTGGCAGAAGCTGGATGTGGTGACATGGTCGTGGCAGAAGGTGCTGGGGGGCGAGGCCGCTCACGGCATGCTGGCCCTGTCGCCGCGCGCGGTGGAACGGCTGGTATCCACGCCAGCACCCCGCGCGCTGCCCAAGATCTTCCGCCTGACCAACAGCAAGGGCCTGATTGACGGTATTTTCCGGGGTGACACGATCAACACGCCGTCCATGCTGTGCGTGGAAGATGCGCTGGATGGCCTGAAATGGGCCGAAGGCGCTGGCGGCCTGAAGGGCCTGATCGCCCGCAGCGAAGCCAATCTGGCCGCCATTGCCGGGTGGGAAGCGCAGTCCGACTGGGCGCAGTTCCTTGCCCCCAACCCTGCGCACCGTTCCAGCACGGCCATCTGCCTGCGTATTGTCGCCCCGTGGTTTACTGCGCTGGACCATGCGGGCCAGACAAAGGCTGCCAAGCAGATCGTATCCCTGCTGGGCAAGGAAGGGGTGGCGCTGGATATCGGCAGCTACCGTGACGCGCCGCCGGGCCTGCGGCTGTGGGGCGGGGCGACGGTGGAAACCGCCGACCTGCAGGCGGTCCTGCCGTGGCTGGACTGGGCCTATGCGCAGGTACGCGGCCAGCACGCCTGATCCTTCCGCTTTCCATGTCTGATCCATCATGTCCCGGCTGCCACCGTGGAGATGGTGCAGCACGATAGGCCCCCGATATGACTGATGACCCGCCGTTCAACCCCGCGCTGCTGCCCGCAGGCTTCGTGGACAGGCTCCCCCCCGAGGCCGAGGCCGAGGCGGCCGGGGTCGAGACGCTGATGCGCGTCTTCGCCACCCACGGATATGACCGCGTCACGCCGCCGCTGCTGGAATTCGAGGAAACGCTGCTGTCGGGTTCGGGCGCTGCCGTGGCGGAACAGACCTTCCGCCTGATGGACCCCGATACGCGCCGCATGATGGCACTGCGTCCCGACATGACGCCCCAGATCGCGCGCATTGCCGCGACCCGGCTGCCTGATGTGCCGCGTCCCCTGCGGCTTGCCTATGCCGGGCCGTGTATCCTCATGGCCAGCAACCGGGGTGATGGCGAACGCCAGATTTCGCAGGCCGGGGTGGAACTGATCGGTCCCGACCAGCCGGAAGCGGATGCCGAAATCGTGGCGCTTGCGGCCGAATGCCTTGCCACGCTGCAGGTGCAGGGCGTGTCCTTTGACCTGACCATGCCCGCGCTGACCACCGCGCTGGTGGATGCCGGGGGCTTTGATGCGCATGTGCGCGGCATGCTGATGCGCGCGCTGGACCGCAAGGATGCGGCCGCCGTGGAACGCCATGGTGGCGACCTGGCGCCGGTCCTGATCCGGCTGCTGCATGCGGCCGGCCCGGCCCATGGGGCGCTGGCGGAACTGGCAGCGGTGGACCTGCCGCCGGTGGTACGTGCCCACAGTGCGCGTCTGGCTGCAACCGTCGCCGCGATCGAGGCGCGTGTGCCGGGTATCCGCCTGACGGTGGATCCGGTGGAATTCCGGGGCTGGCAGTACCATACCGGCGTATGTGTCAGCGTCTATGCCGCAGGCCAGCGCGAAGAACTGGGCCGGGGTGGCCGTTACCTGTCCAATAATGATGAACCGGCCTGCGGGTTGACCCTGCGGCCTGACATCATCCTGCGCGCGGCCCCGCCGCTGCCGTGCCGGACGCGTGTGTTCCTGCCGTGGGGGACCCCGCCGGAAGTGGGGGCGGCCCTGCGTGCGGGGGGGTATGCCACGGTCAGCGCGCTGGGTGATGAAGCCGATGCACGGGCCGAGGCCCGGCGCCTGTCCTGTGCGCTGGTGGTGGCTGATGGTCGGCCCATGCCGGTGGATGGCATCTGAATTTCTGTTATCTGTTTAATATAACAAGGTTTTTTCCGGCTGGTCGCCTTTGTCCCGGTCGGGCCGTATAGCAAGGAGCATGAAATGTCCAACGTCACCGTGATCGGCACCCAGTGGGGTGACGAGGGCAAGGGAAAGATCGTGGACTGGCTGGCCAGCCGGGCCGATGTGGTCGTGCGTTTCCAGGGTGGTCATAATGCGGGCCATACGCTGGTTGTGGGTGAGCAGACCTACAAGCTGTCCCTGCTGCCGTCCGGGCTGGTGCGGGGCAAGATGGGCGTGATCGGCAATGGCGTGGTGGTTGATCCCGAAGCGCTGCTGAAGGAAATCGACCGCGTGACGGCGCAGGGCCTGAAGGTCACGCCCGAGACGCTGAAGATTGCTGAAAACGCGCCCCTGATCCTGCCCGTTCATGGCGCGCTGGACCGCGCGCGCGAAGCCGCGCGGGGTGACCGCAAGATCGGCACCACGGGCCGTGGCATCGGCCCCGCCTATGAAGACAAGGTGGCCCGTCGCGCCATCCGCCTGTGTGACCTGGCCGAACCGGAAACGCTGGACTGGAAGCTGGACGAACTGCTGCTGCACCACAACACCCTGCTCAAGGGTCTTGGGGCCGATACGTTCACCAAGGCTGAACTGCTGGATTTCCTCAACGCCGTCGCACCCCGCGTGCTGCCCTTCATGGCTCCGGTGTGGGACCTGCTGGATGACAGCCGGCGCAGTGGTTCGCGTATCCTGTTCGAGGGCGCGCAGGCGGTGATGCTGGACGTAGACCACGGCACCTATCCGTTCGTGACCAGTTCCAATACCGTCGCGGCAAATGCGGGCACGGGCGCGGGTGTTGGTCCGACCAGCATCGGTTTCGTTCTGGGCATTGCCAAGGCCTACACCACGCGTGTGGGTGAGGGACCGTTCCCCAGCGAACTGCATGACCAGATGGGCCGCACGCTGGGGGAACGCGGGCATGAATTCGGCACCGTAACGGGCCGTCCCCGCCGTTGTGGCTGGTTTGACGCCGTGCTGGTGCGTCGCGCGGTGCGCGTGGGTGGCGTGAACGGCCTGGCGCTGACCAAGCTGGATGTGCTGGACGGTCTGGACGAAATCAGCATCTGCGTCGGTTACGAACTGGATGGCAAGAAGATCACCAGTTTCCCCTCGGCCCCCGGTGCGCAGCAGCGTATCCGCCCGGTGTTCGAGACGATGGAAGGCTGGAAGGACAGCACCAAGGGCGCGCGGTCTTGGGCTGAACTGCCCGCGCAGGCCATCAAGTATGTCCGTCGGATCGAGGAACTGGTCGAGGCACCGGTTACCCTGCTGTCCACCAGCCCCGAACGTGACGACACCATCCTGATGCGTGACCCGTTCGAGGACTGATTAAAACAGAACGGAAGTTTTTGGGTGCCGCCTTTTTTCAAAGAGGCGGCGTTCCCTGAAGCTTTTTGAAAAAAGCTTCACCAAAAACTTCTTTAATTATGGCCAGTACAGACAAAAAGCCCCGCAGCGCCAGAAGCGTGCGGGGCTTTTTTATCAGGCAGGTCGTCGGGTGGTCAGGCCTCGGCCTGTGCCTCGTGTTTCGCGCGGCGGGACGCGACTTCCGCCTTCATCGCGGTCTGTACCTTTTCAAAGGCGCGGACCTCGATCTGGCGCACGCGCTCACGCGAGATGTTATAGACATGGGACAGTTCTTCCAGCGTCGCCGGTTCGTCCTTGAGCCGCCGTTCGGTCAGGATATGACGTTCACGGTCGTTCAGTGACTTCATGGCGTTGGCCAGAAGCGCCTGCCTGCCGGAATATTCCTCGCTCTGGGCAAGGGTTTCTTCCTGGTTGTCGTTGTCATCAACCAGCCAGTCCTGCCATTCCCCCTCGCCATCCATGCGCAGCGGCGCATTCAGGCTGTGGTCGGGAGCGGCCAGCCTGCGGTTCATGTTCACCACGTCCTGTTCGGGCACGCCGAGGGACTGGGCGATCTTGTTGACCTGTTCAGGCTGCAGGTCACCATCATCGATCGCCTGCATCTGCCCCTTGAGGCGACGCAGGTTGAAGAACAGTTTTTTCTGTGCGGCGGTTGTGCCGATCTTCACCAGTGACCAGCTATGCAGGATATATTCCTGTATCGCGGCACGGATCCACCACATGGCGTAAGTCGCCAGGCGGAAGCCACGGTCGGGGTCGAAGCGGCGGACCGCCTGCATCATCCCGATGTTGCCTTCGCTGATCAGTTCGCCCACCGGCAGGCCGTAGCCACGATAGCCCATGGCGATCTTGGCGACGAGACGCAGGTGGGAGGTGACAAGCTTATGCGCGGCTTCGGTATCGCCCTTGTCTTTCCAGCGGCGCGACAGACGAAGCTCCTCCTCGGGGGAGAGCATGGGAAACTTGCGGATATCCCGAAGGTATTTGGACAGGTTGTTTTCGGGACCGGAAATAAGAGCAGAAGCAGAAGAGGCCATTGTAACGGACTCCTGTTCCAGAGGGACGGGACAGCCTTGATCCGGTCTAACGTAACCGTGACCGGAAGGGTTGCATTCGTCATCTCTGATAGACGCACGACTGGACATCTCACGTCCCTGTATATGACCCCCGTCATGGGCAGTTTTATACAGGACGTCCAGTTAGCCTGGGGGCGTCGGCCCCGGCGAACAATCACCGAACATAGGCATCTGGCCCTGCCATGTCAACGAATATGCCTGCAGATCAGGCAATACCGGACAGCAGAAGGCGAAAGTCTTCCGGTGGCGCGGTCTCGAACAGCATCTGCTCACCCGTGCGGGGGTGGACGAATCCCAGCCTGCGCGCATGCAGCGCCTGACGGGGGAAATCCAGCGCCGCGTCCTTTGCCATGGGCGGCAGGCCACGGGCGGCGGCCGGAATCCGGCGCAGGTAGACCGGGTCGCCCACCAGCGCGTGCCCGGCATGGGCGAAATGGACCCGGATCTGGTGGGTGCGTCCAGTCGCCAGTTTGCATTCCACATGGGCAAGGCCGCCATGGAACGTGTCCAGCACCCGGTAATGGGTCAGCGCCACCTTGCCGCCGCCATTTGCAATCACCGCCATGCGTTTGCGGTCGCGCCGGTCGCGCCCGATCGCGCCATTGAACGATCCGTTGGCAGGCGTGGGGATGCCCCAGCAGATGGCCTGGTACGCCCGGTCGATCCTGCGTTCGGCAAAGGCGAGGGAAAGCGCCTGGTGCGCCATTTCGGTCTTGGCCGCGACCATGATGCCCGATGTGTCCTTGTCCAGGCGGTGGACAATGCCCGGCCGCCTTTCCCCGCCAATGCCTGTCAGCCCTTCGCCACAATGGGCCAGCAGGGCGTTGACCAGGGTGCCGTCCTCGTTGCCCGGCGCGGGGTGGACAACCATGCCCGCGGGCTTGTCCAGCACGATCAGGTCGCGGTCTTCATATAATATGTCCAGCGCAATATCCTGCCCCTGTGGCGTGGTGGGGATTGCGGGGGGGATGTGAATTTCATAACACATGCCTGCCCGCACGGGTTCCGCTGGATCACGCAGCGGGGCGCCACTGCGCAACAGGTGTCCGCTTTCCATAAGCGACTTGACGCGTGAGCGCGAAAGGCTTTCGACCGCATTGGCCATGAAGCGGTCCGTGCGCTGGCCTGCGTCGTCGGCGGTGGCGATGACAGGGGCAGGGGGGGCGGTGTCATTCATGGCATGTGTCTATCGGAAAAAACGGTATTCGGGAACGGAAAGCACATAATGGAAAAACAGGGATCGCGCGCGCTGCTTGCGGCGGTGATCGGCATGGGGGTTTTGCTGTTCATTGGCTCGCTGGCGCTGGTTGGCGTGCTGGTGCACCGCATGATGCACCCGGTGGCCACACCGGCGACGACCGTGGCGGGGCCGGTTGCGGCCCCGCCGGTTGTCGCTGGCGCGGACGCGGCGGGGGATCTGGTGGTGGATGAAGCGCCGGGCACGCATGTGCAGGCCGTGACGGCCCGGGCGGATGGACTGCTGGCGGTGGTTCTGACCGGCGGTGGCGTTGCGGACCGTGTGGTGGTGTGGGATCCGTCCGGTCGGCGTATCGTGGCCCGGCTGGTTCTTGGCCGCTCCTGATGGATCGGCCCGCAATTCTTTCCTTGCATCCTCACGGGTGATCGCATAGAACGCGGCACCGGCCTTTGTCCCGTTCGTCTAGAGGCCTAGGACACCGCCCTCTCACGGCGGCAACACGGGTTCGAATCCCGTACGGGACGCCAGATATCCTGCCATAGCTTTTCCGTGGTGGCTGGCCAGTTACCATCATTTTCCTGAATTGTGACCATGTAGCAGGTATCGGGGCTGTTGCCCCGCGTTCATGGGTTCAGGATGTATGCGTGATATGGTGGAAATCATCACTTAACCTGACCGGTCCACACATGAAAATATTCGACCCGTGGATGGTCAGCCCATGCGTGATGACCCTTCATGCAGTGATGGCTTTTTTCATGGACTGCATTCGTTGCTGACCCGGATATGGCTGGATGTGCTGACGCATGCGGTACGACAGGGCCGTAGCCGGGCAATCGTCATGCGCGGCAACCTGGAATTTTCCGGTTGGGCGGGCGCTTATATCGACCATGAAATGATGCCGGAACTGGCGGCATGCGCCGGGATGGCCCGCGGGTTTCCTGCCGTCAGTGCATATGGATGGGGGGCGGTGGACTTCATCCATCCCCGTGGTTGTCGAAGAAAAGAAACGGCATGCGGCGGCTTTGTTCGTATGGCGCGTAATATTTTTAAATAGTTATTTTTTATTGAAGAGCGATCAGGCTATGGCATGGCGATGCTTTTCATATTAATATATAATAAAGGCATCTTATATCGATTCCTGTACGATTTGAATGAAAAGCATTGATTCAGGTCAAGGCGCCCTGAAATTTAAAAATATTTTCCATCTTTTAATTTCGGGAAGGATGGCAGCATATTGGCACTGGCCATTTTCCATATTTCTCTTTTGATTTTTGCAGGAATAATCAACAGGATTTTGGGGGTGCCTGCGGGCCTGACGTGATAAAAATGCAACTTCCCCGCCTTTCCGGTCCGTAAGGACGCTGGTGGCTGTTTCGCCACCGGGAGGTAAGACGGTATGCTCATCTTCCGTAACAAAGTCCGTTTCGTGGTGACGGTGTCCGGGTTGCAGGATGGGGGAGTTTGCGACTAAGGCGTCATTGGATGCGACCGGGTGTGGAATTGAACACCAGTTCCCGCCTGCGGTTGCATCGGTTCGGATTTCTGAAGTGTGTGGTGATCAATGCTGTTGGATTTTATGAAGCTGCAGAAACATGTATCCGGGATGGGGCGTCGGTCCTTTCTGTCCGTCATGGCGGCAGCAGGCAGCATTCCGCTTGTTTCCACGGCTGAAGCGGGCGACAGCACGCCGGTGAGCCAGCAGTGGGCCATTTTCCGCAGTAAATATTTCCGCCCCGATGGTCGTATCGTTGACACGGGGAACAGTGGCGAATCCCATAGCGAGGGGCAGGGCTATGGCATGCTTTTCGCTGCCTCCGCCGGTGACCAGGCAGCGTTCGAGGCAATATGGGTGTGGGCGCGCACCAATCTCCAGCACAAGACCGATGCCCTGTTTTCCTGGCGCTATCTGGACGGGCATAATCCACCGGTCGCGGACAAGAACAACGCCACCGATGGCGATCTGCTGATTGCGCTTGGCCTGGCGCGGGCCGGCAAGCTTTGGAAGCGGGCTGACTATATTCAGGATGCTATGGCCATCTACGCCGATGTGCTTAAGCTCATGACCATGAAGGTCGGTCCTTACGAAGTGCTGTTGCCTGGCGCGACCGGATTCGTCACCAAGGAAGCGGTCACCCTCAACCTGTCCTATTATGTCATGCCCTCGCTCATGCAGGCGTTTGAGCTGACGGCCGATGCCCGGTGGCAGACCGTAATGGAAAACGGGCTGCGCATTATTGCCCAGGGACGATTCGGGGAATGGAAGCTTCCGCCGGACTGGCTGTCGATCAATCGGCAGACGGGCGCTTTTTCAATTGCCAAGGGCTGGCCGCCACGTTTCTCCTATGATGCGATTCGCGTGCCGCTCTACCTTTACTGGGCGCATATGCTGTCGCCGGACCTGCTGGCGGATTTCACCCGTTTCTGGAACCATTTCGGCGCATCGGCGCTGCCGGGTTGGGTGGACCTGACAAATGGTTCGCGATCGCCCTATAATGCGCCTCCCGGCTATCTGGCCGTTGCGTCGTGTTCGGGTCTGGCATCGGCAGGGGAACTGCCCACGCTGGACCACGCGCCGGATTATTATTCCGCAGCGCTTACATTGCTGGTTTATATCGCCCGTGCCGAGGGAGGTGGGATGTGAGTTCAGCCGATAATGAAGCAGCAGGGGCGCAGCCACCTCGCCCTGACGTAGACATGGACAATCCACAGGATGTGGCCCGTATGCTTACGGCTGGCTATGGTCTGAGCGGGGAAGGGTTCCATTACCGTTCCTTCCGCTCGCTCGTGCGGGATATGCCCGTGGCGGACCCGGAAGAGTCCGTCCATGAGGACATGCATGCCTACACCCAGGATCATTATGCCGAACCGGAACAGCCTGCTCCTGCCGCTGAGCCGGAACCTGTGGTGCCGCCGGTTGTAGCGTCTCCGCCGCCCGTACCACCCCCGCCGCCAGTCGTGCCGGAAGTCGTGCATGCGCCCCGGCCGCCTGTGGTTGAAACGGTTGCGCCCGCCCCCGCGCCGCCGCCGGTCGCGCCGGAAGTCGTGCATACGCCCCAGCCGCCTGTGGCCGAAACGGTTGCGCCGCCCCCACCACCACCACCTCCGCCGCCGGAAACCGTGGTGCGTCCGGCGCCGCAGTCGAAACCCGTTGCTCCGGCAGCGGATGTGGTGCAGGCGGGTGGACAGGAACGACGTGGCCTGCCGCCATTTACCGAAGTGCCGGCCACCCCCGTGCGGCCACGTCCGGCGCCGGTGCAGTCAGCGCCCTTCACGGTTGAAGCGCCTGAACCGGTGGTTACCGCGACAGATGATTGGGCCCCCGTACCCAAGGCGCAGCAGCGTCGTGGACAGCGCCCGACGGGGCCTGGATTCTTCTTCGCCAAGGCAGGTGACCGGACCCAGATGGCCCGGTTGTTCCAATCCCCCCCGGTGCCGACATCACCGCCTGTTCCCAAACCTGTTTCCAAGGTGACCACGATGACCAAACTAGACAAGAATACATGGAACAAGAGCGCGGGACGGCCGTCGGCCCCGACGGACAACTCCCCGACCCTGACGGAAGTCTTCATGACGCTGGGTGGACGGGCTACGGATCGTCTGATCCCCAAGCCCAGCCTGCGTGAAGCCCTGCTGCGCAAGCGCGAAGAAGAAAACGGGGAATCCTGAGCCACGTCGGCGGGCTGGACATGATGGCAGGCCAGCCCGCGACGGGTAAAAGGAAGGGAATGATCCCACGTATGACCCGCAGGCCACGCGGGCCGAAAGGCGACATGACGGACCAGATGCGTCTGACGGTTTTCTTTTGAACGTAACTATCTGTTTTATCAGTATTTATTAATCGGACGAGTTATTGATGTCAGAGGTTCAGTCGTCAGCGCCTGCGGAAAGTTGGTTTGGCCGCTTTTCCAACAAGATACTGTCACTGCGCGGTGCCAGTTACATAGTCGGGGCTGTGGGGCTTTTTGCCCTGCTCGCCGCCACTACAGTCACGCTGTCGATACATGAACAGTTGATTGTGGCATTAATATGTGTCGCAGTATTTTTCATCGTCGGCCGGCGTAAAAGCCGCCGCACACAGGTCTTTCTTGAGGTGCTTTCGGCGCTGGTGTCGTTGCGGTACCTGACATGGCGTCTGACGGAAACACTGGACTTCGATACGTGGATCCAGGGCCTGCTGGGTGTCACGCTGCTGCTGGCGGAACTGTACGCGCTGTACATGCTGTTCCTCAGTTATTTCCAGACCATATCCCCCTGCATCGCGCGCCACTTCCCCTTTCGCCCAATCCGGACGAATGGCCGACGGTCGATATCTTCATCCCGACATATGACGAGGATCTGAGCATCGTGCGCCTGACGGTGCTGGCGGCGCTTGGCATTGACTGGCCGCCCGAAAAGATGAACGTCTATATTCTGGATGATGGCAAGCGTGAGACATTCGGCCGTTTTGCCGAGGAATGTGGCGCGCGTTACATCACCCGTCCGGATAATACGCATTACAAGGCCGGCAACCTTAATCACGCCATCAAGCAGACGAGGGGCGACTTCATCCTCATCCTTGACTGTGACCATATTCCGACGCGTGCATTCCTGCAGATCGCGATGGGCTGGATGGTCGAGGATCCGAAGATCGCCCTGATGCAGACCCCGCATCACTTCTATTCCCCTGACCCGTTCCAGCGTAACCTGGCCGTGGGGTATCGCACCCCGCCGGAAGGCAACCTGTTCTACGGTGTCATTCAGGACGGCAACGACTTCTGGGATGCGACCTTCTTCTGCGGTTCGTGCGCCATCCTGCGCCGCAAGGCGATTGAGGAAATCGGCGGCTTCGCAACGGAAACCGTGACGGAAGATGCGCATACCGCGCTGCGCATGCAGCGCAAGGGCTGGTCGACCGCCTACCTGCGCATCCCCCTGGCCAGTGGCCTGGCGACCGAACGCCTTATCACGCATATCGGTCAGCGTATGCGCTGGGCCCGTGGCATGATCCAGATCTTCCGTGTTGATAACCCGATGCTGGGGCCGGGACTGAAGCTGGGGCAGCGGTTGTGCTACCTGTCAGCCATGACGTCGTTCTTCTTCGCCATTCCCCGCGTCATCTTCCTGGCTTCCCCGCTGGCCTTCCTGTTCTTCAACCAGAACATTATCGCCGCGTCGCCACTGGCGGTGCTGGCCTACGCCATTCCGCATATGTTCCATTCGATTGCGACGGCGGCGAAGGTCAACAGGGGCTGGCGTTATTCGTTCTGGAGTGAAGTGTACGAAACCGTCATGGCGCTGTTCCTGGTGCGCGTGACCATCGTGACGATGATATTCCCCTCCAAGGGCAAGTTCAACGTGACGGAAAAAGGCGGCGTTCTGGAAAACGAGACATTCGACCTTGACGCCACCTATCCGAACATCATCTTCGCCGTCGTCATGGCCCTTGGCCTGCTGCGCGGGGCATATGCGCTGATTTTCCAGCATCTGGACATCATTGCGGAACGTGCCTACGCGCTGAACTGCATCTGGTCGGTGATCAGCCTGATCATCCTGCTGGCCGCCATCGCCGTGGGCCGTGAAACCAAGCAGATCCGCCACAGCCACCGTATCGAAGCCCATATTCCCGTTACGGTTTATGATTACGAAGGCAATTCAAGCCACGGCATTACCGAGGACGTGTCCATGGGTGGTGTGGCGATCCATATGCCCTGGCGCGACGTGACGCCGGATCAGCCTGTACAGGTTGTGGTGCATGCGATACTGGAGGGCGAGGAAGTCAACCTTCCGGCCACCATGATCCGCAGCGCCAACGGCAAGGCCGTGTTTACGTGGTCGATCAATAACATTCAGATTGAAGCATCTGTGGTCCGGTTCGTGTTCGGACGTGCCGATGCCTGGCTGCAGTGGAATAATTATGAGGATGACCGGCCGTTACGAAGCCTGTGGAGTCTGATCCTCAGCATCAAGGCACTGTTCCGCAAGAAGGGTCAGATGATTGCCCATAGTCGTCCCAAGAAAAAACCAATTGCACTGCCGGTTGAGCGTCGGGAGCCAACAACCAGTCAGGGTGGTCAGAAACAGGAAGGAAAGATCAGTCGTGCGGCCTCGTGATATGAAAATGGTGTCCCTGATCGCGCTACTGGTCTTTGCAACGGGAGCACAGGCTGCCCCGATTGCATCCAAGGCGCCAGCCCCCCAGCCGACGGGTAACGACCTGCCTCCCTTGCCTGCCGCCGCCCCTGCTGCGGCGCAGCCCCAGGCGCAGGCTGGGAACAACGCGTCCCCTGCCGCCGCCCCGGCAGGGGACGCGGGCAGCAACGCCGATGCGATACTGGACAACGCCGAAAATGCGACCGGCGCCAGTTCCGATGTCGCGACCGTTCATACCTATTCCCTGCAGGAACTGGGTGCGGCAGGCGCGTTGACCATGCGGGGTACGGCACCGCTGCAGGGCCTGCAGTTCGGCATCCCGGCGGACCAGCTGGTGACGTCGGCCCGTCTGGTGGTGTCGGGTGCGATGTCGCCCAACCTCCAGCCTGACAACAGTGCGGTCACGATCACACTGAATGAACAGTATATCGGTACGCTGCGCCCCGATCCGTCGCACCCGGCATTTGGTCCGCTGTCATTTGACGTCAACCCCATCTTCTTTGTCAGCGGCAACCGCCTGAATTTCAGCTTTGCCACTGGATCGAAGGGATGCACGGACCCGTCCAACGGGCTGCAGTGGGCCAGTGTGTCCGAACATTCACAACTGCAGATCACAACCATTCCGCTTCCCCCCCGGCGCCAGCTGGCCCGACTGCCCCAGCCTTTCTTTGACAAGACTGTAAGGCAGAAAGTGGTCATTCCGTTTGTTCTTGCACAGACATTTGATCCCGAGGTGCTCAAGGCTTCCGGCATCATTGCGTCATGGTTCGGGCAGCAGACCGATTACCGCGGGGTCAATTTCCCCGTCTTCTCCACCATTCCCCAGACAGGCAACGCCATTGTGGTCGGTGTGGCGGATGAACTGCCATCCGCATTGGGTCGGCCTTCGGTCAGCGGCCCGACCCTGATGGAGGTCGCCAATCCGTCCGATCCCAATGGCACCCTGCTGCTGGTGACCGGGCGTGACCGCGATGAAGTCATTACGGCAAGCAAGGGGATCGGTTTCGGTTCCAGTGCCCTGCCGGTCGCCAGCCGCATGGACGTGGCACCGATCGACGTGGCGCCGCGTGTCGCAAATGATGCGCCATCCTTCCTGCCCACCACCCGCCCGGTCCGGCTGGGTGAACTGGTGCCTGTCAGCGCATTGCAGGGGGAAGGTTATACGCCGGGTGTCCTGTCGGTTCCCTTCCGCGTGTCCCCCGACCTGTATACCTGGCGTGACCGGCCGTACAAGCTGAACGTGCGTTTCCGCGCGCCGGATGGTCCGATCTTGGATGTCGCGCGTTCCCATCTTGATGTCGGTATCAATAACACCTACCTGCAGTCCTATTCACTGCGGGAGCAGAATTCCGTTGTGGACCAGCTTCTGCGCCGTGTTGGCGTGGGCACGCAGAACGCGGGCGTGGAACAGCATACGCTGACCATTCCGCCGTGGATGGTGTTCGGTCAGGATCAGCTGCAGTTCTACTTTGATGCAGCCCCGCTGACGGAGCCTGGCTGTCGCCCCGGGCCCAGCCTGATCCACATGTCGGTCGACCCGGATTCAACCATCGACCTGTCCAACGCCTATCATATCACGCGCATGCCCAACCTGGCTTACATGGCCAGCGCGGGGTATCCGTTCACCACCTATGCCGATCTGTCGCGTTCTGCCGTGGTGCTGCCGGATCATCCCAATGGCACGGTGGTCAGCGCCTATCTCGACCTGATGGGTTTCATGGGGGCGACGACCTGGTATCCCGTGTCGGGTGTCGATATCGTTTCAGCCGATCACGTAAGCGACGTGGCGGACCGGAACCTGATCGTCCTGTCCACCCTGTCGAACAGTGGGGAAGTCTCCTCGCTGCTGTCCAACTCGGCTTACCAGATTTCGGACGGGCGGCTGCACATGGGGCTGCGTTCCACCCTCAGCGGGGTGTGGAACATCTTCCAGGACCCGATGTCGGTCATCAGCAATACCCATCCGACCGAGGTCGAGACGACCTTGACCGGTGGTGTCGGCGCGATGGTGGAAGCGGAATCCCCGCTGGCATCCGGGCGCACGGTACTGGCCCTGCTGTCGGGTGACGGACAGGGGCTGGATAACCTGGTCCAGATCCTGGGCCAGCGTAAGAATCAGGCAAAAGTGCAGGGCGACCTTGTGCTGGCGCATGGCGACGACCTGACATCCTACCGCAGTTCACCGCTTTATACGGTTGGCACGCTGCCGATGTGGCTCATGCCTGACTGGTATATGCACAATCATCCGATCCGTGTGGTTGTGGTCGGCCTGTTCGGTTGTCTGCTGGTGGTGGCCGTCTTGGTGCGCGCACTGTTCCGCCACGCGATGTACCGTCGCCGGCAGCTGCAGGAAGAAAGGCAGAAATCGTGATCATGAGTAGACGATACGTCTTTTCACTTTCTGCCGGGCTGCTTGCCAGCAGCTGCATGGGGGTGATGATGGCTGTGCCGGTAGCCCGTGCACAGCAGGCATCAACTGCCATGACGGGGGCACAGGCCACCGGCGGGACTGCCGCGCCACGGCAGATCCTGCTGCAGCAGGCACGCTTCTGGTTGCAGCAGCAGCAGTATGACAACGCCCGGCAGGCATTGCAGAACGCGCAGCGGATCGCGCCTGATTCTCCCGACGTGCTGGAGGTTCAGGGTGAATACCAGACGGCCATCGGCAACCGTGAAGCCGCAGCCGACACCCTGCGTCACCTGCAGCAGGTTGCACCGGGCAGTACGGCGGCGAACAGCCTGACCGACCTGCTGCATGAACGGTCAATCTCGACGGGCGACCTGTCGCAGGTGCGCGCCCTTGCCGCTTCTGGCCATAACGAGCAGGCCGTGGCCGGGTACCAGAAGCTGTTCAATGGCGGAAAGCCACCCCATTCGCTGGCGGTGGAATATTACCAGACCATGGCTGGCGTGCCCGCCGACTGGGATCAGGCACGGGCGGGACTGGCCAGCGTCGTGGCGGCCAATCCGCAGGATTACCGTGCCCAGCTCGCCTTCGCGCAGGCACTGACCTATAATACCCCCACCCGCATGGAAGGTCTGGCGCGACTGAAGGATCTGGAGAGTTTCCGGGCCCAGGCGCCGGTTGAAGCCGCGGCGGCAGCCCAGTCCTATCGACAGACACTGAGCTGGCTGCCGGTCACGCCTGAGACGCAGCCGCTCATGCAGCAGTGGTTGGCGGCGCATCCCAATGATACGGCGCTGAAGGAACACATGCTTCACCCGCCTGGTGGTCCGCCGGACAAGGCGGGCCTTGCACGCCAGGCAGGTTACCAGCAGCTGAACGCCGGTCGTCTTTCCGCAGCCGAGCAGTCCTTCCAGTCCGCACTGCAGATCAATTCGCATGATGCGGATTCGCTGGGCGGCATGGGCCTGGTCAGCATGCGTCAGGGCGATGCGGCGGAAGCGCGTCGTTATTTCCAGGAAGCGATGGCCGCCGATCCCAAGACGGCTGACCGCTGGCGTCCCGCGCTGGCCGGCATGGAAATCAGCGGTGACTATGCCGCCGTGCGGCAGATGATCGCGGCGCATCAATATACCGAAGCCAAGCAGCGCCTGACGTCGCTGGCGCGTCAGCCGGGGCAGTTCACTGGCGCCACGCTGATGCTGGCGGACCTGCAGCGCACAACCGGGCAGATCGATGCGTCCGAACAGTCATATCGGTCCGTTCTGGCGCGCGATCCCAACAGTCCGCTGGCCCTGATGGGGCTGGCGCGGGTGGACATGGCGCAGGGCAATACGGCGGAAGCGCGTCAGCTGCTGTCACGCGTCGGACCGCAATACGCCGAGCAGGTGGGCGAGATCGAGGTGACGGGCCTGATGGCCGCGGCCTCGCACACATCGGATTCGGCACGCAAGGTATCCATCCTGCGTGAAGCCATGACGCAGGCGCCGCGCGATCCGTGGGTGCGCATCAACCTCGCCAATGCCCTGCAGCAGCAGGGTGACGTGGCGGAAGCCGGCCGTGTCATGCAGCCGATCCTGGCCAATCCGGTTACGGCGCAGGATCGTCAGGCAGGCATCCTGTACACTTATGGCGCCAGCAACGATGCGGCCACCCGCCGCCTGCTGTCCGGCCTGTCGCCAGAGGATTATTCCCCGGCCATCCGTTCCATCGCTACCGAAATGGAGATCAAGGAAGACCTGGCCAGCCGCCTGTCGATGGTGGCCAACCCGGTGCCCCTGATCCGGGAAGCCCTGTCCCCGCCTGACCCGACGGGTGCGCGTGGCGTGGCCGTGGCCGACCTGTTCCGCCAGCGCGGCGACATGCTCCATGCCCGCATGGCGCTGCGTATCGCCTCGACACGTACGATCGACCTGTCGCCGGACCAGCGTCTGGCCTACGCCACCGAGTATATGAAGATCAGCAACCCGGTTGCCGCCGCCCGCCTGCTTGCGCCCCTTGGCGATGGCAGCGGGAGCGGCATGGGCAATGCCCTGCCACCGGAACAGCAGCAGACCCTGCAGCAGTTGCGCATGGGCATTTCCGTGGCCCAGTCCGACCTGCTGAACCAGCGTGGCGATCAGGCGCAGGCGTACGATCAGCTGGCCCCCGCGTTGCGGGCGGATCCGGAGGCGACGGCGCCCAAACTGGCGCTGGCCCGTCTGTACAATGGTGAAGGCAAGGCAAGCAAGGCGCTGGAAATCGACCTTGCGGTGCTGCGCCACAATCCACAGGATCTCGATGCCCGGCAGGCTGCGGTGCAGGCTGCGGTCAATAGTGGTCACAAGAGCCTGGCGACCCGTCTGGCGATGGATGGCGTACAGGAAAGCCCGATGGATGCCCGCGCATGGCTGAGCATGGCCGTGGCCGACCAGGCGGACGGACATGGCCACCGGACCATCGCGGACCTGCGCCGGGCCTACGACCTGCGCCTGCAGCAGGTCGAGGGGTCCCGCATGGCGGCGGGCGCGGGTGCTGCCGGGGCCGAGCAGGATGCGCTTGCGCCGCCGTCCAGCAATCCCTTCCGCCACCATGGCTATGGTCGGCAGACGGAACTGGGCGCGCCGGTCACCGGTGGATCCTACAGCATGGAAGCGACCTCGCCCGAGGCATCGGACCAGATGCTGTCTTCCATTTCCGGGCAGATCAACACGCTGCGTGAAAACCTTGCCCCGTCCATTGACGGTGGCCTCGGGTTCCGGTCGCGTTCGGGCGAACACGGCATGGGTCGCCTGACGGAAGCCAATATCCCCATTGTCGGCCGTCTGCCGCTACAGGCGGGTGAGTCCAGCCTGACCTTCTCGATCACGCCAACCATGATCTGGTCGGGTGACCTTGATAGCGGTTCGGTCTATGACGTACCCCGGTTTGGCACCGACATGGCGACACAGGCGTGGAACCAGTACGTCAATTACATGAACCGCAACAACCAGGGTTCCACCAGCCGTTACAAATCCCAGCTTGTAAAGGGTGGGGAAGGCGAAGCCGGCTTCGCGCCTGATGTACAGTTCGGCAATAGCTGGGTGCGGGCCGACGTGGGTGCGTCACCGATCGGCTTCCCCATCACCAACGTGCTGGGTGGGGTCGAGTTCTCGCCACGTGTCGGGCCTGTGACATTCCGCGTCAGCGCCGAACGCCGTTCGATTACCAACAGCGTCCTGTCCTATGGCGGCATGCGTGATCCGAACTACTATTCCGCCATCGGGCGCTATGCCCGCAGCCTGTACGGCAAGGAACTGGCCTCGCAGTGGAGCCAGGAATGGGGTGGCGTCGTCACCAACCATTTCCATGGCCAGGTCGAGGCGACGCTGGGCAATACCATCGTATATGGTGGCGGTGGCTATGCGATCCAGACCGGCAAGAACGTGCGGCGCAACAGCGAGCGTGAAGCCGGCATCGGCGTCAATACGCTGGTGTGGCATAACGCCAACATGCTGGTGCGGATCGGTGTCAGCCTGACCTACTTCGGTTATGGGAACAACCAGGATTTCTATACCTACGGACAGGGTGGCTACTTCTCGCCACAGTCCTATTACGCGGCCACCGTTCCGATCCGTTATGCCGGCCAGCACAAGCGGCTTGACTGGGACGTGAATGCTTCCGTGGGTTATCAGGTCTTCCACGAACATTCGTCGCCGTTCTTCCCCACGTCTTCGCTGCTGCAGTCGGGTGCGCAGTATGTGGCTAATAATTACGTGACGAATGCGACAAGCTCTGATTATCTCTCACAGGAAACGGTAAATAGCGCCTATTATCCCGGGGACAGTGTTGCTAGTCTTACGGGTGGCTTTAATGCTAGGGTAGGGTATCGGTTTACCCATAATCTTCGTCTTGATCTGTCGGGGCGCTGGCAGAAGGCCGGTAACTGGACTGAAAGCGGCGCCATGATTTCCGCACACTATCTTATTATGGACCAGTAATGACAACTTTCAACGCAAAACCGGACTTCTCGCTTTTTCTGCAGGCCCTGTCATGGGAAATTGACGATCAGGCCGGGATCGAGGTCAGGAATGACCTGTTGCGGGAGGTCGGCCGCGGAATGGCTGGTCGTCTGCAGCCGCCCCTGTGCAACACCATCCACCAGTTGCAGATCGAGCTGAATGCCCTGCTGGGCATGATCAACTGGGGCTATGTGAAGCTGGAACTGCTGGCGGAAGAGCAGGCCATGCGCATCGTGCATGAAGACCTGCCGCAGGTCGGCAGCGCGGGTGAGCCGTCGGGCACATGGCTGGCCCCGGTGCTGGAAGGCCTGTATGGCCGCTGGATCACGTCGCAGCCCGGTGCGTTTGGTGATTATGTTGTCAGCCGCGACGTTGATGCGGAAGACCTGAACTCCGTCCCGACCCAGACTGTCATCCTGTACATGCGCACCCGCAGCAACAGCAACTGACCTGAACTGCCCGGCCGCTTTTGCCGATAACCCCGCCCGCAGGCATGTATATGACCTGCTGGTGGGGTTTTTTTACACCTGTTGCCCCAATTTCCAGTCCCGCCTTGCGCCAGATCATGCGGATTGGGGATAGAGTGTTTCAGTAATATTGCCGTAGCCGGCAGATGGGACCGCCTGGCCCGCGTCGCCGCTACCCCGATCATCAAGGAGGAGCCTGCCGCATGAAATTGTCCCGCAAGATATTCCTGCTGTCTGCCGTGGCGTGCAGCATGATGGTGGCGCACGGTGCCGCGCATGCCCATGCCGCGAAAGGCCCGACCGACCCGGCGGATGAAAGGGCGCGGCAGGTACTCGCGCATATGAGCCTGCAAGACAAGATGTCCCTGCTGTTCAGCGTGGATGGCGGCGGGTTCAATGGCAGTGTCGCCCCTCCGGGCGGGCTTGGCTCGGCGGCGTACCTGCGCGCGCCTGCGGGGTCGGGCCTGCCTGACCTGCAGATTTCCGATGCGGGGCTTGGTATCCGTAATCCGGCGCATATCCGCAAGGATGGTGCGGCGGTTTCCCTGCCATCAGGCCTGTCCACCGCCAGTTCGTGGGATGTGGACATGGCGCGTGAGGCCGGGGCCATGATCGGTCGTGAAGCGTGGCAGAGCGGTTTCAACGTCCTGCTGGGCGGTGGGGCCGACCTGACCCGTGACCCGCGTGGTGGCCGCAATTTCGAATATGCGGGCGAGGATCCGCTGCAGACTGGCCGCATGGTCGGCAGCACCATTGCGGGCGTGCAGTCACAGCACGTGATTTCCACCCTCAAGCATTATGCGATGAATGACCTTGAAACATCGCGCATGACCATGAGTGCCGATATCGACCCCGTCGCCATGCGCGAAAGCGACCTGCTGGGGTTCGAGATCGCCATGGAAACCGGGCACCCCGGTTCCGTCATGTGTTCGTATAACCGCGTCAATGACCTGTATGCGTGCGAAAACCCGTACCTGCTGACCAGGACGCTGAAGCAGGACTGGCATTATCCCGGCTTCGTCATGTCCGACTGGGGCGCGACCCATTCCTCCGCCCGTGCGGCGTTGGCCGGGCTGGACCAGGAATCCGCGGGGGACCATGCCGATGCACGCCCCTATTTCCAGACGCTGCTGGCGGCGGATGTGAAGGCGGGCCGCGTGCCGCAGTCGCGTATTGACGACATGGCGCAGCGGATTGTCCGCTCCCTGTTCGCGCAGGGGCTGGTTGACCACCCGCCCGTGCGGGCCCCGCTGGATGTGGTGACCGACACCCTTGTCGCCCAGCGTGATGAGGAAGAAGGCGCGGTCCTGCTGCGTAACGAGGGCAATGTCCTGCCGCTTGCCGCCACCGCCCGCATCGCGGTCATTGGCGGCCATGCGGATGTGGGCGTGATTTCGGGGGGCGGTTCCAGCCAGGTCGATCCCATCGGGGGCGAAGTGGTCAAGGGACCGGGCAAGAAGGACTGGCCGGGCGATCCGGTGTATTTCCCGTCTTCCCCGCTCAGGGCCATGCGGGCCGAAGCCCCGGCCGCCCATATCACCTATGATCCGGGCACGAATATCGCCGCCGCCGTCCGTGCCGCCCGCGCGGCCGATGTGGCCGTCGTGTATGCAACGCAGTTCACCTTTGAGGGGATGGACGCGCCGAACATGCACCTTGATGGCAATGCCGATGCCCTGATTGCCGCCGTCGCCGCCGCCAACCCGCGCACTGTCGTGGTCATGGAAACCGGCGACCCGGTGCTGATGCCGTGGAACAGCAGCGTAGCGGGCGTGCTGGAGGCATGGTTCCCCGGTTCCGGGGGCGGGACCGCCATCGCCCGGCTGCTGTTTGGCAAGGTCGCGCCATCGGGTCATCTGACCATGACCTTCCCGCAGGCTGAATCCCAGCTGGCCCATCCCGATATCGCGGGCGTGAACGCGAACAACGTGTTCGAAATGCAGTTCCACACCGATCAGGAACTGGTTTACGACGAAGGCAGCGATGTCGGTTACCGCTGGTTCGACCGCAATCACCTCAAGCCGCTCTATCCGTTCGGCCATGGCCTGACCTACACCACCTTTGCGACCGATGGGCTGGTGGCGGGGTATCACCACAAGCAACTGACGGTGACGTTCAACGTGCGCAATACCGGCACGCGTCCCGGCGTGGACGTGCCGCAGGTCTATGTCGGCCTGCCCGATGGGGGGGCGCGCAGGCTGGCGGGCTGGCAGCGCGTGAAGCTGGCGCCGGGTGAAAGCCGTCAGGTCTCGGTGCAGGTCGATCCGCGCCTGCTGGCCCATTTTGATGGCAGGCATGACCGGTGGGACATCCCTTCGGGCCGCTTCCGGGTCTGGCTGGGCACGTCAGCCGTGGACGACAGCCAGCAGGTTACGGTGCATGTGCACGGGCGGACCATGGCGCCGTGAAGCGACGCGGCATGGGCAGGGGCCGGTTTGTGGCGGCGATAATCGTGGGGGCTGGCCTGTTCAATGCCGGTTATGCCCGGGCGGATGGCCTGTCCTGGCCTGATACCCCGTCCGGGCGGGCGAACCTGCTGACAGTCGTGCAGGCACTGGAAAAGACGCTGCGGACCCACGCCAGCGCCACGCTGGCGCTGGAAGACTGGTGCGCCACCCACCATATGGCCGCCCGCCCCGTGGTGGTGGCGCAGAAGGCGCCCCTGTCGCAGCCTGACCCGGTGCCCGCGCAGGTGCGGGCCGATCTGGGCATAGGCGCCACGCAGGCGGTGCGGCACCGGCGGGTCCGGCTGACCTGCGGCACGCATGTGCTTTCGGTTGCGGATAACTGGTATGTGCCTGATCTGCTGACGCCGGAAATGAACGCTACGCTGGAAAATACGGATACAGCCTTTGGCCATGTCGTGGCACCGCTGCATTTCACCCGTGAGCGGCTGCAGCTTGCCCCGTTATGGGCGCCATGGCCCGGCCCGTTGTTCGGGGCGGCCAGCGGGCGGGTCGTGGCGCCGGCCACGATCATGCGCCAGCGCGCGGTGCTGCGCGACGGGCAGGGTCGTCCGTTTAGCGAGGTGATGGAAATCTATACGGACCAGAACCTCGATTTCACGCCATCGCCGGATGGTGGCGGGCCGTAGGGCACCCGAAAACTTTTATTCCTTATCATGCCTGCCATTTGCGGTCTGGCGGCAGGGGCGTTACGCCGGGGCATGAGATCATGACCGGAGCCAGAACCACCATGACAGATTTGCGCGATCCCGGCACGCCTGCCGCAACCGTGCGGCGACTGCTGGACCTGCAACCTCATCCCGAAGGCGGCAGCTACCGCGAGATATGGCGTGACGCATCCGCTGATGGCCCGCGTGGCGCGGTTTCGACCATCACGTTCCTGCTGGCGGAAGGGGAACGTTCGCACTGGCACCGGGTTGATGCAGCGGAAATCTGGTGCTGGCAGGGCGGTAGCCCGCTGCTGCTTGAAATCGCGGCGGGGCAGGGCGCGCCCGTTGAGCGGATCGTGCTGGGGCCGCTGCCCGCGCAGGGGCAGGTGCTGCAGGCGGTGGTGCCACCGGGCGCATGGCAGGCGGCGGCCAGCCAGGGGGCATGGAGCCTCATGGGTTGTCAGGTCGCGCCCGCTTTTGTCTTCAGCCAGTTTGAACTGGCCCCGCCCGGCTGGTCACCCGAAGGAGAAAATGCATGACAACCCCGCAATGGCTGATCTGGGCCCGTGACCTGCAGGCGCTGGCGCAAAGTGGCCTGACCTATGCTGAAAGCCCGTTCGACCGTGAACGTTATGAAAGCATACGGCAGATCGCAGCCGACATGATGGCCGCAGGCAGTGATGCCGACATGACGCGCGTGCTGGATCTGTTCAGCCAGCAGGACGGTTATGCCACGCCAAAGGTGACGGTGCGGGCCGCCGTGTTTGATGACCGCCAACGGATCATGCTGGTGCGTGAAGTACTGGACCATGACCGCTGGACCCTTCCCGGTGGCTGGGCGGATGTGAACCTCAGTCCGGTGGAAAACACGGTCAAGGAAGTGCGCGAGGAAAGCGGATATGATGTCCGCGTGACCAAGCTTGCCGCCGTATGGGACCGTGACCGGCAGGGCCATCCATCCGCGCCGTTTTCATGCCACACGCTGTATTTCATATGCGCGCTGACTGGTGGACAGGCACGGACCAGCGTCGAGACATCCGAAATCGGCTGGTTTGGCCCCGATGAAATTCCCACGGACCTGTCCATGGGCCGCGTCCTGCCCCACCAGATCGCGCGTATGTTCGACCATGTCCGCGATCCGGCCCTGCCGACGGATTTTGATTGAAAGCGGGTTTTGAAATAACGGATTGACAGGAAATGAGAAAAGTTTCCGGGTGCCACCTTTTTTCCAAAAGGCGGCGTTTCCCGAAGCTTTCTGAAAAAAGCTTCGCCAAGAACTTTTCCTGATTGCCCGATGTTTCCCGGCCTGATTTTTCAAATGACCTTTTACAGGCGGGATACCGAAACGCTCCCCATTTCCTCCTGCACGCAGGCCATTGAAAACGCCGCGAAGATTTCCATATTCATTACAAATTGAAACCTGACCATATTTCCATGAACAAAGGACCGGCAATGACGGAAAACACAACGACAACCCCGCCCGAAGCCATGGGCGAACAGCATGAATTCAGCGCCGAGGTCGGCCGCCTGCTCGACCTGGTGGTGCATGCGCTTTATTCCGAACGCGAGATCTTCCTGCGCGAACTCGTCGCCAATGCGGCGGACGCCACCGACAAGCGCCGTTTCGAGGCCCTGACTGATGGTGCCCGCGCCCTGCCTGATGATGCGAAGATCCGCATCAATCCCGACAAGGACACCCGCCTGCTGACCATAAGCGACGATGGCGCGGGCATGAGCAAGGAAGACCTTGCCCGCAACCTTGGCACCATCGCGCGTTCGGGCACCCGTGCCTTTGGCGAGGAACTGGCCAATGCCAGGCCCGAGGACAAGCCGAGCCTGATCGGGCAGTTCGGCGTGGGCTTCTACGCCGCTTTCATGGTGGCGGACCGGGTGGACGTGATCTCGCGCCGCGCGGGCAGTGATGAAGCCTGGTGCTGGTCCTCCACCGGCAAGGGCAACTACACGATCAGTCCGGCGACGCGCGACAGGGCGGGCACCGACATCATCATGCACATCAAGGAAGATGCGAACGACTTCCTTGATTCGTGGCAGCTTGAAACCATCGTGCGCAAATGGGCCGACCATATTTCGTGGCCCATCACGATCGTGAAGGACGATGGCGAGGAAACGTCGGCCAACAAGGGCACGGCGCTGTGGCGCAAGCCGCGTGGCGAGATTGATGAAGAACAGCTGAACGAGTTCTATCGCCACGTCAGCCACAACTTCGACACGCCATGGGCCACGCTGCACTGGCATGCCGAAGGGATGCTGGAATTCTCGGCGCTGCTGTTCATTCCCGGCAGCAAGCCGTTCGAATTCGCCGAACCGGTGCGCGAAAGCCAGATCCGCCTGCATGTCCGCCGCATGTTCATTACCGATGACGCAGGGCTGCTGCCGCCGTGGCTGCGCTTCGTGACCGGCGTGGTGGATACCGAGGACCTGCCGCTGAACGTATCGCGTGAAATGCTGCAGGCGACACCGGTGCTGGCGCGCATCCGCAAGGCGGTGACCAACCGCGTGATCTCGGAACTCAAGACCCGCAGCAAGGACGAGGCGGATTTCGAGAAGTTCTGGGACAATTTCGGCCCGACCTTCAAGGAAGGCATCTGGGACGACGCCGAACACCGTACGGAACTGGCCACCATCGCGCGCTTCCGTTCCAGCACGCAGGACGGCTGGACCACGCTGGATGCCTATCTTGAGCGCAAGAAGCCCGAGCAGGAAGCCATTTACTACCTGACTGGCGACCGCACGGAAATGCTGCCGTCCTCCCCGCAGCTTGAAGGCTTCCGCGCCCGCGGCATCGAGGTGCTGCTGCTGTCCGACCCGGTGGATTCCTTCTGGCCCGAACGTCTGGGCGTGTACAAGGACACGCCGCTGCGCAATATCAGCCAGTTCCACACCGATCTGGAAAAGTTCGGCGCACCGGAGGAAACGCAGGCTGAAAAGGATGCGCTGGACGTCGTCATTCCCGCGCTGAAGGAAGCGCTGGGGGATGCGGTATCGGATGTGAAGGGCACCAACCGCCTGGTCAGCAGCGCCGTGGTGCTGGCGGCCCCCGAATCCGGACCGGACCTGCAGATGATCCGGCTTATGAAGCGCAGCGGCCAGCAGGTGCCCGACACCGCGCCCGTGCTGCAGGTCAATCCGGCGCATCCGCTGATCGCGGATCTTGCGACCCGGGTGAAGAATGGCGACCCGGTGCAGGACATCGCCCTGACGCTTATGGACATGGCCCGTATCCAGGATGGCGAAAGCCCGAAGGACCCGACCGGCTTTGCCCAGCGCCTGACCACGATCCTGACCCGCCTGCCGCTGTCGGACGGACCGCAGGGCTGAATATCCCGGCCCTGGGGCTGATCGGCACGATCCCGCCATGCATCGCGCATGGCGGGATTTTTTGTTCCTCAAGGCTGTCAGTCATAAGGAAGTTTCTGGCGAAGCTTTTTTCAAAAAAGGCGGCATCCGGAAACTTTTATTGTTTTTTATCAGTCTGTCTGTCGCACACATGGGTTCATGTGCCCGTCATGGAACGGCAGTGTTTCTTTCGTGCATTCCCATGGCGTGATGATGCCCGTACCCTTTCCTTTGCGGGGCATCGGGACCACATGCATGACCGGGCATGCGCTCCGGTGTGGAATACCATGCGGACTGCCTGTATGATGGTTGCCATGCGGGGGCACGGCCATGTTGCCACGTGGTACACAAGGCCCATATTGCCGGTTCATGAAGTATTCGGGGCCGAAGGGGCTTGAATGCCGGTGGGCCGGATGCTTCCCTGCGCGCCCTTTTGTGTGTTCTGGTTTTTGGATGGCGGCACGTATTATATGAAGATTGATAACGTCTCTTATCGCAGCGTATGGGTGGACACGGATGATGGCTGGTCGGTCCATATCTTTGACCAGACCCGCCTGCCGTGGTCGCTGGATATCCTGCGCCTGACCGAACGCGACCAGGTGGCGCATGCCATCCGCACCATGCAGGTGCGTGGCGCGCCGCTGATTGGTGCTGTCGCGGCGTACGGACTGGCGCTGGCCCTGCGGCATGACAGCAGCGACGAAGCCATGGAACGTGACGCGGCATTGCTTGCGGCCACCCGGCCCACGGCGGTCAACCTTGGCTGGGCGATCCGGCGCATGCTGACCCGCCTGCGCACCACGGCAGTCGCGGACCGTGTGGCGGCGGCGTATGACGAAGCCGGGCGCATCTGTGATGAAGACGTGATCCAGAACGAGGCCATCGGCCGGCAGGGCCTTGAACTGATCGAGGACATTGCCGCCCGCCGTCCCGGCCCGGTCAACATCATGACCCACTGCAACGCGGGCTGGATCGCGACTGTGGACTGGGGCACGGCGCTGGCGCCAATCTACATGGCGCATGACCGGGGCATTGACGTGCATGTGTGGGTGGATGAAACCCGCCCGCGCAACCAGGGCGCATCGCTGACCGCATGGGAACTGGGCCGCCACGGGGTGAAGCACACGGTCATTGCCGATAACGCCGGGGGCCACCTGATGCAGCATGGCCAGGTGGACATGGTGATCGTGGGCACCGACCGCGTGACCCGCACGGGCGACGTGGCCAACAAGATCGGCACCTATCTCAAGGCGCTGGCGGCGCATGACAATGGCGTGCCCTTCTGGGTGGCGCTGCCGTCCACCACCATCGACTGGACCATCAACGATGGCGTGAAGGAAATCCCCATCGAGGAACGCAGCGGGCGCGAGGTCACCCACATCCAGGGCCGTGACGACGCCGGCGCCGTGACGGCTGTGCAGCTTGTGCCCGATGGCAGCCGGGCGGCCAATCCGGCGTTTGACGTGACACCCGCGCGCCTTGTGACCGGGCTGATTACCGAACGTGGCCGCTGCCCCGCCACGGCGGACGGGCTGTGCGACCTGTTCCCCGAATACGTGTAAGGTACGGCCCCGCAGGCCGGGGCTGCCACCTATGACCTTGACAGGCGTGGACGGTATTGGCTTTGTCGCGCCTGCAACCGGTGTGGCCCCTTCAGGGCGCATCCCCCAAATCTGGTAGAATCAGGACAAGATCATGCATCCCTATCGTACCCATAGCTGTGCAGCCCTGCGGGCTGCAGACGCCGGGCAGACGGCCCGCCTTTCCGGATGGGTACACTCCAAGCGCGATCATGGCGGCCTGCTGTTCATTGACCTGCGCGACCATTTCGGCATGACGCAGATCGTGATCCCCGCAGGCTCCCCCGTGCTGGAAACGGCGGAACGCGTGCGCGTGGAAAGCGTGCTGACGGTCACGGGTGAAGTCGTGCTGCGTGATGGCGCGACAAAAAACCCGAACCTGCCCACCGGTGAGATCGAACTGCGCGCGCGTGAAATCGATGTCCAGTCCAGCGCCGACGTGCTGCCGCTGCAGGTTGCGGGCAACGAGCATTACCCCGAGGACCTGCGCCTGACCTACCGCTACATCGACCTGCGGCGCGAGAAGGTGCATCGCAACATCATGCTGCGCGCGCAGGTGATCGCCAGCCTGCGCAAGCGGATGACGGATCTTGGCTTCGTGGAATTCCAGACCCCGATCCTGACCGCGTCCTCGCCAGAGGGCGCGCGCGACTTCCTGGTGCCCGCACGCATGCACCCCGGCAAGTTCTATGCCCTGCCGCAGGCCCCGCAGCAGTTCAAGCAGCTTGCGATGGTGGCGGGCTTCGACCGTTATTTCCAGATTGCGCCGTGCTTCCGTGACGAAGCCGCCCGTGCCGACCGCTCACCCGGTGAGTTCTACCAGCTTGATTTCGAAATGGCGTTCGCGACGCAGGAAGACGTGTTCGCGACCCTCGAGCCGGTGATGGAAGGCGTGTTCCGCGAATTCGGCGGTGGTCGCATCGTAAGCGAAGGACCGTTCGAGCGTATTCCCTACGCCACGGCCATGGAAGTCTATGGCAGCGACAAGCCCGACCTGCGCAACCCGCTGAAGCTGTCGGACGTGACCGAAGCCTTTGCCGGTTCCGGCTTTGGCCTGTTCGCGCGTATCGCAGCCGATGGCGGCCAGATCCGCGCTATCCCGGCCCCCGGCGCGGGTGACCGCCCGCGTGCGTTCTTTGACAAGCTGAACAACTGGGCGCGCGAATCCGGTGCCGGCGGCCTTGGCTACATCATCTTCGCCGAAGAAGGCGGCAAGGGCCCGATCGCCAAGAACCTCGAGGCCGACCGCATCGAGGCCATTCGCGCCAGAACCGGCCTGAAGGCGGGGGATGCCGTGTTCTTCGTCGCGGGCAAGGGCGATGAGATGGTCAAGTTCTCCGGCGCCGTGCGTACGCGGGTTGCGAGCGAACTGGACCTGATCGAACAGAACGCCTTCCGCTTTTGCTGGATCACGGATTTCCCGATGTATGAACGCAACGAGGAAACGGGTGAGATCGATTTCTCCCACAACCCGTTCTCCATGCCGCAGGGCGGCATGGACGCGCTGCAGAACCAGGATCCGCTGACCATCAAGGCGTTCCAGTATGATATCGTGTGCAACGGCATCGAACTGTCCTCGGGCGCGATCCGTAACCACCAGCCTGACGTGATGATCCGCGCGTTCGAGATCGCGGGTTATCCGGCCAGCGAGGTCGAGGCCCGCTTTGGCGGCATGCTCAACGCCTTCCGCTATGGCGCGCCGCCGCATGGCGGCTCGGCCCCCGGCGTGGACCGTATCGTGATGCTGCTGGCCGATGAGCCGAACATCCGTGAAGTCATCCTGTTCCCGCTCAACCAGCAGGGCGAGGACCTGATGATGGGCGCGCCCGCCCCGGTTGAGCCGCAGCGGCTGAAGGAACTCTCGCTCGCCCTTGACCTGCCGCGCCCCAAGCCCGGTCAGGCCAAGAACTGAGTGGCGTGATGCCGGCCGATGCACTTGCCTTCCTCATGCCCCGTGCCGTGCAGTACGGGGTGCCGGTGGGGCGGTGCGTGATGGTAGGCATGACGCTGGCGGCCCTGTGGCGCGCCACACCCGTGCAGGCGGCGCCGGTCATGGCGGCCCACCGCGCGGTCTATGACCTGACGCTGGTGGCGGTCAGCGGTGGCGATGTCGTCACGGCGGAGGGCAGGCTGACCTTCGTCCTGTCCGATATGTGTTCGGCATGGTCCACGCAGCAGCAGTTGCGCCTGCGCACCGTGGATCGCGAAGGGACGGAAACGGTCAGTGATTCGGATTATGCCGTGCTGGAGGAAAAGGACGGCTCATCCCTGGTATTCCGTGCCGACCAGACGGAAAACGGCCATCCCGCCCCCCGTATCGCGGGGGAGGCGCATATGCGCCCCACCGGGGGACAGGTGCATTACACCGATCCCGTGGCGCATGACGTGACGCTGCCCATGGGCACGCTGTTTCCCGTGGCCCATACGGCAGCCGTCATTCAGGCGGGGCAGGACGGGCAGGGGCCGATTGCCCCATTCCTGTTCGATGGCACGGTGGATACCGGGGCGCTTGGCACATACGTGCTGTTTCTGGGGCATGACGTGCCGCCGGTCGCGACCACGTTTCCCGCCCTTGCCCCGCTTGCGGCGCAGCGGGTGCATGTTGCCTATTACAATACCACCACCCGCGACATGACCCCGGTGTTCGAGACGGGCATGCGTTATTTCAGCAATGGCGTGGCCGACCGGGTGGATATGGATTTCGGGCAGTTCCGCATGTCGGGCACGTTGCGTGAATTCCGGCTGCTGCCCGTGCCCGACCATTGCCCGCTGCCCGGCGGGGCGCGCGGGCATGGTGGCATCAGCCCGGCGCATCCGCCAGCGTAACCGCCAGCGGCACATGGTCGGATGGCTGCGGCCTGCCCCGTTCGTCACGTGCGGGCAGGGCGGTCAGCAGCCGTTCGGCAACGCGGGGGGACAGCAGGGCATGGTCAATACGCAGCCCGCTGTCACGCTGCCATGCTGCCGCCTGATAATCCCAGAATGTATAGAACCGCCCCACCGGGTGCAGCGCGCGCAACGCATCGGTCAGCCCCAGCCACAGCAGGCGGCGGAAGGCCGCGCGGCTTTGCGGGCGGACCAGGGCGTCATCGGGCGACAACGCGCCGGGGGCGTAGTCCTCATCCGTGGGGCAGACGTTGTAATCACCCAGCAGGACGAAATCCTGACCGGCCAGCAGCATGCCGCGTGCATGCAGGCCCAGTGCCTCCATGAACGCCAGTTTGGAGTCGTAGCCCGCACTGCCGCCGGAATTGCCGTTGGGCAGGTACAGGTTGCCAAACACCAGCCCACGGCAACGGATTTCGACGTAGCGTGCCTGCACCGGATCGGTTTCCCAGCCGGGCAGGGCGGTATGCGTGACTGCGTGCGGGTGGCGGGTCAGGATGGCGACGCCGTTATAGCTTTTCTGGCCCACCACGATGCTGTCATAGCCCGCCGCCCTGAACACATCGACGGGAAAGACCTCGGTCTGGCACTTGATTTCCTGCAGCGCCAGCACGTCCGGCTGTTCGCGGGCCAGGTAGTCCAGCACATGGTCCTGGCGCTGGCGGATGGAATTGACGTTCCAGGTGGCGAATTTCATCATTCGACCGAAAAGCTCGTGCCACACCCGCATGATGACGCGGCATTGGGATTGCGCACGGTAAAGTGCGCGCCCATCAGGCTGTCATCAAAATGCAGTTCCGCCCCTGTCAGCAGGTCCATGCTGGCCGGATCGACCACGACACGGACGGTGCCCGCGGGGATCACGATATCATCGGGCTGGCTTTCACCATCGAGCGCGAATTTGTACTGGAAGCCGTTGCACCCCCCCGCCTCGACCGATACCCGCAGCGCAGGCTCCCCCGCGGGGGAGGCTGGCTGTTCATCCAGTATTTCACGCAGGCGGCGGGCCGCCGCGTCCGATACGCGGAAGCTGTCAGTGGCGGGGGCAGGGGGCATGGACATCGGGTTTCACCATGATCAATGGCACGCAGGGCTGTGGGACCATGTTGGCCACAGGCTGCGCGCGGGTTATGGATGGGCGGCGGCATCATCATGTGCCGTTCCATCCATGGCTGGATCCTGATCTTATATGAGTACTGCATCCTATGCTGTCCAGACCGCCACGGCCCGTGGCAGGCTCTATCCCGAAGCCGAGGCCCCGACCCGCAGCCCATGGCAGCGCGACCGGGACCGGGTGCTGCATTCGGCAGGGTTTCGCACGCTGCAGTACAAGACGCAGGTGTTCCTCAACCACGAAGGCGATTTTTTCCGCACCCGCCTGACCCATTCGCTGGAAGTCGCCCAGGTTGCGCGTTCCATCGCGCGCAGGCTGGGGCTGGAGGAAGACCTGACCGAAGGCCTCGCCCTGGCCCATGACCTTGGCCACACCCCCTTTGGCCATGCGGGGGAGGAAGCGCTGTCGGCGGCCATGAAGCCGTGGGGCGGTTTTGACCACAATACGCAGTCCCTGCGGCTGGTGACGCTGCTGGAGCGGCGGTATTTCGCCTTTGATGGCCTGAACCTGACATGGGAAATGCTCGAAGGGCTGGCCAAGCATAACGGGCCGGTGGACCATCCCACGCCCTATGTGGCCGATTACGCGGCCCGGCACGGGCTGGAACTGGGCAGTTATGCCGCGGCCGAAGCACAGGTTGCGGCCCTGTCGGATGATATCGCCTATCACGCCCACGACCTTGATGACGGCCTGCGTGCGGGATTGCTGCATATCGAGGAATTGGAAGCCCTGCCCGTCGTGCGTGAAGCCCTGGCCGATGCCCGTACGGCCCAGCGCCTCAGCGGGTGTCAGGCCAGCAATAACGATCCCCGCCTGCGTCATGAAACCATCCGGCGCGTCATCAACACGCTGGCCATGGACCTGATCGGCCAGACCCAGCGCAACCTTGAACGCCTTGCCCCGAAATGTTCCGATGACATCCGGCATGCCGCCCGCCCCGTTGTGGCGTACAGCCCGGATATTGCCGCCGCCAATCTGGAAATCCGCAAATTCCTGTATGCGCGGCTGTACCGTCACTGGCGCGTCAACCGCATGACGCGCAAGGCGCGGCTGACGGTCGAATCGATTTTCACCATCCTGTCGGAAAACCTTGCACTGCTGCCCGATGGCACGCGGGAGCCAGCCCTGGCCGCGCATGACGGGGGCGACAGGGCGGGCGCATGCCGCGTTGTGGCGGATTATATTGCCGGCATGACCGATCGCTGCGCGATGGAGGAATATCGACGGTTGACGGACCTGTCCTCGCCGGGGTGAAACACGCCCATCGCATTTATCCGATTGCCTGCCGTTCTGGTATCACGGCGGGCCCTTCCTGCCGGGCCTGATGGTCCACTTACCGTTTTGTTGGGAAACCGTGCCGCATGTCAGACAGTCTGTTCGTCCGTTACCTTACGCATGTGCGCGCAGCACTGGGCCGGATCGTGCCCGACCTGCCGCCTGCGCTGCTGGACCGGGTGGAGGTCACGCCCACCCGTGATCCGGCCCATGGCGACCTTGCGACCAATGCGGCCCTGGTCGTATCCAAGGCCGCGCGGCGTCGCCCGGCGGAAATCGCGGGCGAACTGGTGACGGCGCTGGCGGATGTGCCCGGCATCGCGCATGCGGAGGTGGCCGGCCCCGGTTTCGTTAACATGCGCCTGGCCCCCGCCGTGTGGCAGGGCGTGGCGCGCAGCGTGCTGGAGACGGGGGAGGATTACGGCACCAGCACCGCCGGGAACGGGGTGAAGGTGAACGTGGAATACGTATCCGCCAACCCCACCGGCCCGATGCATGTGGGCCATTGCCGTGGGGCGGTTGTGGGTGACGTGCTGGCCAACCTGCTGATCAAGGCGGGTTACGAGGTCACCAAGGAATATTACATCAACGACGCCGGCGCGCAGGTCATTGCCCTGGCCTGGGCGACTTACTGGCGCTACCTGCAGGCGCTGGGCACCACCGTGACCGAGGAAGAATTCGCCGCCGTCGTGCCCGGTGGCGCGATCCAGTATGGTGGCGACTATCTGGTCCCGGTAGGCGAGGCGCTGGCCCGCAGGTTTGCCGACAGCCTCGCCGCTCCCGGCCTGAAACCCGCCGATCCTGCCCTGTGGCTGGATACGGTGAAGCGTGAGGCGGTCGATACCATGATGGCCATGATCCGCGAGGATCTTGCGGCCCTTGGCGTGCATCATGATGTCTTCACCAGCGAGGCCGGGATACTGGCCGATGGCGAAACCGACCGCGCCATCGCGCAGCTGGAAAAGAAGGGCCTGATCTACGAAGGCGTGCTGGAGCCGCCCAAGGGCAAGCTGCCCGATGACTGGGAAGCCCGGCCGCAGACGCTGTTCCGCTCCACCGAATTCGGGGATGACGTGGACCGTCCGCTGCGCAAGTCCGATGGATCGAACACCTATTTTGCCAACGACATCGGCTATCACGCCGACAAGATCCGCCGGGGCGCGGATGTGCTGGTGGACGTATGGGGTGCTGACCATGGCGGCTATGTCACCCGCATGAAGGCGGCGGTTGCGGCGCTGGCGACGGACGGCCGGCCGGTGCTGGATGTGCTGCTGTGCCAGATCGTGCGCATCGTGCGCGACGGGCAGCCGGTGCGCATGTCCAAGCGCGCGGGAACCTTCGTCACCCTGCGCGACCTGATTGACGAGGTCGGGCGCGACGCCGTGCGCTTCACCATGCTGACCCGCAAGGCCGATGCGCAGATGGAATTCGATCTGGATCAGGTCGTGGCGCAGAGCCGCGACAACCCGGTCTTCTACGTGCAGTACGCCCATGCGCGCTGCTGTTCCGTGCTGCGGTCGGCGGCAGGCATGGTCAATGATGGCAGGATCACGGGTGGCATCACGCCCGCGGAACTGGCGGGCGTGGATCTGTCGGGTCTGACGGCGGATGCGGAACTGGCGCTGCTGCAGCGCATGGCGCAGTGGCCGCGCATGGTCGAATCGGCGGCGGCCGCGCATGAACCGCACCGCATTGCCTTTTACCTGAATGAACTGGCGTCGGATTTCCATGCGCTGTGGAACCGGGGGCGCGATGATGCGACCCTGCGCTTCCTGCAGGAAGATGATATTGCCGCCACCCGCATGAAGCTTGCCCTTGTCGAGGCAACGGCAACCGTGCTGCGATCGGGTATGAAAGTGCTCGGCGTACAGCCGGTCGAGGAGATGCGATGAGCCCTGACAACACATCCCCCCCCAATGTCCCCCCTGACAGCAGGGGCGACAACCCGCCCGCGCCCGATCCCTATTCCGCGCCCTCCGGCCCGGGGCGGGAGCGCATGGGGACCGATTCCAATCCCGATCTGGGCATGCGCAAACCCATGGAACCGGCGGATGACATCGGTCCGGCCGCCTCCTCGCAGGGGCGCCGGGGCGGCTTTGACTTCAGGGCCCTGCTGGCGCGCGTGGCGGGCAGCAACCTGCTGGGTGACGATCCGCTGACGCGCAAGCTGGTCTATGGCGCGGCGGGCCTTGGTGGCGTGCTGGTGGTGGCCATTGGGGGATGGTCGCTGTTCGGTCATCATCAGGCCGGGATTCCCGTTCTGGGGCCGCCGCCCGGCCCGGTGCGCGTCAAGCCCGCCGATCCGGGCGGGATGCAGATACTTGGCGCGGGCGACGGCATGCCCGCCGATGGCGGCGTGATGCGCCTGTCCCCGCCGCCCGAACAGCCACAGCCCGACGCCATGGCCCGCCAGTACGGACAGGTGGCCGGTGAAGGCGAACCGGCCCCGGCCCCGGCGCAGACGCCGCCAGCTGCCGCCCCCGCCCCGCCACCGGCCGCGGATACGCCCGCCAGCGCGCCGCCGCCGCCCCCCGCCCCGGCGCGGGCGGAAGCACCCGAACCGCAGGCCGCCCCGCTGCCACCACCCGTGCCACGTGCATCCGGCACGGGTACAGGGGCGTATGGCGTGCAGCTTGCCGCGCTGGATTCGCAGGAAGCGGCGTTGAAAAGCTGGACCCGCCTCAGTACGCGTTATCCCGACGTGTTCGGGCCATACCAGCCCACCGTGGTGAAGGCGGAACGGGGCGGCAAGACCTTCTATCGCCTGCGCGTCAAGGGACTGGCGAAGGCGCAGGCGGTCAGCCTGTGTGAAAAGGCCAAGGCGAAAAGCCAGGCGTGCGAGCTGGTCCATTCCTGATCCCGCCATGGCCCGCGACCCTGTGCTGCGGAGGGAACGGTGAGCGGGGATAACGCCCCGTCCGTTCCATCTGCGTCCACCAGCGCCCCGATCGTGCATCTGGACGGGTTTGACGGGCCGATGGACCTGCTGCTGGAACTGGCGCGGGCGCAGAAGGTGGATCTGTGGCGCATTTCCATCCTGCAACTGGTTGATCAGTACCTGGCCGTGGTGCGCGCGGCACGCGACGTGCGGCTGGAACAGGCGGCGGACTGGCTGGTGATGGCGGCGTGGCTGGCGTGGCTCAAGTCCCGCCTGCTGCTGCCGGAAGACGACGACGAAGCCACCGATGCGGAGGAAGCGGCCAGCCTGCTGCATGAACGGCTGCTGGAACTGGAGCGGATGGTCCAGCTTGGCCGCTGGCTGGCCGCGCGTCCGCAACTGGGTCTGGAAGTATTCGAGCGCGGGCAGGCGGAAAACCTTGTGGAAATCGATCGCTCGGGCCTTGCGGTCGATGTGCCGCAGCTTATGCGTGGATACATGGCGGCCATGCGCCGGCGCGCGCGCCGATCCGTCTATCAGCCGCGCGTGCTGCGGTTCTGGACGGTGCAGGATGCGCTGGCGCGGCTGCGGCGCATGCTCGGCACGCATGACCTGAAGGCGGACTGGTGCGGGCTGGAGGGCTTCGTGCCCGACCTGCCGCCACAGGCCGACATGACGGAAACAATGGTGCAGACCGGCCGCCGCGCCGCCGTGGCGGGCACGTTGCTGGCCAGTCTTGAAATGGCGCGCAGCGGGATGATCGAACTCCAGCAGGCGGAACAGTTTGGCCGTATCTGGCTGCGCGAACGCACAGGGCAGCCAGATGCTGCCGGGACAGAACCGGAAGGGGACATGGCCTGATGAACGAGACGCAACAGCCGGGACTGCCGCCGGAAGATGAGATTGCCGCCATGATCGACGTGCGGGAATTTTCGCTACGCCTGGTGGAAGCCCTGATCTTTGCCCGCGCCGATCCGCTCAGCACCCGCGCCATTGCCGAAATACTGGGCGCGCAGGGCGGCATACCGCATGACACGGCCGACCGGGACGCCTATGTCACCGCCACCCTGTCCGCGCTGGCGGCGCGGTATGCAGGGCGTGGGGTCGTGCTGGTGGAGGTGGCCGGGGGCTGGCAGTTCCGCACGGCGCCCGACTTGGCCCCGCGCCTGACCCGCGTCATGCCACGGCCACGCAGGCTTGCGCGTTCGACCATGGAAACGCTGGCGATCATTGCCTATCACCAGCCCTGCACCCGTGCCGAGATCGAGGAAATCCGTGGCGTCAGCCTGAGCCAGCAGGTGCTGGACACCCTGCTGGAGGCGGAACTGATCATGCCGCTGGGTCGTAAGGAAGTACCGGGGCGGCCCATATTGTGGGGCACGTCATCGGGTTTCCTGCGGCATTTCGGCCTGAAGGATCTGGGCGACCTGCCCCGGCGCGAGGAACTGCTGGTGGACGTGCCCGATACCGCCATGCCCCCCGATGCGCCGGACGAGGTTCCTGACCCGCCCGCGTCGTGATAGGTGTGCAGGATATGCACGGGCGAAACGTGAAGCCGCGCGGTGACGTGCGGGTGTGCCGTGCGTGCATGGTGGTGGAGGAAAGTGGTCATGTTCGATTTCGCGTGGTCTGAATTTGCCCTGATCGGGGTGGTGGGCCTGCTGCTGATCGGGCCAAAGGACATGCCCATCGCCATCCGCACGGTGACCGGCCTGATCAAGAAGGCACGCGGTCTTGCCACCGAATTCCAGTCCCATGTGGACGAAATGGTGCGTGAGGCGGACCTGACGGAAGCGCGCGACCAGCTTGGCCAGCTCAAGCGGATGAACGTGCGCGACAAGCTGATGAAGGCGATTGACGGGGATGGCGCGCTGCGCCGCTCGCTCGATCCCGCCACGCTGATGGGGGATACCCCTGCCGCCCTTCCGGCAACACCCGTCGCAGGTGACGCGCTGCCTGAACAGCAGGTGCCTGCGCGCCATTATATGCCCCCCGTGTCCGCCGCCGCCCGGAAAGAAGTTGATGAAGCCCTGCTGGCCAGTGCGCCGGATTTCCTTCCGCCGCGTATCGCGCGCCGTATCGCGGCGGAACTGCCAGACCTGACGCCCCCGGCCTTCCTGCCGCCGGTCAGGGTCATTCACCGGGGGCAGCGTGTCTCCGTTACAGCCGATGGGCGGGAATAAGAACGCGATGGATGCAGGAGACGAAACCCTGAATCAGGATTCGATCAACGACCAGCCCATGCCGCTGCTGGAACATCTGGTGGAACTGCGGCGCAGGCTGCTGTGGTCCATCGTGACGTTCATGGTGTGCTTTGCCGTCTGTTACTATTATTCGGAACAGATCTATTTCTTCCTGGCCAAGCCACTGGGCGACATCATGCGCCAGAAGGGGGAACAGCCGCACCTGATCTATACCGCGCTGTATGAAGCCTTCTTCACCTACATGAAGGTCGCGTTCTTCGGCGCGGCCTGCCTGTCGTTCCCCATGATGGCGGTGCAGGCGTGGATTTTCATAGCCCCCGGGCTGTACCGCAGCGAAAAACGCGCCTTTGCGCCGTTCCTGGTCGCAACGCCCGTCATGTTCGCCATCGGGGCGGCGCTGGCGTACTATTTCATATTCCCCGCCGCGTGGAAGTTCTTCCTGTCGTTCCAGACGGCGGACGGGCAGGACGGATTGCAGATCGAACTGCAGGCCAAGGTATCGGAATACCTGACGCTGGTCATGAAGCTGATCCTGGCGTTCGGCATGGCGTTTGAACTGCCCGTGGTGCTGACACTCATGGCGCGGGTGGGGCTGGTCACGTCAAAGGGGCTGGCGAAGGTCCGGCGCTATGCCTATGTCGGCGCGTTCGTGGCCGCCGCCATCCTGACGCCGCCCGACGTGATTACCCAGACCGGTCTGGCCGTGCCGCTGATCGGGCTGTACGAAATTTCCATTATCTGCGCCCGCCTTGTCGAGCCGCGCACCCCGCCTGAAGACACCGAGGAGACCCCCTGATGCACGACCTGCGTGCCCTTCGCGCCGATCCCGACGGTTTTGATGCTGACCTGAAGCGGCGGGGCGAGCCTGCCGTGGCGCAGGCGCTGCTGCTGCTGGACCATGATCGCCGCGCCGCTGAAACCGCATTGCAGGAACTGCAGGCGCGCCGGAAGCAGATTTCCAGGGAAATCGGGGCAATGCGCAAATCCGGTGCGGATAGTTCGGCACTGGAAGCCGAAGTGGCCAGCGCCAAGGGCCGGATGGAAGAACTGCAGACCCGTGCCGATGACCTGGATGGACAGATCCGTGGCACGCTGGAACGCCTGCCCAACCGCCTGGATGCCAGCGTGCCCGAGGGCGTGGATGAAAATGCGAACGTGGAGGTGCACCAGAACGGCACGCCACGTGAATTCGCCTTTGCCCCGCGTGAACACTTCGAACTGGGCGAAGCGCTGGGCATGATGGATTTCGAAACCGCGTCCCGCCTGTCGGGCGCGCGTTTCGTGGTGCTGCGTGGCCAGCTTGCACGGCTGGAACGCGCACTGGGGCAGTTCATGCTGGACCTGCACACTGGCGAAAACGGCTACGAGGAAACCGCCGTGCCCGTTCTGGTCAATAACGAGGCGATGTACGGCACCGACAAGCTGCCCAAGTTCGCCGATCAGTCCTTCCGCACCGAGGACGGCCGCTGGCTGATCCCCACGGCGGAAGTGCCGCTGACCGCCAGTGTCGCGGGCCAGATCCTGCCGGGCACCATGCTGCCGCGCCGCCTTGTCGCGCTGTCATCGTGTTTCCGTAGCGAGGCCGGGGCCGCGGGCCGCGACACGCGCGGCATGCTGCGCCAGCACCAGTTCCAGAAGGTGGAGATGGTGTCCATCACCACGCCGGAGGAAAGTGACGCCGAGCATGAACGCATGACCCGCTGCGCGGAAATGGTGTTGGAAAAGCTGGGCATTCCCTATCGCCGCATGCTGCTATGCGCGGGGGATACCGGCTTTGGCGCGGCAAAGACCTTTGATCTTGAAGCCTGGCTGCCGGGGCAGAAGGCATGGCGCGAAATCTCGTCGTGTTCCACCACGCGTGACTTCCAGGCCCGCCGCATGAATGCCCGCTACCGCACGGCGGAGGGCAAGCCCGCCTTCGTCCATACCCTGAACGGTTCCGGCCTGGCCGTGGGCCGCACGCTGATCGCGGTCATGGAAAACTACCAGGACGCAGATGGCAGCATTACCGTCCCCGATGTGCTGCGTCCCTACATGGGCGGCATCGAGGTCATCCGCGCCGCCTGAAAACTTGAAATCAGTAAAGACGTTTTTGGCGAAGCTTCCGTCTTCCCGTCTTTCCCTTAACGCCGCTTGCGGTGCGGGCGTTTGTCCTTTGACAGGGCGCCCCGTTTGCCGCGTCCCGGCGGACTGGCGCGGTTATCGGGGCTGAAGGGGGATATGCGCGGCGCGCGGGCGCGGATGCTCTGCTGGCGCAGCACATCCTCGATCCAGTCATTCAGGCGCGCGGTCGTGGCCTCGGCTTCCTCGCGGTTGACGTAGGCTTCGGGGAAGCGCAGCGCCAGCCACCGCCAGGCCACCAGCCGCTTGTGGCGCTTTTCCGCGCGTTCCAGTTCCGTGCGCTCGGCCCGTTCGGGCGGTGGCAGGCGGCCGGTGCCCGGTGGCGGCACGGCATTGCCCGCCGCATGGTCCGCCGCCCAGTGGACAAGGCGCTGGATGCCGTTGTCGCGGTCATCCACCGGGCACATGGCGTAAACCCAGCGCTGCGCCAGTGTCAGGTCCGCAACGCCTTCCAGCGCGGTTGCGATGGCGAAGGCCTGTTCCATGTTGGCCAGCCGGTAATTCGGGTCATCACGCCGCAGCACCGCGCGGCGGATGCGTACCAGCACGCCAAACAGGCTGTCCGACCCGATTTCGGCGGCCACTGCCTGAACAATGTCGGCATCGGGCTGCACCTGCGGGCGCATGTCCTCGATCGGCTGCGGGGGGGCCGCCAGCATGGCATGGATGAAGGACGGGCTGCCCACCCCTTCCAGCACGGCCACCACACCCTGTTCATGCTTGCCGTAGCGCCCGGCGCGACCGCCGATCTGCTTGACTTCCTGCGGGTTGAGGTCGCGCGTCTGGTTGCCGTCATATTTGCGCAGCGCGGCAAAGACGACGCGGCGGATGGTCAGGTTCAGCCCCATGCCGATGGCGTCGGTCGCGATCAGGATATCGGCGTCGCCATCATTGAAACGCTGGGCTTCCGCCCGGCGCACTTCGGGGCTGAGCGCGCCATACACCACCGCGACACGCTTGCCCTGCGCCAGCAGCAGCGCACGCAGGTCCAGCACCTCGCGCCGGGAAAAGGCGATCAGCGCATCATGTTTCTGCAGTTCATGCAGGCTGACCGAGCGTTCGGCGGCGACCAGCGGGCTTTTGCGCTCCAGCCGGATTTCATCCACCGGGTCACCGCACAGTTCGGCAATGCGCCTGACCATGGGGATGCAGTCCGGCGCGCCAAGGATGAACAGGTGCCGCGCGGGTGCCCCCATGATGGCCGCCGTCCACGCCGCCCCCCGGTCGGGGTCGGTCAGCATCTGGGCTTCGTCGATGATCGCGACATCGACCGGATTGTTCAGCGGGCACATTTCCACGGTCGCGGCCAGATGGCGGCTGCCGGGCACGTCGATGCGTTCCTCGCCCGTGGCCAACGATGTCGGCACGCCACGCGCGGTCAGCGACTCGCGGAACTCATGCGCCAGCAGTCGCAGCGGGGCCAGCGCCAGCCCGCTTTCGGCGCGGGCCAGCGCATCGAGCGCGGTATGGGACTTGCCGCTGTTGGTCGGCCCCGTCACCAGCGTGATGCGGCGGTTGAGCGCGCGCGCGGTGCGGAAATGGGCAGCGTAGCGGTCAAGGGCCGCGACCTGCGCAATGACGGCGTTGCCCACGCGGCGGTTGCCAAGGTCGGGGGCCAGCGGCGTGCGGGGCGGGGTTTCCTGTCCTTCCCTGCGCCACTGGGGCAACTGCTGGCGCAGGGCCATGAGTTCGGTCGGGTCGAACTCCCATCGTTCCTGCCCATCCGCCTGTGGCACGCGCCGGGCGACGGGCAGGCGGTTTTCCGCGATCCAGCGCAGGGCCTCGCGGTGCGAACAGCGCAGCAGGCCGGGCACGTCGCTGAAGGGGACAAGGCTTTTTTCCCATTCGCGCAGGCGCAGCACTTCCTCGCGCCTGCGCGCACGTGCCGTATCCTCGATCTGGGTGTCGCGGTCCTTGCGGCTTGCGTCCTCGCGTTCCAGTTCGGCAGCGAAGGCGTCCGCATCCGGCAGGGCGAAGGCGTCGGCCACCGCCACGGCAAGGGTGCGCAGTTCCGCAGGCGCCAGCGTGCGCCCGGTGCCGTCAAACAGGTCCGCGCGGATGTTTTCCACCGCCACGCGCGGCGTATCGCCCTGCGCGCGCAGTTTCTGGCGCAGCACGGGGGCAAGGGCCGACAGCAGGCGCGCATCATCGGGTTCGGGGTCGTCCACGCTGACGGCGGCGGCTTCCGTATCCGCGCGCGTTACCCAGACCTGCCCCGCGCGGCGGGTGAGGTCCATAAGGCGCGATCCCCACGGCTTGCGCCGGACGGTGCACAGGGCGGCGCGGAACGTGGCGTCATCTATCCGCGTCGCACCGGGCTGCAGGCTGCGGGCGATCACGCGTTCCAGCTTCGGGCGTTCGCGGGTTTCAACATGCAGTCCGGTGGCGGCGATCGCCGCATCCAGCGCCAGCAGGGCAGGGGCGGCCCGGTCGGGGAATTCAGAAGTCATACCTGACTATGTGCGTCATCCACGCGCTGACGACAATGGACTCAGTACTTGCATCCATGCCCGAAATCATTGAATAGAACCCCGCATCGTACGCGTGTGACGTGACATGCGCGCCCCGGAATGGGGATTATGTGGTGAATCTGCTTCCCGTGGCGCGTGATATGTTAGTTTTGTGCTGGAATTCCACGCTGTGGATGGCCTAAACATGCCCGCCTTAGTTATGTAGCTGTGGCCGGGCGCATGTTTCAGGGAATCCTGTGTCTGCGTCATATCCAGCCGGGAGAATGATAACCAGATGTCAGATACATTGATTGTGCCAACCGCTGAGACCATGCTCACCGGTCTTGCCCCGGTCGAGGGGCAGGAAGGCGTGTTCCACCTGGCTGAACCGACCAAGGAATACAGCCACCTGAATGCGGAGACCGTCCTGTCGGTCCATCACTGGACCGATCGGCTGTTCAGCTTCACCACCACGCGTGACCCCGCGCTGCGCTTCGAGAACGGCCAGTTCACGATGATCGGCATCGAGGTCGAGGGCAAGCCCCTGCTGCGCGCCTACAGCATCGCCAGCGCGAATTACGAGGATCACCTCGAATTCCTGTCGATCGCGGTGCCCGACGGCCCGCTGACCTCGCGCCTGCGCCATGTCAAGGTGGGCGACAAGGTACTGATCGGCCGCAAGCCCGTCGGCACCCTGCTGCTGGACAACCTGCGGCCGGGCCGCAACCTGTATTTCCTGTCCACGGGCACGGGGCTTGCGCCCTTCATGAGCCTGATCAAGGACCCGGAATGCTACGAACGCTATGACCACGTGATCCTGAGCCACACGGTGCGGATTTCGGGTGAACTGGCCTATGCCAACCACATCCGCCACGAACTGCCCGAACATGAGTTCCTCGGCGAGGACGTGAAGGGCAAGCTGCTGTACTACCCGGCCGTGACGCGTGAAGCCTTTGCCGTGACCGACCGCATCACCAAGCTGATCGAGACGGGCAAGATCTTTACCGATCTGAACATTCCCGAACTGGACCCCGAGCATGACCGCGTCATGATCTGCGGTTCGCCGGAAATGCTGGCCGATACGGAAAAGCTGCTGCAGGACCGTGGCTTTGACGAGGGGAACAACTCCAACCCCGGCGCCTACGTGGTGGAAAAGGCGTTCGCTGAACGCTGATCGCGCACCAGCCCCGGCCACAGGAACCATGGCCGGGGCTTTTTTTTGTTGCTCCCGCCCCGCGTCCGGGCGGGAGATCGCCGGAATGACGCATGCTGCAGGCCGTCCTTCCGGCCGGAAGCAGGATGCACAACCGGCATGAGTTATGACTTCGATCTGTTTGTAATCGGCGCGGGTTCGGGGGGCGTGCGGTGCGCGCGCGTGGCCTCCAGCCATGGGGCGCGCGTGGCCGTGGCGGAAAGCCGCCACTGGGGCGGTACCTGCGTCAACCTTGGCTGCGTGCCCAAGAAACTGATGGTCCAGGCCAGTGAATATGGCGACTGGGTGGATGACAGCCATGGTTTCGGCTGGAACACGAAGCGCGGGCAGCACGACTGGGCCGCGCTGATCGAAGCCAAGGACCGGGAGATCACGCGCCTGAACGGCCTGTATGTCTCGATGCTGGAAAAGGCGGGCGTCGCCCTGTTCACCGGCCATGCCACCATCGAGGACGCGCACACCCTGCGCATCGACCCGTCCCCGCTTGCTCCCCATGAAGCCCCCCGCCGGGTAACCGCCGCCCGGATCGTCATTGCGGTGGGGTCCACCCCGACGGCCCCGAAAATTCCTGGTGCGGAATACGCCATATCGTCCGATCAGGCCTTTCACCTCAAGCAGCGCCCGCATCGGGTGTGCATGGTGGGTGGTGGCTATATTGGCGTGGAATTTGCGGGGATATTCCGTGGATTCGGCTCGGAAGTTGACCTGGTTTACCGCCAGCAGCAGCCGCTGCGTGGTTTTGATGGTGACCTGCGCCACGCCCTGCATGACGCCATCGACCTGCGCGGCATCCGCCAGCATGTCAGCGCATCGCCCATTGAAATTGAAAAGCGCAAGGATGGCAGCCTTGCCGTCACCCTTGATAACGGTGGCCGGATCGAAACCGACTGCGTTTTCTTTGCCACCGGCCGTCATCCCAAGGTCACCGGCCTTGGCCTGACGCAGCTTGGTGTGGCGATGGAGGAAAACGGGCGCATCATTGTCGATGAAGGCAGCCAGACAACCGTGCCCGGCATCTATGCCATAGGCGACGTGACCAACCGGCTGAACCTGACCCCCGTAGCCATTGCGGAGGGGCATAACCTGGCCGACCGCCTGTTTGGCAGCGCACCCGCGCGTCAGTGGTCCTATGCCACGACGCCCAAGGCGGTGTTCTTCACCCCCGCCCTTGCCAGTGTTGGCCTGACGGAAGCCGAGGCCGCGCATAAGGGCGACGTGGATGTGTATGTCAGCCGCTTCCGTCCCATGCGCAACACGCTCAGCGGCCGCCAGCAGCGCACGTTCATGAAACTGGTGGTGGATCAGGCCAGTCAGGTCGTGGTGGGCGCGCATATGCTGGGTGATGACGCGCCGGAAATCATGCAGGGTCTGGCCATTGCGGTGACGGCGGGGCTGAAGAAGGGCGACTGGGACCGGACCATCGGCATCCATCCTTCCTCGGCGGAGGAATTCGTGACCATGCGTACCCGCACGCGTGTCACGCCCCATCACCCGGTCTGATACCGTCCATATGAAAAACCGTTGCCGGGCAGTGTCCCGGCAACGGTTGAAATATCCCGGGAATCAAAAAGAAGTTTCCGGTGAAGCTTTTTTCCGACAGGCTTCGGAGAACACTGCCTTTTTGAAAAAAGGCAGCACTCAAAAACTTTTATTATTCCTGAAGCCGTTTTTTAGCGGGGTGCGACCCAGCCATTGCCGGTCGAATCGCCAAGCTGGCCATCGCCATTGATGCCGCTGCTCTGGTACGCGCTGCCAAAGCGTGACAGGTCTGTGCCGGTGACCGAATCACGATGCACGTGTTCCAGATGGTCGGGGTCTGGGCCATGGTTCAGTTCCATGGACGGCGCTTCCTCATAGCCGGGCGGCAGGTGGTTGCGCTGGCCATGAACGGTCATCTTGTCTTCGCTCTGGCTGTTGCTGTCGTCACTGTTGTCGGGTGCGGCCATGGCCGTCACACTGAACAGGCACAGCCCCGCGGCCAGGGCGGTTATGAATTTCCCACGTGTGGTGGCCATGATCCGTAATCCTTTTACCTGAGAGGGCACCATGCCAACCATGCCCCGCCAGGGGAAGCCGTGGTCTGGCAGGCCAACCATGTCACTTTTACATATGGGTGAGGCATGACTGTAATGCGACCTGGTACTGTATGGATCGGGTCGGTTTGTGGCGTCAATGCAACATCGAGTCCCCGCTGGCGGCATGAGTGTAAGGGCCGGGGCCAGAACAGGCTTTGCCATGCCGGGCTTTTTTCGACATAAAGACTGCCCTTCCGCCGCTGGCGGTGGGGACTGTCTTGTATCAAGAGGAATTAGGATCCGACCCATGAGTGCGACGCACAGCCACAACAGTTCTTCCCGGCAGGCCTGGACGCCGGAGAGCTGGCGGTCGTTTCCGGCGCGGCAGATGCCGCGATATCCCGACGAAGCCGCCCTGGAGGGCGTGGAGGCGCGTCTGCGCCGCTACCCGCCGCTGGTTTTCGCGGGTGAAGCCCGGCGCCTGCGCGCCCATCTGGCCAAGGCCGCCACGGGGCAGGCCTTCGTGCTGCAGGGCGGCGCGTGCGCCGAAAGCTTCAGCGAATTCACCGCCGACATCGTGCGCGACACCTTCCGCGTGCTGCTGCAGATGGCCGTGGTGCTGACGTTTGGTGCAAAGGTGCCCGTCATCAAGATCGGGCGCATGGCCGGGCAGTACGCCAAGCCGCGTTCGTCCGACACGGAAACGAAGGATGGCGTGACGCTGCCGTCCTATCGCGGTGACATCATCAATGGCTCGGACTTCACGGAAGCCGCGCGCATTCCTGATCCGAAGCGCATGGAAACCGGCTATTTCCAGTCCGTTGGCACCATGAACCTGCTGCGCGCGTTCGCCAGCGGGGGATACGCCAACCTGCATGAGGTGCATCGGTGGAACCTGGGCTTTGTCGAACGTTCGCCGCTGGCGCAGCGTTACGGGCTGCTGGCCGAACGCATTGGCGAAACGCTGGACTTCATGGCCGCGTGCGGCCTGACGGCGGCCACCACGCCCCAGATCGACGAGACCGAGTTCTATACCTCGCACGAGGCCCTGCTGCTGCCGTATGAACAGGCGCTGACCCGCATCGATTCGACATCGGGCGAATGGTATGACTGCTCGGCCCATTTCGTGTGGATCGGGGACCGTACCCGTCAGCCTGATGGCGCGCATGTCGAATTCCTGCGCGGGGTGCGCAACCCCATCGGGATCAAGGTCGGCCCCACCACCACCATCGAGGATCTGGAGCACCTGCTCGACATCCTCAATCCGGATGATGAGGCGGGGCGCATTTCGCTCATCTCGCGCATGGGAGCGGGCAAGGTGCGTGACCACCTGCCGCCGCTGCTCGAGAAAGTGATGGCCACGGGGCGGACGGTCACATGGTTGTGTGACCCCATGCATGGCAACACGAGTTCGACCTCGACGGGTGTCAAGACGCGCTCGTTTGACGCCATCCTGTCGGAGATTCACGGCTTTTTTGACGTGTTCGAGGCAGCCGGCGCCCATCCCGGCGGCGTGCATTTCGAAATGACCGGCCAGAACGTGACCGAGTGCATCGGCGGTGCACACCGCTTGACGGAAGAGGATCTGGGTGAACGCTATGAAACCTTCTGCGATCCGCGCCTGAACGCGGAACAGTCGCTGGAGATGGCGTTCCGCCTGTCTGAAGAACTGAAGACGCGGATGCATCGCACGCACGGCGGGGCACGCTAGTTCCGCCCGTATCGGGGGGATTGGAGGGGCTATGACCCATGGTGAGAAGGCAGGCCGGGGTGCGGGTGCGGTGGAACCGGACGTGATCGCCGCCCGCACGGATGCGTATTTCAACCGCACGCGTGCCATTGTCGAACACTTTGGGGACAGGAAGGTGACCTATGCCGTCTTTCTGCGCCGCCCCGTCGTGTCCGCGCCACGGCTTATGGTGGACTGGCTGCATGCCGTTGCGGCCGAACGCGGGATCGCTATCGAATGTGACCTCATGTTCCCCGAGGGGACATGGGTGGGCGCGGGCGAACCGCTGGCCTACGTGACCGGATCGTTCGCACAGCTTGCGGTGCTGGAGACGCTGGTGCTCCAGCGTCTTGGCCCGGCCTGTGTCGCCGCCCACAATGCCTACCAGATGGCCATGGCGCTGCCGCATGTGCGCTTCATGGCGATGGAGGCGCGGCACTGCGCGGGCTTTGGCATGCAGGAACAGATGGCCTATGCCGCCTCTGTCGGCAGTCATGCCGCCCAGAAGGAAGGGGCGCTGGGCTTTGTCGGTGGCGCCAATGATGCGACGGCGCATTATTTCGGCACCACGAAGGGCCTGGGCACCATGCCGCACGCGCTGGTGGGCTATGCCGGGTCCACCCTGCGGGCCGCCGAGATGTTCCATGAGGTCTATCCTGAAATGGATCTTGTGGTGCTGGTGGATTATTTCGGGCGGGAGGTGACGGACGCGCTGGAAGTCTGTCGCCATTTTCCCGACCTGGCCGCAACCGGGCGTCTGGCCGTGCGTCTGGATACGCATGGCGGCCGCTTTCTGGAGGGGCTGGACCCGCAATCGTCCTATGACGTGCTGGAACGCCACACGCCGGGCAGCATCCGGCGGTACCGGTCGGACAAGGAACTGCGCTACCTTGTGGGCACGGGGGTTTCCGCCGCCGCCATCTGGCGCATGCGCGAAGCACTGGACGAGGCCGGGTTCGCGCATGTGCGCATCATCGCGTCATCGGGCTTCAGCGTGGAAAAATGCCTCAGCATGGCGGACGCCCATGCCCCGGTCGATGTGATTGGCACCGGCTCCTTCATTCCCGACCGCTGGTCGGAAACCTATGCCACGGCCGACATCGTGGCCTATGACGATGTGCCACGGGTCAAGGCGGGGCGTGAGTTTCTGCTGCGCCACATGCGCAACCGCTAGGCCGCAGGCCCGCGTCGCGCGCACGAACGCATAACGAAAGGCTTCATCTTGTCAGAAACCATTTTTGCCCCCGAAGGGGGATGGCGCGTGCGGATTCTGGATCTGTCAGGCGGTGCCGAGGACAATATTGTCGAGGAAGTCGGCGGCTTCCCCGATCTGATCCAGGCCAATGCCTTTGCGCGTGCCTATGTGCGCGACAGCATCGAACGCTGCCGCATGCCCGGCCTGTCGGCAGCCGACATCCTCAAGGCATGGTTTTCCTTTGGGGAGGATGCGGAAGTGCTGGAAGCGGGTGATCAGGGCTGGCGTTCGGCCAATGAACTGGATGATTTCGCAGCCAATGCCGCCAGCCCGATGGAGCGCGACTGGCGCGCCTTTGACCCCCGTCGTGGCGGTGACGAGGATGATGAGGCGTAAGAACGCCCTTGAATCTGTAAAAGTATAAAAGTTTTTGGGTGCCGCCTTTTTTCAAAAAGGCGGCGTTCCTTATAGTCCGCCTGAAAAAACTTCCCCAAGGCGTCTGGCATCGCAAAAGCAGCCTTTCCGGGTGCGTCCTGCGTTCGGCCCGGTCCCGAAGGGGTGGCGTTTCCGCGTCGGATTGCGCATGTGTTCTCTGGCATTCGGGGCGTAATCGCCGCATATAGGGGGCATGAAACTCCGTTTTGCGCCCAGCCCGACCGGGCTGATCCATGTCGGCAATGCGCGTCAGGCCATTGCCAATGCCCTGTTTGCCCGCCGCCACAATGCCCGCTTCCTGCTGCGCATTGACGATACCGATCGTGGTCGTTCGAAGGAGGACTATGTGCAGGCCCTGCAGGACGACCTGCGCTGGCTTGGCATTGGCTGGGACGAATTCGTGCGGCAGTCGGACCGGCTGGACCGTTACGCGCTGGCCATTGAGCAGCTGAAGGCCAGCGGGCGGCTTTATCCGTGTTTTGAAAGTGAACAGGAACTGGCCTCCAAGCGCGAGGCCCGTATCCGCATGCGCAAGCCGCCGGTCTATGACCGCGCCATGCTGCGCATGACCCCGCAGCAGCGCGCGCAGGCCGAAGCCAATGGCAAGGTGCCGTACTGGCGCTTCCGGCTGTCCGATCACCGCACGGTAGAATGGAATGATCTGGTCATGGGGGCGTGCCGGGTGAAGCTGCCCGCCATTTCCGACCCCGTGCTGGTGCGCGCGGACGGGACAGTGCTGTACACGCTGGCATCCGTCGTGGATGACATGGAACTGGGCATCACCCACATCATCCGCGGTGAGGACCATGTGACCAATACCGGCGTGCAGATCGACATTGCCGAGGCACTGGGGGCAAAGCGCAACCAGTTCACCTTCGCGCACCTGCCGCTGTTGCTGGATGAAGGCGGCGGCAAGCTGTCCAAGCGTTTTGACGGGCTGTCGATTCGCGCGCTGCGGCAGGACGGGGTCGAGCCATCGGCCATCGTGTCCTACCTTGCGCGCTTGGGCAGCGCGGACGATCCGGCGCCGCTGTCGTTTGATGAACTGGCAAAAAGCTATGACCTTGGCCGTGTCTCGCGCTCTGCCGCGCGGTTTGACATGCGGCAGCTCCTGGGCCTGAACCGTCGCATCATGCATGCCATGCCGTTCGAGGAAATCCGCGCCCGCCTGCCCGAAGGCGCGACTGAAGCCTTCTGGCTGGCGGTGCGGGGCAATGTGGATATGATGGGTGAACTGCGTCACTGGTGGGACGTCGTGGCCGGTGAGATCATCCCCCCGGTGATCGAGGAGGCGGATCGTCCCTACCTGCTGCAGGCGTTGGAGTCGCTGCCTGCGGAACCGTGGGACGAAACCACGTGGAAAACATGGACCACGGTCGTGAAGGACGCCACGGGCCGCACGGGCCGCGCCCTGTTCCACCCGCTACGCCTTGCGCTGACGGGGGAGGACAGCGGACCGGAAATGCGCGACCTGCTACCGCTTATGGGCCGGGCGCGCGTGGCCGACCGGCTGCAGATCGCGGCACGCTGATATGAAAAAGGCCCGGTTTCGTACCGGGCTTTTTTTAATGGAGAAAGATTTGACATAATAAAAGTTTCTGGGTGCCGCCTTTTTTCAAGAAGGCGGTGTTTCCTGAAGCTTTTTGGAAAAAGCTTCACCAAAAACTTTTTTTTAACAGGTGTTTATGACTTGTCGCCCTGCCGTATCTTGCGCCCGCGCGACAGTTCCGTCACCACGCCATGCAGCGTGCGCAGTTCCTGCTCAGTCACCTCGCCGCGCAGGAAGAAGTGGCGCAGGTTGCGCACCATGCCCGCGCGCTTCTGTTCATTGCGCAGGAAACCGCATTCATCCAGATCCGCGATCAGGTGGCGCATGAAATTGTCCAGTTCGCCACGGGTCGCCACATGCGTCTCGTTGGTCATGAGCGTGCGCGGCGGCGTGTCGTCGGCTGCCATCCACCATTCATACGCCATGATCATCACCGCCTGCGCCAGGTTGAGTGACATGAACGCGGGATTGAGCGGGTAACGGATCAGCGCATCGGCGCGGGCCATGTCCTCGTTATCCAGCCCTGCGCGTTCGGGGCCGAACATCAGTCCCACCTTCAGCCCGCGATCCGTCATTTCCCGCAGTTCGGCAGCGCCACCGCGCGCGGTCAGCACCGGCTTGACGATATGGCGCGGGCGGGGGCAGGTGGCGAATACGTGGTGCAGGTCGGCTACCGCGTCATCCACCGTATCAAACACCTGCGCGGATTCCAGGATACGGTCGGCGCCGGATGCGCTGCGCCACGCGCGTTCGAGCGGCCAGCCATCACGCGGCGCAACCAGACGCATGTGGAATAGCCCGCCATTGGCCATGGCGCGGGCCGTGGTGCCGATGTTCTCGGCCATCTGGGGCCGGACGAGGATCACGACCGGGCTGTTGCCGATGGGGCCGATATCCGCCCCGCCGTCGCGGCCGGTCATGCCTGCCTCCATGTCGTGCCCTGCGGGCCGTCTTCCAGCACGATGCCCTGTGCAGCAAGATCGTTGCGGATTTCATCCGCCCGGGCAAAATCACGCGCCTTGCGCGCGGCCAGCCGTTCCGCGATCAGGCGTTCGATATGGGCGGGGTCTACTTTCGCATCACCACGGAACCATGCTTCCGGCGTATCCTGCAACAGGCCAATCAGGTTGCCCGCGGCCTTCAGCTGTGCCGCAGCCCCGCTGTCACCCGCCATGGCGGCATCGGCCAGTGCGTGCATTTCCGCCAGCGCGCGCGGGGTGTTCAGGTCGTCGCACAATACCTGCACCACGCTGTCCGGCGCGGGCACGGCGTCCTGCATGGGATCAAGGTTTTCCAGCGCACGGTAGAAGCGGTCGAGCATCTGGCGGGCTTCATTCAGCCCTTCGCGGGTAAAGTTCAGCACGGAACGGTACTGCGCGCGCAACAGCAGCAGGCGCAGGGCCTCGGCAGGCGTATCGCGCAGCACGTCGCGCACGGTCAGGAAGTTGCCGAGGGATTTCGACATCTTCTCCCCGTTCACCAGCAGCATGGCGTTATGCACCCAGTGATTGGCGAAGCGGCCATGCGGGTGGCAGCACATGCTCTGCGCGCGTTCGTTTTCATGGTGGGGGAACAGCAGGTCCGACCCGCCGCCATGAATGTCGAAACTTTCGCCCAGGTAACGCTGCGACATGGCCGAACATTCGATATGCCAGCCCGGGCGGCCCCGGCCCCACGGGCTGTCCCAGCCCGGCGTCTGGTCGTCGGACGGTTTCCACAGCACGAAATCACCCGGATCGCGCTTGTAGGGCGCGACTTCCACCCGCGCGCCGGCAATCAGGTCATCGGGCGTGCGGCCCGACAGCGCGCCATAGGATGGATAGGTGTTCACCGCGAACAGGACGTGCCCTTCGGCCTCATAGGCGTGGCCGCTTTCGATCAGGCGGCGGATCATGTCCTGCATCTCGCCAATATGGTGGGTCGCGCGCGGCTCCACATCCGGTGGCAGGATGGAAACGGCGGCCAGATCCTCATGGAAATCGTGGATGGTGCGCGCGGTCAGGTCGGCAATGGATTCGCCATTGGCATGGGCGCGGGCGTTGATCTTGTCATCCACGTCCGTGATGTTGCGCACATAGGTCACGCGCTTGTACAGGTGCCGCAGCAGGCGCACCAGCACGTCCGCCGTCAGCATGGCGCGCAGGTTGCCGATATGCGCCAGATCATAGACCGTGGGACCGCAGTAATAGACCCGCACGTTGTCGGGTGCCAGCGGGACGAAGGGAACGGTGCTGCGCGTCCTGCTGTCGTGCAGGTGCAGGCGGGGCTGTGTGTCGGACATGATGCGCCTAGATGCGACAGACGGGCGGGATTACGCAAGACCTCATCTGTGCCTGTAATGCGGGCCAGTCACGCTGGCCCGTCCGGTCAGGCGATTTCCTGCCCGATCTGCTTGATGTCATGGAACGTAAGGTCCGGGTTGCCTTCCGCCGTGCGCTTCATCATGAACGCCGATGACGCAAGGAAGACCGGGTCACCGTCAATGTCATCCGCCATGGCCGTGCGGTTGGCCATGCAGAAGGCTTCCAGCTTTTCACGCGGGCCGGTGACCCAGCGTGCAAGGTTGTACGGTGTCGATTCGAAGCCGATCGCAACCCCGTATTCCCCCTTCAGCCGCGACTGAAGCACGTCAAGCTGCAGCGTGCCGACCACGCCCACGATCGGCGGGGCGCCATCCTGCGGGCGGAACAGCTGGACCACGCCTTCTTCCGCCAGTTCGGTCAGGGCCTGCCGCAGCTTCTTGGCCTTCATCGCATCATCCAGCCGCACGCGGCGCAGGATTTCAGGCGCGAAATAGGGCACGCCGGTAAAGCGCAGATCCTCGCCTTCGGTCAGCGTGTCACCAATACGCAGCGTGCCGTGGTTGGGAATGCCCACCACATCGCCCGCGAAGGCTTCCTCCGCCAGTTGCCGGTCACGCGCGAAGAAGAACTGCGGCGTATGCAGCGCGAACTGCTTGCCGATCCGCACGTGCTTGAGCCGCATGCCGCGCTGCAGCTTGCCCGAACAGATGCGCGCGAACGCCATGCGGTCGCGATGGTTGGGGTCCATGTTGGCCTGGATCTTGAACACCAGCGCGGTCAGGGCGGGTTCATCGGCGCGCACGTTGCGTGTTTCCGTCGCCTGGTCGCGTGGCGGCGGGCCAAAGGCGGCCAGCGCATCCAGCAGGTCGGTGACACCGATTTCCTTCATCGCACTGCCGAAGAACACCGGCGTCAGGTGCCCGGCATTGAAGCTTTCCAGATCGAATTCCGGCAGTGCCGCCTCAACCAGTTCCAGTTCCTCGCCCAGTTGCACCATGCGCGGGTCGGTCTGGTCCAGCGGTTCGGTGACGTGCAGTTCGCGGTGGCGGATATCGTAGGTGCCCACGAATTTGGCGGCACGGCCCACCGGCCATGTGGCGGGCGAGGTATCGAGTGCCAGCGAGGATGAGATTTCATCCAGCAGGGCAAACGGATCCTGCGATTCGCGGTCCATCTTGTTGATGAAGGTGACGATGGGAATATCGCGCAGGCGGCAGATCTCGAACAGCTTGCGCGTCCGGGCCTCGATGCCCTTGGCGGCGTCGATCACCATCACGGCGGCATCGACCGCCGTCAGCGTGCGGTAGGTATCTTCCGAGAAGTCTTCATGGCCCGGGGTATCGAGCAGGTTGAAGATGCAGCCGCCATATTCAAACGTCATGACCGATGTCACGACGGAAATGCCGCGATCGCGCTCGATCCCCATCCAGTCCGAACGCGTGCGCCGCCGTTCGCCCTTGGCCCGCACGTTGCCCGCCATCTGGATCGCGCCACCGGCGCGCAGGATGCGTTCGGTCAGCGTGGTTTTGCCCGCATCAGGGTGGGAGATGATGGCGAATGTGCGCCGCCGGGTAATTTCGGCGGCGAGCGGGTTATCGGCGGCGGTGGCGGTCACGGTCTTGTCCATTCCTGCGGCTGGCCCGATGGACGGAAGGCGGAACCGGGCAGGGGCCAGAAACGCGGACGCCGGACGCGGGGACAAAACCCCACGCCCGGCGTCACGCCTACCCGGTTCCGGGACTTGATCAGCGAGAGTAGAATTCGATGACCAGGTTCGGTTCCATCTGGACCGGATACGGAACGTCCGACAGCTTGGGGCTGCGCAGGAACGAACCCTTCATCTGGCGGTGGTCCACTTCCATGTATTCCGGCACGTCGCGTTCGCCGCTCTGCGCCGCATCCAGCACGATGGCCAGCTGCTTGGACTTTTCACGCACTTCGATCACGTCGCCATCACGCACCAGGTAGGACGGGATGTTGACCTTGCGGCCGTTGACCGTGATGTGGCCGTGGCTGATGAACTGACGCGCCGCGAACGGGGTGATCGCGAACTTCAGGCGGTAGACAACCGCGTCCAGCCGGCGTTCCAGCAGGTCGATCAGGTTTTCGGAGGTATCGCCCTTGCGACGGACGGCCTCGTCATAATACTTGCGGAACTGCTTTTCGCCGATGTTGCCGTAATAGCCCTTCAGCTTCTGCTTGGCCATCAGCTGCACGGAGAAGTCGGACGGCTTCTGCTTGCGGCGCTGACCATGCTGGCCGGGGCCATATTCGCGCTTGTTGACCGGGGACTTTGCACGGCCCCACAGGTTTACGCCAAGGCGACGGTTGATTTTGTACTTGCTCTCAAGGCGCTTGCTCATCTGCGCGCTCTCTCTTCATTCGTCTGCATGGCATGCGGCACAGCCGCCTGTCATGTTGTTGCACCGGTAGGTCCTGTTCCGCATGAACAGGACGGGCGCGATCCGTATTACCGGCACCGGGGAGCAATCACCCATGGGCACCAGCCGTATCGTCCACGTTCCCGGCAGTCGGGCGCGTATAGAAGTACTGTGCCCGTCCTGTCAATCACCGCGCAGCATGGCGCAGGCCGCAAAAGCCTGTATCGCACAGTGCTGCTGGCCTGTTATTAAACGGGAACCGGAAGAATACATTACAGGAATAAAGGGGTTTTGTGCATGGAAACGCCATTTACGCAGCGCTGGGGGCTGTTTGTCGGCCTTGGCGCCATATCGTTCGGCCTGGGCATCATGGCGTGGGTGGATGCGCTGGCGGTGTCGCTGGCCAGTACCATCCTGCTTGGGGTCCTGCTGTTTGTCGCGGGCACAGTGCAGCTTGTGCATGCCTTTGTCGTGCGTGACTGGAGCGGGCGGTTCATGTCCATCCTGGGCGGCGCGCTGTATATCCTGGCGGGCACGATGATGATGGAAGAACCGACCACCGGTTCCATGGTCATCACCATCTTCATTTCCGCCTGCCTGGTCGTGTCGGGCATTGCGCGTATTGTCATGGCGTTCCAGCAGCGCGGCCTGCAGGGATGGTGGCTGATCCTCCTGGGGGGGCTGATCAGCCTGCTGGTGGGTGTATGCCTGTATGCGACGCTGCCATGGTCGGGGCTGTGGCTGATCGGCACGTTTGTCGCGGTTGAACTGATTGCCGCGGGCATCGGCTGGATCCAGTTCGGCCTTGCCCTGCGGCAGGCCGCCTACATCCCGCCCGAGAACTGAGTGGCAAGGTTTCGGTCAATGGGATTGTTGGCCGAAACCCCCAGCAGGTTGCGCAGGTCGGTGGCGTTCATCCGGGCCTCGAACCCGGGATTGCCGGGCTGGAACAGCATGGCCGTCGAAAGGGACCCGACCATGACGGGGTCGAACCCCGCGTCATGGATCAGCCAGCCCGCCACATACAGCGCCTGCACCACATCGCCCGCCATGGGCAGGGCCAGGCGGGGCGGCGTGCGGAATGTCTCGGCTTCCAGCGTGGTCATGTCCTCGGAATTGAAGGCCCGCACGACCGACGCCTGCGGAAACAGCGCCTGCGTAGTGACACCCGCTCCCTTGCGCAGCGCCAGCCGCCCGATCTTCCCGTCCCGCCAGCCATAGGGATTGGTCGGGTCGATAAGCGGCTTGGTCCCCACGATCGACCCGATGGTGTGCCGCAACTGGGGCAGCGCGCCATAGGGGACCGCCAGCACCACCGCATCGCCAAACTTCGCGGCCTCCTGTGGCGTGCCCTCACGGGCGAGGGGATACAGTTCCGACGCCAGTTTTTTGGCAGGCCCCTTGTGGATGTCGGAAAACATGACCTGATGCCCCGCCCGGGTCCACAGATGCCCCAGCGTGCTGCCGACATGGCCCGACCCGATCATGCCGATACGCAGGGGGCGGCGTGCATGGGCCACCCCCGGCAGGCTGGCAGGCACCAGCGTAGCCAGTGCGGCAAGCAGGCCGTGTCGGCGGGTCAGTTTCAGGGCTGGCATGCATCTCTCCTGTTCTGGCGGCGTGTGGTAGTATGGCACGGGATGGCCTAATCCAATGGTTGGTTCTTTGCCGACCTGTCGGATATATGACACAGACTTGGCTGAAGCAGGAGTACAGCGTCAATGACCGATACCCCCGATCAGGACCGGACCGTGGTCGCGCAGTCCGCTGTTCCCGCAGGCGTGGAACACCCGGTGGAAGCCCTGCATGAAGCCGTGCAGGAAGATGAGGCGGCCCTTGCGGCCACCACCGTCCCCGATCCCGGCCCGGTGCCCGAAGCCCAGACACAGGTCGTGCCTACCGACAGTGACGCCGTGGCGACAAGCCATGCGGCCGCCACGGCGGCCATGGCCCCTGAATTCATGCCCTACAGGGAACTGTTCCAGCTTATGGGCGCGATCGTGTTCGTGCTGATCGTGCTGGCGGTAGGATGGAACGCCATGCATGCATCCGGTATCTGGCCGGAATGAAGTCCTGACCCGTTCAGGGCATGCCGTGCGCATCAGGTAGCGACAGCCTGACCGATACGGGACAGTGATCGGACAGGCGCGTGGTGTCGTCGTGTCCGTTTTCGCGGTACAGCATGACGCGCAGGCTGTCTGGCCGCAGCCATTCACGCGCACGGCCACCGGCGATGATATGGTCGATGAAATAATTTCCCTGGGCGCAGGGACTGGCGCGACCGGCCGTGGCCAGTGCCAGCGGGCCGTTTTCGGACAGCGCACGCCATGCGGGATCGTCTGGTGCCAGCAGACGGTTGAAATCACCCATCACGACAAAGGCCTCGCCTTCGTCCTGCCGTTCCATGATCCAGTCCTGGACGATTGCAATCTGGCGCATTAGCGTCTGGCAGGCTGGCTTGCGGGCCGCTGGCTGCGAATCGCGGCATCCGGCTTTCAGGTGGACCACCAGCACGCGTAGGCTGTCAGCACCCTGGCCTATCGTCACATCCAGCCCGGTGCGCAGGTGATGGGGGGCGGAAGGGGGATAGACATCCAGCGCGGTCACGTCCCCATGCCGCACGACCACAAGGTCCGCACGCACAGCCAGTGCGACTTTCTGCACGACAGGGTCATTGGACATGATGATGCGGTAGTGCTGTGCGGGAAACAGCCGGGCGGCAAGCTGTGGGCTGTCAACTTCCTCCAGCGCCGCGATATCGGGGGCCAGGCGGCTGGCATAATGCGCCAGCCGATCCAGTTCCGCTTCCGTGCGCGGCGTGACATCGGGGGGCAGGGCAGGATCGCCCTGCGGGCGCGTGGTCAGCCATTCAAGGTTCCATGTGGAAAGCCTGAGGCTGCCCGTGGCCTGCGCGCCTACGGGCAGGGCAAGCAGCGCAAGGGCCACGGTCAGGCAGGGCCATGCCCGCCGCAGCCCCCGTGCCGGAAGTGGCCCGGGATTATGGCGTGGCGGTATCAGCCGCCTGCTGTGCCCGCAGCTTGGCGATGGCTTCGTCCACGTGGATGAACGTGCGCGACGTTTCATCCAGCACGACAACTTCCCCACTGGCGATGTCATAGAACCATCCCTGCAACGTCAGGGTGCCACGGGCAAGTCCCGCCGCGACGGCGGGATGGGTACGCAGGTGCGCAATCTGCAACTGCACGTTCTGTTCCGACAGGCTGCGCACGCTGGCGGGGCCTGCGTCAGATGCCTCCAGCACGGCGCGCGCGGCTTCGGCATTGCGCAGCCAGCTTGCCACGGTGGGCATCCTGTTCAGGTTGCTGGCTTCGGGATCGAGCAGGGCCTTCATCGCGCCGCAGTTGGAATGGCCGCATACGATGATATGCGAAACCTTCAGGGCGCTTACGGCATATTCAATGGCGGATGACACGCCGCCCAGCATTTCCCCGTAGGCGGGCACGATATTGCCGATGTTGCGCAGCACGAACAGGTCGCCCGGCTGGGTCTGCGTGATCATGCTGGGATTTACCCGGCTGTCGGCACAGGCAATGAACAGCGTGTCGGGGGACTGGCTTTCCGCCAGGCTTGCGAACAGTTCGCGGTTTTGCGGAAAGACTTCGGTATTGAACCGCTCCACGCCATGCAGCAGGTCAATAAGGGTATCACGGGCAGTATGGGTAGCGGCCATTGTAAAATCCTGTCACCTGAATGTCCGGATAAAGGCAAATCCGCCCACCGCAATGACATCGCGGCACAATCCGGCGGCTGGGGTGGTATCCCATGATATCTGTATCATGGGAACACCTGTGGGGCACAATTGTTTCGTCATGATGGTTGCGGGAAATACTATGTAACCACAATATAATTAAGAAACATTCACTTTCTGTATTACAGTATTCATGCATCGCAGGCGGGGGCGTACAGAACAACGGCGCACCAGGTGCGCCGTTGCGTGTCCGTCGTGCCTGAACGGGGCCGTGGATCAGCCCGCCTGCATGGCGGCGCGCACGGCGTCCAGTGCGGCCTCCACCTTGCTGGTGTCCGGACCACCGGCCTGCGCCATGTCGCGACGGCCACCGCCGCCCTTGCCACCCATGGCGGCGCTTGCGGCGCGGACCAGGGTCACGGCATCAACCTTTTCCGCCAGGTCAGGCGTGGCGGCGACCACGATGCTGCCCTTGCCATCCGCGGTGGAGATCAGGGCAATCACGCCCGACCCGATTTCCTTGCGCAGGGAATCGGCCAGCGGCTTGAGTTCCTTGGGCGGCAGTTCGCCCACGTTGCGGGCATCCAGCCTGATGCCATTGATTTCCACGATCGATGCCGCCGACTGGCTGCCCGACGCCAGTTTGCGCTGCAGGTCGGAAATCTGGCGTTCCATCACCTTGCGTTCATCCAGCAGCACCGCAAGGCGCTCGGGCGCTTCCGCAGGCGGCACGCGCAGCATGGCGGCCATCTGGTTCAGGCGTTCTTCGGTGGCGATGGTGGCATTCTGCGCGGACAGGCCGGTTACGGCCTCGATCCGCCGCACGCCTGATGACACGCCACTTTCGGACGTGATGCGAAACAGGCCGATATCGCCGGTGCGGCGCACATGGGTGCCGCCGCACAACTCGATCGACCAGCCCGCGCGCCCGTCCTCGGGGCCACCCATGGACACAACGCGGACCTCATCACCATATTTTTCGCCAAACAGGGCCATGGCGCCCTGTTCAATGGCTTCTTCCGGCGTCATGTGGCGGGTGGTGACTTCGGTGTTTTCACGGATGCGGGCATTCACCTCGGCTTCGATATCCGCCAGTTCTTCCGGTGTGATCGGGCGTGGCTGGCTGACGTCAAAGCGCAGGCGGTCGGGGGCGTTCAGGCTGCCCTTCTGCGTGACATGATCGCCCAGGCGGCGGCGCAGGGCTTCATGCAGCAGGTGGGTGGCGGAATGGTGCGCGCGGATGGCGCTGCGGCGATCGTGATCGACCTGTGCCGTGACCGCCATGCCGGGCTTGACCGTGCCTTCGATGACCGTGCCGTAATGCACCAGCAGGTCCCCCAGCTTCTTCTGCGTATCGGTAATGGCGATATGCAGGCCGGGGGCCGTGATGGTGCCGGTATCGCCCACCTGGCCACCGCTTTCGCCATAGAACGGGGTCTGGTTCAGCAGCAGGGCGACCTTGGTGCCCGGGCCTGCCGCGTCCACCTGCGCATTGTCCACCACCACGGTCTGGACCTCGGCATCCGATGTTTCGGTGGTGTAGCCGAGGAATTCGCTGGCGCCGAAGGTATCGCGCGCCTCGAACCATACGGTTTCGGTGGCGCTGTCGCCCGATCCGCTCCATGCCGCACGGGCGCGCTTGCGCTGCACGTCCATGGCCTCGTTGAAGCCTTCTACGTCCACGCTGTGGCTGGTGCCGCGCAGGGCGTCCTGTGTCAGGTCCAGCGGGAAGCCGAACGTGTCATACAGCTTGAACGCAACGGCGCCGGGCAGGGGCGCGCCGTCGCCCAGGTGTTCCGTCTCGTCCGCCAGCAGTGACAGTCCACGGTCCAGCATGGCCTTGAAGCGCTCTTCCTCGCCCTTCATCGTACCCTCGATCAGGGCGCGGGCATGGACCAGTTCGGGATAGGCCTCGCCCATCTGCCGGATCAGCGCGGGAACCAGTTTGTAGAACGTCGGCTCCGTCGTGCCCATCATGTGCAGGTGACGCATGGCGCGGCGCATGATCCGGCGCAGCACGTAGCCACGCCCGTCCTTGGAGGGCAGCACCCCATCGGCAATCAGGAACGAGGTGGAGCGCAGATGGTCGGCCACCACGCGGTGGCTGGCGTTGAACGGCCCGTCCGGGTCCTGTCCCGTGACCTCGGCCGAGGCCAGGATCAGCGCGCGGAAGGTGTCGGTATCGTAGTTGTCGCGCTTGCCCTGCAGGATCGCGGCAAAGCGTTCCAGCCCCAGCCCGGTGTCGATGGACGGGCGCGGCAGGGGCGAGCGGGTGCCGGGCGGATTCTCGAAATACTGCATGAACACGAGGTTCCAGATTTCGGTAAATCGGTCGCCGTCCTCATCGGGGGAGCCGGGCGGGCCACCCGCGACTTCGGGGCCGTGGTCGTAGAAGATTTCGGAACACGGGCCGCACGGACCCGTATCGCCCATGCGCCAGAAATTGTCGGAGGTGGGAATGCGGATGATCCGGTCATCGGACAGGCCCGCGATCTTGCGCCACAGGGTGGCTGCTTCCTCATCATCGGCATAGACGGTGGCCAGCAGCTTTTCCCTGGGCAGCCCGAACGTGCCGGTCACCAGCTTCCAGGCCAGTTCGATGGCTTCGGCCTTGAAATAATCCCCGAACGAGAAATTGCCCATCATCTCGAAAAACGTGTGATGGCGGGCGGTGTAGCCCACATTGTCCAGGTCGTTGTGCTTGCCGCCCGCGCGCACGACCTTCTGGGCCGTTGTGGCGCGGGAATAGGGGCGCGTTTCCTGCCCGGTGAACACGTTCTTGAACTGCACCATACCAGCGTTGGTAAACAGCAGCGTCGGATCGTTGTGCGGCACCAGGGACGAGGACGGCACGATCTGATGCCCGTTCCCCGCGAAATAGTCGAGGAAGGTGGCACGAATGTCGTTTGTTGTGGGCATGGCGGGAAACAGACGATCCTGTATTGAAGGTATAGATGTAAAACCGGTTTCATTCACCTAGCGCACGTAGCGCCAGACCGGAAGTATGAACATGCGTGTTGTGCCCATATGGCTGTTGCGTGCCATGCGTGGCGCAGGGCGGACAAAACCGCACGAAGGGAGGAAACATGACGGGGGAATGGCATGCGGAACGTGACTGGCCGTTGCTGACGCAGGGGCTTGCTGGCCGCCTGCGCCAGGATTGCATGAAGCAGTGGCTGGATTTTGTGGAACATCCGTTCGTGCACGGCGTGGCCAATGGCACGCTGGCGGAGGGGGCGTTCCGCAACTTCCTGATCCAGGATTATCTCTATCTGATCCAGTACGCCCGCGCCTGCGCCCTGCTGGTTCACAAATCGGATACCCTTGCGGCCATGCGGCATGCGGCCGGCCTGCTGTCGGGCATACTCGATACCGAACTGTCCATGCATGTGGGGTATTGTCGGCAGTGGGGCATAGGGGAATCGGCGCTGGAACAGGCAGAGGAATCAATCGAATTACTTGCCTACAGTCGTTTTATACTTGACCGTGCCCAGACGGGCGACATGCTCGATCTGCTGGTGACGCTGGCGCCATGCCTGATCGGTTATGCCGAGGTGGGCGCGCGACTGCATGCCAGTCCACGCACGCTGCGTGAAGGCAATCCGTACTGGTCATGGATCGCGTTATATGGCGGGGGGGATTATACCGCGCTGGTGGAAGACGGAATCCGTCGTCTGGATGAAGTCGGTGCGGCCTGTGGCGCGCAGGCGCGTTATCCGAGCTTGCTGCGGGAGTTCACAACCGCCGTGCGGCTGGAGACCGTATTCTGGACCACGGCGCGTTCGGACTGAAACGGGACGATTTCCGCCGTCGTGCGTTCGGGCTGGCTGGATTCGGAATGAAAGACAAGCTTCCGGCTGATATGGAAGTTCGCCATCATTCCCGCTGCCGCCCCGGCCGCCAGCGCCAGCACGGGATAGGCCTTGAACACGGGGGAAAGGTGAAACAGCGTGAACACGCACCCGCGGTTGAGGAAGAAGCCCAGTGAATTGCCAGCAAGGAAACGCAGCCACTGAATGACGAAATGATGCTGGTTGCCAACGTTGCGGAAGGTCCAGAGGCGATTGATCAGCCAGTTGATCGACGCTGCGATGAAATACGCGGCAATCGTTGCAATCGTCAGGCCCACAAAGGGGCGAAGGCTGTAGACCGTTCCCGTATCCCAACACAGCCCCAGAAGTCCGACAACACCAAATTTCAGGAACTGTGTAATTTTCTGGGAAGATAGAATTGGCAAGACATTATCCTTCTGCCTGTGGACAGGCGACCATCACATGAACAGACCTGCATGTGACATTGAGGCTCCGCACTGCGCGGATATGTCATACGGTATAATACGATCTGAATGAAAGGAGAAAAGAGGCAGATCAAAGCCTCTTTTCTTTTCTTTACATTGGTTAGTGCAGGATGATCTCGACGCGACGGTTCTGGGGCTCACGCGTGTCGGGGCCGGTCGGCACCAGCGGGTGCGCTTCACCATAACCATGGATGTCGATGGCGTTGGCGGGCACGCCGTCACGGATCAGTTCAGCCTTCACGCTGTCCGCACGACGCATGGACAGGCCAAGGTTGTACTTCTCACCACGCGGGCCAGGATGGGCCGAGGTGTTGTCGGTGTAGCCGTTGACTTCGATGCGGGTCGTCTGGACGTGGGTGGAAGCCTGGGCGGCCTCTGCCACGATCTCACGCGAGCGGCCGGTAAGGGCTGCGCCGTCCCAGTCGAAGAACACCAGGTAGGTACGGGCTGCGGTCGGCGCGGGCGGCACGACGGCAGGGGCCGGCGGCGGCGGCGGCGGCGCGTTGTTGAACGCGTAGCGGACGCCGACGATGAACTGGTGGTTGAAGCGGTGGTCGAAGCTGGCATGACCCGACGCTTCCGGCCCGCTGGCGGTGTAGTTGCCCATGGTGAAGGAGGAGGGCTGGCCGATCATGCGGTATTCGGTGGTCATCTGCAGGCCAGGGACACCGGGGATGTCGTAGGCCGCACCGACGATGCCCTGATAGGCGAAGCCGCCCTTGGTGCCGCTCAGGCTGCGACCGGGGCTGTTGCCCACGCTCACGTCATGTGCGTTCTGCCACAGGTAACCGGCGCCGACACCGACGAACGGGGTGACGGGCACGTCGATGTTGAACAGACGCTTCAGGTCGATGTCATACAGCACGTTGACGAAGCCGCCATAGGAGCGGTCGCTGCCCCTGTCGTTACGGGACTTGCTGTAGATCTCGGACCAGTTGTAATCCCCTTCGACTTCTGCCCGCAGGCCATTGCCAAAGCCCCAGCCAACGGCGCCAAAGCCGGTCCAGCCATGACGGTGGCCCAGCTTTTCACGGCCCGGACCATCTTCCGTATCGGCGAAGTGGCCATGCTGGGTCTGTGTCAGGTTATAGCCGCCGCCGATATCGACATACGGGCCGGTGATGGTCGTGGCTTTGGCAGCCAGCGGTGTCGCGGCCAGCAGGCTTGTTGCCAGCAGGGCAGAACGGAGACGCATATGTTCGTCCTTCCTCACATTATTGCTTCTTTACGGGTCGCGCAGCGTACAGGCCGCGAAAACCGGTCAGTCCATCTTCCTTAAACACGGCGTGCCGTCTGTAGTTGCGTTCCCTTAACGCTACAAGGCAGCATAAAGGTCGCATCGTTGCTGACATGCATGGGACCGACGACTTTTGTATTTGGTTACAACTGAATATGTGGGGCGTCGTTTACGCGAAACAATAGTTTAATAAAATATTTAGAACATTGCGTGACATGAACAACACAGGGCATGCCTTCGCGCATACGGAAGTTCCGACATAAAAAAAGGGAGCACAGAGTGCTCCCTTTCTTTCGTGACCAGTTGGTCGGGATCAGTGCAGGATGATCTCGACGCGACGGTTCTGGGGTTCACGCGTGTCGGGGCCGGTCGGCACCAGCGGGTGCGCTTCACCATAACCATGGATGTCGATGGCGTTGGCGGGCACGCCGTCACGGATCAGTTCAGCCTTCACGCTGTCCGCACGACGCATGGACAGGCCAAGGTTGTACTTCTCACCACGCGGGCCAGGATGGGCCGAGGTGTTGTCGGTGTAGCCGTTGACTTCGATGCGGGTCGTCTGGACGTGGGTGGAAGCCTGGGCGGCCTCTGCCACGATCTCACGCGAGCGGCCGGTAAGGGCTGCGCCGTCCCAGTCGAAGAACACCAGATAGGTACGGGCTGCGGTCGGCGCGGGCGGCACGACGGCAGGGGCCGGCGGCGGCGGCGGCGGCGCGTTGTTGAACGCGTAGCGGACGCCGACGATGAACTGGTGGTTGAAGCGGTGGTCGAAGCTGGCATGACCCGACGCTTCCGGCCCGCTGGCGGTGTAGTTGCCCATGGTGAAGGAGGAGGGCTGGCCGATCATGCGGTATTCGGTGGTCATCTGCAGGCCAGGGACACCGGGGATGTCGTAGGCCGCACCGACGATGCCCTGGTAGGCGAAGCCGCCCTTGGTGCCGCTCAGGCTGCGACCGGGGCTGTTGCCCACGCTCACGTCATGTGCGTTCTGCCACAGGTAACCGGCGCCGACACCGACGAACGGGGTGACGGGCACGTCGATGTTGAACAGACGCTTCAGGTCGATGTCATACAGCACGTTGACGAAGCCGCCATAGGAGCGGTCGCTGCCCTTGTCATTACGGGACTTGCTGTAGATTTCGGACCAGTTGTAGTCGCCCTCGATTTCAGCACGCAGACCGTTGCCGAAGCCCCAGCCGAATGCGCCGAAGCCGGTCCAGCCATGACGGTGGCCCAGCTTTTCACGGCCCGGGCCGTCTTCCGTGTCGGCAAAGTGCCCGTGCTGGGTCTGGGTCAGGTTGTAGCCGCCGCCGATATCGACATACGGGCCGGTGATGGTCGTGGCTTTGGCGGCGAACGGTGCCGCTGCCAGCAGGCTGGTAGCCAGTAACGCTGCGCGAAGACGCATGTTTCAGTCCTTAACTCTGTTGTTGCAGGGCAGAGCCCTATCTTGTGGTCGGGCAATGGATTTGCCCCGAGACAGGGCAGCCTGAGATTACCCGCAAGCTATGATGCGGGATTAGCCTGTCTGGACCGACTTGAGAATGGGCAAAATGCCGCATGCCAACGAGGTGTGGCGAAAAACACACATATCTTTCAGGGCATTTGGAGGTATTCCGTAAAAAGTCCCGATTTTATAAGGTTTTTTTTGAAGTCCGATAATAGACCCCTTTATTTTGCATAGGACAGTGCCGGAAACGGAAGGGCTGATTCATGGCCTGTGATGCATCGGAACGATTCGATATGGAAAGGGGCGCATCCTGTGCGCCCCTTTGTAAAAAAGCCTATTTATCAATTTATTGCAGTATGTGCCATCAGTGCAGGATGATTTCGACGCGACGGTTCTGCGGCTCACGCGTATCGGGCTGGGTGACCACCAGCGGATGGGCTTCGCCATACCCGTGGATGTCGATGCCGCCAGCGGGTACGCCGTCACGGATCAGTTCAGCCTTCACGCTGTCCGCACGACGCATGGACAGGCCAAGGTTATACTTCTCACCACGCGGGCCAGGATGGGCCGATGTGTTGTCGGTATAGCCGTTGACTTCGATGCGGGTCGTCTGGACGTGGGTGGAAGCCTGCGCCGCTTCCGCCACGATCCCGCGTGCGCGATCGGTCAGGACCGCGCCATCCCAGTCAAAGAATACAAGATAGGTACGGGCCGCGCTGGGGGCAGGGGGCGCCACGGCGGGCGCGGGCGGCGGCGGTGGCGGCGCGTGGTTGAAGGCGTAGCGGACGCCGACGATGAACTGATGGTTGAAGCGATGGTCGTAGCTCAGCGTGCGGTCACCGCCGCCTGTCTGGCTGATATTGCCCATGGCGAAGGATTCCACCTGTCCGATCATGCGGTATTCGGTGGTCATCTGCAGGCCGGGCACACCGGGGATGTCATAGGCCGCGCCGACGATGCCCTGATAGGCGAAGCTGCCATTCGTGCCGTTCTGGCGCACGTTCAGGTAGCGGGTCACGGATGTGCTGGCATCCACGTTCTGCCACAGGTAACCGGCGCCAACGCCGACGAATGGTGTCACGGGCACGTCAATGTTGAACAGGCGCTTGAGGTCGATGTCATACAGGACGTTGACGAATCCGCCATAGGACCGGTCGCTGCCGCTGGACTTGCCGCTCTGATGATTGTTGCCATAGGCGGAACCGGAAACCGAGTTGTAGCCGGTCAGGGCGGACCAGTTGTAATCCCCCTCGATTTCCGCGCGCAGGCCGTTGCCGAATCCCCAGCCGAACGTGGCGAAGCCGGTCCAGCCATCGCCATGTTCCATGCGTTCGCGTGAATGGGCTTCCTTCAGCAGGCGGGCGTTGTCCGTTGCATCAAGATACCCGGCCGTATTTGCGTTGTTTTCGTACTGGTTCTTGTCAAAGCCATGGGCGTGCTGGGTCTGGGTCAGGTCATACCCGCCACCGATATCGACATATGGCCCTGTAATCGTCGTGGCCATTGCGGTGGCGAATGGCGCTGCGCCAAGTGCAGTCGCCAGTAATACCATGCGAAGACGCATATTCCCGTCCTTAAAGATACTTGATCAGACGCCTTCTTGTTTGTGGAGATGGGGGCATGTTCCACACTGGCCTGATGCATGTTGATACAGTTGGCCTGAGGCCATTATCGCAATGCCAGCGGGAAGGAGCTGAAACGGGAATGCCGGGAAACCTGCCCGCACCTGTCCATGGCTGGATCGTTGTGCAGACCAAAGATTGAGATAATATTAAACGCCCTTTCCCGGCGGGCTGGCGGGAAAGGGGCGTTGTAAAAATATCACATGGATCGGTAAGGAATCAGGGCGTGCAGCCATCCGCGCGCAGCACGTCCAGCACGGCATCATCAGGCACGTCACGGCAGGTGAAGGCCCGGCCAATGCCGCGCACCAGCACGAAGGACAGGCGGCCGTCGCGCATCTTCTTGTCGCGCTGCATGTTGCGCACCAGCTGGGTCGCGGAGAAATTCCGCCCCGTATCGCTGATCCGCGCGGGCATGGACAGCCGTTCAAGGTGACGGGTCACGCGGTCCAGGTCTTCCGCCGGGCAGTAGCCCAGCCGGACCGACAGCATGAACGCCAGCCGCAGGCCGATGGACACGGCCTCCCCATGCAGCAGGCTGCCGTTATAGCCCATCTCCGCCTCCAGCGCATGGCCGAAGGTATGGCCCAGGTTAAGCAGCGCGCGGCCATCGGCCCTGCGTTCCTCGCGCTCATCCGCGACGACCACCCGCGCCTTGAACGCGCAGGCCATGCGGATGGCTTCGGCCTGCATGGCCGGGTCGCCCGCCAGCACGTCCGCCCCATGGCGTTCGCACCAGTCGAACAGGCCGGCATCCCCCAGCAGCCCCGACTTGACGATTTCGGCATAGCCCGCGCGCAGTTCGCGCACCGGCAGGGTCGCCAGGGCGGATGTGTCGGCCAGTACCGCGATGGGCTGGTGGAACGCGCCCAGCAGGTTCTTGCCAAACGGCGTGTTGATGCCGGTCTTGCCGCCGACGGACGAATCCACCTGCGACAGCAATGTGGTGGGGATCTGCACGAAGGGCAGGCCACGCAGCGTGGTGGCGGCGCAGAAACCGGCCAGGTCCCCCACCACGCCACCGCCAAGGGCCACGACCGTGGTGCCGCGTTCGACATGCGCCTCCAGCAGGGCATTGGTCACGCGTTCATACATGCCGATGGTCTTTGATCCCTCGCCGGGGGGAATCGTGATGACTTCGGCGCGGATCCCGGTTTCCTCCAGTCCTTCCAGCAGGCGGGGCAGGTGCAGGGGGGAGACGGTTTCATCCGTCAGGACCATCACGCGCTTCTGCGGCAGGACGGGGGCCAGCAGCGCGCCCGCGCGCCGGATCACGTCGGGGCCGATCACGACGTCATAGCTGGCGCGGTCCAGCCGCACGGGCACCCGCAGCGGCTGCCGGTTATGTTTCAGGGCCTGCATGACATGGTCGGCGCTGTGTTCCACGTTGTCGTCTCCACAATCCACGATGATATCGGCTTCAGCATAGACCGGATGGCGCAGTTGCATGAGATTCGCCAGCACCGCATGCGGGGACGTCGCGTTCAGCAGGGGCCGGTGCGTGCGGTCGGCCACGCGCTGCACCAGTACCGGCAGCGGGCAGCGCAGCCAGATGGAGATCGCATGTTCCCGCACGCCCGCACGCGTGCGGGAATCCATGAATGCCCCCCCGCCCGTCGCCAGCACCACGGGGGGGCCGGACAGCAGGCGGCGGATGACCAGGCGTTCGCCGCGGCGGAATTCGGGTTCGCCGTATTTCTGGAACAGGTCGGCGATGGTGTAGCCGGCTGCCCGCTCGATTTCCTCATCCGAATCGACAAAGGGCACACCCAGCCGTGCGGCGAGGATGCGCCCGATCGTCGTCTTGCCCGCCCCCATCAGTCCGACCAGCACGATGGTGCGTCCACTGCCCGGCTGCCGTGGCGTGGCGGGGCCGACGGCATTGAGGTCAAGCGGTATGGCGAGCGATGAGGCGGCCGGCGCGTGCCGGTCGGGGGGAATCTGGCGTGACATGCCGGACAACCTAACATACAGCAGGATGGAACCGGTAGAGTCCGCGCCTGGGTCCCGCCATGCGCGTGAAAGTGTTTCACCGGCCCGGTCATGTGTCACCGGGTATGCTGGATATGGAAAGCGGTTGGATGATCCGTATTGTTATTGCCGTGATTGGCGTCCTGGTTGTGTGTGCGGTGGGGGGATTCTTCTCACTGGGCGCCTTTCCGCCCGCGCTGGTGCAGCAGGATGTGCACAGGGATATCACGTTCGCGGCCCCCGTGGCGGCGGCGCCTGCGGCGCTGGGCACGCCCGCCCCCCTGCCCGTGGCGCCACTGGCCCCGGTGGCGACCCCGGTGGCGGCCCCGGTAGCTGCCGCTCCCGCGCAGTAAGCGGCGGATCGCATGTCCGGGGACGGGGTTGATGCCTTTCTGGAAATGCAGGCGGCCGAGCGCGGCGCGGCGCTGAATACAATCAGCGCCTATGCCCGTGATCTTGGGGACATGATGCAGGCCCTGCATGCACGGGGCATCTTCCCCCTTGAGGCGGGGGAAGGCGACCTGCGCGATTATCTGTCCGGGCTTGCGCGGCAGGGGCTGGCCCCGCGCACGCAGGCGCGCCGGCTGTCGTGCCTCAAGCAGTATTTCCTGTTCCTGGCGCGTGAAGGGCTGCGGCCCGACAATCCCGCCGCCCTGCTCGAGGCCCCGCGCCTGGACACGCCGCTGCCACGTTTCCTGTCGGAAGCCGAGGTCACCACGCTGCTGGCCGCGTGCGAGCCGGAAGGGGACGCGACCCCCGCACGCAGGCGCAGGCTGCTTATGGCGCGGGCGGCGCTGGAGATGCTGTATGCGTCGGGCCTGCGCATATCCGAACTGCTGTCGCTGCCACGCCGCGCGCTGGATGCGGCGCCGGGCATGATGCTGGTGCGCGGCAAGGGCGGGCGTGAACGCATGGTTCCCATGTCCGCCCGCGCCCGCGCGGCCGCCCGGACGCTAATGGACCTGGATGCGGGGCGGAAAAGCCCATACCTGTTCCCCGGCCGGGGGGCGACCCGGCCCATGACACGGCAGGGCTTTGACCGGATCATGCATGACGTGGCGCTGCGGGCGGGGCTGGACCCGCAACGGCTGTCGCCCCATGTGCTGCGGCATTCCTTCGCCACGCACCTGCTGGCCCACGGGGCGGACCTGCGGGCGCTGCAGGTGCTGCTGGGCCATGCCGATATCGCCACGACGCAGATCTATACCCACGTGATGCTGGACCGCCTGCGTGACGCGGTGGCGCAGCATCATCCGCTGTCGGCAATGCATGACGCGGCGGCGACATAGACAAAAATGCATGGCAGGGCGGATTCCCTGCGTGAAAATGTTTGGCTGGCGTGCAGGCTGTGCTATCGGCAGCGCATGCGCCAGTTTCTAGATTTCGAAAAGTCGGTCGCCGAACTTGAGAACAAGATCGACGAGCTTCGCAGGATGTCCGGTCCGGACGGGATCAACATCGCCGAAGAGATCACCCGGTTGAGCGAAAAAGCCGACCGGCAGTTGCGTACGGCCTATGCCAAGCTGACGCCGTGGCAGAAGGTGCAGGTGGCCCGCCATGCCCAGCGCCCGCATACGCTTGACTACATCAATGCGCTGATTACCGAATTCGCGCCGCTGGCCGGTGATCGCCTGTTTGGTGATGACAAGGCCATCATCGGCGGCGTCGGCCGGTTCAAGGGTACGCCCGTGGTGGTGATCGGGACCGAACGCGGGGCCGAGATCGAAACGCGGCTCAAGCACAATTTCGGCATGGCCCGGCCCGAAGGCTATCGCAAGGCGCAGCGGTTGATGAAGCTGGCCGGGCGATTCGGCCTGCCGGTCCTGACCTTTATCGACACATCCGGCGCATGGCCGGGCATTGACGCGGAAGCGCGCGGGCAGGCGGAAGCCATCGCACGGTCCATTGAAACCTGCCTGAACGTGCCGGTGCCGGTGATCGCCACCGTCATTGGCGAAGGTGGCTCCGGCGGGGCCGTGGCGCTGGGGGCCGGTGACCGGGTGATGATGCTGGAACACGCCATCTATTCCGTGATCTCGCCCGAAGCCTGCGCCTCCATCCTGTGGCGTGATCCCAAGCAGGCCTCCACGGCGGCGGATGCGCTCAAGCTGACAGCGCAGGACCTGCTGCAGTTGCGGCTGATCGACCGGATCATTCCCGAACCGCTGGGTGGCGCGCAGCGTGAACCGGCTGCCGCGATTCGCGCGGTGGGTGACGCCATTGCCGCGGAACTGCCCGGGCTGCAGGCCAAGGATCCCGTGCTGCTCAAGGCGCAGCGGCGTGAGAAATTCCTGGCCATGGGGCGTGACGCCGTCGCCTGACCCGCGACAGGTGTGCCGCCTTTTTTCTAAAAGACGGCATTCCCCATGGTGTTTTTCAGACAGCGCTGCCCGACGCGTCCCGTCTGGCGCGCGGGCCGTCGCACGGCAGGCATCAGGCCTTTGACGGTTCCCCTGCCTGCGGGGTGAAACCCAGGCGTTCGATCAGGTCACGCACGGCGCTGGATGCCGCCTTTACGCCTGCCGCGTCCGTTCCCTTGCACAACAGGCACACGCCCCGGCTGCTTTCATCAAGGCGGTAGGGATAGGACCCGATGTCGATGTCGGGATGGCGCTGCTGTATCATTTCCAGCCCGGCGGCCAGGCTGCCTTCGTACAGGCCATTGGCATGCCATGCCTCTGACACGACCGGCGTGCCGTGGGGCAGGGTGGGCAGCACTTCCTCGAACATTGCACGCATGATGCGTGGCACGCCCGCCATGACATGGACATTGCCCATGGTGAAGCCGGGGGCGACCGAGACGGAATTGCGGATGGGCACCGCCCCCTGTGGCATCGTGGCCATGCGCTGGCGGGCGGCATTGAATTCGGCGGGCGTGAAATGGGCTTCAAGCAGGCGGAACGTCCCGGGATGGTGAACCCATGGCACGCCAAACGATTCCGCGACGCAGGCGGAGGTGATATCGTCATGCGTCGGCCCGATGCCGCCGGTGGTAAAGACATTGTCATAGGCGGCGCGGGCTTCGGTCACGTTGCGCACGATAACGGTGCGGATGTCGGGTATGATCCGGACTTCGCTCAACGTAATGCCGGTTTCCGACAGGCGACGGGCAATATACTGCACGTTTACGTCCTGTGTGCGACCGGACAGGATCTCATTGCCTATGACCAGCAGGCAGGCGGTGGGGTTCATGATGCATGTTTCCACTAGGTTGTGGGTAGGGGCATTTCCCGCCACCCTATAACGACAGCCAGCCTACCGGAAGGAGAAGCCATGAGTACGGCAGCAATGCCAGACCTGCACTGTGTATGGGACATCCGGGCGGAACTGGGCGAAGGCCCCGTGTGGTCCGTGCATGAACAGGCACTTTATTTTGTCGATATCGTCGGGCAGGCCATTCACCGCTTCCATCCCGCCAGCGGCGCGCGCGCGTCATGGCCCACACCACAGCGCCCCGGTTTCGTGACGCCGGTCAGTGACGGCACGCTCCTGTGCGGGCTGAAGGACGGATTGTACGGCCTGAATCCCGCCAGTGGTGAGTTTCACAGGGAAGTCGCGGTTGAACCCGGCCTGCCGGGCAACCGGATCAATGACGGCTGTGTCGATTCGAAGGGACGGCTGTGGTTCGGCACCATGGATGATGGAGAAAGCACCCCCAGCGGCGCGCTGTATTCCGTGACCCGCAGGAAAGGCGGGCTGGATGTGCTGCGCCATGATGAAGGGTATATCGTCACGAATGGTCCCGGCATTTCCCCCGATGGGCGGCGGCTGTACCATAACCATTCCCCGACCGGGATCATTTACGTATTCGACCTGGCCGATGATGGCGTCCTGTCGAACCGGCGCGTATTCGCACGTATCAGCGACGGCTATCCCGATGGCGTGGTGGTCGACAGCGCGGGCACGTTGTGGGTCGGTGTGTGGAACGGGGGGCGGATTGCCCGGTTCGGGCCCGATGGCACGGCCCTGCCATCCATTCCCGTGCCCGGGGCGCTGAACGTGACCAAGGTGGCCTTTGGCGGTCCAGACCTGCGCACGGCCTACATCACCACGGCGCGGAAGAACACGCCGGCTGAACGTCTGGCGCGGATGCCGCAGGCAGGCAGCCTGTTCAGTCTGTCTGTCGATGTGCCGGGACAGGAGCCTGTTGCGTTTCCCGCCACCGAATTCGACGCCATGCATGGCATGACGCTGGAACGGGACTGATCGCGCCGCCTGTGCGGGGCATATCCCGCGCTCCAAGGGTCTTCCTGAAGGCTGTTTGAAAAAGCTTCACCAGGAACGTCTTCATGATTTGCGGGCTTTTTCAGGCAGCCCCTTACAGCAGGTCCTGTAGCAGCGGGATCAGGGGACGGTCCGCATCGGGCATGGGATAATCCCGCAGGTCGCTGGCCGCTACCCATTTCAGGGTCTGCCCTTCGCGCGGGGCAGGCGTGTTCTTCCACCGATGGCAGACATAAACGGGCATGAGCAGGTGAAAATGCCCGTAATCGTGGGAAACGAAGGTAAACGGCGCAAGGCAGGAGCGCGCGACGTCCAGCCCCAGTTCCTCATCCAGTTCACGGATCAGGGCTTCTTCGGGCGTTTCTCCCGCCTCGACCTTGCCGCCGGGGAATTCCCACAGGCCCGCCATGGACTTGCCTTCGGGCCTGCGGGCCAGAAGCACGCGGGTATCCGAATCCACCAGGGCCACGGCCGCGACCAGCACGACCTTGCGGGTGCTGTCTGCCGCCTGTGCCATTTCCTCGGCCATGGCTTCCCCCGACAGGTCGGCATGGCGTGCTTCGAACAGGCGGACGGGATATTCCCCCCCGCGTGAGACGAATTCCTGCGATCCCGTCCCGTTTTCCCGAAACCCGATCCGCTTCAGCACCGCGATGGAGGCATGGTTGTCGTGTGCGGCGGATGCCGTCAGGCGGTCTACCGGCAGGTTGGCCAGCGCCCAGCGCGCCAGCCTGCCCGCCGTGGTGGTGGCGACCTTGCGGTTCCAGTGCGCCCGTCCCACCCAGTACCCCAGTGAACAGGACCGGTCGGCGCTGTTGATGCGCAGGCCGATGCACCCGATCAGCGAATCCGGCTGGTCGGAGTCCGGGCATGTAATGGCGAAATGATAGGCCTCGCCACGCTGGGACTGTTCGATGGTGGCGGCGATCCAGTCCTCGGTCAGCGCCAGCGAGTAGGGGAACGGAACGCGGCTGAGCATCCGCACCACGCTCCAGTCATTGATCAGCCTGTGCATGGTGCCCGCATCAGACGTGCGGACTTCACGCAGGCGGTATTCCCCGGCATCCAGTAAGGTGCCCGGACCATGTGATCCCTGCACGCTCATACGGGCGTGGCACCCCTGGCGGCTGGTGCCGGCGCGTCCTGCCCGGCCGGCAGGCCGCATTCCACCAGCAGTTCGCGCAGGTTGCAGATGACCGGGAAGATCTCCTGGTTCCGGTCGCCGCCCTGTTCGTACCAGGCGTTCTGTTCCAGTTCCACGATTTCGCGATCCTCACGGAAGATCCGTTCGGTAAACGCGGTCAGGAATGGCCATGCCAGGTCCAGAATTCCCGGAATGCCCGGCCGCCTGATCGACAGCAGCCCGAAAACCCGGTTGGTCAGTTCCGCCTCGTCCTGCGGTACGTACGCGATCCACAGGTCCATGACCGGCGCATTGTCACCCGTCTGGATATGCAGTGTCTGGTATGGATAGGTCGTGCGGATGGTCATGACGTCGCGATGGGCGAATTTTTCGCTGTTGTCGCGCTTCTGGCCAAAGATCAGGGCCTCGCCAATCGGCTGCTTGCCGCTGGTGCGCGCGAAGCTGTAGCGCGCTTCCACCAGTCCCGGCCCACGTTCCTGCCCCAGAAAGCGTGGCTTCATCTGACCCATCTGCTTCATATGCATGAACTGGTGGTTCATATCCATCAGGTTCTCATGCATGAAGCTGTAGTGGCAGTGCACGAGCTGGCCAAAGCGGCGGGTCTTGTACGCCGGGTTGGCCACTTCCGCCAGGCGGGGGAAGGGCGTTGTCTCCGCCTTGGCCGCATCTCCGGGGAAAATGAAGATCAGGCCGTCGACTTCCCGAACGGGATAGGTGCGCACCCCGTTGGGCAGCTTGCCCTTGCCCAGATAGGGCACGTCAATGCAGCGGCCCGAACGGCCATAGGCCCAGCCATGGTAACAGCACTGGACCGATTCGCCCTTGACGGTGCCCTTGCTTAGCGGAACCTGGCGGTGCGCGCAGCGGTCTTCCAGCGCGAACACGCTTCCGCCTTCCTTGGGGCGGACAAGGGCGATGGGCTGCCCGGCATAGCGGGTTCCTATGGTTTTGCCTGGCTTCAGCTCCCGCGACCAGGCGACGGGGTACCAGAAATCGGGGTTGGCACGAATTCGGCGCAGGTCCCGCCCGGTGACCGGGGCGGAAGACTGCATGCTGTCAGGCGATAACGACTGATCCATTGTCTCTCTTGACTGTTAACAGGGCATGGCAGCCGGATGTGCCATGGGACAGGATACCGGTCACATGCCGGAAGGGAGTGCACGTCCGACCCGTATCGTGCCGCCATGGCGATATTAAGGATGTTTTTTAGCCTCAGGGCAAATGGTTCAGCGCCATAATGTTTTGTAATATATTGCTGCCCCATTTCCCGGCTGCTTCCCCCTGCTGCCATGGTGGTTGATGGTAAGGCCAGCATGGCAGGCAGGACATGGATCAATCCATGTTATGGATCATGGTCGGGGGGAAAGTTCAGCGCTCAGGTCTTCAATGAACTGGAACGCGACCCGTCCCGACCGGCCACCGCGCGACAGCGACCACGCATTGGCCCGCCGGGTCAGGTCCGCATCCGTGATCGGCAGGCAGCGTTCCTTTGCATAGGCACGGACCATGTCCATGAAGGTGTCCTGCGCGCAGTTGTGGAAACCGATCCACAGGCCGAAACGGTCGGAAAGCGAGACCTTTTCCTCTGTTGCTTCCGCAGTGTTGATGGCGGTTGAACTCTCGTTCTCGATCATCTCGCGCGGCATCAGGTGGCGGCGGTTGGACGTGGCGTAGAACAGGACGTTCCGGGGCCGTCCGGCGATGCCGCCATCCAGCACCGATTTCAGGGCCTTGTAATCCGCGTCCTCACGCTCGAACGACAGGTCATCGCAGAAGACGATGAAGCGGCGCGGGCTTTCGCGCAGCAGCGCCAGCAGGTCGGGCAGGGTGGACAGGTCCTCGCGCTGGATTTCGACCAGCACCAGCCGTCCCCTGCCTGGCGCCGCGGGCCTGCCGTCCACCAGGTTCGCCTGCGCGTGTGCCGCCTTGACCAGCGACGACTTGCCCATGCCGCGCGCGCCCCACAGCATGGCGTTGTTGGCGGGCAGGCCATCCGCGAAATGCAGCGTGTTGTCCAGCAGCATCTGCCGCTGGCGGTCGATGCCCTGCAGCAGGGCCATGTCCACATGGGCGACATGGGGCACGGCCGTCAGGCGGCCAAGGCCGGGATGCCAGATGAAGGCATCCGCCCGGTCCAACCCGGCAAGGGAGGGCGCAGGCGGCGACAGCCGCTCAAGGGCGGCGGCGATGCGTTCGAGAAGGGGAAGGGCGTTGCTGTCCATCGTCGTTCCTGATTCCAGCATGACTGTGTGCGATGGCGTATGCCACCAGGCGATCCGGAGCGCGTTGGCCAGCCGGGGCAGGCGAACGCCTTGACGGGAAACAGGCGAAAACTATGGTCCGCATGGCAAACCCGCAACCCGTTCAATTCCTCATTAGGCCGGAAAGATCATAATGCCTTCTATAATCAATGATTTGCTGACCACACCCGCCCATGCCCAATCGGCTGGGGGCGGCCTGCTCAGTGGCGACGGCATCATGGCCGTGCTGCCGTACGTGGCCATGTTCGCCATTTTCTATTTTCTGCTGATCCGCCCGCAGCAGGTCAAGCAGAAGCAGCTGCGCAGCCAGCTTGCCGGCCTGCGCCGGGGTGACCGGGTGCTGACGGCTGGCGGCATCATTGGCGTGGTGCAGAAAGTGCAGGCGGAATCGAATGAAGTCGAAGTCGAGATCGCGCCGGGCGTGCGGGTGAACGTGCTGCGTGACACCATCGGTTCGGTCATCACCAGCGCGGGCACCCCCGCCAACGATTCCACCCCTGACAAGCCGGCAAAGAACGGCTGATGCCCTTTATCCCCGCCTGAGTGCCGGCGGGGATGAACTTCCCCCGCATTGTGCCGTTGCTTACTGTAACATCAGGAGTAGGCATGATGCACAGGCAGCCTGGCGACGCAGAGACTGGCCCCACCATCCGGCATGGGCCGGTCCTGCGGGGGCGTGCGGGGTTGATCGGTGGTCTTGCGGCGCTGTCGGGTATCCTGTTCGGGCTTGATACGGGTGTCATGTCCGGCGCGCTGGACCTGATCACGCAGGAATTCATCCTGTCGGATTTCCAGCGCGAATCCATGGTGGGCATCATGCTGCTCGGCGCGGCGATGGGCGTGCTGGGGGCGGCATGGCTGTCGCACCGGATCGGGCGCAAGCGCACGCTGGTGCTGACGGCGGGACTGTTCGTGATCGGCCCCCTGTTATGTGCCGAATCCATGTCCTACCGCACGCTCATGCTGGCCCGGCTGCTGCTGGGACTGGCGACCGGGGCAACCACGTTCGCCACGCCGCTTTATATCGCTGAAATTGCCGATTCCGGACGCCGGGGCGCGATGATACTGGGCTATCAGCTCATGATTTCATGCGGGTTGCTGGCGGCGTTCGTGTCCGACGGGCTGTTTTCCTATTTTGGCGGATGGCGGTGGATGCTGGGCGTCGTGGGCTTTCCGGGCCTGGTGTTCATGATGGGGGTTCTGTTCCTGCCCCCCAGTCCGCGCTGGCTGCTGGCGCAGGGGCGCGAGCGTGACGCCCGCCGCGTGCTGATCGAACTGCGTGGCCTGCCCCGGCTGGTCATGGCCGAACGCAACGCCATCATGGCCCGCCTGGCCGCGCGCCGTGACGGGATTGGCAGTTTCATGAAGGATTCGAACTGCCGCCGCGCCATGTGGCTGGCGGTGGGGCTGCAGGTGGCGCAGCAGTTTTCCGGCATCAATGCCGTGCTGTATTACGCGCCCTACATCATCGGGCTGGTGGGATACGGCCATTATGTGCAGGTCTGGGGGCCGGTGGGGATCGGGATCATCAACCTTCTGTCCACCTGTATCGCCACGACCTGCGTGGACCGGATCGGGCGCAGGCCCATGCTGATCGGCGGTTTTGCCGTCATGGCGCTGGCCATGGCGGGTCAGGCGGCCATGGTGGCGGGTGGCATGCCGCCCATGCCGGGCATGCGGCTGCTCATGGGGGTGTTCATGCTGCTGTTCGTCGCGGCGTTCGCGTTTGCGGCGGGGCCGCTGACGTGGCTACTCTGTGCCGAAATCCTGCCGCTGCGCGGGCGTGAATTCGGCATGGCGTGTTCCACCTGCGCCAACTGGATCGCCAACATGCTGGTCAGCGCCACGTTCCTGACCGGGCTGGAAATCCTTGGGGCGGATCGGGTGCTGTGGGGATATGCCGCGCTGAATGCGGTGTTCATGGTCATGGTGGCGCTGCGCGTGCCCGAGACGCGTGGCATGACGCTTGAACAGATCGAGGTGGAACTGATGCGCGGCACCCCGCTGCGGGCGTTGGGCGGGCGGGCGCATTCCGGGGTGTGAGGCACAACCCATGACCCGGTACGCAAAAAACCCGGCGCAAGGCCGGGTTTTTCGGTCTGCTGCCTGAAATCAGGCGATCAGACAATCAGGCGGACTGCAGCTGCGCTTCGGCGAATTCGTAGTTGGCCAGCTTGTCCAGGTAGTTGGTGATGTAGTCGGGGCGACGGTTGCGGAAGTCGAGGTAATAGGAGTGCTCCCACACATCCAGACCCAGCAGTACCTTGCCCTGGCCTTCGGCCAGCGGGTTGGAGCCGTTGGCGGTCTTGGTCACCTTCAGCTTGCCATCGGAACCCAGCACCAGCCATGCCCAGCCGGAGCCGAACTGCGATGCGGCAGCGGCCTTGAAATCGGCCTTGAACTTTTCAATGGTGCCGAAATCCTCGACCAGCTTCTTGGACAGGGCGTGGGGGATCTCGCCGCCCTTGGGGGCCAGGTTCTGCCAGAACAGGATGTGGTTCCAGTGCTGTCCCGCATTGTTGAACACGGGCGCCATGTCGGGCTTGCCCTTGACCATGAGGATGATTTCCTCAAGCGACTTGCCCTGCAGTTCAGGCTTGGATTCGACAAATCCGTTCAGCGCCGTCACATAGGCCTGATGGTGCTTGTCATGATGCAGTTCCAGCGTTTCCTGGCACATGCCACGGTTGGCAAGGGCATTGTAGGCGAAGGGAAGGGACGGCAATTCGAAAGCCATGAACATTCTCCTGGGAATTGCAAGGAGCGGCATGAAGCCGCCATACCAAGATTGCTATGGGTGTGGAGCGGGTGCGTCAAGTGACGGTCACATGAACACGCCCCTGCCACGCCTTGTGGAGCAAACGCCATGACGGGGCGGATGGATGCATCCCCTCCGGTGACGGGGGGCGTGTCGTTCCTGCATGATGCGCGTCGGGCGGACCCTGACCGCTTTTTCTGCGCCCTGTTCATGCCGTCCGCCGCGCGCATGGCCGCGATGGTGCTGATCGCCTTCAACCACGAATGCACGCGGGCTGTGGCGACGCCTGCATCCTGGGCGGTGGCCGGTCCGATGGCGGGGCTGATCCGGCTGCAGTGGTGGCGTGACGTGCTGGAAAGCGGCAATGCACAGCGCCACGATACGGCGGCAGCGCTGCTGGACCTGATGGCGCGGGGCGGGGTGCGGCGCGAGACGCTGGATGGCATCATCATGGCACGCGAATGTGAACTCGACGGCCTGCCCGACCGCGCGGCATGGCAGGCATCCATGCTGGATGGCGCGGGCGGCGTGCAGGTCGCCATGGCGCAGGCGGCAGGCTTCACCGACCCCCCGCAACTGGCGCGCATACGTCTTATGGGCGGGATCTACGCGGTGGGGGCGCTGGTGCGCCATCTGCCTGCCGTGCTGCGCGCGGGGCGCTGCCCGTTACCCGAGGATGCACTGGCGGCGGTGGGTCTGACGCGCGATGGCCTGCGTACCGGGCAGGCCACGCCCACCCAGATCGCCACCCTGCGTGACGGGCTGCGCCAGCAGGGACGGGAATGGCTGGAGATGGTGCGCGAGGGACCACGCCTGCCCCGCGCGGCCCTTGCCGCCGGGCTGCCCGCCGTCCTTGGCCTGCGCGACATGCGCGGGCATGTGGGGGGCGATGGCGATGCATCCCCCCGTGGCGTGGGCGACCGGCTGGCGGTCATGGGCGCGCTGCTGCGCGGGTGGGTCTAGGGATTGTTTCAAAGCAAGCTGCTGGCAAAATAACAGGAGTTTCCGGGTGCCGCCTTTTTTCAAAAAAGGCGGCGTTCTTTCGAAGCTTTGTGCAAACAGCTTCGCCAAAAACTTTTGCTGGTTTTCAGGGTGTTCAGGGCGTGTTGGCCACCATGCTTTCCATGACGGCGAACAGGGCGGAATAATCCTCGTCCGGATGGCGGCGGCGGGTCAGCGACAGGCTCTGGGTCGCGGCGGCCATGGCGGGCAGGGGAGCGGTGTGACGGGCCGCGTCGGTCATGAGCAGGCGCATGTCCTTCTGCATGAGGCGGGCGGGAAACTGCGGGCTGAAATCGCCTGCCTTGGCCGCCTTCAGCTTGCGCTTGTGGTGGGGCGAGATCACCGGTACCTCATCCAGCGCGTCAAACAGCATGCCCCGCTCCAGCCCCGATGCCAGCCCGTACGTGACGCCTTCCGCCACGACCGCGAGTGTGGCCCCCATGATGCCGTTGATGACCAGCTTCAGCTTGGACCCGCTGCCTGGCGGTCCAGCGTGGATGGTCAGGCGGCCAATGGCGTCAAACACGCCCTGCGCGCGGCTGATATCGGCCGCCGTGCCACCGGCCAGCACGATCAGGTTGCCCGATTCCGCTTCCGGCGTGCTGCCGGCCACGGGCGCGTCGATAACGGTAATGCCCTGCGCGTGGGCCGCCTGCGCCAGCGTGACGGAGGTTTCGGGTGCGACCGTGCTGGTGTTGACCAGCAGGCCGCCGGACTTCATGCCCGCCAGCACGCCGTCGGGGCCGTTCATGGATTTGTCCAGTGCCTCGTCATCCGGCACGCAGGCCACGACAATATCGGCTTCCTGCGCCAGCGCGCGCGGGGTGGGCAGGAAACGGGTGCTGCCGTCGCCCCCCTTGCCAGATGGGGTATAGGCCACGATCCGGTAGCCAGCCTTGACCAGATTGGCCCCCATGCGGGACGCCATGGCCCCAAATCCGACAAAACCGACCAGTGGAGTGGTGGACATGCGGCTTCTCCTTGCCTGTTGCGCGATGGCCCATGGGCCGATGCCTGAATGTGGGCAATAGCATGCACCACGTCACGCCCCGATGACGCGCGGCGGCCATGCCTCGCATAAAGATGATGGCGGAAGGTGGCGGGGTCCTGTGGCATCACGGGCCGATACCCTGTCCGCCACGGGAAGGAGACATAATGCGCAGCCTGCAGTTTTTTGACGACCTTGCACGAAGCCTTGCCGGCCACCCGCCCATGGCGCTGGGCGTGGTCTATCCCTGCAGCGTGCCCGCGTTGCAGGCGGCGTGCGAAATCGCGCATGCGGGCCTGGCCACGCCGGTGCTGATCGGCCCCGCCGACCGGATTGGCCAGATGGCAGGGGAGGCGGGCATCACGCTGTCGGGCTGCCGGATCGTTGACGTGCCGACCGATGGGGACGCCGCGCGCGTGGGCGTGCGCATGGCGCATGAAGGAACGGTTGCGGCCCTGATGAAGGGGTCGCTGCATTCGCGCATTTTCCTGCATGAACTCGGCCACCACGAAGGCGGCCTGCGCACGACCCGGCGCATGAGCCATGTCTATGTGCTGGACGCGCCACAGGCCCCGCGCGTGCTGCTGGTGACGGATGGGGCAGTGAACATCGCCCCCGATCTCGAGGCCCGGCGCGATATTGTCCAGAACAGCATCGATCTTGGTCACATGCTGGGCATCGCGCAGCCAAAGGTGGCGGTCCTGTCGGCGGTGGAGATGGTCAATCCCGACCTGCCATCGACGCTGGATGCGGCCATATTGTGCAAGATGGCCGAACGCGGCCAGATTACCGGCGCGGTGCTGGACGGTCCGCTTGCGCTTGATAACGCCGTCAGCCCCGAGGCCGCGCGCTGCAAGGGCGTGGTCTCCCCCGTGGCGGGACAGGCGGACATACTGGTGGTGCCGGATCTGGAGGCCGGGAATATCCTGGCCAAGCAGATGACCTTCATCGGTCAGGCGCGGGCGGCTGGTATTGTCATGGGCATGCGCGTGCCCGTGATCCTGACCAGTCGTGCCGACCCCGTGCCGGTGCGCGTGCTGTCATGCATGGTGGCGGCGGTCATGATCCGGCAGGGTTACGGCGGGAATCCGGCGGCCAGCATGGATCAATGCGGATGACGGTCCCGTGTGATGCGTGTAAGGAAGGGCGGCCCGCTCGCGCGATGTTGTCCATGCGGGCCGGTGGCGTTTTCCCGCCGGTGGATGCGGCGCGAACCGTGGCGTCCGGCGCCGCGTGCGCCGGTACGGGTTGCCTTCCTCGCGCAGAGATGATGCCCCGCCCTGGCGCACATGGTGGCAAGGAAAGGGCTGACGACTGCCCGGCCGGTGGGGCCATGCCCCGTGTGCCGGTGACTGACATGAACGTGCAATCAGGCCGGGTTCCCCGCGCCACCGGGTGGCTGCCCGGTCCAGCCGATGAACAGCCACGCAGCGGGTTTCCGATGCCGATCCGGAGAATGCCATGACCTCGAATCCCTCCTCTGCCGCTTCCACCTATGATGTGGTCCTGATTGGCGGCGGAATCATGAGTGCAACGCTGGGCGCGCTGCTGCGCCAGCTTGAACCGGGCCTGTCCATTGCCCTGTTCGGGCGGCTGGATGACGTGGCGCTGGAAAGTTCCAATGGCTGGAACAATGCCGGCACCGGCCATTCCGCCCTGTGCGAACTGAATTACACGCCGCTGCGCCCCGACGGGGTGGTGGATATTTCCAAGGCCGTGAACGTCAATGAAGCCTTTCAGGTTTCACGCCAGTTCTGGTCCTATCTGGTGGAATCGGGGCAGATCGCCTCGCCGCGCGACTTCCTCAACCCCATTCCGCACATGAGCTTCGTCTGGGGACCGGAAAATGTCGATTTCCTGCGCAGGCGTCATGCGGCGCTGCAGGAACACCCGCTGTTTGCAGGCATGTCGCTGTCAACCGATGAAGGGCAGCTGCGCCAGTGGATGCCGCTGGTCATGCAGGACCGCAAGCCGGGGCAGCCGCTGGCCGCCACATGGCACCCGGCGGGCACGGATGTGAATTTCGGCGCGCTGACCCATCGCCTGATCGACCTGCTGCGGGGCAGGCCGGGCTTTGACCTCAACCTCGCGCATGAGGTGGAGGATCTCAAGCCCGCGGGCAGCAACGGGTGGGATGTGTCCGTCCGCGCCATGCATGGCGGGGGCGAGCGCAGGGTGCGCGCCAAATTCGTGTTCATTGGCGCAGGCGGCGGCGCGCTGCACCTGCTGCAGAAAAGCGGCATACCCGAAGCCCGTGGCATTGGCGGTTTTCCCGTCAGCGGCCAGTTCCTGCGCTGCACCAACCCCGAAGTGGTGCAACAGCACCATGCCAAGGTGTATGGCAAGGCGTCGGTCGGCGCGCCGCCCATGTCGGTGCCGCATCTGGACACGCGCGTGATCGACGGGCAGCGTGGCCTGCTGTTCGGCCCGTATGCCGGTTTCTCGACCAAGTTCCTCAAGCAGGGGTCGTGGCTGGACCTGCCGCGTTCCATCCGCATGGACAATATCGGGGCGATGCTGGCGGTGGCGCGTGACAACATGCCGCTGACCAAATACCTGATCCAGCAGGTCATGCAGTCCAGCGAGGACCGCCTGAAGGCGCTGCGTGACTTCGTCCCCACCGCGCGCAAGGAAGACTGGGAACTGATCACCGCGGGCCAGCGCGTGCAGGTCATCAAGAAGGATGCAAAGCGCGGCGGCGTGCTGCAGTTCGGCACCGAAGTGGTGACCGGGGCTGGCGGGTCGATCGCGGGCCTGCTGGGTGCATCGCCCGGTGCCTCCACGGCGGCGCCGATCATGCTGACGGTGCTGCAGCGTTGCTTTGGCGACCGCTTGCCGCAGTGGGAGTCCCGCCTGCGGGAGATGATTCCCTCCTACGGCACGAAGCTGGGGCAGGATGCGGCCCTGTGCGCGCAGGTGCGCGAACGCACGCGCACGGCATTGCAGCTGGACGGCTGAACCCGATGAAAAAACCCCGCCCGGCCATGATCTGGCGGGCGGGGTGGGATCTGTCTCAGTCCTCGTCGTGTTCGCTCATCTGGTCGGCGGGATGGCGCACGGGGGGGGCTGCGTTGCGCTGTGGCCGGTTTTCGATATGGCGGCGCATGAAGTGGGTCGCGATATCCGCCAGTTCAATGAACTGGTCCGCCTGGCGGCGCAGTTCGTCCCCGATCAGTGGCGGCGAGGTCTTGATCGACCCGACCACGGTGGTGCGCACGCCCTGGCGCTGCATGGATTCCAGCAGACGGCGGAAATCCGAATCCCCGCTGAACAGGACGGCATGGTCGATGTGCGGGGCCATTTCCATCATGTCCACCGCCAGTTCCACGTCCATGTTGCCGCGTACCCGGCGGCGGCCGTTATGGTCGATGAATTCCCGTGCGTTCTTGGTCACCAGCGTATAGCCATTATAGACCAGCCAGTCGGTCAGCGGCTTGAGGGGCGAATACTCCTCGGTGTCCAGGACGGCGGAATAGTAATAGGCACGCAGTACATTCGATTTGGAACGGAAAAACTGCAGCAGCTTGCGATAATCGACCTCAAATCCAAGATTGCGGGATGCGGAGTACAGGCTGGTGCCGTCTATAAAAAGACAAAGCCGCTCCTGAGATTGAAAAAACATTTATGGTCTGTCCCTGAAACAAAAAAAGTGAATACGTCACAGCCGTGTCAAATTTTGCGTTGCATGTATTTTGCAGCGCAGTGAAAGTTGTCTGGCAGAAATGAACCCTGCATATGTAGAAGCCGGATCCTTTCCGGAAGTTCCCTATGGGGGGATTACTAACCGACAGCAACCATCCCGGACACTGTTTTTACATGACAATGCTGCAATCTGCGCCCATTTCTGGTGACATAACAATTGCCATAGGCGCCAACCTGCCACGCGAAAGTGGTGAAACTGCGGCCGGGACCTGCCTGTGGGCGGTGGATCGGCTGGCCTGCCTGCCGGGCCTGTCGGTGGTGGCGGTCTCGCGCTGGTATGAAAGTGCGCCGGTGCCCCCTTCGGACCAGCCGCCCTATGTGAACGGAGTCGTGCGCCTGTCGGGGCAGGCGGACCCGGCATGGCTGCTGGCGCGCCTGCATGAAATCGAGGCCGCGGCCGGACGCAGGCGCACGGTGGCCAATGCCGCCCGCCCGCTGGATCTTGACATCATCACGATGGGCGATCTTGTCCGCGCCAGCCCCGATCCCGTCGTGCCGCACCCGCGCGCGACCGGCCGCGCCTTCGTGCTGCTGCCGCTGCGTGATGTCATGCCCGACTGGCGGGACCCGGTGACGGGGCGGGGGATCGACGCCTTCCTGCCCGCTATCGCGGGGCAGGACATCGCGCCCATGGCCGCGGGGGTGGACTGAAATGCTTGCATCAGGACAGGGGTGGGCGTAATAAGGTAAATTCTGATTAACACAACCAATTAACAACCGGAGTTCAGGCCTGATGGCACGCGTCACTGTCGAGGACTGCGTTGAGCGGGTTCCCAATCGTTTTGAACTGGTGCTGCTGGCGGCCCAGCGCGCACGCGCCCTGTCGCGTGGAGAGGAAATGACGATTGACCGCGACAACGACAAGAACCCCGTTGTCGCCCTGCGTGAGATCGCGGACCAGACCGTCAGTCTGGACCAGATCCGCAGCGACCTTGTCCGCTCGCTGGCCCGCGCGCCGGAGCCGGAACCCGCTGATGAGGAAGTGGTCGACCTGATCCCGACCGAACAGAACATCTTTGGTCTGCAGGATGTCTCGGCCGAGGAAGAGGCGCGCAATTCCGGCGGCGGCATGTCGGCTGAAGAACTCGAGGCCTCGGTCGAGGCGGCCCTGAGTGGACGGGGCCGGTAACATCTGACGAAGGGGTGGAAGGTGACTGACCCGGTCAGATCGGAAACGACATCTTCCTCCATGCCCGTGCCGGTCACGGGTGGAGTGACGGCAGACGCTGCCGCCCTTCCCGCCACGCGGGGGGAAGGGGAACGCGCGGTTTCCTGCGACGGCCTGATCCGTCGCGTGCTGGCGTATGATCCCGGTGCCGATACGGACCTGATCCGCCGCGCCTTTGACGTGGCGAAGGCCGCCCATGCGGGGCAGGCGCGCGATAACGGCGATCCCTACATTACCCATCCGCTGGCCGTCGCCAACATACTGGCGGGCTTCCACCTTGATACCGCCTCGATCATCACGGCGCTGCTGCATGACACGATCGAGGATACGGGCGTTACCCAGCAGCAGCTGCGCAGCGAATTCGGCAATACCGTTGCCGAGCTGGTGGATGGTGTCACCAAGCTGACACGGCTGGAACTGCAGTCGGACCGCACCAAGCAGGCGGAAAACTTCCGCAAGCTGGTGCTGGCGATGTCGCGCGACATCCGCGTGCTGCTGGTCAAGCTGGCCGACCGCCTGCACAACATGCGCACGCTGCATTACGTCCAGCGTCTGGACCGCAGGCAGCGCATCGCGCGCGAAACCATGGAAATCTACGCCCCCCTTGCCGGCCGTATCGGCATGGACAAGGTGAAGGTGGAACTGCAGAACCTGTCGTTCGCGGCGCTTGAGCCCGAAGCGATGGCGACCATCCGTGCGCGCCTGAACTACCTGCGCGGGCAGGGCGCGGATGTCATTGAGGAAATCCGCCGCGAACTTCAGGCCCTGTGCGCGCAGGCCGGGCTGGAAGGCGTGGAGGTGACGGGGCGGGAAAAGACGCCCTATTCCATCTGGGAAAAGATGCAGCGGCGCAATGTCGCCTTTGAACAGCTGTCCGACATCATGGCGTTCCGCATTCTCGTGCCATCGCGGGAAGCCTGTTATGTGGCGCTGGGCGCGGTGCATGCCGCCTATCCGGTCATTGCCGGGCGGTTCAAGGACTATATCTCCACCCCCAAGGCCAACGGTTACCAGAGCCTGCATACCGGCGTGACCCTGCGCCATCCGCGCAACCAGAAGATCGAGGTCCAGATCCGCACGCCGGAAATGCACGACGTGGCCGAAAACGGCGTCGCGTCGCACTGGCTGTACAAACAGTTGCCCGATGCCGCGACGGGCAAGGAGGCGAAGGGCGTCGTCTCCGGCCTGCGCTGGGTGCAGGACCTGCTCGACATCCTTGAGGACTCGGCTGCCCCTGACGAGTTCCTTGAGAACACCAAGCTCGAACTCTATCAGGATCAGGTTTTCTGCTTCACGCCCAAGGGACAGCTGATTTCGCTGCCGCGCGGGGCGACGCCGGTCGATTTCGCCTATGCCGTGCATAGCCAGGTGGGTGATAGCTGCGTGGGCGCGCGCATCAATGGCCGCCTCATGCCGCTGCGCCATGAACTGCAGAATGGCGACCAGGTCGAGATCATGACCGCGCGCGGGGGCACGCCCTCGCCGTCATGGGAACGTTTTGTCGTCACCGGCAAGGCGCGCGCGCGGATCCGCCGCCATGTGGCGCTGCAGCAGCGCGAGGCCCATCTGGAAAGCGGTCGCGTGGCGCTGGCCAAGGCCTTCCGGCAGGAAGGGGTGGACGGGTCGGAAAAGGTGCTTGAAAGCCTGCTCAAGGACCTGCGGATGCAGTCGGTGCCCGACCTGTACGTGGCGGTGGGCAACGGCAACCAGTCCGCGCGTGAAGTCGTGCAGACGGCCTATCCCGAACTGCGTCGTGCGCCGCGTGCGCCGCGCATGGTGCCCGGCCTGTCCATGCGCGCGCCCATGTCGGCCCCCGGCGGGGCGGCGGGGCGGCGCAAGCCGGCCGCTGGCATGGCGCTGGCGGGCGTGGGTGCTGGCATGGCGGTGCATTTTGCCGGGTGCTGCCACCCGCTGCCGGGTGACCGGATCGTGGGCATCGTTTCCACCGGAAAGGGGATAACGGTGCATACGCTGGGGTGCCAGACGCTGGAAAGCTTTGCCGCAACCCCCGAGCGGTTCATGGACCTGGACTGGGATTATGACCTGATCGCGCGCAACGCCACCGGCCATTATACCGGGCGGCTGAGCGTGGTGACCGCCAACGAACCGGCCATGCTGGCGACGCTGACCAATATCGCCGCCAAGCATGAGGGCGTGCTGGTCAACCTGCGTATCGTCAACCGCCAGCTTGAATTCATGGAAATCCTTGCTGATATCGAGGTACGGGACCTGCGGCACCTGACCGCCATCATGGTGGCGCTGCGCGCTGCCCGTGGGGTGGTGCAGGTCGAACGGGCCAGGGGCTAGGCCATGCTGATCGGCATCGGGTCCGACCTGTGTGACGCAAGGCGGATCGAAACCGTCCTGTCACGACATGGAACACGGTTCGAGCAGCGGGTCTTTACCGCGTCCGAACGGGCCGCCGCCGCGCGCAGGCAGGGAAACGCGCGGTTGGGAACCTATGCCAAGCGGTGGGCGGCGAAGGAAGCATGCGCCAAGGCGCTGGGCACCGGCTTTGCGCAGGGCGTGTTCCATCGTGACATGGGGGTTGAAAACCTGCCCACGGGCCAGCCGGTCATGCGGCTTGCGGGCGGGGCGCTGGCGCGGCTGGAGGCGTTGTTGCCCGACGGGCATGTGGCGCGGGTTTTCCTGACCATGACCGATGAACATCCCTATGCCTTCGCACAGGTCATGATCATGGCGGAAAAAGCGGGCGCATCCTGATCACCTGCCTTGCCCGCATGGGCAATGCTTGACAGGTGGGGGGTGCGCGGGCTTGATCCGCACGTTATTCGTCCGGCGCTGCCTGTCCGGTCGATGCCAGATCCGGATTGAAGAACAAGTATGCCAATGGACGATAACAAGACGATTTCCTCCCAGCCGGGACCAGACGCCGCGCGTCGGGACGGTGGCCTGCTGGACCTGCTGCGTACCGTCGTGATCGCCGGGATCCTGGCCATCAGCGTCCGCACGGTGCTGTTTGAGCCGTTCAACATCCCGTCCGGTTCCATGATCCCGACCCTGCAGGTGGGGGACTACGTGTGGGTGGCCAAATACAGCTATGGCTATTCGCGTTACGCGCTGCCCGGTTCCCCCAACCTGTTCGAGGGGCGGATCTTCAACAGCCCCCCGCACCGGGGCGACGTGGCGGTGTTCCGCTTCACCAAGGACACGTCCATCGACTACATCAAGCGTATCGTCGGCCTGCCCGGTGACACGGTGCAGATGCGCGAAGGCAGGCTGTTCCTGAACGGGCAGCAGGTCCCGCGTGAGCCGGAAGGCGAATACACCGCGATAGACGAACACCGCACCCGCATGGAAGGCGACCGCTACCGCGAGATCCTGCCCGGCAGCGGCGGCCATGGCCCGGTGGCCCATGACATCCTGAAACTGACCGATGAGGGCGGCAAGAACGACACCCCGGAATACGTCGTGCCGCCGGGCTATTTCTTCGCCATGGGCGACAACCGTGATGACAGCGCCGACAGCCGCTTCATGGGGGATGAACCGCAGGACCTTGGCTTCGTTCCAATGGAAAACCTGGTGGGGCAGGCCAAATGGATCTTCATGTCCGTCGATAACGCCCATCCGTTCTGGCAGGTTTGGTACTGGCCGGTCGAGATCCGCTGGAACCGCCTGTTCATGGGGATTCACTGACCATGGAGGCCGAACGCGTGCCCGCGGCGGAAATCACCCGGCTGGAGGCGTGTCTGGGGTACCATTTCACCCGGCCCGACCTGCTGCTGCGCGCATTGACCCACCGTTCCGCAGCGCATGAGCGCAATGGCGGCCGCCGCATGCGCCAGAGCGCGGCAAGACGCGGGGCCGGGTCCAACGAACGGCTGGAATTCATTGGCGACCGGGTGCTTGGCCTGCTCATGGCCGAATGGCTGCTCGAACGCTTCCCCGATGAGCAGGAGGGCGCGCTTGGCCCCCGTCACGCGCATCTCGTCTCCCGCACGGTGCTGGCGCAGGTGGCCCACGTCATGGGGCTGCAGTCAGCACTGGACGTGGCCGAGCACGAGGCCCGCGCCGGCGTGCGCCAGATGGCCAACGTGCTGGCCGATGCGGTCGAGGCCATACTGGGGGCCATGTACCTGGATGGCGGGCTGGATCCCGCCCGCGCCTTCGTGCGGCGGATGTGGAATGAATCCATCGTGGCCCAGGCCCGTCCGCCCAAGGATCCCAAGACCGCATTGCAGGAATGGGTGCTGGGGCGCGGGCTGCCGCTGCCGCAGTACCGTGTGGTGTCCGCCGACGGGCCATCGCACGCGCCGCGTTTCGTCATTGCGGTGGACGCGCAGGGCAAAACCGGGCAGGGGATCGCTGGCAGCAAGCGCGCGGCCGAAAGCGATGCCGCATCGGACCTGCTGCGCCAGCTGGGCGCGGGCGGACAGGCCGCTTCTTCCACCGACCGCAAGGGGCAGGGAAAATGACCGGGCAGGATCAGGACAACACGACACGCTGTGGCTTCGTGGCCATTGTGGGCGCGCCCAATGCGGGCAAGTCCACGCTGCTGAACCGCATGGCGGGCACCAAGCTTTCGATTGTCAGCCCCAAGGCGCAGACGACGCGCTTCCGGGTGCTGGGCATCCTCATGCGCAACCGGACCCAGATCCTGCTGGTGGACACGCCGGGTATCTTCCAGCCGCGTCGCAAGCTGGACCGCGCCATGGTCGCGGCCGCGTGGACGGGATCGGAAGATGCCGACATCACGCTGCTGATCGTGGATGCGCGCGCGGGCATGACCGACGCGCTGCGCGCCATAGCGACCCGGCTTGCGGAACAGAAGCGCAGGCTGTGGCTGGTGCTGAACAAGACCGACCTTGTCCGGCGTGACGCGCTGCTGCCGCTGACGGCGGAACTGTCCGCCATCCTGCCGGTCGAGCATGTGTTCATGGTCAGCGCGCGGTCGGGCGAGGGGGTGGACGACCTGCTGGACCGCCTGGCGGCCGACCTGCCGGCGGGACCGTACCTGTATCCCGAAGACGACCTGACCGACCTGCCGGATCGCCTGCTGGCGGCCGAACTGGTGCGCGAACAGATCTTCCTGCAGACGCATGAGGAAGTCCCCTATGCCGCAACGGCCGAGACCGAGGGCTTTGCCGAACGGCCCGACGGGTCGGTGCGCATCGATGTCACGATCTATGTCGCGCGTGGGTCGCACAAGGCCATCCTGATTGGCGAACGCGGCAGCCGGATTCGCGCGATCGGCGAAAAGGCGCGCCATGAACTGACGCGGCTGCTGGGGCGCAAATGCCATCTTTTCCTGAATGTGAAGGAACGCGCGGGATGGGATGAGGAACGCGCCCGCCTGCGCGCGATCGGCCTGGATGATGCGTCCTGAATCCTCAAAAGAGGGATCATCGGCTTGTGGGGGGGGGCATCCCTCTATATGACAGGGCATGGCCGGGCGGCCTGCCCGTCCCTAGCCCCGTCTGCCTGATCTGCGCCGAGGACCAATGACCCAGTCCGACACATCCCCCGCACCATCATACAAGCGCGTCCTGCTGAAAGTATCAGGGGAAGCCCTGATGGGCAGCGGGTCATACGGGGTCGACCCCGCCACGGTTGACGCCATCGCGGCCGACGTGGCGGCCGTGGCCCGGACGGGGGTGGAGGTCTGCCTGGTTATTGGCGGCGGCAATATTTTCCGTGGCGTGGCCGCGGCGGCCCGCGGCATGGACCGTGCGCAGGGCGATTACGCCGGCATGCTGGCGACCGTCATCAACGCGCTGCTCATGCAGAACTCGCTCGAACGCCATGGCGTGCCGACGCGGGTCATGACCGCCATTCACATGTCCTCCATCGCCGAACCCTATATCCGTCGCCGCGCCGTGCGGCATATGGAAAAGGGCCGCGTCGTGATCTTCGCGGCAGGTACCGGCAACCCGTTCTTCACCACTGATACGGGGGCGGCGCTGCGTGCGGCGGAAATGGAATGCAACGCCCTGTTCAAGGGCACGCAGGTTGATGGCGTCTATTCCGCCGACCCGCGCAAGGTGCCCGATGCAAAGCGCTATGACACGCTGACCTACCGTGACGTGCTGGCCAATGACCTGAATGTCATGGATGCGGCGGCGATCAGCCTTGCGCGCGAAAACCGGCTGCCTATCGTGGTATTCAATATTCATGGAAAGGACCCCTTCACCCGCGTCATGCGCGGCGAGGGACGTTTCACCACCATCGTGGCGGCTGACTGAAACCGGGATATCCCTGTCGCCCGTTCGCGGGTGTAGTCATGCCCGGTGGATCAGGAATCAAAAAGGAGGGCCACAGTGTCTGTCGATCAGAAAACCTTGCTGGCGGATCTGACCCGCCGTATGGACGGCGCCATTGAAAGCCTGCGCCGTGACTTTGCGGGCCTGCGTTCGGGTCGCGCCAATCCGGCATTGCTGGAACCCGTGCGGGTGGAAGCCTATGGCGGCGAAGTGCCGCTGACGCAGGTTGGCTCCATCGCCGTGCCGGAAGCGCGCATGCTGACGGTTCAGGTATGGGACCGTACCCTGGTGGGTGCTGTGGAACGCGGCATCCGCGATGCGGGCCTGGGCCTGAACCCGGCGGCTGATGGCCAGACCGTGCGCGTGCCCATTCCCCAGTTGACGGAAGAGCGCCGTAACGAACTGGCCCGCGCGGCCGGCAAGTATGCGGAAAATGGCAAGATCGCCGTGCGCGGCGTGCGCCGTGATGGCATGGACCAGACCAAGAAACTGGAAAAGGCCAGCGAGATCAGCGAAGACGATGTCAAGACATGGTCGGACGCGATCCAGAAGCTGACCGACCAGTACGTCAAGCGCATTGATGATCTGCTGGTTGAAAAAGAACGCGAGATCAAGCAGGTCTGATTGATGCGTGAATGCCGTAACCCCTGTGCTCCATCGTGTGTGTGACTGAGGAGGGCGATCAGGTCTTGTCCGGGTCAGATCATCCAGCCACAGCCCATACGTGCCTGCCGGAACATGTCGCCATCATCATGGACGGCAACGGCCGGTGGGCCAGCACGCGTGGCCTCCCGCTGCTGGCGGGGCACCGCGCGGGGGCGGAAGCCGTGCAGCGCACCGTTCGCGCCGCCACGGCACGGGGGGTGCGATGGCTGACGCTGTATGCCTTCTCATCCGAAAACTGGCGGCGCGCACCGGGGGAGGTCGCGGACCTGACCAGCCTGCTGCGCTATTACCTGCGCCACAAGGTGGCCGAACTGTCGCGCGAAGGGGTGCGGCTGCGCATTATCGGCGACCTTGCACGTTTTCCCCGCGATATTCAGGAAGAAGCCCGTCGCGCCGAAGAGGTGACGTGTGGCAACACCCGGCTGGTGCTGGTGCTGGCGCTGTCCTATGGCGGGCGGGCGGATATCGTGCAGGCGGCGACCCGCATGGCGCAGGCTGTCGCGCGGGGTGAACTGCGGGCCGAGCAGATTGACGAAACCGTTTTCGCCAGCGCCCTGCTGACGGCCGGCATGCCGGATCCCGACCTGGTGGTGCGGACAAGCGGGGAATGCCGCCTGTCCAATTTTCTTTTATGGCAGTCGGCTTATGCCGAACTGGTTTTCCTTGATATTCCCTGGCCGGATTTTGACGCGACGCATTTTGACGCCGTGCTGGATATCTATTCACGGCGTGAAAGGCGATTCGGTGCAAGACCAGCCTGAAAACATGGGCAGGACAGCCCCCGCTGCCGCGGCAGGGAAATCAGGGAACTGGAAAGATCTGCGCGCGCGCGTCCTGTCCGCCGCCGTGCTGGTGCCGTGTGTCGCGCTGTGCGTGTGGTATGGCGGCCTGCTTTATGGTGCGCTGATCGTCGGGGCCATGGCGGGCATGGCCATGGAATGGGCGCGCATGTTCGGCTTCGGGCTGGAAACGCGGCGCGGCCAGTTGTGCATGGCGTGGGCGGCCTGCGTCGGGATTGCGGCGCTGGCGGGACACTGGGGCGGGGCGCTGCTGGTCATGGCGGCGGCGATCGTGCTGGGTCCGGCCCTGTGGGCGGGGCAGGTGGCCATTGGCTGCGCCGGACTGTCGCTGCTGTGGCTGCGCTACATGAGTGAACCGGGAGCGGGCGTTGTCCTGTTTCTCGTCGCATGCGTGGCGCTGAGTGACACCGGGGCCTACATGACCGGGCGGCTGTTTGGTGGCCCGAAGCTTGCGCCGCGTATTTCACCCGCCAAGACATGGTCCGGTTCCATCGGTGGCCTGGGCTGCGCCGTGCTGGGCGGCATGCTGATCGCGGCCCTGCTGCCCGGCGCGCTGCCGGGCGCACTGTGGCGTGGGGCGGTATTCGGCGCCCTTGTCGCCATCGCGGCGCAGGCCGGGGATCTTGCGGAAAGCGCGCTCAAGCGTGCCCGTGGGGTCAAGGATTCCGGTACGATCCTGCCCGGGCACGGTGGGCTGCTGGACCGTTTTGATGGGCTGCTGGTCGCTGCCCCGATGGCGGCCCTGCTGTCACTGGGGGCGGCGGGTGGTGCCGCTTTCTGGTATGTGGGTCTGCGCTGAGCCGATGGCCGGGGCCATGAACAGTTTTGGGGAATGACGTTACAATGAAGACAGTTTCCGTTCTGGGCAGCACGGGCAGCATTGGCTGTTCCACGGTGGACCTGCTGCTGCAGGCGCCTGACCAGTTCCGCACCGGCGCGCTGGTGGGCGGGCGTAATGTCACGAAGCTGGCGGAACAGGCCCGGGCGCTGGGTGCGCAGCGCGCCGTGATCGCCGATGAAAGCCTGCTGCCGGAACTGGAACGCCTGCTGGCCGGCAGCGGCATCGAGACGGCCGGGGGCCGCGCCGCCGTGATCGCGGCGGCAAGCCTGCCGGTAGACTGGACCATGGCCGCCATCACCGGCGCCACGGGGCTGGAACCCACGCTGGCCGCCGTGCGCAATGGCCGGTCCGTAGCACTTGCCAACAAGGAAGCGCTGGTCTGCGCCGGTGATGTCATGCTCCGGGCCGTGGCGGATGCGGGGGCGACCCTGCTGCCGGTCGATTCCGAACATAACGCCGTATTCCAGTCCATGGCCGACAAGCAGGCCGATCAGGTCGAGCAGATCATCCTGACCGCTTCGGGCGGGCCGTTCCGCAGGGCAAGCCTTGAGGAAATGGAAAAGGCCCCGCTGGAGGCGGCGCTGAAGCACCCGACATGGACCATGGGGGCCAAGATCACTATCGATTCCGCCACCATGTTCAACAAGGGTCTGGAACTGATCGAGGCGGCGCGCCTGTTCAACGTGACCGAGGACAAGCTGGGCGTTGTCGTGCATCCGCAGTCCGTGGTGCATGGCATGGTGCAGTATACCGATGGTTCCATCGTGGCGCAGCTTGGCTCGGCCGACATGCGCATTCCCATTGCCCATACGCTGGCATGGCCTGCGCGCATGCCCACCAATTCGCCCCGTCTGGATCTGGCCGCACTGGCGCGCCTTGATTTCGAGGCCCCGGACGAGGTCCGCTTCCCCGCGCTGCGCCTGGCGCGCGAATCCCTGCGTGCGGGTGGGGCGATGCCCGCCATCCTGTCGGGGGCGAATGAAATCGCGGTCGAGGCGTTCCTGAAGCGCGAAATCGGCTTTCTTGATATTGCACGGATCGTCGAGGATGTGATGCAATCCATCGGGCCGCAGCGTGCGGATACGCTGGAAGAAGTGCTGCACTGGGATAATGAATCCCGCCGTGTCGCCCGCCAGCGTACGGTTGCCCGCGCGGCCTGACATGATTCTGGATGGTCTTTCTGGCCATCGGGAGATAGCGTAGCATTCATGCATGATCTGATCCGGACCATTCTGGCTTTCTCCCTTGTGCTGGGGGTGCTGGTTTTCATTCACGAACTTGGTCACTACCTTGCCGCGCGCTGGCGTGGCGTGCATGTCGAGGTTTTTTCGATCGGTTTTGGCCGTCCCCTCCTGCGCTGGCATGACAGCGTGGGCACGGAATGGCGGCTGTGCCCGGTGCCGCTGGGCGGATATGTCCGCCCGCATGGATTCGAGGGGCCGGAAGACGCGACCGAGGAACAGAAGGCCGCGTGGCAGCCCGGACGCACGTTCCATGACAAGCCGGTCCTGTCGCGGGCCATCGTGATCATGGCCGGGCCGGTATTCAACTTCCTGCTGGCCATCGTGCTGTTTACCGGCCTGTTCGCCATGTCGGGGCAGCCGCATATCCTCAATCAGGTGGCCCAGGTCATGCCCGATGGGGCTGCCGCCAGCGCCGGGGTGGAAAAGGGCGACGTAATCGTGCGCGTGGGTGACCACAGGGTGCGCGACGTGACCGACCTGCAGTCCTTTGTCAGCGGGCAGGCGGATGCCCAGACCACGCTGACGGTCCGCCGTAATGGTACGGAACAGGTGCTGCCGGTCCATATCGGTGCGGTCGGGGACAAGGCCAACCGCCACGGCCAGATCGGCGTGTCCTTCGCCGCCGAGGTCGGCAAGCCGCAATCCCTGCCGCGAGCCTTTGTTTCCGCCATCAGGGAAACATGGAACGTATCGGTCCAGACGCTGGACGGGCTGTGGCAGATGATCACGGGACAGCACAGCACCAAGGACCTTGGCGGTCCGCTGCGCATTGCCCAGATGTCGGGCCAGGTGGCGCAGTATGGCGTGCCCAGCCTGGTGTCGTTCATGGCGCTGCTGTCGATCAACCTCGGGCTGATCAACCTGTTCCCCGTGCCGATTCTTGATGGGGGGCGGCTGGTGTTTTATATATTTGAGGCTATTCTGGGGCGGCCGGTGTCTCGTCGGGTGCAGGAAATCAGCTTTCAGGCTGGCTTTGCGCTGATTGCCGGATTATTTCTGTTTTCAACCTTTAACGATCTGTCACATTTCGGCCTGTTCCAATGGCTCGCGTCGCGCGCCGGACAGGGCTAAGGTGCAGCGGGTGACACAAGTGCTTGCACAGTGTGGCGTATATCGGATAGGTCCGCCACGAAGACTGATACATGACAGGAAGGGAGCCGGCCCTCCATCCGGTCTTAATGCATGGCTGATCCGCATGCCGAGTGGTGAGGAATAGCGATTTTGTCGAGTAAACGTTCAGCGCTGCTTGCGTCTGTCTGCGTTATGCCGCTGTTCTGGACGGCCGGTGCATATGCACAGGAAGAAGCAGCACAGAACACGCCATTCGGCGGGGATATGGCGCCAGTGGACGGCGTGCAGCAGGAACCCGAGGTGGAGGCGATCAAGGCCCCGCCACTTGAAGACCCGATCGAAGCGGTGGACATCAAGGGCAACAGCCGCATCGAAACCAGCACCATCCTGTCATACATGGTTGTCCAGCCGGGCGACCGCTTCAATCAGGATCTGCTCGACCGTTCGCTCAAGACCCTGTACGCCACCGGACTGTTTCATGACGTAACGCTCAAGCGCGTGGGCAACGTGCTTGAAGTGCATGTGGTCGAAAACCCGATCGTCAACCGTATCGTGTTCGAAGGTAACCATGCCGCCAAGGACGAGGACCTGACGAAAGTCATCTCGCTGCGTCCGCGCGCGGTCTATTCCCCGCAGGGCATTGCCGCCGACCGCACCAAGATCCTGGGTGTCTATGCGGAAAAGGCGCGGTACGCGGCCACCGTCACACCGCAGATCATCCGCCTTGCACATAACCGCGTTGATGTGATCTTCCACATCAACGAAGCGCAGAAGACGCTGATCAAGAAGGTCACGTTTGTAGGCAACCACGCATTCAGCAGCGCGGCCCTGGCGGGTGTCGTATCATCCAAGGAGACGGCATGGTACCGTTTCTTTGCTTCCAGCGACCAGTACAACCCCGAACGCATCAAGTATGATGCTGAATTGCTGCATCGTTTTTACCTGAAAAACGGCTTTGTCGATTTTCAGATCAAGAACGCCACGGGCGAACTGTCGGCTGACCGCAAGAGCTTCTACATCACCTATACGATGGAAGAAGGCCCACGTTACCGCCTGAACAAGATGGATGTACGCTCGTCCCTGCGTCATGTCAGCGCTGAGTCGATGCGCAAGTACATCTCGCTGTTCCACGGGCAGTGGTATGATGGCAGCGCCATCCAGCACAACGCGACGGACATGCAGGAAATGCTGCAGGGCAAGGGCTATCCCTTCGCCATGGTCCATCCCGAAATTGCCCGCAACCCGGAAAAACGCACCGTCAACCTGCTGTTTGACATAAGCGAAGGCCCGCGGATGTATGTCGAGCGTATCGACATCAACGGCAACACCATTACCGAGGACAAGGTCATCCGGCGCCAGCTGCCCATGGCCGAAGGAGACCCGTACACCCCGCTGGACCGCAAGTATTCCAAGCTGATCCTGGAAGACCTGGGCTTCTTCAAGACGGTCTCGATCGACCAGACGCCCGGTTCCGCGCCGGACAAGGTCAATATCTCGGCCGACGTGGTGGAAAAGCCGACGGGTGAATTCTCGCTTGGTGGCGGTTACTCGACCGATGCCGGCGTGCTGGGCAATCTCGGGCTGAAGCAGCATAACCTGCTGGGCACCGGCATTGACGCAGGCTTCACGGGTACTGCCGCGTATTATGAAGACCAGGCCGACATCTCGCTGACGGACCCGTATTTCCTCAACCGCAATCTTGTGGCGGGCATCGACCTGTTCGGTATCCAGAACCGCTACATGACGTACCAGAGCTATTCCGAAGCGCGTATCGGCATGACGCTGCGCATGGGGTATTCGTACAACAACCATCTGTCGCAGTCGTGGAGCTATACGCTGACCGATCGTGACATCGGTGATACGTGGTCTGATTCGTCATATTACGTGCAGGACCAGAATGGCTGGTCGCTCCTGTCACAGCTCAGCACCACACTGACATACGATACACGCGACCGCAGGCAGCAGCCGCATAAAGGTTTCGTCATACGTGTGGGTGGCGATTTCGCCGGTATCGGCGGTAACGAGCGCTACCTGCGTGGCAAGGTGGATGCCGCCTACTACATCCCGCTTGACAGCATCATGGGCAACCATGACTGGACGGTCAGCTTCCGTGCCGGTGCGGGTGACATCATGAACTGGGGCGGTGGTCGCAGCGACATCATCGATAACTTCTACCTTGGTGGTAACTCGCTGCGCGGCTTCATGGATGGTGGTGTCGGCCCGCGAAGCTACGCGATTCCCGCGCGTGACGGCAACCCGATGCATTCGCAGCAGGACTTCCTGGGTGGCCGGTTCATGTACACGGCATCCGCGCAGGTGGATTTCCCCATTCCGTTCGCATCGGCCATGGGGATCAAGGGACGGTACTTCGTGGATATGGGCGGGCTGGACGGGCTGCGTGTCCGTCGGCGCTATACATCCATGAAAGACTGGCCGAAATATACCCCGGTGTATGATGATACGCTTACGCCCGTGGTCTCGACCGGCGTGGGTATCGCGTGGAAGAGTCCGTTCGGGCTTGTGAATATCGATCTGGGCGTTCCCCTGCACAAGGGAACGAACGACAGGACCCAGTTGCTCCGCTTCGGCTTCGGCCAACAATTCTGAGGTGATAATGTTGCGTAAATCCGGCATTCGTCTGCTTGCCGCAACCGCTCTGCTCGGGTGGGGATATCAGGCCGTATCGGGCGCGCATGCGCAGGGTTCGGGCGGGAACTCCGGCTGGTTCGTGCCCAAGGCGTCGCAGCCTGCCCCCCATCCCGCCGCGCATGAGGCGCCACCCCCCGTGCAACTGCCCGCCCCGCAGTCCGACAGCGAGGAGGCACAGTCACAGACGCCGCCCATCCTGCCGCAGCCGCCCGTGCCCAAGGCGCCGGACGTGCCCAAGAGCGCACCGCCCCCGGCCCCTGTCATCGGCGTGATCAGCGTGCCGGATGTCATGCGCATGTCGTCCGCCGCGCAGCAGGCCGAACGCGTGCTGGGTGCGCGCCGTGACGACCTGGCCCGCGATGCGCAGAAGGAACAGGCAGGCTGGCGTGACGAACAGCAGAAGCTGCAGGGTCAGGCCAAGACCATGTCATCCGACCAGATCCAGAGCAGCGAGCGCAAGCTGCAGGAACGCGTGCTGGCGGCGCAGAAGAACTTCCGCAACCGCAACCGCGTCATTCAGGAAGCGGCCCAGGTCGCGCTGGGGCAGATCGAACGCGAACTGGTCCAGATCATCCGGCAGGTTGCCGCCAGCCGTGGCATGAACCTTGTGCTGCATCGTGAACAGGTGGCCCTGAGCCAGGAAAGCCTGGATATTACGCAGCAGGTGGCAACGCAGCTGAACGGCGTGCTGCCGACCGTATTCATTCCCGCCGCGGATGTGGACCCGGAGGTTCTGGCCAAGTCCGGCACCATGCCGACCACGGCGGATGCCGACCGTCCAGCCGCTGCCGCCGCGCCGGCCAAGCATTAAGGCCTGTTTCATGACAGTGACGCCGGATAACGTACCGGGCGATCCACGGTTTTTCGTAACGCAGGGACCGTTCGGGCTGGAACAGCTTGCGCAATGCAGCGGGGCTGAACTGCGCAAGGCTGCCGACGGGGCGGAAACCAGCACCCCGTTCAGCGGCATCGCGCCGCTGCAGTCCGCCACGCGGGGGCAGGTCAGCTTTCTGGACAACCGGCGCTATCTTCCCCTGCTGGAAGGGACGGGTGCTGGCGCGGTAATCGTAGCCCCCGCCTTTGCGGACAAGGTGCCGCCGCATGCCGCCGTTCTGGTGTCAAAGGCTCCGTACCAGGCATGGGCCCGCATTGCGTCCCTGTTCTATCCGCCGCCACCGGTCCGGCCGGGCATCCACCCTTCCGCCGTGATCGGTACCGGGTGCGAAATCGACCCGACGGCCGCGATCGGCGCCTTTACGGTGGTGGGGGACGGCGTGCGGATTGGCGCGGGTTCCGCTATCGGCACCCATGTCAGCATCGGGAGCGGGGTGGAAATCGGGGCGCGTTGCCGTATTGGCGCGCATGTCGCCATTTCCCACGCCCTGCTGGGTGAACGTGTCACGCTGCTGCCGGGGGCGCGGATCGGTCAGGACGGGTTTGGCTTTGCCGTGACACCCGAAGGGTTTGAAAGCGTACCGCAGCTTGGTCGCGTCATTCTGGAAGACGGGGTGGAGATCGGGGCCAATTCCACCGTGGATCGCGGGTCCATCCGTGATACGGTGATCGGGGCTGGCTCACGCCTCGACAACCTGGTGCAGATTGGCCATAATGCGCGGCTGGGGCGCTGCTGTATCGTAGTTTCCCAGGCTGGCATTTCGGGTTCGACCGAACTTGGTGATTTCGTGACGGTTGCGGCGCAGGCCGGGCTGATCGGGCATATCAAGATCGGTGCCAAGGCCCGGATCGGCGCGCAGTGTGGTGTCATGTCCGATGTGGAAGCCGGAGCCGATGTGATCGGTAGTCCGGCCATGCCTTTTCGGGAATTTTTCCGGAACGTGGCCTTTCTGCGTCGGATGGCCAGGAAAACGACGCAGGATGGAAACAGGGAAAAGGCCGACAAGGGCTGATTGCCTGCTGCCATTGCATATTCAACCGGCAGGAAGCCACTGTTCCGTCTGGCGCGGGAGGCTTTCAGGCCGAACAAGTGGTTGGACGACGTGGATAAAGAAGTAGAGGCACTCCCAGCGGACGGCACGCCCGCGACGCTGGAATCAATTGATATCATGCGGATCATGGAAGCGATTCCCCATCGCTATCCGTTCCTGCTGATTGATCGCATGGTTGATATCGTGCTGGGGCAGTCGGCGGTTGGCATCAAGAATGTCACGGTCAACGAACCGCATTTTCAGGGGCATTTCCCCGCACGTCCCGTCATGCCCGGTGTCCTGATCATCGAGGCCATGGCCCAGACGGCCGCGACGCTGGTGGTCCTGACGCTTGGCCCGGCGTTCGAAGGCAAGCTGGTTTACTTCATGACAATCGATGGCGCGAAATTCCGTCGTCCCGTCGGGCCGGGCGACCAGTTGCGCATCCATGTCGAAAAAGAACGCAGCCGTGCGAATGTCTGGAAATTCAAGGGTGTCGCGCGGGTTGATGGCGTGTCTGTTGCCGAAGCAACATTCAGCGCCATGATCATGGGGTAATACCGCGGGAAACGGGTCGTGGCGCGGGCCTGTCCAACGGGCGGCCCGGTGTCCGCTTCCGGGTCTTTGGGCCATAGTTACTTGCGGGGATGGAGGCTATTCTGGCAGGAAGTTCATCTAACGGTACCGACATGGATGAACGGCGTGGAAAAGCGCCTGAAATCCATCCGTCATCCATTGTGTCCAGCCGCGCGCGGATCGGCAGGGGCGTGCGCATCGGGCCATGGTGTTCGATCGGGCCGGATGTCGAAATCGGTGATAATGTCGAACTGATTTCACATGTGGTGATTGACGGGCGCACGACCCTGGGGGATGGGGTGGTGTGTTATCCCTTCACCTCTGTCGGGATGGCGCCGCAGGACCTGAAATACAGGGGTGAACCGACATCGTGCATGATTGGTGCCCGCACCATCATCCGTGAAAACGTGACCATTCACCGTGGCACCGCCACCGGCACCGGTTTGACCCGCATCGGGCCGGACTGCCTGATCATGGCGAATTCCCATGTGGCGCATGACTGCACGCTGGGGCGGGGTGTCATTATCGTCAACAACGTGGTCATGGGTGGCCATGTGGTGATCGGGGATGATGCCCGGATCATGGGGGCGGCGGCGCTGCACCAGTTCGTGCGCATTGGCCATGCGGCGCTGGTCGGTGGTGTGTGCGGGGTGGAAGCGGATGTCATCCCCTATGGCAGCGTGCTGGGCAACCGCGCGCGACTGGTGGGACTGCACTGGATCTGGCTGCGCCGCAATGGCGTCCAGCCAGAGGAAGTCCGGCGCATGCGCCAGGCCTTCCGCGCCTTGTATCCCAAGGCGGCCCATGCCACCGGCGCGGTATTTCAGGACCGGCTGGAGCATGTGCGCCAGACCTATGCCGATGATGCGCGGGTTGTTGAAATCCTTGATTTCATCGCGGCCCCCAGCCATCGCGGGCTTGTGCGTGTCCAGAGCGGGGACATGATCGAGAGCGATGGCGCCTGAACCGGCAGCCGACCGGCAGGGGCCATGCGTTGGCATCCTTGCCGGTGGCGGCCCGCTGCCCGGTCAGGTGGCCCGGGCGGTGGAACAGGCGGGTGGCCGGGTTTTCATTGTCGGGTTCCAGGGTTTTGCCGAACCCGCGGTGATCGCTCACTGGCCGCATCGCATGATCCGCCTTGCGGCGGCGGGCGAAATCCTGTCCGCGTTACATGAACACCACTGTCATGACCTTGTGCTGATTGGTCCCGTAAGGCGGCCCTCCCTCGTCAACCTGCGTCCCGATGCGACGGGCGCGCGTATTCTTGCGCGTATCGGCAAGGCGCTGTTTGCGGGCGATGACGGGCTGCTCGGGGCAATCGTGCGCGTGCTGGGGGAAGAAGGGTTCACCATCCGTGGCGCGCATGAATACCTGTCCGGGTCGGTGGCGCGCCGGGGCGTGATGGGGGCGATCGGTCCCGATATGGCGGCACGGAACGACATCATGCTGGGCCGCCGCGTGGTGCGCGAACTGGGGCGGCTGGATATCGGGCAGGGATGTGTGGTGCAGGGCGGTCTCGTGCTGGCGGTGGAGGCCCTGGAAGGGACCGACCGCATGCTTGAACGCGTGGGCGGCCTGCGGCAACCTGACCGCCCGGGTGGTGTTCTGGTCAAGATGGCCAAGCCGGAGCAGGAACGGCGCGCCGACCTGCCAACAATCGGGCCGCGGACGATTGCGGGTGCCGTGACGGCTGGCCTGCGTGGAATCGCGATCGAGGCCGGTGCTACGCTGCTGACCGATCCGGCCACCTGCATTGCCATGGCGGATGAAGCCGGACTGTTCCTGACCGGAATTGGCGGCGAAGATGAAAAAATGGACTGAAGGGGAAATGTCCGATGGGAACCTACCTGCATACAATGGTGCGCGTGCGCAATCTGGAAGCCAGCATCGATTTCTATCAGCTGCTGGGCATGCACGAACTGCGCCGCAAGGATGTACCCGAAGGGAAATACACCCTTGTCTTCATCGGTTATGCCGATAATGCGGCGGGGCAGGCGGAAATCGAACTGACCTATAACTGGGGTCAGGATGATGGATATGATGTCGGCACGGGATTCGGTCACTTCGCCCTTGGGGTGCCCGACGTGACGGCACTGGTTGAAAAGGTCCGTGCCGGTGGCGGCAAGGTCACGCGTGAACCAGGGCCGGTCAAATTCGGCACCACCTTCATCGCCTTTGTCGAGGACCCCGACGGATACAAGATCGAGCTGATCCAGAAGCCCTGACCGGCGCGCGACCGGTTATGGCCTGCGGGCGGCAAGAAGCTGGCGCATCGCGCTGAGTTCTTCTGTCGCCGCATCCAGCGCCGCCAGGATGTCACGCGCCGCCTCCCGGGTGCGTTCGTCCGTGCTCGACGCCAGCGAATCCGCCCGCAGCATGGCGGGGGACAGGTGGCCGCGGATGTCATGGATGTGTCGCCGCAGCCTGTCATCGGTCGTATCGGCAGAGTCGCGTGCAGGGCTGGTCATGAAAATCATCCGGTTATGGTGCAAGGGGGGAGCAGCATTGACGTTGTTCGAAAGCATCAGTATAAGGCGCGGCTCAGGGTTTCCGTAGTGTACGGGGCCTGTTGGAATTTATTCCGTAACCTGTCTGTCATTGTCAATCTGGGAGTGCCGTTGTGAAGCGCACGTATCAACCCTCGAAGCTGGTCCGCAAGCGTCGCCACGGCTTCCGTTCGCGTATGGAAACCGTTGGTGGCCGCAAGGTTGTCGCAAACCGTCGTACCAAGGGTCGCAAGCGTCTTTCTGCCTGAGGCAGGTGACGTCTGTACGGTCCGGGCGCCTGTGTGCCCGGAACCATGAATGTCTCTATACAAGGGGCGGCTGAAAGTGGCCGACAAGTCCACGCGCCTTAAAAAACGTGCTGAGTTCCTGCGGGTTGCGGCCAAGGGTCGCAAGGCGCCCGTTCCGGGACTGGTGCTGCAGGCGCTTGAACGCGGCGACACGCAGGCTGCCCGGTACGGTTTTACCGTTACCAAGAAAGTAGGCAATTCCGTCGTGCGCAACCGGGCGCGGCGGCGCCTGCGTGAAGTGGTCCGGCTGGTTGGTCGCGAACAGGCGCTTGCGGGCGTTGATATCGTGGTCATCGGGCGGGCTGGCACATGCGGGCGGCGGTTTGATGCCCTGATGGGGGATTACCGCAAGGCCCTGCGCAAGGCGGGAGTGAAGGAAGAATCGTGAGTACGTCTTCCATCAGCCTGCCTGCCCATATGCTGCGCGCGGTCATTCGCGCGTATCAGCTGGTGATCCGTCCCATATGGGGCGCGCATTGCCGATTCACTCCTTCATGCAGTCATTATGCACGCGACGCGATTGCCCTCCACGGGGCCATGCGCGGCAGTGTGCTGGCGGGGTGGCGCATCCTGCGCTGCAACCCCTGGAACGCGGGTGGTCACGATCCCGTTCCCGCCACGGCCTGCGGCTGTGACATGCATGACTCCATGAAAAACACGAAAAGTCTGGCGGGTCGCTGATGGATATCAAGCGTTTTATGGTGGCAACAGCACTGTCTGCCGTGGTGCTGGTTGGGTTCGAGTATTTCCTGCCACAGCAGAACCATAAAACGGTCGAGCAGCAGGCCGATACCGCCACGCCCGCACCGGCGCCCGTCGCGGGTGACGCCACGGCGGCGGCAGCGCCTGCGGATACGGGCCAGCCCGACCCGCGCGTTGCGATTGATGCCGACCGCGTGCATGGCTCGCTTGACCTGCGTGGCGCGCGCCTTGATGACCTTGTGCTCAAGAATTACCACGAGACGGTAAAGGACGGCAGCCCGCTGGTGCGCGTGCTGGAACCGCGCGGGCAGGCGGAACCCAACTTGATTGAGGTCGGCTGGACCAATGTCAGCGGCGGCCATGTCAGCGTGCCCGACGCCAATACCGTCTGGACCGCCGACCATGATACCCTGACGCAGGCGCAGCCCGTTACCCTGTCATGGGATAACGGTCAGGGGCAGGTGTTCCAGATCGGCATCGCGATTGACCAGAACTACATGTTCTCGGTCACGCAGAAGGTCATCAACCATGGCGGGGAATCGGTTTCGCTGTATCCCTTCTCCCGCGTGGAACGTGCCTATACCCCGGTTGAGACGGGCGGCTACCTGGTGCATGAGGGGCCGATTTCCGTCATTGACCACAAGCTGGATGAGAGTTCCTACAAATCCCTGCGCAAGGGCGCCGTGCCGCCGGGCAACATCGCGTGGACCAAGGCGGGTCAGGGCGGATGGGCCGGGATTACCGACAAATACTGGCTGTCCGCCGTCATTCCGCAGCAGGACAGCGACGTGGCGGGCACCTATGCCTACCAGCCCACGGGCGGGGACAAGGGCATTTATGATGTCGGCTTCACCGCGCGCGCGCCGCTGGTGGTTGCCGCCGGGGGCGATGCCACAACCGCAAGCCACGTTTTTGCCGGGGCGAAGGAAGTGCCGCTGCTGGAAAAATATGAATCCAGTCTGAATATTCCCGATTTCTGGAAAGCGGTCGATTTCGGCTGGTTTGCGTTCCTGACGCGCCCGATCTTCACGGTGCTGGACTGGCTGAACACCATGCTGGGCAATTTCGGCCTGGCGCTGATGGCGTTCACCCTGCTGGTCAAGGCGCTGTTCTTCCCGCTGGCGACCAAGCAGTTCCATTCCATGGGCAAGATGCGGCAGCTTCAGCCCAAGATCAAAGCCCTGCGTGAGCGCTATAAAGACGACCAGATGGCGCTGAACCAGCAGATGATCGCGCTGTACAAGCAGGAAAAGGTCAACCCGGCCAGCGGCTGCCTGCCCATGCTGCTGCAGATCCCGGTGTTCTGGTGCCTGTACAAGGACCTGTACGTCACGATCGAGATGCGGCACGCGCCCTTCTTCGGCTGGATCCATGACCTGTCGTCCTTCGATCCGACCAACCTGTTCACCCTGTTCGGGCTGATCCCGTGGAATCCGTCGGTCATCTCCCCCATGCTCCAGCTTGGCCTGTGGCCGATCGCGTTCGGGCTGACCATGTTTGCCCAGATGCGCCTGAACCCCGCCCCGGCGGCGGACCCGGCGCAGCAGAAGATGTTCCAGTTCATGCCAATCATCTTCACGTTCTTCATGGCGCGCCAGCCATCGGGGCTGGTGATCTACTATTGCTGGAACAACCTGCTGACCATGGCGCAGCAGACGCTGATCCAGCGCCGGATGAACAAGGCTACGCCCGCTGTGGCGGCCCCTGCGAAGCCCAAGCTTCCGGCCGGGAAGAAATAGGGACGGGATCAAGATGGTGGAATTTTCCTCCTCCACGCCAACACCGGAAGAAATGGAACGCGACATCGAAATCGGTCGCGTCCTGTTCGCGGGTGAATTCAGGTTCGTGTTCGGCGCGCAGCAGCTTGGCCAGTTGCCTGATCCCGTCCTGCCCGAAATCGCGTTTGCCGGGCGGTCCAATGTTGGCAAGTCCAGCCTGATCAACGCCCTGACCGGGCGGCGGGCGCTGGCGCGGGCATCGTCCGAGCCGGGACGGACCAAGCAGCTCAATTTCTTTGAACTGGCCGACCGGCTGACACTGGTGGACATGCCCGGCTATGGTTTTGCCAAGGCCGCCAAGGCGGTCAAGGAAGACTGGCAGGGCATGATGTTTTCCTACCTGCGCGGCAGGCCGACGCTGCGCCGTGTCGTGCTGCTGCTGGACAGCCGGGTGGAGGTCAAGGCGACCGACCAGGAAATCATGAAGCTGCTGGACCGGGCCGCCGTAACATTTCAGGTCGTGCTGACCAAGTGCGACGTGCCCAAGCCCGCGATGCTGGAAGCCAAGATGCGCGAAGTCACCGCTATCGTGGCCACGCATGCCGCAGCCTTCCCGGATGTGCTGGCAACCAGCAGCGAGACCGGGGAAGGGATCGCGGAACTGCGCGCGGAACTCGCGCGGCTGGCCAATCCGGTCTAGGGCGGCCACACGTCCGGCCCCGCCGCGGGCCATGGGTATTCAGCAGTCAGGAGCGAAGGGAACGTTCGGATGACAGGAACGCAATCGGGCGACCGGGAAGCACAGGTACGGGCCGAGGTTCTGGCCAGGGCGCTGCCTTACCTCCGCCGGTATGCGGGGGACACGGTTGTCGTCAAATACGGCGGCAGCGCGATGGTCGATACATCGCTGTCCACCGCGTTCGGCCATGATATCGCGCTGCTCAAGCAGGTCGGGGTCAACCCAGTCGTGGTGCATGGCGGCGGGCCGCAGATCAGTGCGATGCTCAAGCGGCTGCAGATTGAATCGACCTTCATCGACGGCCTGCGCGTGACCGACGCCGCCATGATCGACGTGATCGAGATGGTACTGGGTGGCAAGGTGAACAAGCAGGTCGCGGGCCTGATCAACCGGGCCGGTGCGCTGGCGGTCGGCATTTCGGGACTGGATGGCGGCCTGATTTCCGCCCGCAGGCTGCAGCGTCGCGCGCGCGAAGCCGGTGTCGAGACCGATCGCCTGCTGGACCTTGGCTTCGTGGGGGAACCCACCCGCATCGACCCGCGCGTGATCTATGCGCTGTCCGGTTCGGGCCTGATCCCGGTGATCGCGCCCATCGGCGCGGGTGAACAGGGCGAGACCTACAACATCAATGCCGACACCGCCGCAGGCGCCATTGCGGGCGCGGTCAATGCCAGCCGTCTGCTCATGCTGACGGATGTGCCCGGCGTGCTGGATGGTGATGGCAGGCTGATCCCGGAACTGACGGCGGAAGACGCGCGCCGTGGCATCGCCAGCGGCATGATTTCCGGCGGCATGATCCCCAAGGTCGAAACCTGTCTGGAGGCCGTGCGCGCGGGTGCGAAGGCCGCCGTCATCCTTGATGGCCGGGTGCGGCATTCCTGCCTGCTGGAACTGTTTACGGAAGCCGGGCCGGGCACCCTGATCCGCGGCGGATAGAACACGCCCGATCGGGTCATGGCGGGGCAGGGCCAGTGCGTTGACATTGCCCATGATCCTCCGCATGGTCCGCAGGCAATCAATACCGAAGGCCCCCGGCATGCCCCGCCGGGGATGCCTGCCCAAGACAGGATTTTGCAAATATGACCGATACATCCCTTCAGAGCCAGATCGAGGCCCTGTGGGAGCGTCGCGAGACGCTGTCCACCGCCACCACCGGCGCTGACCGTGATGCCGTCGAGGCGGCGCTTCTGGCGCTGGATTCCGGCAGGCTGCGCGTCGCAACCCCCGGCCCGGCCGGCTGGGTCGTCAATGAATGGCTGAAGAAGGCTGTCCTGCTGTCCTTCCGCCTCAATGACAACCGGATTGTCGAAGGCGGCGGCGCGGGCGCGCCCAGCTATGACAAGGTGCCGCTGAAATTCGCAGGCTGGGACCAGGCGGCGTTTGCCGCCGCGGGTTTCCGTGCGGTGCCGGGTTCCATCGTGCGCCGTTCCGCGTTCATCGCGCCGGGTGTCGTGCTGATGCCAAGCTTCGTCAATGCCGGTGCGTATGTCGATAGCGGCACGATGGTCGATACATGGGTTACGATCGGCAGCTGCGCGCAGATCGGCAAGAACTGCCATATCAGCGGTGGCGTGGGCATCGGCGGCGTTCTGGAGCCGCTGCAGGCTGCCCCCGTCATCATCGAGGACGGCTGCTTCATCGGTGCGCGTTCGGAAGTGGCCGAAGGCGTCGTGGTCGAACGCGGCAGCGTGCTGTCCATGGGCGTGTTCCTTGGCGCTTCCACCAAGATCGTCGACCGCGCGACGGGGGAGGTCTTCATGGGCCGCGTTCCGGCCTATTCCGTGGTCGTGCCCGGCACGCTGCCGCCGCGCCAGGCGACCAGCACCGATGGCAAGCCGCTGCCGTCGCTGGACTGCGCGGTGATCGTCAAGCGCGTCGATGAACGCACGCGCTCCAAGACCTCGATCAACGACCTGCTGCGCGGCTGAGAAACATCATGGGGGATGGCGGAATGGCGAATACGGAACAGGATCCCGGCGGCGTCATCGCCCTTGCGCGTGACCTGATCCGCTGTCCTTCCGTAACCCCCGATGATGGCTGCGGTATTGCCGCGTTGGCCCGTGTGCTGGAACAGATCGGTTTCAGCGTAACCCTGCTGCCGTTTGGCGAAGGGGCGGCGCGTACGCCCAACCTGTTCGCCCGCCTTGGCACGGGGCATCCACACCTGTGTTTCGCGGGGCATACGGATGTCGTGCCGGTGGGCGACGACAGTGCATGGGCACATGATCCCTTTGGCGGGGTCATACATGACGGTGTCCTGTTCGGTCGGGGCGCGTGCGACATGAAGGGGGGCATCGCCGCCTTTGTCGCCGCCGTCAGGCTGTATCTGGAACAGGCGCCACGACCACAGGGGTCGATCAGCCTGCTGATCACGGGCGATGAGGAAGGCCCCGCCACCAACGGCACGGTGCGCGTGCTGGAATGGATGGCGGCCGAAGGCCAGATCCCCGATTTCTGCCTTGTGGGCGAACCTACCAACCCCGCCGGAATGGGCGAGGTGATCAAGATCGGCCGCCGTGGCAGCCTGAATGCCCATATTGTCGTGCATGGCACGCAGGGCCATGTGGCCTATCCACACCGGGCGGATAACCCGGTTCACCGCCTGCTGGCGCTTCTGGGTGAACTGACGGCGGCCCCGCTGGACGCCGGCAGTGAATGGTTCGAGGCGTCCAGCCTGCAGGTCACCAGCCTTGACGTGGGCAATACGGCCACCAATGTCATTCCTGCCCGGGCCGAGGCCCGGCTGAACATCCGTTTCAATGACCTGCATACCGGCGCCGACCTTGCGGGCTGGATCCGGACCGTGGCCACGCGGCATGCCCCACGGGCGGATGTGGGCATTTCCATCAGCGGTGAATCCTTCCTGACCGAACCCGGCGCGCCGGTGGAGGCCCTGCGTGCAAGCGTGCGGGCGGTGACGGGGCATGTGCCCCGGCTGGATACCGGCGGCGGCACGTCGGATGCCCGCTTTATCAGCCGTTACTGCCCCGTGGCGGAATTCGGGCTGGTGGGGGCAAGCATGCACAAGACGGACGAGCATGTCAGCCTGTCGGACCTGAAGCAGCTGACGGCGATCTATACCGGCTTCCTTGAAAAGGTAATGCGTTAATGTCTGATCGCGGCACATCCCCCCAGCCGAATTCACCCGGTCTTGGCATGATCCTCAAGGGAATGCTGCTGCTGGGGCGGGGCCGTGCGGAAGGTATCGCCTATTTTGGCAATACGCGCGATTCCGTGCTGGCCGCCCTCGCGCCCCGGCTTGCACTATGGCTGGTGGGCGGGGGGCTGACCATCGGCACCGCCCCGCAGGCGCTCAGCGGGGTGAAGGTGCTGTTCGCGCTGTGCCTGATCCTGCTGCCCGCGATCGTGACCCATGCGCTGGCGCGGCGGTGGAAGCGTGAAGGACTGTGGCTGCGCTACATCACGGCCGCATGGTGGACGGACTGGGTCACGCTGTTCGTGGGGCTTGCGGTGGCGCTTCTCATGGCGCTGGCTTCGCCCAGGCTGCTGGAATCCGGCACGGGCGCAATGATCCTGAACGGGGTGGAGTTCGGCTACAGCCTGTGGCTGACATGGTACGTGGCGCGTATCGGCCTGCTGCTGCGTCGTGGGCAGGCGGTGGTGCTGGTGCTGGCGATACTGGGCAGCCTTGGCCTGCTGGCGGCGGTGGTCGGTGTGCTTTCCCCGAACCAGCGCGCGTGGCATGACTTCCTCTATCCCTTGCTGGTGCAGCAGGGGCAGGGATCTGCCCACTGATAAAATATGACAGTTTTTGAATGCAGCCTTTTTTCAGAAAGGCGGCATTCCTGGAAGCTGTTGAAAAAAGCTTCACCAAAAAACGTTTACTGGTTATTCCCCGACGGCGGTACAGGTCAGCGGCTGAAAGGGTTTTCTGCATACCCGACGCTGGTCAGGCACAGCCCTTCCGGCGGTGCGGTCGGGCCACCCGCGCGGCGGTCGCGGGCCGCAAGGGCCTGTTCGACCCGTTCCGGTGCCCAGCGGCCTTCGCCCACCAGTTTCAGCGTCCCGGCCATGTTGCGCACCTGATGGTGCAGGAAGGAGCGGGCTTCGGCTTCAATCACGACATGTTCCCCCTCACGTCGTACAGCCAGCCGGTCGATCGAGCGCACCGGGCTGCGTGCCTGGCAGGCGGAGGCACGGAAAGATGTAAAATCATGCCGTCCCACCAGCGACTGGGCCGCACTGTGCATCACATCCGCATCCAGTGGCGCGCGGACGTGCCAGACATGACCTTCCTCCAGCGCCGGGCGGGCGGCACGGTTGAGGATACGGTAGCGATAGGCGCGTGAACACGCCGAAAAACGCGCATTCCAGTGCGGCAGCACCGGGCGTGCCATAAGCACGACGACCGGGTGGGGCTTCATGTAGAAATTCAGTCCGTCCCGCACCGTGGCGCTGGATAATGTGACATCGGCCGGGAAATCCAGATGCGCGACCTGCCCGCTGGCATGCACGCCCGCATCCGTGCGGCCTGCGGTGATGCTGCGCACGACGCGCCCGGCGGTCAGGTTTTTTGCCGCATCTTCCAGAAGCCCCTGTATCGAGGTCAGGTGCTCTGCCTGCTGGCGCTGCCAGCCGACAAAGCCGCGCCCGTCATATTCCATCAGTACGGCCCAGCGGCAGACCGATGGCGGGGCGGCATCACTGGGACGCGCGGGCGGGGTTTCAGTCACCGGGCGTCTCCACCCCAAGGTGCGTGCCGGGGGCAACGGCCTGCCCACGCAGGAAATCGGCGGCCTCCATCATGCCCCGCCCGGGGCGTTGCAGGCGGGTGATGCGCAGCGTCGTCCCGTTGCCACAGGCCACCAGCAGGCGGTCATCCACCACCGTGCCTGCGGTGGCCCGTGTCGTATCCGATGTCAGGCTGACGGCCCCGATCTTGATGCCCTGTTCCCCCAGCGTGGTGAAGGTGCCCGGCCACGGGGTCAGGGCACGCACCTGCCGGTCAATGTCGGCAGCAGGCCGGGTCCAGTCGATGCGTCCGTCCTCACGGCTCAGGCGCTGGACATAGGTGACGCCGGTTTCCGGCTGCGGCGTACCGGGAAAGACAGGGCGGTTCAGGACATCGACAATCAGTCGACCGCCCATGGCCGCAAGGTCGTCATGCAGGGTGGTGGCGGTGGTGTGCGCTGTCAGCGCCACATGGTCACGCAGCAGCATGGCGCCGGTATCCAGCCCCGCATCCATCTGCATGATGGTGACGCCACTTTCGCAGTCACCCGCCAGGATGGCGGCCTGGATGGGGGCCGCGCCACGCCAGCGCGGCAGCAGGCTGGCATGGATGTTCAGGCAGCCACGCGCGGGGGCGTCCAGCATCTCCACCGGCAGGATCAGCCCGTAGGCCGCCACCACGGCCGCATCCAGCTTCAGGTCACGGAAAAAGGCGTGTTCTTCCGTATTGCGTCGCAGCGACAGCGGCGTGCGGACGGGAATGCCCAGTTCTTCCGCCGCGACCTGCACGGGGGAGGGACGCAGCTTCTTCCCGCGTCCTGCGGGGCGGGGGGGCTGGCTGTAGACGGTTACGATGTCATGCCCGGCCTGATGCAGGGCGCGCAGGGCGGGCACCGCGAAGTCAGGCGTACCCATGAAGGCCAGTCGCATGGCGTTGGAATCCGTTCAGGCTGGGCCGGAACCCGTCCGGGGTTACCCCGGGTTCCGGGCTGTGTGATCGCGACTGGCGCGATCAGTGTTTCTGGCGCTGTTCCTTGGCCAGGCGGCGCATGATCATGTTGCGCTTCAGCGCCGACAGGTGATCGACGAACAGGATGCCTTCCAGATGGTCAATCTCATGCTGCAGGCAGGTGGCCAGCAGGTCATCGGCTTCCAGTTCCTGCACCTTGCCGTCCATATCCTGATAGCGCACGCGCACGGCTTCGGGGCGGATGACCTCGGCATACTGGTTGGGCAGCGACAGGCAGCCTTCCTCACGCACGGCCATGTCGTCCGTCTCGGCGATCACTTCGGGGTTTATCAGCACCAGCGGATTACGCGCCTCGTCCTTGTCGGACACGTCCACGATGGCGAACCGCATGCCAAGCCCGACCTGCGGGGCGGCCAGGCCGATGCCGGGGGCCTGGTACATGGCCGCGAACATGCGGGGGATGATGGTGCGCAGTTCGCCCATGTCCTCGGGGCGGACAAGGCGTGTTTTCTGGCGCAGGACCGCCTGGGGCGCGACCAGGATCGGCATGGGGGTCGCCTGAGCGATGACATCATGATCAATCATAGACTGCCATTTAGCGTGTCCCCACATGGGATGCCAGAGGGGATGCGGCCAAAATGCCAAGGTGCGTGCGTGGTGTCCTCCCCTTGCGCATGGCTATTATTCTCCCATATCGTGAAGGGACGGGATGCGGATGCTGTTTCGGGTCCGTTTTTCGTTTCTTGTCTCGCTCGCAGCAGAGGAGGCCGATTTGTCGGGTAGAGTTTTCGGGTCACCCATGTTCCTCGGGTTTGACCATCTGGAGCAGATGCTTGAACGCGCATCGAAAAACGCGTCGGACGGGTATCCGCCCTATAATATAGAACAGGTCAGCCCCACGACCCTGCGCATTACGCTGGCGGTGGCGGGGTTCGTGATGGAAGACCTGCATATCACGCAGGAAGACAACCAGTTGGTCATTCGCGGCCGACAGAGCGACGACGGGCAGGGACGGATCTTCCTGCACCGTGGCATTGCCGCCCGCCAGTTCCAGAAGGCATTCGTCCTGGCCGAGGGAATCGAGGTCGGTGGCGCGTGGATGGATAACGGCCTGCTGCATATCGAACTGGCCCGCCCGCAGCCGGAAGTCCGTGTGCGCAAGATCGAGATCGGTCGCGCGCCCGCAACCCCGGCGTCGCGCGATCGTGTGGCGCCGGTGGTGGACGTACCCGCCGGACGCAAGCAACGTGTCGTGAGGGTCATTGACGAGGAATAACAGCGTACGCCGTAATGTAACGGCCCATATTGCGATGCGGATGGGAAGGGACGACCGTCCCTTCATGATGCAGGAGATAACGCGATGAGAGTCACAACACAGAATGGCCGGGTGCTGCTGCAGAATGATGTGGTGAATGCCGCACCGGTCATCAGCACCTCGGAACTGCGCGGTCTGGGTATGGAATCGGTGGCCTACATCCGCGCGGTAGAGGTCGAGGGCGAAGCCGGATTTGCCATCCATGCCGCCGATGGCACGCCCATGGCGGTGACGGAAGACAGGGAGACGGCCATAAACGCCATCCTCCAGCACGAAATGATGCCGGTGCCGCTGCACTAGGCACGACGTTACACCAGATAAGGCAATGGCCCTGTCCCGGTTTGCGGGGCAGGGCCATTTGCATTCGTGATGCTGCCAGTCCGCGCGGGGGCGGCGGACTGGCCTGTCGTGTCAGCTGGCCTGGCGCAGGGATGGGTCAAGCCAGCCGATATTGCCGTCCGGCCGACGGTACAGCACGTTGATGGTATCGGTCTTCGTGTTGCGGAAAAGCTGGATCTGGCTATCCGCCAGGTCAAGACGCATCACGGCCTCGCTCACGCTCAGGGCCGGGATCTCGGTCGGGTGTTCGGCAATGATGGTGGCATAGGGACCGGCGGGCGGCAGCGCCGCGTCCTCATCCTCGGCCACGCCGTCTTCCTCGGCGGCGGCAGGCGGCTCGGCCATGCCGGGACGCAGCACATAGCCACGACCGATTTCGGGTACCTGCTGGCGGACCTTGAGATGGCCGTGATTCGTGGCCTTGCGGTGATAGCGGCGCAGGCGCCGGGCAATGTGTTCGGCTGCATCGTCAAAGGCGGAATGGGCATCCGCCGCCTCGCCTTCACCGCGCAGGGTCAGGCCGCGCGTGGCGTGCAGGTTGATGTCACAGGTAAAAAACGAACGTGCGCGGCTGAAGGTAACGCGGGCCTCCATGGCCTGCCCGAAATACTTTTCCGAAATGCGGTCCAGATGGGCGCTTACCCGGTGTTTCAGGGCATCGGACAGGTCGATCTGCTTTCCGGCAACACTGATGTGCATAAGGGGTAACTCCTTACATGATCACAACGCAGTCGCATGCGGGAGACGGAATACGGTCGTTTCAGTCAATGGTCATGAAATAAGGGGGACGATCCTGCTCCCATGCGGGCTGCGTGCTGGTGGCGGTTGCGTTGTGCCTGTCGGGCACATGGTCCCGAACGGGTACATTTGGGCATGGTTGCACCGTTGCTGTCCATGCCTTCCTTGCATAAAAGACCACAGGTTTTTCCATGGCCTTCCCCTTGCACATGCATCCTGTCACACAGGGGCGCGCGTACGGGCCTACAGCGTGAATTTTTCACCCAGATAGACACGGCGCACGTCTTCGTTCGCCACGATTTCCTCGGGCCGTCCCTCGGTCAGCACCTGTCCGCTGTGCATGATGTAGGCCCGGTCGATCACTTCCAGCGTCTCGCGCACGTTGTGGTCGGTAATCAGCACCCCGATGCCACGATCCTTCAGGTGGGCGACAAGGTCACGGATTTCGCCCACCGCAATGGGGTCAATACCGGCCAGCGGTTCGTCCAGCAGGATATAATGCGGCTGGCTGGCCAGCGCGCGGGCGATTTCCAGCCGCCGCCGCTCCCCGCCCGACAGGGCGAGGGAGGATGAATGCCGCAGCCGGGTAATGCCGAATTCCCCCAGCAGCCCGTCAAGCATCGTCTGCCGCCGGTCCCGGTCGGGTTCCACGATCTCCAGCGCCGCCATGATGTTCTGTTCAACATTCAGGCCACGGAAAATGCTTGATTCCTGCGGCAGGTAGCCAATGCCCATGCGGGCGCGGCGGTACATGGGCAACTGGGTGATATCCGCGCCATCCAGCGTGATCGTGCCCATGTCGGGCCGCACCAGTCCCACGATCATGTAGAAGCTGGTGGTCTTGCCCGCGCCATTCGGCCCCAGCAGGGCCACGGCCTCGCCACGCTGGACCTGTAGCGAGACATCGCGCACGACCTGCCGTTTCTTGTAGCTCTTGCCGATGCCGCTGGCGATCAGCCCCGCTTCGGCTGCGGGGATCGGCTGTTCGGTGGTGGCCTGGTCCGCCGGGGATGTCGTGTTCATCTTGCTGATCCCTTGTCACCTTTGCCCGCCTGGTTCGGAATGACCAGGCCGCTGACACGTGAGCCGGGGTTATCGGTCAGCGTCGCGATATCGGTATGCATGTTCACGATGGCCGACGTGCCGCTGACCTGATTTTCCCCACGGGTGATATGCACGTTGCCAACCAGACGGGCAATGCCCGTATCAGGCACATATACGCCCCGGTCCCCGGTTATGGTCTCCGTGCGGGTGCGGATCACGATATGGCCGAAGGCATCGACATGGTCGATCGTCCCGGCCCCGGGTGACGGGCGATCGTCAGCACTGGTGGCGTCCGTCCGGGTTTTGCCATCGGGGTGGCTCGCATCCCAGTCGTGGCGCGGGTTGCTGCGCTGTGCCTTTGGCCTGTCATACCCGACCAGCACATCGGCGCGTATCTGCCGTCCGTCATTGGTGGTCATGGTGGCGTTGCCACGGGCGACCGACATGTGTTCGTGCGAATGGTATTCCAGCACGTCGCGCGCGGTCAGGATATCCTGTGGCGTGGTCATCTTCAGGTGCTGGCCGGTCATGACCAGGATCGCCTGATCCACGTCATACACCGCATGGTCGCCCCATGCCTGGTCATTCGTGTTGAAGGAATGGACGTGGCCGATCGCTTCCAGCCGGTAGACCTCGCTGGCTCCGCCAGATCCGTCGCCGCCACCCGCGCCATTTCCCGTGGCGGTGCCGGGCTGGCCACCGGGAACGCCTGCAGGCGCGGGGGCATCGGGCGTGGGCATGTCCTGCGGCAGGGTATCGGATGTCGTGGCCAGGCTGGTGTCCACATCGGGATCGGTGCCGATGGGGGCCGCTGGCGACGGTGTCGGTATTGCCGGCGTGGCCTGCGATGGCGTGGCGGGCGGGGTATCGCCCGCCGCCTGCGGGGCATTGTCCGTTATGTGGGGGCGGCGGGTTTCCAGCGGGGGGGCAACGCCCAGATGGGCCGCCAGCGGCGCATCGGCCCCTGGCGGCCCGGATGCCGCGGCCCGTGGCGTGGCGGGGGACGTGGTCTTTTCCGGGGTGGTCGCGGCCTTCTTGCGGTAGAAGGCGACCAGTTTGTCCGCCCGCACGGTCACGTCGCCACGGATGGCCTGCGCGCGGTCATAGGCGGTGACGGTCTGCGCGTTCTGGTCCCAGTCGAAGCCACCTGCGGCGGTGACATTGATCTGCTGGCCGTGGGACATGTCCAGTCCCTGCGCCATGACGGGATGTGCCGCCACCAGTCCCACAAGGACGCCGCCAAGCGGCAGGCGGAATGTTGCGCGCGCCATCAGTTCGATCTTTCCGCTGCGTTGAGGATCATGCGGCCCGGCCCGCGAAACAGCATGATGCCACCGCGTGTGTCCAGCATGCCGCCCTGTACGTCAATCTGGCCTATGGGACCCTCGGCATGGATCCAGTCATCGGATACGACGATGTTGTGACGCATGTCCATATCGGCCGAGGGGCTGAGCATGAGGGTCCCGTCATTGCGGTACAGCGTGACATCATGCATCAGGTCCAGGATCTGCGCATGCTGGATATAGACGCCGTCATGCGCGGTGACATACAGCCAGTTGCCGTTATCCATCAATGTGTCGGCGGCCGGGTTGCTCAGGTCAATCCGTTCGGACGAGATCTGGCGCGCCTCGTCCGCGGTGATCATGTAGGGGCGGCCATGGTCATCCAGCCCGCGATAGGTGGGGTTGAGCATGCTGCCGCTTTTCACGCGCACATGGCTCATCTGCGCCATGGTGCCGGTATGCATGATGACCGCGCGCTGCACCGCGGGCCATGCGGCGATGGAACCCAGCAGGATGAGCGCCAGAAGCGGCAGCATCCACTTGGCCGACCGCAGGATGGTCTGCCGCCGCGCCAGGTCGGCGGCATTGGGCAGCAGGCGCGTCCGTGTGGACTGGTCGAATATGCTGCGCTGGCGTTCGATGTCGGCCGCGCTGCGGGCGTAGTCCTCACGCTGGATGTGGTTGGGATCGGTCCCGTCGTCCCTGTCGTCCGGCTGTTCGGTCATGCAACGCCAGCACGCAGCAGGTCATGAAGATGAAGGATGCCGACAGGGTGGTTTTCATTATCCAGCACGAAAATGCTGGAAATGGGGCGGGGACGGTCATTCATGATGCGTAGCGCCTCTGCCGCCAGCATGTCGGGACCAATGATCTGCGGTCTGGCATTCATGATGTCGGCGGCACAGGTATTGTCCAGGTCCTGCTCCAGCGCAAGACGCAGGTCACGGTCGGTAATCAGCCCGGCCAGCCGGTTTTTCGCATCCACCACGCCCATGCAGCCAAAGGCCTTGCGGGTCATTTCCATGATGACCTGCCGGACCGGCATGGTGGGGGGACCCAGCGGCATGCTTTCGCCCGTATGCATGAGTTCACGCACCCGGCGCAACTGCGTGCCCAGTCGGCCGCCGGGGTGGAAAATGCCGAAATCGCTGGCGCTGAACCGACGGCGCTGCAGCAGCACGATGGCCAGCGCATCCCCCAGCGCAAGCTGCATGGTGGAACTGGTGGTCGGCGCCAGCCCGTTGGGGCAGGCTTCGGGCGCATGGGGCAGTGGCAGCACGATATCGGCCGTGCGGGCCAGCGTGGATTCCGGGCGCGATGTCATGGCGATCAGCAGCATGCCAAAACGGCGTGTATGGGAAATCAGGTCGGCCATTTCCGCCGTTTCGCCGGAATTGGAAATGGCGAGTACCGCATCCCCGCGCTGCAGCATGCCCAGATCCCCGTGCGAGGCTTCGGCCGGATGCACGAAAATGGCGGGCGTGCCGGTGGAGGCAAGGGTCGCCTGGATCTTGCGCCCGATATGCCCCGACTTGCCAATGCCCGTTACCACCACGCGCATGTTGTCCGCCAGAATGCGCTCGACCGTTTTGACAAAGGCCGGGCCCAGCCCCTCCTGCCCATCGGGACCGGACGTTTCCATGGCGGTAATCATGGCCTGAAGGCCCGCGGATTCGGTACGCAGCACGCTGCAGGCTTCATTGAGCATGCGGGCCTGTACCTGCGGCACGCTTTCTTCAACGACGGGGAGGGTGGGGGAAAGGCTGCTGTTCATGCCAGGTCTGTATTGTCGTGAAATGGTTTCCGGTCAAACGCCGGAACCATTATCAGGCTGCGCGATGCGCGAAAATGTCCGGATCCACGTAGCCAAGGATATCCAGACGGGCGCGGGTCGGAAGGAAATCGTAACAGGCCTGTGCCAGTTCGCGACGGTTTTCACGGTGCAGCAGCGCCTCCAGCTTTGCCCACAGGGCATGCAGGTACAGTACATCGGATGCGGCATAGGCCCGCTGTTCCGGTGTCAGTTCGGGCGCGCCCCAATCGGAACTCTGCTGCTGCTTGCTCAGTTCCACCCCCAGCAGTTCACGACACAGATGGGCCAGCCCATGGCGGTCGGTATAGGTCCGCACCAGCTTGGAGGCGATCTTGGTGCAGATGTTCGGCGCAACCGTGATGCCAAGGGTATGCTGCAGGATCGCCACGTCAAAGCGGGCGAAATGCATGAGCTTGGGCAGCGTGGGGTCGGTCAGCACGCGCACCAGGTTGGGGCAGTCCGCCGCCGTGACGCCTGCGGGCACCTGAACCAGATGGGCATGCCCGTCCCCGCCCGAAAGCTGCACGAGGCACAGCCGGTCCCGGTGCGGGTTCAGGCCCATCGTTTCCGTATCAACAGCCACGGCGCCAGTGAACGTGACCTCGGCCGGCAGGTCGCCGCGATGGAAATGGATGGCGTCAGGGGCCGGGCTTGCAGCCATATGGAAAATGCTCCGTCACGATATTCGGTTTCACGGTGGCAGGTCTGGAACGCAACCGCAAGGAAAGCCATCCGTTATGTCACGATCCCGTCCCGGTCGGGGCGACGCGTGTGGACCTGCCTGTAAAATGGGTATTCGTGGGCGGTTTACACCAATTTGCGCAGGGAAACAGACAAAAAGATAACGGGGCAGTCCCCAAGAGGGCTGCCCTGACCGTCCCCGGAGGGGAGTTTTACCAGTTTTTGTGTGATGGTGCCCAGAAGAAGACTCGAACTTCCACGACCTTGCGGCCACAGGTACCTGAAACCTGCGCGTCTACCAATTCCGCCATCTGGGCTCAGAGGCTCCCCAGCGGAGGCCGCCGGGGTGGTGTGAGGGGTGTTTAGTCCGGCCCGGCGGTACGGTCAACAGGGTAAATGCATTTTTTTGAAAACAGGCGCATTTTTTCTTTCTTCCCGTCCGGGCGGGTGGCCGTGCAGGGCAGAATTGACTGTCTGCGCGGCAGGTAAAATGGGAAAACGGTGGGCGGCGCAATCATGCGCCACAGGTGGGGACTGGCTATGACACGCAAGGTCGCGACGGTTTTTGGTGGTTCGGGATTCGTGGGGCGATCCGTGGTCGGGCGGCTGGCGCGGGCGGGGTATGTGGTGCGGGTTGCCGGGCGCACGGCCACGGATGCGGCGACACTGCGGATGCTGGGGGATGTGGGGCAGGTGGTGTCCGTCGTCGCGTCCATCACGGATGAAAAGGCATGCGTCGCCGCGATCGAGGGCAGCAGCCTTGTCATCAACCTGGTGGGAATCCTGGCCCCCCACGGCGCCGATACGTTCACGGCCATCCATGTCGAAGGGGCCGCGCGCGTGGCAAGGCTGGCCGCGGCATCCGGGGTCGAGCGCCTGATCCATGTCTCGGCGCTCGGCGCACGTGCCGACAGTCCCTCCGCCTATGCCCGCAGCAAGGCGGAGGGCGAATGCATGGTCGGCCGCGCGATGCCGGAGGCGGTGATCATCCGCCCCTCGCTGATATTCGGGGTGGATGGCGCTTTTCCCGCCATGTTCGCGCGCATGGCGCGGTTCCTGCCGGTCATGCCGGTCTTTGGCGCCACGACCCGTTTCCAGCCGGTCTGGGTGGGCGACGTGGCCGATGGCATGGTCCGCATTGCAACGGGTGCGGACATGGCGGGGGCCATTTTTGAATTCGGCGGCCCGCAGGTACTGACCATGCGGCAGATCGTGGCATGGGCGGCGCGGTGGGGCGGGCATCCGCGCCCGTTATTCGTGGTGCCGCGCTGGCTGGCGACCGTTCAGGGGATGGTGCTGGAACACCTGCCTGGAAAGATGCTGACGCGCGATCAGGTCAGGCTGCTGTATGTGGACAATGTGGTTGCCCCCGGGGCGCGTACGCTCGACATGCTGGGCATTGCACCATCCCCCATGGGGCTGGTGATGGGGTAGGCGGCCCGGAACTTCGGATTTTTCGGGCATTTCTGGTGTTTTCTTTGAATAAGGTCAGTAATGCTGTCTTTTATTCGTCCGGGGTGTTGCGTAGGTCTGTTCCTCGCTTCGGGCGCCTGTCGCGCGCCCGGGACGTCCTTCCATTATGCAGACCAGGGGCAGACCGATGGCCGAGCGCATGCTGAAATTCGTCTCTGTGGCGCAGGAGCAGCCGGACAAACGGCCTGCCGAGGCGCGCCGCAGGGACTTTAACGAGATTTATGCCGAATTCGTGCCCGCAAAGGCCGAAACGCAGGCCTCGCGCTGCTCGCAGTGTGGCGTGCCGTTCTGTTCGGTGCACTGCCCGCTGGGCAACAACATCCCCGACTGGCTGATGATGACGGCGGCGGGCCGGATGGAGGAGGCATACGAACTGTCATCCGCCACCAACACCTTCCCCGAAATCTGTGGCCGCATCTGCCCGCAGGATCGCCTGTGTGAAGGCAACTGCGTGATCGAGGAAGGATTCGAAAGCGTCACCATCGGCGCGGTCGAACGCTACATCACCGACACCGCTTTCGATAATGGCTGGGTCAAGCCGGTGAAGCCGGTGGCCGAGCGTGACGAGAGCGTCGCCATCATCGGGGCAGGCCCCGGTGGCCTTGCCGCAGCCGTGCAACTGCGTGAGCAGGGCTATCAGGTCCATGTCTATGACCGTTACGATCGTATTGGCGGCCTGCTGATGTATGGCATCCCCGGCTTCAAGCTGGAGAAGGACATTGTGCTGCGTCGCCACAGGCTGCTGGTGGAATCCGGCGTTCAGTTCCATCTGGGCAAGGGCATTGGCGATACCGATGGCGCGGACAGCATCGCGTTTTCCACCCTGCGCGCGCGCCATGACGGCGTGCTGATCGCAACGGGTGTGTACAAGTCGCGTGATATCGGCGGCCCCGGCGCGGGACTGAATGGTATCGTGCGCGCGCTGGATTACCTGACGGCGTCAAACCGTGTCTCGCTGGGTGATAAGGTCGCGGAATATGACAATGGTGAACTGAACGCGGCAGGCAGGTCGGTTGTGGTGATCGGCGGTGGCGATACGGCCATGGACTGCGTGCGCACCGCCATCCGGCAGGGTGCGAAGTCGGTGAAGTGCCTGTACCGCCGTGACCGCGCCAACATGCCCGGCTCCGTGCGTGAGGTGAAGAACGCCGAGGAAGAGGGTGTCGAGTTCGTCTGGCTTGCCGCCCCGCAGGCATTCGAGGGCGATGGTCACGTGACCGGCGTGCGCGCCAGCCGCATGAAGCTGGGCCTGCCCGATGCCAGCGGCCGCCAGTCGGTCGAACCGGTGGAAAACAGCACGTTCACGCTGGAAGCCGACCTGGTGGTCAAGGCGCTGGGCTTCGATCCCGAACCGCTGCCCACGCTGTGGGGACAGCCGGAGCTGGAGGTCTCGCGCTGGGGCACGCTCATGGTTGATCGCAAGACGTTCATGACCAGCCTGCCCGGCGTGTTTGCCGCGGGCGACATCGTGCGCGGGGCCAGCCTGGTGGTGTGGGCCATCCGCGATGGCCGGGACGCGGCGGCGCGGATGCACGCATGGCTTGAGGAAATGACGGCCGCGCAGGCCGAGGTGGCGGAGTAAGCATGATGGATCAGTTTGAAAACCAGTCCACCGATTTCGTTCAGGAATGGCAGGACAACGCGCAGGCCATTTCCGGCCTGTACAGCCCCGCCGATGAACATGACGCCTGTGGCGTGGGCATGGTCGCGGCCCTTGATGGCAAGCCGCGCCGCGACGTGGTGGAAGCCGGCATCGCGGCGCTGAAGGCGGTCTGGCACCGTGGCGCGGTCGATGCCGATGGCAAGACCGGCGACGGCGCGGGTATCCATGTCGAGATCCCGCAGGACTTCTTCGCCGATGCGATCCATGCCGGTGGCGCGGAAAGCGGCGTGGACAGCCAGATCGCGGTGGGCATGATCTTCCTGCCCAAGACCGATATCGCGGCACAGGAACGCTGCCGCCAGATCATTGAAAGCGAGATCCTGGCCTTCGGCTACAGCATCTATGGCTGGCGTCAGGTGCCCATCAACACCGACTGCATCGGGGAAAAGGCCAACGCCACCCGCCCCGAGATCGAGCAGATCCTGATCCGCAACCTGCCCGGCAGCACGGAAGACGAATTCGAGCGCGACCTGTATGTGATCCGCCGCAGGATCGAAAAAAGCGCGATCGCCAATCAGGTTGACCTGTATGTGTGTTCGCTGTCGTGCCGGTCGCTGATCTACAAGGGCATGTTCCTGGCCGAACACCTGACGGAATTCTATCCCGACCTGCTCGACCCGCGTTTCGTCAGCCGCTTCGCCATCTATCACCAGCGGTACTCGACCAACACCTTCCCGACATGGAAGCTGGCGCAGCCGTTCCGCAGGCTGGCCCATAATGGTGAGATCAACACCATTTCGGGCAACGTCAACTGGATGAAAAGCCACGAAACCCGTCTGGCCGATCCCATCCTCGATCCGTACATGGATGACCTCAAGCCCGTGGTGCAGGCGCAGGGGTCGGACACGGCGTGCTTTGACAACGTGTTCGAACTGCTGACCTTTGCCGGTCGTGACGCGCCCATGGCGCGGTGCCTCATGATCCCGGCAAGCGTTGGCGGCAATTCCGCCATGCCGCAGCGCCACAAGGACATGTATTCCTACTGCAACGCGGTGATGGAACCGTGGGACGGCCCGGCCGCCCTGTGCGCCACCGACGGGCGGTGGATGGTCGCGGGCCTTGACCGTAGCGGCCTGCGTCCCCTGCGCTACACCATTACCGAAGGCGGCCTGCTGATCGTGGGGTCCGAGACCGGCATGGTGAAGGTGCCCGAGGCCGAGATCGTCAGCCGTGGCCGTCTTGGCCCGGGGCAGTCGCTGGCGCTCGACCTCAAGACCGCGAAGCTGTACAGCAACGAGGAACTGCTTGATGAACTGTCCGGGCGGCAGGATTTTTCCGCCTGGGTCAAGCGCACGCAGGAAATCTCCAGCATTGTCCGCCCCGATGGCAGCGAACCCGTGCTGTATGACGCCGGGATGCTGCGCCGCCGGCAGCTGGCCGTCGGCCTGACGCTGGAAGACCTTGAGACCATCCTGCAGCCGATGGTGGAAAACGCGTCCGAAGCCATCGGGTCGATGGGGGATGATACGCCGCTGGCGGTGCTGTCCACCCGTTATCGCGGGCTTGCGCATTATTTCCGGCAGGCGTTCAGCCAGGTCACCAATCCGCCCATCGACAGCCTGCGTGAAACGCGGGTGATGAGCCTCGTGACCCGTCTGGGCAACCTTGGCAACATCCTCGAGGAAAACGAGAGCCAGTGCGACCTGCTCCAGCTTCCCTCCCCGGTGCTGACCACGGGTGAATTCCAGGCGCTGGTTGATTTCTGCGGCAGGAACGCCTGCATCATTGACTGTACCTTCCCCGCCGCCGACGGGGAGGCGGGCCTGCGCGCCGCCATCGCCCGCATCCGGGCCGAGGCCGAGGACCGCGTGCGTCAGGGCTGCACCCACGTATTCCTGACCGATGAACACCAGTCCGGTGATCGCGCCTATATCCCCATGATCCTGGCGACGGCGGCGGTGCATACGCATCTGGTGCGCCAGTCGCTGCGTACGTTCACCTCGCTCAATGTCCGTTCCGCCGGTGCGCTGGATGTGCATGCGATCGCGGTGACGATCGGGGTGGGGGCCACCACGGTCAACCCGTACCTGGCGCAGGAAAGCATCGCCGACCGCCAGCGTCGTGGCCTGTTCGGGAAGCTGACGCTGAGCGAATCGGTGGAGCGATACCGCAAGGCGGTCAACAAGGGCCTGCTGAAGATCATGTCCAAGATGGGTATTTCCATCGTGGCGTCGTATCGTGGCGGCTATAATTTCGAGGCCATCGGCCTGTCGCGTGCCCTGACGGCGGAATTCTTCCCCGGCATGCCATCACGCATTTCCGGCATCGGCCTGACCGGCATCGCGCGCAATGTCCTGAGCTTCCACCACAAGGCGTGGAACAGGCAGGTGGAAACGCTGTCTGTTGGCGGCCGCTACAAGCTGCGCCGCAGTGGCGAAGTACATGCGTTTGACGGCAACCTGATCCACATGCTGCAGACGGCGGTCTCCACCGGCAGCTTCTCGGTCTATCAGCGTTATGCCGATGCGGTGCGTCGCCTGCCGCCGGTCGCCCTGCGTGACCTGCTGGACTTCCGTGGCGGGCGCACGGCCATTCCCGTGGAATCGGTCGAAAGCATCACGGAACTGCGCAAGCGCCTGATCGCGCCGGGCATCTCGCTGGGCGCGCTCAGCCCCGAGGCGCATGAAACGCTGTCCATCGCCATGAACCGCATCGGCGCCAAGTCCGATTCGGGGGAGGGCGGCGAAGACCCGGCCCGCGCGAAGCCGCGCCCCAATGGCGACAATGCGTCGTCCGCCATCAAGCAGATCGCGTCAGGCCGTTTTGGCGTGACCGCGCAGTATCTGAACGACTGCCGCGAGATCGAGATCAAGATGGCGCAGGGTGCGAAGCCCGGTGAGGGCGGGCAGCTGCCCGGTTTCAAGGTGACCGGCCTGATCGCGAAGCTGCGGCATGCGACGGAGGGCGTGACCCTGATCTCGCCCCCGCCGCATCACGACATCTACTCGATCGAGGATCTGGCCCAGCTGATCTACGACCTCAAGCAGATCAACCCCGAGGCCACCGTGACCGTGAAGCTGGTCGCCCGTTCGGGTATCGGCACGATTGCGGCCGGTGTGGCGAAGGCCAAGGCGGATGCGATCCTGATTTCGGGTCATTCCGGTGGCACCGGTGCCAGCCCGCAGTCCTCGGTCAAGTATGCGGGCATGCCGTGGGAACTGGGGCTGGCGGAGGCGCATCAGGTGCTGATGCTCAACCGCCTGCGCCACCGGGTGAAGCTGCGCACCGATGGCGGCCTGAAGACCGGCCGTGACGTGGTGATCGCCGCCATGCTGGGTGCGGAGGAATTCGGTATTGGCACGGCCAGCCTGGTGGCCATGGGCTGCATCATGGTGCGCCAGTGCCATTCCAATACCTGCCCCGTGGGCGTGTGCACGCAGGATGACGAACTGCGCCGCAAGTTCGAGGGCACGCCGGAGAAGGTCATCAACCTGTTCTCCTTCATTGCCGAGGACGTACGCAACATCCTTGCCTCGCTGGGCTTCACCTCACTGAACGAGATCATCGGCCGCACCGACCTGCTGCATCAGGTGCTGCGCGGGGCCGACTATCTGGATGACCTCGACCTCAACTCGCTGCTGGCGCAGGCCGATCCCGGCCCCTATGGCCGCTATTGCACGCGTGAAGGCCGCAACGAGGTGCCCGAGACGCTGGATGCGCAGATGATCGCCGATGCGCGCCCGCTGTTCGATCATGGCGAGAAGATGCAGTTGCAGTACAACGTGCAGAACACGCATCGCGCGATCGGCACGCGCATCTCGTCCCTGATCGTGCGGCAGTTCGGCATGACCACGCTGGCGCCGGGGCACCTGACGGTGCGGCTGCGCGGTTCGGCGGGGCAGTCGCTGGGCGCGTTCGCGGTGCAGGGCCTCAAGCTCGAGGTGCTGGGCGATGCGAACGATTATGTCGGCAAAGGGCTGTCGGGGGCGACCATCGTGGTGCGGACCTCCCCATCTTCCAGCCTCGTGTCGAATGAAAACGCGATTGTCGGCAATACCGTCCTGTATGGCGCGACTGCTGGCGCGCTGTATGCGGCGGGGCAGGCGGGCGAACGCTTCGCGGTGCGTAACTCGGGTGCGACTGCGGTGGTCGAGGGCTGCGGGTCCAATGGTTGTGAATACATGACCGGCGGCACTGTGGTGATCCTGGGCGAGATTGGTGACAATTTCGGCGCGGGCTTCACCGGTGGCATGGCCTTTGTCTATGACGCCAGCGGCACGTTTGCCGAACGGGTGAACCCCGATACGGTCATGTGGTGCCGGGTGCAGGACCCGAAATGGGAAGCCATGCTGCGTGAACAGGTGGAAACCCATGCCCGCGAAACCGGCAGCCGCTATGCCGAACTGCTGCTGCATAACTGGGACAAGACCCTGCCGCGTTTCTGGCATGTCGTGCCTACGGAATATGCGCGCGTGATCGGGTTTGAAGCGCCCGCCATGGCGCGTGGCGCCTGAATGCAGGGCTGATTTCACTGTTGTCGTGCAGGGTGGGGCCGGGCAGGAATGTCCGGCCCCATCTGTATTCAGGGCAGAATATCGACGGGCGGGGTCGCGCGTCGCGCCGGGACGCACTAGATTCACGACATGGGAATCGCGTCGCAGGCGCATGTGCGCAGGCTTCGCCCGATCTGATGGTTGGTGCTCGATCTATGTCCAAAGCGTATTTTTCCGCCCCCCGGGCCGGTGCAGCCGGTCTTTCCCCCGTGCATGGGGATGCAGGCCAGTCATCAGGCGGCGCATCCGCACTGGCCGGGTTGCCGCGCTGGGACCTGTCAGACCTGTATGACGGGCCGGATTCGCCGCAGCTTGCGACCGACCTCGATCAGGCGGATGAGGACGCGCAGGCGTTCGCGCGCGCGTGGCAGGGGCGGCTGGCCAGTGTGCCGGGTGGTGAACTGGCGCAGGCCATTGCCGAATACCAGCGTATTGACGAAGTGCTGGGCCGGGCGGGATCGTATGCGCAGCTTCTTTTCGCGGCCAATACATCGGATTCCGATGTGGCGCGGTTCGCGCAGTCGGTCAATGAACGGCTGACCGCCATTTCCACGCATCTCCTGTTCTTTACGCTGGAAATCAACCGCATTTCCGATGACGGACTGTCCGCGCAGCTGAGCGATCCGGCGCTTGCGCACTGGGCGCCTTTCCTGCGTGACCTGCGGGTGTTCCGGCCCTACCAGCTGTCTGACGAGGTCGAGGCCGTCCTGCACGAAAAATCCGTCACGGGGGCCGCCGCGTGGAACCGCCTGTTTGACGAGACGATGGCCAGCCTGCGGGTGCGCGTGGGGGGCGAGGACACGACGCTGGGCAATGCGCTGGATACCATGTCCAGCCCTGATCGCACGGTGCGCGAACATGCCGCCCACGCCATTGGCGATGAACTGGGCCGCAACGTGAAGCTGTTTTCGCTGATCACGAACACGCTGGCCAAGGACAAGGCCATCGTGGACGGGCTGCGCCATTACCCGCGCCCGACTTCGGCGCGCAACTGCGCCAACATGGTCGAGGATGACGTGGTCGATGCGCTGGTGCAGGCCGTGACCGAGGCCTATCCCCGCCTGTCGCACCGTTATTATGCGCTCAAGGCCAAGTGGCTGGGGCTGGAAAAGCTGGAATACTGGGACCGTAACGCCCCGCTGACCACGCAGGATGAACCGCTGATCCCGTGGACGGAGGCGACAAAGCAGGTCATGGCCGCGTACGAAGGCTTCGACCCGCGCATGGGCACGGTGGCGAAGCAGTTTTTCGACCATGCCTGGATTGATGCGCCGCCGGTGCCGGGCAAGGCCTCGGGCGCGTTTGCCCACCCTACCGTGCCATCGGTGCATCCCTACCTGCTGCTGAACTATCGTGGGCGCACGCGCGACGTGATGACGCTGGCGCATGAACTGGGCCATGGCGTGCATCAGGTGCTGGCGGGAAAGCAGGGTTACCTTATGTCCAGCACGCCGCTGACACTGGCGGAAACCGCCAGCGTGTTTGGCGAAATGCTGACCTTCCGCGCGCTGCTTGATGCCCAGACCGATCCCGCGCGCCGCAGGCTCATGCTGGCGGCCAAGGTGGAGGACATGCTCAACACCGTCGTACGTCAGATCGCCTTCTACCGCTTCGAGATGCTGGTGCATGAGGAGCGCCGTCGCGGCGAACTGCTGCCCGCACGCATTGGCGAAATCTGGCGCCAGACGCAGGTTGAAAGCCTCGGCCCCGCCTTCAACTTCACGCCAGATTACGATGTGTACTGGACCTATATCCCCCATTTCATCCATTCACCGTTCTATGTGTATGCCTATGCCTTTGGTGATTGCCTGGTAAACGCGCTATATGGGGTGTTCCGGTCCGGTCACCCGGGTTTTCAGGACAAGTACCTCGATATGCTGAAGGCAGGCGGGACGAAGCGGCACCGTGAACTGCTGGCCCCCTTCGGGCTGGACGCGGCGGACCCCGGTTTCTGGCAGAAGGGACTGGATGTGATCGCCGGATTTATTGATGAACTGGAGCGTGTCTGACGTGGCGGATGAACGGAATATCGATAATACCGGCCTGTTTGGTGAATTCCGCCGCATGGTGCGCACGTCCGGGACGGTCGGCGGCATCGCCGCGCGTATCGCCGGGCACAAGATGGGTTTCCGCTCCAACCAGTCCGTCCATGCCGAGGACCTGAAAAGTGTCCTTGGCGGGCTGAAGGGGCCGCTGATGAAGGGCGCGCAGCTTCTGTCCACCATTCCTGGTGCCCTGCCTGAGGAATATGCCAAGGAACTGGCGCAGCTTCAGGCCAATGCGCCGCCAATGGGCTGGAATTTCGTCCGCCGCCGCATGTCCGCCGAACTGGGGCCGAACTGGGAACGTAACTTCCGCTCCTTCAACCGGGAAGCCTCGGCTGCCGCAAGTCTGGGGCAGGTGCATCGCGCCGTGCTGCCCGACGGGCGCGAGGTTGCGTGCAAGCTGCAGTATCCGGACATGAAATCCACCGTCGAATCCGATCTCAAGCAGTTCCGCATGGCGGTGGGGCTGTTCTACAGGCTTGACAGCACGATCTGCCAGGATGACGTGCTGGAGGAACTGCAGGACCGGCTGTACGAGGAACTGGACTACCTGCGTGAAGCCGCGAACATGCGGCTGTATCACCTTATGCTGGCGGAATTCGAGGACATCACCATTCCCCGGCCCGTGGATGCGCTGTGCACCGCGCGCCTTCTGACCATGGAATGGGTCAACGGACGCGGCATCCAGAAAGTGCTGGACACCAACCCCACGCAGGAGGAGCGCAACCGCATGGCGCGCGCCCTGTTCCGCGCGTGGTATGCGCCACTGTACCGGTATGGCGTCATTCATGGCGACCCGCACATGGGCAACTTCACCGTGCGTGACGACTACGGCATCAACCTGCTGGATTTCGGCGCGATCCGGATTTTCCCCTCCCGCTTCGTGCAGGGCATCATCGACCTGCACCGCGCGATCGAGACGGATGACGAGGAACTGGCGATGCATGCCTATGAGGCATGGGGCTTCACCAACCTGTCGCTTGATACGGTGCGTGTGCTGAACGAATGGGCGCGTTTCATCTATGGCCCGCTGCTGGATAACCGGGAACGGTTCATTCAGGAAGACAACGACCCGCAATATGGCCGTGCCGTGGCCGAACGCGTCTATAATGGCCTGAAGCGTACCGGCGGCGTGCAGCCACCGCGTGAATTCGTGCTGGTGGACCGGTCCGCCGTGGGGCTGGGCAGCGTGTTCCTGCGCCTGAAGGCCAAGGTGAACTGGCACGAACTGTTCCAGGAACTGGCAGGTGATTTCAACGAGGCCGCACTGGCCCGCAGGCAGGCCGAAGCCCTGCGCACCGCCCGGGTGCCGGCGCCACTCGGGTCACGGAACTGAGGGAAATGGGGACGCCCCGGTCGCACCGGCCTCTTGCGTCGGGGCGGTTGCGTCCCCACTGTCTGTAGCCATGGCAACAGCATCGCGCAGCAAGAAGAAAAAGACGACTGACATCGATCCGGCGGACATGCCTGTCCTGTTCCAGCCCGAACGTCAGCCCGCAAAACCCAAGACCAATAAATTCAGGGTCTATTCCCCCTATGAACCCGCGGGCGACCAGCCAACGGCCATTGCCGAACTGGTCGGCGGCGTGGAGGGGGGCGAACGTGATCAGGTCCTGCTGGGTGTTACCGGGTCGGGCAAGACCTTCACCATGGCCAAGATCATCGAGGCGACGCAGAAGCCGACCCTGGTGCTGGCCCCCAACAAGACACTCGCCGCACAGCTTTATGCGGAAATGAAGCAGTTCTTTCCCGATAACGCAGTCGAGTATTTTGTCAGCTACTACGATTATTACCAGCCCGAGGCCTATGTGCCCCGGTCGGATACGTATATCGAAAAAGACAGCCAGATTAACGAACAGATCGACCGCATGCGCCATGCCGCGACACAGGCGCTGCTGGAACGCAATGATGTCATCATCGTGGCCTCGGTGTCGTGCATCTATGGTATCGGCTCGGTCGAGACCTATTCGCGCATGGTGGTCAAGCTGGAAGTCGGCGGCGAGATTGACCGCGACAGGCTGATCAAGGGACTGGTCGAACTGCAGTACCGCCGCAATGACGCGGCCTTCCAGCGTGGCACCTTCCGTGTGCGGGGCGAAACGATAGATGTCTTTCCCGTGCAGAACGAGGACAGGGCATGGCGCGTCAGCCTGTTTGGCGACGAGATTGACGAGATCATCGAATTCGACCCGCTGACGGGTGAAAAGACCGGCGACCTCGAATCCATCAGCATCTATGCCAACAGCCATTACGTCACCCCGCGGCCGACGCTGACGCAGGCGATGACGGGCATCAAGCAGGAACTGCGCGAGACGCTTGCCCGCTTCACCGAAGAGGGCAAGCTGCTGGAAGCCGAGCGCCTGCAGCAGCGCACCACCTTCGACCTCGAGATGATCGAGACCACGGGCGTGTGCAAGGGGATCGAGAACTATTCACGCTATCTGTCCGGTCGCGCGCCGGGGGAGCCGCCGCCAACCCTGTTTGAATACCTGCCGGAGGATGCGCTGCTGATCGTGGATGAAAGCCACGTGACCGTGCCGCAGATTGGCGGGATGGAACGGGGGGATCATGCGCGTAAATCCGTGCTGGCGGAATTCGGCTTCCGCCTGCCGTCCTGCCTTGATAACCGGCCGCTGACCTTTGCCGAATGGGATTCCTACCGCCCCCAGACCGTGTTCGTCAGCGCCACCCCCGGCCCGTGGGAAATGCGGCGTGTGGACGGCGTGTTCGCCGAACAGGTGATCCGCCCGACCGGCCTGATCGATCCCGTCACCATTGTCCGCCCGGTCGAGCATCAGGTGGATGACCTGCTGGCCGAATGCCGCCAGACCATTGCCGATGGAGGGCGCGTGCTGGTCACGACCCTGACCAAGCGCATGGCCGAGGACCTGACCGAATACATGAATGAAGCAGGCATACGCGTGCGGTACCTGCATTCGGACGTGGATACGCTGGAACGTATCGAGATCATCCGTGACCTGCGGCTGGGCGCATTTGACGTGCTGATCGGCATCAACCTGCTGCGTGAGGGGCTGGATATCCCCGAATGTTCGCTGGTCGCCATTCTGGACGCGGACAAGGAAGGTTTCCTGCGCTCGCGCACGTCGCTGATCCAGACCATCGGCCGTGCCGCGCGTAACGTGGATGGCCGCGTGCTGCTGTATGCCGACAAGATGACCGACAGCCTTGCCTACGCCATCGAGGAAACCGCCCGCAGGCGCGAAAAGCAGAGCCTGTGGAACGAGGAACACGGCATAACCCCCCAGTCGGTGCGCAAGCATATTGGCGAGGCCATATCCTCGGTATTCGAACAGGATTACGTCACCGTCACGCCCACGGCGGATGGCAGCGTGCAGGAAATGGTGGGCAAGGACTACAAGGCCGCCATTGCCGATCTGGAAAAAAAGATGCGTGCGGCTTCGGCCGAACTGGAATTCGAGACGGCGGCCCGCCTGCGCGACGAAATCCGCAGGCTGGAGGCCCTCGAACTGGGCATGGAGCCACCACCCCTGCCGCAGTCCAGCGCGGGTCGTCCCGGTACCAGCCCGAAGGCCATAGCCCGGCGCAACCGTGGCCCGGTGCCGTTGGGTCCGGGTGGCGGTGGCTATGATCCCGATCAGGCGAAGGGAAGGGGAAAGCGGCGTGGACGATAGGACAGGCGGACAGCCCCGGCCCTGTACCGGGCAGCGGGAACGGAGCATGTCCCCCACGCTGGAACTGACCGCGGGCGGCATGCGCCTTGGCCTGCTGCCCGACCTTGGGGGCAGTATCGCGTTCTGGCACAACGGGGCGGGTATGGAATTCCTCCATCCGGTCAGTGACCCGCATCTGGTGGCCCAGCACGGGCGCGCGGTTGCGGGTTATCCGCTGGTGCCGTTTTCCAACCGTGTGGCGGGTGACCATTTCCGTTTCGAAGGGGTGGACTATCATCTTGACCCCAGCTTCGCGGGGGAAAACTGCGCCATCCATGGCAACGGATGGCAGCGCCGGTGGCGAATCGCGCTGCTGTCCGACAGCAGCGCGACCCTTGCCCTCGATCACACCCCGTCTGGCGCCTATGCGGGCCAGTGGCCGTTCAGCTATCGCGCCCAGCTACGCTATGACCTGCATGAAGCGGGGCTGTCGATCGGAATCCTGCTGGAAAACACCGATACGCGCGACCAGCCGGTAGGCATGGGGTTCCATCCCTATTTCCCCCGCCATTCAGGGCTGAAGATAGGGTTTGTCGCCAGCAGCGTATGGACCAACGGGCCGGACCATCTGCCGCTGCTGCGGATCCCGGCGGAAGGGGACTGGTCATTCGCGCATATGCGGGACGCGGGGCATGCGCCGATCGACAACTGCTATGCCGGGTGGTCGGGCAGCGCCTTCCTGCGCTGGCCACGGGCGGGATACGCCCTGACGGTGGAAGGCAGCCCCGAACTGTCCCACCTCGTGCTGTTTACCCCGCCGGGACTGCCCTATATCGGGCTTGAACCGGTCAGCAACATGAATGATGGCTTCAACCGCGGCACCATTGCCGATAGCGGCGTGCGCGTGCTGGCCCCCGGACAGGTGATGGAGGGACATATCCGCATGACGGTGGCACGATGCTGAAAACCCGGCCGCAATCGGCCACGAAACAGGACGGTCCGGCAAAGGGCGGCCTGTCGTGCTATATTACGCCAGGCGGGATCGCCGCCATGCGTGATGAACTGAATGCCCTGCTGCGCGATGAACGCCCGAAGATCGTGGAAATCGTATCATGGGCCGCGGGCAATGGCGACCGGTCGGAAAATGGGGATTACCAGTACGGCAAGCGCCGCCTGCGTGAAATTGACCGCCGCATCCGGTTCCTGACCAAACGCATCGATAACGCCGTTATTGTCGACCCGGCGGCCCAGCCGCAGCGTGACCGCGTGTTTTTTGGCGCGACGGTCACCTATGTCACTGAACGCGATGCAGAACGGACCGTTACTATCCTCGGCGTGGACGAGGCCGACATGGCGGCGGGGCAGGTCAGTCTTGTCTCCCCCGTTGCAAGGGCGCTCATGCGCGCGGGCGTGGGCGATGAGGTCCGCCTGGTCACCCCGCGTGGCGAGGAAATGATCGAGGTCCTCGCCATTTCCTATCCATCCGCGTCATAAGAAGGGGGCTGGCCGTGGGGGCAAAGGCATATTATGACGTTTGTTCCCGGCTGGCCCCGATCCCTGGCGGCCGTCACGAACCGGTCCTGTTCCGCGTGGAGAAAACCCGCCCATGTCTCGCCCCCTGAAGGTTGCTGTCCAGATGGACCCGCTTGGCGGTGTCGATATCAATGGCGATTCCACCTTCGCCATGATGCTGGAGGCGCAGGCCCGGGGATACGAACTGTTTGTCTATCAGGTCGAGGCCCTGAGCCTGAGCGAAGGCCGGACTGCGGCACAGGGCGGTCAGCGCACCGACCGCGTCACCGCCCGCGCCCGTGCGGTCACGGTGCGGCGCAGGGCAGGCGACCATGCGACCTTCGGGCCGGAACAGGTCATCAACCTGGCGGACATGGACGTGGTGCTGATGCGCCAGGACCCGCCATTCGACATGGCCTATATTACCGCGACCCATATTCTTGAACATATCCACGGCATCGGGCCGGGCCGGGCGCTGGTGGTCAACAACCCCGCCGCCGTGCGTAATGCGCCGGAAAAGATCCTGGTCACGCATTACCCCGACCTCATGCCGCCCACGCTGGTGACATGGGATGTGAAGGCGATCCTGGAATTCCGCGCGAAGTGGCGTGACATCATCGTCAAGCCGCTGTTTGGCAACGGGGGCGCGGGTGTTTTCCGCATCCGGGAGGACGATCCCAACCTGAACGCCCTGCTGGAAATGCATTTTGCCCGGTCGCGGGAACCGCTGATGATCCAGCGTTACGAACCCGCCGTGCGCCGGGGGGACAAGCGCATCATCCTGGTTGACGGCGTGCCGGTGGGCGCGATCGACCGCATCCCGGCGGAAGGGGAGACGCGTTCGAACATGCATGTGGGCGGCAGGCCGGTGCGCGCGGAATTGACCGCGCGTGACCGGGAAATCTGTGATGCGATCGGCCCGATGCTGCGCGAACAGGGACTTATTTTTGTCGGAATCGACGTGATTGGTGAATGGTTGACCGAGATCAATGTCACCTCCCCGACCGGCCTGCAGGAAATCGACCGTTTTGACGGTATCAATACCGCGGGCCTGATATGGGATGCGATCGTGTCCCGTCTGGTCACGGGCGGCGTGGACGCGTAGGAATTGGAAAACGGTGTCCGTGGCAGGCACGATGGTCGTGGCTGTCGTGCCATGTGGCATGGCGTCGGGCAGGGATTACGGGCGGTTGCACGGGCCGGATGGCGCGTGGGCAGGTCAGGTGGAATTGTAATGCAGCAGAACGGGACGGATTTGATCATGGCGGATGCAGCACGGAAGCGGGGCGGATGCGCCGTCTTCCATGGCCTTGGCATGGGAGCAGCCTGATGAGTGACGTTCTGCATGATGAGGCTGCCGAGAAAGTCGTGGAAATACCTTCCCCCAAATCCGCGCTGGACGCGGCTGCGGTCAAGGCGGCGTACCGTCGCTGGGCCAGCGTGTATGATGCCGTATTCGGCAGCATTTCGGCCTTCGGGCGCAGGCGTGCGGTCGAAGCCGTCAACAGCCTGCCGGGTTCACGGGTGCTGGAAGTGGGCGTGGGCACGGGCCTGGCGCTGCCGTACTACCGCAAGGACAAGCATATTACCGGCATCGACCTGTCCGGTGACATGCTGGAACGCGCACGCCTGCGCGTAAGGCGGCAGCACCTGTCCAATGTGGACGACCTGCTGGAAATGGATGCCGAGGCAACGAAGTTCGCCGATGGCACGTTCGATATCGCGGTGGCGATGTTCGTGGCATCCGTCGTGCCGCATCCGCGTGCGCTGCTGGCGGAACTCAAGCGCGTGGTCAGGCCGGGCGGGCATATCCTGTTCGTCAACCACTTCCTGGCGCAGGGTGGCGTGCGGCTGGCGGTTGAACGCGGCATGGCGCGGGCATCGCATTCACTGGGATGGCATCCCGATTTCGCCATTGAATCGCTGCTGCCGCCGGCTGACCTGCGGCGCGCGACGTTGCAGCCAGTGCCGCCCGCGGGGCTGTTCACCCTGGTCACGCTGCCGCGTGAAGCGGATAGCTGCGCCAGTCCCATGGTGGCGTAAGCCCCGCAGGGGTTGCCAGCCCTGTCCATGTGACAGGGCTGAAATGACGATTGCGCGACCACAGGAGCGGCCCACAGGGTCGTTTTTGTGTATAAGGCGCGGTATATGATGAAATCATGGTAACGATTGGCCATGCCAGACACCGGCGCATGGCAGCAGGGAGTACATCGTATGCCCACAGGCACACAGTTCGGGGCAGATGCGGTGCGGGAGGCTGGCGGATCCTGTGGCTACAGGACGGTTGGCATGCTGTACCTCGTCATGGCGATCGTGGCTGGAATGGTCGGTGGCCTGCTGGCTGTTGGCCTTCAGGCCGGATTGCTGCCCCAGACGCTGACCGACGCATGGGCCGGGGGTGATATCGCCGGTGCCGCGGGGCGCATCGGTCGCCGCCATGGCATGATGATGGTGTTCTTCTGTGTGCTGCCCGCCCTGTCTGGCGGCTTCGGCAACTGGTTCGTGCCGCTGCTGCTGCGTGCCCGCGCGCTGGCTTTCCCGCGCATGGCGCTGGTGGGGTGGGGACTGGTCGCCGCCAGCTTCGTGGCTGTCCTGGCGGGGCTGTCTCCCGCCGTGCCCGCGCAGGTCTCGCTGCTGGCGCTGATGGTGTGGTGCCTTGGCATGCTGCTGCAGGCCATCAATATGGTGGCCACCGTCCTGAACATGGGGCCGATGGATCAGCGCCTGCGTGACATGCCCATATTCGTATGGGCGCAGGGCCTGACGGCCATGATGGCTGTCATGGTCATGCCGGTGCTGGCGGGTGGGCTGACGCGCATCGTGCTGTCCGGTGGAGACATGTCCGGGCAGATTGACGGCCTGCTGCATGTTTTCGCCGGTCCTGAAATCGCGCTGCTGCTGCTGCCGTCCATCGGGATCGTGTCACAGGTCATTGAAACATTTTCCCGCGCGCCGCTGCAGATGCCGCGCGTGGTACTGGGTGCGCTGGTCGTGATGTCGGTCGGCGGTGGCTCGGTATGGGTGCATGACCTGCTGCATGGTGGCCTGGCGCATATGGCGGCCCCTGCGGTCAGTGTCCAGCTTGGGCTGATTGTCCTGCCGGTGCTGGCGGTTCTGCTGGCATGGGCGCGCACGGTCCGGGCGGGACATGTGCAGGTCTCGGTTCCCATGGAATGGGGGGCAGGGTTCGTGGCGTTGCTGCTGGTGGGATCTGGCATGTCGCTGCTGCCCGGCGGCATGGCGAATGTGCACGCGGCAACGCTGTATGCCGCCATGTTCGCGCTGTTCGCCGGTTTTTATTACTGGATTGGCAAGATGCTGGGCCATGTCGCCCCGGTGGGCGCAAGTCGTGTCCATTTCGGGCTGACGGTAGGGGGAACGATGCTGTCGCTTATGGCGTTCCATGGTCTCCCTGGCGTCATGGGGGCGGTGCTGATGGGGCTGTCAGTCGTGGTGTTTGCCGGGATCGTCGTCCGCGTTGGCATGGAGCCCGGCACGTCACTGCCTGCCAATTACTGGGGACCGGGTGCACGCACCCCTGAATGGCAGACGCCATCCCCCACGCGTGGAGATGCATGAGCATGAGTGGCGCCATCACAACGCCCGACGCGGCTGATACCGCCCCCGTTACCTATGACGCCGCCCGCGTGGGTACGGAAGCCCGTGACTGGCTGGTGCTGCTCAAGCCGCGTGTCATCTCGCTGGTGGTGTTTACCGGGGCGGCGGGCCTGTATATGGCACCAGGGCCGATCAACCCGCTGGTGGCGGCTGTCAGCATCCTGTGCATATGCATGGCGTCAGGTGCGGCTGGTGCGATCAACATGTGGTATGACCGCGATATCGACGCGGTGATGAAGCGTACGGTGACCCGTCCCATTCCCAACGGGCGCGTAAGTCCCGATGCGGCGCTGGGTTATGGGATCGGCCTGTCGGTGGCGTCCGTCATCCTGATGTGGCTGGCCACGAATGCCCTGGCTGCGGGCATCCTTGCATTTTCCATTTTCTTCTATGCCGTCATCTACACCATGTGGCTGAAGCGTTCGACGCCGCAGAACATCGTGATCGGTGGGGCGGCGGGTGCGTTCCCGCCCATGATCGGGTGGGCTGCCGCCACCGGGTCGATGGCGGTGATGCCGGTGGTGATGTTCGGTATCATCTTCCTGTGGACGCCGCCGCATTTCTGGTCGCTGTCGCTGTATGCGTGCAAGGATTACGGTCGGGCCGGTATCCCTATGCTGCCGGTCGTGCGCGGGGCACGGCATACACGGTGGCAGATCCTGTGGTACACGATCATCCTGACCGCCGTGTCGCTGGTGCCGTCTTTCATGCATCTGGCGGGCTGGCTGTACACGGCTGTGGCCAGCGTGCTGGGCGCCGGGTTCATCTGCTGCGCCATCGGTGTGCTGCGTGACAGGCAGGATGCCAGTGGTGTCAGCCTGACCGGCGATGGCCCGGCACGCCGCTCGTTCCGCTATTCGCTGGCTTACCTGTTTTTCCTGTTCCTTGGCCTGCTGGCCGACCATGCCTTTATCGCCCACTGATCGGGCAGTTTTTATCCATACGGGAGTTCGGGCAGATGGATCAGGCAACAGCGGTGCAGGTTACACCACAGATGGAAGCGCAGGAGGCAGCGCGTCGGCACAAGGGGCGCATTCGTGCCGTGGCGATTACGCTTTCGGCACTGGCAGCCATTCTGTATGCGCTCAGCCTTGCGCCTATATGAAGGCGCGTTTCAAAATAACAGACTGATAAAAATGAAAGTTTCTGGTGAAGCTTTCTTGAAAAAAACTTTGGCAAACGTCGCCTTTCGTGAAGGAAGGCAGTAGCCAGAATCTTCATAATGGACGGGGCGTCAGTCTGCTTGCCCTCGTCCGCAGTCCGGTCATGACCGTCATAAAAAAGGCCCGCATTAGGTGATGCGGGCCTTTTCGCCTTCAGATCATGAACCGCAGGTTAGCGGCGCGGCGTCTGCTGGATGGCGGACAGCAGCCATGTACCCGTCCCGGCCGAACGGACAAACGTCCACAGTTCGGTTACGGTGGTGCGGTTGGCCGGATCGCCATCGATCACGCGGCCCGTCATATCAGTGGTGATGTCGATCATGGAATACTGCATGGCGACGGTGGCGTAATCAAAGCCGTTTTCACGCCAGCTTTCCACCAGGTCGCCACGCTCAAACCGGATATCCGACACCACGTTACGTGCGCCACGGCTGGCCAGATCGTTTAGCTGGCTGCTGAAGTAGGACACCATTTCCGGCGTGGCCATGTGCTGCATGGCCCCGACGTTCTGCTGGCTCCATGCCGTCTGGATATTGATCAGCGCCTGCTGGAACGCCTGGTAATCCGCTGCCGTAATGGCGACGCCCACCGGCTGCTGGCCACCACCCTGTGGCACCGGCCCCGCCGCCGGGCGCTGCATGCCGAAGGGTATGGCATTGCCGCCATTGGCGCGGTTGCCAGCAAAACGGCGGATGGCCCAACGGACGATGAAGAAGACCAGCGCCAACTGGATCAGCAGCCCAAGGAAGCCGCTGCCCCCCATGCCGGAACCGAACATGCCGTGCCCGAACATCATGCCAAACAGGCCTGCGCCGATCAGGCCGCCCATGAAGCCATTCATGAACGGATGGCGGGGCCGCGCCATGGCCATGGCACCCGCGCCAAACGGCGCCTGCGCACCATAGCCGGGCGTGGGCTGCGGGCGGGGTGTCATGGTGCGCTGGAACGGGGTCGCGCCAAACGGTGCGGTCTGTGATGGCGCGGGCGCGCTGTAGGTGCGTGAGCCACGGCTACCCATGGAGAAGCCACCACCCGCACGGGCGTCAGCCACATCGGGATGGGCCAGCAGCGGCAGCATGGTCAGGGCCGCGCTGGCAGCAAGGACGATGCTTTTACGCGGCATCTGGCGCGAAGAATTCTGTTTCATCTGGGTCAGGGTATCTGCAATCCTGTGTCGGAACCATCATTATCCTGTGGCCGCCATGATTTCGGGCCACTTGTTACAGATATAGGTAAGCCCGCGCGTCCATAACAGGGGCAACGGGCTTACAGACACATGAAATCACGGAAAGGGCAAGAGACTGCTGGAAACGTCAGTCCCGCAAGCATCCTTCAACCACAAGAAGGTTTTTGGCAAGGAATGCCGCCTTTTTGGAAAAGCGGCACCCAAAACCTTTGCCATTTTGTCAACAACCTGTTTCCAGGCAGTCTTTGGCTTATGAACCCGCAATAACCATGTCATCGATACGGATGGTCGGTGCATTGGTGGACTGGCGGAAGACCAGGTCACTGGCAGGCACCAGCCGGGCAAACATGTCATTCAGGTTGCCCGCGACCGTCAGTTCCGACACCGGTTCCGCCAGCACGCCATCGCGGATCATGAAGCCTGCGGCCCCGCGGCTGTAATCGCCGGTAATGCCGTTGATGGCGGATCCCATCATCTCGGTTATGTAAATCCCTTCCTTTATGTCCGCCATCAGGGCTGCGGGCGTAAGGCTGCCCGGTTGCATGAACATGTTGCCAAGCGACGGCGCAGGCGGTCCCGACGTGCCCCGGCTGGCGCAGCCATTGGGCTTCAGCCCCAGCTGCCGGGCGGTGCGGGAGTCGAGCGCCCATGTCTTCAGCACGCCATCTTCCACCAGCGTGCGCGTGGCGGTCAGCATGCCCTCGCCATCGAACGGGCGCGCGCCGGGGCCACGCACGCGGCGCGGGTCATCAATGATGGTGATGCCGGCAGGCATGATGCGGCTGTCCATCTTTTCCTTGAGGAAGGAAGTGCCACGCGCGATGGCGATACCATTGATTGCCCCCGACAGGTGGCCGAGCATGCTGGTGGAAACGCGCGGGTCCAGCACGATGGGCATGCGCCCCGTGCGCGGACGCACCGGGTTCAGGCGCGCGACCGTGCGTTCCCCCGCGCGGCGGCCGATCAGGCCAGCATCCTCAAGGTCGGACAGGTGAACGGCGGAATGGTAGTCGTAATCCCGCTCCATCTTCGTGCCGCTGCCCGCAACCGCGCTGGCGGAGACGGAATGGCTGGTCCGCGCATACCGCCCCGAAAACCCGGCCGAGGTCATGAGGATGATGTCCGACAGCCCGAAGCTTGCGGATGCCCCGTTGCTGTTGGTGATGCCCGTTACCGCCAGCGCCGCTTCTTCCGCCACGCGCGCACGGGCCACGAGGTCGGTGGTGGGCACTTCGGTCGGGTCGAACAGGTCCAGGCCGGCAGCATCGGTAAAGCTGGTCGCGGCCTCGGCGCATAGTCCGGCAAAGCGGTCCTCGGGCACCACGCGGGCCATGGCGACGGCCCGTTCGGCCAGCGCGTCAAAGCGTTCGGGATCCAGCGCCGTGGCCGAGACAATGGCCGAACGCTGCCCCACGAACACCCGCAGGCCAAGATCGCAGGTTTCGGATCGTTCGAGGTCCTCGGTCTGGCCATTGCGTACCTGCGCGCCATGGGCGACGCGGGTGGCGTAGATCGCATCCGCCGCATCGGCCCCTGCAGTACGGGCGCGGGTGATGAGGGTGGAGATCAGGTCGAGTGGGTCGGTACTCATGCTGCCAGCGCCCCGGTAATGCTGTCGAGGGAAGGAATATGGCTGACCGGCCCGAGGGAGGCGAGGGTCGGCCTGCCGCTGAAGATGCGTGTTGCGACACGCTGCACGTCGGCAATGGTCACGGCGTCGATCCGGCGCACGGTCTCCGCCGTCGGGATCAGGCGACCGAAGACCTGTAGCTGCCGGGCCAGCTGTTCGCACCGGCTGCCCGTGCTTTCCAGTGACATGAGCAGGGAGGATTTGAGCTGCGCCCGCGCACGCGCCAGTTCGGCGTCCGTCACCGTGTGACGCACCTTGCGCAGTTCCTCCAGCGTGACCGGCACCAGATCGGCCACCTGTGCCTCCCCCGTGCCGGCATAGATGCCGAACAGGCCACCCTGACGGAAGGGCGCGTTGAAGGAATAGACGGAATAGACCAGCCCCCGCTTTTCACGGATTTCCTGAAACAGCCGCGACGACATGCCACCGCCCAGCAGCGTGGACAGCAGCAGGGCCGGGTAATAGTCCGGGTCGCCATAGGGCATGGACGGAAAGCCCAGCACGATATGGGCCTGATCCAGTTCGCGTTCGCGGGTAAACGCGCCGCCCACGTAATTGACGGCGGGCTGCGGCGGGACCGTGCCGGTAGGCAGGTCGGCGAAATGCTGCTGCACCAGGTCCACCACGCGGGCGTGTTCCAGGTTGCCGGCGGCCGCGATGATGGTGTTGCCCGCCCGGTAATGGGTGCCCATGTAGTTGACCAGCGTTGCGCGCGACATGGTCTGGATGCCCGCTTCGGTGCCCAGCGTGGGGCGACCCATCGGCTGGTCGGGAAAGGCGGTTTCCTGGAAATGGTCGAACACGATGTCATCAGGGGTGTCGTTCGCCTGCCCGATTTCCTGCAGGATCACGCCGCGTTCGCGCTCCAGTTCATCGGGGGCGAGGGTGCTGTGGGTCAGGATGTCACCGATGATATCCGCGCCCAGCGACAGGTTTTCCTTCAGCAGCTTGACGTAATACGCCGTGTGCTCACGTGCGGTATAGGCGTTGATATGGCCGCCCACGTTCTCGATTTCCTCGGCAATGCCCACGGCGGTGCGGGTGCTGGTGCCCTTGAACGCCATGTGTTCCAGAAAGTGGGATACCCCGTTTTCAGGCGCGGTTTCATTGCAGGTGCCCGCGGCGACATACGCCCCGAGGGACACGGTCTCCACCCGGTCCATCCGTTCGGTCACGATGGTCAGGCCGGAATCCAGTCGGGTCACATTGATCAGGTCGGTCATGCTGGTCCTGCGGACGACGTGGCGCATCATGGCCCCACGCCGCCCCTTGCTTGCGTAAGATGGAAAAAGGGTAGGGAGATCAGCCCGCTTTGCTGTTGGACAGGACGGCCGCGCGCACCCTGTCCTCGATCACGTTCAGGTCGGCAGGCACCACGCTGTACCGCTCGGGCCGGTCATACAGGTCGGCCAGTGACGCGGGCAGGGCAGGGCGGATGCCGGTCGCCTGCGCCATGGCATCGGGGAACTTGGCCGGGTGGGCGGTGGACATGGCCACCATGGGAATCCCCGGTTCACGGAAGGCGCGACCGGCAGCGATGCCGATCGCGGTATGCGGGTCGGCAAGATAGTGGCTGCGGGTGTTCAGCGTGCGGATTTCCGCCTCCGTCGCGGCATCATCCAGCGAAATGCCATGGAACAGCGCATTGGCGCGGTCCCAGACCGGGGTTGCGACCTTCATCACGCCGGTCTTGCGGAACTCGGTCATGATGCGCGCGCATTCGGCGGCGTTGCGGTCCAGCAGTTCGAACAGGAGGCGTTCGAAGTTGGACGAGACCTGAATATCCATGGACGGCGACAGGCTGGGCACCACGCCATGGATGCTCATGTCGTTTTCATTCAGGAAGCGCGAGAGGATGTCATTGCGGTTGGAGCCCACGCACAGCGCGCGGATGGGCAGGCCCATGCGGCGTGCCACCCATGCGGCCAGCACATTGCCGAAATTGCCGGTGGGCACGGCGAACGAGACCTCGCGGTCCGGCGCGCCCAGCGCAAGTGCCGCATAGACATAATACGGCACCTGGGCCGCGATACGCGCCCAGTTGATGGAATTGACCGCGGACAGGTGCATGTCGGTGCGGAAGGGCCCATCGGCGAACATCGCCTTGACCAGGTCCTGGCAGTCGTCAAACGTCCCCTGCACCGCAAGGTTGGTCACGTTGGGTTCCAGCACGGTGGTCATCTGCCGGCGCTGCACTTCCGACGTGCGGCCCTCGGGGTGCAGGATCACCACGTTCAGGCGCTCACGGCCCCGGCATGCCTCGATCGCGGCCGACCCGGTATCGCCCGAGGTCGCGCCCACGATGGTGACCTTCTCGTCGCGTTCGTTCAGCACATGGTCGAACAGGCGGCCAAGCAGCTGCATGGCCATGTCCTTGAACGCCAGTGTCGGCCCGTGGAACAGTTCCTGCACGAACAGCCCGTCTTCCACCTGTGTCAGCGGGACGATGGCCGGGTGGTCGAATCGGCTGTAGGCGTCGCGGCACAGCTTCAGCAGCACGTCATGCGTGATCGACCCTTCGGCAAAGGGGGCGATGATGCGGGCGGCAAGTTCCGGATAGGGCAGGCCACGCAGGTCACGCCATTGGGCCACCGACAGTTCAGGCCAGCTTTCGGGCAGGTACAGGCCACCGTCCTCTGCCAGCCCCGCCAGCAGAACGGACGAAAAATCGCGGACGGGGGCGTTCCCCCGGGTAGAAATATAGCGCATTACACCATCATAATCCCAACCGCCCCCCGCGCGAAGGGGGCGGATGCGACGCGCGACGCAATTCCGCGCGTGGTGTGTCAGAATTTCGGCGGCGGCAGGCTGCCGATATTGATGCGGTAGATATGGACCGGCCACTGGATGGCGTTGTGCCCGCCATTCAGCGGTGCGGTACGGTCAAGCTGGGATGCGGGGACATAAAGCTGCCCGTCCCTGGTCGCGAACGACCCGCCGGGCCAGTGCAGGCGCGGGTCGGTTACGATTTTCTGGTAAACCCGGTCGGGCATCAGGCGGAAGATGCTGCCGGTGGACACGTCATTGAAATACAGCGTGCCATCCGGCCCGGCCGTGATGCCACCCAGCGGTGGCGTCTTGTACCACAGGGTGGGGCCTTCCTCCAGTTCGATGGGGGTGACCTTGGGGTCCACCAGCAGGTCGGTATCCAGCTTGTAGACGGGACCGCAGAGCGGCTCGAAATACAGCCACTGCCCATCGGCGCTTATGTCCATCTGGCTGATATTGATGATGGCGGTGTGGCCTGCCGGGTTGGTCGCCACCTTGCCGTCAACCGTAATGGGCTGGTGCGCGGTCAGGGCCGGGGTGTGTTCCATGAGGCGGCGCTGGATGTTGGTGTCCAGCCGGACCACGATCATGGCCGGGATGCCGGAATCCCCGATGAAGGCATGCCCGCGCGCAATGCGCATGGTGGCGGCGTAGCTGCCCGCACGCAGCATGCCGGGATTGAGCGGCCATGTCTGCATGACCTGGCCGGTATGGCTGTCGATCTTCACGATCTTGGGGCCACCGTCCACCGGTTTGCCCGCGGGGTCTGGCTGTCCGCTATCGAGTACCCACAGCGTGCCATCGGGCTGGAGCTGTATGTCGGACGGGGCGACCAGCCGGCTTGCCGCGGGCGTGGCGGGGTCGTTCCATGAATTGTCGGGATAGGGATGGGGCGTGTTGTCCCCGTCCACCAGCGCCAGCCCCGGCCCGGTATTGCCCGCCCAGCGCGGCAGTTCCACCAGCAGCCGCCCGTCGGGCAGCACGACCACCCGGTCCCATGCGGCGGTCGAGGATGAGGCCACTTCCTCCAGCGCCGCGGGCGGGTTGAGCGGCGGCGCGGGTTTGGCGGCATGGGCGGCATGACCCGCGCCCAGCAGGCAGGTGCCGCAGGCAAGGAGAAAACCCGCGAAACGCAGGCGACGGATGGCAGATGGAGATTTCGCGTACATCGCGCGTTATCTCGTCACGAACCGCAGCGATTGGCAAGGGGGACATGCGGCATGTCCGCCCTGTCGTACAGGACTGTTTTGGAAAGGCGGCCCGCCAGGGAAGTTTCTGGCGAAGCTTTTTTCAAAAAGCTTCGGAGAATGCCGCCTTTTTGGAAAAAGGTGGCACCCGGAAACTTCTGTTATCTTTTGATCAATATTTCAGGCCAGCGCACAGTAGCGCTGGCGCAGGTGCCGCAGGTATGGCCCCGTATTGGGCACCGCCCCCGTGGCGTCGCGCACGATCTCGCTGGTGGATGCACCACTGCCACGGGCATGGATACGCGGGCGCAGCCACGCCAGCAGGGGCGCGAAATCGCCTTTGCCGATGCCGGGCATGATGGTGGGGTCATCACGCTCCGCCGCCGCGCGCAGTTGCGCCGCGATCACGGCGCCCAGCGTATAGGTGGGGAAATAGCCCCATGCGCCCGATGGCCAGTGGATATCCTGCAGGCAGCCCAGCCGGTCTTCGGGCACTTTCAGGCCCAGCAGGTCATGGATGCGGGCGTTGAAGGCTTCCGGCAGGTCGGACAGCTTCATTTTCCCTGCGATCAGCGCGGTTTCCATTTCGTAACGCACAAGGATATGCGCGGGGTACGTGACCTCATCGGCGTCCACGCGGATGAAGCCGGGGCGCACGCGGGTGACCAGGCGGTGCAGGTTGTCCGCCTGCCAGGCGGGATCGGTATCAGTCCCCCCGAACGCACCGCGCAGGCGCGGCGCCATCCAGTCCATGAAGGGCTGTGAACGCGCGACCTGCATTTCCATAAGCAGGGACTGGCTTTCATGCAGGCTCATGCCGCGCGCCTCCCCCACGGGCTGGGCGCGCCATTCGCGTGGCAGGCCCTGTTCATACAGCGCGTGCCCGGTTTCATGCACGATGCCCATCAGCGCGTTGATGCAGTCCTGCTCCTCATACCGGGTGGTGATGCGCACATCATCCTCCGCCCCGCCGCAGAAGGGATGCAGGCTGACATCCAGCCGTCCGCGCTGCATGTCGAACCCCAGCGCGCGCATGGTCTCGTGGCCCAGTCGCGCCTGCGCGGGCACATCGAACGGGCCGGAAAGGGGCACGGTGGCGGGTAGCGTGGCCTGATGCGCCAGCGCCGTGTGGATCAGGTCGGGCAGTTCGCTGGCCAGTTCGGCAAAGACCGGGTCGATATCCGCCTGTCGTGTACCCGCGTCATACTGGTCCAGCAGCGCGTCATAGGGCGAAAGGCCAAGGGCCTGCGCCTTGGCCGCCGCAATTTCGCGGGTAAGGGACAGCACGGTTTCCAGTTCCGGCAGCAGGCTGGCGAAATCACTGTTCTGCCGTGCGGTGCGCCATGTCATTTCGCAACGCGAGGACGCACGCGACATCGCCTCCACCAGATCCGACGGCACGGCGGCGGCATGGGCATGCTGGCGGCGCATTTCATGCAGGTTGGCCCGCGCCATGGCGTCATCGGGGGCCTGCGCGCGGGCCAGAAGGTCGCCCATGTCCGGCGCGGTCATGAGTTCATGTGACAGGACGGCCAGGGTCGCGATGCTCTCGGCGCGGCTGTCGCTGGCCCCGGTCGGCATCATGGTGTCCTTGTCCCAGCCGAGGATTCCCAGTGCATTGCGGATATGCCCCATGCGGGCAAAACGCTGCCGCAGCGTGTCATGGGCCTGCTGGCCGGCCATGCCGGAGGGAATGTTCATGCGGGTTCCTGATCGAAATTCTTAACGCTCTGTCGCGTATGGATAACGGGATGAGTGTGCGGGACCATCCCCCGCCATGCAAGGGAAGGCCGGATGAGATGAACGCGAACAGCGCGGACAGGCATGACACGGACAGGCGGGACATTCTGGCGCGTGGCCATGCGGCCCTGCGCGCGGGGAATATCAGTGCCGCGCGGGCGTGTTTCGCGACCCTGCGGGCATGCCGGGCGGATGATCCCGACGCCCTGCATGGCCTGGCCTGCGTGGCGCTGGCGGCGGGGCGGCCGGACCTGGCCATAAGCCTTGCCGGGCAGGCGCTGCGGCTTGCGCCCCATGGGCCGTTCCATGAAGTGCTGGCCCGCGCGCTGCTGGCGCAGGGGCACCGTGTGGCAGCGCAGGCCGCGATCCGGGCCGCATGCCTGTGTCAGCCTGATGACGTGCCCGTGCTGCTGGCCTGTGCTGAAATCATGGAGGCGACAGGTGATACCTGGGCCGCGGCACGGGCCTATGGGCGGGCGGTCACCCTGTCCCCCGCGCGTGCCGTGCAGGCCCGCAGGCTGCATGCCCGTTTCCTGTGGCGGCGGGGGCAGCGTGACGCCGCCATACAGCAGATGCGCGATGTTGCGCGACGGGTGCCTGCCCCCGTCCATAGTCATGAACTGGCCGAAATGCTGCTGGCGCATCACCAGCGTGAACAGGCCGAAGATGTTTTGCGGGCGGCGCTGGTCCATCGGCCCGATGACGGCGTGGCCCTGTCGCTGCTGGGTGCGCTTCTGTTTGCAGGCGGGCGGATGCGCCCGGCGGCGGCTGTGCTGGAACGTGCCATGGCGCATGATCCGACAGCGGAAACCTGCAGCAACCTTGGCCTTGCCCGCATGGCGCTGGGGGACATGGCCGGGGCGGAAAGTGCCTTTGCCATTGCGATGCGGCTGCGACCCGATGATGTGCGTATCGCCCTGAACCACGCGACCGGCCTGTTTGAAGGCGGCAGCGTAACGCAGGCCGCCATGGCCTATGAAACCATGCTGGCGCGGAATCCGCCGCCTGATCGCGATACGCAGGCCCGGGCGCGGTTCAACCTTGGCGTGGCCCGCCTGGCGCAGGGAAGGCTGCGGCAGGGATGGGAGATGTGGGAATCCCGGCTGGACTTCCTGCCCCCGCATCCCGCCGCCAGCCGCCTGCCACGATGGGATGGGCATGTGCTGCGCGCGGGTAAAAAGCTGCTGGTGCATATGGCGGGACAGGGGCTGGGGGATGTGGTTCATTTCCTGCGCTATGTGCGGCTTGCGGCCCGGCGGGTGCCGGTGGTGCTGGAAGTGCCTGCCACCCTGCGGCGATTGGCCGGGACACTGGCTTGCGATGCATTTTATTCCATAGATATTATCACCCATAATACAAATGAAAATCGCGATATCGTGGCGCAGTGTGACCTGTTCAGCCTGCCGCACCTGCTGGGCGCGGACAGCGTGCCGCCCTTCATGCCGTATCTGGGTGAAGGCCCGTGGCGACAGGCCGCGTTGCGCAAAGGGAAACCGCGGGTTGGCCTGTGCCACGCGGGTAATCCCGCCTATCGCTTTGACGCGCGGCGTTCCATGGCAGTGCAGGACCTGTCGGCATTGGGCGAAATGGCCGGGATCGAATTCGTTTCCCTGCGGCCAGGGGGGATGGATGGGGTGGACCCGGCCTTTGTCCGGCACGAACTGCCGGATGACCCGGATCTGCTGGATACGGTGCGCCTGATTGCGACACTCGATCTGGTCATCAGCGTGGATACGCTGGTGGCCCATCTGGCCGGGGCCATGGGCTGTCCGGTCTGGCTGCCGTGTCGTTTCGGGGGAGACTGGCGATGGTCGGCGGCGTTTGACCTGCCTGTACCGGCAGGCGGGCCGGTATCTGGACCGTCACCAATCGCAAATGGCATGCGTGACGGTACGCTGCCCGTTTTGCAGCCTGCCAGCCAGTGGTATCCAACCCTGCGCCTGTTCCGTCAGGCCAGCCTGCTGCCCCCGCAACAGGCGTGGACACAGGTCATGGCCGAAGTGTGCTGCGCCCTGCGGGCATGGGCGGCAGGGCAGGAAAGGTAGTAGGGGTTATGTATTGAAAAGCTTTTTTATCAATGGACTGAAGCGATCTGTCAGATCGTAATCGATTCCAGTTCAGACGACTGGCGCTGGGCTGCGGCTTCCGCTTCCTGCAGGCCGGCCAGCAGGGTCGTGCGGATACGGTCCAGGCGGCCCTTGTCGGTAATTTTCAGCCCGAACAGATCCTTGACATAGAAAACGTCCACCGCCCGCACGCCATAGGTGGTGATATGGGCGGATGCGATCTGCAGTTTCTGCTCGCTCAGTGCCGCCGTCACGTCATGCAGCAGGCCGGGACGGTCGCGGCCGTTGATTTCCACCACCGTGCAGGTGTTCGATGCGCGGTTGTCGATCACCACGCGCGGCGGCACGTGGATCGCGCGCATGCGGCGGCCGCTCAGCCTGCGGCCGCACTGGGCGATTTCGCGGTTGATGTTGATGCGGCCCGTCAGCGCCTGTTCCACCAGCAGCGACAGGCGGGCAAGCTGCTGCGGTTCCTCGAACGCCGCGCCACCCGCATCCTGAATCCACAATGTGTCCAGCGCCATGCCATTGGTCATGGTATGAATGCGCGCATCCACGATCGAGGCCCCGGCAATCGCCACGGCCCCCGCGATCTTGGAAAACAGGCCCGGATGGTCGGCGGCGTAAATCGTGACTTCCGTCACCCCGCGCGCGGGCAGGGGCTGGGTTTCCACCGTAAGCGGCGAATGCATGCGTTCCGATTCGCTGATCAGCCGGGCATGGCGGGCATGGGTGTCATGGTCGAACGATAGCCAGTAACTGCCATAGCCCAGCCCCATGAAGTGCTGGACATCGGTCTCGTTCATGCCGTCTTCCACCAGCCACTGGGCGGTGGCGGCCTTGGCGCGTTCGACGCGTACGTCGCGCTCGGTGGTGGCAAGACTGCCTTCCAGCACCTCGGCCACGCGCATGTACAGTTCGTTCAGCAACGTCGCCTTCCACGCGTTCCATACGCGTGGTCCCACCGCGCGCATGTCCACGATGGTCAGCAGCAGCAGCAGCCGCAGGCGTTCAGGCGACTGGATGATGTCGGCCAGGTCAAGGATGGTCTTGGGGTCGTCAATGTCACGCTGGAACGCGGTGTGGCTGAGCAGCAGGTGATGCAGCACCAGCCAGGACACGGTCTCCGTCTCCTCACTGTCCATGCCCAGTTCGGGGCAGACATACAGTGCGATCTGCGAGCCGATTTCCGAATGATCGCCGCCACGCCCCTTGGCGATGTCATGCAGCATGACCGCGACATACAGCGCCCGGCGGGAATGCAGGTTGCGCGCAAGGTCATAGGCGACGGGTATTTCATCGGCCATGTGCCCATGTTCCACCCGGCCAAGGATGCGCAGCGCGTCGATGATATGCTCGTCAACGGTGAACACATGATAGGTGTCGAACTGCATCTGCCCCACGACGCGGGACCAGTCGGGCAGCAGGCGGCCCATAAGCCCGGTTTCGTTGAGGATATGCAGCCAGTAGGCATTTCCCTTGCGTCGTCCCTCATCCATCAGGTGGAAACTGGGGGAGGCATCGGGCTGTTCGGCAACCTCGCCACGTGACGCGCGCTGCGGGCGGTCGGGCGGGTCGCCGCACATGAGGTCGAGGAAGATGCGCGCGGTTTCCGGGTCGCCGCGCAGGCTGGCGGCCTTGCGTTCCCAGCGGATCAGCTGGTGCATGGCCATGGGGTGGATGGGCAGCTTGCGCTTCTTGGCCCAGTCCAGCAGGCGCATCATCTGGATGGGTTCATCCTCGAACGACGTGCCACGCTGGGGCAGGATGCGGCCATCCAGCACGGTAAAGCCCGCGTCACGCATCTGGCTGTCGGCTTCGGGCGCGTTGGCCACGGGGCCAAGCGCCTGCCGCAGCACGGCGGGTTCCAGCACCAGCGTCAGGCGCATGACCTCGCGCACGGTCAGGAAGTAGTGGCGCATGAAACGCTCCACACCCACCTGCCGCCCGTGGCGGGTATAGCCCATGCGGCCACCCACGACCGGCTGCACGTCGAATGTCAGGCGTTCTTCCGCCCGGCCCGATACGTAATGCAGGTGGAAACGCACCCGCCACAGGAAGTCCCACGCCCGCCGCGCGCGCTTGGCTTCGGGTTCGGTCAGCAGCCCCAGTTCACTGAAGCCCGGCGCCAGCAGGTCGGAGACATGGCGCGTGCCAAAGGTATAGCGGCACATCCAGTACAGCGTCTGCAGGTCACGCAGGCCGCCGCGGCCTTCCTTTATGTTGGGTTCCACCAGATAGGGGCTGTCGCCAAAACGGTGGTGGCGGGCGGCGCGTTCCTTGCGCTTGTCGGTAATGAAGCGGTCGGCGCCCGCGCGCACGCAGGCCACGATATAGCGGGCCTGGAACATGGAAAACAGCGATTCGCTGCCGGTCAGGGCGCGGGCGTCCAGCAGGGTGGTCCGCACGGTGGTGTCGGCTTCCGCCTCGGCAATGCATTCGTTGATGGTGCGGGTCGCATGCCCGACCTTCAGCCCCAGGTCCCACAGGAAATACAGGATGTATTCCACGCAGGCGCGTACGTCCTCGCCCTGTCCCTCCGGCACATCGGGGATCAGGAACAGCAGGTCGATATCACTGAACGGCGCCAGCAGCCCGCGTCCGTACCCGCCGGTGGCGGCAATGGCGAAGGGCGCCTCGGGTTGCGAATCGATATCCGTCTGCTGCATGGCGAAAGCGGCCAGCACGCGGATCATGCCATCGGTATAGGCGGCCAGCAGCTTGCCTGCCTCAGCCCCGCCCAGGCGGTGATGCTCGAATTCCTCGCGCACGTGGGCCTGGTAGCGCGACAGGTGGCGGCGGACCAGACCGATTGCGTCCTCCCGCGGCAGGGCGCGTGCATCGCCACCGCCATCCCCGGACGGGAAAAGGGCGGTATGGAGGGCGTTTGTCATGGCCTCGACCGAAGCGGAGGCGGAAGGGGGGGCAGCGTTCGACATCGTGGTCAGATGGCGTCCTGTGTATGACGGTAAAGATCCGGGATGGAGTGTGCCGCCCAAGATGGGCTCAGGTCCAGAGCCGTATCAGGGTTTCAGCAGTTTTTTGAGTTTATATAACATTTCCAGCGCCGTGCGCGGGCTTAACGCATCGGGGTCCAGTTCCGTGATCAATTCCATCGCGGCGGGCGGCAGGGCGGGGGCGGACGGGGCGTCCGGCACGTCGGCGGCGGCCTGTTCAAACAGCGGCAGGGGCGGGGCCTGCCGGCCGCGTTCCTTCTCCAGCATGGACAGGAGGCGGCCCGCGCGGCGCACCACGGGTTCGGGCACGCCAGCCAGACGCGCGACATGCACGCCCCAGCTGCGGCGGGCGGAACCGGGTACGACCTCATGCTGGAAAATGACCTGCCCCTTCCATTCGCGCACGCTCATGGTGTGGGGGGACAGGCGGGGCATGCTGTCCGCCAGCTCGGCCAGTTCATGGAAATGCGTTGCGAATATCGCGCGGCAGCGCAGCGTGGAATGCAGGGTTTCCAGCACCGCCCATGCAATGGCCAGTCCGTCCAGCGTGGAGGTGCCACGCCCGATTTCATCCACCACCACCAGCGACCGCGGACCAGCCTGGTTCAGGATGGCGGCGGTCTCGGTCATTTCCACCATGAAGGTCGAACGCCCGCGCGCCAGGTCATCGGATGCGCCAACGCGTGAAAACAGCCGGTCCACCACGCCGATGCGCATGGATTGTGCCGCGACCGGCAGGCCTGCCTGCGCCAGTATGACCGCCAGCGCCGTCTGCCGCAGGAAGGTGGACTTGCCCGCCATGTTGGGGCCGGTCAGCAGCATGACGCGGTGATCGGGTTCAAGGTCGCAGTCATTGGGGGTGAAGCGCGCGTTCCTGGGCAGGGCGGCTTCCACCACCGGATGGCGGCCCGCGCGGATGACAAAGGACGTATCCGTGCCGACAGCAGGGCAGCACCACGTGCCGCCACCGGCCAGCACCGCGCAGGACTGCGCGATGTCGATGCACGACAGGGCGGCCGCCATGTCCGGCAGGGCGGCTTCGTCCAGTATCCTGCCCACCACCTGCGTAAACAGGTGGCGTTCGCGCAGGCCCGCGTTTTCGGCGGCCTGCGCGATCTGCTGGTCAAGGCTGACCAGCCGCTCGGTCGAAAAGCGGCTGGCGCTGGCGGTGCCCTGCCGCATGATCAGGTCCTCGCGCCCACGCAGGCGCGCACCGGCTGCGGCGGGCACCTCGATCACGTAGCCAAGCTGGGCATGGTGGCGGATCTTGAGGTTGGCAATGCCGAATTCGGTGGCGTATTCCTGCTGCAGGGCCGCAATCACCCGCCTGCTGCCGTCACGCAGTTCGCGCTGGGTATCGAGTTCCGCATCATAGCCGCTGGCGATGATGCCGCCATCATCCATGCGCGCGGGCGGATTTTCGCTCAGCGCGCGGCCCAGCAGGTCCTGCAGGTCATGCGCGCGGTCAAGGTGGCGCACCGCCTGTTCCATGATGGGGGGCAGGTTTTCGTGCCGGTTCAGGATGGTCCCGATTTCGCGCGCCACACCCAGGGCAAGGCGGATGGCCACGGCGTCGCGTGGCTGCCCGCGTCCCAGTGACAGCCGGCCCAGCGCGCGCGCCATGTCCGGGGCGGCGCGCAGGCTGGCGCGCAGGTCATCGCGTATCCCCGGCTTGTCCAGCAGCCATACCCATCCGGCCTGCCTGCGGGCGATGCGCTCGGGGTCGGTCAGGGGGGCTGCGATCCAGTCCGCCAGCATGCGGCTGCCGGCGGCGGTGACGGTGCGTGATACGGCGGCGAACAGGGTATGTTCGGTCTCGCCATCACGCGTGCGCAGCAGGTCGAGGCTGGCGCGGGTGGCGGGGTCAAGGCCAAGGATGTCGCTGCTGTCGCTGGGGCGGGGGTGCGACAGGCGTGGCAGCAGGCCCGCCTGGCTGCGGCGGATATAGTCTATGGCCGCCGCCGCCGCCATGACTTGCGCGTCGCTGAAGGTGCCAAAGGCGTCAAGGCTGGCCACGCCAAACGCCTCGGCCATGCGCTGGCGGGCAGCGTCCGCGCTGGCGGGCGGGACGATGGGAGTGCGCCGGGCCGCGAAATCACCCAGTTCCACATTATCCGCGCACAGGATTTCCGCCGGGTCCAGACGGCCCAGCAGGTCGTTCAGGTCACGCGCGGGAACAGCGGCGGTTTCAAACAGGCCGGTGGAAATGTCGATCCACGCAAGGCCGGGATCGCTGGCGTCGCGCCCGGTGGGGCAGACGATGGCGGCCAGCAGGTTCTGCCGTCCCGCCTCCAGCAGTTCATCTTCGGTCAGGGTGCCCGGCGTGATCAGGCGCACGACCTCGCGCCGCAGCGGCCCCTTGGATGCGGGGCGTCCCTTGCGGGGCTGTTCGGTCTGTTCGGCCACCGAGACACGGAACCCGCGCCGGATCAGCCGCGCCAGATAGGCCTGCGCCGCATGCACCGGCACCCCGCACATGGCGATGGGTTCGCCCCCATGCGTGCCGCGCGCGGTCAGCGATATGTCCAGCGCCGCCGCCGCCGCTTCCGCATCATTGAAAAACAGTTCGTAGAAATCCCCCATCCTGAAGAACAGCAGGGCGTCGGGGTGTTCGGCTTTCAGCGCAAACCACTGCGCCATGGCGGGTGTGGCACCCTCGGGGGATGGGAATGTCATGTCCGGTGTCTAGCGGCGGGATGGGGGATTCGCCAGTGCGGATTCATGGCCCCTGTTCCCTATGCCGTCCGGTTGCGGCGCAGGCGGCGGCTGATCGCGGCCATGGCCTGGCGCATGTCCGCGATCCCCAGGACCTGCAGCGCCAGCAGGTAGATGCCCACGCCCAGCGTAACCATCGCGCCCACATCCACGATCCGCATGACCGGGCCTGCCTGCATGGCATCGCCCAGCGGCGTATGGCCCAGCATGAGCAGCCCCATCGCCATCATCACCGCGCAACCCGTCATGCCCGTCAGTTGCCGGACCAGGGTCGGGTCGGGCACCAGCGCGCCGCGCCGCAGCAGCAGGAACGCCAGCACCCCTGCATTGACCATCGCCGCAAGGCTGCTGGCCAGTGGCGGGCCGATATGGGCCAGCCAGTGCATGAAGCTTATGTTCAGGATGAAATTCAGCACCAGCGTGCCCATGCCCACCAGCACCGGCGTGCGCGTATCTCCGCGCGCGAAGAACCCCGGCGAGAGCACCTTGACCAGCACGAAGGCGGGCAGCCCCAGCGCATAGGCCCGCAGCGACTGCGCCGACAGCACCGCGTCATGCGCCGAAAAATGCCCATGCCCGAACAGCGCCATCATGACGGGCGCCGCAATGACCAGCAGTCCCGCCGCCGCCGGCAGCGTCAGGATCAGGGCGTAGGAAATGGCCCGGTTCTGGATATGGTGCGCCCCGTCGAGGTCATCCGCCGCAAGGTGGCGTGTCAGCACCGGCAGCAGCGTGGTGCCCGCCGCCGCCCCCAGCACGCCCAGTGGCAGCTGGTTCACCCGGTCGGCAAAATACATGAGCGAGACACTGCCCGCGGGCAGCAGGGTGGCGATGATGGTATCGACCAGGAAATTGATCTGCGTGATCCCGCTGCCCACCAGCCCCACGCCCATGCGCGCCAGCAGCGTGCGGATGCGCGGCGTAAGGCAGGGCGTGACCAGGCGCAGGCGCATCCCCGCGCGGCCCGCGGCATACAGCAGGATGCCAAACTGCACCACGCCCGACGCGGTCACCCCCCATGCGGCGGCATGCGCGACATCACCCGCAAGCGGCGGCAGGATGAGGATGGCGGCAATGCCAATGACGTTGAAGCTGACATAGGCCGCCGCCGCCACGCCAAAATGGTGCATGCCGTTCAGCACGCCGGAAACCAGCGCCGCCCCGCAGATCATCAGCAGGTAGGGGAATGTGATGCGGCTGAGGGATATGGCCAGCGTATCCCGCACGTCACCATGCGTGAACCCGGGTGCTATCAGGCGCAGCACGCCGGGCATGAAGATTTCCCCCAGCACCGTCAGCAGCAGCAGCCATGACAGCAGGACGCTCATCGTCTCGCTGGCGAACTGGCGCGCGGTGTCTTTCCCCTCGCGTTCCAGCAGGGCGGAAAACAGTGGCACGAAGGCGGCGTTCAGCGCGCCCTCGCCAAACAGGCGGCGGAACATGTTGGGCAGGCGGAAGGCGATCTGGTACGCATCCTGCGCCGCCCCCGTCCCCAGCAGGGCCGCAAGCAGCTGGTCGCGCACCAGCCCCAGCACGCGGCTGATCATGGTCCAGCCGCTGACGGTCAGGAAACCCTTCAGCATCGTGTCAGCATGACGCGCGCGGGCATGATGGGGGCATCAGTGATCCATCACCGCCCGTTCGACCGCCATGCGCACGCGCCGCGATTCGGGCGATGTGACGGAGGTGAACCAGTTGACCAGCTGCCCGTCGCGTCCGATCAGGTATTTGTAGAAATTCCATCGTGGCAGCGACAGGAACCCGCCCTCGCGCGCAAGCCACCGGAACAGCGGGATCGCCTGCGGTCCCTTCACATGGCTCTTGGCGGTCAGGGGAAAGGTGACGTTGTAGTTGCGCTGGCAGAAGGTGGTGATCTGTTCGGGCGTGCCCGGCTCCTGGTTGCCGAAATCACTTGATGGCACGCCAATCACCATCAGGTCATGGCTGCGCCATGTGGTCCACAGGCTCTGCAACCCTTCGTACTGCGGCGTGAACCCGCATTTGGACGCCGTATTGGCGATCAGGATCGGCTTGCCCCGCAATTTGGACAGGTCGATGTCGGGACCATTCAGGGCAGGCAGGACAAAGTCATAGATCGTGGTCATGGGAATGCTCGGTTTCATAAGCGCGCCGGAGTAACCGGATTGCCGGGTCACATGCCGGGGGTCAAGCCGCCTGTTTGCAGATGTGGGATGTGGCGCAGGGTCCGGTCAGGCAAATTCATGCCCGACCGGGCGTGACAGCAGCAGCTGGCTGGCGTCATCCATGTCGATCGTGCCCGCCAGCAGGCTGGTGACGGTGGCGATGACCGGCGTGCCGACGCCATGCTGGCGGGCAAGCTGCAGCAGTGCCGGGGCGGTCGCCCGGCCTTCGGCCACGCCCTCCAGCGCATCCGCCGCCTGCTGCGCGGGGATGCCCTGACCAATGGCCAGCCCAAGGCGGTAATTGCGTGACGCGGCACCGGTGCAGGTCAGCAGCAGGTCCCCGATTCCCGCAAGGCCCGACAGGGTTCCGGGCCGGCCGCCCAGCGCGTGGGACAGGCGCGACAGTTCGGCAATGCTGCGGGTAATCAGCGCCGCGCGGGCATTTTCCCCCAGCTTCGCCCCCATGGTGGCCCCCGCGGCGATGGCCACCACGTTCTTGGCGGCCCCCCCCAGTTGCACGCCCGTCGGGTCGTCGCTGGCATACAGCCGGAAGGCGGCCGTGGTCAGCAGGTCCGCCAGCCTGCGGGCCTGCGTGCGATCCGCACTGGCCAGCACGGCGGCGGCGGGCAGGCCGGCTGCGATTTCATGCGCGAAATTGGGGCCGGACAGGACCCCCAGCACGCTGTGGGGAAATATTTCCTCCAGCACCTGCAGCGGCATGAGGCCGGTCGCCTGTTCGATCCCCTTGCAGCACGCGATCAGCGGCGCGCAGGGTGGCACGGTGCGGGCGGTGGCGCGCAGGTGCTGCATGGGACAGGCCAGCAGGATCAGGTCGGCCTGACGCGGCATGATGTCACTTACGGTAATGCTGGATGGCAGGGCGTAGCCGGGCAGGCGGGGCATGACGCGGCCTGCCGACATGGCGGCGGGATTGCGTGCCCAAAGGCTGACTTCGGCGCCCGCGCGCGCGGCCTGCAGCGCCAGCGCCGTCCCCCATGCGCCTGCGCCGATCACGGCAATCCGTGCGGTATGGGTCATCCGTTTGTTCCCCGACGGTTATGTGCCGTATCCGGCATCTTTGTTGTTTGCTTATCAGCCTGCTAACAAAACGGCCTGCAAATCATAAAGAAGTTTTTGGTGAAGCTTTTTTCAAAAAGCTGCCCGAAACGCTGCCTTTATTGAAAAAAGACGCTGTCCGGAAATTTTTATCTTTTCTTATCAAAAGGTTATTTTCAAACAGGCCGCCTGACCGCAAGGGCCGTCCCGACGCGTGGGGTGCATGCGATCAGGCGGGCAGGCTGTCCGCATCCGCCGTCATGCGCTGCGCCATTTCCGACAGCGGCCAGCGCGGGCGCGGGCGCATGGCGATGTCATTGGGTATGGGCAGGCCCAGGGCCGCGCGTGCGCGCATGGTCTCGATCGCGGCCCATGCCACCATGACCGCATTGTCCGTGCATAGCCGCAGCGGCGGGGCGGCAAAGGGCAGGCCATGCGCCGTGGCGAATTCCTGCAGCCGTGCGCGCAGGACGCCATTGGCGGCCACCCCGCCCGCCACGACCAGCGTGGTCGGGCGTTCCATCATGTCCAGCGCGTGACCAAGGCGGTCGATCACGATGTCGCTGACCGCCTGCTGGAAGCTTGCGGCGATATCGGCGGCCTGCTGCCGGGGCAGGGCGGCGCGGACCTCGGTCGGCAGTTTCTGCGCCACGGCGGTCTTGAGGCCGGAGAAGGAAAAATCACATCCCGGCCGCCCCATGAGCGGGCGCGGCAGGGACACGGCATGCGGGTCGCCCTCACGCGCAAGCTGTTCCACTGCCGGGCCACCGGGCCAGCCAAGGCCAAGCATCTTGGCCACCTTGTCGAAGGCTTCGCCCGCCGCGTCGTCAATCGTGCCGCCCAGCCTGCGGTAATGGCCGACCCCTTCCACCGCGATGCACTGGCAGTGCCCGCCCGATACCAGCAGCAGCAGGTAGGGAAACGGCGCACCATTGCCGGCGACACCGGGCAGGCGCGCGGTCAGGGCGTGGGCTTCGATATGGTTGACGGCAATGAAGGGCCGGTCCAGCGCGATGGCCATGCCCTTGCCCATGTCGGCGCCCACGATCAGGCCGCCAATCAGTCCCGGCCCGCAGCTTGCGGCAATCGCACCCAGTTCATGGGGCCGCATGCCGGCTGCGCGCAGCGTGTCGCGCACCAGTGCGGGCAGCGCGCCAAGATGGGCACGGGCGGCGATTTCGGGCACGACCCCGCCAAATGGCACATGGCCGGATTGCGATAATGTCGCTTCTGCCAGGATCTGGCCCCCTGTCGTAACGATCGCGCAGGCCGTGTCATCGCATGAAGATTCAATGGCCATAACGGGAGTTGGCAGATCGGGGCATGTCGGTTCGGTATGGGGCATGGCGTAATTTACAATCCGGATGTGCCGAATGTCATCTTTCCTTTATCGCGGTGCGGTAATAGACACGCGATATGGAGTCCGCAAAGCCATCAGCCCCGTTTCCATCGTCCGCGCTACAGAAAGTCGCGGCCGAGGCCGCTGCACGCCAGCGAAAGGAAGCCACACATCCCGAACCCCACCGCCGGCAGCTGCCGCTGAAGGTCGGGACGCGCGCTTCCCCGCTGGCGCTGGTGCAGACACGGGCGTTCCTGACGCTGCTGACCCGTTTCTGTCCCGTGCTGCGCGACATGGGCGCGTTCCAGGAACACCAGATCAGCACCACCGGCGATCAGGTGCAGAACCGCAAGCTGGCGGAAATTGGCGGCAAGGGCCTGTTTGCCAAGGAAATTCATGATGCGCTGCTGGATGGCCGGATCGATTTCGCCGTCCATAGCCTGAAGGATCTTGAAACCACGCTGCCGCCGGGGCTGGTGCTGGCCTGCACCCTCAAGCGCGAGGATGCGCGTGACGCCCTGATCCTTGGCCCGGGCTGTGGGGAGCCTGATCCCGCCGATCCATATGCGGTCCTGCCACACGGCGCGCTGGTGGGCTGTGCCTCCGTCCGGCGTCAGGCGCAGATGCTGCATGTGCGTCCCGACCTGAAATTCGGCCTGCTGCGTGGCAATGTGCAGACGCGGCTGGACAAGCTGGCGGCACGGCAGTGCGATGCAACGCTGCTGGCCTATGCCGGGCTGCGTCGCCTTGGCATGGAAGACCGTGCCGATGTGATCCTTGATCCCACCATCATGGTGCCTGCGGCGGGGCAGGGCATTGTCGGGGTCACGGTGCGCGAAAGCGATATCGAGTTGCGTGAACTGCTTTCCGCGATCGAGGATTACGAAGCGCGCGCCGTCGCCACGGCCGAACGCGCGCTGCTGGCGGAACTCGATGGTTCGTGCCGTACGCCGATCGGTGGCTATGCCCGCCTGATCCCGGTCGTGGCCGGTGGCGCGCCCGAACTGCACCTGACCGGCCTTGTCGCGCGTGAAGACGGGACCTTCCTGCTCAAGCGTTCGATCAGCGGCGCGCCGGCCGATGCCGCGCGTCTGGGCCGTGACCTTGGCCGCAGTCTGCGTGCCGACAGTCCCGCCGATATTTTTGTTGAACAGCCGTAACCTGTCTCCATCCCCCGCCCTGTGTGCGGGGGTGATCGTGACCCGCCCGCCGCCGGGGCTTGGCCCCACCATGGCGGCGGTGGCGGCGCGGGGGCTGCACCCCATTGCCGCCCCCATGCTGCATGTCAGGCAGTGCGCGCTTTCCATCGGCGCATTCCGTCCCGACGCCATCGTCCTGACCAGTGGGCAGGCCGTGGGCAGCCTGACCGACCCGCAACTGCATGATATTCCCTGTTACGTCGTGGGGGCCGCCACCGCGCGGCGCGCCCGTGCGGCGGGTTTTTCCCATGTCACCGCCGCATCCGGCACGGCGGATGACCTGACGACGTTGTTGCAGGCCGTCATGCCGCCCGCGTCCCGGCTGCTGCTGGCGGTGGGGCAGGGTTATGGGCACGAAATGGCCGTGGCGCTGCGCGGGCAGGGATACCGGGTGCTGCGGCGCTGCGTTTATGCCGTGCGGCCTGCACCATGCCTGCCGCCGGATGCCGTCGCGGCCCTGCGGGCGGGGCAGGTGGCGGCAGTGATGTTCTATTCCACCCGCACGGCGGAAGCCTTCATCGCGGCCCTGACGCCCGCGCTTGCGCCCCTGCTGGGTGTGGTGGAGGCCATCGCCATGTCGGATGGGGTCGCCGCCGTCCTTGGCGCGGGTGCGCACTGGCATGGCCTGCGCGTGGCCGACCGTCCAGACCAGGACGCCATGCTGGCCTGCCTGCCCCATGGTGGTGCCTGAACCCGGTAATGAAAAAGGCCGGGAGCATATGCCCCCGGCCCGTTCATTAGAGACCGTTTCAAAAGTCCCGCAGAGTGACAGGAACGTTTCCTATCAATGGTTTATCCTGAAACGGCCTCTGGTATCAGGCGTGGCCAGGCGTCTGGTCGAAGGAGTTGCGCTTGGCCTGCCACAGCGCCACGAAGTCGATCGGCTGCAGCACCACGGGCGGGAACCCGCCATCGCGCGTGACTTCACTGAGGATGTTGCGCACATACGGGAAGATCAGGCGCGGCACTTCCACCAGCAGGATCGGCTCGATCAGTTCGGCCGGCGGGTTGTTCAGGGTCGCGATCGCGGCATAGGACAGTTCGGCAATGAAGACCGGGCGACCGGCGGGGCCACCTTCCTGCTGCGGGGCTTCGCTGGCTTCGGCCTTTACGGTCAGGACCACCTCGAACACCGGCTGTTCCTGTTCCAGTCGGTTGGCCTGCACGTCGATGTTGACCGAAATCTGCGGGTTCGTGCGCAGGGTTGCGAAGATTTCCGCGCCAGCGGGCACTTCAAACGAAAGGTCCTTGATATACTGCAGGTTGATCGCCAGCGGCAGCGCCGGGGGGGCGCTCTGGCCGTTTTCAGGGGTGGGCGGCTGAGTCGTGTCGGACATGCTTGTCTGTATTCCCCAGAAGATATGCGGAAAAAAGAAATGAATACCGTATTCTCTGGCCGTAGCATGGGTCTGCGGGCGATGCCATACCAGCTGTCGGAATTTTAACGGTCCTTGCGCATTGTGCTGGCTCCGGCCGTTGCCTATGTTGTTGCGCAGGGTAATCTAGGCAGGGGACCCGCCTGCATTATGGACGCGCGCGGCATGAATTTTTCTTTTGGTCATTTTCCGCTGGATCTGATTGTTCTGGGGCTGGTGGCTGTATTCCTTGTTCTGCGACTGCGCAGCATTCTTGGCCGCCGGGTTGGTGCGGAACCCGCCCCGCGTCCCATGGCGCCGCCGCCCATGGCCGCGAATGTCGTGGAACAGAAGCCCGAACCCCCGCCGCCCGCCATCAACTATGACATTCCCACACCCGATACACGGGTGGGTGGCGTGCTGGCCCGTATCGGCGCGCTCCAGCCCGGTTTCACCCCGCAGGATTTTGCAAGGGGAACCGAGGCCGCCTTCCGCCAGATCGTCGGCGCGTACGCGGCGGGCGACCTGAACGTGCTGCGCCAGCACCTGACGGCCGCGACGTTTTCCGCTTTCGAGGCCGCGATCCAGTCCCGCCAGCAGGCAGGCGAAGTCCTGCGCAGCGAAATCAGGGATATTACCGATATCGCCATCATCGGCGCGGACATTGACGAGACGACCGGCCCGCACCCGCTGGCCCGGATCGAGGTACGGATCGTGTCCGACCAGATCAGCCTGACCGTGGACAGCAACGGCCAGCCCGTGGCCGGTGTCGATGCCGTGACGGAGTTTTCGGATCTGTGGACGTTCGAACGTCTGCTGGGCGTCAACACCGATGGCGCGGGCTGGCGTCTGGGGGCCAGTCGCAGCGCCTAGGTCACCGTGCCATAATTTTTCGATAAATCCGTGATCAGTCTGTGTGTATGAAAGTAATGAAGCGTCTGGCGCCGTTGTGCGCCGTTCTCACCTTATGCGGATGTCATATCGGGGAAGCCCCCAATCTCGGGGCGCCCCAGGCCCCACGGGGACATCATAAATCAAGCCATGCCCGGCCCGTTTCCTTCAATGCCCTGCCGGGATGGAAGGATGATGCGCTGGAAGATGCCCTGCCGGTTTTCCTGCAGGACTGCCATCAGGTCGGCAGCCTGCCTGCCGACAGTTCGCTGGGCGGCGCAGACATCGGTTACCCCGGACGGCAGGTTGGTGACTGGCAGGCTGCCTGTAACGCGGCGCGCAGCGTGCCCGCAGGTGATCGCGCCGCGGCACAGGCATTTTTTGAACAGTGGTTCGTGCCCTATACCCTGCCCGCGGGCAAGCGGGCGGATGGCACGCTGTTCACCGGGTATTATGAACCCGAAATCCGTGGTTCCCTGCATCGTGGTGGCATTTACCAGACGCCGGTCTATCGCCGTCCGCCCGATCTGGTGCGCGAACGCGACGCGCAGGGCAAGGTCGTGACCGGCCGCAGCCAGGATGGGCAGATCGTGCCATACTGGAGCCGCGCGCAGATTGACCGGGGCGAACTTGCGCATAAAAAGCTTGAACTGCTGTGGCTGGCGGATCCGGTTGATCTGTTCTTCCTGCAACTGCAGGGCGCGGGCAGGGTGCGCCTGCCCAATGACAAGGTGATCCGCCTTGGCTTTGATGGCCTGAATGGGCGGCCTTACGTGCCGCTGGGCCGCGTGATGGTGGCGCAGGGCCTGTTGGGCGCCGATGACGTGAGCATGGCGTCCATCCGTGGCTGGCTTGAGGCGAATCCGGACAAGGCGAGAGACATGATGGAACAGAACCCGAATTATGTCTTTTTCCGTGAACTGGATCAGGACGATACGCAGGCCGGTGCGCCGGGCGCGCTGGGTGTGGCGTTGACGCCGGGCCGTTCCATGGCGGTGGACCGGGATTTCATTCCGCTGGGCAGCCCGGTATGGGTGCAGGCGCAGGTGCCGGTGGATGGACACCCCGTGACATGGAACCGGCTTGATTTCGCGCAGGATCTGGGAACCGACATCAAGGGGCCCGACCGTGCCGACCTGTATATGGGATGGGGGCCGGAGGCGGCACAGGCGGCTGGCAACCTGCGTTCGACCGGGCAGATGATCGTACTGGTGCCCCGTGCTGCGGCCGAACCGGCAAAAAAGACACACAAGCCCACACACTAGATCCGCATGAGCGGAGTGAAGAGCGTAGTAGCATCATGACAGGGCGACCTCGCGCGGGGCAGGCTTGCGCACCCCAGACCCGCCTGCCGCGGACTGTCCGCTATACCGAGGGGCCGCACCTGCTGGTGCGCGGCGACTGCGTCCGGGCCATGCGCCGCATGGAACCCGACAGCGTGGACGTGGTCGTGACCTCGCCCCCATACAATATCGGCCTGAAATACCGCACGTACCGCGACCGGCTGGAGGAAGACGGTTATCTGGACTGGATGGTTGATGTCGCGCGTGAGGTGCGTCGCGTCATGCGCCCTGACGGGTCGTTCTTCCTCAATGTCGCCGGTTCCTCGGCACAGCCATGGCTGCCGTTTGAACTGATGGTCCGGCTGCGCGAGCTGTTCGTGCTGCAGAACCATATCACCTGGGTCAAGTCGATTTCGGTGGGAACGGAAACGCATGGGCATTTCAAGCCGGTCAACAGCCACCGCTACCTTAACCGCAATCACGAACATCTGTTCCACCTGACGCGTACGGGCAATGTCGGGCTGAAACGCCTGGATATCGGCGTGCCCTACATGGACAAGTCCAATATCGTGCGCCGGGGCCACCGGCAGGACCGGCGCTGCCGGGGCGACACATGGTTCATCCCGTATGAAACCGTGCAGGGCAAGGCGCAGAAATTCCACCATCCCGGCACATTTCCCGTGCTGCTGCCACAGATGTGCATCCGCCTGCATGGCAAGGCGGCACCCGTGGTGCTGGACCCGTTCATGGGAACGGGCACCACGCTGGTCGCCGCCGTGCGCGAAGGGGGGCAGGGCATCGGAATCGACCTGGATACCATCTATGTCAATGTCGCGCGGCAAAGGGTACGGCAGGCCATGCAGACGCAGGTGGATGGCGCGGCCGGGACAGATGATCGAAAACTTTGATGGTTTTCATTTAAACGATTATTTTGACAGATAATCCCTGAATCGGCCAGAAACCCACTCAAGCAAGGGACAGGGGGTATGGATGTCGGTTAAAACAGCAGTGGCAGGGTTGGTGGCCGCGGGTATCGTGGCGTATGGGGGAACGGTCGCCTATCTGACCCATTTCGATCATGCGGGCGCACCTGCGCCAGCGGGTGCAGGGGTGGACCCCACATCGGCGGCCGCACTGAATGTCATACGTGAAGCCCGGTGTGACTACTGCCACGCGGCCAAGGTCGATCTGCCGTTCTATTTCAGCCTGCCCGTGGCCAATACGTTGATGAGCCATGACCGGGACCAGGGGCTGCGGCATTTCCGTGTGGAACCGATCATAAACGCCCTGCAGAACGGTGGCGTGCCCGATCAGGAACCGCTGGCCCGCATTGAAGAAGTCATCAACCAGAACCGCATGCCGCCCACGCTGTACCTGCTCATGCACTGGCATGCCCACCTGTCGGCGGCCCAGCGTGAAAGCATGCTGACATGGATTGCGCAGGTGCGCCGCCAGCATTACGCGACACCGGGCGTTGCCGACCGCTTTGCCGCCGAACCGGTACAGCCCGTGCCCGAATCCGTGCCGGTGGACAGCCATAAGGTCGCGCTGGGCCAGCGCCTGTTCTTTGACCGCAAACTGTCCGGTGATGGCACGCTGAACTGCGCCAGCTGCCACAGCCTGCAGCATGGTGGCGTGGACGGGCTGGTCACCGCCACCGGCATTCATGGACAGAAGGGGCCGATCAATGTGCCCACCGTCTATGATGCGGTGTTCAACAAATGGCAGTTCTGGAACGGCCGCGCGGGCACGCTGGCGCAGCAGGCGGCCGGCCCGGTCATGAACCCGGTCGAGATGGGATCGCATGACTGGACATCGGTTGCGGCCCGCCTGCGTGAAGACCCGACCTACGGCCCGGATTTCCAGGCTGCGTATGGCAGCGACACGATTGATGAAAACACCATCACCGACGCCATTGGGGAATATGAAAAGACGCTGGTGACGCCCGACAGCCGCTTTGACCAGTATCTCAAGGGGGATGACGCGGCGCTGAACACACAGGAAAAGCACGGTTATGCGCTGTTCAAGCAGGTTGGCTGTTCAGGCTGCCATACCGGCCCGTCCATGGGTGGGCAGGCGTTCGAGCCGCTGGGGCTGGAAGGCAATTATTTCTCGGCCCGTGGCGGCAAGCTGACGGATGCGGACAAGGGACGCTTTGAAGTGACCCACGATCCCGCCGACATGGAACGTTTTAAGGTGCCCAACCTGCGCAATATCGCGCTGACCGGTCCCTATTTCCATGACGGCAGCATCAAGACGCTGGACGGCGCGGTGCGTGACATGGCGCGTTACCAGACGCCCGACCATGACATTTCCAATCAGGACGTGGCGGATATCGTGGCGTTCCTCAATACGCTGACCGGGCGTTATCAGGGCGAGACCCTGCGGAATACAACGCCGTAACACGGTTCCTGTCCGTGCGGGAACGCAGGCCCTGCCGCCCATGCGGCAGGGTTTTTGCGCATGGGGCGATGCCTGAAAACATGGACCTGTCGGGCGGGGTATGATTCTATGGCCACGGACAGCGGCCCGGAGAAAGGAATCATACCGTGAGGCAGCGCAGACTGAACGAGGAGGAACAGGCCCTGTGGGCGGCCTTCGCGCATGGGATCGCGCCATTGCGGACCGCCCGGCAGGCAAAACCCGTCGCCCTGCCGCCGGAACCGCCCGCCATTCCTCCCACCATCCCGGCAAAACCCGGCATGAGCCGCGCCGCCATCATGCAACGGCTGACAGCGGGTGGCGTGCATGCGGTGCATGGTACCGCCAGCCACAGCCTGACCGTGCAGAAAGGCAGGGGCGGGGCGTTTGAAATCGGCGTGCGCAGGCCGGGACTGGATGACACAAGCTGGCGCGGGCTGGTCAGTGGAAAGCTGCGCCCGGCCCGCAGGCTGGACCTGCACGGGCAGGTGGCGCAGACGGCGTTTCACCGCCTGCATGGCTTCCTGATCCAGGCGCATGCGGACAATGTGCGCTGTGTCGAGATCATAACCGGGCTGGGCAGCGGCCATAATGGCGGCATCCTGCGCCGTGAACTGCCGTTCTGGCTGGGGCGTGGCGATCTGGGGCGACTGATCCTTGCGGTCGTGCACCCGCATGCCGCCAATCAGGGCGCGGTGCGTGTGCTGTTGCGCCGGTCGGTGCGTGGCAACGGTTTGTGAAAGACTGTCTGAAACGGCTGGTGGCGTCAGCCCAGGCGCCATGTCGGCAGGTTCGCGGCCAGCCAGCGGCGTAGCGTCATGATGGTGGACGTATCCCCTGCCGCCAGCCGCAATGCCTCGGTCGCATCGGTGCCGGTCAGCAGGATACGGCCGGTATCCTGCGCCATGGTATGCACGGCGCTGTCGCGTATGGCCTGTGTCGTTGCCGCGCGCCACCGGGCCAGTGTCGCGGGTTGGGTCAGCATGGGCAGCACAAGGGCCAGATCCACGCCTGCCGCCGCCGCCAGCGGCTTCCATGCGGCGTAAAGCAGGCCATGCAGGGCGGAATGCGCGTCCTGCTGCAGGCGGCTTTGCATGCTCATGACCTGCTGGTCGGACAGGGTAAGTGGGTTCGCCTGCGTGCCGAGGGTGAACAGGGCAGGAAAACCGGCCTGCGCCAGGCTGCTGATCAGTGCGGAGGTCTCGGGCGTGCCCAGCGGGTCGGTGATCTGTATGGTATCGACCTGGTTGTCACGCAGGGCGGCTGCCGCGGCCTGTGGCGTGGCAAGTCCGGTGACGGGAATGGGACGCAGGCCGAACAGGCTCATGGCCAGTACGGTCGGCAGTTCAATGCCCGTCAGGGTCGATACGGCAATGCGTACGGGCCGGTCACGTATGAAGCTGCCCAGGCCGCGGTGCAGTTGCGCGCGCCCGATCACCACCGGCATCGTCGTGCTGAGCAGCAGGGGCACCCAGCGGCTGTAGTCGAAATGCGCGCGCGGGTCGCCACACAGGGAGGCGACAAGCGCCGAACCGGGTGCTGCCAGCGCCATCATGCCATCGGACGCGAACTGGGAATCGAACAGGTTGGCCCCGGTCACGCCGTCCTGTCCCACCGTATCACGCACCGGCAGGGGGGCGGGCAGGCCCAGCCCCTGCGCCAGCGCGCCGGGCAGGACCGGTTTCCACCGGTCGGCCATGGCGCTCTGGTTTCCCGCCATCAGCAACCCGGGCCCGCCCGCCGTGCCCGCGGGCATGGGCAGGCGCTCACGCGGGAGTTCGGACGCGGCCCCCCGCCGCATGGGCGCTGCTATCGCCCCACCAGCCAGCAGGGTCAGAAGGGCCCGTCGGCCGATCATGACCGTGCCCGCGCAGGCGCGGCCCCGTCCATCCGCATGGCGCGGCAGGGGATCGGGACAGGTCGGGACGGGAGGCGTGAGGCAGGCATGGGCCTATTCTTATGGCCAGTGGACTTCCGGGGGAAGACTCATGAGGATGGCTTCGGTATTTCCGCCGGTTTTCAGGCCAAAAATGGTGCCGCGGTCATGCAGCAGGTTGAACTCCACATACCGCCCGCGGCGGACAAGCTGCGCCTTGCGCTGTTCGGCGGTCCACGGTTCCATCATGCGGCTTCGCACGATGTCGGGATAGGTTTCCAGGAAACCCAGCCCCACATCGCGCGTGAAGGCGAAGTCGGCGTCAATGTCGCCGGTATTGAGGCGGTCATAGAAAATGCCGCCCAGGCCGCGCGCTTCATCACGGTGGGGCAGGTAGAAATACCGGTCGCACCATTCCTTGAAGCGCGGGTAATATTCCGGATCATGCTTTTCGCATGCCAGCCGGAAACCGTCATGGAAACGGGCGGCGTCGCTGATGGCCTCGGCGCTTTCGGGGAACATGGGCGTAATGTCGCCGCCGCCGCCAAACCATCCCTGCGTCGTGACGATCATGCGGGTGTTGAAATGGGCGGCGGGTACCAGCGGGCTGCACATATGGGCGACAAGGCTTATGCCCGTGGCGAAGAAACGCGGATCTTCCGACGCGCCGGGAATCGAGTCGCGAAAGCCGGGACTGAATTCCCCGCTGACGGTGGAAACGTTGACCCCCACCTTTTCAAACACGCGTCCGCGCATGAGGCTGATCACCCCGCCGCCGCCGGGCGTGCCGTCATCATTCGTGCGGTTCCATGGCGTGCGTTCGAAACGGCCGGGCGCATCCTTGCCCGGCAGGGTCGGGCTGCCCTGTGCCACGGCGTCGTCCTCGATCTTTTCGAAGGCGTCACATATCCGGTCGCGCAGGTTTTCAAACCAGGCCCGGGCCGTGTCCTTCAGTCCATCGTGGGCAACTGGGGTGCGGGATGTTGTCATGGTTGTATCGTTCTGCCCGTTCTGGTCATTCGCAATGGGTATTACGGGTGCCCGTTTGTTCCGCTTATTGCAAGACGGGCGATTGCAAGACCCGTTACGCAACCGCTAGGAAGGGGGCACGCTTTTGGCGGGAACGCGAAAAGGAACACGTAATTGCGGCGGGAACGTAGCGGACATGCATGAACGGGGTCATCAGCAGGGCAATGCGCCATCTGCGCGTAATTTGTTGCGACGTGGCATGCTGCTGGCCTGTCTTGTCATCCCGACATCCATGGTCGGTGGCGGGGCAATGGCGCAGGCGCATGACTATCGTGAACCGCCCCGGCAGGACTGGAGCTTCACCGGGCCGCTGGGCCATTTCGACATGGCGTCGGTCCAGCGCGGCTATACCGTTTACGCACAGGTCTGTTCCGCCTGTCATGGCATGAAATCGGTTACCTATGGCGACCTTGCGGGACTGGGCCTGAAGGAGGCGGACATCAACGCCATAGCCGGCGCGCACCGCGTCCCGGCGGGGGTGGACGCCAGTGGCCATCCGGCCACGCGCCCGGCCAACATGGATGACCACCTGCTGTCGCCCTATCCCGACACGCACACGGCCGCCGCCGCCAACCATGGCGTGGTCCCCCCGGACCAGTCGCGGCTGGCGGTGGTGCATCCCGGCGGCGTGGACCGGATCTATGCCTTCCTGACCGGGTACGGACAGACACCGCCACCGGGCACGGTCGTGCCGCCGGGACTGTTCTACAACCCCTATGCCGCGAACGGGCAGATCGCCATGCCGCCGCCGCTGTATGATGGCGCGATCACCTATCCCGACGGGACGCCCGCAACCGTGGCGCAGCAGGCGCGCGACGTCACCACCTTCCTGGCATGGGCCGCCAGCCCGCATCTGGTGGAACGCCACCGTGCGGGTGTCGGGGCGGCCGTGTTCCTGCTGATCCTGCTTATTCTTTCCATCTGCCTGAAACGGAGAACGTGGTCCAATGTCCACTAAGCCTGCCACCGAAGAACAGATCGAGCCGGTCATCGGCCTGATTGGCGGTTCCGGCCTGTATGATATCGAAGGCCTTGAAGACAAGGAATGGCGCACGGTCGAAACCCCGTGGGGCAAGCCGTCCGACCAGCTTCTGTTCGGCAGGCTTGATGGCGTGCGCTGCGTGTTCCTGCCGCGTCATGGTCGGGGCCATCCGCTGCCGCCCTCGCGCCTGAACTACCGCGCCAATATCGACGCGCTGAAACGTTCGGGCGTGACCGATATCGTGTCGCTTTCGGCTGTCGGTTCGCTGAAGGAAGAACTGCCGCCGGGCCACTTCGTGGTGATCGACCAGTTCATCGACCGCTCGTTCGCGCGTGAAAAGAGCTTTTTCGACACGGGCTGCGTGGCCCATGTCGGCATGGCCGACCCGCTGTGCCCGCGTATTGGCGACGTGCTGGAAGGCCAGTGCCGGGAACTGGGGCTGGATGTGACCCGTGGTGGCACATATCTGGTCATGGAAGGCCCGCAGTTTTCCACCCGCGCCGAAAGCAACCTGTACCGTTCATGGGACTGTTCCGTGGTGGGCATGACCAACATGCCCGAAGCCAAGCTCGCCCGTGAAGCCGAGATCTGTTACGCCACCGTCGCCATGGTCACGGATTACGACTGCTGGCATGACGATCATGACAGCGTGACGGTAGATGCCGTGGTCAAGGTCATGCAGGAAAACGCCAGCCGTGCCCGCGCCCTTGTCCGTTCGGTCATCCCGAAGCTGGGTGCGAAGCGTGGCCCCTGTTACGCCGGTTGTGACCGCGCGCTGGAACACGCCATCATCACCGCACCGGACAAGCGCGACCCGGCCCTGCTGAAAAAGCTGGAAGCCATTGCGGGCCGCGTGCTGAACCGGGTTTGACCTGAAAAAGCGCCCATGCCGGAAGGCACGGGCGTTTTTTTATGCGGGCATATTACAGCCAGTGTTCAAAAAAGCTTAGCGTGCGCTGCATCGCCAGGGTTGCGGCGGCCTCGTTATAGGAAGGGCGGTCGGTGCAGCCAAAGCCGTGATCGGCGCCTTCATACGTGAAAATCTCGATATCCTCATGCGCGGCACGGATCGCGTCCACCTCATCGGCGGGGATATGCGCGTCTTCGGCGCCAAAATGCAGTTGCACGGGGCAGTTGGGCACCTGGTTACGGGTCTGGGCGATGCCGCCGCCGTACCATGCCACCGCCGCCGCGAACGCTTTGGTATGGCACGCCGCTTCCCACGCCAGCTTGCCGCCCCAGCAGAACCCGACAATCCCCTTCTTTTCCGTCGGAAGCATCTCCGCCGCGGCGACAAGGTCCTTCAGCGTGTCGGCCTGTGCAATCTCGCTGCGCAGTTTCAGGCCTTCGTGCATGCCGGCGTTGTCATAGGGCAGGATGGCGTCGCGCTTCACGCGGTCAAACAGGGCGGGGGCGATCGCCTGATACCCCTGTGCCGCAAAGGAATCGCATACGGCGCGGATATAGGGCGTGACCCCGAATATTTCCTGCACCACCACAACACAGCGCGCGGCATCCGGCCGACCAGCCCGGTAGGCGGAAAACGTATGTCCGTCCGCCGCTGTAACGGTGATGACTGCGCCCATGGCCTTTACTCCATTCGTTCCTTCGTTGCCCGCCACACAATGATGCCGTGTCCTGCCGCGTCAATATGAAACCCGCGTGATGAGACGGTTTATAAGAATTTTTTCCCTGTCGCGCCGGTCTGTAACGGGGCGGCAGCCAGCGTTCCGGCAGTCTCCTGACCGACGGTCGGGAATCGGTACGCGCATTCATCATGCGCTGGGGTGACGGCTGGGCTTCCGCTTTTGACTGGGCTGCACTTCTTCATGCAAAACATTGATATTAAACAATAAAGTTTCGATATCCCGCTTTCTTGTCTGCGGGGTGCGAATTATGCGCGCCCAGCCCCGTTCCGCTTCTTGACACCTGTCGGGGGGCTTCCTATCTGGTTCTTAGCACTCTCATGAGGGGAGTGCTAACGCGATGCGGCCTGGCGCGCGCGCCAACCGGTGGCGTTGCTTGATTCAAGGGCGTTACCTTTTAAGAGATTTGGAGCGATCCATGACGAAATTTCGTCCCCTGCATGACCGTGTGGTCGTCCGTCGCCTCAAGAGCGAGGAAAAAACAGCAGGTGGTATCATCATCCCTGAGACCGCCAAGGAAAAGCCGATGGAAGGCGAGGTGATCTCGGTGGGCGCAGGTGCCCGTAACGAGCAGGGGCAGATCGTCCCCCTCGACGTGAAGGCGGGTGACCGCGTCCTGTTCGGCAAGTGGTCGGGCACGGAAGTGACGATCGACGGTGAAGAACTGCTGATCATGAAGGAAAGCGACATCATGGGCGTGGTCGCCTGACCCACCCGGTGCTTTCCTGACCGAGTAACCTTTTAGAACTTTCCATATCGGAGAAGAAGAAAATGGCAGCCAAGGACGTAAAGTTCGGCGGTGAAGCCCGCCAGCGCATGCTGCGTGGCGTGGACATTCTTGCAGACGCGGTAAAGGTGACGCTGGGCCCGAAGGGTCGCAACGTTGTCCTGGACAAGAGCTTCGGCGCACCGCGCATCACGAAGGACGGTGTCTCCGTCGCCAAGGAAATCGAACTGGCCGACAAGTTCGAGAACATGGGCGCGCAGATGGTCCGTGAGGTCGCATCCAAGACCAACGACATCGCAGGCGACGGCACCACCACGGCGACCGTGCTGGCGCAGGCCATCGTGCGTGAAGGTGCCAAGGCTGTTGCCGCCGGCATGAACCCGATGGACCTCAAGCGCGGCATCGACAAGGCGGTTGGCGTTGTCGTTGAAGAGCTGAAGAAGAACGCGAAGAAGATCACGACCCCGGCCGAGACGGCGCAGGTCGGCACGATTTCCGCCAATGGCGAGCATGAAATCGGCGAGATGATCTCCAAGGCGATGCAGAAGGTCGGCTCCGAGGGCGTCATCACGGTGGAAGAGGCCAAGGGCCTGCACACCGAGCTGGACGTGGTCGAGGGCATGCAGTTCGATCGTGGCTACATCTCCCCGTATTTCGTGACGAATGCGGAAAAGATGACCGTCGATCTGGACAGCCCCTACATCCTGATCCACGAAAAGAAGCTGTCCTCGCTGCAGCCGATCCTGCCGCTGCTTGAAGCGGTCGTGCAGTCCGGCCGTCCGCTGCTGATCATCGCGGAAGACGTTGATGGCGAAGCGCTGGCGACCCTGGTGGTCAACAAGCTGCGTGGTGGCCTGAAGATCGCCGCCGTCAAGGCGCCGGGCTTCGGTGACCGTCGCAAGGCCATGCTGGAAGACATCGCGATCCTGACCGGTGGCCAGGTCATCAGCGAAGACCTCGGCATCAAGCTGGAAAGCGTGACGCTGGACATGCTGGGCACCGCGAAGAAGGTGCACATCGACAAGGAAAACACCACCATTGTCGAAGGCGCCGGCAACACGGACGGCATCAAGGGCCGCTGTGCGCAGATCCGCGCGCAGATCGAGGAAACGACCTCCGACTACGACCGTGAAAAGCTGCAGGAACGCCTGGCGAAGCTGGCAGGCGGCGTTGCCGTGATCCGCGTCGGTGGCTCCACCGAGATCGAGGTGAAGGAACGCAAGGACCGCGTTGACGACGCCCTGCACGCGACCCGTGCGGCGGTTGAGGAAGGCATCGTCCCCGGTGGCGGCACGGCACTGGCCCGCGCATCGACCAAGCTGGGTGGCCTGCACTTCCATAACGACGACCAGCGCGTCGGTGCGGACATCATCCGCAAGGCCCTGCAGGCTCCGCTGCGCCAGATCGCCCACAACGCGGGTGAAGATGGTGCGGTCATCGCTGGCAAGGTTCTGGAAAACGACACCTACACCTTTGGTTTCGATGCCCAGATCGGCGACTACAAGGACCTGGTGGAAGCCGGCATCATCGATCCGATGAAGGTTGTCCGCACGGCGCTGCAGGATGCGGCATCGGTTGCCGGCCTGCTGATCACCACCGAAGCGATGGTGGCCGAGCGTCCGGAAAAGAAGGCCCCCGCAATGCCGGAAGGTGGCATGGGTGGTATGGGCGGCATGGGCGGCATGGATTTCTGATCCGGCCGGGCATGTCACGGTCCCCGCGCAGGTGGGGACCGGCGCCACGAAAAAAGGGGGAAGGGCCGGTGGCCTTTCCCCCTTTTTTTGTACACATGGCTGGGATGTGCGCGGCGGGCATGTCAGGATGATTTGACACGGGCGGTCATTTCATGCTGCCCCTAGGGAGCACGAACGACGTGAAAGTGGCAGGGTGTTTTCCGGATGCCCCGTTTTTTTCATGGCCGTAAAGGCACGCGCCCGGATTGCCGGTATTAGGACCGGCAAGGATGGCGCTGGAGAAGAGACTGGCTATGGCTACCGGAAAAGTAAAATGGTTCAACGCAACCAAGGGTTTTGGCTTCATCATGCCTGATGATGGCGGCAAGGACGTGTTTGTGCACATCACCGCGGTGCAGGCCGCCGGCCTGCGTGGCCTGAACGAGGATCAGGCGGTCAGCTACGACATCGCCATGGAACGTGGCAAGGCCGCCGCGACCAACCTCAAGGCGCTCTGACGTCCTGCCCCGTAGCGGGGCGGCCCATGGGGGAGCGGTGATCAGGAAAGCTGGTCCACGGATGTATCCTGCGCCTGCAGGAAGGCCGTGATCTCCCGCGCTGCGGCGCTCAGGCCAAGGCGGCGGACCGCCACCCCTTCGGGGAAGGCGGACAGAAGGCGTGACGGGGTGCGCCTGTCCAGCAGGACAAATACACCCCTGTCCTGTCGGCTGCGGATCAGGCGCCCGAACGCCTGGCGCAGGCGCAGGCGGGCGATCCTGTCGTCATAGCGCCCCGGCGCGCCACCAGACAGGTGAATGCGCCGTTCACGGTGCAGGATATCGGGACGCGGCCATGGCACGCGCTCGAACGCCACCAGGCGCAGGGCATTGCCCGGCACGTCCACCCCATCACGCATCGCATCGGTTCCCAGCAGGCAGGCGTTGCGCTCACTGCGCAGGATGTCCACCAGCGTTGCATTGTCCATCGGGTCCACATGCTGGGCAAACAGCGGCAGGCCCGCGGCCTCCAGCGGGGTTACGATGCGGCGATAGACTTCGCGCAGGCGCGATATGGCGGTAAACAGCCCCAGCGCGCCGCCGTTCGATGCCATGAACAGCGTGCGGTAGGCCCCCGCCAGCGCTGCCGGGTCATCATGCGCCACGTCGGTGATGATGAAGGCGCGACTCTGTTTCGCGTAATCGAACGGGCTGGGAAATGACGACCGGATCGCGGGGGATGGCAGGTGGATTGCGCCCGACCGGGCTTCGGCTGCGTCCCATGCGCGCTCGGCGCTATCGTTTTCCGTGTCCTCCCCCGTTTCGTCACGCAATGTGGCCGATGTGACCAGCACGCCATGGGCCGGGGCCGCCAGCACGCTGGCAAACGGAATGGTCGGGTCCAGCCAGTGGCGGTACAGGCCCACATCCCGCTCGCCGGGGTTCTGGCCCTCGCGCCGGTCCATGCGGATATAGTCGATATATTGCGGGGTCTCGCCTTCTGGCGGCGGCGCGCCCGCCTGCATGGTGCCCAGCATGGCGCACCAGCCATCCACGCGTGACAGCGCCCGCCTGCGGATGGAGCGGATGGCGGCGGCAATCCGTTCGCGCATGGGGGTGTCCAGCCAGTCGGCTTCGGTTTCCAGCGCTTCATCCAGCCGCGCGATCAGGGTGCGCAGCGGTTCGGCCAGCCGCCGCAGCGCACGCTCCAGCCCCTGTGCCGCTGCATGCAGGGATTCGGGCATGGGGTGCAGGTCGCATTCGCTGTCGCTGCGGCGACCGCCCCCCTCGGGGCTGCCATGGGTGCGGGCCAGCACCTGCTGGCGCAATTCGTGCAACAGGACTTCGGACGGGTTGGACAGGACGGGCTCACCCGCTTCCACCGGGGTATCGGCAGGGGGCGCCGTCCTGTTGCCGGGGTCGAGCGCGGCAAGGCGGGCGGACCATCCCGGCGCGGGCAGGGCGCGGGCGGCCATCAGCGCCGTATCCAGCGGTGTCTCGATACGGGGAATATGCACCAGCAGGTCTTCCAGCCTGCGCCGCAGGCCGCGCGCGCGCGACCGTGCGCCCTCGGCCCCCAGCAGCCACCGCCGCAGTTCGGCCGCCTCCAGCCCCGACAGTTCCAGGGCGAAGGCGCTGTCGGCGGCATCGGCGATATGATGTCCCTCATCCATGATGTAGCGGGTGGGTGTGTTGTCCTCGTTATTGGTGTCCGCGCCATCCATGGCGTGCCATGCCGCCTGTGACATGACCAGCGCATGGTTGGCGATCACCAGGTCCGCCGTGCGGGCGCGACGGATGGAGTGTTCGACCATGCACTGCTGGTAATGCGGGCACGCGCCGTGAATGCATTCGCCGCGCCGGTCGGCGATGCTGGTCAGCAGGCCGCGCCCGAACAGGTCCGCAAACCACCCCGGCAGGTCACCGCCAAACAGGTCGCCATCACGCGTATGCGCCGCCCATAGCGCCACAAGCGCCAGCCCGATGAAGGACGCATTTCCCGCCTGCCCACGCGACAGCGCGATATTCACGCTTTCTTCCATGTTCAGCAGGCACAGGTAGTTCTCCCGTCCCTTGCGCACCACCACATGGCTGCGCCGGATGTCCGGGTCGGGATAGACGCGGGCCAGTTCCGATTCGATCTGGCGCTGCAGGTGGCGGGTATAGGTGCTGACCCATACGGCCCCGCCATTGCGCTGCGCCCAGATGCTGGCGGGGGCGACGTAGCCAAGGGTCTTGCCTGTTCCCGTTCCCGCTTCCGCCAGAACCATGTGCGGGTCGCCCTGCGTCGTGCGCGGGGCGAAGGCGCGTGCGGCAACGTGGCTGAAGGCTTCCTGTGCCGGGCGATGCTCCGCCCCTTCTCCAAGGATGGCGCGCAGGTTGGCGCGTGCTTCCTCCCCCGTGACCGGATGCGCGGCGGGTGCGGGGCGGGGGGCGGTTTCTTCCCATTTGGGCAGGCGCGTCCACACCTTCAGCGCCTCGTTGGGCTGGATCATGCCTGCGGGCAACCCGCCGGTGGGGGACAGCCCCAGTGCGGCGCAGACCGATGGCCCCCATGCCCATCCGGCGCGGCGCATGCCCCAGGCCAGCGTGGCCTTTATGCTCCCTTCGGGTGTGTTGCGGCTGGCTGCGATCCGGCGCAGCAGTTCAAACACCAGATCGGGCAGCAGGTCGGCTTCCGGCGCGTCCAGCCTGGCTTCGGCAATGCCAAGTGCCGTTCCCAGCCCGCGTGCGGTGGGCGGCGCGCTGTGGGCGGGCAGGGCGAAGGCGAACAGTTCCAGCAGGTCCAGCCACGGGCTGGGGCGTGGCGGCGGCGGCAGGTCCAGCCTGCGCGCGGTCGCGGGCGCATGGATGACCATGGGGGCCGGCCACTGGGGCAGTTCACGCCGTATGTCGTCGGCCGACATGGACAGGATTTCCCCGTCCGGGGTCAGGACCGACCATGCGCCGTGCCGGGGAATGAGCGCCGGCGCACTGTCCGGCAGGGGCGGGGTGTCTGGCATGTCGGTAAATGATATAGGGTACGGGCGGACGAATGTCGCCCGTCGTGTGTCATGTCATTATTATTGCTGTACCCCCGGGTGTGGAATAGGATAGATTGACCCGCGCCCCTCCTGTCCATAGCTTGCCGGTCCATGTCAGAACAGCATCGTCCCCTTATCTCGCCCCTTCCCAAATCCTGGCCGTTTGAGGAGGCCGCCAAACTGTCCACGCATGTTGGCGCGCGTGATGTCACGACTGAACGGCCCGTCCTGCTGGAAACCGGCTATGGCCCGTCGGGGCTGCCCCATATCGGCACGTTTGGCGAGGTCGCGCGCACATCATGGGTGCGTCAGGCGTTCACGAAGCTGACCGGCCTGCCCACGCGGCTGCTGGCGTTTTCCGATGACATGGACGCCCTGCGCAAGGTGCCGGACAACGTTCCCAATCAGGACATGCTGCGCCAGTATATCGGCAAGCCGCTTTCGCGCGTGCCCGATCCCTTTGGCACGCATGAATCCTTTGCCGCCCACAACAATGCCCGCCTGCGCTCCTTCCTCGACGGGTTCGGGTTTGAATACGAATTCGCATCCTCCACGCAGTATTACGAAGGCGGTCGCTTTGATGCGGCCCTGAAGCGCGTGCTGGAGGTGCATGACAAGATTGTGGCCGTGATCGCCCCGACACTGGGGGAGGAACGCCGCGCGACCTATTCCCCCGTGCTGCCCATCCACCCGCGCACCGGTCAGGTCATGCAGGTGAAGATGGACGCCATCGACCCCGTGGCGGGCACGGTGCGCTGGACCGATGAGGACGGCGAGACGTTCGAGACCCCGGTCACCGGCGGCCATGCCAAGATGCAGTGGAAGGCCGACTGGGCCATGCGCTGGTATGCGTTGGGTGTCGATTACGAAATGTCGGGCAAGGATCTGATCGACAGCGTGCGCCTGTCGGGCAAGATCTGCCGTATCCTTGGTGGCCAGCCGCCTGCGGGCCTGACGTATGAACTGTTCCTTGACCAGAACGGCCAGAAGATTTCCAAGTCCAGGGGCAATGGCATCTCGGTCGAGGAATGGCTGCGCTACGCCCCGGCGGAAAGTCTCGGGCAGTACATGTTCAATGCGCCGCAGCGCGCCAAGCGCCTGTTCTTTGACGTGATCCCCAAGGCGACGGACGAATATCTGGCCCATGTGGCCAAGGCGAAAACGCTGGCGGCGGAAGATCCCGCCCTGCTGACCAACCCGGCATGGTTTATCCACAAGGGGGAAATCCCGGCGGATGCTGGCAGCCCGGTCACGTTTGGCATGCTGCTCAACCTCGCCTCCGTCGCCAATGCCGAGACGCCGGACGTGCTGTGGAAGTTCATCCAGCGTTATGATGCGAAGGCCACCCCCGAAAGCTGCCCCATGCTGGCGCGGCTGGTGGATCATGCCATCGTCTATTACGCCGATTTTGTCCGCCCGACGAAGCACTACCGTGCCCCCGACGCGCATGAACGTACGGCGCTGGCTGCTCTGGCCGAAGCCCTGCGCGGGCTGGAGGGGGAGGATGTCTCCCCCGATACCTGCCAGAACCTTGTGTTCGAGATCGGCAAGACCCATGGTTTCGAGCCGCTGCGGGCGTGGTTCGGCTGCCTGTATGAAGTGCTGCTGGGGCAGAAGGAAGGCCCGCGTTTCGGGATTTTCGTGGCGCTGTACGGGATCGCGGAAACCGTGGCCCTGATCGAGGCGGCGCTGACCCGTGGCGAAGGGGTCGTGGCCTAAGGGCCAGCCCATGTCCGACCGTTCGTTGCACGATCCCCCCCCACAGCAGGTCGGGGATGACAATGCGGCCGGGGGAAGCGTGCCGTCACCGCCAAAACACTCGTTGCTGCGGCACCTGCCGCATGTGTTGGGCCTGCTGCTGCTGGTCGGCGCCGTGGTCGTGGTGCAGCGCGAGGTGCGCCACCTGCACTGGCGCGACATCAGCCATGCGCTGGCCGCCATCCCGGTGGGCACATTATGGGCCGGGGCGGGTTTTACGCTGCTGTCCTATCTTGTCCTGTCCTTCTACGACTGGCTTGCGGTGCGGCAGGTGGGCTGCCCGCTTGGGTTCAGGCGCACGGCGTTCGCCGCGTTCTGTTCCTACGTGCTGTCGCACAACCTTGGTTTTTCCGCCATTTCCGGTGCGGCGGTCCGTTTCAGGCTGTACGGCAACTGGGGGCTGAAGCCGTTCCAGATCGCGCAGATCATTGCCTTCTGTTCGGCCACCTACCTGCTGGGGGCAGCGGTGCTGATCGGCAGCGTGCTGGTGCTGGAACCCGGTACGGTGCCCTTCGTGGGCCATATGCTGCCCGGCTTCCTCATGCGGCTGGTGGGAATCGTGCTGTGGGGCGGGGTCGTCGCCTATGTCGTCATGGGCCGGTATGTGAACGAAATCCGGCTGTGGCGATGGCAGATCACCTTTCCCTCCTCGGGCATGGCGATCATGCAGACGGTTGTCGCGACGCTGGAGGTCGCGGCCACGGCGGCCATTGCCTATACCTTCCTGCCTGACGCACCCGGTCTGGATTACGGCACGTTCCTTGCCATTTATATCGCGTCCTACACGGCGGGCCTTGTGGCCAGCGTGCCCGGTGGCCTTGGTGTATTTGATGGCGCGATGATGTTCGCGCTGGGGCCGTACGTGCCTGCGACCCGCATCGTGACGGCCATCCTGATCTTCCGCCTGTTCTATTATATCGTACCGCTGTTCGTGGCGGGCATCATGTTTGCAGCCCATGAACTGTTTCTGCGCGGGGATGCCGCCCTGTCGCGCAAGGTCGGCGCGCGCAGCCCGGTGCGGGGACCGCGCATGGGTCGTCCCAGTCAGGTCATACGTGAAAGCGAGGCCGATTTTTCCGTGGCGGTGGCTACCGGCGCGGTTTCACTGTGTGGCGGGCTTTTGCTGGCGCTGACCCTGCTGGACCCGGAAAACTGGCTGAATGCGGGCCGCATGCAGCCCCTGTTCGCGACGGTGGGGGATTACCTGCTGTCACTGATCGGGGTGGTGCTGATCGGTCTTGGCATCGGCCTGTCGCAGCGTGTGACCCTGGCGTGGAAGGCCACGATGGTGCTGCTGGCGGGGGCGTGCGGGCTGACGTTGCTGCGGGGATCGCCCATGGCGGTGCCGGGGCTGCTCATGCTGGTCTGCATGCTGATCGCGCCATTTCGCGGGTCGTATTACCGCCATGCCCGGATCATGAGCGAGCCGCTTTCTTCCAACACCATCGTGTCGCTGGTGCTGCTGATCAGTTCCATCGTGATTCTGGTCATGGCGGGACCGCATGATTCCGCAGGTGGCAGCTGGTGGGAAATCATGCTGTTCGCCACGCGTCCCGGCATTGCGCAGTGGACGCTGGGGCTTGCGGTCATGCTGGCGCTGATCATGATCGTGCGGCTGGTACGGCCGGGTCGTGTTCACGTCATGCCATGGAATGCGCAGACGAAGGCCCTGTATCACAGCTTTGATCATTCGCTGGATGGACTGGGACAGATGACCCCGGTGCCGGTGGGGCTGATACCGGGCGCGCGCAGGCGCGCGCTTCTGCCGTTTGTACGGCTGGGACCGTATCTGGTCGGGCTGGGTGACCCGGCGGGGAAGGCAGATGACTGTACATCCGCCATATGGTGGTTGCGTGACCTTGCGCTGCAGGAAGGGTGTCAGCCGGTTTTCTGGCATGTCGGGATCAGCCTGCTGCCGGTCTATAACGAACTGGGGCTGACACCATGGCCCCTGACGGAAGAGGGACATCCGACCCATCCCGGCTACCTGTGCGCCGCGGCGGAGGACCTGACCATGGTCCGCAGCCTGATGCGCCCGTCATTCCATGTCCCATCCCACGCAGGGGACTAAGCGCATGCAGGGACCGCGTGGCAGGAAGGGGCGGTCATGACCAGTCATGCGGGATTACTGCTGACCCATTTTTCCACCGTGGTGGGGCTGCCCAGCCTGTCCGGTGCCTTCCTCATGGCGTTTCCGGCGCTGTTTTCCATTGTCAATCCGCTGGGGGCCGCGCTGATTTTCGCGCAGGTCACGGCAGGACATGACCGGCGTATCTGCATGGCGCTGGCACGGCAGGTGGCGTTCTATTCCGCGATGCTCATGCTGGCCTCGATCTGGATCGGGGGGCTGGTTCTTTCATTTTTTGGCATCACCATCGATGCCCTGCGTATCGCAGGTGGGCTGGTTGTGGCGGTGCGGGCCTGGTCCCTGCTGCAGGCCCCTGAAACGGAAGAAGCCCGCAAGCAGGCCCAGGCCAGTCAGGGCAGTAACGCGCAGGCCAGCAGCAACATGATGGGACAGGCATTCTTTCCCCTGACCATGCCCTTCACCGTTGGTCCGGGCACGATTGCGGTCGCCATTGCGCTGGGGTCGGAAGGGCCGCCGGGCGGGCACCACATCATATTCTATGGCGTGCTGTCACTGGCGGCCATGCTGGTGGCTGCGATCGTATGGGCGGCCTATACCTATGCCGATCAGCTTCTGTGCCTACTGGGCACGACCGGCACGCGCATTGTCTCGCGCCTTGCCGCCCTGATCCTGCTGTCGATTGGCGTGCAGATCCTGATTACCGGCATACAGGGCGTCATCCTGTCCAGCGCGCGCGCTGTCCTGCTCATGGCTGGCTGAAGGCCGGGGATAACGGCGGGATGTCCGGCAGGTCGTCACCCGCCAGTATGGCCCGCACGCAGGCCCGTAGCGCAGGCAGCACATCGGCGCCAAACCGGGGCGTGCGCCGTTCCCACGCCCCCGTGCGCCATGACGGGTGGGGCAGGGGGAAATACCGGGGCAGGTAACGCCGGAAATCAAGGCTGCGGTCACTGACGCGCCCCTTGCCCAGAATATGCAACTGCGCATAGGACCCGACCACAAGTGTCAGCCTGATATCGGGCATCTGCGCCATGATGCGCGCGCGCCATTGCGGTGCGCATTCGGGCCGGGGTGGACAGTCACCACCCTTTGGTAGCCTGCCGGGATAACATAGCCCCATGGGAACCAGTGCGACGCGGCTGGAATCATAGAATGTCGCCCGGTCGATTCCCATCCAGCCACGCAGCCTGTCGCCTGATGCATCATTGAAGGACTGCCCGGTCTCATGCACGCGCGTGCCGGGCGCCTGGCTTGCGATCAGTAGCCGCGCCGTGCGCGAGACATGCAGCACCGGACGCGGCCCGAGCGGCAGGTGGGCGGCACAGGTCTGGCACGCGCGGATGGCGTCCAGAAGGTCTTCCAGTGTTTCGGCCATGGCCCATTTACGCTTCCAGCAGGTCACGTGTCCATGCGGGTACGGTGCGTGTCGCGGGACCCGCAATGGCCTGGTCAAAGGCGGAGGGACCGGATGGGATTTCCAGGTTGAACAGCATCGTATCCGCATGTCCGGCCACGCTGTCCACAAAACCGGCGGCAGGATAGACCACGCCGGATGTGCCGATGGCAACAAACAGGTCACATGCCGCCAGATGCCGGGAAATGGCCTCCATATGGTAGGGTATTTCCCCAAACCAGACGATATCGGGCCGTAATGTCGGCTGACCACAGGCAGGACACGGCGTATCGGGGAAACAGTCCGTGCGCCATGCCGGGGTTGCGCGGCAGGCGGTGCAGCGCAGGCGCAGCAGTTCACCATGCATGTGGATGACGTTGCGGCTACCGGCGCGTTCATGCAGATCATCGATATTCTGGGTGACGATGGTGACCTGTCCGTCCCAGCGTCCCTCCCGTCCCGCGCGTTCCAGTTCCGCCAGCGCCAGATGGGCGGCGTTGGGATGGACGGTGGGTAACCGGGCCCGCAGGCCGTTATAGAAACGGTCAACGCGCAGGGGATCGCGCTGGAAGCCCTGGGGCGTGCAGATGTCCTCAATCCGTTCATGGTTCCACAGGCCGTCCGCACCCCGGAAGGTCTGCAATCCCGATTCCTGGCTTATGCCCGCCCCGGTCAGGACCACGATGCGTTGCATGATGGCATTTCCCCCTGTTGGTTGCCCGCCCCAGTGTGGGGGAACGCCGTACATAAGAAAACCGCCATGGGCGGAACCCATGGCGGTTTTCAGTAACTGTATCAGGAGAAGGTGGTTCCGGTGGGGAACCACCCATCCGCCTTACTGTGCGGCGTCCTGACCGGTGTGCGTCTGCGGGGCAAACGTCCAGCCCGAGCCGTAAGGCTGCGGCAGGAAGACCGACCAGCCGCTGCTGACGCTGTTCCAGCCGGAGCTGGAAACCGGGGCGCCCGTGTCGCGCAGCTTGGTGACATCCGCAGCCGTAACGGTGCCGGGCGCCTTGTTGCCCCAGCTGGTGCGGATGAAGTTGACCACATCAGCAATCTGCTGGGCGGACAGCGACTTGCTGTAACCCGGCATTGCCACTGCGGACGGTGCCCAGTTGCTCGGCGGCAGTACGCCACCATGCGCAATCACGTTCACCAGCGAGGTCGGGTTCTCGGTCACGACAACCGGGTTGCCAGCCAGCGGCGGGAACATGCGGGCCACGCCACCACCGTCGTTACGGTGACAGATGGCGCATTCCTTCACATACGTATCAGCACCCGGAACGCTGGCGGTATTACCCGAAGCCAGCATGTTCGCGGTGGACGGATCGTAGGTGTAGTTGCCCTGTGACGGCGGCACCGGCGGCAGGCTCTTCAGGTACTTCGCGATGGCGTGCAGGTCGTCATCGGTGAAGTACTGGGTGCTCCATGCCACCACATCGCCCATGCCACCGAACACGGCGGAATGATCGATACGGCCGGACTTCAGGAAGGTGTAGATGTCATCCTCGGACCAGCGGCCCAGACCAACGACAGGATCGTTGCGCAGGCTCGGCGCGACCCAGTTGTCGATCGGTGCGCCACCGGACAGGAAGTCAGGACCACCGGCAGCGTCCAGCGCCTTTTCCTGCATGGCGAAGCCACGCGGGGTATGACACGCACCGCAATGGCCGGGGCCGGTAACCAGATAATCGCCACGTGCGATTTCAGGATCCGTGCCTGGCGCCGGCGTGAAGTCCTTCGGCGAAGGCGAGAACATCATACGCCAGATGCCCAGCGGCCAGCGCATGGACAAGGGCCAGGAAATGTCCGGCTGCTTGTCCGGCTGCGCGACCGGCTTCACCCCGTGCATGAAGTACGCATACAGCGCCTGCATGTCTTCCTTCGTCATGCGCGAGAAGGAGGGATACGGCATGGCCGGATACAGCGTGGAACCGTCCTTGCGGATACCATGGCGCACGGCTTCGTCGAATTCGGCGAAGGTGTAGCGACCGATACCGTAGGTCGGGTCCGGTGTGATGTTCGTGGAGTAGATCGTACCGATCGGGCTCTTGATTTCAAGCCCGCCTGCGTACGACTGTCCATGGAGAGCGGTATGACATGCTACGCAGTCACCCAGTCGCGCGACATATGCCCCCTTCTGGACCAGCGCGGAGTCAGCATCTGGCGTCTGTGCCAATGCCGTCCCTGCCAGCAGACTAAACGCTGCCGCGCTGAATGTCACCTTAAGTCTGTTGATCATTATGTTCACCATCATGCGTCGCGTTGATGCGAAAAATTGTCAAAACCGGGAGATTACGGCAGCTGCTCGGGGATACCGTCAGCGTTCTTCCGGGCATCAACTTCCCTCTGATAGGTCTCGTTCGCACGCTTGATCAGGAACTGGCGGATGTCCTCAATCTCGGTCGGGTTCATGTTACCGTCGAAGCGATCCATACCGTAGGCGGTAAGCGCGCCGCGGCCGACAACATTGTAGAACGCGTCCTCATGACGGATGGACCCGGACCAGCGCAGGTCAGGCAGCACACCGGCACCTTCTGCGTTATCGCCATGACAGGCGGCGCAATAGGTCTGGAACTGGAAGTAACCGTTATCGGTACGCTTGCTGTCGAACTGTGCCGGCGGCTTGACGGGCAGGAAGCCCTGGTCATTCTGCTTGGGCAGCGGGCCGGACTTGCCATCGAGCGAGAAGGCAATGATGCGCGAGTGGTTGACGGTCCAGCCGCTGGTACGGGCCAGGCCACCAAGGAAGAACGGATAGATGCCGCCCCAGCCCACTTCAACTGCAACATACTGCTTGCCATTGGCAAGGTAGGTCACAGGCGGTGCGATGATGCCGCTGTCCGCCGCGAAGTGGAACAGGTCGGAACCGTTCGTCGCGTCATAGGCATGGAATTCGCCGTTCGCCAAGCCCTGGAACAGCAGGTCGCCGCCAGTTGCCAGGATACCGCCGTTCCACGGCCCCTTGTGGTCCACGCGCCATGCTTCAGCCTGCTTCTGCGGATCCCAGGCCACGATCCAGCCCTTCAGGTCCTTCACGAAGGCCTGCTTGGCTTCAGGCGAGTCGGGAATACCGACCTTGTTCATGTCCAGACCCAGGTTCCAGCTGTCGGGATGCGGCGTGAAGCCACCGACCTGGTTGGTGTACAGGAACGGAACCTGCTGCGCCGGGATATAGACCAGCCCGGTCTTGGGGCTGAACGCCATGGCCGCGAAGTTATGGCCGCCAAGGTCACCCGGAATGCCGTACCATTCCTTGCCCGTAAGGGTGTAGAGCGCATCGGGGTTGTAGATCGGACGGCCGGTCTTGGGATCAAGGCCGCTGGCCCAGTTCACATAGACGTAGTTCTTGCCCGAGATGAACTCACCGGTCTTCGCATCGATGATGTAGAAGAAGCCGTTCTTCGGTGCATGAACGATGACGTGGCGGGTTTCACCATTGATCGGCAGGTCAAGCGTCATGATCTGCTGGACCGAGGTGAAGTCCCACTGGTCCATCGGCGTTTCCTGGAAATGCCAGACGTATTCGCCAGTTTCCGGCTTCAGTGCGACGATGCTGCCCAGGAACAGGTTGTCGCCCTTGCCTTCGGAACGGTACTTGTAGTTCCACGGCGAACCGTTGCCTACGCCCAGGTAGACCAGGTCGGCCACGGGGTCATACACGATGGAATCCCATACCGTGCCGCCGCCACCCTGGCGGGTCCAGGCGCCGGTCGGGCTCCAGGTCTGGTAGGCCTTGTTCATCAGCACGCTGTCGGATGCAGCGTGGTCCGGTTCGTTCTTGGGGTTCGGAACCGTGAAGAAGCGCCAGTCGACCTTGCCGGTTTCCGCATCGAACGCCGTGACGAAGCCACGGGCACCGAATTCGGAACCACCGTTACCGATGATCACGCGGCCCTTGGCGATACGGGGCGCGCCGTCAACCGTATAAGAACGCTGCTTGCCCAGTTCCGCTTCGGGCGGAATGGTGTTGACGCTCCAGACCAGCTTGCCGGTCTTGGCGTCCAGCGCGATCAGGCGACCGTCGAACGTGCCGAAATAGACCTTGCCATTCCAGTATGCTGCGCCACGGTTGACCGTGTCACAGCAGCCCTTGTCGGCAATGTTGCCGGGCACGCGCGGGTCATAGGACCACAGCAGCTTGCCGGTTGCGGCGTCGACGGCTTTCATCATGCTCCAGTTGGTGGTGGCATACATGACGCCATCAACAACCAGGGGCGTGCCTTCCTGGCCACGGTTGGTATCAAGGTCCAGATACCAGGCCAGCTTCAGGTTGCCGACATTGGAACGGTTGATCTGATCCAGCGGGCTGTAGCGCTGTTCAGAATAGGTGCGGCCATAGGTCATCCAGTTACCGGGGTGATCATCGGCATGGATGATCGCTTCCCCCGTGGCGCCCTGCCCGTCATCTGCGGATGCCATGGTGGCATACCCGGAGATGAGAGCCGCACATATCGTTCCGGCTGTAAGCGTTCTGCTCAGAGAACGTCTTTTTCCGAAAACGGCAGAAATCATATGTGATGTCCTCAGAAAACTAACGGTTTCGAATTCAGGATGCCGCCGCTGCAACTTTCTGCCCGGAGCAGCTTTCTGAATGTATCCGGCAAAAAAAACGCGCTAGCGCTTCTTTTCCGGCCAGACAGGAAACCGGCTTCAGGCAGGAAAGACAAAGCAGGTGGTCCGTTTCATCCGAACATACTGAGGCTAGCACGCTCGTCTCCTGACATTTTAGTGTTCAGCCTCACTAAAACGTGAACATGCTGTCGCATAAGCAATGAAACGGATAGTTCGGAATTCCGCAGATTTTCATAAAATCTGTTGATATTTCAGGAAGAATGACAAGATGTGTCTACCGCGAACATGCAGGTGGTTCACAATGATTGATAAGAAAAATATTTTTATTATTCACAAATGGAATAGATGCCGGGCCGCGGAAGACTCCTGTTTGCGTCCATGTCGGATGGGTGGAGCAGAGAATCAGAACTGTAACGGATAATGTTCCAGCGGCTCGTAAAACGGCCCGTCTGCATGGCGTATGGACCGGAACAGGGTGAAATGCCCCATCGTCTGGGCCTCCGCCGCGGGAACGGTGGTCGCAAGCCAGCGTTGTCGACGTTCCTGGTCGGGATGTTCCATCCGGCCGACAGTGACATGCGGGGTGAAATGGCGGCTGTTCCGCTCGGTTCCCGCCGGAATCGCCCGGTTCAGGCCCTTGCGCACCTTCTCGCGCAGTGTGGTCAGGGCGTCGTCGGGTGCGCAGCCAATCCATAATGTGTCCGACCCGTTCGGACGGGCCGATGTGAACAGCCCCGTGCCCGCCGGTTGCAGTACAGGCGGTGTGGCGCGGATGGCGGACAGGACATGATGGATTTCCTCGTGCAGGTGGGGATGGGTGACCTCCCCGATGAAATGCAGCGTGAGGTGGTAGGATTCAGGCGATTGCCACGTAACATCCGGCAGGCCGCCACGTAATTCGCCTATCGCGTGAAGCAGCGGAAGCGGGAGTTCAAGACCAACGAAAAGACGCATGACGAATACCTGTGGACAAGGGAAAAAGGCATATGCCGTGATGGGCGGTGTACAGTATATATAGGGTGATGTACCCGCGGCATGCTTGCCGTATTGTAATGTATTGGACACGCTCCCGATCTTGAACGTGTTCTAACATGTTCCCACATGCTGGGAGAGGCACGTCAGTCAAGGACGTGGAGGAAGGAAACACAATGGCTTTTGGCCCTGATTCGCGGAGTTTCATCCGCCCCGCCGCTGATAGTGTCGCAGGTTCTGTCGATATGGGCCTGCGTGCCTATATGCTGCGAGTCTATAACTGGATGGCATCCGGACTGGTCCTGACCGGGCTGGTTGCCTATCTGATCGCAAATACCAGCCTGCAGGCTCTGTTTTACCAGCATGTGCCAACCCCGATGGGCATGGCGCTGAAACCGACGGCGCTGTCCATGCTGGCCATGATTGCCCCGCTGGGCTTTGTGCTGGTCATGTCGTTTGGCGTGTACCGGCTGTCCACGCAGGCGGTGCAGACCCTGTTCTGGCTGTTCTGTGGCGTGATGGGCGCCAGCATGTCCAATATCTTCCTGGTGTTCACCGGGGTGTCGGTTACGCGGGTATTCTTCATTACCGCCGCGACCTTCTGCACCATGTCGATCTGGGGTTACACGACTCGTACCGACCTCAGCCGCTTTGGCTCTTTCCTGATGATGGGGCTGTTCGGCCTGATCATCGCGGGCGTGGTGAACATGTTCCTGCACAGCCCGGGTCTGTATTTTGTCTACAGCGCAGTGGGCGTGCTGCTGTTTGTCGGGCTGACCATGTTCGATACACAGCAGATCAAGGCGAACTACCAGCAGTTTGCCTATGCCGAGGGGCCGGACCAGGCCGCCAAGCGTTCGGTCTATGATGCGCTGAACCTTTATCTGAACTTCATCAACCTGTTCCAGTTCCTGCTGCAGTTCATGGGCGTGCGCAACAACAGCAACGACTGAGGATGCAGGAGTCCTGCGGAATCTGTACCACTACGGTCTGGTATGAGAATATGGAGGGGTCGCCACGCAAGTGGCGGCCCTTTTTGCATGGAAAGGGTTGCCATCCATGCATGCAGGTAAAAAAGATAAGACTTATTCATATATAGAAAATATAAGATGACATGAGTGTGAGGTTCATGACACTCAGACAACTCATTGTAAAAAAAGGATTTTTCTAGATAAATTTTTAGCAATGAAATCTATTGAAATATTATGTGAAGGCTTGCCTCTGAGGCCATTCAGGTCGGATAACCCTTGAATAGAAAAACTATATGAAAGGGTATGCGGCACAGAACATGCGCTTCAGCACACAGGACGGCGTCGCGATTTATGGTCCGATCTGCCCTGACAGTAATAATTACGTAAGGTCTGGCGGGCCGTATTGATCAAGATCATGGTCAGCCGGTCGGCAACTAACTCATGACGGATGCAAACCGAAAAAGGCCGTGTGTCGATTTCGGAAGTCGACGTAGGCGCGATGTCGCTGGGTGCCAGGGGAAAGTCGGATGCATTTTTCCTGCCAAGCGTATAACGTGGCCGTTGTTGTCTAAGCCCGTGGATGAAGCGAGGATGTGAGCAAAACAGGGTGATGTCGAAACCAACGAGGCGTGAGATGAAGAAAAAAATCTTGCCAAGATTAACGAAGCTGATGAGCCTATCTTCGGCAGCGCTGCTAGCAGGCTGTTCGTGGGATACGCTCGACCCCAAAGGCGTGATCGGTGCTCAGGAAAAAAGCCTGATCCTGACCTCGACCTACGCGATGCTGCTGGTCGTGATACCGGTATGTATCCTGACGCTGCTGTTTGCATGGCAGTACCGTCAGTCCAACACTGCGGCGGAATACCTGCCGAAATGGTCGCATTCCAACAAGATCGAGGTGGTTATCTGGGCCGTTCCCAGCCTGATCATCCTGTTCCTGGCGGTGCTGACCTATCAGACATGTCATTCGCTTGACCCGTACAAGCCGCTTGAGGCTGAAGCCAACGTCAAGCCTATTCATGTCGATGTTGTGGCACTGGACTGGAAGTGGCTCTTTATCTATCCGGATGAAGGGATCGCGACCGTCAACCAGATGGCCATGCCGGTTAACACGCCGGTTGATTTCCGGATCACCTCTGACTCCGTGATGAACTCTTTCTTCATCCCGCAGCTCGGTACGATGATCTACGCCATGGCCGGGATGCAGACACAGCTGCACCTGATCGCGAACGAAGCTGGTGATTTCCAGGGTGAATCCTCCAACTTCAGCGGCCGTGGCTTCTCCGACATGCGTTTCCGTGCGCTGGCAATGCCTGCGGACCAGTACAGCGCGTGGGTCGAGAAGGTGAAGGCTTCTTCCGAACAGCTGGACAGCGCAAGCTATCCGAAGCTGGCCGCGCCGAGCGAGGCCAACCCGGTTGAATACTTCTCGCATGTCGATGCGGGTCTCTTTGATGACATCGTTGCCAAGTACAACAACGGCATGGTCATGGATAAGAGCACCGGCAAGATGCTGCATGTGCAGCAGTCCGCGATGTCCGACATGAACATGAAGGAATAGGACAGATGTTAGGCAAATTAACTTTGTCGGCCATTCCTTATGATGTGCCGATCCTTGTTGGGACGTTCATCGGTGCGGCCATTGCTGGCCTGGCCGTTGTCGGTCTCATCACCTATTACGGTAAATGGGGCTACCTGTGGCGTGAATGGCTGACCTCGGTCGACCACAAGCGCATTGGTGTCATGTATATCGTTGTCGCGCTCGTGGCGCTGTTCCGTGGTTTCGCGGACGCGATCATGATGCGTTCCCAGCTTGCGCTGGCCTATGCCGGTAACCCCGGCTACCTGCCGCCGCACCATTATGACCAGATCTTCTCCGCACACGGCACGATCATGATCTTCTTCATGGCCATGGCGTTCATGCAGGGTCTGATGAACATCGTGGTGCCGCTGCAGATCGGTGCGCGTGACGTGGCCTTCCCGTTCGTGAACACACTGAGCTTCTGGATGACGACCATCAGCTTCCTGCTGGTCAACGTCTCGCTGTTCATTGGTGAGTTCTCGCAGTGCGGCTGGCTGGCTTACCCGCCCCTGTCCGAACAGCAGTTCAGCCCCGGTGTCGGTGTCGACTACTACATCTGGGCGGTGCAGCTGTCCGGTGTCGGCACGCTGCTGACGGGTGTGAACTTCTTCGCGACCATCGTGAAGATGCGTGCGCCGGGCATGACCTACATGCGTATGCCGGTGTTCACCTGGACCATCTTCTGCACGACCGTGCTGATCATGGTTGCCTTCCCGATCCTGACCGTGGCCATGGGCCTGCTGGGTCTGGACCGTTACCTGGGCATGCACTTCTTCACCAATGACGGCGGCGGCAACCAGATGCTCTATCTGAGCGTGATCTGGGGCTGGGGCCATCCGGAAGTGTACATCCTTGTCCTGCCTGCCTTCGGTGCTTTCTCCGAAATCACGCAGACCTTCTCCCGCAAGCCGCTGTTCGGCTACAAGACCATGGTCTACGCGACCGCTTCCATCATGGTCCTGTCGCTGGTGGTTTGGGTTCACCACTTCTTCACCATGGGTGCCGGCCCGAACGTCAACGCGTTCTTCGGTATCATGACGATGGTCATCGCGGTTCCGACCGGGGTGAAAATCTTCAACTGGCTGTTCACGATGTACAAGGGGCGTATCGAATTCCACGCGACCATGTACTGGGTGATCGGCTTCATGATCACCTTCTCCATCGGTGGTATGACCGGTGTCATGCTGGCAATCCCGGCGTCTGACTTCGTTCTCCACAACAGCCTGTTCGTTATCGCCCACTTCCATAACGTGATTATCGGTGGTGTGTATTTCGGTTACGTCGCTGCCATGAACTTCTGGTTCCCGAAGGCTTTCGGCTTCAAGCTGAACGAAGCCTGGGGCAAGCGCGCGTTCTGGTGCTGGTTCATTGGTTTCTATGTTGCGTTCATGCCGCTTTATGTCCTCGGTTTCGAAGGCATGACCCGTCGTATGAACCACTACGACAACCCCGAATGGCATCCCTGGCTGCTGATTGCTGAAGTTGGTGCGGTTCTGATCGCATGCGGTATCGTGTGCCAGCTGACCCAGCTGTATGTCTCGATCCGTGATCGCAACCTGGCCGAAAACCGTGACCTGACGGGCGATCCCTGGAACGCACGTACGCTGGAATGGTCCACGTCTTCGCCGCCGCCGTTCTACAACTTCGCCATCCTGCCGGAAGTCCACGAACTGGACGCCTTTGCCCATGACAAGGAAGCCGGTATCGACACGCGTCAGGCCGGTGGCAACTATCAGCCGATCCATATGCCGAAGAACACGGCATGCGGTTTCCTGATCGGTGCCTTCAGCTTCGTGCTTGGCTTCGGTGCGGTCTGGTACATCTGGTGGCTGGCGGCTGTTGGTCTGATCGGTGTCATCGCTACGGTGATCGCCCGTTCGTCCGACAACGACGTCGATTACTATGTGCCGGTGTCCGAGGTGGTTCGCATTGAGCAGGAGCACACCCATAACCTTATGGCAGCACAGGCAGCGGAATAATGGCGCAAAACATGACTGCTGATGCAGCCCATGCCCATGATGAACACCACGAATCTCCCGTGGTGTTCGGGTTCTGGCTGTATCTGATGACGGACTGCATCATCTTCGGTACACTGTTTGCAGTGTTCGCGGTGTTGCGTGACCAGTTTGCCGGCGGTCCGACCGGCCACGAAGTGTTCGAACTTTCGGGTGTTGGCATTGAAACGGCAATCCTGCTGTTCAGCTCCATCACCTACGGTTTCGGCATGATTGCCGCCCACGAGAACAAGGTCAGCACCATGCGGACCTGGCTCGGGGTGACCTTCCTGCTGGGGCTGGGCTTCCTGTTCATGGAAATCCGTGAGTTCTCTCACATGATTGCCGAAGGCAATGGCCCGGATCGCAGCGCGTTCCTGTCCGCCTTCTTCACGCTGGTTGGCACGCATGGTCTGCATGTCACCTGCGGCCTGCTGTGGATGGCTGTCCTGCTGTTCCAGACGGCTGGCAAGACCGAGCTGAACGAACGCATGATCGGCAAGCTGACCTGCCTCAGCCTGTTCTGGCACTTTCTGGATATCGTCTGGATCTGTGTCTTCACCTTTGTCTATCTGATGAGTGTGATCTGATGGCAGACCATATTTCTTCCTCGGGAGAGAGCCACGGGAGTGTAGGGTCTTACCTTACCGGGTTCGTACTTGCCGTTATCCTGACGGTTGCATCCTTCGGTCTGGTGATGTCGCATGCGATGTCGCCGGCCGGCACCGGCGGGGCGATTGCCCTGCTGGCGGTGGTGCAGATTGTTGTTCACCTCATTTACTTCCTGCACATGAACGGTTCGTCCGAACAGCGCTGGAACGTCATGGCATTTGTCTTCACGGTGCTTTCGGTCCTGGTCCTTGTGGCCGGCACGATGTTCATCATGCATGACACGGCCATCAACATGATGTCGCGCTAAGCGGTGTCATGTCAGGGTGCGGGGGCAGGCAACTGCCCCCGGACCAGACGGCATAAAAAAAGACCGGCACGAGAAATCGTGCCGGTCTTTTTTTATGGTGCAACCCGATGGGAAAGGCGGGATCAGCCTTTCTGGGGTTCGGGGGAAAGCAGCTCTTTCTTGTTGGGCTTGTCTTTCCATTCCTCGGCATCGGCCGGGGCGTCGATCTTGCGCGTGATGTTGGGCCACACGGCGGCGTATTTGGCGTTCAGTTCGGCCCACGGGGTCGCGCGGTCGTCGCTATCGGGGAAGATGGCCTCGGCCGGGCATTCTGGTTCGCACACACCGCAGTCGATGCATTCATCCGGGTTGATTACCAGAAAGTTTTCGCCGGCGTAGAAGCAGTCAACCGGACAGACTTCGACACAATCTGTGAATTTGCAGCGAATGCAGTTTTCGGTGACCACATAGGTCATCGCCTATCTCCGATCATTATTTGTTCGGCCTGCGGCAATAGGCCCGGCCATTAAAAGGGATGAGGTGCCGCATGGCGCACGACCTCATCAGGAATGGCGGAAGATATGAGAGTGTTTTCCGGCCGTGGCAAGCCCAAGACGGCGGCTAATGCATAATCATGGTCTGTATTGGCCTGTTGGCCACAATATTCAGACAGTTTCCGGAACAATTTCATACAGAAGTTGTGCAAGTGGGGCGGATTGCCGCCGCTCGGTACAGGCCACGACACGTATGACAATCACGGTCTGCCGGTCCGGGGATGGCAGGGTCAGGATATCGCCCACATGCACCTGTGCATGCGCCTTCGTCACGCGCTGGCGATTGATGCGGACATGGCCGCCAGATGCGATTTTTGCACAGATGCCGCGGCTGCGACCAAAACGGGCATGCAGCAGCCACAGGTCCAGTCGCTGGGTCATGATGGGATCAGGGGTCTGTGTCATGGCGGTCAGGGACGATTGAACAGGGTCGCCAGGGCGGCGAAGGGGCTATCGGTCCGTTGCGGGCGCCGGGGTGCTGCCGGTCGCCTGCCATTGCGGGCGGATGCCGTCCGCACGGTTTTTTCCCGGCTGGCATTTTCATGCTCGGACGCGAAGCGGATCATGACCGGGGCGGGTGGACCGTAGCGGTTGGCCGCCATGGGGCGCGGATGGTACACGCGCATGTTCAGCCCTTTCATCACCGCAGGCAGCATTTCGCGCCGTATCCCCAAGCGGGACGCCAATTGGGGTGGCAGCGGTATGGGGGCCCGACGTGTCATGCGCGCCAGTTCAACGACAAATTTTTCCGCGATATCCAGCCTGATCCGCACCGGCCCGGCATCCAGCCAACCCATCCGGTCCATGAAGGTGGGCGGCAGTGCATCCGGCGGCAGGGTAACGCGTCCCATGGCGGGCAGGGGCGGGCAGGGCATGTTCAGGCTGATCGCCACGAGCCAGGCCCGTAACTGCATGGGGCGTTCCTTCAGGATCGCCGGCATGAACAGGCTGTAGTGCCCGACCCGCACGCCCAGCCGCCTCAACCGCTGGATCATCTCGTGCCCGGGGCGTTCGCCACGATGGAGCGGAGCCACCCCGGCACCTTCCATAAGGCGATGGATGATGCCGCGCAGGTCCGGCGTGCCGGCCACCGCAGCCTGAACGGCAAAAAGCGGCGCAAGATGCTCGCGCACGACCTGTCCCAGCCATGTCTGAAGGCGATTGCGGATTCGTTCGCGCTGGGCATTGTCCAGCAGCGGGTTGTCCAGCACCTGCGGGCGTGGCGATAGCAGGTCACTGCCCGGCAGCATCCGCGCAATGGGCATGTCCTGCCACAGGATATGCGCCCCATCGGCGGAAAAGGTGAACTGCTGGTCATCATCCTGCACCAGGGCCGCGACACGGCGCGGGATTTCGCTGCGTACCGCCCGCCGCGCCGCGCGCATGAGCAGGCGCCCGTCCTCCGCATCGGTATGTTCGCCCGCGATCAGGTCCAGCCCGGCAATACGGCCGACCTCATGACCTTCCACCACGACATTGCCCTGTGCCGTCACGGCGGAAAGCAGGTTGTCATGCCCGCCTTCATCCAGCCTGCGGATAAGGGTGGTGGCGCGACGGTCCACGAAACGCGCGGTCAGTTGTTCATGCAGGACATCGGACAGCCTGTCCTCCGCCTCCCGCGTGCGGGCCTGCCAGTGTTCGGCATTGGCGATCCAGCCGGGGCGGGCGGCGATGTAACTGCACACGCGGATACCCGCCAGACGCTGCATGAGCGAGTCTATGGTGCCCGCCGTCTGGAAAAAATGGGTAATCTGGCTGTCCATCCATGCCGACGGGATGCGACCATCGTGGATCAGGTGGGTAAAGATCCGTCCGCACAGGCGGATATGGCTGTCATCGCCCAGCTTGCGGAAATCGGGTATCTGGCAGCTTTCCCACAACAGGCGCGTGGCGGCGCGGGAATGGACCAGTGGACGGATTTCGCTATTTCCCGCCAGCGCGGACAGGGCGAGCACGTCGCTTGCCTCATGCCCCGCGATCAGTTCGACACGGGGGGAGGGACGGTTGAGGCTGGACAGCAGCCGGTCAGGCGATGAAAAATCCAGGTCGCTGTTCCGCCACGCCAGACGGGTCAGCGGGTCGAAACGGTGTTCCTCCACCGCTTCGGCCAGTTCCTCGGACAGGGGCGGGCAGGTCCCGGTGGTGCCGAACGTGCCATCACGCAGCCCGCGTCCGGCGCGGCCCGCCACCTGCGCGATTTCCCCCGCCGTAAGCGGCCGGATGCGCGTGCCGTCGAATTTGGACAGGCTGGCAAAGGCCACATGATTTACGTCCATGTTCAGGCCCATGCCGATCGCATCGGTCGCGACCAGATAGTCGACCTCCTTTTCCTGATACAGCGCCACCTGCGCATTGCGGGTGCGGGGCGAAAGCTGCCCCATGACAATGGCGCATCCCCCCCGCCTGCGGCGCAGCAGTTCGGCAATGGCGTAAACCTCGCCCGCGGAAAAGGCGACAATGGCCGAACGCGGCGGCAGGCGCGTCAGCTTGCACGCCCCCGCATGCGTCAGTTGCGACAGACGCGGGCGATGTTCGATCTCGATGCCCGGCACAAGGCGGCGGATCAGGTTGCGTATGGTATCCGCACCCAGAAACATGGTTTCCGACAGGCCACGCGCATGCAGCAGCCGGTCGGTAAAGATGTGGCCGCGATCGGGATCGGCACAGAGCTGGATTTCATCCACCGCCACGAATTCCACGCGGCGGTCCAGCGGCATGGCTTCCACCGTGCATGAAAACCAGCGTGCCTTTGGCGGGATGATCTTTTCCTCGCCCGTGATCAGGGCGACGGCATGCGCGCCCTTCTGCGCCACCATGCGGTCATAGTTTTCGCGCGCCAGCAGCCGCAGGGGAAAACCAATGATACCGCTGGAATGCGAAAGCAGCCTTTCTATGGCCAGATGGGTCTTTCCGGTATTCGTCGGGCCGAGCACCGCCCGGACCAGCGTATCGGAATGGGGGCCGGAACCATGTCCGGCCGCTGCGCGATAGGGGCCACCAGTGCCCTTGGGTACACCCGTCATGAATGCATGCTCCGGCCAAGTGGCGGCAAATGCAAGCAAAACCACATGCCGGTCGCGATGGGGTGTTGCGTTGCCCGGACGGGGGACGCACCCTGCTGGAAATAGGAACATATGCAGGGAAGGGACGTGCAATGAACGCGTTGGAAATGCAGGACTGTCTGGTCGCGGCGGCCGATATGCGGGATGGGACCGCAGGTATGGTGCATGCCATCCGTCCCTCCGCGCTGGGGGAACTGGATGCGGTGGTGGGCGAAGTGGCGGCCCGCTTTGCCCGTCAGGCCGGTTTTGCCGCCCGTTATGGCCAGGTGCTGCTGCTGCCCGGCGCGGATGGCACGATCGCGACAGCCCTGCTGGGCATTGCGGAACAGGCGGATGGCGCCGACCCGTTCGTGTTCGGGGCGTTGCCCGACTCGCTTCCCGCCGGATCATGGCGGGTCAGCGCACCTGCGGATGTGCAGGCGGGCGACATCGCACTGGGTTTCTGCCTTGGCGCCTATCGCATGCCCGCTTTTGGCCGCGACACCGCCCCCGACGCCCCGCCTGCGCGGCTGGTGGTGGATGCGGCGGGGCAGGCGGCGGCCAGCATGGCGCGCTGCATCAACCTTGCCCGGTCGCTGATCAATACGCCGCCCAACCTCATGGGGCCGGATGACCTGGCCAAGGCGGCCGAGATGGCGCTTGCCCCGCTGGGGGCGGATGTATCGGTCATTCGCGGGGCGCGGCTGGCGCAGGAATTCCCGACCGTACTGCATGTCGGCGTGGGGTCGGACCGCGCGCCCTGCGTGGTCGAGGCCCGCTGGCAGGGCAGCACCGCCACTGAGACGGCGCCACTGGTGTCGCTGGTGGGCAAGGGCGTGTGTTTCGATACGGGCGGGTATGACCTCAAGCCGCCCTCCTCCATGCTGCGGATGAAAAAGGACATGGGCGGGGCCGCCATCATGCTGGCCCTTGCGCGCCTGGTTATGCTGCGTGACCTGCCAGTCAGGCTGGAACTGCGCTTGGGCTGCGTGGAAAACAGCGTATCGGGCCATGCCATGCGGCCATCGGACGTGGTGAAGACCCGCGCCGGGCTGACGGTGGAAATCGGCAATACCGACGCCGAAGGCAGGCTGGTCCTGTGTGACCTGCTGCACGCGGCGTGCGAACGCCAGCCCGACCTGCTGGTGGATGCCGCGACCCTGACCGGGGCGGCCCGCGTGGCGCTGGGGCCGGATGTGCCCGCCCTGTTCACCAACCATGACGCGACGGGGGCCGTGCTGGTGGCGTCCGGTCTGGCCTGTGGGGACCCGCTGTGGCAGTTGCCGCTATGGCCGGGTTACCGGAAATGGCTGCGCAGTCCGGTGGCAGATATGAACAATATTTCATCCAAACCCATGGGTGGGGCGATCACGGCGGCGCTTTTTCTAGAGAATTTTGTCAAAACTGATGTGCGCTGGGTTCATATCGATACGTATGGATGGAATGATTCGTCGCGGCCCGGACGGCCAGAAGGCGGAGAAAGTCTTGGTTTAAGAGCAGTTTACGAAGGAATGTTAAAAATATTTAATATCGAGGACAGAATGCATCACTAAAGAAACAATGCCGGATGCGAACTAATTTGGTTGGTGCGACTTATATATGCCGTAAATGCCAATTATATAGGCAGAACGAGAACGCACCATTCCAGTCCACCCGATTCCGCATCCATGCGCGCCGGCGTGCAGGCTGATTTCTGACAGAGGATTTTCACCGATGAGCAAGTCATCAGACGCTAACACGGATCAGATGATCAATTCGCTGCGCGACACCATTGTCGCGATGGTCCGCCGTGACGGGCCCGACCTGTCGGCACGGCAGCTGGCCGTGTTCCTGACCTGCTACCTGCGCGGCGACGGTTCGCATACCGTGCGTGGTCTTGCGGCTGAACTGAACGTGTCCAAGCCCGCCATCACCCGCGCGCTGGACCGGCTGAAGGCGCTGGATCTGGCCCGCCGTGCGCCTGACCCGATGGACCGCCGTTCCGTGCTGATCAAGCACACGATCAAGGGCAAGGCCTACCTGCGCGACCTGTGCAGCATCGTGAATGAAGCGGCGACGCAGGAAAAGGCGGCACCCGTGCGCAAGACCACGCGTACCCGCCGGACCGAGGAACAACGCCGCGCTGGCTGAGTTACATGAGGGTTCACTTCATGCTCGAACGGACAGAAGGTTTCAATTCCATGCGCATCTCACGACGTCTGGTTGCCCTTGCCATGATCATGGCGCCGCTTGCGGCGGCGCCGACACTGGCCCGGGCCGCGGAATCATCGCTTGGCACGCCGTCGGGGCATGTCACGATGAAGTTCAAGTCGCTTGATATCGGGGTTGGCCACACATGGGGCACGGGCAAGCTGGTGTTCCAGAACCACACCTACCGTTTCAAGATCGAGGGCGGTTCGCTGGCGGCCGTAGGCTATGCCAACATCAGTGGCCAGGGGGAGGTCTATAACCTCACCAAGGTCAAGGATTTTGAAGGCAGCTATGCCGCCGTCAACGGGGATGTCACGGCCGGTACCGGCGTGGGCGCCGTGCTGCTCAACAACCCCGCAGGTGTCCGTATCCGCCTTGATACGTCCAGTTCCGGTGGTCGCCTGGCCGCCGCGGCACAGGGCATGAAGATTACCCTGCGCAAATAAGATCCGCTGTCAGGACAAAGGAAACAGGGGGAATGGCCGACAGGCTGCTCCCCCTGTTTTTTTGGCTACCATGACAGGCCGGGCGCACGTCCCACCCGGCGTATGACGGCGGTAATCCAGACAAGCTGGATTAAACTGACCGCCAGCACGACCGGACCGGGCCTGACCCATCCCATGCCCATGACCACGGCCCCCATGCCGCCGCATACGGTGCTGGCCCATGTCACGACCGTAATATCGGCCGCCTGCATGCCGCTGCGATGGGCCATCTGATAGAAATGTTCCCGGTGCGCGCGCATGACGGGACGGCGACGGTACATCCGCCGCAGCAGGGTTGCGATGACATCCACCAGCAGCCCCGACAGCATGAGCGGCATGAGCCACGCCCCATGGACCAGTTGCGGCATGCCCGCCATGCGCAGGCCCAGCGCCCCCAGCACCAGCCCGCAGCACTGGCTTCCCACATCCCCCATGAACAGCCGCGCATGGGGAAAGTTGAAGGGCAGGAACCCGGCACAGGCGGCCGCCAGGATCAGGGCGCTGCCCCATGTTTCGACCCCGCCGCCCGCCAGCATGAACAGCCCCGCCGCGATCACGCCCGCGATCAGCGTGCACCCGCTGGCAAGTCCGTTCAGCCCGTCCATGAAATTGAGACAGTTGCACAGGGCCACCAGCCACACGACCCGCAGCCCCAGGCCGCCTGTTGTCAGCGCATGCACCGTCCCGCCAGCCATGTCGCCCCACGCGACCAGTAGGGCGGCTGCAATCTGCGCCCCCAGTTTCCACAGGGGCGGCATGGGGTGCATGTCATCGCGCCATGAAAACAGTCCCAGCCCCACCGTGGCCAGCAGCAGCGTCACGTCCGTCATGTCCGCGTGGCGGTGGCAGATCATCTGCCCCAGCGGCACGCCCACCACGAATACGATCAGAATCGCAAGTCCGCCGCCCTTTGGCACCGGCATGTCATGGGCGCTGCGCCCGGTCGGGTAATCCAGCACGCGCATCGCAATCACCCGTCGCGACAGCACGGCGGACATCAGGGCCGCGGCCAGCAGGAACAGCGCGAAAAAGGCGGTTTCCGCATGAAATGGGTGGGACATGGTCATGAAAGCTGGAAGGGGCGCATGATCTCTCCTTCTTGCCCTGCATCTGCTCGGCTATAGGGGGAGGGTAATGGTTACGCAATCCTCAGACAGCGGTGGCATGGCGGAGTGTCTGCGCAAGATACGGACACTGGCCGTAAACAGCGCCCTTGATACGGTCATGGGCGGCCTTGCCGCAATCGTGGCGACGGGATTGAGCGCCTGTCGTGACGCCGCATGGCCATGGTGGGGCCTGCCCGCGCTGGGCATGGCCGCCATCGGGGTTGCGGGCTGGCCGTTCCGGGTGTTCCAGCAGCACTGGCGTTTTGCGGGCCGGTCCGATTTCTGGCGGCTGGCGGGCGCGTGCGTGCTGGCGGGCATGGTGGTCACGGGCGTGCTCGACCTGTCGGGTGTGATGCGCGCGGCAGCGTTCGGCGTGGCGTACGCCATGGTGGCCTTTGTTATCATGGCGGGAGCGCGCGCAGGCTACCAGTTCTGGCGGTCCTGTCGGGATGGTCGCGACAGGGGCGGGCGACGGCGCGTGATCCTGCTGGGGGACGGGGAGGACGCCAGCCGTTTTCTCAGCCTGATGCCGGATATGGGCGGGCTAGTCGTGGGCATGGTGGTCGAAGGCCGCCAGCGCCGACCCGGCCGCAGGCTGCGTGGCGTGCCGGTGCTGGGGCAGGTGGCGGATCTGCCCTGTATCCTGTCGGCTTTCAGGGCGGAAGATGAACTGCTGCTGGTGGTGGCCGATCCCCGCTTTCGTGGCGAACGCCTGTCTGCCGTTTTGCGGATGGCGCAGGAAACCGGCACGCAGGTACGCTGCATGCCCGATCTGTCCGGTATCGCCGGGGGGAGCATGGCGCCGCTGCACCCGGTCAGGCTGTCGGACCTGCTCAACCGTCCGGCTGTGGCGCCTGACGGGCAGGGCATTGCCGATATGCTGCGCGGCAGGCGCGTGCTGATTACGGGGGCAGGCGGGTCAATCGGCAGCGAACTGGCCCGCCAGATCGCGGGCCACGCCCCTGATCAGCTGGTTTTGGTGGATATTGGCGAATTCCCGTTATGGCAGGTGGATATCGACCTGGCGGAAAAGGCCCCTGACATTACGCGCCACCTTGTTCTGGCCGATATACGCGATGCGGGAAGGATGGAGCGTGTATTCGCCCGTTTCCGCCCCGAACTGGTGTTCCATGCCGCGGCGCTGAAGCACGTGCCCATGGTGGAGGAAAACCCGTGCGAGGGACTGCTGACCAACGTGACCGGCACCCGCATCGTGGCCGATACCGCCGCCCGGCACGGGGTCAGGGCCATGGTTCTGATTTCGACGGACAAGGCGGTCAACCCCGCCAGTGTGATGGGGGCGTCCAAGCGCATTGCGGAAATGTACTGCCAGGCGCTGGATGTGAAAGCCCGAAACCGCGACGACGGGCACGCCATGCAATGCGTGACCGTGCGGTTTGGCAATGTCATGGGATCGACGGGGTCGGTCATTCCCCTGTTCCGCCACCAGCTGGAATGTGGTGGCCCGCTTACGGTGACCGACCCGCGCATGACGCGGTATTTCATGACCGTGTCGGAAGCGGTCGGGCTTGTGCTGCAGGCCAGTGCCCGGGGCACAGGGCGACAGGCGGACGGCATGGCGGTGCTGCTGCGTAGCGGGGGGGTGTTCGTGCTGGACATGGGTACGCCGGTGCGCATTGTCGATCTGGCGCGCCAGATGATCGTGCTGGCCGGGTTGCGGCCCGACCGGGACGTGCAGATCCGCTTTACCGGGCTGAGGCCGGGGGAAAAGCTGGCCGAGGACCTGTTTTACAAGCAGGAAATCCTGCAACCCACCGACTGTCCCGGCCTGCGGATGGCAACGCCGCGTACGGTGGACCTTGCGCAGGTGGCCAATATCATGGATGCACTTACATTGGCATGCCGGGATGGTGATGGCGCGCGCGCGCTGGACCTTGTCCGCAGGCTTGTCCCCGAATTTGCCCATAACCCGCATGGTGTGGCCACTCCGGACACAGCGGGGCAGATCGATGTGGAAAGGAATGCATCATGAACGCTCCGGCGGAAGCACCCATAGGTTTTCTGAACCTGCCCCAGCAGCAGAGCCTGATTTCCAACGAAATCCGGCAGCGTGTCGATGCGGTCATGAAACACTGCCGCTTTGTCATGGGGCCGGAAGTCACCGAACTGGAAGGGCGGCTGGCCAGCTATAGCGGGGCTGCGCAGTGTGTTGGCGTCTCATCCGGCACGGATGCCATCCAGATCGTCCTGATGGCCGAGGGAATCGGTGCGGGTGACGCCGTGTTCCTGCCCGCCTTCACCTATACCGCCACGGCGGAGGTGCCGCTGGTGCTGGGGGCGACCCCGGTTTTCGTGGATGTGGACCCTGCCACCTTCCAGATCGATCCCGCCAGCCTGCGCAGACGCATTGCCGATGTCCGCAAGGCAGGAAAGCTGCGCCCGCGCGCGGTGATTGGCGTGGACCTGTTTGGCCAGCCCGCCCCGTGGCCCGAACTGCGTGCGATCGCGGCGGAGGAGAAGCTGTTCCTCATGGCCGACTGTGCGCAGGCATTCGGTGCGACGCTGTCGGGCCGCAGGCTGGGGCGCGAAGCGGTGGCGACCACCCTGTCCTTTTTCCCTTCCAAGCCGCTGGGTGCCTATGGCGACGCGGGTGGCATCCTGACCGATGACCCCGAGCGGGCCGAACTCTACCGCTCGCTGCGCACACATGGCGAAGGCAAGACCCGCTACGAGGTGCTGCGCACCGGCATGAACGCGCGGCTGGACACCATCCAGGCCGCGATCCTACTGGCCAAGCTGGATGTGTTCGACATGGAACTCGAACGCAGGCGCGCCATTGCCGATGCGTATGACGCGGGCATCGCGGGCCGCGTGATCCCGCCCGCGCGCGTGGCGCACAGCCATGGTTCGTGGGCGATCTATTCCGTGCTGACGAAGGGGCAGGAAGACCGCGCCGCCCTGCAGCACAAGCTGAAAAGCCATGGCGTGGCGTCGGCCATCTATTATCCGCTTCCGCTGCACCAGCAGCCTGCCTATGTCGCCGCCCATGATGGCGCGGCGCTGCCTGTGGCGGAAGACCTGTCGCGCCGGATCATGGCGCTGCCGCTGCATGCGGAACTGTCGGATCATGACGTGGGCCGGGTCGTCGCGGCCGTGCGTGCATAAGGAGATCATACGCAAATGAGACGCGAGACAGCCCTGCTGATCGGGTTCCTGGTTATCACGATCGGTACGGCGGCGGGGCTGTGGCTTATCGCCCTGCCCAATTTCCGGCCCCTCAGCTTTCCCACCATGGAAACGGGCACCATTGCCGTCGGGCCGATGCGCAGGGAACGCACGCTGACGGCGGCACAGGTCCATACGCTCAATGACTGGCTGCAGGCCCATACCGCGGGCTGGGGCCCGCTGGGGCAGACCCCGCCATCCAGCGGGGATGCGGTGCTGGAAATGCAGGTCGAGCACAAGGGCCAGCAGCCTGCCGGTGAGTCGGCGGCCCCCTACCGCATCACGCTGTGGACCGGTATCAGCGCCGCTGACTGGAACAACACCGTGTTTGTGGAGGAAAGGCCCGGCGCGGTCATCCGCTTCCACCATTTCAAGGACAGGGACTTCAACGCCCTGCGTGACCTGGTCAACCAGTACGACTATCCCCGGTCCGCCTTTCCATGAGCCCGGTGCGCGCGGATACGGCGGGCCTGATCTTTGACTGTGACGGCACGCTGGTCGACAGCCTGCCGTTATACCGCGAGGGCTGGATCGCGGCCCTTGAGGACGCCATAGAGCAGAGCGTGCCGCCCGAATGGTTCCACGGCCATGGCGGCATGTCCGAACACATGGTGCTGGATATTGTCGAGGCCAGGCTGGGCCGCAGCGTGAACCGCCACGGCATCATTTCACAGGCGCGCGACAGCATGCTGCGCAGGCTGCATGTGCTGCGTGAAATTACCGTGGTGGCGGACATTGCCCGCCAGTACCACGGTCGCCTGCCCATGGCGGTGGCGTCCAACGGGTCACGGCAGATCGTGACCGCCTGCCTGCGCCACCTTGGGCTGGAACGGCTGTTTGACGCCATCATCACCATAGATGACGTGGACAATCCCAAGCCCGCGCCGGACATGTTCCTGCTGGCGGCGGGCAGGCTGGCGCTGCCGCCTGCGTCATGCCTTGTATTCGAGGACAGCCGCGAGGGCATGCTGGCCGCCACCCGCGCGGGCATGGCGCATGTGGATGTGAATACCCTGCTGACCGGATAAGGATAACCGCGCCCCGACCCGGCTTCGTTTGTCCGGGGCGCATCGACACGGGCGGGTGCGATGCACCGGGGTGTGGTCTGGCTACAGCCCCGGATATGATCGGGGGCATGGTCGGAACAGGGCATGCAGCCCTTGCGGCAGATGTCTGCCTGCTCTTTTTCATAAATAATATAGACAGGGTGGTATTATAATGTGTTAGGGCAGGTATGCCTTGTCCATATGGAAACATTCGTACGCAGGAATCGGAACGTGACAGAGACGCCTTCCACCTACAAGATAGTCCTGCTCTACCTGCTGGTGGGGGTCATGTTTCAGGTATTCATCTTTGGATTCCATGGTATTCAATACATAACGTTCCATACGTTTCTGCATGTTCTGCTTTGGCCACTGTTTGTGGCGTACTATTTCGTCATAGCGGCTCTGGCCCTTGCGGTAATATGGATAGCCGGGGCAATTATCTACTTCTTTATGGTCGTCTGCGCTCCTCGCGATCCCCGTTACAGGTGGTATGATGATTAATCATGCGTATGAAACCCTGACCATCGGGGAAGCGCAAAATGTTAATAATATATCAGAAATATAATAATACTATATTGATGAATCTGAATTATTAATTCAGTTTATCATGATTTATGTATTTTATATAAATAAAAATAATATACATATAAATAACTATTTATGATTTATTAAAATAACACTTCATTGAATCAATAATATTATTATAGAAAATACCGTCATTCATCGGACTCTGCTGAAAACGGTCAAACTGGACGCCTGACGCGCAATGCCAGTCGTCCGGGGTGGAATGTCGCTGGTCACAAGTGCAGCGATGTCCCGTTTCTGAAACGGGCCGTCCGTTCCGGGTCAAGAAAAATCAGGTGGCTGGTCCTTGCATCCCTACATCCGGGTCCAGCCGTTTTGCCGCTGCCAGAGTTTTCCGGGTGCCCCCTTGTTTTCCTGAAAAGGGGCACCCGGAAATGGTGATTCATTATCAATCCATTGTCGTGAGGGGGCGTTCAGACCCGCTCGTCGTCCTTCAGCTTCGGGGTGGCGCGGTCGGCGGTCGCCAGCAGGGCCGCCGTCAGCGGTGACGCCAGGATAAGCCCCGGAATGCCCAGAATGGTGCCAAAGATCGTCTGGGACAGGATGGTCAGGCCCGGCGGCATCTTCACCGCGTGGCGCTGGATCAGCGGGGCCATGACATTGCCCTCAAAGAACTGGATGGCGGCATACAGGCCCAGCACCATGACCCCTTCGCGCGTGCCCTGTGACAGGCCGATCAGCACGGCGGGCACCGCGCCGACGAATGCGCCGATATAGGGGATGAAGTTGGCCATGCCCGCCACGACCCCCAGCGCCAGCGCCAGCGGCACGCCAATGCACCACAGCCCGATGAAGGACAGCAGCCCCACCACGGTCATGTCCAGCGCCTGTCCCGCCGTCCATGCCCACAGGGTGCGTCCTGCCGTCAGCAGCAGTTCGCGCGATGTGCGACGGTATTCATGCGGGATCAGCCGCAGCATGCCGTTGACATACAGTTCGGGCGAGATGGCGAAATACAGTCCCGCGATCAGAATGACCGCCAGCGTGCCCGCAGCCCCGAACGCGGAGGAGACGAAACCGGTCATGGATCCCGCCAGCGAACCGAATCCGCTGCTGCTGGCTGACTGCTCGTTTCCCCCCAGCGTCGTGGGCAGGTTGTCGAGGATCATGCGCCCGGTGGAGGAATGGCCCATGCTGTCACGCAGGTTATGCGCCTGCTCGCTCAGTGCGGTGCGCAGCTTTACGGCCTGTTCCGATATTTCGGGCCCGCTGCTCCAGATCAGTCCGGTCAGCGCGCTGATGATGACCACGACCACCGCCGTAAGCGACAGCCAGTAGGGCATGCGCGTGTGGCGTTCCACAAGGCCGGCAAGGTTATGCAGGATCACGGCGACAAGGGTCGCCGCGAAAATGACCATCAGCACGTCGCCCACCACCCAGATCAGCATGACCACGATGGTGATGACCAGTGTCAGCCGCAGCAGGGCGTAGATGCGCGCCAGCTGCTGGGCACGGGGATCGGGTGTTTCGTCTTTTTTCGGGGCAGGTCGGGAAGCAGGTGCGTCAGGCGTGGGATCCAGCGGGGAAGAGGCTGTCATCTATATGTCCGTATGGTGGCCATGAAAGGGGCTGCGTGGAACGTGAACGCCAGCACAGCCGCAGCCGGGATAACGTCCGGGAAGGGGATATGGATTGCGTTGGCCTAAAATTCCACTAACTGGCGGCAGGCCAGGGCGTGGGATCCAGCGGGAGCGTTCCCTTCGTGACCGTTTAAGGCGTAAGCCAATATCTGCTGTCGGAAAAGGGCGGACATTGAGTACTCCAGATATTTCTTCATCACATCCGGCCCCGCCCGTGCGGCCCGGGCGGACAGGATGGGCATTGGCTGTCGCTACCTTTGCCATAGGCACGGGGGAGTTCGCATTGATGGCGATGCTGCCCGGTGTCGCCCGTTCGCTTGGTGTGTCGGTACCGGTGGCGGGACATGTCATCAGTGCCTATGCGGTGGGTGTGGTGATCGGTGCCCCATTGGCCACGCTGATTGGCGCGCGCCTGTCACGCTACCGGTTGCTGCTGGCGCTGCAGGCCATGTTTGTCGTGGGCAATGCGGCATCAGCGCTGTCGCCGGGTTACGGGACGCTGCTGGTCATACGTTTCCTGACCGGGTTGCCGCATGGGGCCTTTTATGGCGTGGCGGCACTTGTGGCCGCGGGCATGGCCGATCCCGCGCGAAGGGGACGGGCGGTGGCCGGCGTGTTCGTGGGGTTGACGGTCGCCCATGTCGTGGGGGTGCCGCTGGTGACCTGGGCGGGGCAGATGCTGGGCTGGCGAGCGGTTTATGCCTTCATCGCGGCCATGGAACTGCTGGCGCTTGTCATGATCGCGCGCACGGTGCCCGCCATGATGCCTGATCCGCAGGGTTCACTGTTGCGTGAACTGGGTGCGCTGCGGCGGCCACAGGTATGGTTCACGCTGGCGACGGGGGCGGTCGGTTTTGGCGGCATGTTCTGTGTCGGCACCTATCTGTCGGAGGTGCTGCTTACGGTGACTGGCGTGCCGGCCTGGATCGTGCCGCTGGCGCAGTCATTGTGGGGCGTGGGCATGGTGGCGGGAAACATGGCCGGTGCCCGGCTGGTGGATATCAGCCCCGCGCTGGCGGTGGTGGTGACGCTGGTGGCCAGTACCGTCATGTTGTGCCTGTTTTCCGTATGCGCGGGAAACATGGTTCTGGTGCTGATCGTGACCAGCCTGATGGGGGGCATCATTGCCCTGCTGCCCGCGTTGCAGACACGGCTTATGGATGTGGCGGCGGATGCGCAGGGACTGGTGGCGGCGCTGAACCATTCCGCCGTCAACGTGGCCAATGCCTCTGGCGCCTGGCTGGGCGGGGCGGTGATTGCTGCGGGCCACGGCGCGCAGGACGTGGGATGGGCCGGGGCCGGGCTGTCAGCCATGGGACTGGTGATTTTCCTGACCGGACTGCTGGCCCAACGTGGGAAACGGCACGCGCCTGACCCGGTTTAGAACAGGCTAAAAGATTGATATAAAATAATAAAAGTTCTCGGGTGCCGCCTTTTTTAAAAAAGCTTCATCAAGAACTTTTGGGCAATGTCTACTCCGTGCTGGCAGCTTCCAGTTCCGTTTCGGCTTCCAGCCAGTCTTCTTCCGCGCTGTCATGTTCGCGTCCGATGGCGGCCAGCCGGGTGTTCAGTGCGGTGACTTCATCCGCCTTGCCGCTTTCATACAATTTGGGATCCGCCAGACGGGCTTCCAGCTTCGCGCGCTCGGCCACCAGCCGGGCCATAAGCTGTTCCGCGTCGCGGATGCGCTTGCGCAGCGGGGCCGTGGCCTTGCGGGCTTCGGCGCGTTCGCGGCGGTCATCGCGCCTGGGGGCCGCGACGGGACGGGCGGGATCGTTGTTCGAGACCGCGCGCGCCCGTTCGGTCAGCCATGTGCGGTATTCGGCCATGTCGCCCTCGAACGGGCGGACCGTGCCATCGCCCACCAGCCACAGGCGGTCGGCCACCAGTTCAACCAGATGCGGGTCATGGCTGATCAGCAGAACCGCGCCCTCGAATTCCGCCAGTGCCCGGATCAGCGCGTCACGTGCGTCAAGGTCAAGGTGGTTGGTCGGTTCATCCAGAATCAGCAGGTGCGGCGCATCGCGCGTGGCCAGCGCGAGCAACAGGCGGGCTTTCTCCCCCCCCGACAGGTCGCGCGTGGGTGTTTCCGCGCGTTCCGCATCCAGCCCGAAACGGGCCAGCTGCGCGCGCACGGCGGGCGGCGTGGCGTCGGGCAGGGCGCGGGCCATGTGGTCCACCGGGGTTTCGTTCGGACGCAGTTCCTCGGCCTGATGCTGGGCGAAATAGCCGACCTTCAGCTTCGGGCTGTGCTGGATCGTGCCTGACTGGGGTTCCAGCCGTCCCGCCACCAGCTTGGCGAAGGTGGATTTGCCGTTGCCGTTGGCGCCCAGCAGGGCGATCCGGTCTTCCATGTCGATGCGCAGCGACAGGTTGGACAGAATGGTGTGATCGCCGTAACCGGCTGAAACACGCTCCATCGTCAGCATGGGCGGCGGCAGGGGGGAGGGTTCGGGAAAGGAGAAGTGGCTGGGCGTATCTTCCACCACGCTGTCGATCTGTGGCAGTTTTTCCAGTGCCTTGATGCGGGCCTGCGCCTGCTTGGCCTTGGTGGCCTTGGCGCGGAAACGATCCACGAAGGACTGCATGTGCGCGCGCTTGGCGTTGATGCGTTCGGCCATGCGGGCCTGCTGCAGGGCCTGTTCGGTGCGGATGCGCACGAATTCCTCATACCCGCCCGGCGTCAGCGTCAGCTTGCCGTGGTCCAGATGGGCGATGGCGTCCACCGCGCGGTCCAGCAGGCCGCGGTCATGGCTGACGATCAGCGCCGCGCCCGAAAACCGTGCCAGCCAGTTTTCCAGCCAGATCGTGGCCTCAAGATCCAGGTGGTTGGTCGGCTCATCCAGCAAAAGCAGGTCGGGGTTGAGGAACAGCGCGGTGGCCAGCGCCACGCGCATGCGCCAGCCGCCTGAAAAGTCCGAGACCGGGCGGGTCTGCGCCTGCGCATCGAACCCCAGCCCGGACAGGATGGCCGCAGCCCGCGCCGGCGCGCTGTGGGCGTCAATCGCCAGCAGGCGTTCATGGATGTCGGCAATGCGGGTGGGGTCGGTCGTGGTTTCGGATTCGCGCAGCAGGTCCGTCCGTTCGGTATCGCCCGCCAGCACCGTATCCAGCAGCGAGCCATAACCCGTGGGCGCTTCCTGCCTGATCCGCGCCATGCGCGCGCGCGCTGATATGTGGATCGTACCGCCATCGGGCGCGATATCCCCCGCGATCGCGGTCAGAAGGGTCGATTTGCCCGCCCCGTTGCGACCGACCAGGCCGACCTTGCGGCCCGGATCAATGCTCAGGCTGGCGCCATCAAGCAGGGTGCGGCCTGCGATGCGCAGGGTCAGGTCGGATATGACGAGCAGGCTCACGGGCGGAAAACTCCGGCAATATGGGGTGCATGGCTGGTTTCGTGCGGGTTGTACCTACCAGTCTGCGGCGATATGCTCTAGATGGCGCTTGTAAGGTGATGTCGGCTTATGTCCAATGCCGCCTCGTATATTTCAGAACCCGTTTGAAAGGAGCTGTCCCATGGCAGTCGAACGTACCCTCTCGATCATCAAGCCCGATGCGACCCGCCGTAACCTGACCGGCAAGATCAATGCCGTGTTCGAAGGCAATGGCCTGCGCATCGTCGCCCAGAAGCGCATCCAGCTGACGAAGGCGACCGCTGGCGCGTTCTATGAAGTGCACAAGGAACGCCCGTTCTACAACGACCTGGTGTCCTTCATGATCTCCGGTCCGGTCGTGGTGCAGGTTCTCGAAGGTGAGAACGCTGTCCTGAAGAACCGTGAAGTGATGGGTGCGACCGACCCGAAGAAGGCCGAAGCCCACACCATCCGCGCGCAGTTTGCCGAAAGCATCGAAGCAAACTCCGTCCACGGTTCCGACAGCCTTGAAAACGCGAAGAACGAGATTGCCTTCTTCTTCGCCGGCACGGAAATCCTGCCCTGATCCGCATGGATCATGGTGGCGGGGTTTTTTGTCCCCGCCAGTGGAAAAGCCGGCCTTCGGGTCGGCTTTTTTCATGTCCGGGGGCATTTGGAAAATACAGCCTCCGGGGATCGCGCGGATCATGAAAAGTTTCTGGTGAAGCCTTTTTCAGGAAGCTTCAAAGAACGCCGCCGTCTTGAAAAAAGGCGACACCCGAAAACCGCGGTTCTTATTTCATCATTGATCAGACCGACAGCAGGCAGTCTGATGCAGTGGCGGCGGGTGCTGCGTCGGGCACCAGAACGCGGTGCAGGGCGGCGGGATACAGGCGGTGTTCCTGCTGCAGTACGCGCGCGCCCAGCACATCGGGCGTGTCATCGGCCAGTATGGGCACGGCGGCCTGACCGATGATGGGGCCTTCATCCATGCCCTCCGTCACCCAGTGGACGGTGCAGCCATGGATGCGCGCGCCACTTTCCAGTGCCCGTTCATGCGTATGCAGGCCGGGATAGGCCGGTAGAAGGCTGGGATGGATGTTCAGCATCCGCCCGGCCCATGCCGTGGTCAGGAACGGCGTCAGCAGGCGCATGTAGCCCGCAAGGCAGACATATTCCACGCCCGCCGCGCGCAGGGCGGTGTCCAGCGCGCGTTCATGCGCTGCACGGTCCCGGCGGTAGTCACGGTGGTCGATGGCCTGTGTCGCAAGCCCCGCCGCCCGGGCGACAGCCAGCCCCGGCGCATCGGGGTTGTTGCTCAGCACCAGGGCGATGCGGGCGGGATAGTCGGGGCAGGCACACGATTCGATCAGCGCGCGCATGTTGCTGCCGCGCCCGCTGATCAGGATGGCGATGGGTGTCTTGTGGATCACGGGTCGGTTCAGTCGCGTAGTTCAGGCAGTTCGTCAAAGCTCAGCGTGGCCGGGCTGTCGGGGCTTTCACCCGCAACAATCGTGCCGATGACAAAGGCCTGCTGTCCACGCGCATCCAGCCGCGCCATGGCGGCATCACTGTCACGCACCACCAGCACCATGCCCACGCCGCAGTTGAAGACGCGCAGCATTTCCTCGGTCGTGACATCGCCGGTGCTGGCCAGCCACGGGAACACCGGCGGGATCGGCCATGCCGTGCCATCGACCACCGCCCGCACGCCCTTCGGCAGCACGCGTGGCAGGTTGCCCGGCAGGCCGCCACCCGTAATGTGGGCCGCCCCCACCAGCAGCCCCGCGTGATGCAGGTCCAGCACGGGGTGGACATACAGGGTGGTGGGCGTCATCAGCGCTTCACCCAGCGTCTGCCCATCGGCAAACGGGCACGGCGCGTCCCATCCCAGCCCGCTGCGGGCGACGATATTGCGCACCAGAGAAAAGCCATTGGAATGCACCCCTGCCGATGGCAGGGCGATCAGCGTATCACCGGGGCGGATGTCACCGGGCAGCAGCGCCGTGCGTTCCGCCGCCCCGACCGAAAACCCGGCAAGGTCGTAATGGCCGGGCGCGTACATGCCCGGCATTTCCGCCGTTTCCCCGCCCACCAGCGCGCAGCCGGAATCGGCGCAGCCCCTGGCGATGCCGCGCACGACCTTGGCCGCGTCCTCGACGGACAGTTTGCCAGTGGCGAAATAATCCAGGAAAAACAGTGGTGTCGCCCCCTGCACCACCAGGTCGTTGACGCACATGGCGACAAGGTCGATGCCTACCGTCTCATGTAATCCGCTTTCGATGGCGATCATGAGCTTGGTGCCCACGCCATCGGTGCAGGAAACAAGGATGGGGTCGGAAAAACCGGCCGCCTTCAGGTCGAACAGCGCCCCGAAACCGCCCAGGCCGCCCATGGTGCCGGGGCGGTCCGTGGCCCGGGCTGCGGGCTTGATGACTTCGACAAGCGCGTCACCGGCTTCGATGTCCACCCCGGCATCCCGGTAGGTGGCGCCGGACGTGGTGGGGGAAGACGCGTTGGGCGGGCAGGGGGCGGATGTCATGCGGGGGCCTTTTTTTCCGTAATCAAACTATCACTTTCCCGGACTCCCGCACGCGGGGTATGAAAACCGCCATGCGGGACCGGGGTCAGAGGGACTTCCGGCCTTCTTACGTCAAGGCGGGGCAACGCACAAAGCGGTGGTTGAGCGCACGAAGCTGAAAACGGATGAAAACGCGGTTGCGGGCATGATCGGGCAACTGGTGTTGCCGTTTGCCCACACGCCACGTTTCGCTGCGGGGGATTTTGTCTTTTCCGCTTCCAACGCCGCCGCACGCAGCTGGCTGCTTGGCCCCACCCCGTGGCCCGAGCGCAGGCTGGCGCTGTGGGGGGCGGCGGGAACGGGCAAGACCCATATGCTGGAAATATGGGCCCGCATGCATGATGCGGTGCTGCTGCATGGCGGCAGCCTGTCGCATGCCCATGTCACGGCGCTGTTCGCAGCCCGCGCCACCGGGGTGCCGGTCATGGCCATGGCGGTGGACCGGGCCGATGAATGCGCGGATGAACGTGCGCTGCTGCACCTGCTGAACACCGCGCGTGAACAGGGGATCGCGCTGCTGCTGGGCGGGCGCACGTCACCGGCGCGCTGGCCCGTGGCGCTGCCCGACCTGGCAAGCCGGCTGCGGGCGACCATGGCGGTGGCCATACGCCAGCCCGGCGATGGGCTTTTGCGCGTGCTGCTGCTGCGCCTGCTGGCGGAACGCCAGATTGTCGTATCGCAGCCGGTCGTGGAATGGCTGCTGCGCCACCTGCCGCGCACGGCCGTGGCCATGCAGGAAGCCGTGGACCGGCTGGACCATGCCGCCCTTGCGTCCGGCCGCCCCGTGACCCGCGCCCTTGCCACGCGCGTGCTGGCCGACATGCTGATGGGGGACACCATGGCGACCACGGACATGGAACCTGACGCCTGAACGGGCCGCCTGCTCTGGCCAAGTGGCGTGTCACTGGCCTAGGGTCGTACGCAACAAGGAATATCACCCCCGAACGGGAGATCGAATCCATTGGCCAGAACGCCCCGTAAAGCCCCCGACGGCACAGCCCCCAAGCCCCGTGCCCGCGCGCGCAGCCGCAGGACGGCTGCGACCGGGCGACAGGTCGCGGTGCGCGCGCCGGTGGAACCCATGCCCGACGCGACATCGCCCAAGCGCTTCATCAACCGTGAACTGTCATGGCTCGATTTCAACCAGCGCGTGGTGGATGAAGCCGACAATCCCCGCAACCCGCTGCTTGAACGCGTGCGTTTCCTGTCGATCAGCGCCAGCAACCTTGATGAATTCTATTCCGTGCGCGTGGCGGGGCTGGTGGGACAGGTGCGCGAGGGGCTGGTCAAGACCTCGCCCGACGGGCTGACGCCACAACAGCAGCTTTCCGCCGTGCGCGAACGCACCGGCCGCCTGCTGCAGGAACAGCAGCGCATCTGGCGCGACCTGCAGCGCGAGCTGGAGGGGGCGGGCATTGTCGTATGCGACGAAATCTCCTTTACGGAAGAAGAACAGGCCTGGCTGGAAACCTGTTTCATGGAACGGGTCTTTCCCGTCCTGACGCCGCTGGCGATCGACCCGGCCCATCCGCTGCCCTTCATCCCCAACATGGGCATTGCGCAGGCCCTGCGGCTGATGAATGCCGAAACCGGGCAGTTCGTGATGGAGGCGCTGATCCTGCTGCCCGCGCGGATCGAACGCTTCATCCGGCTGCCCGTCGCCCTGTCGCCGCCGGGGGTGACGCGCTTCATCCTGCTTGAACGCCTGATTGTCATGTGTATCGACCGCCTTTTCCCCGGCCTTGTGGCGGGGGACTGGGGGGTGATGCGCGTGGTGCGCGACACGGACGTGGAATTCGAGGACGAGGCCGAGGATCTGGTCCGTTCGTATGAAAGCGCGCTCAAGCGCCGCAGGCGTGGCGTGGTGATCCACCTCGATATCGAATCCCGCATGCCCGAGGACCTGGCCCGGTCAATGGCGGAAGGGCTGGCCCCGCCCCCTGACGAGGTATTCGTGCAGTCCGGGCTGATCGGGGTGGTCGATCTCAAGCAGCTGATTGTCGATGACCGGCCGGACCTGCTGTTTCCGCCCTATACCCCACGCTTTCCCGAACGGATCGTTGACTGCGGCGGTGACTGCTTCGCCGCGATCCGCGCGCGCGACATGATCGTCCACCATCCGTTCGAAAGCTTTGACGTGGTGGTGCAGTTCCTGCGGCAGGCGGCCATTGACCCCGCCGTGGTGGCGATCAAGCAGACGCTGTACCGCACGTCGCGCGACAGCCCCATCGTCAAGGCCCTGATCGAGGCGGCGGAGGCCGGCAAGGCCGTGACCGCCATGGTGGAACTGCGCGCCCGTTTTGATGAGGAGGCCAACATCCGCCTCGCCCGCGCGCTGGAAGCGGCGGGCGTGCAGGTGGTCTTCGGTTTTTCAGACCTCAAGACGCATGCCAAGCTCAGCCTTGTCGTACGGCGGGAGGGCGGCGCGCTGCGGTCCTACGCCCATTTCGGCACCGGCAACTACCACCCGATCACGGCGCGGATCTATACCGACCTGTCGTTCTTTACCTGCAACCCGGAACTGGCGCGGGATTCGGCGCGGCTGTTCAATTACATGACCGGCTATGCCGTGCCCGCGCGGATGGAGGCGATCGCGTTTTCGCCCGTGACCATCCGCCGCACGCTGGAAGACCTGATCGCGGGCGAAATCGCCCATGTGCAGGCAGGGCGTCCGGGGCAGATCTGGCTCAAGATGAACTCCCTGGTGGATCCCGACCTGATCGACCGGCTGTATGCCGCGTCGTGCGCGGGGGTAAAGGTCATGGCGGTGGTGCGCGGCATCTGCTGCCTGCGGCCCGGCGTGCCGGGGCTGTCGGAAAACATCCGGGTCAAGTCGATTGTGGGGCGGTTCCTGGAACACGCGCGCATCTATGCCTTTGGCGACGGGCACCGGCTGCCCAGCAGGCAGGCGAAGCTGTATATCTCATCGGCGGACTGGATGCAGCGCAACATGGACTGGCGGGTGGAAAGCATGGTCCCCATGCTGGACCCGCAGGTGCATGCCCGCGTGCTGGACCAGATCATGATGATCGACCTCAAGGACAACCTGCAGTCATGGATTCTACAGCGCAATGGTGTATGGCGGCGTCTGGAGCCGGGGCGCAGGCCATTTTCGTCGCATGAATATTTCATGGAACATCCGGTTCATGCGGGGCGCGGCGCCACGGCGGGGGAAGCCCCGATCCGGGTCAGCGCGTCACAGCCATGGCATGCGGAACAGACTATTGAGGACTGAGGATTACGGTATGGACGCGGTCATGGCAGTATGGGCGGACGACGTATGGGGCCGGATGTGACGGGTCTGGGCGGGTTTCGCCGTTCGGCGGTCATAGATCTGGGATCGAATTCTGTCAGGCTTGTGGTGTTTGACGGGATTTCACGCAATCCGGCCCCCATTTTCAATGAAAAGGTGGTCCTGCGGCTGGGCCGGGGCCTGAACGCGACGGGGCGCCTGAATGAAGAAGCCGTGCCGCTGGCGATGGAGGTCATGGCCCGTTTCAACGCCATTGCGCGTGGGATGGAGGCCAGTCCCTTCGAGGTGCTGGCCACCGCCGCCGTGCGGGACGCCAGCAATGGGCCGGAATTCGTGGCGGGGCTGAAATCACGCCTGCCCGGCGTGCCGATCCGTATCCTGAGCGGGGAGGAGGAAGCCGATTATTCCGCCACCGGCGTGCTGTGCGGCATACCCGATGCCAATGGTCTGGTGGCCGATATCGGTGGCGGGTCGCTGGAACTGATCCGGCTGGAAAACGGGCGCAAGCTCAATGCCTGCACCCTGCCGCTGGGTGTGATCCGGCTCAACGACCGTGCCGATGGCGACCTTGCCCGCGCGCGCGCGCTGGTGGATGAGGATCTGGCCCGCGTCGGCTGGCTGGATGATGTGCAGGACCAGGACCTGTACCTGGTGGGCGGCGCATTCCGTGCACTGGCGCGCATGCAGATCGCGCGCACGGCCTATCCGCTGAATATCGTCCATCTCTATCGCCTGGCCCCCGATACGGGGCGGGAAATGGCGGACTGGATCATCGGCGCGGGCAAGCGTTCGCTTGAACGCCTGCCGGGCGTGCCGCGCAAGCGGCTGGAGGATGCACCCTATGCCGCAACCGTGCTGCGCAGGCTCATGCGGCGCACGCGTTCGACGGGGCTGGTGTTCTGTGTCGATGGCCTGCGTGAAGGGTGGTACATGCGCAATGTTGCCGCAAGTGTTGCCGATAACGACCCGCAGGATGCCGTGGCGCGGGAGATGTGCTGCATGCTGGGCCGCAGCGTGACCCTGCCGGAACGGCTGGCGGAATGGACCGCGCCCCTTTTCCCCGATGAAGGGCAGGTGGCGACCCGCCTGCGCGGGGTTGCGTGCTGGCTGTCGGATGTGGGCGCGCATGACCACCCCGAATACCGGGCGGAACAGACCTACCTGCGTATCCTGCGCATGCAGGGCGTGGGCTTTACCCATCAGGCGCGGGCCTTCCTGTCGTTGACGCTTGCGGTGCGGTACGGGGCCGATCTGTCGGTGGCGTACCTGCAGCCATCGCGGCAGTTGCTGGATCAGGTGCAGTTTGGCCGCGCCGTGGCGCTGGGGCAGGCGTTGCGGCTGGCCTATACCGTCAGTGGCGGGACCGAGGCGCTGCTGGATGGCACGCGGCTGGAATGTGAGGATCGTGTCCTGTCCCTGCATTTCGCGCCCGGGCGTGACGTGGTGCAGGGCGAAAGCGTGCGGCGCAGGCTGGAACGCCTGGGCAATGCGCTGGACATGACGGTCCGGATCCGCGACCACTGACCCGTATGGGGCTGGAAACAATAAAAGTTTTTGCTGAAGCTTTTTTCAAAAAGCTTCAGGGGAGTGTTGCCTTTCTGAAAAAAGGCGGCGCGGCAAAACTTTTTGTAATTTGCACGATGCCGCAAGGACGGGCTTTTCAGGCGGTCTCTTCAGGTATGGGCAGGACATAACGCAGCATGGGCACACGGTATGGACACACGCGCGACCTGCTGCTGATCCGTGGCGGGACGGTGGTGACGGCGCAGGCGTCATTCCGGGTTGACGTGCTGTGCGGTGGCGAGGGCGAGATCCTGGCCGTTGGCCCCGACCTGGACAGGCCGACCGGCTGCACGGTGGTGGATGCGGGGGGTCTGCTGGTCATGCCCGGCGGGGTGGACCCGCAGGTTGGCATTGGCGCGGATGAAGCCGGTTTCGCCCGCACGGTGGCGGCGCTGTCCGGGGGCACCACCACCATACTCGACACCATGCGTCCCGACGGGAGCGGACTGGATGCGGCATGGCGGGACTGGCGGCATGCCGCACGCCATGCCCATGTCGATGTCGGGCTGCATATGGCGCTGCCCGATGCCAGTGCATCCGTGCTGCGGCACATGGATGAACTGGTTGCGGACAGGGGGGTGAATGCCTTCCGCCTGTCCATGGCGGATGGACTGTCTGATCGCGATATCCTGCAACTGACCCGCCATGCCGCCGATTATGGCGCCCTGTGCATGATCGAGGCCCAGAACGCGCAGGCCGTGGCTTACCTGCGGGCGGAACTGGATCATGCAGGCATTACCGGCAACGAGGCCTGCCTGCTGTCCGCCCCGCCGCAGGTCGAGGGCGAAGCGGTGGGCCGCGCCATCATGCTGGCGGGACTGGCCGGGGGGCCGGTGCACGTGGGGCCGGTATCCACCATTGGCGCCACGGACATCCTGGCGCATGCGCGCCTGCGCGGGCAGCGGGTGGAGGGTCATGTGCTGGCCCCCCATCTGGTGGTGGATGAAGCGGTCTATGATCCCGAGGGCGATGCTGCATCGGATCCCTGCGTCACCCTGCCACCCTTTCGTGACGGCACGCATCGGCGGGCGTTATGGGGTGGGCTGGCATCAGGCAATATCGGCATGGTGGCCAGTGGCTTCCGCCCGTCCGGTGCTGCTGGAAACGGGGTGACTGACGGGCTTGCGCAGCGCATGCGCGTGGTCTGGCAGCACGGCGTGCGCGCGGGCATCCTAACGGCGGAGGAATTCGTGGCCGTCACATCGCAGGCGGCGGCCCGCGCCTTCAACATCTACCCCCGCAAGGGCGCGATCATGCCGGGGGCCGATGCCGATATCGTACTGTGGGATCCCGATGCGCTGGAAACGTGCGCATCCGGCCTGTATGCCGGGATCACGCTGGGTGGCAGGGCGGTGCGGGTCATTCGCGGCGGGGTGACGGTGTGGCAGGACGACATGCCGTGCGAAGGCATGGGATATGGGGCCTATGTGCCATGTCCGGCCTTCCGCCCCGGACTGTCGGAACGGATGCGCAGGGCGGCGCACCTGTCCATGCGTGACGGCGAAATACAGGATCGTGGCCCTGGAGCATGTTGATAAAAAACAACAAAAATTTTTGGGTGTCGCCTTGTCTGAAAAAGGCGGCGTTTCAGGAAGCTTTCTGAAAAAGCACCACCAGAAACTTCCCGATAATTGGACGGATATCCCAAGGACGGGCTTTTCAGGCCGTCTCCTGTCCTTTGCCGGGGTGACAAGGCCGGACCGGGTTCCATATATTACATAGATCAGAATGAAAGGCTGTTCCGGCTGTCTGCCTTGAGGGGGGTGAGGCAGTCCGTGGCCATGATAGAGGGAACAGATTTGACGGGGATCAGACACGGTATCCGTTTCTATGTCGGAAACGAATGCCATATGTTGGCCGATGTCGCGCCAACGCGTACGCTGCTGGACTGGCTGCGGGAAGATCGCGGCCTGACCGGCACCAAGGAAGGCTGCAACGAAGGCGATTGCGGGGCCTGCACCGTGCTGGTGGTGCGGCTGGAAGGGGACCGTCTGGTCTGGCGCGCGGTCAATGCGTGCATCCAGTTCGTGTCCATGCTGGACGGTGCGCAGGTCCTGACCATTGAGGACATGCGCGCGCCCGATGGCAGCCTGCACCCGGTGCAGCAGGCCATGGTGGACCAGCATGGCTCGCAATGCGGCTTCTGCACGCCCGGTTTTGTCATGTCCATGGTGGCCGGGCGCAAGGCCGACGGGCTGGCGCAGGATGAACACGCGATTGACGACATGCTGGCCGGTAACCTGTGCCGCTGCACCGGATACGCGCCGATCGTGCGCGCCATGCGGCAGGCCATGCAGGCGGGACCGGACCATTTTGACGCCATGGCTGGAGAAATCGCCGACCGGCTGCGCGCCCTGCGCGATGGGGCCACGGTCGAATGCGATGGGCCTGCGGGCCGCCTGACCATTCCGGCAAGTGCTGACGCATTGGCGCAGGCCATGATGGCGGATCCCGATGCACGGATCGTGGCCGGGGCGACCGATGTGGGCCTGTGGGTGACCAAGGGGATGCGGCACCTGCCGCACGTTGTCGCCATCGGGCAGGTGCCCGACCTGCGCCGGATCGAAAGTGATGAGGATGGGGTGTATCTCGGCGCCGCGGTGACATGGCAGGAGGCCCGCGCGGTACTGGCCGACATCCTGCCGCAGCCGGATACGGAGGTCATCCGCCGCATCGGCTCGGTGCAGGTGCGCAACAGCGGCACGGTATGCGGCAATATCGCCAACGGATCACCCATTGGCGACGGGCCGCCGGTGCTGATCGCTGCGGGGGCGAAACTGCACCTGCGCCGTGGCGACGCGCGGCGTGTCATCGCGCTGGAAGATTTCTTCATCGACTACGGCAGGCAGGACCGTGCGCCCGGTGAGTTTGTGGAAGGTGTAAGCATTCCCCGTCCCGGCGCGGAGACGGTTGTGCGTGCCTGGAAAGTTTCCAAGCGGTTCGATCAGGATATTTCCGCCATTCTGGGGGCATTTTCCCTGACGTTTGCGCCGGATGGCGCCATTGCCAGCGCCCGCGTGGCCTTTGGCGGCATGGCGGCCACCCCGCGCCGCGCCACCCGGACGGAGGCGGCACTTGAAGGCCATGTGTGGGATGAAACCACGCTGGCGGCGGCGCGTCAGGCCATCATGGATGACTTCGCCCCCATTACCGACATGCGGGCCAGCGACTGGTACCGCCGCACGGTTGCGGCCAATCTGCTGACCCGGCTTTATGCCGATTGCGGGCCGGAGAGCGCACGCGCCGATATCAGCGTGCGCGCGGCCTGCGCCAATGCGGGAGGACACGCCCATGGCTGATGGAAACGGCTTTGCCAATGCATCCCCAACGGCGGGCGACGGCATTGTGCCCGGTGGGGCATCAGGCAGCCTGCGGCATGAAAGTGCTGCCATGCATGTCCAGGGCAGCGCCGCCTATATTGATGACCTGCCCGAACCGCGCGGCACGCTGCATCTGGTTCCGGGACTGAGCACCCGCGCCCATGCCCGGATCCTGTCCATGGACCTTGAGGCCGTGCGGCAGGTGGATGGCGTGGTGGGCGTCTATACCGCCGCCGACATTCCCGGTGACAACCAGATCAGCCCCGTGGGCAAGGGGGACGAACCGCTGCTGGCAACCACCGAAGTCTTGTTCTATGGCCAGCCGATGTTCGTGGTTGCCGCCACCACCCGTGGCGCGGCGCGTCGCGCCGTGCGTCTGGCGAAGGTGGAATATGAGGACCTGCCCGCCATCCTGAACGTGGCCGAGGCCCGTGCCGCCGGTAGCCCGCTGGTCTGGCGGCCAATGGAAATGAAGCGCGGCGACGTGGAGGCGGGACTTGGGCACGCGCCCCGCAGGCTGTCGGGCCGCGTGACCGTGGGCGGGCAGGAACATTTCTACCTTGAAGGGCAGGTCGCGCTGGCCCGCCCGGGTGAAGAGGGGGAGATGCATGTCACCTCGTCCACCCAGCACCCGACCGAAACCCAGCATATGGTCGCCCATGTGCTGGACCGTCCCGCCAATCTGGTCACGGTCGAGGTCCGGCGCATGGGCGGTGGCTTTGGCGGCAAGGAAACGCAGGCCAACGCCTGTGCCTGCCTTGCCGCCCTGGTGGCCGACCGGACGGGGCGTGCGGCCAAGATGCGGCTGGACCGTGATGACGACATGACCATGACCGGCAAGCGGCATGATTTCGTCATTGACTACGATGTCGGCTTTACCGACGAGGGCCGGATCGTTGCCGTGGACATGGTGCTGGCGGCGCGGTGCGGGTGGTCGGCCGACCTGTCCGGCCCCGTGATCGACCGCGCACTGTTCCATGCCGATAATGCCTATTTCTATCCCGACGTGCGCCTGCGTTCCGAGCCACTGCGCACCAATACGCAGTCCAACACCGCCTATCGCGGTTTTGGCGGCCCGCAGGGCGTTGTCGCGGCGGAACGCGTGATCGAGGAAATCGCCTTTGCCACCGGTCTTGACCCGCTGGAGGTCCGCCAGCGCAACGCCTATGGCACGCATGATCGCAACGTCACGCCCTACAACATGGTGGTCGAGGACTCGATCACCGCCGAACTGCTGCCCGAACTGGCGCGGCGCTGCCATTACGTAAAACGGCGCCAGGCCTGCCGCGCATTCAATGCCGACAGCCCCTACCTGCGGCGCGGCATCGCGATCACGCCGGTCAAATTCGGCATTTCCTTTACCGCCACCCATTACAACCAGGCCGGTGCGCTGGTTCATGTCTATACCGACGGGTCGGTGCAGGTGAACCACGGCGGCACGGAAATGGGGCAGGGCCTGCATACCAAGATGGTGCAGGTCGCCATGCGTGAACTGGGCCTGGGCACGGATCAGGTACGCATTACCGCTACTACGACCGGCAAGGTACCCAATACGTCGGCCACGGCGGCGTCCTCGGGCGCGGACCTTAATGGCATGGCTGTTCTGGACGCGGTGCGCCGCATCAAGCGCAGGCTGGTGGAATTCGCGGCCGCCCACTGGAACGTGGGCGAGGACGAAGTCCGCTTCGCCCCCGATGGCGTGCATGTGGGGCACAGGGTCATCGCGTTTGCGCACCTGACGCGGCAGGCCTATTTCGCGCGCGTGTCCATGTCCGCCAACGGGTTTTACAAGACGCCGAAGATTTCATGGAATGGCGATACCGGGCAGGGCCGTCCGTTCTATTACTTCGCCTATGGCGCGGCCTGTTCGGAGGTGGTGATCGACCTGCTGACGGGTGAGATGAAGATCGACCGCGTGGATATCCTGCATGACGCGGGGCAGTCCCTGAACCCCGCGCTGGATATCGGCCAGATCGAAGGGGGATTCGTGCAGGGCGCCGGGTGGCTGACGTGTGAGGAACTGGTCTGGGACAAGGCGGGCCGCCTGCGCACGCATGCGCCCAGCACGTACAAGATCCCGGCCTGTTCCGACCGCCCGCGGGTGTTCAATGTCGAACTGCTGGAAAACGCGCCCAACCGCGAATACACCATCTTCCGTTCCAAGGCGGTGGGGGAACCGCCCTTCGTCCATGGTGTGTCGGTGCTGCAGGCGGTGTCCGATGCGCTGGCCAGCCTGGATGGCTATCGCACATGTCCCCGTCTGGACGCGCCCGCCACGCCGGAAATGATCCTGCGCGTGGCCGAACGCATGCGGCACGGCAACCCGCCCGCCTGAGTGCCATGAGCATGGAAATGCGCGCGGATCTGGTGCGCTGGCGGCTGTCAGGCCAGCCGGTCGCCCGGATCAGTGTATCGGAAGCGCGCGGGTCCACCCCGCGTGAGGCCGGGACCTTCATGCTGGTCACGCCCACCGAACAGTCCGGCACGATCGGTGGCGGCGATCTGGAATGGAACGCGATCCATCAGGCGCGCAGGCTGCTGGATGCGGGGGGGCGGATGCTGGTGCAGCGCATAAGCCTTGGCGGCAGTTCGGGGCAGTGCTGCGGTGGCGAGGTGCAGTTGACCCTTGATGTGCCGGATCCGTCGGGGCTGGATGGCATCATGGCACGGCTTGAACACCTGCGCCGCACGCAGCCGCTGCTGCTGCTGTTTGGCGCGGGGCATGTGGGCCGCGCGCTGGCGCATGTGCTGGCCCCGCTGCCGCTGCGGCTGGCATGGTGCGATTCGCGGCCCCATGAATTCGGCCCCTCCGTTCCCCCGGGTGTTACGGTGCATGATGATGGTGCATGGGAGCCGCTTGTGGCCCAGGCCCCGCCGGGTTCCGGTGCGCTGGTGCTGACACAGAGCCACGCGCTGGACAGCCTTATTGTTGCATCCCTCCTCGAACGGGGTGATTTTCGCTATGTCGGGCTGATAGGCTCGCACACGAAACGCCGCCGGTTCGAGGCAGGCTTCCGTCGGATTGGCCTGCCCGAGGACCGGATTGCCGCCATGGTCTGCCCGATCGGGGGGCGTGACATACGCGACAAACGGCCTGCCGTCATTGCCGCACTGGTCGCGGCGGAAATCGTCACCCGCTTCCTGCATCCGGCGCAGGCAGGCGGTCATGCAAACGGGGATGACACCAGCCCATGAATGATCCGCTTTCCCGTACCCCCCGCATGATGCGGCTGCATGCGCGGGGCATTTCCTATTTCAATGCCGTGCGGGAATGCCGGTCGATCCGCGAGGCCGCGCGCAGGCTGAATGTCACGCCATCCGCCCTGACCCGCCAGCTTGCGCAGATGGAAGCCGAAATCGGCGCCCCCCTGTTCGACCGCCTGCCCGATGGCATGGTGCTGACGGAAGTGGGCACGATCATGGCCCGTCATATCGTGACCGTGATGCAGGATGCCGCCCGCACGGAAGAACAGATCAACGCCCTGTCCGGCCGGCATGACGGGCGGCTGCGCATCATGGCGGTGGAAGGGATCGCGGGGCAGTTGCTGCCCGCCCTGCTGGAACGCATCATTTCCGCCTATCCGTCCGTGGAACTGCATGTGGAGGTCGGCGCGCCCAAGACCATCGTATCAGCCCTGCAGGACGGGCGGGTGGATCTGGGCATTGCATTTTCGCTGGCGCTGTATCCCGAACTGCGGCGCGTGGCGGTCGGGCATTTCCCGGTGGGGGCCGTGGTGCGCGCGGATCATCCGCTGGCGCATCTGCGCACTGTCACGGTGGAGGAATGCATCGCCTATCGCCTGATCCTGCCCACGCGCACGCTGTCGCTGTACCGTGTCATGGAACCCATGCTGCGTCCGTGGCAGGACAGGCTGAACGTGGTGCTGCAGACCGGATCGATCGAACTGACCAACCGCATGGTGCAGGCGGGGGCGGGGCTGGCGTTCCAGTCACCGCTGGCGGTGGGCGTGCAGCCGGGACAGGACAGCCTGCGCCATGTGCCGCTGCGTGACACGCGCGCGGTGACGGACCTGGGGGCCTATGTGCGCGAATCCCGCTGGCTGCCGCCCCTGCTGGAAACGGTGATCGAGGAACTGCGCCTGGAACTGCGTCGCGTGCAGGGGGTCAGCGACGAACGGGTGGTCTGACCCCGTGTTGCGTTTTGGGCAACGGAACGGTCAGATCATTATACTAGACGAAACAGGTAGCGGGCTGATTAGATTTACCCATCATGGTGCGGTTGGGGACTATCCGCATGGCGTCGGGGGACGCCATGCGGGCTGCATCGACAAACAGTAAAACATGATGGGAACCCGCAGATGGACACCACAACGCCGCCGAATGCCCGGATGGACAGCGGGCTTGCAGCACTGGATGCGGCGGTGCGCCGGGATCTGGAAATCATCCGCTATCCCCGCAAGGAATGGGTTCCCCCCATGGAACGTGACGGCCAGCGCGTGCTGGACGTGGCCATTATCGGGGCGGGGCAGGGTGGTCTTGCTACGGCCTTTGCGCTCAAGCGCAACAACATCACCAATGTCCGGATTTTCGATCGTGCGGCGAAGGGCGGCGAAGGCCCGTGGGTGACATTCGCGCGCATGATCACGCTGCGCACGCCCAAATACGTGACCGGCCCCGACCTGGGCGTGCCCTCGCTTACGCCGCGTTCATGGTATGAAGCCCAGCATGGGGCCGAGGCATGGGAAAAGCTGGACAAGATCCCGCGCGGGCAGTGGCAGGACTATCTGGACTGGTACCGTGACATCCTGAAGCTGCCGGTTGCCAATGACCATGATTTCCAGGGTGTTACATGGGAAGACGGCCTGCTGCGCCTGACCTTCCGCCGCCCCGATGGCTCTACCCATGTGCATTATGCCCGCAAGCTGGTGCTGGCCACCGGGATTGAAGGCTGCGGTTCGTGGCATGTGCCCGACTTCATCCGTGATGGCCTGCCGCGCGCGCGGTATGCCCATACGTCGGAAAACATCGACTTCGCGGCGCTGAAGGGCAAGCGCATTGGCGTGCTGGGGGCCGGGGCGTCCGCGTTCGACAACGCGGCCACGGCGCTGGAAGAAGGCGCGGGCAGTGTCACGCTGTGCCTGCGGCGCAAGGAAATCCCCTCCATCAACCCCTACCGGTGGATGGAGAACACCGGCTTCCTCGCCTACTACCCCGCCCTGTCCGATGACCTGCGCTGGGGTTTCATGCGCCGGATATTCGAACTCAACCAGCCGCCGCCGCAGGATACGTTCTGGCGCTGCCGCCGCCATGAAAACTTCTCCTTCCGCACCGGATGCCCGTGGACGGGCGCGCGCATGGATGGGGACGAGATCGTGGTCGATTCGCCCACGGGTGAAATGCGCTTCGATTTCGTGATCATCGGCACCGGGTTCACGACCGACCTGTCACGCCGGCCGGAAACAAAATCCTTTGCATCTTCTGTCGCCCTGTGGGGCGATCGCTATACCGCGCCCGTGGGGGCGGAAAGTGCCGTGCTGGAAAGCTATCCCTATCTGGGTGAAAACTACCAGTTCCTGCCGCGCCGGGCGGATGACGCGCTGGCGCCCATGCTGGCGAACATCCACAACTTCACGTTTTCGGCAACGCCCAGCATGGGACTGTCGGGGGCGTCGATCAGCGGCATGCGCTTTGGCGTGGAACGCCTGGCCCGCGGGCTGGGGCGTGACCTGTATGTGGCTGATGGCAGGCAACACCTTGAAAGTCTGCTGGCCTATGACGTGCCGGAACTGGTCAGTCTCGATCCTCCTGTTGCATGATGCGCCCCGGGTAGATTGATCCATCCGGGAGAGAGTTGAGTAGATGAGCAGCGCAGCACGCCTTTCCCCCCCGTCGCCGGGTCTTTCCGGCGCGGGGGGGCATGATGACCGCAAGGTTCCCCCCGTGGCCGACATGGCGCGGATTATCGGCCTGTCCATACCGGCCGCCTGCATGCCCGACGTGGTGGCGAATACAGCCCTGCTGCACGGTTATGCCGATCTGGTCGGCAGCTTTGCGCTGCCGGATGACTGTGAACCTGCCTATGAGTACGTGCCATGACCGTTCATGGGCACAAGGCGGGGGCAGCCCTTGCCATTGCGGCGGATGTGCGCGCGGGCCGTCGCAGCGCCGTATCGGTCGTGACGGACGTGATTGCGGATATCGAAGCCCGTGACACCCGCTTCAACAGTGTCACCCGCATCCTTGGTCCGGCCGCCGTGGCGCAGGCGGAGGAAGTGGACAAAACCATTGCCGCGGGCCGCGATCCCGGCCCGCTGGCGGGCGTGCCCTTCGGGGTGAAGGACCTGTTTGACGTCCGGGGCGAAGTCACCACGGCAGGGTCCATCGTGCTGCGCGACAACCTGCCCGCCACGCGTGACGCGGTTGTCGTCGAACGCCTGCGGGCCGCGGGCGCCGTGCCGGTCGCGACCCTGAACATGGATGAATTCGCCTACGGTTTTTCCACTGAAAACGCCCATACCGGCACGACCCGCAACCCGCATGATACCGCGCGTCTGGCCGGTGGGTCATCAGGCGGGTCGGCGGCGTCGGTGGCGGCTGGCCTGCTGCCATTCACGCTGGGGTCGGACACCAACGGGTCCATCCGCATCCCGTCCTCGCTGTGCGGGGTATGGGGGCTGAAGCCGACCTATGGGCAGATGCCGCTGGGCGGTGTCTATCCGTTCGTGGCCAGTCTGGATGTGGTTGGTCCCATGGCGGACACGGTGGAAGACCTGCGGGCCGTCTACACCATCATGGCCGGTGGCGCGCCGGTGGGCGAACCCGATGTGGGTGATGTGCGCGTGGCCCGCCTTGGTGGCTGGTTTGCAAATAATATCAGCACGGAACTGACGACAGGTATTGACGCCGTCATGGCGCATCTGGGCCGGGACCAGGTGATCGAACTGCCGGAAGTCGCGCGTGCGCGGGCATCCGCCTTCCTGATCAGTGCGGCGGAGGGGGGCAACCTGCACCTTGCGCGCCTGCGGCGGCGGTCCATGCAGTATGATCCCGCGACACGCGGGCGGCTTATGGCCGGGGCCATGCTGCCAGCCGCAACATTCGTGCAGGCGCAGCGTTTCCGTCGCTGGTTCCGTGAACATGTGCACGCCGCCCTTGCCCATGCGGATGTGCTGGTCGCCCCCACCACGGTGGGCGTTGCACCGCGTATCGACCAGCCTTCCATCGTGGTGGACGGCCGGACGGTTTCCGCCCGCGCCAATCTTGGCATCTTCACGCAGCCGATCAGCCTTGCGGGCCTGCCGGTGCTGGCGGCCCCGCTGTCGGTGGACGGCTTGCCGCTGGGCATCCAGCTTATTGGCGCGCCGGGCGGGGAGGCGAAGCTGTTTGCCGTGGCAGCCGAACTGCAGCGCGCGGGACTTGCCGCCTGTCGCCCGCTTGATGCGGGATACGCACGGAAGGACAGTTGATGCTGAACACGCCGCGTTCATGCCGGGGGATGGTCACATCCCCCCACCATCTGGCCAGTCAGGCCGGTCTTGACGTGCTCAAGGCCGGTGGCACCGCGCTGGAGGCCGCAGTCGCGACGGCAGCCGCGCTGGCCGTGGTCTATCCGCACATGACCGGTATCGGTGGTGATGCGTTCTGGCTGACCATGTGGCCTGATGGACGGGTGGAAACCATCGATGCCTGTGGGGCGGCGGCGCAGAAGGCCGATGCCGGTTTCTACCATGCGGCGGGGCTGGATACGATTCCGTGGCGCGGCCCGCTGGCGGCCAATACCGTGGCGGGTACCATCTCGGGATGGGATCTTGCGCTGTCATGGAGCCACGCAATGGCACCCGCCCTGCCGCTGGGCCGCGTATTGCGTGACGCGATGTTCTATGCCGAGCAGGGCGCGCCCGTTACCGACAGCGCAGCCGGAATCACGGCTGAAAAAGCCGATGAACTGAAAGATGTCCCCGGTTTCGCGGAACTGTTCATGCCCGGCGGCAGGCTGCCGCAGCCCGGCGATATCCTGCACAATCCGCGTCTTGCCAACACATTGCGGCAACTGGCGGATGAAGGCCTGTCGAGCTTTTATCGCGGCAATGTCGCGCGTGAACTGGCTGCCGACCTGCATGACCTTGGCAGCCCGCTGACCCTTGCGGACCTGCAGGCGCACAGGGCCACCCATCAGCCAGCCCTGCATGCCCGCATCAACGGGGCGGACCTGTATAACATGGCCCCCCCGACGCAGGGCGTAGCGTCCCTGCTGATCCTTGCGCTGTTCGACCGGCTGAAGGCGGCGAAGGCGGATGATTTCGATTACCTGCACGGGCTGGTCGAGGCGACAAAACAGGCCTTCCGTTATCGCGACACCCATGTGGGCGATCCCGCCTACATGACGGTTCAGGCGCAGGACATTCTTGATGACCGCAAGGCGCTGGATCGCATGGCTGCCAGCATCGATCCCAACCGGGCGGCCCCATGGCCGTGGCCGTCACAGGCGGGCGATACGGTCTGGCTGGGCGTGGTTGATTCCGACGGTCTGGCCGTCAGCATGATCCAGAGCCTGTATTTCGAATACGGATCGGGCATCGTGCTGCCGCGCACCGGCGTGGTCTGGCAGAACCGTGGCACCAGCTTCGGCCTTGACCCGCAGGGGTGGAATGGCCTGCGCCCCGGTCGCAAGCCGTTCCACACGCTCAACCCCGCCGGTGCCCGTTTCGATGACGGGCGCACCATGGTCTATGGCACCATGGGGGGCGAGGGGCAGCCACAGACACAGGCCGCCATCTTCACCCGTTACGCGCGCTACAGCATGGAACTGCAGGAAGCGGTGACCGCGCCGCGCTGGCTGCTGGGGCGGACATGGGGTGAAAGCAGTGTCAGCCTGAAATACGAAGACCGCTTTGATCCCGAAGTGATCGCCCGGATGCAGGCTGCGGGTCACCAGATGGAACGCGTCGCGCCGTTTTCTTCCAAGATGGGTCATGCAGGTGCGCTGGTGCGTCATGCTTCCGGCCTGCTGGAAGGGGCGACTGACCCCCGCAGCGACGGGTGCGTCGCGGCATGGTAACGCAGGCAGGCAGCATGGATCACCCATCTGGCGCGCGTGCGGTCGCGCGCTGCACCGAACTGGGACGCGCACCGTATTCGGAAATGGAAGGCGGGCTGTTCCGCCCCTATCTCGGCCCGTCCTACCGCGCCGCCTGTGACCGGCTGGCGCAATGGATGCATGATGCGGGCATGACCACGCGCATGGACGCGGCGGGCAACCTGATTGGCCGGTACGAAGGGCTTGCGCCTGACGCCCCGGTGGTGCTGCTGGGATCGCATATCGACAGCGTGCGTGATGGCGGGTTCTTTGACGGGATGCTGGGGGTAGTCCTTGGCATTGAAACCATGGCCCATTTCGCCCGATCGGGAAAACGCTTTCCCTTCGCACTGGAAGTCGTGGGGTTTGGTGATGAGGAAGGATCGCGCTTTCCGTCCGGCATGCTGACCTCCCATGCCGTGGCGGGCGTGCTGGAAACACCGGATCCCGCCATGCGTGACTGGGCCGAGACCGCGACGCTGGCCAGCGCGCTGGAAGGTTTCGGACTGGATGTGGGACGCATGCATACCGCGTCGCGCAAGGGCGATCCGATCGTGGCCTATGTCGAGGCGCATATCGAACAGGGGCCGGCGCTGGAAGCCGAAGGCCGCGCCCTTGGCGTGGTCAGCGCCATTGCGGCCCAGCACCGTTACCGCGTGACACTGCGTGGCATGGCGGGCCATGCGGGCACCGTGGCCATGAAGCTGCGGCGCGATGCGCTGGCGGGGGCTGCGGAAATCATCCTTGCCGCCGAACGCGTGGGCCGCGCGGGCACGGACGGACTGGTGGCGACCGTCGGGTCGCTGGATGTCATACCGGGTGCAGCCAATGTCGTGCCGGGCGATGTGGTGTTCACCATTGATGTCCGTGCGGGGACAAATGCCACGCGCGACCGTGCGGCGCGTGAAATCCTGGACATGGCCCGTGATGTCGCGGCCCGGCGCGGGCTGGAAATGGATGTGGCGCTGCAGCAGGATCTTGACGCCACGCCCTGTGATCCGGTGCTGACGGACCTTATGGAACAGGCGGTGCGCGACGTGACCCATGCCCCGGCCCCCGTGCTGGTCAGCGGGGCGGGACATGACGCCATGATCATGGCGCATCTGGCCCCGGTTTCCATGCTGTTCATCCGGTGCGCGGGCGGGATCAGCCACAATCCGGCGGAATCCGTAACAGATGCCGATACGGATGCCGCCCTGCGCGCGATGATTACCTTTATCGGACTTTTTGAAAGACACTTCGGATGACCCAGACCTTTTTCGGCCAGATCAATCCTCCCGCCCGGCTGCTGATGGGGCCGGGACCGGTCAATGCACACCCGCGCGTGCTGCGGGCCATGGCGGCCGACATGCTGGGGCAGTTCGACCCGGAAATGACCGAATACATGAACCAGACGATGGACCTGTACCGTCAGGTGTTCATGACCAACAACCGCTGGACCTTTCTGGTTGATGGCACGGCGCGCGCGGGGATCGAGGCATCGCTGGTCTCGCTGGTTGAACCGGGGATGAAGCTGCTGATCGTGCGCGCGGGCCGGTTCGGGCTGCTTTTGTCCGAAATCGCGCAGCGCATTGGCGCCGAAATCGTGACGCTGGACATTCCGTGGGGTGAGGTTGCCACGCTGGAGCAGATCGAGGACGCGATCGTCACCCACCGCCCGCATGTGCTGGCGTGCATCCATGGCGATACCTCCACGACCATTGCCCAGCCGCTGGACGGGGTGGGCGCGCTGTGCCGCAAGTATGACGTGCTGTCCTATGTTGACACCACCGCGACGCTGGGCGGGATGGAGGTCGCGACCGACCGCTGGGGCGTGGACGTGGTCAGTGGCGGGCTGCAGAAATGCATGGGCGGGCCGCCGGGTTCGGCCCCCATCACCATTTCCGACCGCGCGGCGGAACACATCTTCGCCCGCCGCCATGTCGAGGCCGGAATCCGTGGCAGCGACACGCGCGATGGCACGCGGGCGCGCATTCCGTCCAATTATTTCGATCTGGCCATGGTTATGGATTACTGGTCCGAAAAGCGCCTGAACCACCATACCGAGGCGACAACCATGCTGTATGGCGCACGCGAAGCCGCCCGCGTGGTGCTGGAGGAAGGATTGCAGGCCCGCTTCGCCCGCCATGCCCGTGCATCGCGCGCGGTCTGTGCCGGGCTGCGCGCCATCGGGCTGGAACTGTTTGGTGGCGACGAATACCGCATGACCAACGTGACCGGCGTGTACATTCCCAAGGGCGTGGATGGCGAAAAGGTGCGCGCCCGCATGCGCGAGGATTTCGAGATCGAGATCGGTTCCGCCTTCGGTCCGCTGCAGGGCAGGATCTGGCGCATCGGGGCGATGGGCTACAACGCCGAAAAGCACAAGGTGCTGCTGACCATCGGCGCGCTGGAAACCGTCCTGCGCCACGAAGGCCACGGCTTTGCCGCGGGCCGTGGCGTTGATGCCGCCCTTGCGGCCTATGACGCATAAGAACGGGGATACGGCGTAATGTCTGGAACAGGTGTCTATCCCCGTGATCTGGTCGGCTATGGCGGTAACCCGCCGGATGCGAAATGGCCGGGCGGAGCACGGATCGCGGTGCAGTTCGTCATCAATTACGAGGAGGGGGCCGAGAATTCGGTCCTGCATGGTGATCGCGGGTCGGAAGCCTTCCTGTCGGAAATGATCGGGGCGCAGTCGATTACCGGCGCGCGCGCGATCGCGATGGAAAGCCTGTATGAATACGGGTCGCGCGCCGGGTTCTGGCGGCTGCATCGCATTTTTACCCAGCGTAAGCAGCCGCTTACGGTATTTGGCGTGGCGGCCGCCATGGCACGCAACCCCGCAGCCGTCGCGGCGATGAAGGAAGCAGGCTGGGAAATCGCATCCCACGGGCTGCGCTGGATTGATTACCAGCACGTGCCCGAAGCGGTGGAGCGCGCGCATATCCAGGAATGCATCGCGCTGCATACGAAGCTGACCGGATCACGGCCGCTGGGGTGGTATCAGGGGCGCACCAGTCCCAATACCGCCCGGCTGATCGCGGAAGAAGGCGGCTTTGTCTATGACGCGGATTCCTATGCCGATGACCTGCCGTATTATGATCGCAGCCATGGTCGTGCGCAGTTGATCGTACCCTATACGCTGGATGTCAACGACATGCGTTTCGTGGCGATCAATGGCTTTACCGAAGGTGAGCAGTTCTTCACCTACCTGCGCGATACCTTTGACGAACTGTATGAGGAAGGGGCGGACAGGCCGCGCATGATGTCGGTGGGCCTGCACTGCCGTGTGGCGGGCCGTCCGGGGCGTGCGCGGGCCGTGGCGCGTTTCCTTGATTACATTGCCACGCGGGAAAAGGTCTGGGTCGTGACCCGGCTGGATATCGCCCGGCACTGGCTGGAAACGCACCCGGCATGAAAAACGTGATGGACCGCGTCAATGGCGCTTCCGCTGTCAGGTTTGTGGAACTGTTCGGGCCGATATACGAACATTCCCCATGGATTGCCCAGCGCGCCCGCGCCCATGGCCCCTTTGCGGACATGGACGCCATGCTGGCGGCCATGCGCCATGAACTGGACCGGGCGACGCAGGCGGAAAAGATGGCGCTGATCCGCGCCCATCCCGAACTGGCGCAGCGCATGGGCGTGGACCCGACGCTGACCTCTGCTTCCGCGTCCGAACAGGCGTCCGCCGGGCTGGACCGCCTGACGCCGGAGGAGTTCACGACCTTCCGCACCCTGAATGACGCCTATGCCGCCAAATTCGGCATCCCGTTCATCATCTGTGTGCGTCGGTCGGACAAGGAAGGTATCCTGAACGGGATGCGCACACGGCTGGACAACACGCCCGAAGCGGAACAGCAGGCCGCCCTGCGTGAAATCAACAAGATTGCCGCGTTGCGTCTGGCGGATGTGCTGACGCGGCTGGAGCAGGAACCATGAGCACCCTTTCCACCCACGTCCTCGACCTTGTTTCAGGCAAGCCCGCCGCTGGCATGGCGATCAGCCTGTGGGCGGGGCAGGACTGCCTGTTCCGCGGCGTGACCAATGCGGATGGCCGTTGCCCGGACTTGGGCCAGCAGACCGGGGACATGCAGGCCGGTGCCTACCGGCTGGAATTCAGTGTGGCGGACTATTTCCGCAACCGGGATGTCGCGTTGTCGGACCCGCCATTCCTTGATGTCGTGCCCATCGCTTTTGGCATGGCGCAGGTGGCAAAGGGGGAGAAGGGGGGACATTACCACGTGCCGCTTCTGGTCTCGCCCTACGGGTTTTCGACCTATCGCGGTAGCTGAGCGGGTCAGGGGAACTATTTGAAAACAAAAAGGGCCGTGGCGCATGTAACGCCACGGCCCTTTTCCGTATCCCGCGACAGGCTGGCTGCAGCAGGGAAAAACCGTATCAGACCAGCGCCTGCTTCAGGGCGGCGGTCAGTTCGGTCGTGGTGGCCTTGCCACCCAGGTCGCCCGTGCGCACGGCGCCCGAGGTGATGACCTTTTCGATGGCCTTGTCGATGCGGGTGGCCAGATCCTGACGGCCCACATGCGCCAGCATCATGTTGGCAGCCAGCAGCAGCGAGGTCGGGTTGGCCTTGTTCTGGCCCGCGATATCCGGTGCCGAACCATGGACGGCTTCGAACACGGCGGCCTTTTCGCCAATGTTCGCACCCGGCGCCAGGCCAAGCCCGCCAACCAGACCGGCGGTCAGGTCGGACAGGATGTCACCAAACAGGTTGGTGGTGACGATGCAGTCATACTGCCACGGATCGGTCACAAGCTGCATGGCGCAGGCGTCGACAATCCGCTCGTTCACTTCCACGCGGCCTTCATATTCCTTGGCGACCTTGCGGCCTTCTTCAAGGAACAGGCCCGTCAGCAGCTTCAGGATGTTGGCCTTGTGTACCAGGGTGACACGCTTGCGGTTGTTCTTGACCGCGTATTCAAAGGCATAGCGGACGATGCGGTTGCATTCCCTGCGCGTGGTGTAACCCGCGCTGGTGGCGATGGCGTGCGGGTCATCACCGTATGGAATGTAGTTTTCCATCGCCGCGTAATACCCTTCGAGGTTTTCGCGGAAGATGACGAGGTTGATGTTCTCGAAACGGCCACCGGGCACGATCGTCTTGGTCGGACGGACATTCGCGAACAGGCCGAACTCCTGACGCAGTGTCACGTTGATGGACTTGAAGCCACCACCGACGGGGGTCGTCAGCGGGCCTTTCAGCGCAAGGCCGGTGCGGCGGATGCTTTCGATCGTTTCCTTGGGCAGCGGGCTGCCGGTGGCGTCAAGTGCCGCGACACCGCCAAGTGCCTTTTCCCATTTGAAAGGGGCGCCAACCGCATCAAGGATCTCGGTCACGGACTGGACGATTTCAGGCCCGATTCCGTCACCCGGAATCAGGGTGGCGGGAATTGTTTTTTCTGTAGACATTCTCGAACGTCTCCCTTTGTGCTTGCTACTGAAAAGCGTTTCAGCATGCGCACCGGCTTGGCGGACCCGGTTCGTTGCCGGGTGCCCCGTCGGAACTGGTTAAAAGTCCTAGGCCCCCCAGCCCCGTGTGACAATCGGGCCACCGGACGATGACCGTGGTTTTGCAGTCACATTATCCGGCGTTCAGCGGTGCGCATGCAACGCCAAGCCATGTGCGTTCCTGACTTCCCAGATGTGGGGCGACCCTTTCAAAAACCCGTGCATGATAGGCATCCAGCCAGGCAATTTCATTTTCCTGCAGGTTGGCCACGTCAATCAGCCGCCGGTCGAACGGGGCCAGGGTCAGGACCTCGAATTCCAGAAAATCACGCCCCGCCTCCGCCGTGGGGGATGGCTGGACCAGATGCAGGTTTTCCAGACGGATGCCGAATGCGCCAGGGCGGTAATAGCCCGGTTCATTCGACAGGATCATGCCCGCATGCAGTTTTACAGGGCGAAAAACAGGGGAAATGGTCGCCGGCCCCTCATGCACCGACAGGTAGCTGCCAATGCCGTGGCCGGTGCCATGGTCATAGTCCAGTCCCCCTTCCCACAGCGCATGGCGGGCAAGGGCATCGAGCGCGTGGCCGGTTACGCCACGCGGGAAATGCGCACGGGCCAGCGCGATATGCCCGCGCAGCACGCGGGTGAAGGCGTCGCGCACATCCGCCCCCGGCGCGTCCGGTCCGGTCCAGACCGTGCGGGTGATGTCGGTGGTGCCAAAGGGGTACTGTCCGCCACTGTCGATCAGATAGACCTCGTTCGGCTGTAGCCTGCGGTCGGTCCCGGGCGTTACGCGGTAATGGATGATCGCACCGTTGGGGCCGGAACCGGAAATGGCGGGGAAGCTTTCCTCCCGGTAATCGGGGCTGGCGGCGCGGAAGCGGTCAAGCTGCTCCGCCGCTGCCAGTTCCGCCGTGTCTGTTGCGTTTTCATCCAGCCAGTGCAGGAAACGGCAGATGGCGATCCCGTCCAGCAGGTGGGCGCGGCGGCTGCCTTCCTGTTCCGTCCGGTTCTTGATCGCCTTGGGCAACTGGCAGGGATCGCCCCTGCGGATGACCGTGGCCCCCGCGTCCTCCAGCGTCTGGATGAACCATACGGCGTTGCTGGCCGGGTCCACCTGCACGCGCGCGCCGGACAGGGCGCGCAGGTTTTTCTCCAGCGCGGCGGGCGGCGCGATCGTGACATCGTCCCCCAGCCATTGCCGCGTCGTGTCGGCAACCTTGGCCGGGTCGATCAGCAACGTGACGCGCCCGGTCTCATGCACGATGGCGAAGGACAGGCTGAGCGGCGTGTACGGCACGTCGCGGCCACGGATGTTCAGCAGCCATGCGATTGATGCCGGGTCGCTCAGCACCAGCGCAGCATCGCCTGCATCGCGCAAGCCCTCCGCAATGGCCGCGCGCTTGTCCTGACTGGACTGTCCGGCCCATTCCTCGGGCTGCGGGACACACGGCGTGCAGGGGGCGACGGGACGATCGGCCCAGATCCGGTCAACCGGGTTGGCGGGCAGGGCGACAAGTTCCAGCCCCGCGTCACTGAACGGACGCAGCGCGCTTTCGCTGATCAGGCGCGGGTCGTAACCGATCCGGCAGGTGGCCCCATGCCGCGCCAGCCATGTGGCGGGGGGGACATCACGGATATGCAGCCGCTCCCATGCCTTCCCGTCCACCTGCTGGTCCATCTGGGTGATGTAGCGGCCATCGGAAAAGACGGCGGCGATGTCAGGCAGCACCGCCGCCAGCCCTGCGCTGCCGGTAAACCCGGTCAGCCACGCCAGGCGTTCGGCGCAGGGGGCGACGTATTCCCCCAGGTGTTCATCCCCACGGGGCAGGATAAATCCGTCAACGCCCATCTGTTTCAGCACGGCGCGCAGCGCGTCGGGGCGGGTCGGGGCGGTAGGCATGGGCATATCCTTCGGCGTAGGGGATCAGGAAACGGACATGATGCGGTACAGGAACAGAAGGTCCATCCACCGCCCGTATTTCGTGCCGCATTCAGGCAGCAGGCCACCATGCTGGAAGCCGAAGCGTTCATGCAGCTTGCGCGACGCGATGTTGGTGGAGGTAATGCCCGCGATCATGACATGCACCTCCTCCGTCTTCGCCCGGTCACACAGGGCCTGCAGCAGGGCGCTGCCAATGCCACGGCGCTTGTAGGCCGGGGCGATGTACAGCGAATGCTCGACCGTGTGCCTGTAGCCGGAAAAGGGCCGGAACGTCTTCCAGCTGCTGTAGCCCGCCACGTGGCCATCGGGGGTTTCGGCCACCAGCACGGGAAATCCGCTGGCCTGGCTGGAATGCAGCCACTCCAGCCGGGCGGCGATGGTGGTTTCGTGGGTTTCCCACATGGATGTGCTGTTGCGGATGGCATGATTGACGATTTCGACAATGGCGGGAATGTCCGCATCCGTCGCGTCACGGATCAGCAGGGACGCGGTATCAGCCATTGGGCTTGCGCAGGATAAGCGTGCCCCAGTCCCCTTCACGCAGGTGGCGTTCCAGCACCAGCCCGTGGCGGCGGTGTGCTGCCAGCACCATGCGTACCTGTGTATTCAGCAGCCCCGCGAGGATGGCCGTGCCACCGGGCAGCAGGTTGCGCGCCAGGTCGGCCGCCATGCTGCATAGCGGACGGGCGAGGATGTTGGCGAATACAAGGTCATAGGGCGCATGGTGGCGGATGGCAGGCGTGGACCAGCCATTGCCCAGGTGACAGTCCACCAGGTTGGACAGCCCGTTCATGGCCGCGTTGCGCCGCGTCACGCGCACTGACCACGGGTCGATATCGGTCGCCAGCACGCGTTTGTGCAGCAGGGATGCGGCCGCCATGGCCAGGATGCCCGACCCGCAGCCAAGGTCGAGGATGCGCCGGGGTTTGCGATAGGCGACCATTTCCAGCGCGCGCAGGCAGCCACGGGTCGAACCATGTTCCCCCGACCCGAAGGCGACGCCCGCATCCAGCGTGATGGTGATGCGCTGGGGGCGGGTGGTGCGTTCAAGGTGCGTGCCCCGGATGGCGAAGCGCCTGCCCGCAAGCTGTTCGGGAAAGGATTCATAGGTGCGGGCCAGCCAGCCTTCGGATTCCGTGTGGCTGCGTTCCAGTTCCGCATCCACGCCACTGGTCAGGCCAGCCAGGATCAGGGCGGCGCGCAGTTCGTCCTCCCCGCTGCCGGTATCCTTGACGCCTTCCACGCGCCACAGGGTCTGGCTGTCATCGACTTCGAAAATGCCGATGGTGGCGCAGACGGTGGACAGGGCGGATTCATAGGCTTCGACCGCATCAGGCGGGACCGTGACCGATATGGTTTCCAGTTCTGTGGCGTGACGCCGGGGGGAAAGGCTCATCTATACCTGCTCAACAAATGTATCGATCACCCGCTTGGGGCCTGCTTTTTCAAACGCGACTTCCAGCCGGTTTCCCTCGATCGAGGTAATCGTGCCGTAGCCGAATTTCTGGTGGAACACACGCACCCCCACCTTCATGCCCGACGTGGCGGTGGTGGACGGGGTTACGTCATGCACGCGCCGGGACGCCACCAGCGGGAAGGGCGTGCTGCCGAACACGGCGGGGCGGCCGAGGAAGCTGCGCCTGCTGTTGGCCGTATCGCCGCGCGTCTCGATATGTTCGGCGGGCAGTTCCTCGACAAAGCGGCTGGGAATGGCGGACTGCCAGTTGCCGTATATGCGGCGGTTGGCGGCGTGGCTGATCATGGCCAGCCTGCGCGCCCGCGTAATGCCGACATAGGCCAGGCGGCGTTCTTCCTCCAGCCCTTTCAGGCCGCCTTCATCCAGCGTGCGCTGGGAGGGGAACACGCCTTCCTCCCATCCCGGCAGGAACACGGTGTCGAATTCCAGCCCCTTGGCGCCATGGAGCGTCATGATGCTCATGCTGTCCGCGCCCGATTTATCCTCGGTATCCATGACGAGGGCGACATGTTCCAGGAAACCGCCAAGGTTTTCGTAATCCGCCAGCGAGCGTACCAGTTCCTTCAGGTTTTCCAGCCGTCCCGGCGCATCGGGGGATTTGTCGGCCTTCCACATGTCGATATACCCGCTGTCCTCCAGCAGGTGATCGATGGCGACGACATGTCCCTCGCGCCCCAGCATGTCGCGCGTGGCGCCCAGCGTGCGCATGAGGGCGGCAAGCTGTTCCTTCGCCCGGCCCTTGATGTCGCCCGCGCCCAGCATTTCCAGCACGGCCGCGGTCAGCGGGATCTGGCGTTCGCGGGCATGCATGTGCATTTTCTGCAGCCCCGTGGTGCCCACGCCCCGGCGGGGCACGTTGATGATGCGTTCAAACGCAAGGTCGTCCGATGGCTGGTTGACCACGCGCATGTAGGCGATGGCATCGCGGATTTCGGCACGTTCGTAAAAACGCAGGCCGCCCACCACGCGGTAGGGCAGGCCGAGGGTAATCAGCCGTTCTTCAAACGCGCGGGTCTGGAAACCGGCGCGGACCAGGATGGCGATTTCCGCCATCGGGTGGCCATCGGCGCGCAGGCGTTCGATCTCGGTGCCGACCATGCGGGCTTCATCATCCGAATCCTGCACGGAAATCACGCGCACCTTCTCGCCTTCCGCATCCTCGCGGCCGGGATGCAGGGTCTTGCCCAGACGTTCCTCGTTATGCGCGATCAGGCCCGACGCCGCCCCAAGGATCTGCCGGGTGGAACGGTAATTGCGTTCCAGCCGCACGACCTTCGCGCCGGGGAAATCACGTTCGAAGCGCAGGATGTTTTCTACTTCCGCCCCGCGCCAGGAATAGATCGACTGGTCATCATCGCCGACGCAGCAGATGTTGGACGGCTGGTTGTCCCGATGGGCCAGCAGCCGCAGCCACAGGTACTGGATGGTGTTGGTGTCCTGATATTCGTCCACCAGGATGTAGCGGAAGAAACGGTGATACTGCGCCAGCACATCGGGATGTTTGCGCAGGATTTCCGTCATGTGCAGCATGAGGTCGCCAAAGTCGCAGGCGTTGAGCTGCTTCAGGCGCTGCTGGTAATCGGTATAGATCTCGGCGCAGCGCCCATTGGCGAAATCCGTGTCCTCGGCCGCCGTGATGGCGTCTGGCACCAGGCCGCGATCCTTCCACCGCTGGATTACGCCCATGATCGCCTGTGGCGGCCAGCGCTTGGTATCGATGCGGTAGGGTTCAAGCACCTGCTTGAGCAGGCGCAGCTGGTCATCGGTGTCAAGGATGGTGAAGCTGCTGGTCAGCCCGACATATTCCGCATGGCGGCGCAGCATGCGCGCGCACAGCGCATGGAACGTGCCTAGCCACAGCCCTTCCGCCGGTTCGCCCAGCAGGGCGCTGACACGTTCGCGCATTTCACGCGCGGCCTTGTTGGTAAAGGTCACGGCCAGGATCTGGTTGGGCCGTGCGCGGCCCGACAGCAGGATATGCGCGAACCGCGTGGTCAGCACCCGCGTCTTTCCGGTGCCGGCGCCGGCAAGGACCAGCAGTGGGCCATCCGTCGTCTCGATCGCGGCCCGCTGTTCGGGGTTGAGGCGGTTCAGGTAATCCGGCGCGGGGCCGGTGGGGATAAGGCTGTCCATGACATTATCTTCTATAGCAATCCCGTCGCCGGGTAACCAATGCTATCAATCATGGCGAGGGGAAATGCGGTGGGGGAAGCGATGGCATGAATACGCTCAGGGGAACGGGGCCGGGTGGCCACCGGGCACGCATGCGCAGGCGTATCCGCACGGCAGGCGCGCATTCGCTGGCTGATTACGAATTGCTGGAGGTCCTGCTGTTCGCAGCCGTGCCCCGGCGCGATACCAAGCCGCAGGCCAAGGCGCTTCTGGCCCATTTCGGCGATCTTGAGGCCGTGCTGGACGCCGGTCCCGCCGCCCTGCGCGCGGCGGGGCTTGGGCCGCGCGGGGTGGCGGTGCTTGGGTGCCCCGTACAGGTGGCGCGGCGTCTGGCGCATCCCGACCTGCGGGGCCAGGTGGTTTTCGCGGACATGGCGGCGGTGCTGGCATACTGCGACCGGCTGCCCGCGCGCGATCCTGACGCGTGGCGGCTGTTCTATCTTGATTCCGCGCGGCATGTGCTGGCCGATGAAGCTGTCGCCACCGCCCCGCCTGCCGATATGTGCCGGACCGTGCTGGCGCGCGCGCTGGAACTGCATGCCGTCTCCCTGGTTGCGGTCAGGGATATCGGCCAGCGCACGCCGCCAGCGGACGGGCAGGATGCCAACCTGCGTTTTGGCCGCATGCTGGAAACCCACGCCCGCCTGCTGGGCCTGATCGTGCATGACTGCGTGGTGCGCGGCTGCGGGACGGATGCAAGCCTGCGGGCGATGATCGCGCGATAGGGCGTATCAGCCGTGCGGGTGGGCTTCGGCCGCGGCAAACTGCTGGCGGATCGCGTCCAGCAGTTCGGACGGCTGGCTGACCAGCGCATCGGCACCGGCCTGCGTCAGTTCCTCCCGCGTGCCGTATCCCCACAATACGCCCAGCGCGCGGACGTGGTTGGCATGCGCGCCGCTTATGTCAAAACGCCGGTCGCCGATCATCAGCGCGTCCTCGCGCCGGATGTCGTGTTCACGCAGCACGGCGGCGATCAGTTCGGGTTTTTCCGCGCCGCTGTCATCGGCGCGCGCGCCCGACAGGCCATCGAAATACTGCACGAGATTGCGCAGGTGCAGGATCTTGCGCGCAAGATGGCGTGGCTTGGATGTCGCAACGAACAGCCGCACCCCTTCAGCGGACAGGGTCTCGATCACGTTGCGCATGTGGTCGAAAACCGGGCTTTTGTGCATGCCTTCCGATTCGTAGTGCTTGCGGTAAAGCGCCATCGCTTCCTGCACCCGGTCATCGCCATAATGCGCGAGGATATGGGCGATCAGTTCCTCCAGCGGGGGGCCGACCACCCATGTCAGGTCGATCGACATGTCGGGTTCATGACCAAGGTCGCGCAGTACGGCGTAAATGGATTCCACAATGCCATCGCGGGAACGGACGATGGTTCCGTCCAGGTCAAAAAGTACGGTATGGTTTTCATGAAACGGCATGCAGGTTCATAACCTCCTTGTTCTGAGCGCATAATGCACCATCGGGACGGCTTTTGTCCTGCAATTGTTGGGAAAACACCGTTTGCACGATCACACATCGCCCGAACCGGCCGCACTTCCCCTTGGGGGCGGTATCAGCCGGGCGGATGACCATGCCTTCCTGCAGCGCCTGATCCGCACGCTTGATTCCTCCCATCCCGCACCGGACCGTCTGGCCGCCAGCTTCCTGGCCCGTTTTGGTTCAGCGGGGATGGCGCTGTCGGCGCATGTGGGGGCGCTGGATGAAGTGGCGGGACGTGAAACCGTCCTGCCGCCCCTGCTGGCGGTCGTGACGGAGGCGGCGCTGCGCCTGTACCGTGCCCGCGTGCGGCGCACGGACATTCTGGCGGGACAGGCGGGGCTGGAAGCCTACCTGCAGGCCTGCATGGGTCATGAAGTGATCGAACAGTTCCGCGTGCTGTTCCTTGATGAAGACTTCCACCTGCTGGCCGATGAACTGATGGGCACCGGCACGGTCAACCATTCCCCGGTCTACCCGCGCGAAATCATGCGCCGCGCGCTGAAACTGGGGGCCAGGCGGCTGGTGCTGGCGCATAACCACCCCGCGGGCCAGCCGGAGCCTTCATCCGCCGATATCGAAATGACCCTGCGCATCGCCCAGATCGGCAAGCTCATGCAGGTCACGGTGCATGACCACATCATCGTGGGCAATGGCCGGACCCACAGTTTCCGCGCGGCGGGACTTCTGATCTAGTTACGCAGCGCCCTTGCGGTCCGCCAGCGGGCCGAGGGCGGCTTCCACCCCGAATTCACCGGGTAGCGCACCCTTGGGAAACAGCACGTTGACATGTCCCATCTTGCGCCCCGGGCGGGCTTCCGCCTTGCCGTAATGATGCGCCAGCAGACCCGGGGCAACCATGATTTCAGGCCACAGGGCCATGTCAGCGGGGCCGATCAGGTTTTTCATGACCGCGTCGCTGTGGCGGCCGGCGGGGGGCAGTGGCAGGCCGGTCACGGCGCGCACATGCATCTCGAACTGGTCCACGGGGCAGGCATTCATGGTCCAGTGGCCCGAATTATGGGGGCGGGGCGCGATTTCGTTCACGCGCAGGCTGCCATCGCGGTCCACGAACATCTCGACCCCCAGCAGGCCGGTCAGGTCCAGCGCCGTGGCAATGCGGCGGGCAAGGTCGCGCGCCTGCGCCGCAAGGTCGGGTGCGATTCGGGCCGGGGCCAGGCTTATGTCCAGAATGCCGTTGCGATGGCGGTTTTCGGTTACGTCGAAGGTCACGGTATCGCCGCGTGCGTTACGCGCGACCATCACGCTGACCTCACAGGCGAAGCGCACCATGCCCTCGGCCACCAGCGGGTGGGGACGCAGGCTGTCGAATGCCGCATCCAGTTCCGATGCATCGTGGATGCGGGCCTGACCCTTGCCATCATAACCAAGGCGCGTGGTCTTGAGGATGAAGGGATAGCCCAGTGCTTCCGCCGCCCGGTCCAGATCGGCGCGGTCGTGCACGCCTCGCCATGGCGCCACCGGAATGTCGTTTTCCGCCATGAAGGTCTTTTCGGCGATACGGTCCTGGCTTATGCGCAGGATGCGACCGGCAGGGTGCACCGGGCGGATGCTGGACAGCAGGTCCAGACCGTCGGCGCTGATATTCTCGAATTCAAAGGTGATGACATCCACCGCATCGGCAAAGCGGCGCAGGGCGTCATGATCATCATACCGGCCAAGGGTAATGGCATGCGCAACCTGTGCGGCCGGACCGTTGGCTTCCGTCGTCAGGATATGGGCACGGTAGCCAAGGCGGGCGGCGGCAATGGCGGACATGCGGCCAAGCTGTCCGCCGCCGACAATACCCAGGACCGAACCGGGGGCAAGCGGCGTCATCGCACGGGTTCCTGCGCCACGGCCGCCGTCTGTTTCGCCCGCCATGCGGCCAGCCGCCCACCAAGGTCAGGGTCGGACAGCGCAAGGATGGAGGCCGCCAGCAGCGCCGCATTGGTCGCCCCGGCCTTGCCAATGGCCAGCGTGCCCACGGGAATGCCGCCGGGCATCTGCACGATCGAAAGCAGGCTGTCCATGCCCTTCAGCGCATGCGATTCGACCGGCACCCCCAGCACAGGCAGCGCCGTCCACGCGGCACACATGCCCGGCAGGTGCGCGGCCCCCCCGGCGCCTGCGATGATCACCGACAGGCCACGTCCCTGCGCCGATTTTGCGTATTCCGCCAGGCGGTCGGGCGTGCGGTGGGCGGAGACGATGCGCACCTCATGCGCGATATCCAGCGCTTCCAGCACGGCGGTGGCGTGACGCATGGTTTCCCAGTCGGACTGGCTGCCCATGATCAGCCCGACGCGCGGGGATTTCGTGCCGGGGGACGGAAGGGGGGAAAGGCTCACGATTGCAATACTCTCGTCAGGGAATCAGGCGATACTGTCGGGGATCATGCGGCTTTCCAGCCATGTGATCTCATCCTTCAGCAGCAGCTTGCGCTTTTTCAGCCGTTGCAACTGCAACTGGTCCGTTACCTGCTGGGCCATGCGGCTTATGACCGTATCAAGGTCACGATGTTCGCTGCGCAGTTCGTGCAGCTTGCGAAGCAGGGTATCCCGATCTGTCAGCATGGCGGCTCATCTGTTAAGTGGGCATGTCGTATCCTAAGCATATCCGCCGCAAAAGGCGAAATGCCGGACATGATCCCCAGGGGCTGCAATTTTAGCATGGAAATTGCAGCATCGTCTGGTCTAGCCTGATCGGGTTGCAGTAAAGACGCTGGAGGGTTCCATGTCGTACGAAGCACGTATCAACAGCCTCAAAACCCGTCATGCGCGGCTTGACGCCCGCATTTTCGATGAAGACCGCAGGCCCATGCCCGATGAGGGCGCCCTGCGGCGGCTCAAGCTTGAGAAACTTCGTGTGAAGGAAGAGATCGAGCGCCTGGCCCGGCTGGGCTGACAACATTCCCGCCGCCCGGGCGGTCCGGGCGGCGGGGCGTTGGTCAGATGCCGTGTTCGTTGTCGTCATCCAGTTCCAGCGGCGGCGGCACGGCCTGGCCTTCGCGCGCCAGGCGTTCATTGGCGGCAGCAACCATGGCGTTCAGGTCCGTCTGGCTGCACAGGCCCAGCGTGACCGGGTCGCGCGGCTTGATGTTGGCGCTGTTCCAGTGCTGCTTGGTGCGCACCTTTTCGATGGTGTCCTTGGTGGTGCCCAGCAGCTTGCTGGTCTGCTGTTCCGACAGTTGCGGGAAATTGCGCAGGATGAAGGCAATCGCGTCCGGACGGTCGTTACGCTTGGCCACCGGGGTATAGCGTGCGCCCTTGGACCGGCGGTTGATCGGGTTGGCGGGCGGCAGTCCCTTGAGGCGTTCCTCGGGGTCTTTTTCGCAACGTGTAATTTCCGCCTGGGTCAACTGGTGGTGGGCGATCGGGTCGTAGCCCCGGATTCCCTGTGCCACTTCGCCGTCCGCGATGGCCTGGACTTCAAGGGGATGCATTCCACAATACGCGGCAATCTGGGTAAAGGTCAGCGCCGTCTTTTCAATAAGCCACACGGCGGTCGCCTTGGGCATTAAGGGCAGGGCAGTCATTCTCAGGTCCTACAGCGTGTGGCGCCACACGCAGGCACCTGAAAGGGTGTTTGAAACGGCCCCTGAAAAGGCGGAAGCCGTGCGTACCTGCTGGCGCGCCAGAAACAGAAAACACTCGTGGAAGTGATATGACGGTTGCAGGCGGCAAAGGTCAAGACTTCAATCCACCCGTCCCGGATGTTTCCCATCAATAAAAACAGGGGCAGGCTCGTGGCCTGCCCCTGCGGCAAACAGACTGTGATCGCCCACTTATGCGGCACGGCTTGCGGGCTGTGGGGCAGGGGCGGCGGCGCCTGCCGCGATCGTCCCGGCCATGGCATCGGTGGCGGGATGGGGTGCCTCGGCCCGTGGGGCGGTATCGCCCGCCATGGTCTGGCCTGATGAAATGGGGATGCGGCGTGGCTTCAGCGCCTCGGGCACGATATGGCGTACCGCGATGCGCAGCAGGCCGTTGGTCAGGTCCGCCTTTTCCACCACGACATGGTCAGCCAGCACGAAACGGCGTTCGAAGGCGCGCGTGGCGATGCCGCGATAGAGCATTTCCCTGTCCTGCGTGCCGTCGCTGACACGACCTGACACGATCAGGGTATTGTCCTGTACCGTCAGTTCGATGTCATCGGGACCAAAGCCAGCGACCGCCATCGTCAGTGTATATTGCGCGTCGGACAGTTTTTCGATGTTGTAAGGGGGATAGGACGAACCGACCGGGTTCTGTGCCGCCGTGTCGACAAGTTGGGCCAGACGGTCAAATCCTATGGCGCTGCGAAATAGCGGCGCGAAATCGTAAGCCATGTGAAACCTCCATGAAGCAAGGTCTGGTGTCATGCGGTCCCTCGGTTGAGCTGACCGCGATTTTGGGTGATGCGCATGGACCCGCTATGGGCATCCCGCGCATTCCAGACATGGGAATGCCCGGCCCCCTGTTCAAGGGACCGGGCATTGCCACGGACTTCAGACCTGATCGGGAGGAAGGGGGGATCAGCCCTTCTTGCGCTGGCCCAGTGCGCCGAACTTCTTGTTGAACTTGGCGACTTGGCCCCCGGTGTCCATCATGCGCTGCACGCCGGTCCATGCCGGGTGGGACTTCGGATCGATGTCCAGGCGCAGCGTATCGCCAGCCTTGCCGTAGCACGAACGGGTCGTGTACTCGGTGCCATCGGTCATGATGACATTGATTTCATGGTAGTCGGGGTGGATGCCGGATTTCATTTCAAACACTTTCGCGCTGGGCCCACCGATGCCGACCGGGGGCGTTGTATCGGCAGGCGTATAGACGACAAGTGCCGCCAAGATCAACACCCGATGGCAAGAAAAGGCCGTCCTCCCGTCTTCGCGCCGTGGTGTTACCCGGTTGCATCATGCCGGGGAATGGAAGGGTCACATGATAATATATGGTCGTCATGATGTCGGGATGTTGCTAGAGCTAGGGCGTATTCCATTAAACAAGGATTGGCATTCATGGCGAAACTGCCGGATCACGTGCCCGAACTGCACGTCAAGGATCTTCATGTACCCGGTTGGCTGGGAGAATTCCGCGCGTTCCTCATGCGCGGCAATGTGGTTGACCTTGCGGTCGGTGTGATCGTGGGTGCTGCGTTCACGGCCATCGTGAACAGCCTGGTGAAGGACGTGTTCACGCCGGTACTGGGCCTGCTGATCGGCGGTATCGACTTTACCAACCTGTTCATCACCCTGCGTGGCCCGCACATGGCGACGCTGGCCGATGCGCAGAAGGCTGGCGCGGTCACGATCAATATCGGCCTGTTCCTGAATGCGGTGATCCAGTTCATCATCATCGGTTTCGTGATTTTCTGGGTGGTGAAGGCCATCAACCGCCTGACGGTGAAGAAAGAAGCCGAAAAGCCCGCGACGCCGCCCGCGCCGCCGCGCAACGAAGTGCTGCTGCAGGACATCCTTGATGTGCTGAAGACGGAAGCAGCCCAGAAATCGGCTGCGACCGCGCCCAAGGCCTGATCCCACATATCAGGCTGCCGGAACGCAGGACGGGCACCCCGATGGGTGCCCGTTTTTTTTGGCGCATCCCTGACCGCACTTGTGCCGGGGAACGGGACTGCCCAATATCCCCCGGTATGGTGAAGGTGGCTGGCTTATGATTGATATGACACGATATATGCGCGGGCGGCTGCTGGCCCTGTCGGCAGTGGCGCTGCTGGCGGGCTGTCATTCGTCAGGCAGGGCGGACATGTCCCGCCTGTCGGCCCCGGCACAGGATTACCTGCTGATCACGTCCTATTTCATGGCCGAAGGGGGCATGGTCAGTCGCCTGCAGGACGGCGGCCTGTCGGGGCAGCAGGTGTATGACATGGCGACCTCGCTCAAATACGGCAAGAGCATGATCCTCGCCGCCCTGACCAAGCCATCGCGCAAGGCGCGCCGTAATGGGCAACAGGCAGTGGAACTGATGGTGGCCTGCACCAACCAGCCCGATCCGTCCACGCTTGGTGGCAGGACGCCGCGCAGTTGCCTGCCGAATGGTCCAGCCAGTCCTGATGCAAAAGGGCAGGTGCCGCCGCAACCGGCCACACCTGCCCACAAGTAAAAGTATGAATATATAAAAGTTTTTGGGTGCCGCCTTTTTTCAGGAAGGCGGTGTCGTGTGAAGCTTTTTGAAAAAAGCCTCACCAGGAACGTCTTTATGCTGCGGGCAGATCCCGCGCATATCCGTTGCGCAGGTGGCCAGCGCCGGGTTTCAGTTGCGCACGGGTGGCCGTGCGTCACGACGCAGGCGCTTTTCCCCCAGCAGCAGCAGCAGTGGTGCGGCAATGAAGATGGACGATGACGTGCCCACCACGATCCCGAACAGCATCACCCACGCAAACCCCGACAGGCTGGCCCCACCGAACAGCGCCAGCGGGAGTGCGGCAAGAAACACCGTCGATGACGTGCCCAGCGTACGGCTGAGTGTTTCGTTGATCGACAGGTCAATCAGTTCCGCCAGCGGCATGGTGCGGTATTTGCGCAGGTTTTCACGCACGCGGTCATAGACCACCACCTTGTCATTGGTGGAATAGCCAAGGATGGTCAGGATGGCCGCCACCATCACCAGATCGAATTCGAAATGCGTGATGACCAGGAAACCGATGGCCTTGGTCAGGTCCAGCACCAGCGTCACCACCGCGCTGACCGCGAACTCCCATTCAAAACGGAACCAGATATAGGCCAGGATCATCAGCAGGCTGATGCCGAGCGCCAGCATGCCGTTGCGGAACAGTTCCTTCGATACCGACGCACCCACCGCATCGGCCCGCAGCACCTGTGCGCCGGGCAGGGTGCCGATGGCATGACGCACGGAATCGACCATGGCCTGCGTGCGGGCCTCATGGTCGGGTTCGCTTTCGGGTGGCGTATCAAGGCGGATCAGCACGTCATCCGGGCCGCCAAAGGACTGTACACCCGCAGCCGTCACGTGCTGGGCGGCAAGGGCGGCGCGGATGGCGTTGAAATCCGCCGGTCCCTGCGTGCGGGCTTCCACCACGATACCACCACGGAAATCCAGCCCCAGCGTCAGGCCGGGATGGAAGAACAGGATCAGCGAGGCAATGGACAGCACGGCCGATGTCGCAAGCCCGATGAAGCGGCCGCGCATGAAGTTGATTTTCGTGCCACGCGGCACGAACCGGAGAAGGGGACGATCAAACATCATTCGGCGCGCCTCAGACCGGCAGGGTGCTGGGACGTGTGCGGGCATACCAGCGCACCATCAGCATCCTGGATAGGAGAAGGGTGGTGAAAAGGGTGGTCACGATGCCGATCGTAATCGTCAGCGCGAAGCCGCGTACCGGCCCGGTCCCGAAAACAAACAGCATGACATGCGCCAGCAGCGCCGTGGCGTTACTGTCCACGATCGTGCCGGTCGCGCGTTCGAAACCCGCCTGCATGGCCTGCAGCGCGCTGCGGCCACGGGCCACTTCCTCGCGGATGCGTTCGTTGATCAGGATGTTCGCATCCACCGCCATGCCCAGGGTCAGCAGCATGCCCGCCATGCCCGGCAGGGTCAGCGTCGCCTCGAACAGCGACAGGATGGCGGTCATCAGCACCAGGTTGGCCAGCAGCGCAATGTTCGCGTACCAGCCGAACCGGCCATAGAACAGCGCCATGAACGCGATCACCAGCACGAAACCGGCAGCAAGGCTGTAGCCGCCCGCGCGGATCGAATCAGCACCCAGCGACGGGCCGATGGAACGCTGCTCGATCACGTTCAGCGGTGCGGGCAGCGCGCCCGCGCGCAGCAGCAGCGCCATGTCGGTGGCCTGCTGTGCGCTGAACCCGCCGGTGATCTGCCCGCTGCCGCCGGTAATGGCGGTGCGGATGACCGGGGCCTCGATCACCTTGTTATCCAGCACGATGGCGAAGCGCTTGCCCACATTGGTCCGCGTCACGTCGCCAAATTCCTGCGCCCCGGTCGAATCGAAGGTGAAGTTCACCGCCCATTCGCCGCTCTGCTGGTCGATCGAGGCGCTGGCGTTGGTCAGGTCCGCGCCATCCACATCAACATGGGAAAAGACCGGCAGCTTGGTCTGCCCGTCGGTCATGGGCAGCATTTCCACGCCCGGTGGCGGCACGGCGGACCCGATGGCGGAATCGGCAACCAGATGGAACGTCATCTTGGCCGTGGTGCCCAACAGGTTCTTGACCCGTTCGGGGTCACTGATGCCGGGCAGTTCGACAATGATCCGGTCATCGCCCTGACGGGTGATTTCGGGGTCGATGGCGCCGGTCGCGTCGATACGGCGGCGCACGATCTCGATTGACTGGGTCACGGCGTCATAGGCGCGCTGGCGCGCGGCCTCGGCCGACAGGGTGATGGCGATCTGGCCACCTTCGGCCTGTTCCACCCTGAATTCGCCCGGCACGTTCATCGGCATGGCGCGCAGCGCCTTCAGGTCGGGCTGCGCTTCTTCCGGCGTGCGGGGCGTGAATGTCACGCCATGCGCGGTGGTGGTCAGGTTGCGGTAACCCAGCGAATTCTTCAGCAGGGTCTGGCGTGTTTCATCCTGCAGCCCGCGCAGCCTGTCGGCTGTCACGCTGTTCATATCAACCTGCAGCAGCAGGTATGACCCGCCCCGCAGGTCAAGGCCCAGATGGATCTGCCGCCATGGCAGGGACGCCACGGGCTGGCGGATGACATTGGGCAGGCACAGCGCCAGCCCGATCAGACATACGCCAATGACCGAAGCCATTCTGAGCCGACTGTAATACATCATGACTTGATGGAGAGCTCCCTACGCCCGGCTGGCCGGTTCCCTGTCCGGCATGGTCAGTGTATCGCGTGTGCGAAAAATCAGTGGCGGGAACATGCCGGTCCCTGCCCGATGATGCAACCGCTGATACGCCGGCAGGGCCGCCGCCGTTGCCGTTTTGCCGCAATTTTCCCGCCCCGTCATGCCGCCCGTGCGGCCAGCGGGGGTGTGCGCCTGCGTGGCGGCCTGCTAATCCGGGGAACAGGTACGGACACGAAACAGGCAGGAAGGGCAGGACATGACGCAGGCGGGAATGCGGTTGTTACGTGTCGGGATCGTGGGGGCGGGCCACTTCGGCCGCTTCCATGCGCTCAAGGTGCAGGCCGCCGCGCGGGAAATCCTGACCGGCATCCATGACCTCGATGCCGCGCGCGCGCGCAAGGTCGCGGCGGAAGCCGGGGGCGTGCCCGTCCTGTCATATCCCGACCTGCTGGCCTGTTCGGATGCGATTATTGTCGCAGCACCCGCGGAACACCATTTCGACCTGGCCCGGCGCGCACTGGCGGCGGGGAAGCATGTGCTGGTGGAAAAGCCCATGGCGGCCACACTGGCGCAGGCCGATGAACTGGCGCATCTGGCGCAGGTGCACGGGGTCGTGCTGCAGGTCGGGCACCTGCTGCGCTATTCCGCCGAACATCAGGCCATTACCGACCGTATTTCCCGTCCCCTCTATATCGAGGCCACGCGCCTTGCGCCCTACAAGCCGCGCGGGACGGATGTCTCGGTGATCCTTGACCTCATGATCCATGACCTTGATCTGGTGCTGTCCATCGTGGACAGCCCGATCGAAAGCGTCGATGCGCTGGGGGCGGCGGTCAGTTCACCGTTCGAGGACATCGCCAACGCCCGCGTGCGGTTTGAAAATGGCTGTGTCGCCACCATCGCGGCCAGCCGAATTTCCCTCAAGACCGAGCGGCGGATGCGCGTCTTTTCACAGGAAGGCTACCTGTCGGCTGATTTCATGAAGCGTGAACTGACCATGATCGGGCGCACGCGCGGCCTGCCGCTGCCCGGATCGGGCGGTTTCCGGCGCGAATCCGTAACGTGGCGCGACCATGATACGCTGGCGGCGGAACATGCCGCCTTTGCCGCTTCGTGCCTTGATGGCGCGAAAGTGCTGGTGGACGCCGTGGCGGGCCGCCGGGCGCTGGCGGCGGCGCTGGCGGTGACACAGGGGATCGCCGCCACCCGCGCGCGGATGGAGGCGTCCGGCCTGATCATCCCCCCCGTTCAGGAAGACTGAAGCGTCTCGCGCAGCATTTCGAGTTCCAGCCACCGTTCTTCCGCCGCCGTCAGGTCGGCTTCCGCCTTTTCCAGCGCCGTGGTGGCGGCCGTAAAGGTGGCGGGGTCGCGCGCATACAGGCCCCCGTCGGACAGGATGGCGCGCAGACGCTCGATTTCCGTCTCCAGCGCCGCCATCTGCCTGGGTAGCTGTTCCAGTGCGTGCTTGTCCTTGTACGACATCTTGCGCGCGGGCTGCCGGGGGGAGGAGGACGGGGTCACATCGGTTCTGGCCGGTGTGGTTTCCGCACGGTCCTGCCGGGGGCGGGCGGCCAGTGTGGCGTCCTGCCGCTGGGCCAGCATGTCGCTGTAGCCACCAGCATATTCCACCCACTTTCCGCCGCCTTCCGCCATCAGGATGGAGGAGGCGACCCGGTCGAGGAAGTCACGGTCATGGCTGACCAGCAGCACCGTGCCGGAATAGCTGGCCAGCATGTCCTGCAGCAGGTCGAGCGTTTCAAGGTCAAGGTCGTTGGTCGGCTCGTCCAGCACCAGCAGGTTGGACGGCCGCGCCAGCGCGCAGGCCAGCATGAGCCGCCCGCGCTCCCCCCCCGACAGCACGCCCACCGGGGTGCGCGCCTGTTCGGGGCGGAACAGGAAGTCCTTCATGTAGCCGATGACATGGCGTTTCTCATTGCCAACCTGCACCATGTCCCCGCCGCCGCCCGTCAGCGTATCCGCCAGCGTGGTGTCGGGATCAAGCGAGCGGCGCTGCTGGTCCAGTGTGACGACATTGAGCGCGCTGCCGATATTGATGGTGCCGGAATCCGGCCTGTCCAGTCCTGTCAGCAGGCGCAGCAGGGTGCTCTTGCCCGCGCCATTGGCCCCCACGATCCCCAGCCGGTCCCCGCGCAGGACACGCAGGTCCAGATGGCTGACCACCGGATGGGCGGGGTCATAGGCGCGTGACATATCTTCCGCCACCGCAACCAGCTTGCCCGACAGGTCGCTTTCGCGGGCTTCCATCTTCAGGCCGCCGGGCTGCCTTATGGCGGTGCGACGGGTATTGCGCAGTTCGGCCAGTTCAGCCACGCGGCGGACATTGCGCTTGCGCCGCGCGGTCACGCCGTAACGCATCCAGTCTTCCTCACGCGCGATCTGGCGGTCCAGCTTGTGGCTGTCGCGCTCTTCCTGCTCCAGCACTTCCTCGCGCCATGTCTCGAACCGGGCGAAGCCCTGATCCAGCCTGCGGGTGACGCCCCGGTCCAGCCACACGACCGAACGCGACAGCGTTTCCAGCAGCCTGCGGTCATGGCTTATGATGACCATGGCCGACGACAGCGACAGCAGTTCACGCTCCAGCCATTCAATGGTCGGCATGTCCAGGTGGTTGGTGGGTTCGTCCAGCAAAAGCAGGTCGGGTTCGGGCGCAAGGGCGCGGGCCAGCGCGCAGCGCCGCGCTTCCCCGCCCGACAGGGTGGCCGGGTCTTCCGTGCCGTTCAGTCCCAGTTCGGTCAGCAGCAGTTCGGCGCGGTATTCCGGGTCGCCCGGCCCCATGCCCGCGCGGACGTAATCCAGCGTGGTGCCAAAGCCCGACAGGTCGGGTTCCTGCGGCAGGTAGCGCACGGTGGTGCCGGGCTGGACAAAAACGGTGCCGTCATCGGCCTGTATCTCACCCGCCGCGATGCGCAGCAGGGTGGACTTGCCACAGCCATTGCGCCCGACAAGGCAGACGCGCTCGCCTGGGCCAACGCCGAAGCCCGCGCCATTGAGCAGCGGCGCGCCGCCAAGGGTCAGGGTGATATCCTGAAGGAGAAGAAGGGGAGGTGAGGCCATGCCCACTTATGTATTCTCAACCACCCCGTGCGCAAGGCTGGTGTGGGGCTTAACGCCGCTTCGCGTTTTCAAGGATGTTCAGGAACGACAGCCCCCAGCCAAGGGCCGTGCGGTTGGCGATGCTGTTCCAGCATGCCTGCCAGCGTTCGCGCCGTTCCTCGGGCGACATGGCCAGTGCGCGTTCCAGCGCATCGGCCATGCCGTCATGGTCCAGCGGGTTGACCAGCAGGGCGGCCTCAAGCTGCTTTGCCGCCCCGGCAAGGCGCGAGAGGATCAGCACGCCGGGATTTTCAGGATCCTGGGCTGCGATGAATTCCTTGGCCACAAGATTCATGCCATCGCGCAGCGGGGTGATGTAGCCGATATCCGCCAGCCGCATGTACCCGGCCACGGTGGGGCGCGGGCTGCCGCGTGTCAGGAAGCGCAGCGGGGTCCAGTCGGCCTGTCCCTTATGTGCGTTCAGCTTGCCGATCTGGTGTTCCAGCTTGTTGCGCAGCGCCTGGTAGGACGGCACGTCCGTCCGGCTTTCGGCCGCGATCTGCAGGAACGTCACCTGCCGTTCCCGCTTGGGGTAGGTTTCCAGCAGGCGTTCGTAGCCAGCCAGCCGGTGGTCCAGCCCCTTGGTCGGGTCCATGCGGTCCACGCCAAAGATCAGCTTGCGTCCCGCCAGCGAACCCGACAGGCGGCGCAGGTCCGCCGACCCGGCGGCGGTAACGGCGGTCTGGGCAAAGGTCTGGGGGTCGATTTCCACGGGGAAGGTGCCGACATGCACGCGGCGTCCCTCGAATGTCAGGGTGCTGTCATCTTCCGCAATGGCCCCGGCCTTGCGGGTGGCGGCAAAGATGAAATTGGCCGTGTCGTCCGCTGTCTGGAACCCCAGCAGGTCCGCCTTCATCAGGTCGCGCAGGAACGTGCCGCCATCGGGGGCCGTGGCCAGCATGTCGGGTGCGGGAAAGGGGGTATGGAGGAAAAAGCCGATGGGCTGGCGCACGCCATGGCGGCGCAGCAGGGCAGGCAGTGGCAGCAGATGATAGTCATGGATCCAGATGACATCTTCCGCACGCAGCAGTGGCAGCAGGTTTTCACAGAACCGTTCGTTCACCGACCAGTACGTGGCCAGTTCCCGCCGCTCGAAATGGATATGCTCGGGCAGCGAATGCATGAGCGGCCATAGCGTGGAATTGGAAAAGCCGGTGTAGTAATTGCGGTGTTCGGCCGGCGTCAGGCCGATGGTGGCGTATTCCACCCCTTCCGCCTGCTGGATTTCGGGCGGCAGGTGCGCGGCATCGGGATGGCAGGTGCCGTTCCAGCCGAACCACATGCCCCCCTTGCGCGCCAGCAGGTCCTTCAGCACAACCGCGAGGCCGCCGGGGCGCAGCCCCTCCTTGGGAACGGGAACGCGATTGGATACGATGACCAGCCGTTTCATTACTGCCCTCTCTGATAAGCTGTCGCATGGCGGATCAGCCCCATCCGGCTGCGCAGCCGGGACACGCACCATACACGCCGGGTCATGCAGGGGGGATGGCGCAGGCGCGGGACTGGCATGCGGCAGTGTCAGTTCAGGGATACGCCACCCGAAACCGCCTGATAGGTGGAGACCGCCAGCGTAAGCGGTTCAAAGGGCTTGGTAATGACGAATGCCGGTTCGATCGTGTCGCCCGTCAGCAGGCGTTCGGGATAGGCGGTCACGAAAATGATGGGAATGTCCTGGTGCTGCAGGATGCTCGAGACCGCCTTCATCCCGTCGCCGCCGTCACCGAGGTTGATATCGGCCAGGATCAGGCCGGGGCGGGTCTCACGCGCCAGCTTTATGGCCTCCGCCTCGCTGCTGGCGACACCTGCGATGGTATGGCCGCACTGGCGCACCAGTTCCTCGATATCCATCGCGATGATCGGTTCGTCCTCGATGATCAGCACGCTGGTCTGCGCGCATGAACGCAGGCGGGCGTGCGCGTCCTCCAGTATGGTGGCGGCCTGTTCGGGGGGCAGTGACAGGACGAGGGCGGCGTCATTGACCGACAGTTCCTCAAGCGAGGTCAGCAGCAGCAGCTTGCGCCCCAGCGGCGGCATGCCGCCCGCGGTGTCCCCGGTGCCCCCATGTTCGGCGTGGTGGCGGGATATCCACTGGTAAAGGCGCAGCCTTGGAGGCAGGGATGGTTCATCCACCGCCATGAGTTCGCGCAGGCTTTCGGCGACCAGCAGGTCGCCACTCGACTGGCTGCCACATAACGCCCGGGCGTAACGCCGGGCATAGGGCAGGGCGCGAAGCAGGTCTTGACGCCGTGATAGCGGCATGAGGCATTCATCTCCCCAGATAAACTGTTACACTCCGGATCATGACAGCGTTAGGCTGTGCTGCAAGAGTTGAAGAGTAAACAAACTGGAATCCAGAATACCACTCGATCCGTCGGCGGTCACGCACTTGCGTGGGGAGATCCTGTCCCTTCTGCCGCAATTACGTGGTTTTGCCCGTTTTCTGACCGGGCAGCCCGCGCAGGCGGACGACCTTGTCCAGGAAACCGTGCTGCGCGCGCTGGCGGCCCTGGACCAGTTTGCGCCGGGCACCAGCATGAAGGCGTGGCTGTACACGATCGCGCGCAACCTTTTTTACGAGCAGCGCCGCCATGGCCAGCGCGAACGTGATGTCATGTCCGACTATGCCCATCGCCCCGACCAGCCCGAAAGCGGCACGGGGGAAGGGGAGGCGGATGTGCTGCGTGACCTCGATGGCGCGATCTGGCAACTGTCCCCCCGCCTGCGTGAGGCGCTGGTGCTGGTTGGCGTGCAGGAAATGACCTATGCGGAGGCGGCGCATGTCTGCGGGGTCACGGTCGGCACCATCAAGGCCCGCGTCTCCCGCGCGCGTGCGCAGATCATGGAGTACATGAACGCCCGCCCCGATGATGGCTGAGGGAACCATCGGTCACCTGCTCGCGTTTTCGTTATGTGGGTGGATGTAACCTTTTGCCCTTCCCGTTCATTGCACCTGCATGAACGACAATACAGGGGAGAAGAACATGACCAACAGCTTTCATGACGAGATGATTGCAATCCTGCCCCGTCTGCGCGTTCAGGCCCTGTCACTGACACGCAACCGTGCGGCGGCGGATGATCTGGTGCAGGATGCCGTGTGCAATGCGCTGGCCGCCCAGCACAGCTTCACGCCGGGTACCAATTTTTCCGCGTGGATGCACCGTATCCTGCGCAACCGTTTCATCTCGGACCTGCGCAAGAAACGCGAAACCGGGAATATCGAGGACGTGCCCGCGTCCGCCATGGCTGGCAGCGGCGCGCATGATGAACGCCTGATGGTCAAGGAACTGGCCGAAGCCATGAACCGCCTGCCCACCGATCAGCGCGAGGCGCTGGTGCTGGTGGTGATGCAGGGCATGAGCTATGATGAACTGGCCGCGGCAACCGGCTGCGCCGTCGGTACCGCCAAGAGCCGTGTCTTCCGCGCCCGTCGCCAGCTGGCCACATGGCTCTATGGTGAAGAACGCGATATTTCCACGGTCGAACTGCGCGGTGCGGTGCAGCGCCTGCGCACGCGGGTGCAGGCACGTCCCGCGGCAGCGGTCTGATGAGTGGATTCCCACTTTGAATTGCGGCACGAATATGGCACTGACAGTAATGTCTTCATCAGTATCTTGGAATCTGCAGGGTAAGATGCAGCCCTGACATAGACAGGGATTGTGTGAAGTGGGAATTTACTTCGGGATAATGCGATGGCTCTGAAGGACAAGTGTCCTCCCAGGCAACCAGGAAAGAAGTCCATAAACAGATCGGATGATGCGTTCGAGCTATGGCTGAAGCGTGGATTGCATCAGTTGTTTGATGATGTGACGAAAGAGCCCGTTCCCGAGGAACTCCTGCGTCTGATTGAGGAAGACCGGAAACGGACAAAATAACGCATGTCCGTATTCCCATCTTCCGGCCACGGCAGGCAGGTCCGTCATCGGAGCCTGTTCAGTCGTGTGGGCCGCGTATTCGATGCCGTGCGTGGCCGGATGATGGCGATCATTCTGCTGGCCGCCATGCCCATTGCCCTGATCGGGGCCGTGCAGGCATGGCATAGTTACCGTTCCACGCTTGAAGCGCCCGGCGACCGTACCGACCTGACGGTATCGCGCATCGATCTTGAACTGCGCCACGAATCCGAACATCTCAGTTCCCTGCTGCAGGCCGTCTCACGCATGCGGCTGGATGATGCGGGCCTGCGCCATATGCTCGAACTGGTCCAGTCGCTGACCGGCCGGCATTACAGCCAGATCGCGCTGGCGGATGACCGGGGCAACATCCTGACCGCTGTCGGGCAGCAGGGCGGGTCGGCCCCGCTGACCATGGACGCCATGCCCCGTTTCCAGGGTGATGTCGGGATCGTGGCCCTGAACGATCCGGTGACCCATGTGCCCGGTTATTTCCGCATTACGGTGTCCACCACCATTTATGACGATGCCGGCAGGCCCGCCCGCCCGGGCTACCTGACGGCTATCATGCCGCTGTCATGGCGCAGCGCCATACTGCAGGCCAGTGACCCGCGCCTGGACCTGGTGCAGCAGAACGGCCCGGTGGAAATATGGCTGGTGGACAGCCACGCCCGGGCATCTGCCCCCCTGTGTTCGGATTGCAACTGGTCCCCCCATCCGCCCGAACGCATCATGCAGTGGGCGCGCGGCACGCTGGCAATGGGGGAGGAGCATGCCCATATCACCCTGCCCGATGGGTCGTTTTCGATCGGCCGGGTGCAGGATGGCGTGCATGTCCTCAGCATGACGCGGCGCAACGCGGGCGAACGGCATGCGGTGGTGATGTTCGCCATATCGCTGGTCAGCAGCGGACTGCTGCTGCTGATGGGGCTGCTGGGCGCATCCAAGAGCGCCGACGTGCTGGTGATCACGCCGTTGCGCCAGCTGACCACGTCGGTCAACCAGTGGCAGCTGGGGGGGATGTATGACGTGCGCTCCAACTGGGCCATGCCGTTAGAGGTCAGGCAGCTTGCCCATGCCTTCAGCAAGGCCACCCGCAAGCTGGCGCGGCATGAAAGGCGGCTGGAACGCGCGCAGGCCCGGCAGGAACTGCTGCTCAAGGAAATGCACCATCGCGTCAAGAACAACCTGCAGATCGTGGCGTCGCTGCTGAACCTGCAGGCAGGGCGCATCCGCCTGCCCGCCGCGCGTGAGGAATTCGCGCAGGCGCGTGACCGTGTGCGCGCGCTGGCCACCCTTCACCGCTATCTTTATGCCGATGGTGAACTGTACAGCCTGAACATGCAGAGCTTCGTGCGTGAACTGTGTGGCCAGATCATGCATGCCATCGGTGAATCCGATGAAAGCCGCATCACGCTGGATATCCGTGTCGATGACCTGCTGATGGTGCCTGACCAGGCGGTGCCCCTTGCCCTGATTGTGACGGAAGCGGTCAGCAACACGATCAAATACGCTTTTCCCGATCGGCAGCATGGCACGCTGGAAGTTGGCCTGCGCGCGCTATCCGGTGACCGGGCGTGCCTGTGGATCGCCGATAACGGCGTGGGCATGGCGGCGGTGCGGAACCAGCCCGGGACGGAAGAAGGGCGCAGCGGGATCGGCATGCAGCTGATCCGTGGCTTTGCCCGGCAGCTGGGCGGCGAACTGCAGATGTTTGAGGAAAACGGGACACGTTATGTCCTTGTTTTTCCACTAAAGCAGCCCGAACAGGATGAAACGGCAGGCTGAATCCATGCAAAAATGCATGGCAGAGTTATGGTGTAGACGGTTTTCAGCCGTGGATGATGGCTGTCCCTGTGTCGTGTCCTTCGGTATAGGGAGCGGTCATGAACGATGACAAGACAGTGATGAAGGCGTGGACGAAGGCACAGTCGCGTCTTGGGCGCCGGCAGGCCATGCCGGTTGTGTTGCTGGGACTGGCCCTGGCTGCGACCGCGGTGGGGCAGGTCTGGTGCATTGCCAGCGTGCTGGCCAGCGTGCTGGTGCCCGGCGGGGAACCGGCGGTGATGTGGCCGCTGGCGGGGCTGGTGGTGCTGGCCATCGTGCGCGCCGTCCTGCAGATGGGGTCGGACATCCTTGCCGCCCGTGCGGGCATGAAGGCGCGGGCACGACTGCGTGGCGGGGTGCTGGACGCCATCCTGCGTGGCGGGCCGGGGCTGCTGCGCCGCCACCATACGGGGGAACTGACGGCGCTGGCCGTTGACCGGATCGAGGCGCTGGACGGTTTCTTCGCCCGCTGGCTGCCCGCCTCCGTGCTGTGGATCGCGGCCCCGCTTGTCATCGGTGTCCTTGCCGCATGCATCCAGCCCGGCTCTGCGCTGATCATGGCGATATGCGGCCTTGCCGTGCCGTTCGGGCAGGCGCTGTTCGGGATCGGGGCGGCGGTTGCCTCGCGCAATCAGTTCCTGGCCATGACCCGCCTGCAGGCCCGCTTCCTTGACCGCGTGCGCGGGATCGCCACCATTGTCCTGTCGGGCCGGACGGAGGATGAAACCCGCCGCCTTGCCGCAGCCGCGGAAGAACTGCGGGTGCGTACCATGAAGGTGCTGCGGGTTGCGTTCCTGTCCTCGGCTTCCATCGACTGCGCCATGGTCGTGGCCCTTGTGCTGGTGGCGCTGCGCAATGGCGCGCAGCTCATGGCGCTGCATGACCAGGGCGTGCCCGCTGCGATCATGGCGGCCCATGTTGCGCGCGGGCTGTTTGTCGTGCTGCTGGTGCCGGAATTCTTCGCCCCCTTCCGCAGCCTTGCGCTGGCGTACCAAGACCGCGCCCATGCATCGGGCGCGGCGGCGGCCATGCGGATCCTGCCGGACGCCACGGCGGTGCGGGCGGCGGGGCAGGCGGTCTGTCAAACGGGGCAGGGCGTCAGTGTCGCGTTCGAACATGTGGGCTTCACATGGGATCCCGCGCGTGGCGCGACACTCGATGATGTCTCGTTCACCGCACCTGCCGGGCAGACGGTGGTGCTGTGGGGCCCGTCGGGGTCGGGCAAGTCCACCATCATCGAAATGCTGCTGGGCTTCATCCAGCCCGAAAGCGGACGCATTGCCATCAATGGTACCGATATGGCCACCATCGTGCCCGAGGCACTGGTGGCCATGACATCATGGATCGGACAGAAGCCGGTCCTGTTCGCGGGCACGCTACGCGAAAACATCCTGTTCGCCCGCCCCGACGCGACGGACGGGCAGTTGCAGGCCGCCATCCGGGCGGCGGCGGCGGATGTGTTCATTGCCAGCCTGCCGCACGGGCTTGAGACCCTGATTGGTGAGGGCGGGTTCGGCCTGTCGGGCGGACAGGCGCAGCGCGTGGCGATTGCGCGCGCCTTCCTCAAGGATGCGCCGCTGCTTCTGCTGGATGAACCGACATCCCATCTCGACCCGCAGACCGAAGCCGACGTGTTCAGCAGTCTGCGTGCGCTTGCGGCCAATCGCACGGTTATCCTCGCCAGCCATTCCGCGGCGGCGGAAGGGTTCGGGGGGCGGAAGGTGGTCCTTGATCATGGCCGGATTGTCACCAGTGGGGAGAATGCATCGTGAAATCCTCGGAAAACCGGGAATTCGCACGGCAGGCACGGCGTGAAGGCGTGATGGGGCCGGTGCTGCAGATCCTGCATATATGGCAGCGTCGCGCCCCGCTGCTGACGGCGGGGGCGCTGTTGTCCCTGCTGGCGGTGCTGATTGGCCTTGTGCTGATGCGCGAGGCGGGCATGCGGGTGGCCGCCATGACGCTGGGCGTGATCGTGGTGACGACCGGGGCGCTGCGCATCTTTGGCGGTGCCCGGGTCATCCTGCGCTATACCGAACGTCTGGTCACGCATGACGCCATGTTCCGCGCACTGGCGGACGTGCGGGTCTGGTTCTTTCGCAATCTGGCGCGTGGCGCGGCGGCGGGTCTTGGCTTCCGTCGCGCGGGTGACCTGCTGTCGCGGCTGGTATCCGATGTCGAGACGCTGGACGGGCTGTACCTGCGCATCATCATTCCGCTGCTTGGCGCATGCCTGGTGCTGCCGTTCCTGTTCATCGCCATCAACATGGTCAGCACCGTGCTCGCGGTTGTCGTGGCGGGGCTGTTTGCCTGCGGTGCCTTTGTCCTGCCCCTGATCGCCGCCATTATGGGGCGGCGCGAGGGTGGTCTGGTCAACCATGCCAGCGCGCAGCTGCGTATCGGCGTGCTGGACATGGTCGGGGGCCTGCGTGAAATCGCGACCTTCGGGGCGGAGGGGCGCATGCTGGCACATGTCCGTGACCGTGATGACGCCCTGTATCGCGCGCAGATGAAACAGGCCCGGATGCTGGCCATGGCCGGCGCCGCGTCCTATCTGTGCGGGCAGGCGGCGGTGGTGGCGGTGCTGGCCGCGGCCCTTGGCCTGGGGCTGCCACGCATTGCCCCGCTGCCAGCGGCGGCGGTGCTGTTCCTGACGGTCGCGGCTTTTGAAACCGTGGGCGGCCTGACCCGCGCGGGCGCGCTGGCGGGCAGCATTACCCGGGCTGCGGCCCGTGTCGTGGCCGTAAGTGAAATGCCCGAACATGCCCCCCCCGAAGGCACCGAACCCGCGCCAGCGGGCACCGACATCAGCTTCCAGCATGTGTCCTTCCGCTGGAGCGCCGACCGTGCCCCGGTGCTTGATGACCTGAACCTGAACATCCCGGCAGGCCAGCGCATTGCGGTGCTGGGGCCGTCGGGTGCGGGCAAGTCCACCCTGGCGGCGCTGCTGCTCAAGGCGGTGGCGCCGCAGGCCGGGTGCATCACGCTGGGTGGACGCGATATCGCCACCATCCGTGATGATGACCTGCGGGGACGGATCGCATGGCTGTCGCAGGCCACGCACCTGTTTGCCGATACGATTCGCGCCAATCTGCTGCTTGGCCGCCCCGATGCAAGTGAAGCCGACCTGTGGACCGCGCTGGAACAGGCCCGGGTCGCGGATGTCGTGCGTGAACTGCCCGACGGGCTGGATAGCTGGCTGGGCGAAGGCGGGGCCAGCCTGTCAGGCGGGCAGGGCAGGCGGCTGGCGCTGGCGCGTGTGCTGCTGTCACGCGCGCCCATCCTGATACTGGATGAACCGGCCACGGGGCTGGATGCACGCACCGAGCAGGAGTTCCTCCAGACCCTGAATGAGGTGACGCATGGCCGCACCGTCATCCTGATCGCGCATCGCCTGACAGGTGTCGAAAATCTGGATAAGGTATGGCATGTTTCTGGCGGGAAAGTGGTCAGTGCCCATTCATGATGGGGTGGCCATGCCGGTTGAAAGGATTGACGCGGCTAGTCCCACAGGGCACGAAGTAGCGGAAAACCGGATCGGGCATACCAGAAGGCTGATAGCGATCCGTCTTGAATCCCTGAATCAGGAGTAAATCCATCATGCGTCGCCTGTCCCTTCTTCTTGGTCTCGGTCTGCTGACAGGATGTGCTGGTGGCCATCCGGGTAAATATGTCGTGTTCTTTACCCAGAACTCCACCCAGCTTGATACGCCGGCCCAGACGGTGATCACGCAGGCGGCCCAGCGCGCGGCCTCGACCCATGGCAAGGTACGTGTCGAAGGCTACGCTGCTGCCAGCCATGACCTGTCGGCTGATGAACTGCTGGCGATCGACCGCGCCAAGATCGTGGCCCGCCAGCTGGCGGTTGATGGCGTGGATGCCAGCCGTATCAGCCAGCAGCCGCGCGGCCCGGTGAACAACGAAGACGGCGCCCTGGCGTCCCGCCGTGTCGAAATCGAGGTTGGTGGACGCTGAATAACGGCTTCCCCTTTGATGATATGACGGCTGGTGACGGCACATCACGCAACCCGCGTGATGTGCTGGCCGAGGTCTTCGGCTTTCCTGATTTCCGCGGGCTGCAGCAGCAGGCCGTGGATGAGGTCATGGCGGGCCGGGACTGCCTGGTGCTCATGCCGACCGGTGGCGGCAAGAGCGTATGCTATCAGGTGCCCGCCCTTGCGCGGCCCGGCACCGGCCTTGTCATTTCCCCCCTGATCGCACTGATGGACGATCAGGTCGCGGCCCTGCGCCAGCTGGGGGTGAACGCGGGTGCGCTGCATTCCGAACAGGAAGCCGATGACGCGGCCCGCGTCCGTTCGGACCTTATGGCCGGGCGGCTGGATATCCTTTACGTCTCGCCCGAACGGCTGCTTTCCCCCGGTATGCTGGAACGGCTGGGGCGGCTGACGCTGTCGATCATCGCGATTGACGAAGCACACTGCATTTCCGCATGGGGACATGAATTCCGGCCCGAATACCGCGAACTCGCGGCCCTGCCGCAGCATTTCCCCAATGTCCCCCGCATTGCCCTGACGGCTACGGCGGATGCGCGCACGCGCACCGACATCCTTGACGCGCTGGCCATGCCGGACGCCACGGTGCTGAAGGCCAGTTTCCACCGGCCCAACCTTGATATTGCAGTAAAGCCCAAGACATCGGAACTGCGCCAGCTGACCGGCATACTGGATCGCCATCGCGGGGCGGCGTCCATCGTCTATTGTGGCAGCCGCAGCAAGACCGAACGGATTGCCCGTTCGCTTGCGGGCAAGGGATATGTGGCGCTGCCGTTCCATGCCGGCCTGTCGCCAGTGGAAAAGCGCGCCGCCCTCATGCGGTTCCGTTCGGGCGAGCCGGTGGTGATCGTCGCCACCATTGCCTTTGGCATGGGCATTGACCGGCCGGATGTGCGTGCCGTGGTGCATCTGGACATGCCGTCCTCACCCGAAGGGTATTACCAGCAGATCGGTCGCGCGGGCCGCGATGGCGAACAGGCCGAGACCGTCCTGCTATACGGCGGTGACGACATGGCCCGTGCCCGGTACTGGCTGGAGCAGTCCAACGCCCCCGAGGCCCAGAAACGGATCATGAGCGCCCGGCTGGAAGCGATGATCGCGCTGACCGAAACCACGGGCTGCCGCACGCAGGCGCTGCTGTCATGTTTTGGCGAGGAACTGCCCGCCGCCTGCGGCCATTGTGACAACTGCCGCAATCCCGTCGCGACGTTTGACGGCACCGTGGCGGCGCAGAAGGTCCTGTCGGCCATCTATCGCACCGGGCAGCGTTTTGGTGCGGTGCATGTGGCGGGCGTGCTGCGCGGCAAGGCGTCGGACATGGCGTCCCGGCACGGGCATGAAAAGCTGAGCGTCTTCGGAATTGGCAGGGACCGCCCCGAACCTTTCTGGCGTGGCGTGATCCGCCAGTTGATCGCACGGGGCGCGATAAAGGTGACGGGGGAATATAATGCCCTTGCCCTTGAGGAAGGGCGCGCCCGTCCCATATTGCGTGGCGAGGAGCAGATCATGCTGCGCGAGGACGCGACCGAGGACCTCAAGGCGGCAGGACGCGTGTCAGGTGGCGGGCAGCGTCCCCAGATGGCCGATCTGACGCCGGAAGCCGCTGCACGCTACGAGGCGCTGCGGCAGTGGCGGCTGGGTGAGGCACGGGAACAGGAAATCCCGCCCTATGTCATTTTTCATGATGCCGTGCTGCATGATATTGCCCTTGAACGTCCGGCCACATTGGATGAACTGGGCATGATCCGTGGGGTGGGTGGATCCAAGCTGGCCCGCTATGGCGCGGCGGTGCTGGACGTGCTGGCCGATGTCGGCGCCTAGCCTGTCACGCCGCGCGCGTGGCGTGTTCTGTTGTATCGCGTAGTCAGGAAACGGTTTTGCATGCGTTGCCCTTTTTGTGGAAATGATGACACGCAGGTGAAGGACAGCCGCCCGCATGAAGATGGCGCGGCCATCCGGCGCAGGCGCATATGCGGGTCGTGCGGGCAACGTTTCACCACCATCGAACGCGTGCAGTTGCGCGATCTTGTGGTGGTCAAGGCCGACGGTCGCCGCGTGCCCTTCGAGCGTGACAAGATGGCGCGTTCGGTCCGTATCGCATTGCGCAAGCGCCCGGTCGAGGCGGACAGGATCGAACGGATCGTCAATGGGCTGGTCCGGCACCTGGAAGCCACGGGGGAGACGGATATCCCTTCACGCGATATCGGCCGGCTGATTATGGAAACGCTGCGTGAAATTGATTCCGTGGCCTATATCCGTTTCGCCAGCGTGCACTGGGATTTTCGTGAAACCAAGGATTTCGCTGATATTCTGGAAACGATTTCAGCCTCCGTTTCAGGCGATGCGGGCGAAGACCTGCCCCCGTCCGGCCCCGGGGACAAAGATTGAACTGGACCCCGCCACGCAAAGAGGCGATGAAACGCAGAATTCGCAGCAATGCCACAGCAGGAGTAACGCGCCATGACACAGACAGACGGTGACCGGCAGCACAAGGTCCGTTCCCGCACCGCATCGCGTGTCGCGGCGGTGCAGGCCCTGTTCCAGATCGAACAGGGAAACGAAAGCCCGGAACGCGTCATAAACCAGTTCATGCGCCACCGGCTGGGCACGTCCGCATCCGATCAGTGCGATTATGCCGAAGGGCATGTGCCCGATGCCGATGCACGGCTGTTCGGCATCGTGGTGCGTGGCGCCATGGCCCGGCAGGACCGCATTGACGCGCTGCTGCACGACATCCTGCCCGCGTCCTGGCCGCTGGCCCGGCTGGATCCGGTGCTGCGGGCGATCATGCACGCCGCGGGCGGTGAAATGACGGGAGCGGATCCCATTCCCGCCCGTGTCATCATCAATGAATACATGGATATCGCCCATGGTTTCCTGGCGGGGGATGAACCGCGCATGCTCAACGGCGTGCTTGATGCCCTGTCGCGGCGGATCAGTGAACCAGCGGCACCCGTGACGGATGCGGCCGATGAAACGGTTGCGGTAGCAGATGATGCCCCCGTGGCTGATGCCACCCCCGACAGCAAACCCGCCTGAACCCGGAAGAAAGGCATGACGGCCATGGGACAGGACACGCTGTCGGATAATGGCCTGCCAGCGGAATTCGGCTTCATCGCCCGTATTTTCCGGCCGCTTGCGGGGGACGGGGCGCTTGACCTGCGCGATGATGCGGCGGTGTTCATGCCGCCCGCCGGGCGTGAACTGGTCATCGCCGCTGACGCGATGGTCGAAGGCGTGCATTTCCTGCCCGATGACCCATCCGGTACCGTTGGCCGCAAGCTGCTGCGCTGCAACCTGTCGGATCTTGCCGCCATGGATGCGACCCCGCTGGGCTATCTCATGACGGTATCCATGCCGCCCGAGCGGGATGAGGCGTGGTTTGCAGGCTTTGCATCGGGCCTTGTTCATGACCAGCGCCAGTTCGGCATTACGCTGCTGGGGGGAGACACGACTTCCACGTCCGGGCCGCTCGTGCTGTCCCTGACCGTGCTGGGGCATGTCGCGCCGGGGCGGGCATTGCGGCGTGGCACCGCATGCGTGGGCGACGGCATATGGGTCACGGGCACGATTGGTGATGGCGCGATGGGCCTGCTGGCCCGGCGCGGGCAGGTCGCCGATCCTGATGGCTTCCTGGCGGACCGTTACCAGTTGCCCCGTCCCCGGCTGGGGCTGGAACTGGGGAATGTCGCATCCGCCGGGATGGATGTATCCGACGGGCTGGTGCAGGATCTGGGGCACATGGCGCGTGAAAGCGGGGTGGGGATCGTGATCCACGCGGATCAGGTGCCATTGTCCCCTGCCGTGCGCGCCCTTGGCCCGCAGTGGCTGCCGACCTGCCTCAGTGGCGGGGATGACTACGAACTGCTGCTTGCCGTACCATCCATGCATGAGGCGCAACTGTTGCGCCACGCCGCGCGTGCGGGGATGGCTGTCACGCGTATCGGGCAGGTTGTCGCGGGCAATGGCGTGCAGGTCATGGACGCGGCAGGCCACGCGATGGTGTTTGCCCGCCGTGGCTGGAGCCACGTGGCGGAAGGGGGCTGAGGGCTGTCCCTCAGTCTTCCAGCGACAGGTCGTAAACCCGGTAGCGTTTGCACGGTTCGGGCGTGATGCGTTCGATCAGGCGGCGCATGGGCAGGTTGTTTTCCAGAACCCAGCCCAGTTCGATCGTGCGGTAGGGCAGGCTGCGGCCGCGTTTCATGAGTTCGGTAATGGCCAGGGCGGGCATGATCGCCCCCAGCGCCGTGCCGTCCAGCGCGGAACTGACACCCAACAGGATGACGCGGGCGGAATGGAATTCGTGCCGCAGCAGCCGCTTGCCCAGTTTCAGCCACCCCAGCGGCGACGGATCGCCATTGAGGTCGGCGGAAATGTCGAACACATTGGGCACCACCAGCGCCACGCAGACCGGCTTGCCCGCCTGTTCGATCAGTACGAAATGTTCCGGCCGCAGGATGGGCTTCATTTCGACGATCATGGACTGCATGTCCTCGCGCGCCAGCGGGATCGATCCCCAGTTGTTGCGCCATGCATCGTTGTACAGCGTGCGCAGGATCTCCCCATCCTCATCGATCCGGTCCATGCGCAGGCCACGGGTGGTCACATTGCCCAGCCGCCCTTCACCCAGCCGCAGGCTGGCGGGGACCAGGTGGGCTTCCTCCGCATCGGGGCCGGTCCGCATCTGGTAGGCGACAAGATCGCGTACCTTGGTGGCGCCACAGGCATCCATCATGCCCGGCAGCCATTGCGGGTGCCATGGCATGGCCACCATGGGCATGGCGTGGTGGCCTTCCAGCATCATCCCGAACTCACCATTGCTGTCCAGCGTCTGCGGACCACGCATGCGCTTCATGCCATACTGGCGCAGCCATGTGCCCGCCGCGTCCAGCAGGGCCGACACCACCTCCAGATCGTCAATGGCGTCCAGCGCCCCGAAGAAACCGACCGGTTCCCCGTAATGTTCCATGGAAACCGGATCGATCTGCGCGGATATGCGCCCCACCGCCCGGTTGCCCCGCATGGCGAGGAAATACTGCGCGCGTCCCAGACGGAAAAAGGAATTCTTGCGCGGGGTCAGCAGGTCACGCTGGGTCAGGTCCAGGGGGGGAACATAACCCGGCAGCCCGGCGTACAGGCGGCGGGGCAGCTGGATAAAGGTGGTCATCTGACGAAAGCCGGAAACGGGAATGATAGTAAGACGATCGGTTTCGTTCATGACCGGTTCGTTGCATCCTGAACATGACCCGCATCGACCTTCATTCCGTCATGGAACGGGGCAGGCTATGCAGGCAGGGGTTGAAAGAAATGATTCGGTGGTCCGTCCTGTTGTTGTGCTGATGGCACAGAAGGGCCCTCAAAAGGAAGATAGACAATGACGGTTAGGTCCGGTTCACGCATGGATGAAGGTGCATATGTGCTGATTACGGGGGCATCCAGCGGGATCGGGGCGGAACTGGCGTGGCTGTACGCCGCCCGTGGGCGACCGCTTGTCCTGTGGGGACGCAACGCCGAACGGCTGGAAAATGTGGCCGTACGGGCCCGCAGCCTTGGCGTCAGGGTGCAGACGCGCATCCTTGACCTGTCTGATGGCGCGGCTGCGATTGAAGCCCTGCGTCAGGATGATGACAGCCATCCGATCGATATCGCCATCCTTGCCGCCGGGCTTGGGGATATGCGGCGCGGGAGTGACGTGGTGGAACGGGCGGAGGATGTACTGCATCTGGGGCTGGTCAACTATGCCACGCCATCGGCCATGGCGGCGGCGGCGGCCGAACGCATGGCCACGCGCGGGCGGGGGCATATCGTGCTGATCAGTTCGGTCGCAGCCTTCCACGCCCTGCCATTCGCCGCAGCCTATTCCGGGTCCAAGGCCGGGCTGAAACGCTTTGCCGAGGCACAGCAGATGGCGCTTGCCCCGCTGGGGATCGGGGTGACGCTGGTCTCGCCGGGGTTTGTGGATACCCCCATGAGCCGCCGCGTGGTGGGGGCGAAGCCCTTTCTGCAGACCGCGCCCGCCGCCGCGCGCAAGATCGCCCGCGCCGTGGACCGCAACCGGCCCCACCTGGTCTTCCCCTTCGTGTTTTCCGTGCTGCGGCTGGTGGATACGCTGATGCCGTGGCCGTTCAAGCGGCGGATCCTTTCGGCCATCAAGGCAGACCAGATGGACTGATTTCATGCCGGGGGCGGGTTTATATAATATGTTTTAATGCTGACCGGAACGATTGTGGCCATTTCGTGACATTTATCAATGAAATTACACGATAGCTGGTCTTGTTTTCTGGACAGATGTGTTAACCGATCGGTCTGCGGCGCCTGAATTGCCTGTTCTGTTGCATAAAATGCATGAGAAATGGCACAATCGCAGACTGTTTTTATTGTAATAGCGGGGCAAGGAGCTGCCGTATGGCCACGGAGCGCGACCGGACATGAAAGAGATCGTAGCAGTTGATATTGGTGGCACGCATGCGCGCTTCGCCATTGCCCAGGTTGACCAGGGGCGGGTTGTCACGCTGGGGGAAGCCACAACCCTGAAATGTGCCGATCACGCCAGCCTGCAACTGGCATGGGAAGCCTTTGCCCGCGTGGTTGACCGTCCCCTGCCCAGGGCGGCGGGGATCGCGGTGGCCTGCCCGATCAAGGGGGATATCCTCAAGCTGACCAATAACCCGTGGGTCATCCAGCCCGCGTGGCTGCCGGTCAAGCTGGGGGTGGATGAACTTATCCTGGTCAATGATTTCGGCGCCGTGGCCCACGCAGTGGCGCAGGTGGGTGAAGACAGCCTGCAGCATATCTGCGGTCCCGATCAGCCATTGCCCGAACAGGGCGTCATTACCGTAGTGGGGCCGGGCACGGGTCTGGGATCCGCCTATATCGTGCGGCGCAAGAACGGCTATTTCGTGTGCGAGACCGAGGGCGGGCATATAGACTTCTCCCCTCTGGACCAGCTTGAGGACCGGATCCTGACCGTGCTGCGCCGTCGTTACCGGCGCGTGTCGGTGGAACGCGTGGTGTCCGGGCCGGGGCTGCTCAACCTGTATGAGGCGATTGCCGAAATGGGGGAACTGTCGGTCAAGGCGCGTGATGACAAGGCGCTGTGGACCATGGCGCTGGAGGGATCCGATCCGGTGGCCGCTGCGGCGCTGGAGCGTTTCTGCCTCAGCCTTGGCACGGTCGCGGGCGACCTTGCGCTGGCGCAGGGTGGCAGCGCCGTTGTGATTGCCGGCGGCCTTGGCCTGCGTCTGGCCCAGCACCTGCCCCGTTCCGGCTTTGCCGAACGGTTCGTGGCCAAGGGCCGGTTTGAAGGCATGATGGCGGAAATGCCCGTCAAGCTGATTACTTATCCACAACCCGGCCTGCTGGGCGCGGCGGCGGCCTTTGCCGAAGCCTATCGCTGACTGGACCTGAAGCGGCGCCCCGGCTTTTCCGGGGCGCTTTTTTTATCTGCAGGCCACCCGTTGCCGGTGCAGTGGATCAGCCACGCCACAGGTGGCCGGGCATGGCGTCATAATGCCGGGTCAGGAAATCCAGCAGAAGCGCCAGCACGCTGCCCATATGCCGGGGGTCGTACTGGACATGGCTGGCTATTTCATCCAGCGGCTGGTTGTTGATCATGGTGGCGATCAGGATCCGCTCGTAGCGGTTGCCGATGATGTCGTGAATATACCTGTAACGGTTGATTGACCCCATGCGTCGGTTCAGCGGCCGTACGGACAGGCCAAGTGATGTCCGGTCCAGATGCGGGTCTTCCTGTCCCATCACGCCAATCCGGTAATCCGTGGCCCAGAACCGGGCCGCCGCCACATGGTGCGCCGTGAGGATGCCACTGTGCTGCAGGGCGTCGATCAGGGCAGGCACGGGCGTCACCCATTCACTGGTCCCGTCATGAACGGTTGTGGGGGCGGACAGGGTGGCAGGACCGTCAGCGGGCAAAGGGCTCACTTTCATGGCTGGGTGTTATTGCATCATCTTCACGTCCGGTACGTGGGTCAATTGAAAGTGTAGGATTATCGCCAGCCGGGCGTAAAAAAATATCGTCCTGCGGGGCCATGTGTCCACCGGATAAAAAAACGGCATCACCCGGATTGCGGGCGATGCCGTAAGGTTCCGTGGACAAGTTGGGAAATCGACGGTTGGGAATCTGTCGGGCGACCCACGGGTGTCATGGTTAATAATGATAATAATTATCATTATCAAGATAAAAATGGCATCTGCCCTGATCGTCCCATGGTGGACCCGATCCCGGAAACGTGGTGCGATGGCCAGACCGTCAATGCACGCAGAGGACAGTATGGCCATTACACCGCATGAGGTCGCAGCACGGCGGGCAGGGGGACGGCGGGGTGCCGACATCCTGCTGGAAATTCTGGAAAGTGAGGGGGTTCGCTATATTTTCGGCAACCCCGGCACAACGGAGCTGCCCCTGATCGATGCGCTCCAGCGCCGTCCGGACCTGAAATACGTTCTCGCCCTGCAGGAAGCGAGCGTGGTGGCCATGGCGGATGGTTATGCGCAGGCGGCCGGGCGTCCCGGCTTCCTCAACCTGCATACGGCAGGGGGGCTGGGGCATGGCATGGGCAACCTGCTGAACGCCAGCGTATCGCAGACGCCACTGGTGGTGACGGCGGGGCAGCAGGACTCGCGGCATACGATTTCCGACCCGCTGCTGTTTGGTGATCTGGTCAGTATCGCAACGCCTGCGGTCAAATGGGCACAGGAAGTCCTGCATGCGGACCAGTTGCCGGTACTGGTGCGACGTGCCTTCAACGATTCGATGGCGGCCCCGTCCGGGCCGGTTTTCCTGTCCCTGCCCATGGATGTGATGGAGGAACCCAGCGATGTCGATGTCGGTTCCCCATCCGTCATCAACCGCGACTCCATAGCCGGTGGCCTGCCGGAACTGGCGCGTGCGCTGGCTGGCATCACGCCGGGCCGGCTTGCAATCATTGCGGGCGATGAGGTGCATGGCGCGGATGCGGCAGCGCAGGTGGCCGAAGTGGCCGGAATCCTTGGTGCGCCGGTTTATGGCGCGTCATGGCCATCGCGTATCCCGTTTGCAACGTCCTGCCCGTTATGGGCGGGCAACATGCCCACGCGTGCAACCGACATTGCCCGCAGGCTGGCGGATTATGATGCGATCTTCGCGCTGGGCGGCAAATCGCTGATTACCATCCTGTATTCCGAAGGCTCGCCCGTGCCGCCGGGATGCGCGGTCTATCAGGTTTCCGCCGATGTGCGTGACCTTGGCCGCACGTTCCAGACACCGCTTTCGCTGGTGGGCAATATCCGCGCGTCGCTTGATGTGCTTATCCCGCTGCTGCAGCAGGCGACACAGCCCCGCCGGGCCGAATTCGATGCCGCCCGCGCGCGTGTCACCGCCGCCCGGACCAGCAGGCGCGCGGAGGCGGAAACGCTGGTAGCCCGACATCGGGATGATCCGGTCATCGCCCCCTGCGTTGCCGCCCATGAAGCCGTGCGTGCCATTGGCCCGCGGGTCGCGATTGTGGATGAAGCGATTGCAACATCCTCCTACACACGCATGTTTCTCGATAGTGACTGGGCCGCGCAGTACTCCTTCCTGCGGGGTGGCGCATTGGGCTGGGGCATGCCCGCGGCAGTCGGGGCATCGCTGGGGCTGGGGCGTGAGCCTGTCGTCTGCCTGGTGGGGGACGGGGCGGCCCTGTATTCGCCACAGGCCCTGTGGACGGCCGCGCATGAACGGCTGCCGGTGACCTTCGTGGTCATGAATAACCGTGAATATAACGTGCTGAAGGGCTTCATGCGCGGGCAGACGCATTATGTTTCCGCGCGGGAGGGAAACTTCCTGGCGATGGATCTGTGCGAACCGCCGATCGATTATCAGGCCATGGCGACATCCTATGGCCTGGAATCGCGCCTGATTACCCGTGCGGGCGACATTGCCCCGGCCATAGAGGCCGCGATGGCGTCCGGTCGTCCCAATCTGGTCGAGATCATGATCAGCACAATTTAGGGGGAAACCGGCCCTGCTTTTGTCAGGGTCGTGAAAAAATAACGCATTGATAAATGATAACAGAGTTTTCTGGTGCCGCCTTTTTGGAACATGGCGGCACCCGGAAACTTTTCGGAAAAAGGCCTGCCGGAAACATCAAACGCAGGCTTTTCAGGCTGCCTTTTAATGGATGGGAAAGGAACAGGTGGTCGGAAGGGTATCAACCCGTTCCCGGCCCGGATCCACACGCAGTGTCAGTCGCATCACGGCGGCGGCAAGGTGCGCGCCGCTGGTGCGCATGGTCGTCTTGATGTCCACGCCATGATTGTTGTCCAGCACCGCGACATTGCGGCCGCGGGCCATGGTTGCTTCCGCCCGCACGGACCAGTAGGTGCCATTGATGTCCGATAGTCGGGCCAGGTTGTACACCGTCCCTTCGCCCTTCAGCTTGCTGTAGCCGATTCCCACGGCCCCACCGCCGGTAATCTTGACCGGATAGGAATGGTTACCGAAGAACAGGCGTCCCTTGCCCCATGAATACCCGCCCGCAAGGGCGGCATCGTGCAGGGTGAAACAGAGTTTGGCGGTCGGTTGTCCCAGCACATCCGCAGCCCGTGCGGAATGGGTAGCCAGTAGTCCTGCGGCAAGAATGACAGGGGCATAAAGGAAAGCTGGTCGCACGGTATGTTCCTGCTACGATATGGCGGCTGGTAAATCATATATGGAATGTCAGGCGGTCCCCGGCATGGTTGACCGGATGCGTTCTTTGTTTTTCAGTCGATTACAACCAAAAGGCAACCCCTGTCGGTGTCAGGTGACCCGTTGTCCGGATATGCGCGAAAGGAGTGACCCCTGATGGACGCCGTAACCCTGTCGATGGATTATGACCATCCGGGCTGCCGCCCTGTCCTGCGCCGGATCCGGGTGCAGTCCCCGTTTATCTATGGGCTGACCAATTATGTTGCGGCCACCCTCAGCGCCAATGTGCTGCTGGCGGTGGGGGCGGCGCCCGCCATCGGGGCGGCGCCGGGCTGGCCGTCCGGTTTCGGCGGACAGGCCGGGGCAATGTGGGTCAATGCGGCGGGGCTGATCAACTGTACGGCACACGACATGCTGACGGCCGTGGATGCCGCGAATGCCGCCCATGTGCCATGGGTGCTGGATCCGGTAGCCATGGGCGCGGGCGTGGGGGAATACGACACCATCATTCGCACCCTGGCAGCCAGGGGCCCTGCCGTGGTGCGGGGGAATGCCAGTGAGATCATGGCGCTTGCCGGTGGTGCCGCGACGGCACGGGGCGTGGAAACCACGGCTTCGATCGCGCAGGCAGTGCCAATGGGGCAGGAACTTGCCTGCAGCAAGAAGATGATCGTGGCCATCAGCGGACCGGAAGATCATATCCTGGGTCCCGATGGCCAACATATCATCGTGCCCGGCGGTCACCGGTTGTTGACGTGCGTGACAGGGGCGGGATGCGCATTGGGTGGACTGGTTGCAGCAGTCCTGGCAACCCTTTCCATGGAATCGGACAGGCTGGTGGCGGTGGCAGCCGTTCACGCGTTGTATGCGCGGGCGGCGGAAATCGCGGCCCGGGATGCGTCTGGCCCGGCATCCTTCGCTACCGGTTTTGTCGATGCCCTGTCGCGATTACAGAATGCCGATACGTTGGGCACCGACGCCTGATCAGG
>NZ_CP021467.1:3332500-3448767 GCF_002173515.1 Komagataeibacter europaeus
GTTAATCCGCGCAGGGTGAGCCGGCCCCTAAGGCGAGGGCGAAAGCCGTAGTCGATGGAAACCGGGCAAATATTCCCGGGCCTGCCAGAAGTGACGAATGCAATATGTTGTCGGGTCTTATCGGATTGATCCGGCTTTTGGCGCATTCCAGGAAATAGCTCTGGCATATAGACCGTACCCGAAACCGACACAGGTGGACTGGTAGAGAATACCAAGGCGCTTGAGAGAACGATGCTGAAGGAACTAGGCAAATTACTTGCGTAACTTCGGGATAAGCAAGACCCGTCAGTGGGCAACCATTGGCGGGTGGCACAGACCAGGGGGTAGCGACTGTTTAGTAAAAACACAGGGCTGTGCGAAGTCGAGAGACGACGTATACGGCCTGACGCCTGCCCGGTGCCGGAAGGTTAAGAGGAGGTGTGCAAGCACCGAATTGAAGCCCCGGTAAACGGCGGCCGTAACTATAACGGTCCTAAGGTAGCGAAATTCCTTGTCGGGTAAGTTCCGACCTGCACGAATGGCGTAACGACTTCCCCGCTGTCTCCAGCATCGGCTCAGCGAAATTGAATTCCCCGTGAAGATGCGGGGTACCCGCGGTCAGACGGAAAGACCCTATGAACCTTTACTGCAGCTTTGCAGTGGCATCAGAGACATTCTGTGTAGGATAGGTGGGAGGCTTTGAAACCGGGGCGCCAGTTCCGGTGGAGCCATCCTTGAAATACCACCCTGACTGTTTCTGATGTCTAACCGAGGCCTGTTAGCCAGGTCCGGGACCCTGCATGGTGGGCAGTTTGACTGGGGCGGTCGCCTCCCAAAGTGTAACGGAGGCGCGCGATGGTGGGCTCAGGTCGGTCGGAAACCGACTGTCGAGTGCAATGGCATAAGCCCGCCTGACTGTGAGAGTGACAGCTCGATCAGAGACGAAAGTCGGCCATAGTGATCCGGTGGTCCCGCGTGGAAGGGCCATCGCTCAACGGATAAAAGGTACTCTAGGGATAACAGGCTGATCTCCCCCAAGAGTCCACATCGACGGGGAGGTTTGGCACCTCGATGTCGGCTCATCACATCCTGGGGCTGGAGCAGGTCCCAAGGGTTCGGCTGTTCGCCGATTAAAGTGGTACGTGAGCTGGGTTTAGAACGTCGTGAGACAGTTCGGTCCCTATCTGCCGTGGGTGTTGGAGACTTGAGAGGATTTGTCCCTAGTACGAGAGGACCGGGATGAACATACCTCTGGTGCACCGGTTGTCGCGCCAGCGGCACAGCCGGGTAGCTAAGTGTGGACGGGATAACCGCTGAAAGCATCTAAGCGGGAAACCCACCTCAAAACAAGGTCTCCCCGAGGGCCGTGATAGACCATCACGTCAATAGGCCAGGTGTGGAAGCGCAGCAATGCGTGCAGCTAACTGGTCCTAATCGCCCAACAGGCTCATTCCATCGCCACATGACGTGGCAACATACATGCACAGCAGTCATCCACTCTTCAACACACCATAACAGCACCAACCCATCACATCCTCTCAGCCCCTCCCAAAGGGATGACTGGATGACCTGGTGGCCATGGCGGGGAATGATCCACCCGATCCCATCCCGAACTCGGCCGTGAAACACCCCAGCGCCCATGATACTGTGCCTCAAGGCACGGGAAAGTCGGTCGCCGCCAGGTCTTCCAGTCACCCCTCACCACCGCGGGGTGGAGCAGCCCGGTAGCTCGTCAGGCTCATAACCTGAAGGCCGCAGGTTCAAATCCTGCCCCCGCAACCAGACGACATATAGAAAACCCTACGAAACCAATAGGTTCGTGGGGTTTTCTGTTTTGGGTATGTCTCGGGTTAAAAATAAATCTAAACAAAATCAATGGTATAGTTTCGCAGGTTCAAATACAGAACCGCGTGCTTCACTCCGCGATAGTTTCCATTTGGCGATGAATGTCAAAATGTTGGCGTCGATAGCGGAACAAGAAAACCCATGTCTTTCGGAGAATTAACGGGCATTTTTCGGTCGTTTTATGGCTTTTTATGTCGGTATGGATCAGATCTAATCGTAGCGCTTATACGGTGCTACATCCGTGAGCACGATCCATCAGCCGTGTGATGATAGTCACCTTCGTGATCAAGGGTTATGTCAACAAAAGCGTAAATGCCATTATTGCGGCGGTAGATATGACTTATTTACCCCTGCGCTCTGTATCTGGCAGGACGGCTTGATGATATCAGCCACGCTCTTGAGGTGCGGCGAACGACACTCAAGGCGCCGAAAGTCATTGCGTCGTCTGGGGATCGGTCATCAACAGGTCTTCATCAGGGGAAACACTGGTTTCCTGATATTCTGCTTTTTTGCTGTGTGCCACTGGACGAATGCAGGTGAAAGCATGACCGCAATCAGGAAATTTCCCGATTTATTGCCAGGCTTTAGCTGGCGGGATATCGAGGTAAATGGCGTGCGGATCCGCACGGCTACCGGCGGAAACGGACCGCCGCTGTTCATGCTGCATGGTCATCCGCAGATGCATCTGACCTGGCACAAGGTTGCGCCCGCACTGGCGAAACGTTTTACCATCGTGGCCCCAGATCTGCGGGGTTATGGTGATAGCGCCAAGCCTGAAGGTGGGATGGATCATGCCAACTATTCCAAGCGGGCCATGGCGGATGATCAGGTTGGCGTTATGCACCAGCTTGGATTTGAACGGTTCATGGTTGTCGGGCATGACCGGGGCGGACGGGTGGCGCACCGCATGGCGCTGGATGCACCGCAGTCGGTGGAAAAACTGGTGCTGATCGATATCGCACCGACAGCAACGATGTATGCTCGAACCAATATGGAATTCGCCCGACGCTATTTCTGGTGGTTTTTTCTGATCCAGCCTGCCCCCTTGCCTGAAAGGCTGATCAGCGGGGATCCGGACTTTTTTCTCGAAAGCCACATTGCAGGACAGATCAAGATACCAGGATCGGTCGATCCGCGTGTCATGGCCGAATATCGTCGATGCTACGCCGACCCGGCAATGCGTCATGCAGCATGCGAAGACTACCGCGCTGCAGCAGGCATCGATCTCGTCCATGATGCAGCTGATGCAGACAGGCGGATTGAGGCTCCATTACTGGCTCTGTGGGGCGCACGCGGCACCGTGGGCGCGCTATATGATGTTGTCGAGACATGGCGCGAAAAAGCCGTGGACGTGCGGGGATACGCGATCGACTGTGGTCATAGTCCGCAGGAAGAAGCACCGGCAGAGTTGTTATATCGGCTTGATGCGTTTCTCTGACCTTCGCGAAGCAGTTGGAGAGTCAAAGTTCGATTTTCACCGCATTACAGTCAGTTATGCTGTGAAAAGCAGACCCGTTCAATCCAGATGACGCGATTGCTGAAGATATCGATCGGCTGTGTGCGGATTCAGAAGTTACGGAGCGACCTCTGACCCGGATCAGCGGGAGGCGACCGCATGTTCCAGATAGAGCCGCAGCATCGTAACGGCTTCCTTGTCCTGTGCCGGGCGGGGGACCGAATGATCCTGTGGCAGGGCAAAGATCGCCTTGACCAGATGCAGCAGCATCACGGCCCGTTCGTCATGTGGACCCGGAGAGCCACCCAGCCGTGACAACAGCTGGCTCATGCGCGCGATCAGTGCCTTGCGGAGCGTTCCTGTCCCATCTGGCAGGGTAATCCCGCTGTCGAGCAGGGAAAGGACGACTGAGCGTTCCGTCCGTAGACGCTGGATGATGTCCAGCAGTCCTTCTGCTGCATCACGTGGCGACAGCGGCGGATCGCGGTCGACCAACTCATCCAGGGCATGCAGGAGCCGCGCGCCGTAGCGCTCGAGCACTGCGGCGGCCAGCACGTCCTTGGTCGGGAAAAAACGGTAGAGCGAACCGATTGCCGTGCTGGCGCGGGCAGCGATCTCGGTCATTGTCGCCGCCTCGTAAGATTTCTCGCCAAAGACCGTTGTTGCGGCCGTAAGGATCGCTTCAACGCGGTCGCGTCCGCGCTGCCGCTTGGGCGCGAGTGGTGATGAACGGGGCGGGCTTGACATAATGCGAGGGTACCCTCAACTTTCTTTTATGCGAGACAGTCCTCGCATAACCGATTTTCCAATGCCGGTCGATGTTTGACCCGACCATGTATCCAGACCCCGGAAGGCGCCGATCCGTGAACAGATTTGACCCGCGAACCACAGCCCTTGTCCTCATTGACCTGCAGAATGGCATACTTGCCCTGCCAACCGCCCCGCGGCCATCGTCGCAGGTGCTGGAGAGCGGTAAATCGCTTGCTGCCCGCTTCCGGGATGAAGGTGCTACGGTCGTACTGGTTCGGGTCGCGTTTGCACCTGACTTTGCCGACGCGCCACCCGGTCTGGCCGACCAGCCCTTAAGCCCGCCGGAAGGCGGCCTGCCAACGGACTGGGCGCACCTGGCCGATGGGCTGGCAGCACCCGGCGATATCGTCATCACCAAACATCAGTGGGGGGCATTTACCGGCACGGAACTTGACCTGCAGCTCCGCAGGCGGGGCATCCGGACGGTCGTGCTGGGCGGTATTGCTACGAATTTCGGGGTTGAATCCACCGCACGGCATGGCTGGGAGCTTGGCTATCATATCGTCATCGCCGAGGATCTCTGCACCAGCCTGTCAGCAGACCTTCACGATGTCTCCATCCGCTCGATCCTCCCGCGGATTGCACGCGTGCTGCCTTCCGATACAATCGTGTTTGGCGGTTAAGCGGTGAGGGTGCGGCCATCAGCGTGGCTGCTGACCGGGCGATGGGGCATACTGGCACTGCTTTCGCTGGTTTTCGGTATGCTTCTGGCCGCCTTGCGCCTGCCGGCCGCGCCGCTGCTGGGGCCACTGGGGGCGGCGGTCGTACTGGCCACACGGGGTAGTGCGGTCCGTATTCCCCGCTGGGCCTTTCTCGGCGCACAGGGCGTGGTCGGGGTCATGATCGCCAGCTATCTTTCAGCCTCGATCTTTCACGAAATGGCAGCCAGTTGGCCGGTCTTTGTTGCCGGTACGTTTTCTACCCTGTCTGCGGCAGCCCTTCTCGGCTGGTTGCTGACACGTTCGCGCCTGCTACCCGGCAATACCGCGATCTGGGGTTCGTCACCCGGTGCGGCCACGGTCATGACCCTGATGGCGGAATCATACGGGGCGGATATGCGGCTCGTCGCCTTCATGCAATATCTGCGCGTGGCGTGCTGCGCCGTCATTGCGGCTGTTGTTGCGCGCGTAGCCGGCACGCCGTCCGCCCCGCTGGTCGTGGCACAGACCCTCTCATGGCAGGGTGCTTTACTTGCGCTTGTGATCGCGCTGGCAGGCAGCGCCCTGGGCACCCGTCTGCGCGTGCCGGCCGGGGGACTGCTTGTGCCCATGGGGATCGGGATGGCCGCAAGGCTTGGCGCCCATCTGCCGATCGAACAGCCGCGTCTTCTGCTGGTCGCGGCCTATGCCCTGGTCGGGTGGGGCATCGGCATGCGGTTTACGCCAGATGTGCTGGCTTATGCCGGACGTGTCTTTCCACGTGTGCTGGGTTCCATCCTCGCGCTGATTGCGGTGTGTGGCGGCTTTGCATTGGTGCTGGCCCGGCTAGCGCATGTGGATCTGCTGACGGCTTATCTTGCAACCAGCCCTGGTGGAGCTGATTCCGTCTCCATTATCGCCTCGACCACAAAAGTGGACATGCCTTTCGTCATTGCCATGCAGGTCGCCCGGTTTTTCTGTGTTCTGGTCACCGGGCCAGCTTTGGCGCGTTTTCTGTCCCGCAGATCGTCGGGAAAAGGGCAGCGCGATGTGTCGCAAGAAATACACGGGAAATAGGCGAAAAGGAGGAGGGGCTTGCTGAAGACCAATGCGACAGATCCCGCCCTTGCAAACCCGCTCGCGCTGAGGCGTGACGACAATTTTGGTTGATGGCGGGAGCAGCGATTTGGCCATCAGGGTGTAGTCTTTTACCCCGCTTGTCTGGCGCGCGGCATCTTCTTTTGCCGTATCCCCGTTTGACGGTCATATCCATTCCGATGATGTCATAGCTTCCTGTAGTCGCGTGGGCTGATGCCGGTTTCCCTGCGAAACATCTGTGCAAAATGGCTCGCACTCTCATAGCCGCTGGTCAGGGCGATCTCGATGATGGACCTGTTGGTCTGTGATAAAAGGCCCTTCGCATGTTCCACACGGCGTCGGATAAACCAGCGTGACGGGCTTTGCCCCATGGTGTTGTGAAATGACCGGCTGAAATGAAATCGGCTCATCCCGCACAACCCGGCCAGAAAATCGAGATCGAACGGTTCGGCGAGATGGGCCTCCATATGATCCAGCGCCTTGCGCAGCTTCCACGCTGGCAGTTATGCGGGTCTGGACGAAGGCTGTGTCTCAGGGCCGAGTGTCTCGCCTTTGTGGGCCGAGGTGGCCTGTCGCATCGCGGCGACGGCGGCAACGTCCTGGGGCAGAAGGGGCTGGATGATCGTCATGAACCGTCTCCCTGACTGGTGCGTGGGGTCGGCGTTCAGCCGTTCGCCCACTGGGTGGCGGCGTCCTTTGCGAACGCGGCATAAGGGCGCGGGGCACGACCGAGCAACTTTGTCAGGTGCGCGATGTCGCCTGCCGTCGCGACCGCCCCATCGGTCTGGTAGCGGGCGAACATCAGGCGCAGATCGAGGGCGTGCCAAGCCGGCAGCATGGTCTTCATGCGTTGTTCCATCACACCGAGATCATCGCCGCCGTAGCGGATGGAGCGGCCGAGAGCCGCACTCCAGATGGCGGCGATGCCTTCGCCGGTCAGGCCATCCGGACCGACCAGCGCATAGGTCTCGCGGCTGAGCGGTGCCCCGGCCTGCTCCCGGCGAACCAGTTCGATCGCGGCGGCCTCGCCGATGTCGCGGATATCGACCATCGAAACGCCCTTGGCGCCGATCGGCGCGCCGTACGCACCGAATTTCAGCAGAGGATCCTTCTGGCGCAGGTCATTCTGGATGAAATAGGCCGGGCGCAGGATAGTCGTAGGCAGGTCGAGCGCTTCGATCATCCGCTCGACCGTGAATTTGCCGGCGAAATGCGGCACGTCGGCGTAGGCCTCGCCCATGAATACCGACAGATAGACGATGCCCTTGACGCCGGCCTCGCGCGCGACCGTCAGGGCCAGCATGGCCTGGGTCAGTTCGTCGGCGACGTTCGGGGCCAACAGGAACAACGTGCTGACGTCTTTGAGCGCCGCGCGCATCGCATCCACATCCGCAAGATCGCCGCGAACCGGTGTCACGCCGGAGGGAAGCTGAGCTTTCTCGGGCGAGCGGGTCAGGGCGCGGACTTCGACATTCCGTCCCTGTAGATGGGCCAGGACCTGGGACCCGATGGTCCCCGTGCTGCCAGTCACCAGAATAGTCATTGTGAACACTCCTGAAAATATTGTGTCTCGAAGAGAAAGATATCCGTTCCAATCGAGAATAGGAGGCGCCATGTTTGAGACGGCGCGTCTCAATATCGGAACAGCACGATGAACCTCGAAGCCCTCTCCGACTTCAATCTGGTCGCTGCCCATGGCGGCTTCGGCCGCGCCAGCCGTGTAACCGGTCGGCCGAAGGCGACGCTGTCGCGCCGGGTCGCCGAACTCGAACTGAGCCTCGGCGTCAGACTGATCGAGCGAGGATCCAAAAGCCTGCGATTGACCGACGAAGGCGCGCTCTCCACGAGCGCACGGACGGGCTTCTGTCGGAAATCGTGGAAGCCGGCGAGGCTGTCGTCCTGGGTGCGTCGACCCCGAGGGGCAGATTGCGGGTCAGTGCGCCGGTGGTCTTCGCCCATGTCGCACTTCCCCAGATCGCCGCCCGTTTTGCTCTCGCCTATCCCGAGGTCCAGCTTGAGATTATCGCCGAGGATCGCAAGGTCGATCCGATCGAAGACGGCTACGACCTGGTGATCCGCATCGACCCTTCGCCAGATGAAATGCTTGTCGGCCGCCGTTTCCTCACCGATGAACGTTTGATCGTGGCGCCAACAGACATGAAGCGGCCCATCCCGACGACAGAGGGCGCGGTGTGTCCCGTCAAGGCCGTACTGCTGAGCGCTGCTCCCTCAACCGTCATCTGGCGCATGAGTTCCGGAACGGCCCCCGAGAGCATCCTCGCGCCGGAACCGGTCATACGCCTCTCGTCACTCCTGATGGTGCGCGATGCCGTGCTGGCGGGCGCGGGCGCGGCTCTGCTGCCGAAGCTTCTCGTCGCGGACGATGTCGAAGCTGGCCGACTAGCCTGCTGGGGAACCCACACCGGTCCATCGGTTGAAATCTGGGCGCTCCAAAGCTCGCGCCGTCTCATCGGCGCCAAGGTCCGTGCTTTCCTGGATGTGGTCGAAAAGGCGTTCCCGGAGAAGGTTTTCGTCCCACCGGTCTGAGTGGCTGCTGGATGGTTGCGTAAGCTATATCGCCTACCTCGGAACGCTGTCAGTCGTCGTCTGGGTGCCACCGAAGACCCGGCTCCACGGCAATAGCCCCTCTCGCTATCGTCCCCGGAACGGATGAAGCAGCAGCCGACGGTATCCCCCATCGGTCAGCCCCCGCGCAAAACGCATCAGCCTTTTCATGCGGAAATGCAGATCGTGTGAAAGCCAGTCCCATGCGGAAACCTCTCGACCGAACAGGACGAGCGCGATCTCATGCTGCGAAAGGCGGCGCTCCGCCTGATCGGCGTCGTGCTTCCGGTTGTCGTTGCCATGACGATATCGGGGCATGTCGCGGTCGCCGATCCACACGCTGACATAATCGTGGAAGCGGCCAGCCGCGCGCAGATTCCGGCCTCATGGATCGCCGCTGTGCTGCACGCGGAGAGCGGGTCACGGCGACGTGCGATGACAGCCTGACTGTCCGGCCCGGACGCATCCAGCATGACAATCAGGACACACAACCGAAATCCTTCAGTGGTGAGGTCATGCGCGCCGCGAAGAAGGCCGGTCATACCGGCACCCGGTTCGGCGCGAAGGGCAGGGGAGGAGGCGGCGGTTCCCGCATGCATCCGGTATCGGACCAGCAATCTGTTCCTGCCCATAAGATACTGGAAATTGCAACATGGCGCAGGGGCAGCTGGCGTCGTGGGACCAAAGGTGGACTGGCGGCCCGCTTTGCAGCCATGCGGATACGCGTTGCAGATGGTCCAGCCCAGCGTATCGGTGGTCGGACGGCCCAGCATATATGCCCGGGGATGAAGCCTGGCTGATTGGCGGGCACCGTTCCACCGGAGAACGGAAATACTACCTGTCCAACCTGTCTGCCGACACTTCCCTCAGGCTACTGGCCGCTGCGATCAAGGTCCGCTGGGTCTGCGAACGGGCGCATCGACAAATCAAGGAGGAACTGGGCCTCGATCACTTCGAGGGGCGATCATGGACAGGCCCGCACCGACACGCCCTGATGTCCATGATGGCCTACGCCTTTCTCCAGTCTCGGCGCCTCAAGGCGGTCGGGCGGAAAAAAAAGAGACACCGGGCCACCTCCACAGCCCGGTCTGCCAGCAATACGACAGGCCATTCTTGATCGCATCCTGCGACCACCCACCGGGCAATGCCCGCACTGTGGAAACCTTCTACTCCAGACCCCAAAACGTATTCTGCCAAAGTAGTGCTAGGAAACACATTAAGTTGCGAGGGGTGTTTCAATACCCTATGCGTATTGTCTTGACGGAAGAAACAGACGTTCACTATTACTGGATACAAGGAGATGGGGTTCCTTCTTATAACCGCCATTTTGGCTGATGACTCCTGGCACGACGCGTGAAGCGCAAGCCGGAGGTATATCCAATGACAGCCCTTGTTTTTCCGCCAGTATTATCACCGCACGGTACATCACGTCTGATTCTGGTCCGCCATGGCGAGGTACCGGGCATCAAACCGCCCAGCTTCCGGGGGACGCAGGATCTTCCCCTGACGGACCGCGGTCGGGAGCAGGCCGCCTCGACAGCGCATTATCTGGCTGCGACGTCTGATATCAAAGTCGTTGCGTCCAGTCCCCTGTCACGCTGTGTCGAGACTGCCAGGGCCATTGCCAACCATCATGGTGGGACAGTCTCCCCCATGACTGGCTTGATGGATTTCAATTATGGCGACTGGCAGGGGCATTTCCACAAGGATGTCGCTGCGGCGTATTCTCAGGATTACGGCGCATGGATGCGGACGCCTGATCTCGCGCGCATCCCGAATGGCGACACGCTTGAAACTGTTGCCCAACGTGCCGTAGGGGCTGCGAATGAAGCCCTTGCGCAGGCAGAAAACGGAACGGCCGTCATCGTAACACATGACAGTGTCATCAGGACATTGATACTCGCAATTCTATGCCTTCCCCTGCGCAATTACTGGAAATTTACGTCAGACCCCTGCGGTGTCAGCATCTTTAAGCCACGCTACGGCGAATGGTCCGTGGAGCGTATCAACGAAAGTATCCATACCCATAAGTAATTCCCCGGTTTTCCTGAATATCCCTGGACACGGAAAGGGTCTGCCATGGACGGGCAACTGAATGTGCGGCGGGTTCTCCTTGACGTTGATCTGTCCATGCGCGGTCCAACGTTGACTGCCGTCGCCGCGGCGATCCAGTCATCCCCCGGTGTGGCGGCATGCAGTATTACCGTGACCGAAATCGACACGGAAACCATCGGAACGGATGTTACGATCGAGGGGGAGAACATGGATTACGAAAGTATTGTGGAGGCAATCGAAAAAACAGGGGCCGTGGTCCACAGTCTTGATCACCTTGCCACGGGCGACAGGCTTATCGAAAGCGTGCTACGACGCCGATGAGATCCGGTCAGCCCCTGCGATGGTTCCATGAAGTTGAGAACCGGCTTGATATTGTAGCGGGAACCGTGGACGGGATCCTGAATGCACTGACGCTGGCATCACGCAGTTTCCTCGGTCATGGGCACGTCATAACGTACACGCTGGCGTTTCGGGTGGGGATGGCCGCAGGGCTGACGACGCTGTTCGTATTTTTTGTTGCCCACTATGCACAGGAACGAACCGCACTTGTCGGTATTGAAAGGGAACTGAACCTGCGTCCGAGCAGTCATATGTCTGCCACGGCCCTGGGGCGGAAAGCGCTCGTCAATTCCGCGCTGGGTGCGGTGCTTGCGGCCGTTTGCGGATTGGCGGGATCAATGACGCCGCTTCTTCTGGCCATGATACTTCCCGGTCCTTCATGGCTGGGCCTTCTGGCGACGCTCGTGCTGCTGGCGCTTATGGGCGTCGCCCTGGCCGGAACGGTTCACGGGTCCCGTGTTGCGTGGGGCATGGCCCTGTTCGTGGGGGGCGGCGTGCTGGCCTATATCGGCCTTGAACTTGGTCTTGTTCAGTAAAACCGCCCCGGACTGCCGTTATGGATATCCGGGCAGAAGGGGGACGTTTTTATTTCCGCGGAAGATCTGAATCATGCATGGGAGAGGCGTGGATGCTGGCAGAATGTCCGTTGACAGCCTCGGCGGATACATAGCCGAGGGCCGTGGCGCCAAGACACAGCACTACAGACAGGGCGACATTGAGCAGGGCACGAACCAGGGCGCCATCCCGGGCGAGGTCGATGGTCTGGAGGCTGAAAGACGAAAATGTCGTGTAACCGCCGCAGAGTCCTGCCATGACGATCAACCGGGTTTCGTTTGATGCCGGGAAGCGGGCATGGGCGGCCGTCAGGGCGCTGAAAAAGGCTATGGCGAAAGAACCGGTTATGTTGATCAGGATTGTACCCCAGGGTAACCGCTGGCTCCATGAGAGGGTCAGGATACCTGCGTAATAACGGAGCAATGTTCCCATCGCGCCTGCGACAGCGATCCACAGCGGGGTAAGGACGCCAGACATCATAGAAACCTATCCTTCATGCCTGCATGCATGTGCGCTCGCCGCAGGCATTGTGTTCAATATTCAGTGGTGGGTCAGGATGGGAAGGGTGGCGTGGGCGAAAAGATCCTGTGTCGGGCCACCGAACAGCCATTCAAGGAAATGCGGTCGGGTATAGGCCCCCATGATGAGGAGATCGGCATTCGCGGCCAGTGCATGGGCGCGGATCTGTTCCCCGACATCACCGTCGATCCTGAACCGGTCGATAATGATCTGTACGCCCCGCCTGCCAAGGGTGCTGGCGAAAGCCGGCAGCGGGGTTTCGTTGCCATCGTGTTCACCGATAATGAGCGTCACGCGCTCGGCGGTTTCCAGCAGCGGCATGGCGGCCGATATGGCGTTGTCGAGCGCGTGTGAGGGATGCCATCCGATCACCGGCCTGTGCCCGACGGAGGCATAGTCCTGCAATGGTGCGACAATCAGGGTGGCCTCGGCGTCATAGAGGATGCCCGCAAAGGCATCCACCACATAGGCCGGATCACCTGCCCGGGGGCGGCCATGGATGACAAAATCGGCGCTTCGTGCTTCCTGTGCCGCGATCTTGCGGACATCTCCCGCGATTTCGACCCATTGCCTGTCGGGTCGGTGCTGTGCATCGGGTGATGCCGAGCCTATCCAGGCAGAAGCGATTTCACGCAGCCTGTCAGCACGTGCCGCCACATCACGCGCAAAGCGCTGCTGCTCCTCGGTGGTGGGCATCCCTTCGTCGGGCGTCTGGAATGCGGGATTGTCCGCAAGACGCGGATGCAGGATGCGAATCTGATCCGCACATAGCCGCTCGGCCAGCGCTCCGGCGATCCCGAGTGTGAAAAGCGCGGTATCAGGCCGATCCAGAACAACCAGAAGGCGCATGACGTCATTCTCCCCAACGGTCAATAGCGGAGCCGTATGATAGAAGGGGGAAAAGTCGGACGGATTCCCCCCATGCTGGCCCGCAGGGTAGGAATCATCAGCCTCCACCAGGGAAGCGGTTCGATCGCCATGAAGCGATCAGGCAGAATCCATTGCCATAACCAGTATCACCCGTGAACGATGGCGCCTGTCAAGTGTTGGAAACGATATCGTCGCGGGAACCGGCATAGTCATCATGACATATGCATTGACCGCGTAGGGAGATGGAGTTCCTCCCGTAACCGCCCTCAGGGCTGATGACTCCTGACCATGCGACATATGTTGTCGCGGCAGGAGATCCATGTCCTTCCGCGACCATCGGAATGGAAGGATATGATGATGGTTTCCGATAATGATTTCCGCATCCGCAGCATCGACGCGCTTGAAATCCTTGATTCCCGGGGCAATCCAACCATTCGTGTGATGCTGGTGCTCAATAGCGGAACAGTGGCGGTTGCATCCGTTCCGTCCGGCGCGTCCACCGGGCAGTTCGAAGCCCACGAGCTGCGTGATGGACCGCAACCGGATTCTGCGCCATCAACACAGGGCCACACCCGCTATGGCGGCAGGGGTGTATGCCGGGCAGTTGCCAATGTCCGCGATGTGATTGCGCCTTTGCTGATCGGTCAGGATGTGCGACGGCAGGCTGCCATCGACCGGATCGTGCTGGAACGCGACGGAACCGGAAACAAGGCAGGGCTGGGCGCGAACGCGATCCTCGGCGTATCGATGGCCGTGGCGCGGGCGGCGGCGGCCGCTGCGGGCATTTCCTTATATGCCAGCCTCGGTGGAAGCAGCGCCCGCAGGCTGCCGGTCCCCATGATGAACGTGCTGAATGGCGGTCTGCACGCTGCCAACGGGCTGGAGTTCCAGGAATTCATGATCGTGCCGCATGGTGCCCCGACCTTTTCGGAAGCCCTGCGCTATGGGAGCGAGACTTTTCATGCGCTTCGTTCCCTTCTTCATGAACAGGGTCATGTCACATCGGTCGGTGACGAAGGTGGCTTTGCACCGAAACTTGCGGATAACGAAACCGCCTGCGCCCTGATTGTGGAAGCAATCGAAAGGGCCGGGTATCGTCCCGGTTCCGATATCGTCATTGCGCTGGATCCGGCGGCTTCATCTTTTGGCCATGAGGGCGCTTATCGCCTGAAGGTAAACGGCACGCCCGTTACGCGCACTTCCAACGAGATGACCGCGCTTTATGCGCAATGGACCGACCGCTATCCCATTGTTTCACTTGAAGACGGGCTTGCCGAGGATGACTGGGCTGGCTTCGCGGCGCAGACTGCAGAACTCGGCGGGCGTTTACAGATTGTTGGTGACGACATCTTCGTCACCAATCCCGCGTTCATTGAACGTGGCATCCGTGAAAAGACGGCCAACGCCGTGCTGATCAAGCTGAACCAGATCGGCACGGTGACAGAGACCATTGCTGCTGTTGACGCAGCAAGGCGCGCGGGATGGTCCTATATCGTGTCTCACCGTTCTGGAGAGACGGAAGATACCTTCATCGCAGACTTTGCTGTCGCAATGTGCGGGGGACAGATCAAGACCGGTTCGCTTTGCCGAAGCGAGCGGATCGCGAAATATAACCGTCTGCTTGAAATCGAGCATGAACTTGGCAGCGAAGCGGAATTCATTTCCCCCTTTCTGCACGCCTGAAGCAGGAAGAGAGGGCGTCAGGACAGTTTGATTTTTGAAATGGATGACTGCAGGCGCTCAAGGCGCAGCCGTGCCCGACTGTCTGTCAATCGCCAGGCCGTCAGGCCGGCCGCGAGTGTAGCTCCCGTCATGTTTCCGCTGACAATCAGGGACATCAGCAGGATCTGGTATTTTGAAGCATCCAGCGGGCTCATTCCTGCCAGGATCTGTCCGGTCATGATGCCGGGCATGGTGATGATTCCGGCCGCCGCCATCTGGTTGAGTGTGGGCAGTAAGGCAGACCGGATTGCCTGACGGATCAGCCCGTTCATGGCCCGTGCGCGGGTTGCCCCCAGAATAAGCCGGGCCTCAATCGCCTGACGTTCCCGCGTGATGGTGGACAGGAGCGTATTCATCGACAGGCTCGTCGCGTTCATGACATTACCCAGCAACAGTCCGGTCAGCGGAATGGCCGTCCGGGCGACATACCAGGGGTGGGGCTGCAATGCGGTCAGCAGTCCGATCAGCGCCGCCATGACGGTACCTGTAACCGTCGCAATGCCTCCAATAGCGAAATGCCAGCCGGGCGTAAGCCGGGTCTGCTGGCGTGCCCCGGCTTCATACGCCGCAGCCATGAACATCACGCCAAGCACACCCAGTGTCGGCCACACCGATGTCTGACGGAACACAGACAGCAGGATGCTGCCTACCAGCGCAAGCTGCGTCGCCATGCGCGCGGCCGAGACCAGAAGCAGTCTTTGCAGGTCCAGCGCAAGCAGGCGCGACAGGACAGCGCCCGCAACGATCAGCAGCGCGGCAACCAGCAGGTCATGTGTGGTCAGGATAATCGGACTCACGGCGTGATGCCTGCCAGTCGGCCAGCGTGCATGCGAAAATGTCTGTCCCCCATACGCCCGGCCTGTCGCATGTCATGGGAGACAAGAACGATGGCGGTTCCCTGTGCCTGCAAGGCCTGAAGGACACGCTCGACCCGGCCGGTTGAGGTTTCATCCAGCGCGGAACAGGGTTCGTCGAGCAACAGCACCCCGGGATGCAGTAAAATCGCCCGGAGCAGCGCCAGCCGCTGGCGCTCCCCCGTTGACAGGCGCGAAAGCGGTGTCTGAAGACAGTGCCCCGCAAGTCCAAAATCCACCATGAGGCCCCGCACGTCATCGCTGTCCGGCATATGATCGAGAACATGATCGGACCACCATCCCGGTTCGGCCGGAACATATTGCACCAGGCGACGCCATGCCGCTACGGGCATTCCGGAACATGCCACACCGTCAAGCAGGCAGTCCCCTTCATGGGGATCAAGATCCGCGATCATACGCAGCAGAACGGACTTTCCACTACCGGATGGTCCACTGATCGTCACACATTCACCAGCCGCCACATCAAAGGTGAAAGGGCCGCCTTGGGCCGAGAACAGGCTTGCAACCGTCAGTCGCGCGCGTCGAGTAGACTGGCTGGGGGGAGTGGCAAAAGCATCAGGGGCAAAGACTGTTGTAGAGGACCTCACAAGCGATCATTCCCGGAATGACCCGAAGAACACGGGCATGCATTGATATCAGTACAATGTGGTCGGAACCGAGGCCGGCACTGCAGACAGATTAGCCTTATTGTACACGGTATATCCGGACCGTCCTGCCCTCGCGACATTCACCTTGCGATGCTCATCATCCGATCTCGCGCATGGCCAACAGATTTTTCGATTGACCAAATCGTTGATCAGGAACCATGGCAGCTTTCGCCCTCATTCAAGACATTCCGTCCGTCAGCGACGTTACCGTAAGCCGACATCGCGGGAACTGAACGCGCAACAGGGCAGGTGGAGAGTCCAGACGCCACCTGCTGACGCTAAACGTCACATCGTTATGATGCGATCATCATCCGGTAATGAACGCCAGGATATCTGCATTGATGACATCTGCATGTGTCGTGTGCATGCCGTGCGGATAACCGGGATAGATTTTCAGCGTGCTGTCCTGAAGCAGCCTGTCCTGAAGGACCGCCGCGTTCTGGTATGGCACGACCTGATCATCATCGCCCTGCAGCACAAGCACCGGCACGGTGATGGCCTTCAGATCCTCGGTCTGATCCGTTTCAGAGAATGCTTTGATGCCCTCGTAATGCGCCTTGGCGCTGCCCATCATGCCCTGACGCCACCAGTTGCGGATCGTGCCTTCCGAAACTTCTGCGCCCGGGCGGTTGAAGCCGTAGAACGGTCCGCTGGCTACATCGACAAAGAACTGCGCGCGATTGGCCGCAAGCCCTGCACGCAGTCCGTTCAGGACTGCGATCGGTGCGCCGTCAGGGCTGCGGTCCGTCTGAACCATCAGGGGCGGCACGGAACTGATGAGCACGGCCTTGGCAACACGCCCCTGAGGCTGACCATATTTCGCGACATAGCGGGCAACCTGGCCCCCGCCGGTCGAATGTCCGACATGAATGGCGTTTTCCAGGTCGAGATGTTCCACAACAGCTGATGTATCCGCCGCATAATGATCCATGTCGTGCCCGTCGCTCACCTGTGCCGAGCGACCATGACCACGACGGTCATGCGCGATCACGCGAAATCCCTTGCTCAGGAAAAACAGCATCTGCGTGTCCCAGTCATCGGTGCTGAGCGGCCAGCCGTGATGGAAGACGATCGGCTGGGCATCCTTCGGTCCCCAGTCCTTGTAGAAAATCTCTACGCCATCAGATGTCGTGACGAATGACATGATACGCCTCCTTGCCGATCAATAACGGGATACTGGTCAGAGCCTAACGTTGAAGATAACTTCAAGGTCAAGCATGCGTTCATGACCGGGAAGGAGAAATCATGAAGATTGGAGAACTGGCACGGCTAAGTGGCCTGACACCGTCGAGAATCCGGTTCTATGAGCGCATTGGACTGCTGAAAACGGTTGACCGTCGGCCCAACGGATACCGGACCTATCCGCAGCAGGCGGTGATGATCCTGGGCCTTATCACAACGGCGCAGCGGGCCGGGTTTACACTGGATGAAATCCGCACCCTGCTGCCCCCTGATCTGGAACACTGGGACCATGCCATATTGATGGATGCCCTGACACGCAAGATTGCGGATATCGAAGCGCTGCAGGCACGCCTGGCCCAGAGCAGGGTGCATCTGCTTCGTCTTGTTGAGGATATTCAGGCGCGCCCCGACGACATGGACTGTGCGGCCAATGCGCATCGTGTCCTGACGAACATGCTTGCGGAACACCCCGAAGCCCTCGATGTCACGTCGGACGATATCCGCCTTCTGGATACGACGGACCGCCGTCAGTCGGTAAGCCCTGGTCGCCGTAAAAAGATGGCCTCCCGTTAAGTCCTATCCAGAAGCGCCACCACTTTTCTTGCCGTCGCCCTGGCGGAAAAGGGGTTCTGTCCCGTCACCAGCCGTCCATCCGTCACGACATGGGACATGAACGGAAGCAGCGCCTTTTTATAAAACGCGCCCCGTGCCTTCATCTGCGCTTCTGCATTGTAGGGGATTTCGCGTGCGACACCCGCCAGCCTCTCCTCGGTCCATGAAAATCCGGTGATTTTCCGACCGCGGACCAGAAAGGAACCGTCTGCAAGCCGGGTGTTCAGCAGTCCGCAATATCCATGACAGACAGCGGAAACAACGCCGCCCTTTTCCCATAGCGCGCGGGTGATGGCCTGAAGGCCCTCATTGCCGGGAAAATCCCACATCGCGCCATGCCCGCCAGTAAAGTAGATTGCGTCATAATCGCCCGGATTGATGTCTGCGGGGCAATATGTTGAAGACAGCAGGGCCATTTTTGCCGGATCGGCCAGCCAGGCTTTGGTGGAGGCATCGCGCATCGGCCATTTCAATGCGCGCGGATCAAGCGGAACCCTGCCGCCTTTTGGGCTGACAATGCGTTGTTCATGACCGCTGGCGGCAAATACGTCCCACGCATGTGTCAGCTCCGACAGCCATAATCCGGTCGGATGCGCGGAATTGCCGAAATGAGCGGTGTTGGTGACAACGTGAAGGATATGACGGTTCATGGCTGGCCCTTTTCATGCGGCAGCGTTTCTGACCACTATCCTGTAACGTTCAAGCCCGGTTGAAGGTCAATCTGTGGTTTGACATTAAATCTGACTTCAAGGTTAACGGTGTAAGGGCAAACCTACCTGACATCATGGAGGCAGCCTCACATGCAGACAATATTGGGCGCAAATGGTCAGATCGCCACGGAACTGGCGCGGACATTGCATCAGCATCATACGGGGGCGTTGCGGCTTGTGAGCCGCAATCCCCGCAAGGTCAACGAAGACGATACGCTCATCGCGGCGAACCTGCTGGATGCAGGGCAGACGATACAGGCAGTGAAAGGCAGCCGGATCGTCTACTTCACGGCCGGCCTGCCCCCTGACAGCAAACTCTGGGAAGAACAGTTTCCCGTCATGCTGAGGAATGCCCTGCAAGCCTGCCGGATGGCGGGGGCCAGCTTTGCCTATTTCGACAATACCTACATGTATCCGCAGAACAGCCAGATCCAGACAGAGGAAACGCGCTTTGCCCCGGTTGGCCGGAAAGGACGGGTGCGCGCGGCAATGGCCACCATGGTGCTGCAGGAAATGGCACGCGGAGACATTCCGGTGCTTATCGCCCGCGCACCAGAATTCTATGGCCCGGGAAAAACCCAGAGCTTCACCAACGCCCTGATCATTGACAGGCTGAAAGCAGGCAGAAGGCCCCTGGTGCCTGTCCGTGACGACACCCGCCGGACCCTCATCTGGACGCCGGATGCGAGCCGCGCGCTGGCAACGCTGGGCAATACACCGGAAGCTTTCGGCCAGACCTGGCATCTGCCGTGCTGTGACGATCGGCCGACCTACAAGACATTTGTCACCATGGCGAGCAGGATTTTCGATCGATCCCTCGGTTATTCGGTCATCGGTAAATGGCCACTGATCATCGCAGGCATTTTTTCAAAAAAGGTGCGGGAGATCAGGGAATTGCTGCCCCGTTACGAGCAGGACAATCTTTTTGCCTCAAGCACATTCAAACACCATTTTCCCGAGTTTTCCGTGACGACATATGAAGAGGGTCTGGAATTGATCAGGAAGGAATAGAGAGGCGGATACCGCTCATGTCAGACAATGCGTGCGCATGTTACGTATCTCAAAAACAGACACTCCTCCCGTATTGAAGCCTGCAAAGGTCCATTGATTTCCAGCAGGAAGGGTCATAACCGCAGCACGCCTGCAATCAGGGTCGTTGTCACCCCGCCAACCCAGATTTTTCCATCTTCCAGATCAACATGCACGCGTCCGGCCCGGCCAAGGCAGGTGCCCTGGCTGGCAATGTAATGATCGGGCGCAAGCCCGCTGCCGATGAGCCACTGCGCCAGCCCGGCGTTCAGACTACCGGTGACGGGATCTTCGTTCACCCCACAGGCCATGGCGAAGGCACGCACCTCGAACTGCGCCTGTTGCCCATCGTGGATGGGATCCCAAGGTCCTGTTACGCCGATACACAGGTCCGACAGGACCGCGTAATCGGGTTCAAGCGCCAGCACTTCCCTGCGCGACCCCAGCATGACGGACAGCCATCCCGGCCCGTTATCAGTCCATGCCGCGGCCCGGATGGATGAGGCAGGAATCTTCAGCCCATTCGCAACCCGGTGCAGCAGGCCGGGCTCCACCGCCCCCGATCGCTGCAATGGGGGCGCTGCAAAAGCAAGGCAGCCATTATGCGCGCGCACCGGCACAAGACCCAGACCACATTCCTGCACGATCGTATTCCCGCGCGGCTGGCCGCCCGCAGCCAGCCAGGCATGACAGCTACCCAGGGTAGGGTGGCCCGCAAACGGCAGTTCAGTCCGGGGCGTAAAGATACGCACCCTGTAATCTGCTTCCGGCGTTGTTGGACGGAGCAGGAACGTGGTTTCACTCAGGTTGGTCCAGTTGGCAAAGGCGGTCATCTGCTCCGTGGTCAGGTCGTCGGCTCCGATCACCACGGCCACCGGATTGCCCCTGGTCGGCTCAGTGGAGAATACATCGATCTGTTGAAACTGGAATTCAGTCATGGGTGTATCTGTTTGCCGAGGTTATGATCACAGATGCAGAGGCCGCCCCGGATTGCCGGCCACGGTTGCGCCAGCGGCCACATCATGGGTGACGACACTGCCCGCCCCGATAATGGCATCATCCCCGACCGTGATCCCCGGCAGGATGATGGCGCCGCCACCGTCCAGACATTGCGGCCAATGGTAACAGGGCGGCCAAATTCCAGCATTTTCTGGCGCAAAGCCGGATCGCGCGGGTGATCGGCTGCCAGGATCTGCACGCCCGGACCGATCTGCGTGCCATCGCCAATCCTGATCGGAACCACATCAAGCACGATGCAGTTGAAATTGAAGAATACGTTGTTCCCCAGAAAGAGATTATAGCCGTAATCACAACGAAAGGGTGGGCGGATGCAGGTATTCTCTCCAACCGCGCCCAGCCGTTCAGGCAGGGTAGCGTTGGCGTTGTTGTACCGGGCAAGCCACCGGGCACACTGCGCCATATCGTGCTGCAATTCGGGGTCGCTGGCCACATACAGTTCGCCCGCCAGCATTTTCTGTTTTTCGCTGCGGTGGGGCATCATGTCAGGTCATGCAGCGCCTTGCCCAGCGGTGGGGTCAGGTGCCAGTCAGAAAAACGCACCTTCAGCCCTTCGCGCTCTGGCGTACAGCACATCGGCCCGACCAGATAGGACTCAGCCGTGGGGAAGGGGGCCAGACGCACAAGCGGCCAGGTTTTGCCATCGCCCGAGACCTGAAGCCGCAGCACGCCATCAGCTACGCTTGCACGCATCCAGAAATCTTTCGCGTCGCCCTCATAGGGGGCCGTGGCCCAGTCCGAGCGGCCATCGGTGAGCACGCTGCTGAGCATGGCGCGCCCGTCCGAGAGTTCGATCCCGGCCTTGACCCAACGCGTCTCGTCAATGCGCACCATGAGACCGGCCTGATCGTACAGCTTCTCATACTCAGCGCGGATGCGAAGCTGCGCGGTAAAGCGGGCAGGGGCATGCAGGCCGTAGAAATGGCCGCTATCGCGCGTAAAACCGTAGAAAGTCTCGCGCCAGAAATCGGAGCCCTTGTCGGTCGTCATCTCAAGCGTATCGGCCCTGATTGCGCTGTGGCGTGGTTTGTTGAGCCAGACCCCGCCACGCCACGGGCCGCGCGCGCTGCCATGCGCTCCGCCGCCCAGGGCCATGCCACCGGCTACTGCGCCTGCTGCGATGACCGTGCGCCGTGTCATGCCGGGGGAGCCGTTCTTTCCGGTATTCTCGCTCACTGCTACCATCCCGCATCGTTGAGATATCCATCTTGTGTACAAATGTACACATAGCGCAAGGCTAAACCTGATCCTTCATGTCAAGCAACCCTTCAGCCATCCGTCGCCCCGACCCTGACCGCAAGCAGCGCATCATCAATGCTGCCGTGGATGTGATCGTGGAATATGGCGTGCAGGGCACGACGCACCGCCGCGTGGCCAAGGCGGCGGGCGTGCCGCTTGGCTCGATGACGTATCATTTCAATGGTATGGACGATCTGCTTCATCTGGCTTTCACGCAGGTGGCCCATGCCAGTTCCGCAGCCTTTGTCGGGCGGCTGGCCGAGGCCGGAAACCGGGAGGAAGCGATACAGGCACTTGTCGATATCATTGCCGGAAACATCTGGTCCACGCCGCGCACGCTGCTGCTGAGTTATGAATTATACGCCTTTGCCGCCCGCAAGCCGGAACTTGCAGCCATCATGCGCGACTGGATGCAGGCCAGCCGGGAGGCGCTGGGGCGTTTCTTCGATCCCCTGACCTGCCGCGCACTCGATGCCCTGGTCGAGGGCATGGGCATTCACGGCTCGGTGGACCCCGCCAAGCTGGACCGTGGGCAAATAGAGGACATTATCCGTCGTCTCTGCACGCCGCAGTTAAATGGCCCAGCCGTCATATAGTCTTCAGAATAAATTATCAGAGCGTTCTACAGTAGATACACCGGAAGCATGCTGGAGTGTCGGCGGGGAGACTTCCCTGCGGCCGTATGGTCGGTTTTATCTGCTGGCAGCCTCAAGCAGGACTTCAGCCGCCAGCTTGCCAAGTTTGTTTGACGCCAGCGGGCTATCGCCCGTCAGCAGATGACGATCACGGTGCACCTGGCCGGTAATCCCCGTGTTGACGATCTTTACGTTGTATTCCCGGAGTTTTTCACCGACCAGCCACGCCATCGGCCCCGGGATGTAGCCGATTTCGATATTGGCCCCGGTATCCAGACTGTCTGGAAAGACGCACATCTCATAGCCTTCATATGCGAACCTGCCACCACCGACCGCTGTAGCGAGCAGACTGGCGGGCCCATGACAGAGCGAGATCGTGAAGCGTCCGTTGGTCTGTGCCCAGCGCAGGATATCGCCAACCTGTCTGCTGAATGGCACACCATTGAGGACGCCGTGACCGCCCGGAATGAACACGCCAAGATACGGTGCGTCAGCGGTGAGACCCTCGCCTGTCACGTCAGCAAGTTTCTTCGGCGCTTTGAACTGCTTTTCGTATTTCTTGTAGATCGACCTGACGGCCTCGTCTTCATGCGGGAAGGCCCACCACTCGAACTTCACCGGGTCGCCGGAGATGGTCGCGATATCGATCTCAAATCCCGCCGCATCCAGATGATACATGGGCAGAAGCATTTCGACCGGATGATTGCCCGTCGAGAAAAACTCACCGTCCTTCATCATCAGATACCGCTCCTGAGTGCCGATCATCAGGATCTTCCACTTTCCGCCGGTGTAAGGTGCAGGATAGGTGGTGCCGTCAAAATCGGTCTTTGAGGACGTGTATTGGGTCAGGGAATATTCCGACGGGAAGAAAGCGTTGTCCTCTGCCCGGTCGGGCACTGGCGCGCGGCTTAGTTGTTTATCGCTCATGAGTATTCTCCTGTTGTCAGTCAGTCGCGAGCGACCCGCTTACGGTCAGACCTCGCGGCGTCTCCTCAATCAGAAAGCGCGGCAAGGTATACAGGGAACCATACGTTGCTTCGCGGAAGAGATGAAAGAGGGGCATCCCTCAACACGAGACCATCATGAGGGGTGTTCATGTGACTTTTCGATAGCCGACATCTGGCTTTCCCCCCATCATGACCCTGCGAGTGTATCGGTCGGGCCGGACGGCAGCACATGCGCGAGGTAGCGCGAAAGTTGCGGCTCCAGTCCGTCAGAGGGAAAGATCCCGGCGATGTAACCGTCCGGACGTACGAGCACCCACTGACCGGGTTCGATCCCGTAAGCTTCGGCGATATTGCCATCTTCGTCGACGAGTTCATGCTCCGCACCAACGGCGACGATACGGACGCCCGCGATGGCCGACGGCCGGTCGTGCGGCTGGTAGCCGAGCAGGGTCCAGTGAGACCCTTGAAAAATCATGAACAGCCGTGTCCGTTGCCCCGCCTGCCCGCGACAGGGCGCATCGGGTGCGCGATCGCCCGCCTGCACCCTGCCGCCCACCGAACCGGGCGCGCTCAATGATGAGCCGCGATAGCCGAGGTCAAGCTGACGCGCTTCGCGATCGCGCCGCATGGTGCCCTGCTTTGCTTCACCAAGCAGCCGCGTCGAGAGATGAAGCATGTTCGACGCGATAGGTCGGCGCTCCGCCTCGTAGCTATCAAGCAGCGCTTCCGGCGCACCCGCGAGCGCGGAGGCCAGCTTCCAGCCGAGATTATAAGTGTCCTGAACGCTGGTATTGAGACCCTGACCACCGGTTGGCGGGTGAACATGGGCGGCATCCCCCGCAATGAAGATGCGTCCGACCCGGTAGCGATCAGCCAGACGCGCATTCATCGTATAAACCGAGGACCAGGACACCGAACGGACGACGATGTCCCCTCTGCCGGTCCGGGCCCTGATGAGCGTGGTCAGTCCGGCCGAAGACAGGTCGATCTCCCCGTCCAGTGCCACGGGCGCCTGAACCTGGAACAGATCGGTTCCCGCCAGTGGACAGATCATCACCTGTGTCGCCGGTGAACCGAGCTGGAAACGATGCCAGACGGACCGATCAAGACCCTCCAGCCGTACATCGGCAACGATCGCACGCACGCCCAGTGCTTCTCCCGGAAAATCAATAGCCAGGGCATGGCGCACGAAGCTGCGGCCGCCGTCGGTTCCGACGAGGAACCGGGCGCGGATCATATGCTCGCCGGTTTCTCCTCCCATCCTTGCCGTTACGCCATGTGCGTCCTGTTCAAATCCGGTCAGCCGTGTGCCGAAGCGAGGATGATGCCCAAGCTCGGCAAGCCGCTCCCGCATGACGGCTTCGGTTGCGAACTGCGGCAGCATCAGCGGCGCGGCATAAGGTTCGGCGGGAGTGGGGAAGACTTCCGCCTCCGTCAGAAGCGACACCTTATGGGTTCCATCAGGACGATACTGGCACAGCGGCGGATAGGGTCCGCCTGCCGCCGCCACGCGGTCGACGAAGCCGAGATCCTCGAAGATCTCCATTGTCCGGGGCTGGATGCCTTTCCCGCGCGATCCGCTGAACGGCTGCGTGTTCTGTTCGATCAGTCGGAACGAAACTCCGCGTCGGGCGAGGTCGATCGCAAGCGTCAGGCCTGCGGCCCCGGCACCCGAGATCAGGACGTCTGTATCGAAGGGCACTGGCAACTCCGCGAATCAATGTGTAATATTCACGTATCTCAGAGCGGCGTCCAGGGCAACAAAAAGCGTGAATAATACACATGATCCCGATATCCTGCGCGGACTGCATGCCGCGATCATCGATCTGGTCGATGAAATCAACCGGCCACGTCGGGATGATCGACTGATCGAAGAAGCGGGCATTCCACTGGATCGCGCCCTGTTTCCGCTTCTGGCGCGCGTATGGCGTTACGGTCCTGTCGGTGTTGTCGAACTCGCGGACCGTACAGGGCGTGATCATACGACGATCAGCCGACAGATGACCAGGCTGGAAGAACTGGGCCTTATCGAGCGCCACCCGTCTGCCGCGGACAGGCGTATTCGCGAAGCGACAGTGACTGGAAAGGGACAGGAAATGGTCGACCTGCTGAATGCGGCCCGCCAGAGGCTGGCGAACCGCATTCTCGTCGACTGGACGGATGCCGACCTCGATCAGTTACGGACGCTTTTGCGACGCTTCGCTGACGACCTGATGCGATGATAAATCCAGTGAAAATCTGTCACCAGAACCAAACCGGTTGCTTCCCTCGTAAAGCCGTATGTCGTCTTCAAGAATGGAGTAGACAGGCGACAAATGTCTTCTTGGCGGACACCGGTGCGCCGATCATGGCGTAGGCCTATGGCTCTTTGAACGTAACTGCGACTTCCGGATTGAACTGCGTGTTCAGCACATAGGAGGGCCGTGTCATCTGCTCAGGAAAAGTCCTGACTGGTTCAGGCACACCCGATGCAACCAGCGGCCGTGAGGCATCGGGGTATACCAAGTTGTCATGATGCCGCAGAACTGGGCTGCTACGGCGTATCGTCAGTTAAGCATGATAGTAATTGATGCGAACTGGACGGCGGCGAGGAATGTGGATTTGAGCTTGTCGTAGCGTGTTGCGATGGCTCGAAACTGTTTGAGTTTGTTGAAGAAACGCTCGACAGGATTACGTTCCCGGTAGAAAGCGAAGTCCGTTTCCCGTTGTGTTGTCCTGTTGCTTTTTGGTGGGATGACTGGGGGTGATTCCATGCTGCATCAGCCGGTCGATTAGGCTGTCCGCGTCATAAGCCCTGTCGACAAGGAAAGCATCCGGGTCGATCCTTTCCAGAAATTGTTCTGCCAGAGTGATATCGGCATCCTGACCCGGTGTGATATCGAGTTCCACCGCGTTGCCCAGAGCATCGCAGGACGGATCGTGCTGTCGACCATCATGTATTCATTGTCATGATCTGCAGTTAGGTGACGGAAAACCCTTTCGATTACACCGCTTTCGCACCAGCGCCGTAGACGGCGGAGAGACCGGCTGGATGGCACGGACGAAAACACCATCTGAACGTGGCGTAGCCATCCGTTCCGTGCAACAAGGCCGCGCCGGGCGATGTCGTGTGCGATTTCGGGATTGAGGCCGATGGCTGTGTCATGATCGGCAATAGCAGTTTTCAGGTGACGCCGCTGTGACCGGAACTGCAATTGTCGCAGGGAAATGCTTGATGTGTAATCAACCGGTTTACAGACAGTCGTTCCGTATCAGGAGGAAAAAGACATGAGCCGGGAGTCCGTACGGGTATTTTTCGAAACGAAGGCGCCAGACATCAGACCCGTGGTGCTGATGGACAGCACGGCGACGGTAGCGGAAGCCGCTCAGGCGCTCGGGGTACAGGAAGGCCAGATTGCCAAGACGCTGGCGCTGAAGGTCGGGGACGAACGGATCCTTATTGTGATGGCGGGCACGGGACGGCTGGATAACCGCAAGACGAAGGATACGTTTGGAAACCGGCCCCGCATGCTGCCTGCGGAAGAAGTGCTGGAACTGACCAGCCATCCGGTTGGTGGCGTGTGTCCTTTCGGACTGCCGCAGCCGGTTCGGGTTTTCTGTGATGCTTCACTGCGTGCGTTTGATGTGGTCTGGCCAGCCGCTGGGGATCGGAACAGTTCCGTGTGTCTGGCACCTGACCGGCTGGCGGAACTTGTCGGTGCGAAGTGGGTGGATGTCAGTCAGTGCTGATTTCGGCTTCCACCTCATCTCCGTTATTCGTTTAAAAGTTTTCATATCCAGAAAGCGCACGTAGCCTGACGTTTCATGGGTGCCAACAGGCCCTGATCTGTCGTCAGGCGACTGCAGTCATCTTCTGGTATTATCAATGGTTTCTACAATCGCGGTATCAACCCTCCGGCTTTGCGAAGCAGGAGTGGCATAATCACTTCCTGACCGGCATAAAACCGTCGCAGGTCCAATGCACATGGGCCGGGTTGCCGCCCGGCTATATGCTGGTAGCGTGCGCAGACCGACAGACCAGAGCAGGAGAAAAGACCGGTGGCCAAATTACGTGAGCGTGACGCGGCAACACGTGCACAGAACGCCGTAGGACGCGATTTTTCAGAAGCGCTTGCGCGGGGCCTGAAAGTCATATCCGTGTTCAACGCAACACGTCCGGCCCTATCCCTGGCCGATATCGCCCGTATTGTGGACCTGCCCCGCGCGACCGTAAGGCGCACGCTGCTGACACTGGTCCATTTGGGCTACATGTCCGAAAATGGCCGGCTGTTCAGCCTGCGCCCGACCATCCTGCAACTGGCGTCGGCCTATCTGGGTGCTGATCCTGTCGCCATGATCCTGCAGCCGATCTGCGAGGAACTGGCGGCCAGGCTGGAAGTAACCTGTTCCGTCGCCATTCTGGATGGGCATGATGCCGTCATGGTGGCCTATGCCTCACCACGCAAGGTGCAGGCCTATGGCATGCTGGAAGGGATAGGCCTGCGGCTGCCTGCCTTCTGCAGCGCGGTTGGCGGCGTATTGCTGGCCAGCCAGCCGGAACCGGCACGGGAGGAATTCCTCAAAAATCTTGAACCCGAAAAGGTGACCACCCTGACGGTAACCGACAAGGCAACGCTGCGTGCCCGATGGAAGGCCATACATGATGAAGGCTATGCCCTGATCGATCAGGAAGCGGAGATCGGGTATCGCGCGCTGGCCGTGCCCGTCTTCCGCCATGATGGCAGGCCGGTTGCCGCGCTGAATGTGGGCATGCGGATTGAACAGGCCACGCCTGAGCAAATGAAACAGCAATATCTGCCCTGCCTGCGCGAGGTCACGGACAGCCTGCGCACGCAGTTGCTGTAACGGCACAGGCAGCCTGCTAAAGCATCTGGCGGATATTGAAGGCAGGATCAGCCACCCTGTCTGCCGGGACGGACAGGCCTGCCGCCAGCAACCTGCGGCCGAGCATATGTTCGGCCGGCATGTTGATCGTTTCGATTGCCGCGAGCTTTCCCGCCATGTCGTAGTGATAATACGCCCCCTTTCCCGCCATGGGGGTGCCGCGTGTCACGCATAGTGAACGGGCCTCGGGCAGCAGGCCCACCGTCTGGAATTTCGTGTCAAACTGGTCGGACCAGAACCAGGGCACCTGATGATAACGGGCATCGTGCCCGCAGATGACCGCAGCCGCAACGCGTGCCTGGTCATGTGCATTCTGTACACATTCCAGCCGCAGCGTCCGCCCGGCATACCCGTTGACATGACGCGTGCAGTCACCCGCCGCGAAGATGGCTTCATCCGCAGTCCTGCACTGTTCATCCACTACGATACCATCATCGCACGCCAGGCCCGCAATCTGCGCCAGTTCCTGATTGGGCACGATCCCCGTACCCAGCACCACAAGCGATGCTGGTACCTGCGTGCCATCCGACAGCACGACACCGCAGACATTGCCGCTGGCATCAGCCATGAACTGCCGTGCGTACACCCCCAGGCGCATGCCAACACCATGCGCGCAGAACTGCGCCTGCGCCACGGCAGCCAGTTCTGGCGACGCGGAGCGCGCCAGAAGCCGTGATGCGCTGTTGATGATGAGTATGTCGCGCCCTGTCATCACGCTCCATGTCGCGGCAAGCTCAAGGCCGACATACCCCCCGCCCACCACCACGATTGGCCCGGTCGTGGTGGTGATCGCATCGTGCAGTCTGCGGGCATCATGCAGGGAGCGCAGGGCAAACACATTACGGGGCAGCACTTCACCCGGCCATGTGCGCACGCGCGCGCCGGTGGCCAGCATGAGCACGTCATAGGCCACCGTACTGCCATCACTGAGCGTGACCCGCCGGGCATCGCGGTCCAACCCGGCAGCCCGGAGACCGGGCCGGAAATCGATGCCGGCCGAATGGAAGAACTGCGGCCCGCGCAGGTTCAGGTTTGCGACACTGGCCGTTCCCTGCATGAACGCCTTTGAAAGTGGCGGCTTGTGATAAGGGAAATCGGGTTCATCACTGATCAGGGTAATGGGGCCGGTATGGCCCAGTTCACGCAGGCTCGCTACAAACTGGACACCGGCATGTGATGCCCCGATGGTCAGGATCGCGCGCTCCATCAGAACTGGCGATCCGGAATGCGCACCCGCAACCCGTCAAGCGCATCGGTCATCGGGATCTGGCAGGACAGGCGGCTGTTTGGCAGGCGTTCAGCCGCGACACCTTCCAGCATTTCCTGCTCGTCTTCCTGCATGGGGGGCAGGCGGTCGACAAACGCCTCGTCAACATAGACATGGCACGTGGCACAGGCGCATGCGCCGCCGCATTCGGCATCGATCCCGCGGATGTCGCCCTGGATGGCCGCCTGCATGACCGTAATGGAACCACTTACATCAACTTCGGTGGTTCTGTTGTCTGGCGTAATAAAAAATATTCTGGGCATGGGAAGTTCCGATCACAAAAAAATATCGATCCGAAATCAAAACGACATTGCATCCTTTCCGGATTTCTTGCAACAATTTGTTCGTATAACAAAACATAGTTCGGTAGTCGAACCGATCTCTGGCCATAAACCGCGAAAGGCATGTTCCTGCAATGCTGAGTGCCGCCCAAAATGACCTGATCACACGCATCACATCCGACAGGCCGGCAGGCAAGCTGCTGCGCTGTTACTGGCAGCCTGCCGCGCTTGCCATTGAAGTGGAGGGAGAGCGCGCCATCCGTCCGGTCCGGCTTCTGGGGCAGGACTTCGTGCTGTTCCGTGACGAGAGCGGAAAGCTTGGTTTCCTGGATCGGGACTGCCCCCACCGCAATGCCGACCTGGCATTCGGGAGGCTTGAGGACGGGGGACTGAGATGCCCGTTCCATGGCTGGCTTTTTGATACGGATGGCAACTGCCTGCAGACCCCGGCCGAACCCAGGGGCAGCAGGCTGTGCAAGCATATCCATCAGAAATCCTATCCCGTTGTGGAAAGAAGCGGGATCATTTTTGTCTATCTGGGTGAAGGCCAGCCGCCCGCCTTTCCTGACATGGACTGTTTCCTGGCGCCGGGCCCCTATGTTTTCGCCTTCAAGGGGCTGATCGACTGCAACTGGCTGCAGGCGCTCGAAGTGGGCATGGACCCTGCCCATGCCAGCTTCCTGCATCGTTTTTTCAAGGACGAGGAACAGGACACTGCCTATGGCCGCCAGTTCCGGGCCACATCGGCTGACAGCGATATTCCCATGACCCGTGTATTACGGGAATTTCCCTGCCCTGATATTGAAGTGGAACCCACCGATTACGGCCTGCGTATCATTGCCTTGCGTGAAATCAGTGAAAGCAGCACCCATGTCCGTGTAACCAACGTAATGTTCCCGCAGGCTTTTGTCATTCCACTGTCCAGTGACATGACCATAACGCAGTGGCATGTGCCCATTGATGACACCAGTTGTTACTGGTACGCCATCTTTACCAGTTTCGACCAGCCGGTTGACAAGGAAACGATGCGCGCCCAGCGCCTCAAGCTCTATACACTGCCCGACTACCGTCCCCGTGTTGGCCGGTTCAATGATTACGGATTCGATCCGTATGAGCAGGCCCACCATACCTATACCGGCATGGGCGAGGACATTAACGTGCATGACCAGTGGGCCATTGAGTCACAGGGGAAAATCCAGGACCGCACCCGCGAGCACCTGGGCCAGACCGACAAGGGCATCATCGCGTTCCGCCGCATGCTGGTCCGTGCGATCGAACAGGCGGCCAACGGGCAGACACCCATGATGGTCCTCGATCCCGAACAGGCCACACATATACGCGGTCCTGCGACAATGGATGGCGTAGGCCCGACCAGCGGGTGGGAGGCATACTGGCGCGCGGTCGACCTGCGCCGCCGCAACGGTGCGCCCTGGCATGCTGCCGAGACTGAAAAAGAGGAATAGCGCCATGGGATTCATTGAAAAGAATGGCCTGTGGAACACATCACAGTCCCGGCAGGCATCCGAGATCGTGCAGCGTATCGAACTGGATGGCATCCAGGTTGTCCGTTTCTCCTTTCCCGACCAGCACGGTATCCTGCGTGGTAAGGCGGTGGTTGCCGATGAAGTAAAAAGCGCCTTTTCTTCAGGTATTTCGATTTCTTCATCCCTGTTGATGAAAGATACATCCCACCGGACCGTCATTCCCATATTTGAATCGGGGGACCAGTCGGACATGCCCGAAATGCGGGGTTCGGCCGACATGATCATGGTGCCTGATCCCTCGACATTCAGGATACTGCCCTGGGCGGAGCATACGGGCTGGATACTGTGCGACCTGTATTTTCGTGACGGTCGCCGGGTGCCACTTTCCACGCGCCATGTTTTCCAGAACATGCTGGAAAAGCTCGATACGGCTGGCTACAGCTTCATGAGCGGGCTGGAGGTGGAATTCCACCTCATGAAACTGACCGACCCCCGCGTGGCGCTGACAGATGCGGGACAGCCGGGCACCCCGCCTGATGTCGAACTGCTGCATAAGGGCTACAATTACCTGACGGAACTGTATTACGACCAATTGGATCCGTTTTTTGAAATACTAAGGAAACACATCCAGGCACTTGGCCTCGGGCTCCGTGGCATGGAAGTGGAATTCGGGCCCAGCCAGGTTGAATTCGTCTTCAATGCCGCCTGTGGCCTCAAACCGGCGGATGACATGATCCTGTTCCGCAGCGCGGTAAAACAGATCGCGCGGCGGCATGGCTATCATGCCAGTTTCATGTGCCGTCCACGCCTTCCCCATGTCATGTCCAGTGGCTGGCATCTGCACCAGTCGCTATGTGATGCCACGGGCCAGAACAACCTGTTCATGGCACAGTGTGAAGATGCGCCCCTGTCGGACATTGGCATGCACTGGCTGGGCGGACTTCTGGACAATGCTGTTCCTGCCACGGTTTTTTCCACGCCCACCATCAACGGCTACAAACGCTACCGCCCATTTTCCCTTGCACCGGACCGCGCCATATGGGGAGCCGACAACAGAGGCGTGATGCTGCGCGTACTGGGTGAGTATGGTGACAGGGCAACACGGATTGAAAACCGTGTGGGGGAACCGGCCGCCAACCCCTATCTGTATCTTGCCGCACAGGTTGCATGCGGCATGGATGGCATGGACAGGCGCAGCAACCCCGGGCCATCGGCGGATACGCCGTATTCGACAGATGCCCCCTTCCTGCCTGCTACGCTTGAAGAGGCCGTTGGCGCACTGGAGCAGTGTGAACTGTTCAGCAGGGAGTTCGGAACGGATTTCGTGAAGTATTTCATAAAAATAAAGAAGGCGGAGATCAGGCGCTACAATCTGGAGGTTTCGGAATGGGAACACAGGGAATATTTCGACATGTTCTGATTTTCGCAACTGATATCCCGAATTATTCCAATCCGGAAATTGTTCCTTATTTTCAATAAAATACATATCATTTTTATACTTTTGATCAGGAATATAATTCATGGGAATTGGCGATATTCATTGACTCGTTACGTTTTATAAACGATCATATTTATTGGAAAAATGTTCGTTAATTGAACACAATCCCTATCAAATCAGATGCACTTTTCTATCGCAGCACACCCGGATGTGCCGAAGGAGAGATATGGATATGGATTACGCTGGCACGACTAGACGATGGCTCTGTGTCTCGACGTCTTCTCTCTTGATTGCGTGGGGAGCAGACAGCCGCACGGCCCATGCAAACAATGCGCCTGCCCACAATTCCCGCACGCGTTCGGCGCACGGCGATCTCCGGCCCCGCGCCGCCCACACGGCCGCCACGCCAAAGACCGCCACCCCAGGCGGGGCCGCGCCGGAAAAGCTGAGTGTGTCGGTCGCACGCATGCGCCATAACGGGCAGGACGTTGCCGCCTCCACTACTTATGTCTCGCAACAGGAGCTACGTGAACGCAATATAACCAATACCGCCGAACTGGGCCGCATTGCCCCCGGGGTCATGATTTCCCAGATGGGGCAGGCCTCCACCTCAACGATCATTACCATTCGTGGTATTGCCAATCTCGACTTTTCAGATCATCAGGAATCACCCAATACAGTGTATTCCGACGGGGCCTATATCAGTTTTCCCGGCGCGATCGGCGGGGCTATGTTCGATCTTGACCGCGTGGAAATCGAGCGTGGCCCGCAGGGGACGACCGGTGGGCGCAATACCACCGGCGGTTCGGTCAGGCTTATTTCAGCCAAACCGACCGACAAGCTGTCAGGTTATGCCCAGGCATCCTATGGCAGCTACAGCACTTTCCGCGAGGAAGCCGCCGTGGGTGGCCCCCTTACGTCTACGCTCATGGCCCGTCTTTCATTCCAGACAACGCGGGGCAACGGCTATATTCACAATACACTTGGCGGGGATTTCGGGAATGTGCGCGAATACAATGCGCGCCTGCAGTTCCTGTGGCGCCCGAGCAGCCACTTCGAGGATCTGATCAATTTCCATGGCGGGTATGTACCCAATGTAACCGCCGGTATTTACGCCGTAACCCCCACATATCTTGACAGTTCCAACTACGGGCTCAGCACCCCTGCCAATAACCAGCAGTTTGCATCGTTCTGTGCTGGCGCAGGCTTTGGTGCGCCGGCGGCCGGATCGCTTACATGTTATGGCGGCCAGCGCCCCAAGGGCTATCCGTATACCGTATCGTCCAGCACGCCCGGTTTTTTCCAGCGCCAGCTTTACGGTGCCACCAACACGGCAACCTGGCGTAGCGGCCACTTCGTGCTGACATCCATTTCCGATGTCTTTGCCATGCGCAAACGTTACCAGGAAGATACGGATGGAACCGAACTGTCCATACTGAACTACAATACCAGCGCCAATACATGGCAGGCGTCGCAGGAACTGAACCTGACGGGCCATGCAGGGAGGTGGTCATGGCTGGCAGGAATGTATTACCTTCACATCAACGGGGATTACCGACAGGGGATGTTCGGCGGTTACCCCGCCGCATGGTCAACCGATACGTTTTACCACCAGAACGTCAATACCGGGGCGGTCTTTGCACAGACGGACTATAAGATCACCCGCACCCTTACCGCAACGGTCGGCGCGCGCTTTACCGTTGACAGCAAGTCAATCCATAGCCTTGCCTATTGCAGCATGACCCCGGCCCTGTGTGCGGCAGGCCCCCATTCCGCACCGACCGGTTACCAGTTGGGTGGCAGTTTTACCAACGAGGACTGGAGCGGCAAGGTCGGGCTGTCGTGGAAACCGATCAGGCCGGTCATGGTTTACGGCACGATCAGTCGGGGCACGCGCGGCGTCCTGCTGGAGGCACAGACAGCCATCGCACCGGGTGCCACCTTCAGGAATATTGTCGTCAAGCCTGAAGACCTGTGGGATTTCGAGACAGGGATCAAGACCAGCTGGTTCCATCACAAGCTGGATGTGGATGTAGGCGCATTCTACTATGATTACCACAATTACCAGGCCTATCGTCTGGATGTCCTGTCTGAAGCACTGTTCAATGCCTCGGCCTATTCCTATGGCGGGGAACTGTCACTGACCGCCCATCCCATTAGGAACCTCAGTTTCTCCGTCGGGACCAGCATGATGCACGGCATTGTAAAGAACGTCTCCATGCCCGATGGTGTCCTGCGTGACCAGAACATGGCCTTTGCCCCTCACTGGATGGTCAATAGTAGTCTGCGCTATGAAATGCCGGTCAGTTTCGGCAGCCTGTTCGTGCAGGGTGACATGAGTTTTGTTGATTCACGGTACGCCAGCACGGTCAATTCGCCATCCCTGCAGATGCCTTCTTACGTCCTGGCCAATGCCAGCACCGGATGGAACAGCCTGAACCGGCGATGGAGTGTCACCTTCTATGTCAAGAATATCGCCAATGCTTTTTACTATACGGACAATGTCGATATTACCGGGGCTGATGGTTCCGCAACGCCGTCGTTTTCAACCCCACGGTGGTTCAGCGGCCAGATCAGGTACGAGTTCTGACTGTCAGGCTGCGGGTCGTCATTGGCATAACCCAGAATTTCATCAACCCGCCTAATGCTTGTGTCTTGCGATGGAACATTGGATACGCGCGGGATGCGAACGGAGGAAGCGCCGGCATCAGGGGCCGTCAGGCCAGGTCTGTGTTCGAGGAAGTCCGTTCGAAGGGCAAGGCCCCGCAGAAGAACCTTCGGCGGACGAGATCCGAGATTTTCTGGCGCCATCAGACGCGGTGCGAAATGGCGTGCCCAGTCACCTGAGTTTGGTTTGTGGTAGATTGCGGCACAACTGTTTATCTGATGGTCAAAGTCCGGTCTGTGGCAGTGCCGCCTGCAGGTACCTTCCGGGCGGCATGTTCTGCATAGCCGCAAATTCCCAGCGTCATGGTTCGCCGACCCCGGGATGAAAATAGGTATGCCTTTTTGCCGCGATCCCAGGTCGCTTGCCAATCGGAACGCCACGTTTCTCATGACGGACAGGAAAAAACGACCCGGTTCCCATGCCCGGTTCTCAGGAGGAAGGAGCGAGCCATATCTGCTTTATCCCCAACCAACCGTGCCGGACAGCCGTCAGGCCAGCGGGTATGGACCGCATGGTGGGACAAGCCTCTGCCGCCTTACGGCCGCCAGTTTGGTCACCGCGCGTGGATAGCCCCATTTGAACAGGCCGGACGCGATGATCACCGCAATGCCTGCAAAGGTCCAGTTGTCCAGCAGTTCATGGAATACATAATAGCTGAACGCCACGGCCCACAGCATCTGGCTGTATTGCGGCAGGGCAATCGCGCTGGCGGTTGCACGGGTGGCGGCCATCATCATGAGCAGTTGCCCGAGTGCAGCCAGGAAGCCATAGCCGAACAGGAACAGCCAGATCGTGGCGCCGTGCGGCCAGCTTGCATGCGCCAGCATTAGCGCGCCATTACCCAGCAGGGGGCCGCACAGGCTGGAACTGAATATGGACAGGCGGGGCGTATTTTTTCCCGCCAGCCGATAGGCAATGACACCCACCGCATTCGCCATGGCCGCGATCAGCGCGCACAGATGCCCGAACTGTAACGCACGCAGGCCGGGCCGTAGCACCATCAGCACCCCGACAAAGCCCACGATGACGGATAGCCAGTCCAGTGTGGAGACCTTTTCACGCAGCAGCACGACGGAAAGAACGGTTACGAAAAGCGGCATCAGGAAAATAAGTGAAAAAGCCTCCGGCATGGGGAGTAGCATGAACGCCTCGACGCTCGCCGCCGTGGCGACAAACGTCGCTGCCGCCCGCAGTCCCCACATGACCGGCTGCCGGATCACGAACAGGTCACGGTATGATTCGTTTTTTCCACGTATGAAGGGGATGAGCAGCAGGCCGAAGATACCACCGGAAAACGCGACTTCAAACGGGTCGATCTGCCCCGCCAGCAGCTTGGAATAGGCATCACTGATCGAAAATGCGGCGTATGCTGCAAACGCCAGCATCATGCCCGCCGAAAGACCGGTATTCTTCATCCTGACTGCTCACGAAAAAATTGTTCAGGCGCAGATATGGATCCCGGTGGGGAAAGACCAGCGCTTGTCGGTAAATCCAGTCATGCATTTTTTCACGTCGGATTTCATATGACGTGCCGATCTTTTTCAGGTAGCAGACTTGCCCCTGAAATCAGGGCCTGCCCATATAACAGGCAGTGTCCACTGGCCGCGCGTGCGCACCATAAAATTGTCTCCATGCCGGATGCGCCCGTTCTGTTCCAGGCCGATATCCCCCGTTCCACCGGGCAACATGACGATAATTCCCCGTCGGACGGCCGGGGTGGAAAAAAGTAATCTCAACCGTTCACCGTCATTCAGGGGCAGGTCGGAGATCCGCGCATTCTGACCCCGGGCAGGCGTGATGGCTGGCATATCCGGATGGGGACGATCATGTGCAAACATCCTGGATGGCAGGCTTGTGAGCAAAGAGAGTGTTACGAGCAGGTTCCGCGGGTATTTCCACATCGTATAACCACGTTGCGTCGGTCGGGATGACTGATGCTCATTGTTGAAAATTGCTGCGGGCTAACCAATGCACATGCTCAGGCTGGTCTTTGTGCGCCAATATGGCGGCATGGCACCGGGGGCATCAAGCATGTCTGGCGCAATGAACCACCCTGATCTCCGCCGCGGCAGGGCATTGTGCCCATCATGCCGTTGGGTTGGTTTACATGAATGGCGATGGGTATTGACCTGGTTTCTTCTGCCTGTGCGGGTGGCGGGACCATGCAGAAGGTATTTTTATTCATATAAATAGTTACATATATTTTTTAAATATTTTAAGAAGCAATGTTTCTGTAATATTTAGTGATAGCAACGTTCCATACCTTCATGATTGCCGTGAGCCGGTATGCAGGTGATACGGGCGGACATCGTCCGATGTGACGGGGAAATAAGGGAAAAATCACTTATTTTCTTTTTGTGCAGCAATATGGACCAGAAAGAAAAATATATTCATGAAAGTGCGCCGAATAATTATACTATACTGAATAAATAATATATCACGTTTTCTTTATTTGTGTTCATATCCCTCTGTCTGCGATCGAGAGGGGGTGGATATCTGACATAAAAAGTAATAATTAAACTTACGTATAAAATCCGCATAATAAAAACATGTGAAATATAAATTACCATAAAAAATAATGCTGCATTTATGAGTATATATATTATCAATAAAAGTATTAATTAATACTGCGACCTATGCTTCATCATGGAATAATGCCGTGCTTCAATTGCTTGAAACGATAGTGGATTCCAACATGCCCCTTCTGATTTCTGCCCTGATCGTCTGTATTGCAGGGTCATGGATCACTATGCGCATCATGGCGCGTATTGCTGCAACACCAGGGCGGCAAAATCATTCATGGTATCTGCAATGTGCGGCAGCCGGTGCGACCACCATATGGTGTACCCATTTTCTGGCTCTGCTGGCCTATATGCCCGGCGTGGCCGGACTGCTGAACATTCCGATCACGCTGTTTTCGTTCGTGATTGCGGCCGGGGGCGTGCTGGCGGCAACCGTCATCGCGACCACCAGCAAAAGCCGGATGGGACCGGCCATGGGGGGCGCCGTGCTGGGGCTGGCGATTGCTGGCATGCATTATTCAGGCATGTATGCAGTGGATTTTGGCGAACATATGGCATGGAGCGCGCCAACAATCATGCTGTCCCTGCTGTTGGGCATGGCTTTTGGCACCCTGTCGCTTCAGTGCCTGTTGCGCAGCGGGAACCGGCATTGTGAACTTCTGGCGACGGTCCTGTTCGTCGCGGCCATTGCCGGTCTGCATTTTGTCGGCGTGTCGGCCATGCGTACGACCATGCTGCCCGCTGACCTGACGGCAGGGGGCAATACACCGGTTGTCCTTGGGGTTGCGCTGGCCATTACGACCCTGCTGCTTGTCGCCACGGGTGGTAACAGCTTTTCGATTGATGATGCGACCCGTGCGGAATCTTATGAACGCATGCGGCAGATGGCCCTGCACGACGCCCTGACGTCGCTGCCCAACCGTGTCAGCTTCAATGATCATCTGGACCAGGTGATCGATGCGGCCAGAAAGGACGCAACGCAGTTCGCCCTGATTGGCATCGACCTTAATAAATTCAAGGAAATCAATGATGTCAGGGGGCATGCCGCAGGGGATGCCGTTCTGGTCACCATTGCCAACCGTTTTACCGAGATGCTGGGGGCGGGGGAATTCGTGGCCCGGCTGGGGGGTGATGAATTCGCGGCGGTTCACCTGACCAGTGATCCTGACGAACTGAATGCTTTTGTCGCCCGGATCGAGGAGGCCATCAACCTGCCCATCCCGATCGATGATTACGAAGTCACAACGGGCGGAAGCGTGGGGCTGGCGTTATTCCCGAAGGATGCGACCGACAAGGAAACACTTGTGACACGCGCGGACCTTGCGATGTATCGTGCCAAGGCGGACCCGGTACGGACGGTCGCCTATTACGAACCATCCATGGATGAAACCGTGCGTGAGGCGCGCGCGCTGGCGGCGGATCTCAGGACCGCACTGGAAAAGGGTGAACTGTCCCTGCATTACCAGGTGCAGACGGCCATCGCGACGGGTGAGATCTTTGGCTACGAAGCCCTGCTGCGCTGGAACCACCCCGAACGCGGCGAGGTTCCCCCGGCACAGTTCATTCCCGTGGCGGAAGAAAATGGTCTGATCATTCCCCTGGGGGAATGGGTGTTGCAGACCGCGTGTGCACAGGCGGCGCACTGGGATCCTTCCTGCAAACTGGCGGTCAACCTGTCACCGGTGCAGTTCTTTCATCCCGACCTGTCGCGGCTGGTTCAGGAAACACTGGAAAATACAGGCCTGCCCCCCGCGCGGCTGGAACTGGAATTAACGGAAACTTCAATTATTGATGACAAGCAACGTGCATTGGAAATCGTGCGCAGGATCAAGGAACTGGGGGTTTCGATCGCACTGGATGACTTCGGGACGGGTTATTCATCCATTGATACGTTGCGGTCTTTTCCGTTCGACCGGATCAAGCTGGATGGCAGTTTCATGAAGGGGATCGAAACCAATTCGGATGCGGCGGCCATCGTCCGTTCCGTCCTGGCCCTTGGCCGCACCATGAATATTTCCGTGCTGGCGGAGGGGATTGAAACACCACGACAGCTTGAAGTCCTGCGGGGCGAAGGCTGTGTTGCGGGGCAGGGCTTTCTGCTGGGGCGTCCCGCGCGGCCCGAAGCACTGGGACTGCAGCCCGCCTGATCCATGATCCCGTTCTGCCGCCCCATGCAGACCAACGCACCGTGCCTGCCCAATTGTGAACTGGTCCATCATCATGAATGAACTTCTTCTTTCCCCACCGTCCCGCAAACCCGCCCTGTCGGGGGCTGCTGCGCTGAGCCTGCTCCATGACGCGACCGAGGCCATTGTTGTGATCAATGAAAAAAATGATGTCATTTTTTTCAACACCGGCGCGGAAAAGCTGTGGGGTTATACGCAGGACGAGGTTCTTGGCCATAACGTCAGGATGCTGGTGCCGGATTTCGCCCGGCAGGGACATGATGGCTACATCACCCGTAACCGCGAGACGGATATCAACGTCATTGTCGGCACGTCGCGGGAAATCATATTCGAAAACAGGCATGGCGATTACATCACGGGCGAACTGACGCTGTCATCAAGCCCGATCGGACCGAAGGGTGAAAAATACTACCTGGCGTCCATCAAGGCCGTAACGGAAGAAAATCACCGCAAGAAACTGCTGGACCTGCAGAATACGGTCTTCCAGTCCCTTTCGACCGAAATGCAGATCCAGGATGTGGCTGATCTTGTCTGTCGCGAGGTTGAAAATTTTGTTCCCGATACCGTCGCCATCCTGGTCCTGATTGATGAAGAGCATCGCCTGCGCGTCCTGTCCGGTCCCGGCCTGCCCCGACGTTACGCCGCGGCGCTGGAGAACGTGACCCTGTCCGATGCGGACATCATGGCCCTGTCCAATGACCTGGACGAGGCCGCGACAGTCGTGTGGGACAGTTACAAATCCCTTGGGGTGTCGCTTGGCCTTCATAATTGCTGGGCATCCGCCATCAAGGCAGGCAGTGGGAAGATATCGGGAATATTCGCCCTGTTTTCACGCAACCTGAATAAAGTCAGCGACTGGCCCCGGAAAATCGTGGCAGGCTGCGTGCCGTTCTGCAGCGTGCTGATCGAACAGTATGATGCCCGGCATCATATTTCCCAACTGGCGAATTATGATCCCCTGACGGGTTTCCTCAACCGGACCGCCATCCACAAGGTCCTGAAAACCCAGGTGGGCAAGCCGGGCGATAACCATTTCGCGGTGCTGATGCTCAATCTGGACCGTTTTCGCGATATTAACGATGCGCTGGGACATGCGAACGGGGACGATTTCCTGAAGGCCGTGGCCATACGGATCAAAAGCCTGTGTCGTAGCCATTATATCCTCAGCCGGGCAGGCGGGGATGAATTCGTCATCATCCTGCCTGACACCAGGGCCGCCAATGCAACGGCATTTGCCGAAACGCTGATCGCGGGGATGGAGGAACCCATCGAAATCGGGGGCAATTTCCTTGCGGCCTCGGTTAGTGTGGGGATCAGCATGTTTCCTGAAAACGGGCCGGACAGTGAATCCCTGATCGGCCATGCCGAAGCCGCGATGCGTCTTGCCAAGAAGGAAGCGCGGGGCACATTCCGCGTCGCAACACCGGAAGACCATGCCGCGGCGCAGGATCGTCTTGTCCTTGGGTCCGCCCTGCGTGAATCCCTGGCCAAGGGATTGCTGAACCTGCATTACCAGCCGCAGATCGAGGCAAAGACAGGGGGCCTGTACGGGGTGGAAGCCCTGTCACGGTGGCATCATCCACATCTGGGTAATATTTTCCCGTCGCGCTTCATCGCGGTGGCGGAAGATACCGGGCAGATCGAGGCGATCGGTGCCTGGTGCCTGGAAGAAGCCTGTCGCCAGATTGTCGCATGGGACCATGATGGCGTCGTGATTCCGGCTGTATCGGTCAATCTGTCCGCGGGACATTTCCGCAAGCGTCAGTTGCCTGAAATGATTTCCAACCTGCTGACGCGCTTCGGTATCGCACCGACGCGGTTGACGGTAGAAATAACCGAAAGCGTCATGATGGATGAAAACAAGGATACGATGGACGTGCTGCATGCCATCCGGAACCTGAATGTCGGTCTGTCCATGGATGATTTCGGCACGGGTTATTCATCCCTGTCGCGCCTGACCCGTCTGCCGCTGACGGAAATCAAGATTGACCGCAGCTTCATCATGAATCTGGAACATGATGCAAATGCGCAGGCCGTGACCACCGCCGTCATTGGTATCGGTAACCGTCTGGGCATGACAGTTGTTACTGAAGGGGTTGAAACTGAAGCGCAGTACGAACTTCTGGAAAGCCTGCATTGTGATGTCATGCAGGGCTACCTGTTCGCGAAGCCCATGGCGCCCAGGGATCTTGAAACGTGGTTCAGGCAGCCACGCAAAATCATGCCAGCGATGCGCAAGGCATTGGGTAAAAAGCAGAATTCAGGTCAGGCCAAATCAAAGTAATCAAAGTTTCTGGCTGCCGTATCTTTTCAAAAAGGCAGCGTTCGCTGAAGCCTTCTGAAAAAAGCCTTACCAACAATTTTTACGACAGGGCAGTCTTCAGGAGGTAACTGGTGCAGATAGGGAAGCAGATATTTCATCTGCTTCCCTGATTGGCTTACATTATCATGTATCCGCAGAAAACGTGCCTGTTCAGGCTGTAAGGCGCGGCATATCGGTTACGGCCGTATTGTTCTTTTCAACGGCATAGGGACCACCTGCCAGAATTTCGATGCCGAGCAGGCGCATGGCGGTAGCGCGATGCACGCCCAGATGCAGGGATGACTGCCCATCCGTCCATCGGCAGGGAACGTTGCGTGGCGCGTACCAGCCATCGTACCATCCCGCCGGTGCATTTTGTGCAAGATGGGCTGTGATGGCACGCGTGGTATTGCCCTCGAACAGTTTGATGTCCTTGACCAGCACACCCAGTTGCCGGCGATCATCCACATACGGGCCGATTGTATCCGATGGGCGGGCGGTACGGGACATGATGCGCACGTCCTGCACGCCGGGCGGAATCATGAAAAAGACAAATCCGTTGGCCGCGCGTATCTGGTGGATGACGGTATTCGTTTCCGTCAGCAGGTAAAGTGCGGGATCGTCAGTCAGGACAGGGGCTTCGGATACGTTTTCGCGGCCTGCCGCAATCGCCCGTGCCTCGATCTGGCGAAAAAGGGGTTCGGCAAAATCAGGGCTGACATCAAGGGGGGCCGCGGCATCATGTGCCCAGTCACGGACCTTCTCGCCAATGCGGATGACATTGCCATCCTGCTGGAAGGCACGGCGGTTGCCGGTATCAAGATAGCTTTCCGTCAGCATGCCATCGGCCATGATGACAGAATGCTCTTCCGTCTCGATGTGATGGTAGTCATAGGACGTGATGGAACGGTCATGGAAGATCGACCGCCCGTTGACCAGCATGCGGGCAGGGATGAACCGGCCATCAAAAAACAGGCAATGTTCGGCCGTTATCAACATGTCCTTGCAGGGCACGCCGTCGGCAATGGCGTTCTGCAGGATACGCACGGGGTATCCCGCTTCATCATCAGGCACGCCTGCACGGACATGTGCCCGCGCCTTGCCTGCCCATGTCACCCTGCGCGGGACCAGTTGACCATCCACCAGCGCCAGGACTTCATCATTTTCCCGGATATCCTCTACCGCAACTGCGCCAGACGGGATGGAGATCATCGAACCCGGCAGGAAACAGACCAGCACGCCAGTATCCCCCGTGCTGTTGACGGGGGTGGTGCTGATATACAGATTTCCATCCTTGGTTGTCTGAAAGAGGTTATGCTGTGTCGCGTAATCGTAAAAATCACCCTGAACCTGAATGGTCTGGCCGGTAGTCGTGACGATATTGGTGCTGTCGCCGGACTGCGATACGGAAGCAATGGCCGTAGCATCAGGAATTTCTATGGTTGCGCCCGACTGGTCAAAGCCGGTGATGCTGGGGAATTCCAGAATGGATACATTGGACCCGGGCGTGATGACCAGCGTTCCGCCACCCGTCCCGAAATTGACCGTTGATCCCCCCAGGGCTGCGATGGCATCGGCCCCCTGGACCTGATTGATCATCAGTGTACCACCATTCTCGATATTGTAGGTGGTGCCGGACAGGGCGGAAATGGCATCTTCACCCGCCAGGGTAACCGTTCCCCCGTTCGCGGTAATCGTGGTGCCGGTCAGGGCGGATACAAGGGACCCGTCGGTTCCGGTCAGTGTTACATGCGCCCCGTCTTCCGACGTGACGGAATAGGGGCTCAGCAGACCGATGACGGTCGGGGCGAAGGAAAGGGTCGCATTGACATTGCTTCCTTCAAATGTGGCGCTGCCGCCGCCTACTCCCGCGACCCCCGCTACCCACAATGCCGGAGCGAGAACATAATCACCGCTGCTATCGACATTGTTTCCGTATGCATAAAGAATTTTCGTATCAGCCATTTTTATTTATCCTTATTGTGTTCAAATATTCATTTTAAAATTGCGATAACGGATTTTTATTTTGATAAATAACATGACTGGCGCCTTTTTTCTGGAACGGTTCAAGCCGGGAAGTCCATAAAATCTGAATTCGCAGTCTATTTTATAAAAATGATCAATCCGTAAACGAACGGTCAGCGTCTGGTGCCGTGGACCTGAAAAAATACGCGCCCGCCTTGGGAAAGGCGGGTGGTCCTGCGTCATGTTTCATATGTGTTTGTGCCGCCGGATGGATGGAAGGGGCTGATCGATCAGGAGCGCGCCCCGGCCTGCTCCTGTTCCGCAATGATACGGATCCTGCGGTGCAGGGTGGACCGGCTGACACCCAGCATGCGGGCGGCGACCGCCACCTTGCCGCGTGCGCTGGCCAGTGCCGTATGGATGGCCATGGTCTGGGCTTCGCGCAGTGGCGCAGTCGGGGCGGGGATGGCCGTGTCATCAAGCAGGCACAGGCTGACATCCGCCAGGGGGGGCATGCCCATCTGCGCACGCGCGGCATGGGTCGCCCCCACCACGTGCCGGTCGCGGTCCAGCGCGACCAGCGGAACGGACGTCCCCACCGCATTGCCCAGCAGCATGATGGCGTGGCCGCGATATCGGTCCATGAAACAGGCCTGTTCGATCTGCTGCGCGGCCTGCAGCAGGTTCGATGCGATCAGTATGCCCAGGCTGCCATCAGGCGATGGATGGAACGAACTGGCATTGAGCGCGCCCGCCATCCGGCCCGATGCGTCATAAACCGGCGTCGCAATCCCCGCCAGCCCATGCAGGCCGCTGCGCCAGTGCTGGTTGCGATGCACGCTTATGCTGCGCCGTTCGGCCAGGCAGGTGCCGATGCCGTTTGTCCCGGCATGGCGTTCGTCCCACACCGCGCCGGGCCAGAAATGCCACCGGCGGCAACCGCGCCGGAGGGGGCTGGTCGCCTGATGTGTCAGCACGATGCCATCCATATCCGACAGCATGACAGTATAACCGACCGGGGCAAGGGCCGTATGCAGCCGTTCCATTTCCGGCCCCGCAAAATACAGCAGCCTGCCCATGCGCAGGCATGCCTGCCGCAGTTCCGCGCCCGACAATACATCCGGCAGGGTGGCGGTCGTGGGGTCGAGGCCGTACTCATGCCGGCAGCGCTGCCATGAGGCCTCAAGCCCCGTCTGGACCGTATCCATGGCGGGAAAGGCGGAAGCAGGACGCAAAAAGCTGGGGCCATGCAGCATGCTGTTTCTTTGCGTTCAGTGTTTCAGGGATGCTGGCGGATAAACACCTGCCTGAGTGTCGCGGTTTCGCGACACTTCGTACGCGCCGCGTCACATGGACGTGAAGGGGGCGCGGTGCATCCTTGTCCACAATGGCGCAATGCGTGTGTGCTGCACACAGCCCGGCGGCATGCACAGGCGCAGTGCTGCGGGACCAGAAAAAACAGGGGAAATAACCATGCAAATAGCGCGTGAAACGCTGCTGCGCTCCTACCGGGCCATGCGGACCATCCGCATGTTCGAAGAGCGCCTGCATGTTGAATTCGCCACGGGGGAAATCCCCGGTTTCGTTCATCTGTATTGTGGCGAGGAAGCATCCGCCGTGGGCGTGTGCGCCAACTTGACGGATAACGACACCATAGCCAGCACCCATCGCGGCCACGGCCACTGCATTGCCAAGGGTGTGGGTGTCGCGGGCATGATGGCCGAAATCTATGGCCGCAGCACCGGGGTATGCCGTGGCAAGGGCGGTTCGATGCATATTGCCGACCTGGCATGCGGCATGCTGGGGGCGAACGGGATCGTGGGCGGCGGGCCGCCGCTGATCTGTGGCGCGGCGCTGTCGCACAAGACCCTGCGCGACGGTGGGGTGGCCGTGGCGTTCTATGGCGATGGCGCGTCGAACGAGGGATCGACGCTGGAAAGTCTCAACCTGGCGTCCGTATGGAACCTGCCCGCCGTGTTCGTGGTGGAAGATAACGGCTATGGCGAGGCCACCGGCGCGTCCTATGCCTGCGCTGGCACGCAGGGGGCGCGGGCGGCGGGATTTGGCATGCCCTATATCGAATGTGACGGGTCGGACTACTTCGCTGTCCATCAGGCGGCGGGTGAGGCGATTGCCCATGCGCGCGAAGGCAAGGGGCCGGTCATGCTGCATGTCCACCTGGCGCGCTGGTACGGACATTTTGAAGGTGACGCCATGACCTACCGCGCGGCGGATGAAGTGGCGATCGCCAAACGCGACCATGACTGTCTCAAGCTGTTCCGCACGCGCGTGACGGAGGCCGGTCTGTTTGAAGGCAGCGAACTCGATGAAGTCGACGCCGCCGTCGCGGATGAAATCGAGGCCGCCGTGGTGCAGGCCAAGGACGACCCGCTGCCGCAATCCGCCGACCTGCTTGCGGATGTGTACGTCCGTTACTGACCCCTATCCCCAACGAGGCTGCCTGAAAAACCGGACCGGGAAACATCCTGCAATCATAAGGGAGTTTCTGGTGAAGCTTTTTTGGGAAACGGCGATATCCGGAAACTTTCATTTTTTATCGGCAAGCCGTTTTCAAGCGGCCTCCAGTGCATGGAAGAAATGAATCATGAGCAAGAAAAGCTTTCGACAGGCGATCAATGAAGCCCTGCGGCAGGAAATGCGCCGGGATCCCACCGTCATCCTGATGGGTGAAGATGTCGCGGGCGGGCGTGGTGGATCGGCTGGCGTAAAGGACGCATGGGGCGGCGTGCTGGGCGTGACCAAGGGATTGCTGGAGGAATTTGGCGACACCCGTGTTCTGGACACCCCCATTACCGAGGCATCATATATCGGGGCCGCCGCAGGCGCCGCCGTGACCGGACTGCGGCCGGTGGCGGAACTGATGTTTGTCGATTTCGTCGGCTGCTGCCTTGACCAGATCATGAATCAGGCGGCCAAGTTCCGGTACATGTTTGGTGGCAAGGCCCGCACGCCGCTGGTGATCCGCGCCATGTTCGGCGCGGGCTTCAATGCCGCCGCCCAGCACAGTCAGGCGCTGTATCCGCTGTTTACCCATATTCCCGGCCTGAAGGTCGTGATCCCGTCCTCACCCTATGAAGCCAAGGGGCTGCTGATTTCAGCCATCCGCGATGATGATCCCGTCATCTTCCTTGAAAACAAGGTGATGTATGATGAGGAGGAAGACGTGCCGGATGAACCCTATGCCATCCCGTTTGGCGAAGCCAACCTGACGCGGGAAGGGCGGGATGTCACCATCGTCGCCTTTGGCCGCATGGTCGGGCTGGCCAACCAGGCGGCCGACCGGCTGGAAAGGAAGGGGATCAGTTGCACGGTCATTGACCCGCGCACGACCTCCCCGCTGGATCGCGACACCATTTTGGAATGCGTGGCCGATACCGGGCGACTGGTGATCGTTGATGAATCCAGCCCACGGTGCAACATGGCCACCGATATCGCGGCCATTGTGGCGGAGGAAGCGTTCGATACCCTGCGCGCGCCGATCCGTCGGGTGGTGCCGCCGCATACGCCGGTTCCCTTCGCCACCGTTCTGGAAACGCTGTACCTGCCCAGCGTGGACAGGATCGAGGCCGCCGTGAACGCCACCATGGCCCACCGCGTAGTGGAGAAAGTCTGACATGACCCATGACATAACCCCCATCACCATGCCCAAATTCGGGCTGGCCATGACCGAAGGCAAGATTGCCGGGTGGATGGTCGAACCGGATACGGCCATAAAAACCGGCGACGAACTGGTTGATATCGAAACCAGCAAGATCACCAATGCCTTTGAAAGTCCCGTTACCGGCACGCTGCGGCGGCAGGTCGCAGGCAACGGGGAAATGCTGCCCGTGGGCGCATTGATTGGCGTGGTGGCCGACCCGGCGGTGCCAGATACGGATATTGATGCCTTCATTACCCGCTTCCAGGCTGAATTTGCCGCATCAGCCGATGCGCAGTCGGACAGCGCGCCGGCTGATGAACCGGTCATGATGACGGTGGGTGGTCATACCCTGCGCGTGCATGAACGTGGGGAAGGCGACGGCACGCCCCTGCTGCTGATCCACGGGTTTGGCGGTGACCTGAAAAACTGGATGCTCAACCACGCGGCCCTTGCGCACGGGCGGCGCGTCATTGCCTTTGACCTGCCGGGACATGGCGAATCATCAAAGGATGTCGGGCCCGGCACGCTGGCATTCTTCGCTGATGTTACGGCGCAGCTTCTGGCGCAGCTTAAAATCGAACAGGCGCATGTCATGGGGCATTCGCTGGGCGGTGGCATTGCGCTGACACTGGCGCAGGCCGCGCCGCAGAGCGTGGCCTCGCTCGTGCTGGTGGCGCCCGCCGGGCTTGGGCCGCAGATCAACATGACCTTCATCAACGGCTTTATCGAGGCCGATCGCGTGCGCGCGGTGCAGGATGTGCTGAAATACCTCGTGCATGACAAATCGCTGATCGGGCGGCGCATGTCTGATGACGTGCTGCGCTACAAACGGCTGGATGGGGTGCAGGCTGCCCTGCGTACGGTTGCGGATGCCTGTTTCCCGGGCGGCCATCAGGGCGATGACCTGCGCCCCGTGCTGGCGGCGGTGGATGTTCCGGTAACGGTGATATGGGGCCGGGAGGATGAAATCCTGCCCGTGACACAGGCCGATGGCCTGTCCACTGCCGTTGAACGGCACATCCTGCCCGATATCGGGCACATGCCCCAGCTTGAAAGCGCAGGCAAGGTCAATGAAATGGTGGAGGAATTCATGAAGTCGAAAGTCGTCGCCACGTAAGGACAAAAACCTGCATACAGGCTGCAGTCAGCGTCATATAATCAAATAAAGAGAATAAAAGTTTTTGGGTGCCGCCTTTTTTCAAAAAAGGCGGCATTCCTGTATGTTCCATTTTGGAAATGATGCTGCAGGCATTCTCATGAATTGCCGGATATTCCACGCATCAGATCCGGAAATATTCCTTCAGGCAGGAAACTGTTACGCATAAAAAACCATAGTGGATATGGTTCCCTTTCCACCTGTAATGTTTCGTATTACGAAAAATTTTCCGTGATTGCAGGTCACCAGAAGGTGTGCCGCCCGGACTTGCCACGCCACCCCCAATGTGTATTCACTTGGAGCATAACAAAGCGGCAAAGCAAGAACAGCCAGACTGGAAAACCAGTTACGGCGCGGGAATAATAATAATGTTTGTCGGAATTGATCTGGGCACGTCCGCCCTGAAGGCCGTTCTGGTTGACGGCAACCAGCATGTAATAGGCAGCCATTCATATCCGTTGCGTGTCAGTTCCCCCAGGCCGGGCTGGAATGAACAGGCGCCGCAGGACTGGTGGACGGCGCTGCTGGGCGCCATGGACGCGCTGGCGGCAGCGCACCCGGCCGAAATGGCGCAGGTTACGGGCATGGGCCTGTCCGGTCAGCAGCATGGCGCGGTCCTGCTGGGGCGGGATGGTGACGTGCTGCGTCCATGCATCCTGTGGAATGACGTGCGCGCGGTGGCGCAGTGCGCGGAATTTGAACGCAGGTTTCCCCATAGCCGTGAAATATGCGGCAACATCGCCATGCCGGGCTTTACCGCGCCCAAGCTGTTATGGGTGGCGGAGCATGAACCGGCGGTCTTCGCCGCCACCCGCCATGTCCTGCTGCCCAAGGCATGGCTGCGTTACCGCATGACCGGCGACATGATCGAGGACATGTCGGATGCAGCGGGTTCGCTGTGGCTGGATGTGGGACGTCGCTGCTGGTCCGATGATGCGCTGGCGGCGACCGGGTTGCGGCGTGATGACATGCCAGCCCTGGTGGAAGGCACGGCACCGGCTGGCGTGCTGGATGCGGCGCTGGCCCGCCGGTGGGGGATGAAAGCGCGCCCCGTCATGGCGGGGGGCGCGGGCGATAATGCCGCGGGCGCCGTGGGGCTGGGGGCGGTCAGGGCAGGGTCGTCTTTCCTGTCGCTGGGGACATCGGGTGTGCTGTGGGTGACAACCGACCGGTTCCGGCCGCATCCACAGGGCGGGATCCATGCTTTCTGCCATGCCGTGCCCGATACGTGGCACCAGATGGGGGTGACGCTGTCGGCTGCGTCTTCGCTGGCGTGGTGGGCGCGCACGACCGGCATGGCGGAGCCCGACCTGCTGGCGGAACTGCCCACGCGTGTGACGCGGCCGTCGCCTGTTGTATTCCTGCCTTATCTGTCGGGTGAGCGGACACCTTATAATGACGGGCGGGTCCGTGGCATGTTTGCCGGCCTGTCCCACAATACCACCCGTGCGGACATGACGCAGGCCGTGCTGGAAGGTGTCGCCTTTTCCTTCCGCGACGTGGTGGATGCGCTGGCGGATGCCGGTTCTATCGTGACGCAGGCGGACGTGATCGGTGGCGGATCCAACAGCCGCACATGGGTTTCCATCCTGTCCAGTGTCACGGGGCTGTCGCTGCACCGGCTGGCGCATGGGGAACAGGGGGGTGCATTTGGCGCCGCCCGCCTGGCCCGCATCGCCGTCACGGGGGAAGCGGTGGACGCCGTGTGCCTGCCACAGCAGCGCGAGGAAACACTGGATCCCGATCCTGAACTGGCCCACGCCTATGCCGCGCCACTGGCGTTTTACCGCAGGCTTTATCCTGCCCTTCGTTCCGCAATGGATGCACAGGCCACCTGAATGGGTGCCGTGTCATGCCTGTGGCATGTCCCGACCGGGGAAAAGGCTGTTATAGCCTGTAACGACCATGTCGCCCATATCGGCATGAACAGGGGAACGGAGAGCATTATGAAAACAGGCCTATTCAACAGGACATTATACAGCGCATGTGCAGCCGCCGTGCTGGGGCTTCTGCCCCCCGTGGCGGCGGTTGCGCGCGATAGCGTGGACCATGGCGCGGCCCCGTCGGGCAATATCAGCGTTGTCGCGCGCTTTTACGACATGCAGCCATCGGGCATCGCAACCCTGCCTGATGGGCGTATTGTACTGGCTTTCCCGCGCAGCGCCGCCGACCATAAGGGACCGCGTCTGGGCGTGCTGAACAAAGGCAAGGCCATCGCCTTTCCCGATGAGGCGACGCAGGCGCGCTTTGTCTCCCCCCTTGGCATGACGGTGGATACAACCGGTCGGCTGTGGATCGTGGATGAAGGGATCGTTGCCGGACAGAAGACACCGGCCGCCCCGTCGCTGATCGGGCTGGATGGACATACCGGGCAGATCGTGGCGACCATACCGCTGGGCGCTGGTGCGACACGGTCTGACAGCCATGTCAATGACGTGCGTGTGGACATGACGCATGGCGCGCAGGGCACCGCCTATGTCAGTGACACCTCGCTTATGGATCATCCGGCGATCATCGTGGTCGACATCGCAACCGGACATGCGCGGCGGGTGCTGGAAAACGCCCCATCGACCCGTGCGGAGCCGGGCTTCGCCATGGAACTGGACGGTCAGATGCTGCGTTATGACATGGCGCACCCGGCCATGGGACAGGGGGGCATTGATGGCGTGACGCTCAGCACGGATTCAAGCCGCCTGTACTGGCAGCCCCTGTCCAGCCGCAGGCTTTACAGCGCGCCCACGGCCCTTCTGGCCGACCCTGCCGTCAAGCCTGCGCAACTGGAACGCGTCGTGCGTGACGAAGGGGAGGATTCCGTGGTCGATGGCATGGCCACTGGCCCGGACAATACCCTGTACCTGACGGATATCGAACGCCACGCGGTGCTGCGCCGGACGGCGGACGGCCATCTGTCCGTTGTCGCGCATGATCCGCGCCTGATCGCCCCCGATGGACTGACCCTGAAGGACGACGCCCTGTGGCTGACGGTCGGCCAGTGGGGACGGTTGCCTGTGTTCCATGACGGTCACGACATGGAAGAGCGGCCATGGCTGGTGGTGCGCATTCCCCTGAAATAAGCCTGAAGGGCAAGCTGGAAAGAACGCATAATAATGGCGCATGACAGGCAGACCGCCCATGGATCCGGTATCGTGAACCTGATTGCGGGGGTCGCCGCCACGGGCGGCCTCCTGTTCGGGTATGATACCGGCATCATTTCCGCAGCCCTGCTGCAGATCACCGCCGATTTCACCCTGGGCACACTGGGACAGCAGATCGTGACATCCGCCATCGTGGCCGGGGCGCTGGGGGGCTGCCTTGTGGCGGCCCCGCTGTCGGACCGGCTGGGGCGGCGCTACATGATCATGTTCGCGGCCCTTGTGTTCATTGTCGGCACGCTGGTCGCGTCCCTGTCGCCCGGGGTAGTGGTGCTGGTCTGCGCGCGGTTCATACTCGGGCTGGCGGTGGGCATGTGTTCGCAGATCGTGCCGGTCTATATCGCGGAAATCGCCCCACGTGAAAAACGCGGGCAGATGGTGGTCCTGTTCCAGCTTGCGGTTGTGTCTGGCATCCTTGTGTCCTTTATCGCGGGGTACCTGTGTCGGAATCAGTCATGGCGGCTGATGTTCGGGCTTGGCATCGTGCCTGCCATCATCCTGTTTGTCGGCATGTCGGTCCTGCCACGCAGTCCGCGCTGGCTGGCCATGAAGGGAAACCTTGAAGGTGCGTTCGAGGTGCTGCAGCGCCTGCGCAGTGACCCGCAGGCGGCGCGGACGGAACTGGATTCCATTGTCGCCATGCACGATGAACAGGCCCCGTGGTCCGCGCTGCTGCAGCCATGGGTGCGCCCGGCGGTGATTGCATCGGTCGGGGTGGCGTTGTTCTGCCAGATTACGGGTATCAATGCGGTGCTGTATTATGCACCGACCATTTTCGCAGGTGTCGGCTTCGGGCAGGCTTCGGCCCTGCTGACCTCGATTGCCATCGGGGTCGCCATGGTGCTGTCCACCGCGTTTGGCAGTTGGGCAGTAGATGCATGGGGACGGCGCAGGCTGCTGCTGCGGCTTATTCCCGGTGCTGTTGTCTCCCTTATGGTGCTGGCAACAATGTTTGCCATCGGGTCAACCCACGGCATCAATACATGGATAACGGCGGCAGCCGTGGTCTGTTACGCCATATTCAATGTGGGCAGCCTGTCTGTCGCCATATGGCTGGTGGGGGCGGAGGTCTATCCCCTGTCGTGCCGCAGCAAGGGCATGAGCCTAGTGGCGGCGACGCACTGGACGGCGGACCTGCTGATTTCCCTGACCACGCTGTCGCTGGTGCAGGCGCTGGGGGCAGCAGGTACGTTCTGGATGTATGCCGCAATCAACCTGATCGCGTTTGCATTTGTATGGCGTTATGTGCCCGAAACGCGCGGACGGTCACTGGAAGAAATCGAAGCGGCGCTTAAGGCGGGCACGTTCAACAGCCTGACCTGATACGCTGTTTGAAGATGAATAATAGACAGATAGAGGTTTCCGGTTGTCGTCTTTTTAGAGAGTGTTTGAAAAGTTAGCCCGGAAAACATTCAGCAATCATAAAGAAGTTTTTGGTGAAGCTTTTTTCAAAAAGCTTCGAAGAACGCCACCTTCTTGAAAAAAGGTGGCACCCAAAAACTTTTATTATTTTTTATAAATTACTTGTTTTCAAACAGTCTCTTAGAAAAAGGCGGTGTTCTTTCGAAGCGTTTTGAAAAAAGCTTCACCAGAAAACTTCCTTATGATCAGCAGGCTGTTTCAAGCAGTCCCTGACAACATGGATGTTCAGGGATGGAGATGCCCGCGCGCGGGTTCCAGCACTGGCGCGCGCAGGCGTGGCGTGGGGACAAGCAGTGGCGTTTCGGGCGGCAGGAGGTGATGGAGGATCTTCTCCCCAATGGCGGTCTGCCATAGCCACAGGCTGTTGACCTGCCCGCGGAAACTGGCTTCGCCCCCCATCGCCCCGGTAGGGCGGAAACCCGATGCCAGTCCCAGGCCAAACAGGCCCGGAATTTCCTGTCCCGCTGCATTCAGGATACCGCATTCCGGACCGGTCAGGCAGCCATCGGCGGCATCAGCGGACAGGGCGATCGGATGGTCATGCGCGTCGATTATGGTGATACGGCGGGGGCGGTAGCCAAAACAGGCGATAATGGCGTCGGCATTATCTATAATGGCCTGTGCTTCCGCATGATTGTCATCCGTTATCTGCACGTCGCGCAGACGGGGTTCGGGCGGGGCGCCGGCAATGCCCATCAACTGCATGGCCAGATCGCGCGAATCATAACGTAGGCCGCCAAAGCGGTACACAAACTGGCTGACCGGGCAGATATCATCGGCATGGAATTCGGTATATCCGTCCGACACGGCTTCTTCCGCCGTACGGTAAAACAGCTTCAGGCGGGATTTGTGCAGCAGCGTCAGGTTGCCTGGCATGATGCGGTCCGCCATGTCGCGCATTATGACGCGTGCGACCGACAACGCACTGCTGGCACCGCCGATAATGGCAATCCTGGGATTGTCCTGTCCTGCCGTCATGGCGCGTAATCTGGTAATGCCATCGGGGGAAAGCAGGTCGTCGGATTGCATGACCCTGCCTGCATGGCGGGGCAGCAGGGGGGCTTCTCCCACCATTTCATCATGAAGCCGTTGTTCCGGCTGGTGCGCGCCCATTGCCAGCACGATCTTGTTGGCGATGATGTGTTGCGTATGTGTCCCATCGCTGGAGATGAGATAGCCCCGCCACCTGCCATCCACGTTCTGGTGCAGGCTTTTAAGCTGCCACCCGGTCAGGACCCGTGACGCGGGATGGGCGGTGATGAGGGTTGTCAGCACCTGTCCCACGATATCCAGAAAATCCGCAACAACACGTAGCGGCAGCGGAAGCCGCCCATGGTTGCGTATCATTTCCACCAGCGGGTGATGGGTCAGGCGCGCCAGTTCGGGTACCGGATTGTCGGTTATCGCATCGACAAATGTTTCGGCCGCGCTGTCGGAATTGATGACATATCGCCCCAGCATGCCCGAACCGATATGCGGCCCCTGTTCAACCAGGACAAGGCCTTCATCCAGCAGGCGTGGCAGTTCGCCTATGCGTGATGCGGCAAGCAGGACGGCAATGGCGGCCGGGCCGCCACCGGCAATAAGGACTGGGGTTGTTGTATCTGTGGACATGACTGCATGTATCCGTTTTCCATGGGTGGCAAGGAACGGGGGCTTACATATCTGTGGCGTGGCAGGCAGCCAGGAATTCCTGACACACGTAACGTACCATTTCCGGCGTCATTTCATGCCATAACGGCAGGGACACAATGGAAGAGGCAAGCGCGTCGGTCGCCTGCAGGTCGCCTGCCTTGCAGTGGGCGACAAAATAGCTCTGTTCATACAGGTGGGGGGAAAAATAGGTCGATGTGCCGATCCGCTTTTCTTTCATGCGGGCAAGTATCGCATGGCGGTGTGGCGCATATCGTGGTGGCAGGCGCACCGGCAGGAATTGATAGGACATGCGCGCGCCGCGCTGTCGCTGGAAGCCGAAACCAGGCAGGAGATCATAGTACATCTGTTCTATGCGGCACTTCTTTTCAACCACGCTTTCCAGATGGTCCAGCCCCGACAGGGCAAGCAGCGCCCCGATTTCGGGTAGCTTGGAATTAAGTCCGGGCATCGTGGCGTGGCGGATCTTGCCAAAGCCGAAATTGCCCATAGCACGCAGGGCTTCGATCATATCGGGGTTGTTGGCGTAGATGAAACCGCCTTCCCCGATTCCCATTGTTTTTGTTGCATGCAGGGAACATACGATGGCATGCGGCGAACCGGTCCCGAATCCCTGTCCCGATGCGTCATGGGCGCCAAGGGATGCCGCCGCGTCTATGACAACGGGAATGCCTGTCTGTTTTTCCAGTCTTGTATAATGGTTGATATCGGTTGCATTCCCGAACGTGGCATAGGGGAATATTGCTGCGATCTGTTCACCGTATTCCTGCAGTAATTCATTTTCCGCCGCATGGGACGCCATCCAGTCCGCAGGGTCGATGTCGCAGAACAGTGGCGTGAAACCTGCCCACAACACGGCATGCGCCGCCGCTGCGAAAGTAAAGGATGGCATGAGAACATAACGCGCGACACGGGTGTCCTTGTGGCGTGTCGCGTATTTCAGTGCCATCATCAATCCGATCGTGGCGTTGCATACCGTGACGCACTGGCCCACGCCACTGAACATCTGTTCGACCAGACGTTTTTCGAATTTCTGGTTGATCGGACCGTAATTGGTATAGATGCCGGAATTTTCCATTGCGATAATGCCATCGGCCAACTGGCTTATTTTCGGAATATTTGAACGAATGAATGATATTTCCGTATAGGACATTTCTGTATTCCGGTTTCATGAAACAGGCGACCTGAACATGATGTCTGGCGGATGAAGGAAAATGGCGCATCGCAACGACCGTATTAAGTTAAAAGCAGATAATTTGTGTACATTCAATGCAAATATAAATATATTATTTACCACACGTTTATGTGATTACTATGCGGGACCGAAACATACGATATTTTAAAATAACGTGGAAAATTCATGCAATTTCATGATTTGTGAATCGTTCCCGTTTACACGATATATTCATGGAATAAGTAAAACGGCCTGGTGTTATTTTGTTTGTGATGTAACCCAGTGATACGGGATGAACGGCGTGATTGCGAAAAAAAAATGTGCGATTGTATTGAAGACCTACGCATGGGACAGCTTCGTGCAACTACAGTTGCAACGGTTGCAATCAACATTTCCTGAAAACGATATTTTTATCTCTATTGATGAAACAAATGGTTTTACGGGAACCATTCCATATGAACGTGTACTGCGCACATGTAATGCAGACATGCTGGCGTTAGGATTTGCCAACCGGTTTGAAAAAGGCAGCCTGTTATGGTGGAACGCCGATTACACCCATTATCAGGTGCAGTCCCGAATTCCGGATTATGATTATTATCTGTTCGTGGAATATGATGCCTGTATTGCTGGCGATGGTACCCGCCTGCTGGCTGACATGATCGCGGATGAGGCGGATTTCGTATCCCATCCCCTGGATGCGGGGCCGACATGGTACTGGCACCGCTTCCATACGGGTATTTATCCCGCGGGGCAGTTGCGGGCATCGCTGAACTGTATTTCGTTTTTTTCCCGCCGTGCCCTGACCCATCTGGCACAACGGCGACGGGCGATGTCAGCCAATATGGATGAAACGGGTTTCTGGCCGTTGGGGGAGGCCTTTGTCGCATCCGAAGTGGCGGCGGCGGACCTGACCTTCATTCCCCTGGCGCGGTATGGTGACGTTTCGCGCTATTCCTGGTTCCCGCCAATACTGTCAACGGACCTTGTGCTGCCACAGAGCGGGCATACTTTCCTTCACCCTGTCCTCGACCAGAAAAGGTATATTGCAAGCCTGCTGCGGCAGACGCATTTCGTGCGTCATTATTTTATGCGTGGCAGCATGTTGCGGCGTGAACTGCGCCGTTTTCCCGATGCCGTATCACGGCGGCAACTGTACCGTGCCGCCATGCTGCGTGCGGCCGAGCGGCTGCGACAGATATGCGGTAATCCGTAAGGGAAGGGTCATGCCGCCTGTGACAGTAATTTTTCCACAACGCGTTCGACTTCAGGTTCCCACGGACCGGGTGCACAACCGAACATCTGCCGCAGGCGTGTGCAGTCAAGTCGCGCATCCGGCGGCCGCCTTGCGGGTGTGGGCCAGTCGGCGGTGGCAATGGCTTCCATGACGGGTTGCGGATTGCCCCGCCTGGCTGCGGCATTGACCGCCATGCACGCCAGATCGTACCAGCTTGCCTGACCCTGTCCTGCTGCATGATAGATTCCGGCGTAATCCGGTTTCCATCCGGTATCGCGAATCTGTCCTATGATATGCATGATGACATTCGCCAGCGCATCGGCGCTGGTCGGGTTGCCAATCTGGTCACTGACAACCCGCAGGGTCGGCCGTCGGGCCGCAGCTTCGACCATGGTGCGGACGAAATTGCGGTTATAGGGCGAATAGACCCACGCCGTGCGCAGGATGATGCTGTCAGGTTGCGCCTGCAGCACTGCCTGTTCACCGTCCGCCTTGGTCCGTCCATAGACCGATCGGGGATCAACCGGATCCGTTTCCACGTAGGGACTGCCTTTATCTCCACTGAAAACATAATCGGTGGAAATATGGATCAGCGGAATATCCAGTTCGCGACAGACCGCGGCGATGCGCGCGGGGCCGGCATGATTGGCGCGCCGTGCCCCGTCCACGTCCGTTTCCGCGGCATCCACGGCGGTCCATGCCGCGGCATTTACGACTATGGACGGGTCATGCGTCTTGATGACGGCATCAATCGTATCGGGTCGGTCAAAATCGAAATCCGGTCGCCCGACCCGTATCACACCGTCATGGCTGGATAACGCCGTGGCAAGCTGTCCATGTCCCCCGGTTACCAGGATTGATTGCGTATGCATCACGTGCTGCTTCTTCTTTCATATGAAACGGGACAGGAGATTGTTTGAAAACAAATTATTGATGGGAAAAACAAACGTTTTGGGTGCCAGAATTTTTCAAACAGGCGCATTTCCTAGACCTGTTTGAAGAAAACTTTGCCAAAAACGTCCTTCTGATCCCCTTTTATATATGAAACCAGTCATCAACATTGGAAAAGGGAAGGGCGGCAGCGTCCTTTTCCGACAGGATCACGTCCTTTTCCGAAACGGGCCAGTCGATTGCCAGCAGCGGGTCGTCCCAGCGCACGGACCGTTCGCAGTCACGGTCCCAGAAATCGGTGCATTTGTATTGCACCTCGGCATTTTCGCTCAATGTGCAGAAACCATGCAGAAACCCGGTCGGGATCCATAACTGCGATCCGTTTTCCGCTGACAGGGTCGCGCCCACCCATTGACCGAAGGTGGGTGATCCCGCGCGGATATCCACGCCTACATCCCATATGCTGCCACGGGTGCAGCGGACCAGCTTGCCCTGTGCATGGGGCGCAAGCTGGCAATGCAGCCCGCGCACCACGCCGCGCTGGCATGACAGGCTGTGATTATCCTGCACGAAGGGGCCGGAAATGCCGATTTCCTTCATGCGGGCCGCATTGAATGTTTCTGAAAAATAGCCGCGTTCATCACCAAAACGCGGCGGAGTGAGCAGAATCATGCCCGCGATGTTAAATGTCTGTATGTCCATGGGATTCCCTGTTCTTCTGTCCGGGCGGTGGCGGTCCTGTCCGCGTTATTGCTTGGTGTGGTTTAGGAAAGGCTTAATGGCCGTCATCTGGGGGCGGTCCTGGCCATGGTCGGGTTCAAGCGTAAACATGTAATTGCCCCATAGCGGCCCCGCCGCCCAATAGGTCCATCCATCCCACACATCCGCATTGTCCCGCAGGTGGGACAGGATGGGCCCGAGCAGGGCGACGCATTCCGGTTGGCGGCTGACGCCGAATTCCCCCAGAAAACCGTGTGCCTTGTGGGCATGTAGCCAGTCGGTAAAGGGCTGGAGGCGTGCAAGGGCCTGGTCTTGTGAAATACATGCCGGCTTGGTGCCCGATGCATCGGGATCAAAATATTCATGCACTTCATAAACCAGACGGTTGTCAGGGTCGTGCAACTGTCCCAGCGCGTCACCATTCAGCTTCGGGAAACCCTGCGCACTGTCCCAGCCGATGCCGGGCACAAGGATGGCATTGTGGCTGCCAGCCCTGCGGATGGCGTCAATCGCGGCCTGCACCGAATTTTTCCATGCCTCGGCCGAATGCTGCTGCGGTTCGTTCATCAGGCCGAACAGGACATGTGGATTGTTGCCCAACGCCTGCGCCAGCCGCGACCATAAATCGGCAAAGGCTGAATCCGGCACGCCAGCAGACCCGACTTCCTGCCCGCGATAGCGCCCGTAATCATGGATATCCAGCACGGTTGTGGCACCCTTGCCCTGCGCATAGGCAATGAACTGCTGCACACGCTGCAGTTCCTTTTCATCCAGCGGGCCATTCAGGGTTGGCTGGAGACGTTCCCACAATACCGACAGGCGGAATGTGTTCATGCCCTGCGCCGTAAAATAATCCACTTCCGCAGGTTTGGGATAAAGGTAGTCATACCCGTAACGGCCCGGCAGCTTGGAGGAGGAATAGGCAGCCCCCGCAAGGTTTACGCCGCGATATGTCTGCGCATCAGCGTGCGGGACCGGGGAAAGTGTCAGGGCGGCCGCGATCATGCCGCCACATGGCCAGATACATAAGCGGGAAGATGGGGATAATGTCATGCGATATGCTCCGCTGTGGGCATAAGCCGGTTGAAACGGAATGATTTCAGGCGTTCAGGCGCCTTTTCCCTGGCTTCGGGTTCCGATGGCGCAACGACGCTGTTGGTCGTGCCATACAGGAACCACAGCAACGCCGCCGTCTTGATGGTAAAGACCGATGCGCCGATGCACAGGGATGTTGAAAAATAAAGCGAAATCATCGCTTTCATCGACACGGCGGCTTCGGTTCGCGCCGGATGCAGGGTGAACAGCGCCAGCAGGAACAGTGTCAGCGGCAGGCCAAGGTTGTTGATGATATAGGCATAACCCGTATCGGCCGTGTAAACCTGCGACGGGGCCATGGCGAACCATTGCGACAGGTTCCAGTAATCCAGCAGCCGGCCGGAAAACAGCAGTCGGCCGGAAAAGTTGTCCCCGATGATGGAGGGCAGGATTCCGGGCATTTCATGGTTGGCGCCCTGCAGCATCAGGCCCATCATCACCGTGACCGGCATGGCGAACACCACGAAGCGTGAACGGTAAAGCGGTGTCATGCGTAACAGGATCATGCCCAGCGCGCAGCCCGAGGCAAAGCGCGAATCCGCCAGCACGAAACACAGCGCGGACAGGAAGAACAGGAACGCATGCCGCAGCCGGGAGCCAAGGTTTGTACTGAGGCACCACGCAAACCCGATGGCCGAGAAATTGCCCAGTGAATCCGGCTCCAGGAACAGCGATGACACGCGGTGGGATCCGAATACGGACTGGAAAAACGTACGGGATGCGGCCGCCCCCCGGTTCCCGCTGATAAACAGGTTCGTATTGCTGTAATTGACCGTGCTGCTGCTGATGACGCCCTTGTTCACGTAATAGGTCCAGACATCGAATATCGTGCCGAACAGGTTGGTGAACAGCAGTTCGAAAAAGCCGACGAACATGATCATGGCCATCATGACCCACATGGTGCGCTCACCCGATCGCAGGGTGGACCGGGTGCCCAGTTGGTAAAAGACATAGGCAATGGCCAGGTCATGCAGGATCTTCATGTCCAGCCGGGGATTGATCAGCTTGGCCCCGATCTCGAAACAGATCATCACGCCCGTAATGCGCACCACGGCAGGGGAAATCGTGTTGCGTACCTCGATAAACGCCAGAAAGATGATGACCAGTTCGCACAGCACGATTTCCGAACTGCGGACCGTGATGACATGGCGTGTGTTGATGAAACACAGGACAAGGTTGAAGATTGCCCCGGCCACCACCAGCCACGAAACGCCATCCACCCGTGACAGGGCGGGTGCGCCGGCTACGGACCGGTGGGGCAGGTGGGCGTGCGCTGTAGCAGACATGGCAATTCCCGTATCAGACGCGTGACGCATGTGTATCCGCACCCTGTCGCGGGGAAACCGGACGGGCGGGGGACGACTGGACAAGCAGTGCGTTGCCCAGCCGCCGGCCAAGGTTATGCAGGGGCAGTTCCAGTATGTTATAGGTCATGGCCGCAAGTGCCGTGGTCAGCACGACGGTCATGATCCCCAGCCCCGCCTGGGTGAGTGAGGGATGCGCCAGCAGGGCGGCGGTCCCCACGACATGGCCCGCCACGCTGAACACCATAAGCATGATGGGCAGGTGCAGCAGGTAAATGCCATAGGACAGTTCCCCGATGGCAATGACCGGCCTGCTGAGCAGTACGCGGTACTGCCGTCCCGATGCATACAGGTCACGGATCAGTATGAAGGCCGCGACCGTTTCAATCATGTCAGGGATACGTTCGGGCAGGCCCGACCCGGCAAGGGCATAACGGTCATACAGCAGCACAACCAGCGCCAGCAGCGCATAAAGTCCGTGGCGGGGGGAAAGTGTTGTCGGCAGCAGGGGGATCAGGGCGCCGACGCCAAAGGACAGGGCAAAGACCGTGCCCACCTCATGCGGCAGGGGCAGCAGGGCGATGGCTGCAAGGCCCGTCAGCGTAACTACCCGCAGCCGTGGCGCGCGCACCAGCCAGAACAGGAACGGAAAGGCCACGGAATACATGAGTTCCACCCGCAATGACCACATCGGCCCGTTATAACGGGTGAAAACGCCCGCGACCGACATGACGGTGTTGCGGACGGATACGGGTGTCTGCAGATTACGCGACAGCCAGCCGACAAAGACCCCGTCGCCAACCCATCCGCGCGCGACGACCATGCTGGCGATGGCCAGTCCGATGGAAAACCACAGCAGCGGATAGATCCTGAACACACGCTTGATATAGAAACTGCCAACAATCCGGCCCGTCAGGTGCGTGTATTTGCGCAATGACAGCGACAGGACGCATCCACTGAGTACAAAGAACAGCACCACCGCCGCTTCCGCGTTGAATGCGTAGGTCACGATGTCATGCACTGCTGCCCGTGCCCCCGTGCGTTGCGGGTTCTGGTACCGAAAAACCTGTATGGCATGGCCGAACAGCACCACGAGGCATGCAACACCGCGCAGGGATGTCAACTGGTGCAGATAATTTCGTTCCGTTCCCGAAGTTTCCGTCACAGACGACATCGTCGGTTCCCCCGGTGCATGAATGGCATGGCGTGGTGAAGGCAATACAGTGATTCTGTTATGGCCGGCAGAGCGTATCAGAATATAAATGTAGAAAACATGCAAAATGTGCCCACACAATTCTTTGTGCCGCCGCCTTTATCACGGCACGATCATGTCATGATCCTGCCGCAATCACACTGTGGATTTGGCGCAACGCAAATGGGGTCGCGCGCTGGTCCGGCCATAATTGCAAGATCGACATGAACCCCCGGGGCCGCGCGCCATGCGCATGCGGTCTGCCGCCACTGTGGCGCACGGCAGGAGACTATAGTTCCATGACGCGCTCCCTGTTTATTTCCGTCCATGATTTCAGGAGTCTGCGCAAGGCAAGTGTCCATTTCATCGCAGCGGAGATGGCGCGCCGTGGCCCGACCGCCTTCCTGTCCATCGGGTTGAGCGCGCTGTCGCTGCGACGTGGCGATACGCGCGCCAGCCTTGCGGACCGCGCCAACCGGGTGGAAACGGTGGATGGCGTGGAATGTTACCTGTGGCGTATGAAATGGCACCCGTTCAACATGCGCCGCGCGGCGCTGGCGCCGGTGGAACGCGGACTGTTCTGGCTTTATCGCCAGATGCTGCCCGCCATTGCGCGAAAATGGATACGGCGTGCCGATACTGTTTTTATTGAATCGGGCATGGCGCCGATATTTATCGCCGATGTCAGGAAACTTAATCCGTCCGCCCGCATTATTTACCTGATGTCCGACGATCTGGAAGTCGTAGGCTGTGCGGATACCATCAAGAATGATTTCGTTCGAAATTTCGACATGATCGACACGGTACGCATGCCCTCGCGCTACCTGCTTGACCGTCTGCCCCACGCGCGTTCGGCGGTTTTCGCGCCGCATGGCATTGATCGCGGCATTGCCGAAAAAATCTATCCCAATCCCTATACGCCCGGTCGGACCAGTTGCGTCTCGATCGGGTCGATGCTGTTTGACCGGACCTTTTTCCAGATCGCGGCGTCACTTCGGCCGGACATCGATTTCCATATTATCGGTGCGGGGCGTGCGGCGGACGGCCTGGTGGCGGACAATATCATCATCCATCCCGAAATGGCGTTTGAACGCACGCTGTCCTATCTCCAGCACGCCAGTTTTGGCGTCGCGCCCTATCGTGACGCCAATACGCCGCGTTACCTGCTGGATACGTCACTGAAGCTGCGGCAGTTCGCGCTGTTTGGCATTCCCGCCGTCTGCCCCGATTTTGCACTGAATGACACGGCCGGGCGGTATGGGTACCGGCCGGGGGATGCACAATCCATCGGGCGCGCGATTGATGCGGCACTGCATGCATCGGACGTGATCGAGCTTGACGCCCATAGCTGGCCCGAAATCGTGCAGCGTATCCTGACCCCCGAAGCCTATCCCGACACGCATGTCTGAATGCAGGCCTGTCCCTGCGTAACGTATTAGGAAAGAGCGAACAACATGACTGAGGCAGGTGATAACGGACCGCGCATTTCGGTTGTCATGGCAACCTATAACGGGGCCGCCCATATCCGCGAACAGCTGGACAGTCTGGCGGCACAGACGTGCCTGCCCGCCGAACTGGTCGTGACGGATGACGGTTCGACCGATGCCACGCTGGACATCGTGGCCGATTTTGCCCGCACCGCGCCCTTTCCGGTGCAGATCCACCGCAATGCGAAACGCTTTGGCTACAAGGGCAATTTCATGCATGCGGTCACCCTGAGTTCAGGCGACCTGATTTCCTTCTGCGACCAGGATGATTTCTGGAAAAGCGACAATCTGGAACGTGTGCGTCAGGCGTTCATGAACGACCCGGATGTGCTGATGGTCTTCCATAACGCGCATCTGGTGAATGAACGGCGCGCGCCCATATCACCCTTTTATGCGACCCCGCCCGTTCCCCCCGTTTCGCGTCCGCTGACGTTGCAGCCATGGTGTTTTTCCTATGGTTTCATGCAGACATTCCGCGCGGACCTGAAGCCCGCCGGCGCCCTGTGGGCCCGCATGGGCGACCATTACAACCCGGGCAAGGAAATGGGGCATGACCTGTTCTTCTTCCTTGTCGCATCGGGTGTGGGCACCATTGTCTATCTGGATGACGAACTGACGGAATACCGGCTGCATGGTGGCAATACGGTGGGGTCGGGCAAGCGCACCAGACCGACATTCGTGGATCGCTGGCGTTACCGGCTGGAAGACCGGGCCGATACCTATCGCTACCTTGCCCGCATGACAGCGCAGGACAGCAGGATGTTTGCCGATCTGGCCCAGACGTCATCATGGTCAGAAACCATGCGTAACCGCGCCCGTGTCGCCGCCGAGGCATGGCGCGGGCTGGAACCGCTTTATATCCTGCGCGCCGAAGTCTGTTCGGGCACCCTGCCACGCCGTATCGCGGCCTTTGTCCAGCTGGTGCGGGAAGGGGGATATAGCGAACGTTCGTTCTGGACCTTCGGCAACCGCGCCATGTACAAGGATTTCGTGCTGGGCGTCCTGCTGGCGCCATTGGTGCGCCGGTTCGGCCGGGAATCATCGCGCACCGATCGTGCCTGCCATCGCGGCAGCGCCCATGACGCGCCCATGTCCCAGGCCGCCCCCGTGCAGGCCGTCGCGGCATGAAAATGCTGCCACAGGCAGGGACAGCCGTTCCCGGGGCATCCAGGCCCTGTGTCGCAATCTACCGAACGCAGATCCTGCCATGGTCGGAAACATTCGTGCGTGATCAGGCCCGTGCCCTGACGCGCTGGCGGCCAGTCCTGATCGGGGAGCGTACGGTGGGCCAGTTGCCGCTGGATGGCATGGCCGTCCGGGCATTGCATGATGGGCCGCCCACGTTCTTCCAGCGCCTGATTGGCATGGGGTCGCGTTATCTGGAACGTCCCGTGCCCGGCATGATGAAACTGGCGCGTGCCGTAAACCCCGCACTGGTGCATGCCCATTTCGGTTTTGACGGGGTGGAGGCATGGCCCGTGGCGCGCGCGCTGCATGTGCCGTTGCTGGTTACCCTGCACGGATCGGACATCACCACGCATATGCACTGGTTTGCATCAGGTGGCGGGGGACGGCGATGGCGTGCCTATCCGCGCAGGCTGAAACTGCTGGCCGCCCGGCCGCAGGTCAGTTTTGTCGCCGTATCCCACAGCATACGCGAGGCGGCACTGCGTGCGGGCCTGCCGGAACAGCGTATCCATGTCTGTCCCATCGGGATTGATGTCCATCGCTTCCACCCGACCGGCCAGCCGGTCGCCCGGCGTGCGCCGGTTATCCTGTTTGCGGGCAGGCTGGTTGAAAAAAAGGGTTGCCGCTACCTGATCGAGGCCTTTCGCACCGTGCGCGCGCAACTGCCTGATGCACAACTGGTCATTGCCGGTGATGGCCCTGAACGTGCGATGCTGACCAGCCTTGCCGCGGGGATGGAGGGCGTATCGTTTTACGGCCGGTATTCAGCAGCCGAAATGCAGCCGCTGCTGGCACAGGCCCGTGTTTTCTGCCTGCCCAGTGTCACCGCCGCCAATGGCGATGCGGAAGGCATGGGCCTGGTCCTGCTGGAGGCCCAGGCCTGCGGCGTCCCGGTCGTGACATCGGCGCGGGGCGGGGCGACGGAGGGCATTATCGACGGCAAGACAGGCTTTGCCTTTGCTGAAGGGGATGTCACGACGCTGGCCGCGCGCCTGCTGGATGTGCTGCGCGATGATGATCTGGCTGCGCGCATGTCCGCCGCCGGTCCCGTTTTCGTGGCGCAGAAGCATGACGTTACCCGCTGGGCGACGACACTGGAAAACATTTACGACAGTATGACAGGACGCATCCCATGAACGTTTCCATGTCCGTCAGTCTGGTCATTACCACCTATAATGCACAGGCTTTCATCATGCGCGCCGTCAGTTCCGCGCTGGAACAGACACATGCGCCGCTGGAAATCATCATAGTGGACGACTGTTCAACGGATAGTACGCCAGACCTGCTGCACAGGCTGGCGCGCGCGCATGGCAGTATCCGCGTCATGTCCACGCCGTATAACGGGGGGCCATCGGTTGCCCGCAATGTAGGGCTGGGTGCCGCACGGGGCGACTGGATTGCCTTTCTTGACGCGGATGACGCCTTTGCTCCCGACCGACTGGAAGTGCTGATGGCGCGCGCCGCCGTCGGGGATTGTGACGCGGTGGCGGATGACCTGGCCTATTATGACGCCATGGCGGGGCAGGTGACGGGCCGGGCGATGGGGGCGGGGCAGGTACCGCGCACGCCCATTGGCCTGCGTGATTACATCGCCCATAACCGATCGGGCGGGGAAGGCTTTGACTGGGGGTTGCTCAAGCCTGTTTTCAGGCGGGAATTCATGCTTGCCCATGGCATACGGTATGACCCCGTGGTGCGGCATGGGGAGGATTTCCTGCTTATGATCGCCTTCCTTATGGCAGGCGGCCGGTTTTTCCTGATCGATCACGCCACGTATCTTTATACGCAGCGCCAGGGCAGTGTCAGCGGGCGGGCATCGGGCATGTCGCGCACGACCATTGCGTATCGTGACATGCATGATGGCGCGCTGGCACTGGCGCGCGATCCGCGTATTTGCAACAACCCCGAACTGGTGGCCCTGCTGCGCCAGCGTGCGGCCGGATTGCAGCGGCTGGATGATTCCTATTTTGTGTCCGTGGCGTTGCGTTCGGGGGCGGTGGGGGCGATCTGCCGGCGTATCATGCGGCGTCCGGCATTCCTGCCTGCCATGATCCGGCAGATAGCGGCTGCACTCAGGCGCAGGTTGTGTCATTCCTGATTGCCAGAGAAAATTATATTGATGAATGAAAATTAGGGTGTTCGGGTGCCGCCTTTTGTAAAAAAGATGGCGTTCTTGCGAAGGTTTCTTAAACAGTCCTGAAGAACTGTCGTCATGATCTGTCCGGGCCATGCATGCATGGCCCGGATCTTTTCGTTGTGATTAGTGGGACCGTACCGCGTCCGGCCGCCCGAGTGAGATATATTCGAATCCCGCTTCCTTTATGGTTTTGGGATCCCAGATATTGCGCAGGTCCACAATCTTGCGGCCCTTCATCTCCCGCGCCAGTTTTTCCGGTGCAAGTGAGCGGAATTCATTCCATTCCGTCAGGACGACAAGGATGTCGGCGTCTCTGGCCGCATCCAGCGCATCCGTGCAGTAGGTAACGGATTGCGGCAGCACCGGACGTGCTGTTGTCATGCCGGCGGGATCAAACGCACGGATATGTGCGCCCGCCCTGTCCAGCATGTCGAGGACGGGAATGGAAGCCGCTTCGCGCATGTCATCGGTTTCAGGCTTGAAGGTCAGTCCCAGCACCCCGATCGTCAATCCATGCACATCCCCATTGGCAAAGGCGATGATACGCTCGCCCATGTCCTTCATGCGCTGGTCATTGACCGCGACAGTGGTTTCGATCAGGCGCACGGGTGATCCCGCATTACGCCCGATTGCGGTCAGTGCGCGTGTATCCTTGGGAAAACACGAACCGCCAAAGCCCGGGCTGGGGTGCAGGAATTTCTTGCCAATACGCCCGTCCAGCCCGATGGAGCGCGCCACGTCATTGACGTTGGCGCCAACCTTTTCACACAGGTCCGAGATTTCGTTGATGAAGGTAATTTTCATCGCGAGGAACGAATTGGCGGAATATTTGATCAGTTCCGCTGTTTCCAGCCCCGTAAAGACAATGGGTGTTTCCAGCAGGTAGAGTGGCCGGTACAGCTTGCGCAGGATCGTCTGCGCGCGTTCCGTACCGCCCGGTTTATATTGGTCTGTGCCAATAACGACACGGTCAGGCCGCATGAAATCCTGAATCGCATTGCCTTCGCGCAGGAATTCCGGATTCGACGCGATATCGAACTCCAGGTCCGGGCGCGTCTCGCGCACGATGCGTGCAATCTCGCGCCCCGTGCCAACGGGCACGGTCGATTTGGTGACAATGACGGTATAGGCGTCCGCCGCGCGCGCGATCTGTTCTACTGCGGCGTAAACATAACTTGTATCCGCCTGTCCGTCGCCCCGGCGCGACGGCGTGCCTACGGCCACGAACACGGCGTCCGCCCCTTTGACCGCGGCGGCCATGTCGTCGCCAAAGGTCAGGCGCCCGGCTTCCACGTTTTCTGCAACCAGGCGGTCCAGGCCGGGTTCGTAAATCGGGATACGCCCTTCACGCAGGGCGGTCAGGCGGTCCGGGTTGGTTTCGACAATGGCAACATCGGTGCCAAATTCCGCAAAACATGTACCGGAGACCAACCCAACGTAGCCTCCACCAATCATAGCAATTCGCACCGGGACCTCCCTGTTTCCGTATCGCGGCCTGCTGTCCGGAACAGGCTGCGACCTAGAGCTTTCAAAAGCGGGTTGAATAAAACCAAAAGTAATAAGGGGTGCATGTTCCGTAACCCGGAAGATGTCATGCGGATGCAACACAAGGGCATGATCACGACGAAAATATGTTTGAGCACCACATTCTTGACAAAAAAATTCCCGCTAAGTGCATCCCGCAACATCAATGTCCGACATGACCGGTTCCGTTTCCTTGGGGAAACGGCGGATACGTGCAGCATGAAACACGCAGGACGGAGTCACGATCATGACGTTTATGACAGCAACGGATGTAACCGTATCCGTGCCGGAATCCCGTAACCGGACCATCACGCCTGTTATCCTGTCCGGTGGCACGGGAACACGGCTATGGCCCGTTTCGCGTGCCAGCCACCCCAAGCAGTTCTGGGCGCTGGCATCAAGCCGCACGATGATCGGCGAAACATTGCAGCGCGCCACCGGCACGACATTCGCGCCGCCCATCGTGGTCTGCAATAACGCGCACCGTTTCCTTGTCGCTGAACAACTGCGCGAAAACGGGTGCGAGGACGGGCGGATCATCCTTGAACCCGCCGTGCGCAATACAGCCGCGGCAATTGCGGCGGCCGCGCTGCTGGCGGCGCAGGATGATCCCGAAACCCTTCTGTGGATCATGGCCGCCGATGCCGTTTTCCGTTATCCCGAGCGCCTGCCAGCGGTTCTGGAAAAGGCATCGACCGTGGCGCGGGAGGGGTACATCGTCACATTCGGCATGAAACCCGACGTGCCAGAGACGGGATATGGCTATATACGCCTTGGCGCGCCCCTGCATCCCGGTCACCCGGATGACAGCGTGTACCGTGTCGCCCGCTTTATTGAAAAACCCGACCACCTGCATGCGACCGAAATGCTGAACGAGGGGGGATACCTGTGGAATTCGGGCATGTTCCTTGCCTCCGCGTCCGTCATGCTGGCGGAGCTGAAACGGCATGAACCCGATGTACTGGAAAACGTGCGGCATGCCCTGCTTGGCAGTGAAAACGACCTGACCTTCCGCAGGCTGGAAGCCACGGCCTTCCTGCGTTCACCCAATGTCAGCATCGATTATGCGGTCATGGAGCGTACGGACCGTGCCGTTGTGATCCCTGCCGATCTGGGCTGGTCGGATGTCGGCAACTGGAATGCATTGTGGGAACTGGGCGACAAGGACGCCTGTGGCAATGTGGTCGTGGGCGATGTCGTGCTGGAACAGTCCCATAACTGTTACGTGCGCAGCGAAGGCATGCTGACCGCTGTGGCGGGCCTGACAGATATCGTGCTGGTGGTCACGCCTGATGCGGTCCTGGCGATTCATCGTGATTATGCGCAGGATGTTTCGGCGCTGGTATCACAGTTGAAGAAGGCCAACAGGGCGGAAGCCGAAATTCACAATCGTTGTTACCGGCCCTGGGGTTTTTACGAAGGGCTGATTCAGGGCGAACGGTTTCAGGTCAAGCGGATCGTGGTGTATCCGGGCCAGAAACTGTCACTGCAGAAGCACTTCCACCGTGCCGAACACTGGGTCGTGGTCAGTGGGACCGCGATCGTGACGCGGAACGAAGAAAAACTTATGTTGCAGGAAAACGAAAGTGTCTATCTGCCGTTAGGGTGTATGCACCGGCTGGAAAACCCGGGGCGTATCCCCCTGACCCTGATCGAAGTCCAGTCAGGTCCGTATCTGGGGGAGGACGATATCGTCCGCTTTGAGGATACTTACGGCCGACAGTAGGGAAAATGTCGGCGCATGCGCGTTGCCCGTGCGGGTTTCGCGCATGACCATCGATTTTCATTGTGCTGCCCTGGTATCTGGATATGCGTTCATATCGTTACGTTATAATAACGTACTTGCAGGATATTTTTGGTTCCATGAATAATATGTGATTTTGGAATTATTATCATGTATTGATGTCGTGACATATTTTTGCCCAAAAATACTCGCAATATTTCTGGACTGAGGAGCCGCATTCCGGCGTAGTGTAAAAAACAGCAACAGGTAAGGATCATTTCGCACTCGGTTGTGCAGTGCGGAAAATGGCAGGCGAAGCCTTATCCGGCGTCAGGTGCAGGCCACGCCGACAGGAGATGTTTCAAAATGAGCGAGGCACTCAGGCACTTGAAAAATGATGAAACAGACCTGTCGCCGCTATCTGTCGGGATCGATAGCATCCCGCGGGGTGTCCATACGGCACGTAGCGGGGATGACGGCTTTGCCTACCGTCATCCTGTGCTGACACAGGTCGTGGTCGTGTCGGACGCCATGTCCGTGTGCCTTGCCATCATGGCCTGTATTGCGTGGCAGCGTATTCATGACACACCTGATGAACTGTCTGGCGCCCTTCTGCTGGCCAATATCATGGCCGCGGGGGCGTTTTTTCTGTTCCCCAGGAATGTCCCGCTTCTGGATGTCCCCGACCTGACGCGGATTTCGTACCAGATCCGTTACCTGCTGCCGCCCGTGGTGTTTGGCGGGATCATCTTCTGCACCGTTCTGGTCATGCTGTCATGGCCACCTGGTGTTACGTTGCGCATGGGGGCGGAATGGCTGGTCTTTGTGGTGATCGCGCTGCTGATCGAACGGTGCGTGGGTACATATATCGTGCAGACGCATGCGGTAACCCGTCGCCTGGCACGCAAGGTGGCGATCATCGGCTCGGGCGCGGAAGCAACGCAGATGGCGTCGCGCATCAATGCACGCATGCAGCGCATATTCCGCCTGGTCGGGATCTTTGATGATCAGGGCGGCAATGTTGACGGCACGATAGAAAAACTGGTCCTGCATGCGCGTGAGGATCACATCGATGCGGTCATCATATGCCTTTCCCCCGCCGAAGGCGGGCAGCAGCAGGTCATGGACATATTGTGGCGCCTGCGTGGGGTGCTGGCGGATGTCTATGTCGTGCCGTCGCTCATGACGGAGGACTGCCACGGCTGGCCGGTTGAACGCTTCGGTCCGTTTTCCCTGACCGTATTGCAGCGCCGTCCGTTAAGCGAATGGGACACGTTGGAAAAGCGCGCGTTTGATCTTACTGCCAGCATGCTGCTGCTTGTGGCGCTGGCCCCCGTGCTGGGACTGGTGGCGCTGGCGATCAAGCTGGATTCCCGTGGTCCCGTGCTGTTCTGCCAGCCCCGGCAGGGTTTCAATAACCGTTACTTCAACGTGTTCAAGTTCCGTTCAATGTATACGGACATGGCGGATATGGATGCCGCGCGCCAGACATCGCGCGCCGACCCGCGTGTCACCCGTGTTGGCAAATGGATACGGCGGCTGAGCATTGATGAACTGCCGCAGCTTTTCAATGTGCTGCGTGGCGAGATGTCACTGGTCGGCCCACGCCCCCATGCACCGCAGACGCGCGCGGGCGGGCAATTGCTTCATGAGGCGATGGAGGAATATGTCGCCCGCCATCGTGTGCAGCCCGGCATTACCGGCTGGGCGCAGATCAACGGATCAAGGGGCGAACTGGTCACGCGCGATGATCTGCGCCGCCGCGTCGTACTGGACCTGGAATACATACGCGCATGGTCGATCTGGCTGGATATCAAGATCATTTTCCTGACCATAAAACGTGAGATCTTCAGTCGGAATGCGTTCTGAATTTCTTAATTTCCTGACGATGAACGGTGTATTCAAATGAACGCAAATACGGAAATCGCGGTAGATGATACGATTGTCGATGTCATGGGCCTGCCACTGCACGACATATCGCGCACGGACATTGTCCGCCGCGTGGTGGAGGCAGTGCGGATGGGACAGAAAATGACAGTCGTCAACGCCAATGCCCATATGGCGGTGGTTTCGCAAAAACAGCCGTGGCTGCGCACCCTGTTCCGGCGTGCCGATATTGCGTTCTGTGACGGCGCGGGCGTCCAGCTTGCGGGCATCATGCTGACGGGGCGGCATCTGCCGCGCACCACGCCGCCGGAATGGATCGGGCCGGTCCTGTCGAAACTGGGGCAGGATGCATCGGTATTCTGGATCGGTGGCAAGCCGGATGTGGTGGATAAGGCTGCAGCGGCCTTTTCTGACAGGTATGGCGTGCGCACGGTGGGCACGCAGCATGGTTTCTTTGACCCGACACCCGGATCACGTGAATCCACGCTGCTGCTTGAACGCCTGCGGGCAACGCGCCCTGACATCATCCTGCTGACCATGGGCATGCCCCGGCAGGAACGCTGGCTGTATGACAACATGGATCACCTGCCTACCGGGGTTCTCATTACCGCGGGCGCGCTGGTTGACCATGCGGCCGGACGTGTGCATCGCCCGCCCCGATGGGTCGCGAACATGGGGCTGGAATGGCTTGTGCGCCTGGTGCGTGAACCGCGCAGGCTGTGGCGGCGTTACCTGCTGGGACTGCCTGTATTCGGGTTTCATGTCCTCGTTTATTTGCGGCGCAGGCTTTTCGATCGGCCCTCGCCATCCATTTCGCGGAAACTTGCCGGATAAACAGCATGAATTACGTTTCCATACAGGGACGGGCCACTTCAATGTCATGGACAGCGCAGGATGTGGGCCTTGTCATCCGCCAGACAATGCGGGCGTTCCTGCGGCACAGGATGCTGTTCGCGCTGACTGCATTGGGGGTACTGGTTGCGGGCGGGGCAGTCATGCTGACGCTCAAGCCGCGCTATACCGCGACTACGACCGTCGTGGTGTCGGGGCGTGCGCAGCAGGATCCGCTGGCCCCCAACGGCCAGCAGCAGAACCTGGCCCCGCCGGATGACGAACTGGTTTCAACCGAGGCCGCGATGATCCATTCGCGCGATGTCGCCGCCGCCGTCCTGGCGCAACTGCCACCGCCGCCTGTCCCCCCGCATGTGGGCATGCGCGACCGGCTGTGCCACATGGGGCTGGGGTTCCTGTGCCATGCCAGCACGCCGGTTGACCCGGAAGTACAGCGTGAGCATGAGGAAGACGCCTTCCTCAACAACCTGACCATAACCCCGGAACCGCGCACGCAGATCCTTGATATCAACGTGGTGGATGGCAATCCCCAGCGTGCCGCCGCGCTGGCCAACGCAGTGGTCACGAATTACCAGCGCATTGCGCTGGCGCGGCAGACGGCGGACATCAATCACGTGGCCACATGGCTGGACAACCGCACGGCTGCCCTGCGGCAGCGGTGGCTGGATGCCGTGGAAAAGGCCAATGCCTTCGACAACGCCAATGGCCTGACCAACACCACCGAGGGCAGCACCAGCACGCCGCTGATCGAACGCCAGATTGCCGATACCTCCGCCAATCTGAGCCAGGCCGAAGGGCGGCTGGCGGCGGCGCAGGCCCGCGCCGACGCGCTGCGTGACGCCGCCGCGCGGGGGGATGCGCGCGCGGCGGTCGCCCTGTCGCAGGAACCCATTCTGGTCGCCACCGCCAATGCCCTCATGCAGTTGCAGAGCACGCGTCAGGAAGAAGCCGCGACCTATGGCCCGCAGCACCCGCGCCTGCGCGCGCTGGACCAGCAGATCGCAGCCACCCGTGCCAGCCTGGAAGCCGAGACACAGGCCGCGCTGAGCACCATCCGCGAAGACCAGATTTCCGCCCGCGCGGAAGTGCAGCGCCTGAACGAAAACCTCGAGCTTCTGCGTCAGAAGGCCGGTGGGCAGAGCGCGCCGCAGGCGGAATACCGCACGCTGGACCAGGAAGCGCAGAGCGCGCGCGCCGTGTATGAAACCTTTCTGGAACATGCCAAGGAAGTCGTGGACCGCGCGGCCCTGCTGCAGCCGCCCATCGCCGTCGTCTCCCACGCATCCGCACCTGACATGCCCAGTTTTCCCAACCGCAAGAAGATTGGCCTGGGCCTGATGGCCGTGGCGCTGGCGGCCGGGGCGGGGGCTGTCCTGCTGCGTGATTACTTCGCGGCCGGCTTTACCGAAATCGAGCGCCTGCGCGCGGCGGTCCCGCTGCCCCTGCTGGCGGTCGTGCCCAAGGTGGGCGGACGTTCGGAACAGACCGTGCGGCGGCATGTGATCGACCATCCCTATTCCCGTGCGACCGAAGCGGTGCGCAGTCTTGTCATGCAACTGTCCATGCGGGTGCATGAAGGGGGGCAGCCGCTATGCCTCGCCATTACCTCCGCCGGGCCGGAGGAAGGCAAAAGCACACTGGCGCTGTGGATGGCGACCGTAGCCCGCCGGGGCGGGCAGAAAGTGCTGGTGATCGATGCCGATCATCGCCGGGGCATGCTGGACCAGTACCTGACCGATGGCACGACGGGCCGGCCATCGCTGGGGATGAGCGACCTTGTGACCACAGGCGTGCCGGTGGCGGATGTCATCCGCACGGACCCTGATACCGGGTTTGACTACATTCCCGCCGGGCGCACGATGCAGCATGCCTTCAGCCCGGTCGAGATCCGGCGCCTGCGCGCCATACTGGCGGAACTGAAGCGGTCATATGAACTGGTCATCATCGACTGTCCCCCGCTGCTGGGACTGAGTGACGCGCTGGTACACGCCAACATGGCCGATCAGGTCATCTTTGTCTGCCGCTGGAAAAGCACGGCGCAGCGCGCCGTCATGGCCTGCCTGGAACGGCTGGAGGCCTGTGGCGCGCCGCTGGCCGGCGTGGTGGCCACCATGGTGGAAGACAACGCCATGGACGTGATGGGCTACAGCTACGGTAACCGGGACATCAAGATCCTCAGCCGTTTCGATGACAAATAGAACAGGGGGATGAAATATTGAAAGTTCTGCATATCTGCCGCCAGTTCAGTCCCTCTGTCGGCGGGCTGGAGGATTCACTGCTCAACCTTGCCCGCAGCCAGAGACAGGACATGGGCATTGATGCACAGGTCCTGACACTCGACACTGTATTCGGGCGTCCGGGCCGGCTGCCCCATCGCGACATGGTCGATGGCATACCGGTCATCCGCATCCCATGGCGTGGTTCGACCCGTTATCCACTGGCCCCGCAGGTGCTGCGGCATATCGGGACGTTCGACCTGCTGCATGTCCATGCGATCGATTTCTTTTTCGATTTCCTGGCGTGGACATGGCCGTTCCATCGCAAGACGATGATCGCCTCCACCCATGGTGGTTTCTTCCATACCGGTGCGCTGCGACGGATCAAGGAAATATGGTTCCGTACCATCACGCCGATTTCCGTGCGGGCATACAAGCGCATTGTCGCGTGCAGCTACAGCGATGCCGACCTGTTCCGCACCGTGGCGGCGGGGCGGTTGCAGACAATTGAAAACGGCATCAACCAGACGCGCTTCCGTGACGCCGCATCCCGCACGCCGGGACGCACCATCCTGGCCTTCGGGCGTTTTGCCGTGCACAAGCGGCTCAGGCTGCTGTTCCAGCTTGTCGCATTGCTGCGACGTGAAAACCCGGAATGGAAACTGATCGTTGCGGGCCAGGATTCCAACCTGACGGTGGCCGACCTGCGGCAGCAGGCACAGGCATGCGGCATTACGGATGCCCTGCGCATCGTCTCCGGTCCGTCGGACGCGGCCCTGCGTGACCTCATGGGGGAAGCATCTTTCTTTGGCTGCCTGTCCGCGCATGAAGGCTTCGGTCTTGCGGCGGTGGAGGCCATGTCCGCCGGCCTGATCCCCATCCTGAGCAACATCACGCCTTTTGCCCGGCTTATGCAGCAGGGGGCGGCAGGCGTCATGATCGATCCCGATAACCTTGCCCCCGGCGCGCGGGAGGTGGAGGCAATGGCCGCGTCCCTGCCGGATACGGCGGATGCCTTGCGTGCGCGGAATATGGAAGTGGCCAGTCATTACGACTGGGACAGTGTCGCGCAGGAATATGTGCGCCTCTATCAGCAGGTTCTGGGTCAGGCGGGACCACGGCCCGTCATGGCGACAGTAGGGGCGGAGTAATGGCGCAGAGCAAATTTTCCACCAATTTCCTGTTCAACGTATTCGGTTCCATTTTCCCGATCATCGTCTCGCTGGGCACCGTGCCATTCTACCTGCACCTGATTGGCACGGACAGGTATGGCATCGTGGCGATTTCGTGGATACTGCTGGGGTATCTGGGGTTTCTGGATTTCGGGCTGTCACGTGCGTCGGCCAATGCGCTGGCGCAGCTGGGTCATGCCTCGGCGCGGGAACGTTCGCCTGTGCTGATGACGGCATTTTACAGCAATCTCGGCCTGGGGGCGCTGGGGGGGCTGATCCTGTATCCGATCGGGGATATGGTGCTGCTGCATTTCGTACGGATTCCGCCCGACCTGCTGGCGGAAACGCGGCATGCCTATCCGTGGATGGCGGTCATGCTGCCGCTGGGCATGATCAATGGTGTGGCGACGGGGGCGCTGGAATCGCGCGAACGTTTCCTGCTGTCCAACATGCTCAATTCCAGCACCACCATGGCGGGACAGATCATCCCGCTCATCTGCATCCATTTCTTCGGGCCGCAGCTTACGGTTGTCCTGCCGTCCATCGTGCTGTCGCGGCTGGCCATGATCGGGCTGGCCTATTGCGTGGTCATGGTGCTGGAATGGCCGATCCGGCCAATGGACTTTGACGTGAAATGGCTCAAGCGCCTGCTGGGTTACGGGTCATGGGTCAGTATTTCCAGCCTGATCAACCCGCTGCTCGATACGTCCAACCAGCTTATCATCGGCGCGACGCTGGGGGTTACATCGGTCGGGCAGTACACCGTGCCGATGAACCTTGCCATGCGCTCGCAGGTCGTGGCGACGGCGCTGGCCCGCACGCTGTTCCCGCGCCTGTCCCGCGCCGACAGGGGGGAAGCGGTTGACCTGACCCGGCGGGCCACCGCGTCGCTGACCTACGGGTTCGGCATGATCTGCGCGCCGGGCATCCTGTTTTCGGGGGCGTTCCTGCATATGTGGGTGGGCGGCAGCTTTGCCGATGTCTCACGTCCCGTGGCCGAGATCCTGATGTTCGGGGCATGGACCAACGGCATCGCCTTCCTGCCCTATGGGCTGCTGCAGGGGCAGGGACGGCCCCATATCACGGCCAAGGTCTCGATGGTGGAGATTCTGCCCTTCTTCTGCGTATTGTGGGTACTGATAAAATGGTGGGGCCTGCCGGGGGCCGCGGCGGCCTGGACGTTGCGGGTCACGATTAATTTAGTTGCTCTTTACCTGTTGTCGGATTGCCTGTCACAGCAGACTTGGCGACTTGTGCCGGGGATGTTGATAATGACAGGAGCGCTGATTGTGAGTCTGTTGATTCCCATGAATCTGATAGCTTCCGCATGCGCCGCCGCCATGGCGGGGCTGGCGATGGCTGTCGCCGCATACCGGCTGGACCCGGGACTGCGTGACATGGCCCACCGATTTATCCAGCGTGCGGGGGGTAATCCCCGTCTTACGATTACAGGTTAGGGTAAGGTATGAAGGTAGGGCGGTTGCAGGATGGCGTCAGGGTATGGCGCTGCCTGTCGCGGGGACCGGTCGGGATGGTGGTGCTGGGGATCGGTCTGCATGCGCATCATGCGCATGCACAGCTGATCCAGCAGCTTTTCCCTTCTGATATTCCCGGATATTCGACGGATATGACCGGTTCGGTCGTAACCCGGCAGATGATGGGCCAGCAGACGGATGGCATTGGCCTGGGCAGTTGGCTGCTACGGCCCAGCGCATCGGAAAATGTGGGCTATAACTCCAACACGCTGGGCATCCCGGGATCGGGCAGCCCCGTTGTGCAGACTTCGGCCAATGTCAGCGTCAATTCGCGCTGGCGGCGTCATGCGCTGGGGGCGTCGGTGGGCATGGATGATCACCGTTACCCCACGCAGTCGATCGCCAGTTACACCAACTGGCACGGTAATATCGGCGGGACGCTCAACCTGGGTCACGATACGCTCAGCATGGCCTATTCGCATTATCAGTATCACCTGTCCGCGACCAACCTGGGCGTGTATGGCGTGGTCTACCCCGTGCCGTACCAGGTCAATGACGGGCGACTGACCTATACCAAGATGTTTGGGCGTTTCAGCCTGATCCCGGCATTCGATTATCAGGACTTCTCCTTCGGGACGGCGCCGGGGCCGATTTCCATTGATTACGGCACCATCAGCCACAAGACGGAAACCGGGTCACTGACCTCGCGCTATGAATTCTCGCGCGGGAATGCGGCTGTCGTCGTTTTTCGCGGGTCCGCCGCGCAGTATGATTCGGTGCCCGAGGCATCGGTCAACAATTATGCCGACGGGGCCGGTTTTGGTGGCGTGGATTTCCGCAGCGGGCAGGTGTGGCAGTACCGCCTGCTGGTCGGTGGGGAAACGCGCAGTTTCAGCAGCGGTCGCAGCCCATCTGTCACGACCCCGACATTCGAGGTCAATGTGTCATGGATGCCGCGCCGCATCGATACCGTCAACCTGACGGCGGCGCGCCACCTGAGCGACCCGGAAACCCCGTTTGCCCGAAATCAGGTGGTGACGGACGTGCGCCTGCAGTGGGACCATGAACTGCGGCGTAATGTGTTCCTGCGCGCCTATGCCGAATATGGGGAAAGTGCGTCACAGTCCAGCATGACGGTGCCCACCGGTTCCGCCACGGCCAGCCTGGAGGGCAGCCGCCTGCAGAAACAGATCCATTTCGGCGGGTCGGTTTTCTGGAACATCGACCGTCACGTCAGGGCGTCCCTGACCTATAACTATGTCAATAACGCCACATCGGGCGGGAACGTGAATTATCTGAACATCCCGGGGCGTCTTTCCACGTTTACGAGCAATACGATACTGTTGGGCTTTTCCTTCTCTGGCTGATGCTGGTTGGCCGCATATGCGGCCAGCGAAGGAAAACCACATTGAATGATTTGGGAGTGACCATGTTTGCAATGATACGGAACACGTGTCGGCCCATGACGATGCAGGCAGTCGGCGTCACGGCCCTGCTTGCGCTAAGCTGCTGCGCCTCGGCGCATGAGCCGTCCTTTGACGCGGTTGATACCCGGGCCTACCATCTTGGTCCGGGGGACCAGATCCGTGTCATTACCTATAATGACCCGCAGCTGAGCAACACGTTTACCGTAAGTGACAACGGGAACATCGATTTCCCGTTACTGGGAACGGTGCCCGCGGCGGGTGCCGAGCCACGCGATCTGGCCCAGCGCATTTCCGCCAGTCTGGAACAGAAAGGGATCCTGACGCAGCCCAGCGTATCGGTGGAGGTCGCGCAGTACAGGCCGATCTTCATCCTGGGTGAGGTCAACCATCCCGGGCAGTATCCCTATCAGCCGGGCATGACCATGCTGACCGCTGTCGCGCTGGCGGGGGGCTTCACCTACCGCGCGGTGACCGACCGCGCGACCGATGTGCGGCATGAAGACCTCAATACCCCGGCGCATGAAGGCCGCATATCACGTGCGACCGTCCTGCTGCCCGGTGATGTGGTGACGATTGACGAACGGTTTTTCTGAAACCTGAAAGACACAGGAAGTTAGGGGGATAACATGCCCAAGGCCCGTTCCATCCCCAGCCTGACCGGCGTGCGCGGTGTTGCGGCGCTATGGGTTTTCATGACCCATTTCTATGGTCTGGCTGCCGATATCCTGCACCAGCCATGGATGCTGCATTCACTGTTCCTGTTCAACGGTTTCCGGGGCGTGGACCTGTTTTTCGTGCTGTCGGGCTTTATCCTCATGCATGTGCATGAAGGGCAGTTCGCTGTCCTGCGGTGGCATGTGATCCGGGACTTTTTCATTGTCCGTTTCTTCCGGGTCTATCCGCTCAATACATTCGTGCTGCTGGCCATGGTGCCGCTGGTACTGCTTGCGCCCGGTTACGTGGCCATGCAGCGGTATTATACGGACCCGTCCTTCGCCTATCGCGCGCATAACCTGTCCCTGCCGGGATTTGTGCAGACCCTGCTGCTGGTCCAGAGCTGGACCGTGCTGAAACTGGGGGAATGGAACATCGTGTCATGGACGCTCAGCGCGGAGGTGCTGGGTTATCTCCTGTTCCCGCTGCTGGCCATGGGGGCAATGCGCATTGCATCGCCGCGCCATGCGCTGGCACTATGTGCTGCCAGCCTGGCGGTACTGGTCATGGTGCTGTTTGCCTGCCATCATGCCAATAACAACCCGACGGGTACGTTTGGCGCCATTCGCATGTTCTTCTGTTTTTGCGCGGGAATACTGCTGTACCGCGCCTATCACCTGCTACCCGACAGCATGGAACGGCATGCATCGTCCATTACGTTGGGGGCGGTGGCGTTTATTGCGGCGACACTGTTTTTTCCGGTCGTGCCGGTTCTGGATGTATTCGGGTTTACGGCGCTTATTTTCGGACTGGCCTACCAGCGCGGCGGGGTGGATGCGCTGCTGCGTTCTGGTCCGGTCATATGGCTGGGGCGTATATCGTTTTCGTTTTACCTGACGCATTACCTGATCATCGGCATCATATCATGGGGTATGGGCGAATGGTTGCGCCATCTGGGTTTTGTGCCGGGGCTTGCGGTTACTTTTGCAATATTCGGGTTCTGCCTGCTGGTGGGTGCGGTCTGTTATCATCTGGTTGAACGCCCCTCACAACGTTTGGGCCGCAGGGTCATGCAACGGGTCGAGGCACGTGACGCCATGGTTGCGGTACGCGGTGCAGCCTGACCGGCTGTATTCAGAAAGTCGTGTTATTCTGGGTTAATACTGTTTTTTTTATCTCATCAAGGCGACATTCTCCATATTTATGCCACAGACGGCCCATTACACTGTCATGATCTGATTGCGGTTATACATGACTGTTACAGTATTCCCGTTCGGTTTCAATGCATGGAATGATCGGGTTTTTCCGCTGCGAAAAGCCACGGGGTGCGGTCATGTTATGGGGGAAGGAAATAGGAAATGCGCATACTGATAACGGGAGGCTGCGGGTTTATCGGTTCCGCGGTTGTGCGGCATCTGATGGCCCAGACCGCGCATGATGTCCTGAATGTCGATGCCCTGACATATGCCGCAAGTATAAAGGCAACGGAAGATGCCGCGGCAAGCGGGCGTTACAGGCTGGAAGTGGCGGATATTACCGATGCCGCCGCCATGGCGCGGATATTTGATGATTTCGCCCCCGATGCCGTCATGCACCTGGCGGCGGAAAGCCACGTTGACCGTTCCATTGACGGACCCGGTACATTTGTCAGTACAAATATAGTTGGCACCTATACATTGCTTGAGGCGGCGCGCGCATGGTGGATGCGACAGGACGCCGCACGGCGGAAGGCATTCCGTTTCCACCATATCTCCACCGATGAGGTCTTTGGCGCGTTACGGCCCGGTGACCCGCCTTTTACCGAACAGACCCCTTATGACCCGCGCAGCCCGTATTCAGCCAGCAAGGCGTCATCCGATCATCTGGTCCGCGCGTGGTACCATACCTATGGTCTGCCGACATTTGTGACCAATACCACAAATAATTACGGACCGTGGCATTTTCCTGAAAAACTGATTCCTCTGGTAACGATCAACGCGATCGAGGGGCGTGAACTGCCGGTCTACGGCACGGGACAGAATGTGCGCGACTGGCTGTTTGTCGAGGACCATGCCGAAGCGCTGGTCCGCGCGGTGGAACAGGGACAGCCCGGTGAAACCTATGCCATCGGTGCCCGACAGCCGCGCACCAATATGCAGGTGGTGGAAGCGATCTGCACGATATTGGATGAACTGCGCCCCGATCCGGCAGGCCCGCATGCACGCCTGATCCGGCACGTGACCGACCGACCGGGGCACGACTTCCGTTATGAAATCGACCCGACCCATGCGGAACAGGCGCTGGGCTGGCGGGCCCGCCATGATTTTGAACATGGCATCCGCCGCACGGTGCAGTGGTACCTGGATAACCGGGAATGGTGGGAAAGCATTCGGGCCGCCCGTTATGGCGGGGAACGCCTTGGCCACACGGGTGACAAGATGGGAACAGCAGCATGAGCGAGAACACCGCGACAAAACCGACCAAGGGCATTCTTCTGGCGGGTGGTTCGGGCACGCGCCTGCACCCCATGACGCAGGCGGTCAGCAAGCAGTTGCTGCCGGTTTATGACAAGCCGATGATTTTCTATCCCCTGTCCACGCTCATGCTGGCGGGGATACGTGATATCATGATCATATCAACGCCTGCCGACCTGCCGCTGTTCCGCCGCCTGCTGGGGGACGGGTCGGATCTGGGTGTGACCTTCACGTATCGTGAGCAGCCTTCGCCCGATGGCATCGCGCAGGCCTTTATCATTGCCGATGACTGGCTGGATGATTCACCGTGTGGCCTGATACTGGGCGACAACCTGATTTTTGCCGACCATCTGGGCAAGCAGTTGCGCGCGGCGGCGACGCGGCCAACCGGGGCTACGGTCTTTGCTTATGAAGTACGTGACCCCGAACGCTATGGCGTGGTCAGTTTCGCCCCCGACGGGCATGCGCTGGATATTGTTGAAAAACCCACGCACCCGCTGTCGAACTGGGCTGTAACGGGGCTGTATTTCTATGACGGGCGCGTGCGCGAATATGCCCGCAGCCTGAAGCCCTCGCCACGCGGGGAACTGGAAATTACCGATCTGAACCGGATTTACCTGCAAAACGGTGACCTGCATGTCCAGCGTCTGGGACGGGGCTGCGCATGGCTTGATGCCGGCATGCCCGACAGCCTGATGCAGGCGGGGCAGTTCGTGCAGACCATCCAGTCCCGTCAGGGACTGCTGGTTGGCTCCCCGCATGAAGTGGCGTTCCGTCGTGGCTTTATTGATGCGGCGGCGCTGCAGTCCTATGCACGGCGCATGATAAAGACCGAACTTGGGCGCGCGCTTATGGACATTGCCAATGCCGTTCCCGAAAAGGATGCTGAAGCCGCCTGAGAGACTGTTTGAAAACAAGTGGTTGATAAAAAATAATAAAAGTTTTTGGGTGCCACCTTTTTTCAAAAAGGTGGCGTTCTTCGAAGCTTTTGAAAAAAGCTTCACCGAAAAACTTCTTTATGATTGCCGAATGTTTTCCGGGCCAAATTTTCAAACAGTCTCTGAAGGGCGTTTCAGGACGACTGCTGATAAAATCAGATGTTTCCGGGTGCCGCCTTTTTTCACAAAGGCGGTACCCGGTGAGGCTTTTTGGAAAACGCTTAACCGGAAATGTCCTTATGAATGCAGGTCGGTTCCTGACCTGATTTCAGGATAATGATATCACAAAAACGTGTCACCAAATTATGAATGTGTTGTGTCCCGTCAATGTGCTGAATGAGAATTTTCTTATATTTTAAGGGAAGTTACTGATTCAGGAGCAAAAGACATGGGACGTGTATCGGGAAAGGTGGCGATTGTCACAGGCGCATCGCGCGGGATCGGCAAGGCGACGGCCCTGCTGCTGGCGCGCGAAGGGGCGAAGGTGGTCGTGGCCGACCTGAAGGCGGAAGAGGGGGAAGCCGTCGTCGCGGACATTAAAAAAGCAGGGGGAGAGGCAATCTTCGTCCCGCTTGACGTCACGGCGGAAGATGACTGGAAGCAGGCGATGGGCGCTATTGCCACGCAGTTCGGGCGGCTGGACATTGCGGTCAACAATGCGGGCATTCTTTATTCCGGCTCCGTCGAGACAACCAGCCTTGCGGACTGGCGGCGTGTGCAGTCGGTCAACCTCGATGGGGTGTTCCTGGGCACGCGTTACGCCGTGGAAGCCATGAAGCCACATGGCGGGGGATCGATCATCAACCTGTCCTCTATCGAGGGGCTGATCGGTGACCCCACGCTTGCTGCCTATAATGCCAGCAAGGGGGGTGTCAGGCTGTTCACCAAGTCAGCGGCACTGCACTGTGCGAAACAGGGTTACAAAATCCGGGTCAATTCCATCCATCCCGGTTATATCTGGACCCCGATGGTGCAGGGCTTTACCAAGGAAACCCCGGATCAGGCCGCAGCCCGGCAGAAGTTGGTTGACCTGCACCCGCTGGGCCATCTGGGTGAGCCTGATGACATTGCCTATGGCATTGTGTTCCTGGCATCCGACGAATCAAAGTTCATGACTGGCAGCGAACTGGTCATTGATGGTGGCTATACCGCACAGTAATTCCATTTTCATTACTGTAAGTGGGGCAGGCGCCCGCGCCCCGTGGTCAAGACCGGGGGCGGGCAGCCGTTCAAGGACAGCGGCGCGGGACATAGGATACGACCCGGTCCAGCAGCGTATCCATTTCGGGCCGGGCCATCGGGTCGATGCAGGTCGCCACATATGCGCGGGCGCGCTGCTTGATGGTATTGGCCGAGCGGAGGCTGATGGAAAGCGCGTCACTTTCCTCAATCAGGTCTGCAACCGTCATGTGCCGCTGGAATGCGGTGCGGGCAATGTCAAAGGCCATACGCTCCACGACCGTTTTCATCTCCGCGCGGCCAAAGGCGGACTGACAGTTCATCAACTGGGCATTGGCCTGCGCATATAGCCGGATAACCGGCAGTTTGCCGCTGCGGTGGAAATGCCGGTGGTGCCATGACCTGACCCACATGTGTTCGCGATGGGCGGTTTCATATTCATGTATATCCGCGCTGTCATCCTGGATCAGGGCATGCACGGCACGCGCGGCAAGCCATGCGGATGCAAAATCGGGATAGGCCTTTCCATTCCATAATGGTTCGCCCCCACGCGAACTGGTGGCAAAGCGGAAATTACGTTGCCCGTCCACCCCATACAGTATGGAAACGGATGGAGCCGTTAACGGGTCATGCCCCACGACAAGGATATGCCCGCCATCGCCCGCATGCATGTGGCGCTGCAGGGTAAACAGGTCGAACAGGGCATCATCTTCAGCCGATCGTTCCGCATGCGCCTTTACATAGGTCAGGAAAAGTGGATTGCGCACGCCGGTCACGCCACGGGGACAGAAATCAAACCGCCACCATCGCGACATCCTGACCATGTGGAACGCCAGCGCATTGCGCAGCCGGGTCAGGGCGGGGGAAGCGGCGCCATCATTGCAAAGGGCCTGTATGTCACGGAACCGGTTTGTCAGTATATTGATCTGCCGCGCGAAAGGACGCCGGGGATCAAGATAGTGCAGTATCTGGCCCGGGGAAGAATGTTCAAGGTGCCAGTCGGCCGTACATCCGGTGGTTTCACTCATGATTGACATGGTCCCTGTATGAAAAAAGGGAATGCGGCATGGCATACGTACGATGCCGCGGGCGTTTCACGGCGTTGTGCTGGGAAATCGACGGTTGGGAAAACTGCCTGACCGTGCCGTGGATACCCTGTTTATATTGAAAACGAATATCATTCGCAATACGAAAAATGCAGGCTGCTGACGGAATTCCTCCATGTCCTACTTTCCTGCGCCGACCAGGCAGGGATGGATTGGCGTTATTGGCATGATGCAGGATCTCTCCATTACCACGTCGTTTGGTCTGGACATGAAGATGCAACTGCCTGCGTGGCGGCACCGGACGATGAACAGAAAGCTGTATGTCCGGCCAGGGACTTTCTTCATGCTATCGGCATGGAAGTATGTGGCCGAATATTATGGATATATAGTGGAAGACGACCTCGCCCGGCATCGCGCAGGACCGGGTGCCGCCAACCTTGCGCGGGTCAATGGCAGTCACGGTCCGGCTGGCCACGGTAAAAGAAAGTGGCAGGGTGGAATACGACCTGACTTGCGTGGCGCATGGGGCGTGGTGGCTGGATATCCGAATTATTTGCAAAAGTGTCTGGATCGTTTTCTTCTGTCGGAAAACGCGTTCTGATCAGACTTCATGATTCTGGTCGGGCTGTCCGGTCCATGATATGTGGTGCAGGAACAAGACAGGACGGTCCATTTCATTATGACCGATTTCATCACCGATTTTGCAGATCAGGCCGATATTCTGCCGGTGGTGCTGACGGTTGCCTGCATCATGGGCCTGCGGGGATGGTGGCAGGGCATGTATGTATGGAGCGTCGTGATTGTCCTGACGCTGGGGGTCATGCTGCTGCTCAAGATCGCGGGCCTGTATTATGCGTGGTTGACCCAGACCGTGGTCATAAGCCCCAGCGGACATGTCGCGTCGGCGTGTGTGGCGTATGGCGGGCTGCTGGTCCTGTTATGGCGACGCCAGCTGGTGCGTTATCCCGTCGCCATGCTGGTGCCCCTGCTGGGAGTGGCGGTGGTCATTGGGTATACGCGGCTGCAGTTGCAGGCCCATACCATGGGCGAGGTGATCGTCGGCGCCCTGGTCGGGTGTATCGGGGGAATGGTGCTGGGTATGAAATGCGGGCCGGTGCCCCCGTCGCTATGGGGCTATCTGCTGCCGTGCGTGGTCTGCATCGCCATGGTATTCCATGGTTTCCACATGGGGGCAGAAACGACGATACGGCATGTCTTTTCTCCCGAGGAGCTGTTTCCCACACATCTGTAATGCACATGGGGCCGAATTCTTTACTGACTGTCGGCTTGGGCCTGCTGCTGGCAGGTTGTATGCGGCATATCCCCATCCATCCGCGATTGGCCGTGAAATCCGTGCCACAGGCCGATGAACCACCGGTGCATCCGCAGGACGCATGGATATCCCGCCGCTGCCCGGTCCGGAGACTGGACGTCGGGTGACGTGGAAATCACAGGCCGTTACACCGCCGCCGTGCAGTCTTCTCCGGATTCAGGGTGGCGGCACGCGTGGGGAGATAGGCAGGAGGGGCGGGTTGGTGTTATTCATGCCCCATGAAGTGTAGGGACAGGAGAGGCACGGGTAAGAAAATGGGACGATCGTGCAGGTATGCGCGGCCCCGGCCCGCAAGGGCGTTCCGCCAGCAATGGGGCGGCAGGGCAGGCGGATGATGCCATTCGATCCTGATACGGCTTCCCCATTGGCGGCGGCCCCGCCTGCGGGCAGTCCGGAACTGGGGCAGTTCGCGTTGCAGATACCGGGCATGCACCTGAACAAGCTGTTGCAGGTGCTGGAATCGCGCGGGGTGTCCGTTGCCCATATCCTGGCCCGTTTCGGGCTTGACCGCTCCGGCCTGCGGCTGGGCGGATCGCATATCCTGTATGGGGATTACGTGCGCCTGCTGGACTGTATCCTGACGGAGGTCACGGTGCCGGGGCTGGGTTTCCTGGCCGGGCGGCATATCAACGCGGCCGATTTCGGGGTGGTGGGCTATGCCTGCATCAGTGCCCCGACCTGGCGGGAAGCCATAAGCCGCTTCATCCGTTATCAGGCCCTGCTGGGCTATGGCATCCGCATTCGGCAGGACCTGGTGGAAAATGCCAGCCATGCCGTGATCGGTGCGCGTGTCCTGCCTGAACTGCCCGCGCGCACCCTGCTGTATCTGGTCGAGGAATGGCTGGGCAACTGGAGCGCCTGGCTGGAAACCAGCGGGCTGGAACTGGCGGAAATCCGCCTGGTGGTGCCGCGACCGGATCATGCAGCATTGTATATGCGGTATTTTTCCTGTCCGGTGCATTTTTCCTGCGCGGAAAATGAAATCCGCGTCTGCCGCAGCCATCTGGGCAGCATGCCCGAAATGGCAAATGATATCGCTGCCAACATGATGGCGGATTACTGTGAAAACATGCTGGCGCGCATCAACCAGAGCCTGAGCATTGTCGAACGTGTCCGGCAAAGCATCAGCGCGCAGTTCCGTGCCCCGCCGCACGCCACACGCCCCACGCTGGAGGTCGTCGCCGCCGATCTGGGCATGGGCGCGCGGACACTGCGGCGCATGCTGGCGCTGGAGGGCGTGCGTTTTCAGGATCTGGTCAACGAACACATGGCCCGGCTGGCGCAGGCCATGCTGCGTGACAGCGACCGTTCCATCAAGGAAATCGGTTTTTCGCTTGGTTATACCGAAGTATCCGGCTTTCATCGCGCCTTCCGGTCATGGACCGGCATGACCCCCGGTGCCTATCGTGAGGGCAGGGACGGATAGGCATGGTTTGCACGGATATAAAGTAAACTACGCATTATTGATATCTTGCAGGGGAATGTTCATCCATTATCGTAACATTCCTGCTATCATGTGCGGGTATGCCAATATCATGAATTGAAAAACGTATTTCTGGCGGCGGGGTGAGTTTCAGATTGCTGAATTATTGAATTTTTATTCAGAATTATAATAATTCCCGAATACATGACATGCCAGTCGTGCAGGGGGCTGGCAGTTTTTCTGTTCCGGCCTGCGGGATGGAAATGGACGCGTCAGGAATAGGGCGCGTATGCGTAAATTAGGGGTCACGGCGCCATGCCTGCCGCAGTCAGGGGGTGGATCATGGCGTAGGGACGGCTCATCAAGGGAGATGGAGTGGATGGCACGGCTTATTATCAGCGCGGATGGGCCCGATAGCGTGGTGGGATGGCGTGCGGCCTTCCATCATGTCGCCCCGGATCTGAAAACCTGTTCATGGTATGACCCCGATCTGGAACTGCGGGCGGATGATTACGCGTTGGTCTGGACACCGTCCTCCGCTGATCTGGCCCGGATGAAGGGATTGCGGGCCATTATCTGCACCGGTGCAGGGGTCAACCATCTGCTTGATGATCCCGCTTTTCCCGCCCATGTCCCGCTGGTCCGCATGGGCGGGGACCAGACGGCGGCCCTGATGGCCGATTATGTGCTGTGGGCGGCGCTGGGACTGCTGCGGGACGCCCGGACATGGGCGTTGCAGCAGGCGGCGGAGGTCTGGCGTAACAACCGCGTGTCGCGCACCTGCGCCGAAACGCGGGTGGGGATCATGGGCATGGGGCATCTGGGCGCGTATGTGGCGCGTCACCTGCACCATGTCGGGTTTGTGGTGTCGGGCTGGCGGCGTTCGGCGCGGGACGTGCCGGGAATTCGCGTATTCGCCGGTGATGCGGCATTGCCTGATTTCCTGCGCGATGTGGATGTCCTGGTCAACCTGCTGCCCAGCACGACCCGGACGCGCGGCATGATCAACTATGACCTGCTGGCGCAACTGCCGCGTGGGGCGGGGCTGATCAATGTGGGCCGGGGCAACCATGTGGTGCAGGCCGATCTTGTCCGCGCGCTGGACGAAGGCTTGCTGGGCGGGGCCGTGCTGGACGTGACCGTACCCGAACCCCTGCCGGCGGGGGATCCGTTATGGCGCCATGAACGGATTACGGTCACGCCGCATGTGGCGTCCGAAGCCTCGCGGGAGGCGCAGGTGCGTTATGTCGTGGATGTCATTGGCCAGATGGAACGCAACGAACGTCCCGCGCTGCTGTGTGACCCCGGGCGTGGGTACTGATCTTTCAGGGATTTCTTCAAAACGGCGCATTGATAAAAAGCTTATGGGGGCCGCCTTTTCTCCAAAAGGCAGCGTTTCCCTGATGCATCACCAAAAATAGCCCTGACAAGCCTGTGAAACTGTCCCGGACCCGTTCGCGAAGCGGTCCGGGGGCCATTCTGTGCCCGGTCGGTCAGGGGGCCGCATGACCGCAAACCGGGCAGGGAAAACGCAGGAGGTCACGCCATCATGCTTGACCGTGATTGCGATCCGGGCTTTTAAGGACGGACGGCAATGGACTCTGCCAGACCATGATGGTCGAACCGTCTCCTTCATAGGGGACTAATGATTCCTACCCAATGCCATTGCGGCAACAGGGGAGGAATCCGTGTAGGGTCATCAACATCATGTCCGCATGCAGGCCAGAGCCGCCTGTCGTTCCATGAAAAAAAGCCGGATCTGGCGAATATCAATGAATATTGACGTAATCATGCGCGATGGCTGCCGTGTGGCGGCCGTATTGCTTAAATGGGCGTGTCTTCTGGTCGGGCTGTCAGCGTGTGTTGGCAGTGCGTGCGCCGTGTTCCTGTGGCTGCTGGATCAGGCGGCGGCCATGCGGCTGTCCCATCCGTGGCTGCTATATGGCCTGCCGGTGGCGGGCATGGCGATTGGCCTTCTTTATCACTGGTTCGGTCGCACGGCGGAGGGCGGAAACAACCTGATCGTGGACCAGATTCATCAACCCGGCGGTGGCGTGCCCCTGCGCATGGCGCCACTGGTGCTGGTGGGAACGGTTGTCAGTCACCTGTTCGGTGCATCGGTCGGGCGGGAAGGCACGGCGGTGCAGATGGGCGGCAGCATCGCCAGTGCGATCGGGCGGCTGTGCAGCCTGCGTGACCCGCATGAAATCCGTATCCTGCTGATATCCGGCATTGCCGCGGGCTTTTCCGCCGTATTTGGCACGCCGGTGGCGGGGGCGGTATTCGGCATGGAGGTGCTGCGGGTGGGGCGCATTGAATATGGCGCGCTGGTTCCCGTCATCCTTGCCGCCACGATGGCGGACTGGGTCTGCCATGCATGGGGGATCGAGCACGTACCCTATATCCTTGGCTTTCATGGTTATGCCGGGCTGGACGGGCGGTTTTTCCATGCCGACGTCATCCTGCTGGCCAAGGTGATGGTGGCGGGCGTGGCGTTTGGCCTGGCCAGCCTGCTGTTTGCTGAATCCGTGCGCCGGGGTGCGGCCCTGTTGCGGCGCGCCTGCCCCACACCGTGGCTACGCCCCGGCATTGGCGGGGTCGTGACCATTGCGCTGGTCTGGATATGCGGGTCACGGGACTATCTGGGGCTGGGCATTTTCGCCCCGGAGGATGGGGGGGCATCCATCCTCGATTTCTTCGGGCCCGCGCATTATCCGCTGGCCTGGGCGTGGAAGCTGGTGTTTACCGTTGTGGTGCTGGCGGCAGGCTTCAAGGGCGGGGAGGTCACGCCCCTGTTCTTTATCGGGGCCGGTCTGGGCAATGCGCTGTCTGCGTGGCTGCATGCGCCGGTGGACCTGATGGCGGCGGTGGGGTTCGTGGCCGTGTTTGCCGGTGCGGCCAATACGCCGCTGGCCTGTACGCTTATGGGGGTTGAACTGTTCGGCGCGGCGGATATCGTCTATTTTGCCACGGGCTGCTTCGTGGCCTATGTCTGTTCCGGGCATTCGGGGATCTATCTGGCGCAACGTATCGCGGTGCCCAAGCGGTACGCGGCCCGTACGCTTGCTGGCGCGACACTACGGCAGGCGTGTGCGGGATATCGGCCAGATATGCCCGCCACGCCCACCCTATCGGGCGAAAAGGCATCATCATGATCATGTCCCGCGCATCAATGACATCGCGCCGCATGGGCCGTGCTGTGGCCATGGGCGGCCTGTGCCTGGGGGTTGTCTTCATGGGGCGGGTTTCTGGCGCATGGGCGACGGAAAATGTGCCCCCTTCGCCTGCGGAACAGCGGATCATCACGCAGCGCGTCACCGCGCTTCCCGCCCGGGAGCGTCCGGGTGTCATGGGGCAGGACATGGCATGGCAGATGACCACCTTCCTGTGTCAGGACGCCGCGCGTTCCGTACTGGTCCACAGGGGCGCACAGCCACACCGCTTTTTCCTGCAGGATGACCGCCCCGACAGTCAGGTCGTGGTCAGCCCGGCCCTGATAGAAGGGCGCGGCCAGTATATGCCGGCCACAGGCCCCATGCGCTGGGTGGCGTTTACATGGTCCTGCCATCTTGATCCCGCGACCGGCCATGTCGTGCGTTTTGACGTAAACCCCGCGACACGACAGGGCAGGGAACCATGATGCGGTGGCTGGCGGCGGGTGTCGCCCTTGGTTTGTCCTGCCTTCCGGTCTGCGCCCATGCCCATGGGGTGCGTGATTGCACGCCCCGTCATACGGTCATGGTGCTGGATGATGGACAGGGTGCGTTTGATGGCATGATGCACAGTGGAATGTGGCTTGTGGTGCGCAATACCGGCATGCGGGCCTGTACGCTGGCATCGGTCGGTCCGATATCGTTTGAGGACGGACACCATCACGCCATCCCGGTCCGGTGGCAGCAGGCCGTGGCCATGCCGGATGGCGTGCTGCTACCGGGCGGGCAGGCCAGGACAGCCCTGCGCTGGGTGTCGGGCAATGCGTTTGACCCGGGTTACTGCATTACCCCGGCAACACTGGTGCTGTCGTTGCACAAGGGCGCGCTGCGACAGTCCTTCGGCCGTAGCCTGTGCGCGCTGTCCGGCACGCCGCCCGCACTGGAACAGCAGCCGTGGCAGGCAGGGCCAGCACGGCAATAACCTGAAAATCATGAAGAAGCTTTTGGTGAAGCTTGTTTCAAAAGCTTCAAGGAACGCCGCCTTTTTGCAAAAAGGCGGCACCCGGAAACGTCTATCTGTCTTGCGATACGCTTTTAGCGGGTCAGGGATTTGAAATTGCGGGTCTGTTCGGTCAGGGCAACCTCAACCGGCAGGCGCTCCATGCTGGATGCGCCATAGAAGCCGTGGCAGTCCGGGCAGCCGGACAGGACCTTCTGTGCATCAGCCGGCATGGCAATCGGGCCGCCATGGCACAGGGCGATAATGTCGGGGCGCACGCTGCGCGCGGCTTCGGTAATCGCGTTGATCCGTTCAATGCAGTCATCCAGCGTAAACGCGGTTTCCGCCCCGATCGCCCCGCCCGTCGTCAGCCCCATATGGGCCACCAGCACGTCAGCGCCCGCTTTTGCCATGTCCACCGCGTTGGCCGGGTCAAAGACATAGGGCGTGGTCAGCAGGTCCTTGTGGTTGGCGCGGGCGACCACGTCCACCTCCATGCTGTAGCTCATGCCGGTTTCCTCAAGGTTCTTGCGGAAATTGCCGTCAATCAGCCCCACGGTAGGGAAGTTCTGGATGCCTGAAAAACCGACGCGTTTGACATCATCAAGAAACACATCGAAATCCACGAACGGGTCGGTGCCATTCACCCCCGCCAGTACCGGCGTGCCGGGCACGACGGGCAGGACCTCGCGCGCCATTTCCATGACGATCTGGTTGGCGTTGCCATAGGCCAGCAGCCCCGCCAGCGACCCGCGGCCCGCCATGCGGTACCGGCCGGAGTTATAGATCACGATCAGGTCGATCCCGCCCGCCGCCTCGCACTTGGCGGACAGGCCGGTGCCCGCGCCGCCGCCCACGATGGGCTTGCGTGCTGCGATCATGGTGCGGAATCGGGCAAGGATCTCACTGCGGGGAATGCTGGGCATTGTCTGTGTCCTTCATGAAGATAAGGGAAAATTCATGCGCAAGCGCATCGGCAAAGGCCGGGTCGTTGATCGCATGGGGCAGGCGGATCAGCCGGCGGCGCGGGGTCTGGTCCAGTGTTTCGGACAGTGCGGTGTAGAAGGCCTCATCCGCCACCGGGTCGTGAAACGGTGCGTCCGGCTGGTCCAGCATGGAAAAACCGCCCTCGGGGTAAAGGAAGCGGACCTCCCCTTCGCACCGGTTCAACTGGTGGCCGATCATGTGGCCCATGGCGCGGCATTCCGCCACGCTGGTGCGCATGAGGGTGATATGCGGGTTATGTTCGACAAACACGCGGTCGCGATACCGTTCGGGCACCGTGGCGCGTGCGCCGAAATTGACCATGTCCAGCCCGCCGCAACTGCCCACATACGGGCGCTGCGTGCGAATGACGGCGCCCAGGCGGTCGGTATCGCACGGGAAAATGCCGCCGGCCACCAGATCGCAGAACTCGGTCAGTGTCGTATCAATGAAGCCGCGTATGACCCCGTCATCCGCCAGCCGTTCCATCGCGCGCCCACCGGTGCCGGTGGCATGGAACACCAGGCAGTCAAACCGTCCCGACAGGTCATGGACAATGTGATCGACGCACGGCGTGGTCACGCCAAACATGGTCAGGCCAATGGCGGGGCGGGGGTCCGGGGGAATATGGCACGGCGTGCGCACCATGCCCGCCATGGCGTTGGCGGCGTTGCACAGTATGACACGCGACAGGCGGTTCAGCCCCTCCATGTCGGTTACCGAATACAGCATGGCGATATCCGATCCCCCGACATAGGGCGCGGTATTGCCCGACGCCACGGTGGAGACCACAAGCTTGGGCAGTCCCAGCGGCAGCGCCTGCAACGCAGGGGCCACCAGCGCCGTGCCGCCGGACCCGCCAATGGCGATCACGCCCGCCATGTCGGTGCGCGCCAGCAGGTAATGGCGCAGGGCAACCGCCATGGCGCCAATCGACTGCCCGCGTTCACCACGGAATACGGCGCCTGCCCCATCGGGGTGGCACGCGGCCACCGTACGCGCGCTGACATCCGCATCGGCATCCGTGCCGCGTGTGCTGACATCCACAATCAGCCCCTTTACCCCACGCGCATGCAGGCATTGGCGGATATAGACCAGTTCTGCGTGCTTGGTGTCGCAGGTGCCGGGGATATAGACGGTATCCGTCATGTGGGTTTCCTCCCATCGCGGGCGTTGAGCAGGGCCAGGATGATGATGGCCGCCCCCGTGGCGCACAGGCCGCCGACCAGAAACACGATTCCATACCCGTAACGGTCCGCCAGAAGCCCGGCCAGCGGCCCGGTCGCGCCATAGGCCAGATCCTGAAAGGCGGCGAAACCGCCCAGCGCCGTGCCGCGCATGTGCGGGGCGACCAGGCGCACGACCTCAACCCCAAGCGAGGGATAGACCATGGAACATCCCGCCCCGGTCAGCACCGCGCCCCCCAGCGCCAGCAGCGGCGTGGAAGCGCCCCACAGCAGGTATTGTCCCGCCGCCTCGATCAAAAGGGAGAACAGCGCCACCTTCAGCCCGCCGATCCGGTCGGGCAGGTGCCCGCATGCAACGCGGCCAGCCACGAATGCGACCCCGAAACAGGTCAGCCCCAGCCCCGCGTAAGGCCAGTGCGCATGCAGGAAACGCAACGGCAGGAAAGCCCCAAGTGCGGCAAACCCCACCCCCTGCAACGCCACCGCAATGCCCTGCCAGCGGATGGTGCCCAGAATACGCCAGAACGGTGGCCTGCCCCCCGCATGCGGCTGCGAAGGCGGTACATCCCGCACCAGTCCCAGCCCCAGCAGCGGCAGCAGCGCGGATACCAGCATGAGGGCGCCCAGCCCCCAGTGTTCGTATATCGCAAGCCCGATCGGGCCCCCCACGGCAAAGGCGCCATACATGGCCGCCCCCGTCCACGCCAGCACCCGTCCCGCGCGCTGCTGGCCCATAAGGCCGATACCCCAGCCCAGCATGCCCACGATGGTCAGGCTTTCCCCGATCCCCAGCAGCAGGCGTCCCGCGATCAGGATGGCGTAACGTGCGCCATTGGGCAGGCTGGCCATGCCCGCCAGCACGCAGATCAGGCTGGCCGCCACATACAGCGCCAGTCCCGCGCGCATGCATGGTCGCCCGCCCCTGGTATCGGCAAACGCGCCCGCATGGTTACGGCTGAGGATTGTGGAAAAGAACGCGATGCCTACCGCCAGTCCCGCAAGCCCGTTGCCGTAACCCGGCCAGTGCAGGATGGCGACCGGTATGGCCGCCAGCGGGAGTGCGACCGCCATGTAGGACAGGAACAGCGCAATGGCGAGGCGCCCCAGCAGCCCCAGCGGTCCGGTATCAGATTTCACGTGTGATGCGCACATGCAGCGGTTCGGCCAGCGCGGTCCGGAACACATCCGCCATCGCCCGGAAATGTGGCGTGGTTTCATGTTCGCTCAGGGCTTCGGGGCTGGCCCAGCGTTCCACGAATACGAAAACCGCAGGGTCCGACACGTCACGGTGGCATTGGTAGGAGAGGTTGGTTTTTTCCAGCCGGGATGCCTTCACGCAGTCATGGATGGCCGCGATCGCCGCTTTTTCATGGTCGGGGCGGACGCGTATGGTGGCGATGACCGTAATGGGCTGCTCTGTCATGGACTGTCCTCGGCTTGTGTCTGTCGCGGGGATGATAGGATGCTGTGACACTTTCCTTCCACGAAGAAAGTGTCACGTGACACTATTGTCCATCCCATCCAGCACATGACGCAGGCGGCGCAGGGCTTCCGTCAGGTCAGGCAGGGCGACCGGGCCAAGGCACAGCCGTATGCCGCCCTGCGTGCAGGCGCCGGGTGCCGCCATGAAGGGCCGCAGCGGCGTGACCGTCACGTCTTCGCGCGCGGCGGCAGGCACGAAATCAGCCGCCTGCTCCATCGACATGGGCATCCATGCATGAAAGGCATCATAGGCGGGCGGCGTCAGGTCGGGGCCAAGAATACGCAGGGCCAGTTCACGCCGTCGTCCTGCCTCGCCCCGCAGCGCGCGCCGGACGGCGGTCGCGGTGCCATCAAGCATCCACTGCGCCATCATGGCATAGGACAGGGGCGCGATCATGAGCGATGAATTCAGCAGCGCATCGGCCGCCGCCGCCATGAAGCGGGCAGGGGGCGCAAGTGTGCCGATACGCAAGCCGGGGCTGAGGGTCTTGGACAGGCTGTTGACATAAAACGTCCGGTCTGGCGCCAGTATCACCAACGGGGGCAGCCGGTCGTCCCGCGCGCAGTCATAGACGTCGTCCTCGATGATCAGGGCGTCATGCGCCCGGCATATCCGCACGATGTCGTGCCTGCGGGCGTGGTCCATGGTGGCGGTGGTGGGATTGTGCATGGTGGGGGTGACATACAGCACGCACTGGCCGGTCCCATGGGCATGCAGCATGCGCTCCAGAGGTCCGGGCAGCAGGCCATGCCGGTCCATGGGCAGGCCATGCGGGGACAGCCCCGCCTGCCGCAGCAGCGACAGCATGCCGGGATAGGCCAGTTCTTCCGTTATGGCGACGGTGCGGACCCTGCTGCATACGCCTGCGGCCACACCCAGCGCCTGCTGCGCCCCGCTGGTCAGCAGCAGGCGGTCAGGCGGCATGTCCACCCCCAGTTCCGCCAGCCAGTGGCCCATGATCCGGCGGTGTTCGATATGGCCAGCGATGGGCGGGTAGACGTTGAACAGCGCCGGATCGACCGTATGGGCCAGGCGGCCCAGCGTGCGGGCCAGCGCGCGATTGCCGAACATGGGCGGCGGCATGTTGGCCGACAGGTCGATCGCCTGCCCCGATCCACCGGGGCGGGAGGCCACGAACATGCCGCGCCCGCGCACGCTGCGCACCAGTCCGCGCCGTTCCAGCATGGCATAGGCGCGGGTTACGCTGCCCACCCCTATGCCCAGTCGCCATGCAAGGTCACGATGCGCAGGCAGGCGGTCCCCTGCATCCAGCTTTTCCCTCAGAATGTCACCCGCCAGCGCATCCGCCAGGCGTTCGGCGGGTGGCGTGTCACCGGGGGGCAGGTGGGGATGCCATGGGGAATGCAGGCGCATGAGGGACCAAGCCTGTCCTGTTGCGGGTCACGCCCGGCATAGCAGGTCGTGCCCCGACACGAAATATGCGCGCTGGCGGCGGTCATTTCCATGTATCATGTTGCGTATCCAGTACAATCCGGGCGCGGACGGGGTGCGTCCCGACAGAAGGGGGAAATACTTGGCCCATCATCGTTTGGCGGGAACGGACGGCGTCCTTGGCATGCGGCCACTGGCCATCATGGCCGGGCTGTTTTTCATCATCGGCTTTGTCACATGGCTGAACGGTCCCCTGATCACCTTCGTGCAGGTCGCCTTTGGTCTGGGGCCGGTGGGCGCGTTTCTGGTGCCGATGTGTTTCTACCTGTCCTATCTGGCCTGCGCCTTTCCCGCGATGGGCCTGGCGCGGCGCATGGGGCTGCGCGACGGGATCGTGGTGGCCCTTGTCATCATGGCCGCGGGCACGGCCGTATTCGGGGAATGCGTGGGCAGGCGCTGGTATCCCGGCGCGCTGTCAGGACTGTCCGTGCTGGGGGCGGGACTGACGCTGCTGCAGGTTACGGTCAACCCGTATGTCACCATGCTGGGACCGCCACAGGGGGCGGCACGACGTATTGCGGCCATGGGGATCGCCAACAAGGCATCTGGCATTATCGCACCAATAGTATTTTCTGTTCTGGTCATGCGCGATATCGGGGGTGTCATGACCCATCTGGCCAATGCGGTGGACATGGGACGGCGTGCCGCTGTGCTGGCCGCGTTCGCGCATGCCGTGGTGGTGCCCTATCGCTGCATGGCGGTTGTGCTGCTGTGCGTCGCCTTCGGGCTGCGCCATGCGGGCCTGCCTGATATCCGGCTGGTTGTTGATGCCGATACCGCCACGCCGCATTCCGGGCGCATGCCTGCGCGGGCATGGGTGGGGATTGCCGTGGTGTTCATCTATGTGGGCGTGGAGGTCATGGCGGGGGACGCCATTGGTGTTTATGGGCGTGGGGTGGGAATTTCGCTGGGGCAGGCGCGGTTCCTGACCTCGCTCACGCTGGGGGCCATGCTGGCGGGTTATGTGGTCGGGACGGTCATGGTGCCCGACCGGTGCACGGTGGTGCGCTATCTGCTGGCATCCGCCATCCTGGGGATGGCGCTGTGTCTTGTCGCGGCCATGACGCCGGGGGTTGGTTCGGTCCTGTGCGTGGCGCTGCTGGGGCTGGCCAACGCCATGATGATGCCGATCCTGTTTCCCCTTGTGTTGCAGGCGGCTGGTAACGGGCAGTATCGCGCCACGGCATTGCTGGTCATGGCGTTTTCGGGCGGGGCGTTCATGCCGCAGCTTTTTGCCGGGCTGATCCCCGTTATCGGGATGAAACCCGCCTTTGCGGGGATCATGCTGCCTGCTTACGGCCTGATCGGGGGATACGCGCTGTGGATGGGGCACAGGGGCAGACAGAATCCGGGCTTGGGGGACAGGGCAGCATGACGGGCCGCCCATGAAACGCCCTGCAGGCCACAGGGCTGTTTCTGCCGTAGCTTCATTTAAAAACCTCGGAAAACGTCATCGTGCCAGGGAAGGGTGGTGCCCGGAAACGTTTGCTTTTCATCAACAGGTTATTTCACAACACGCCCTTACGGAAAGACTGTCGCCATGCCCGATATCCCCTGCTTCCGGTCTGTGCTGCCGCTTGTGTTCATGATGGGCATATGCGCGCATATGCCTGTTGCGGTGGCGGAACCGGCGCTGATGCCGCAACCCCGAACCTATCATCTTCAGTCCGGCGCGGCGCCATTGACCGGAGGTGTCGCGGTGGAATGGCAGGGGATGCGATCCGCCCTGCTGGACCAAGCGGTGGCGCGTTTCACGCAGCGCCTTGCCGCCCTGTCCGGGCGTGACGTCGCACCGGGGGGACGGCCGGGGCTGACCTTGCGTATCCATTGCCTGGCGCCGGATGCGGACATGCTGTCCATCCACATGCATGAACACTACCGCCTGCGGACCGATACGCAGGGGGCGACGCTGGAAGCGGATGGCCCGGCGGGCGTGCTACGTGGCCTGGCGACGCTGCTGCAACTGGTGGAACGGCGGGAGACGGGGCCGGTGCTCGACGCGGCTGAAATTGACGACAGCCCGCGTTTTGCATGGCGGGGCCTGCTGGTGGATGTCAGCCGGCATTTCATGTCCCCTGCCGCGCTTGAGCGTCAGTTGGACATGATGGAACTGACGAAACTGAATGTGCTGCACCTGCATCTGTCGGACGGGCAGGGGTTCCGGGTGGAAAGCAGGCTGTATCCCCGCCTGCAGCAGGTGGCGTCCCACGGGCAGTATTATACGCAACAGCAGGTGCGTGGACTGGTGGCATACGCGGCACGGCGGGGTATCCGCATCGTGCCGGAATTCGATACGCCGGGGCATAGCTATGCATTGCTGCTGGCCTATCCGCAATACGCGGCCCAGCCCGTGGCGGCACCCATGGACCCGAAACGGGTGGTCCGGGCCGCGATTGATCCGACCAGCCCGCAGGCACGCGACTTTATCGCCGGACTGTACCATGAAATGGCCGGTCTGTTTCCCGATGCCTATTTCCATGTGGGCGGGGATGAGGTCCGGCCCGATGAATGGACGGGAAACCCGCGCATAAACGCCTGGATGCAGCAGCATGGCTATACCACCGCCACCCTGCAGGCCATGTATACGCAACGCGTGCATGACATGCTGGCACGCGATGGCAGGATCATGATGGGCTGGGACGAACTGCTGGACGCCCCGATACCCGCCAGCATCGTGATCGAGTCATGGCGTGGGTCACGTTATACGGCAGCGGCCACGCAGGCGGGGCATCCGGTCGTGGTGTCGTCGGGGTATTACCTCGACCTGCTGTTGCCTGCGGCCGAACATTACCGGGTCGATCCGCTGGACCCGCAGGGTAATGGCCTGCCGCCCGATCAGGTGGCGCAGGCTCATGCGCCTTTTCTTGAACCCTTCGCACTGGATCCCGCTGCGCGCATGACGCCCGCGCAGGATGCCCGCGTCATGGGGGCGGAGGCCGCGCTGTGGACGGAAATCGTGACGGAGGAAATGCTCGATAATCGGCTGTGGCCCCGGGCGGCGGCACTGGCGGAACGGTTCTGGTCGCCAGCCAGCGTGCGCGATGCGGCCAGCCTTGCCACGCGCCTGCCGGTGGTTCAGGCGGAACTGGAACTGCTGGGCAATCGCGCAACAGCCAACCGGGCGCGCATGATGGCGCGACTGGCCCCCGATGACGTGACGCCGCTGGCAACCCTGCTGTCCGTCACCAGCCCGGTGCGTAATTACGCCCATAACCACGTATTTGGCCCCAGCCGTGTCGTTCCCACCGCCGATCCGCGCCCGCTTGATCGCGCCGCCGATATCGCGGCAACGGACAATACGCAGGCCGCGGTTTTTTACCGTGACGTGCTGTCCTGTCTTGCGGGGCGCAAGGATCTGGCGGCCAGCCTGCGCGCCCGGCTGGAAAACTGGCGCGACAATGACGCCCGCCTGCGGCTGCTGGCGCAACGTGATCCTTCTGTAGCGGAGGTGCTGCCCGCATCCGCCCTGCTGGCGCGACTGGCGCAGGCGGGGCTGGATGCCATGAACACACCAGCGACCGCCTGGCGTGAGCAGGCCGAAGCCGCACTTGCCACGGCACGGGGCCAGTTTGCAGCATCCGCCTCCATGCTGGCGGTCAGGACCAGTCCCCAGCCCGCAGGCGACCTGCTGCCTGACATCGCGCCTGGTATCATGGCACTGGTGCAGGCTGCGCGATCATCAGACGGCGCGGTGCGGCAGGGTGCCGGGATCCGATAGGGGAGCTGGCCCACCGTCCGGCGTTCCACATCATCTGGTGGGAAGGGGGAAGGAAGTCGCATCTGTTCCAGGCCCCATCCCATGACCGGGCAAATTCTGTCGATAATCAGGAAGATCGTGCCGCCACAAGGAATCCCTGTCGGGATAAACCCGTCGTTCAGTCCATTACGGCTTCAAGGCATGAAAACCGGGCGGGTGCATAGACTGCAATGCCGTTACGGCGCAGCAATGCCGCCGTCACACCCTGTCCAGCATGCCGCCTGCCCGTGAACTGGCCATCATAAATGAAGCTGCTGCCGCAGGAGGGGCTGCCATCCATCAATAGAGCAAACCGGCAGCCATGACGTCGTGCCAGATCCAGCGCCCGGTACGCGCCGACCAGAAAGAGACCAGACACATCATGGCCGCCTGCTTCCCATACGCGGCCTGATCCGTCCAGAACGGCTGCGCCATCCCGGCCCTGTATGATTTCGGCGGGTGGTCGGGGTGTCGGCAGGCCGGCGGCGGTTTCGGGGCAGAAGGCGATGACCCGTCCCTCCGCCTGCCAGCGCGCCAGACTGTCCTGCATCAGTGTCCGCGCGGTGCCATCATAACGGACGGGTTGGCCAGACAGGCAGCCACTGATCAGCAGGGTCGGTTTCATGGCCTGAACATGACATGACCCGTCACGGGAAGGAACCGGGCAATGATGGCGCAGGAACATGTCGGGCAGGGCGCGCCCGATGGCGATGTCGGATCGATACCCCCACCCTTTGGCCGATACCCCCACGGATACCCCCATCATGCGGGACATGACGCGTATGCCCGTGCCACTGAATGGCGGGATCACGGTGGATTTCATGGGATTATGGCCGAGAGCCTGCCTTGTGCGGGCGGCGTGGAGGTCTGGGCGGGAATCGAACCCACGTACGCGGATTTGCAGTCCGCTGCATCACCATTCTGCCACCAGACCTCAGCGGCTCTGGCGCTATATCTGCCGAAATGTGCCTCAGGTCAAGCCGTTGTGTGCAGGTGGGGCGTTGTTTCGGTGTAAAAGCGGCGCATAAATAGAAAAAAAAGCCGGGAAAATGTTGCCCGTCCGGCCGGGCGGCCGAACTCTTTCCCGTCAGGGCATCGTGTTTCAAGGAAACGTTATGGACAAGACAGACCCCGATTATGTGCCTCTCGATTTTGGTGCGGCCCGCCAGCGCATGGTCGATGCCCAGATCCGTCCCGCGCAGGTCAGCAATCCCCATGTGATTGCGGCCATGCGCGCGCTGCCGCGCGAACTGGCGGTGCCCGAGGCCCTGCGTGCCTTTGCCTATGCCGACCAGAACCTGCCGTTGGGGGAAGGGCGCTACCTGACCGAACCCCGTGTGACGGGACGCATGCTGCAGGTTGCCGAACCCGTGCGGGGGGAACGCGTGCTGGTGGTGGGGGCGGGGACCGGATACCTCGCGGCCCTGCTGGCCACCATGGGGGAGGCGCTGGAGGTTACGGCCCTCGAATCGGAACGGCGGCTGGCGGATATCGGCCGGGCGCTGTGTTTTACGTGGGCGCCCGGCGTGCACTGGCGCGATGGCGCGCTGGTTCATGGCGCGCCGGATGACGGACCGTACGACCTGATCATGATTGACGGGGCGGTGCGTGCCGTGCCCCCGGCGGTGCTGGGGCAACTGACGCAGGACGGGCGTGTGATCGCGCCGGTCTGCGCTGATTCGGGGGTGACATCCGTCAGTCGCATCATGCGCACGGCACAGGGCAGCGCGGTGCAGCCCCTGTTTGATGTCGCGGTGCCGCTGCTGCCGGAACTGGAACCGGCCCCGGCCTTCGTGTTCTGATGGCGCGGCGGTCCGTCCCCGGTTAACGCCTGCGCAACATCCTGCCCGTAAACAGGCCCTGCGGGCACATGTTCCCGCAGGGCATATCAGGGCGGGGACGGTCATGCAGGGAAACTGGGCAATCGGGGCGGGCAGTGCGGCAATCCTGTGCTGTGGCACGGCGCTGGCGCGCGTGCCGATGCCCCAGGTGGGGGAACAGGATACGCCCCATACCCTGAAGGCCGCGCTGGCCATGGCGTACCTGACCAATCCCGTGCTGCGGCAGGAGCGGGCCTCCCTGCGGGCGACGGATGAACAGGTTCCGCAGGCATTGGGCGGGTGGCGTCCCACCATTACCGGCAGCGCCAGCATGTCCTATTATTCGGGGCTGATGCGCATGGCCCCGGTCGCGGGGGAATCCGGCGGGTACATGCGCCGGTATGACAGTCCCGGCTATTCCGGCGGGGTCAGCATTTCGCAGCCGATCTATAGCGGTGGCAGGACGACGGCGAACACGCACAAGGCGCGGCATGCCGTCATGGCGGAGCGCGCGCGCCTGATCGCGGCGGAACAGCAGGTCTTTTCCGATGTGGTCAGCGCCTATGTCAACGTGGTGGAAGATGAACAGATCCTGAGCATCGACATCAATAACGAACAGGTCTATGCCGCTCAGCTGCATGCCACCGCATTGCGCGCGCATGGCGGCGAAATTACCCATACCGACGTGGCGCAGGCGCAGGGTGCGCTGGCCAATGCGCGCGCGGTCCGGCAACTGGCCGAAGGCACGTTGCAGGCGGACCGCGCGACCTACCGGCAGGTGGTCGGCTGTGACGCGCCTGATGACCTGATCCCGCCCCAGCCGCTGGTGCTGCCGCTGCATACGGAACAGGACGCCATGACGCAGGCGGTGCAGAACAATCCCGACGTCATCGGCGCGCTGTTTGACGAGGCCGCGAAAAAGGACGCGGTCGGCGTGTCCTTTGCCGCGCTGATGCCTACAGTCAATGCCGAAGCAGCCTATTCGCACGCCATCAACCAGGATGATGGCCGTTCGCTGAGCAATAACAAATACGCGCTCGTCAACGCCTCCATGCCGCTGTATCAGGGCGGGGGCGAATATGCCGCCGTGCGCATGGCCCGGCAGCAGGCAGCCGAGGCAGCCCGCACGGTGGACGTGCGCCGCCGTGCCGCGATTCAGCTGGCGGCGGCAAGCTGGCAGCGCATGCAGGCCAACCGGGAAGCGATCGACAGCAACCGCGAAGCCGTCGCCGCCGATGCCATGGCCCTGCATGGCATGCAACGGCAGGTGATCGTGGGCACCACCACCACCCTTGCGGTGCTGCAGCAGCAGGAAACCCTGCTTCAGGCCCAGATCGCGCTGGTGCGCAGCGCGGGCAACCTCGTGCAGTCCTCCTATCAGGCCACGGCGGCCATCGGGCGGCTGACCGCGCGTGATCTTAGCCTTGATGTGCCGCTTTATGATGAACAGGCCTATTACCGCGCCGTGCATGACCGGCTGTGGGGTATCAGTGATTACGCCACCAGCCAGCCTGGGCGCTGACGCGATACGTATGCATGACCGACCATATCCGGCACAAAACGGCATGGCTTGCGTATGATTGCAGGGGTGTCCGGTCCGGCCGGCCGGGCGCGGGGCGGATAAAGATTGCATGCGCGCCGTTCCCTTCGCGCCGGTTTGGGGTATATCTGCCCTTGGCCGGGCGCGTTGTCCTGCCCTGCGTCTGATTATGGTGGATCTGGTTTTTCGTGATGCTTGACAAGTCGTTCTCCCCCGACGGGACAGAAACTTCCCTCTATGCCCTGTGGGAGGCCAGTGGCGCGTTCAGCGCACGGCCGGGCAGCCCGGCCAAGCCCTATACCATCATGATCCCGCCACCCAACGTCACGGGCACACTGCACATTGGTCATGCCCTGACCATGACCCTGCAGGATACGCTGATCCGCTGGCGGCGCATGCAGGGGCGCGATACGCTGTGGCAGCCGGGCACCGACCATGCAGGCATCGCGACCCAGCTGGTGGTCGAGCGGATGCTGCAGAAGGAAGGCACGTCCCGGCAGGAAATGGGCCGTGACGCCTTTATCGAACGCGTGTGGGAATGGAAGGCCGAATCCGGCGGCGGCATTACAAAGCAGCTGCGCCGCCTTGGCGGGTCGCTGGACTGGCCGCGTGAACGCTTCACCATGGATGATGGCCTGTCCGATGCGGTGAAGGAGGTGTTCGTCACCCTCTACCGCGAAGGGCTGATCTACCGTGACCGCCGCCTGGTCAACTGGGATCCCGCCTTCCGTTCCGCCATTTCGGATCTGGAAGTCGATAACCGGGAAACGCGGGGCAACCTGTGGTATATCCGCTATCCAGTCGAAGGGCAGCCGGGCCGCACCATCACGGTCGCGACCACCCGCCCCGAAACCATGCTGGGTGACATGGCCGTGGCCGTCCATCCGGATGATGAACGCTTTGCCGATCTGGTGGGCAGGAATGTCATCCTGCCGCTGACTGGCCGCCGTATCCCCATCGTGGCCGATGAACATTCCGACCCGACCAAGGGCAGCGGCGCGGTCAAGATCACACCCGCCCATGACTTCAACGATTTCGAGGTCGGCCGCCGCCACGGGCTGGACATGCCCAGCGTGCTGGATGAAGAAGCCCGCATCACCCTGACCGAGATCGGGGATGAACTGCGCGCTGAGGACGGTCTGGCCGATCCCGCTTTTGTCCGCACGCTCGAAGGCATGCCGCGTGATGAAGCGCGCAAGGCGATGGTGGCCGAGCTTGAACGCCTTGAATGGCTGGAAAAGATCGAGCCGCATACCAATCAGGTGCCCCATGCCGAACGCAGTGGCGCCGTGGTCGAACCCCGCCTGACCACGCAGTGGTACTGTGATGCCAAGACCCTTGCCGGTCCCGCGATCGACGCGGTGGAAAGCGGCAGGATCGAATTCGTGCCCCGGCAGTGGGAAAACACCTTCTATGCCTGGATGCGTGACATCCAGCCGTGGTGCATCAGCCGTCAGTTGTGGTGGGGCCATCGCATCCCGGCATGGTATGGCCCGGACGGGCATGTATTCGTTGCCCATGACGAAGCCGACGCCGCCACGCAGGCCCGCGCCCATTATGGGCAGGATACGGCGCTGACGCGGGACGCGGATGTGTTGGATACGTGGTTCTCCTCCGCGCTGTGGCCGTTCTCCACGCTGGGCTGGCCACAGCAGACGCCGGAACTGGCCCGCTATTATCCCACCGATGTGCTGGTCACCGGCTTTGACATCATCTTCTTCTGGGTTGCCCGGATGATGATGATGGGCCTGCATTTCATGAAGGACGTGCCCTTCCGCACGGTGTTCATCCACGGCCTGGTGCGCGACGAACGCGGGCAGAAGATGTCCAAGTCCAAGGGCAACGGCATCGACCCGCTGGAAATGATCGACAGCTATGGCGCGGACGCCATGCGCTTTTGCATCTGTTCGCTGACCGGTCTGGGACGTGATGTAAAGCTGGGCCGCAGGAAGGTGGAGGAATACCGTTCCTTCATCACCAAGATATGGAATGCCGCGCGTTTTTGCGAAATGAACGGCGTGGCCCCGGTCGCGGGGTTCAGCCCGGCCAGCGTGCAGTCGCCGCTGGGGCGCTGGATCCTGGCGGAACTGGCGCAGGCGGTGGAAGACGCGACAAAGGCGCTGGAAGCCTTCCGCTTCGATGAATACGCCGCCGTTTGCTACCGTTTTGTCTGGAACTGTTTCTGTGACTGGTTCCTTGAACTGGCCAAGCCGGTCTTTGCTGCCGGTGACACGGCGGAAGCGGTCGAGACGCGTGCGGTCGCAGCCCACGTGCTGGGCACCATCATGCGCCTGCTGCAGCCCGTCACGCCGTTCGTGACTGACAGCCTGTGGCGGCATTTCGGCTTTGGGCCGGAAGGGTCGCTGATTACTGCACCGTGGCCGCAGCCCGAACATCTGGAAGGGGCCAGCGAAGCCCGCGCGGAAATGGAGTGGCTGATTCGTTTCATTAGCGCGATCCGCACCGTGCGTTCGGAAATGAACGTGCCGCCGTCCCGTCTGGCCCCGGTCCTGCTGCGTGATGCATCGCCCGTGACCGTGGCGCGCGCCGCCAAATGGTCGGAAGCGATCGGGCGCATGGCGCGCGTATCCGAAGTGCAGCCGCTGGAAGGTGAAATGCCGCAGGGGGCGGCGCAGTTGGTGGTGGATGAAGCGACGCTGGTCATTCCCCTTGCCGGGATCATTGACCTTGCCGTTGAACGCCAGCGGCTGGAAAAGGAATGCGCCAAGGTCGATGGCGAGATTGCCAAGGTTGAGCGCAAGCTGGGCAATGCCGATTTCGTGGCCCGCGCCAAGCCTGAAGTCGTGGCGGAGAACCGCGAACGCCTCGAGACGTTCCAGGCAGAGCGCGTGCGGCTGAAAGCAGCCCTGGCGCGGATTGCGTAAAGGATTGTCGGGAAAGAATAAAAGTTTTTGGGGGCAGCTTTTTTTTCAAAAAGGCTGCATTCTCTGAAGCTTTTTGAAAAAAGCTTCACCAAAAACTGCCGGAATATTTTTTATGGTAACCTGAGGGAAGGAAGCCACCATGACCGAAAACGCATTGGAGACACTGGTGCTGGGTGGGGGCTGCTTCTGGTGTCTCGAAGCGCCGCTGAAGGAACTGCGCGGCGTGGAGGGACTGGAACCCGGTTATGCCGGGGGGCATACCGCCAATCCCACCTACGAACAGGTCTGTTCCGGCCGCACCGGCCATGCGGAGGTCGTGCGTGTGACGTTCGACCCCGCCGAACTGTCATGCGCCGACCTGCTGCGGATCTTTTTTGTCATGCATGATCCCACCACGCTCAACCGGCAGGGCAATGACGTGGGGACGCAGTATCGTTCCGCCATATTCTGGCAGGGACCGGAACAGGAAATGACGGCCTATGCCATCCGCAACGAAATTGCGGAAGCAAAGGTATGGCCGGACCCGCTGGTGACCGAAATCGCGCCGCTGACACATTTCTGGCCCGCCGAGGACTATCACCGGGACTATTTTGCCCGCAATCCCGGCAATCCCTATTGCAGCGCGGTGATCCCGCCCAAGATCGCCAAAATGCGCCGCCTGTTCCGTGACCGGCTGGTGGATACGGCGGGCTAGGGCCCCGGTTATTCGGTTTCGTCGTCCAGGAAAAGCTGGTCGGCTTCTTCATCAAAATCAAACAGTTCGGCATAGCGTGCCCAGCCGATCAGCGTCTGCAGTGTCTGGCGGGCATAATCGGGGGACATGCTGTCTTCCAGTTCATCGCGAAAGCGTTCGGCGCTGGCGCGGTGATTGGGACGTTCATCCAGAACGGCGCGGATGGTGCGCACCATGGGAATGTTGTGCAGCATGCTGTGCCACAGGATGTTCTTGCGGGTGTCGTGCTCGCTCTGGACAAAGCGCATGCCTTCGGGGGTGAGCATGATGTCGCCATCCTCCAGTTCGGCAAAGCCCAGCAGTTGCAGCGACTCGCCTAACGGGAACAGGTCATCCAGTTCAAGCTGCAGTCGGCTGGCCAGCAGCGGCAGGTCGGCGCGGCCATGCAGCGGGTCGGCGGCCAGCGTTTCCATCATGCCCACGATGGTATTGATTGGCAGCGCGGGCAGGGCCACGGCATCGGCCGTGATCTGCACATGCTTCATGTCCGGGTCGGTCATGTCCGCTTCCGACACCACGGGCGCACGACGGGTCATGAGCGCGTAAATCCGGTCCACGAACTGACGGAAGGCCGCGTCTTCGCGGTTGCGGGGATGTTCAAAGGGCACCTGCAGTTCATAGGCGACCCGGCCGGGATTGGAGGAAAAGATCAGGATGCGGTCGCACATCAGCACCGCTTCCTCGATATTATGCGTGACCAGCAGGATGGACTGGATGGGCAGTTTTTTCTCCGCCCACAGTTCCACAAGGTCGGTGCGCAGGTTTTCCGCCGTGAGTACATCCAGTGCCGAAAACGGTTCATCCATTAACAGCAGGTCAGGGTGCACCACCAGCGCCCGCGCCAGTCCCACGCGCTGGCGCATGCCGCCCGACAGTTCCTTGGGATAGGCGTTTTCATATCCACCCAGCCCGATCAGCCCGATCGCATCTTCGGCCAGCCTGTGGCGCTCGGCCACGGGCACGCCCTGTGCTTCCAGCCCCAGTTCGACATTTTTCTGCACCGTCAGCCAGGGGAACAGCGCGAATGACTGGAACACCATGGAAATACCGGCGGCAGGGCCTTCCAGTCTCTTGCCCTTCCAGATCACCTCGCCCGCCGTCGGCGGCAGCAGGCCCGCGATAATGCGCAGCAGCGTGGACTTGCCCGACCCCGACCGGCCCAGCAGGCCCACGATTTCCCCGCTGCGGATGGACAGGTTCACCCCATCCAGCACAACCAGGTCGGTGGCGCTTTCCTTGTGATAGGCCTGTCGGCAGTTGATGATCCGGACAAGTTCCGTCCCGGGCTTGGACTGGGCTGGGGCGGGTTCGGGCTGCTGCATCATGAACTCTCAGTCAAAGGTGTAATGCCGCGCGGCATAATTGGATAACGGACGCCACAGGGCGCGATTGAGCAGCAGCACGAACACCGCCATGACCACCATGCCCAGACCCACCTGATCGGTCGCACCCGCCACGGTGGCGTGGGCGATATAGGCGCCCAGTCCGTTCGCACTCAGCGTCGTGTCGCCCCAGCTTGCGACCTCGGTTGCGATGGCGGCGTTCCATGCGCCCCCCGATGCGGTCAGCGCGCCAGTAATGAAATACGGCGTAATGCCGGGCAGCATCACGCGCCGCCACCATAGCCAGCCCCGGACATGGAAGTTATCGGCCGCTTCCAGCAGGTCGCCGGGATAGGAAGATGCCCCCGCCACGATGTTGAACAGGATATACCATTGCGTGCCCAGCAGCATGAGCGGCGTCAGCCAGATATTGCTGTTCAGGTGCCATCGTACGATTCCCACCACCACCAGCGGGAAGAACAGGTTGGCGGGGAAGGCGGCCATGAACTGTGCAGCCATCTGCGCGTGCCGCGCCCGGCGGGGCGACAGGCCCAGCCATATGCCCAGTGGCACCCATATCAGTGACGCCACAATGACCGTTACCATGACGCGCACCAGCGTGATGCCACCCAGCATGGTGACATGCAGTACCTGCCCCGTCGTGTAATGGGTGCCGGCATATGTCCATGTCTTCCACCCGATGGTAATGGCGCAGACGGCCAGGGCCGCGATCCATGCGCCGTCCAGCAGGCGGGAGGGAACAAGCAGGCGCCGCGGCGCGGATGGGCGCGGCCCCAGCGGCAGCCAGCCGATGCGGGTCATCATGTCGCCCAGTTTCAGGCAGCCCTGCCGCAGCAGGTGCGTGCGCCGCAGCAGGGTCAGCACCCATGGGTCGGGTGCTGCAAGCGTCGTGCCCTCATCGGTCTGGAAACGTGCCGACCAGGCGACCAGCGGTCGGAAAAGCAGTTGGTCATAGGCCAGGATGACCGCCAGCATGGCGGCAATTGCGTAGAAAATCGCCCATATGTTGCGCTGTTCGATCGCAACGCCCACATACGACCCGATTCCCGGCAGGGCGATATCGGTATTCCCGACCGTGATCGTTTCGGAATAGACGACCATGAACCACCCGCCGGACATGGAAATCATGGTGTTCCAGACCAGCGACGGGATGGCGAACGGCACTTCCAGCCGCCAGAAACGCTGCCATGGCGTCAGGCCGAAGCACAGGGCGGCCTCTTCCAGATCAGGCGGCACGGTGCGCAGCGCCTGGTACATGGCAAAGGCCATGTTCCATGCCTGACTGGTGAAGATGGTGAATATGGCGGCCAGTTCCGCCCCCATCATCCGGCCGGGGAACAGGCCAAGGAAAAACACCACCGTAAATGTCAGGAAGCCAAGGATCGGCACAGACTGCAGGATATCCAGCAGCGGGATCAGCACCTGTCCCGCGCGCCTGCTCTTGGCGGCCCAGACGGCATAGGTGAAGGTAAAGGCCAGGGAGGCGGCAAGGGCCGCGAACATGCGCAGTGTGGTCCGCACGGCATAGGCGGGCAGCCATGCGGGGTTGAGGTGGATGGTCCCCGCCTCACTGGCGGGAATGGGCACCAGCATGTGGCGCCCGGCGGTGGCGACAATGACGGCCCCCGCCATGATCGCCAGCAGGCCAAGCAGGTCCGCGATGTTGGGGCGGACCCGCAGGTTCCCCGGCAGGCTGCTGTCTGTCACCCTGCGGTGCCCGTACTGCCAAAGCCGCCCGCGCCGCGATCCGTTTCCTCCAGTTCCGAATATTCAACCCATGTGCCGCGCACCACCGGGGCCAGCACCGCCTGTGCAATGCGCATGCCGCGTTCGACCACAAAGGGCCCGCTGCCCGTGTTCATGACGATGATGCCGATTTCCCCCCGGTAATCCTCATCAATGGTGCCGGGCGCGTTGGGCAGGGTGATGCCATGCTTCAGGGCAAGGCCCGAACGCGGGCGGATCTGCATTTCATATCCGCGCGGCAGCGCCACGCACAGCCCCGTGGGCACCAGCGCGCGGCCACCGGCCGCAATGACCATCGGTTCGGTCACGGCGGCCAGCAGGTCCATTCCGGCCGCGCCATCGGTGGCATAGGCCGGCAGCGGCAGCCCATGGGCATGGGCCAGGCGGCGGACTTGGATGGGCAGGGGGGAGGAAGTCATGGTTCGGTCCGTCGGGTTATTCAGGGTTGGGATGTGGCGTTTGCAGGAAAGTGACAATCCGCGCAACCAGCCGATGCGCGACCTGCGCCTTGTCCAGACGGGGCCAGTGTTCGCGGCCTGCGGCCGTGATCAGGGTGACCTCGTTTTCCGTGCCACCCATGACCCCGGTGCCGGGGCTGACATCATTGGCCACGATCCAGTCACAGCCCTTGCGTTCGCGCTTGGCGGTGGCATGCGCCAGCACATGTTCGGTTTCCGCCGCGAAACCGATCACCAGTTCGGGTCGTGTCGGGCCGGGCTGGCTCAGCATCGCAAGGATATCGGGGTTGGGCACCAGTTGCAGCGCGGGTGGGGCCGCATCCGCTGTTTTCTTGATCTTCTGGGCTGCCGGGGCGACATGCCAGTCGGCCACGGCGGCGGTGCATACGGCAATATCGCAGGGCAGCGCATGACGGCAGGCATCCAGCATTTCGCGCGCCGTTTCCACCCTTGCGGTGTGAACGCCTGCCGGGTCGGGCAGGGTAGTGGGGCCGCTGACCAGTGTTACATCCGCCCCCGCCGCCGCAAGGGCTTCGGCAATGGCATATCCCTGCGTGCCGGAGGAGCGGTTGGCGATATAGCGCACGGGGTCGATCGGTTCGTGCGTGGGGCCCGCGGTCACCAGTGCGCTGCGGCCCGCCAGCGGCCTGTCGGGGGATAGTCCGTGCAGTATGGCGGAAAGGATCGCGTCCGTTTCCGCCAGGCGGCCCGGCCCGGATTCGTTACATGCCATGAGACCGGATTCCGGCCCCACGAAAGCCACCCCACGTGCGCGCAGGGTCGCGACATTGGCCTGTGTCGCGGCATGGGTCCACATGCGCACGTTCATGGCGGGGGCCACCAGCACTGGCGTATCGGTGGCCAGCAGTACGGTGGTGGCCAGGTCATCGGCCAGTCCGGCGGCCATGCGGGCCAGCAGGTCGGCGGTGGCGGGGCAGACCACGATCAGGTCACTGCCGCGCGACAGGGCGATATGCCCCATTTCGCTTTCATCGGTCAGGGAAAACAGGTCGCTGAAGACGCGTTCGCCGCTCAGCGCCTGAAGGGACATGGGGGTGACGAATCGTGTCCCCGCATCCGTCAGCACCGTGCGCACGCGCACGCCATGTTCGCGCAGCCTGCGAATCAGCTCCAGCGCCTTGTAGGCGGCAATGCCGCCGCCCACGACCAGCAAAACAGAACGGGTCGCCCCATCCCCCATCAGATTTTCCAGCCGGAATGGATTGCCGCAATCCCGCCGGACAGGTTCTGGTAGGTCACGCGCTCCAGCCCTGCTTCGCGCATCATGTCCGCCAGCGTTTCCTGATCGGGGAACATGCGGATGCTTTCGGCCAGGTACTGGTAGCTTTCCCGATCACCCGCGATCGCGGCTCCCATGCGGGGCAGCACGTGGAAGGACCAGGCATCATAGACCGGGGCGAAGGCCGCGACCTGCACGCGGGAGAATTCAAGGCACAGGAACCGCCCGCCCGGCCGCAGGATGCGACGGGCCTCGCGCAGCACCTGCAGCTTGTCCGTGCAGTTGCGCAGGCCGAATGCGATGGAGACACGATCAACCGAATTGTCGGCCAGCGGGATGGCCTCCGCATCGACGGCTACGAAGTTGAGGCCGGAGACAAGCCCGCGTTCCAGTGCGCGGTTGCGGCCCACCGTCAGCATGCTGACATTGATGTCGGACAGGATGGCAGGCCCGCCCCCGCCACGCAGCCACCCGAAGGAGATGTCCCCCGTGCCGCCCGCAAGGTCGAGCAGCGACAGGTCGGGGTGGGGGCCGAGTTCGTTGACGAAGATCTTCTTCCACGCGCGGTGGATGCCCAGCGACATCACGTCATTCATGATGTCGTATTTGGAGGCCACGCTGTCAAAGACATCACGGACCAGGGATTTCTTCTCGCGCAACGGCACGTCGCGGAAGCCGAAATCGGTGGTATCCGCGTGGCGGTCATCGGGACGGCCGGCGGAAGGGGAGGGATGGTATGGCTGGCTAATGTCGGTCATGATGCACAGGTATAACCCCAGATGAGGCCATGCCGGAACTACCTGAAGTCGAAACTGTGATGCGCGGGATGCGAGTGCATCTTGAAGGTCACACTATTTCACGTGCCAGCACGCACCATACCGGCCTGCGTTGGCCGTTTCCGCCTGGCCTTGCGGCGGCACTGCAGGGGCGGCGGGTCGATGGATTCGCCCGCCGGGGGAAATATATCCTCATCACGCTTTCGGGCGGGATGGTCGTGGTGCTGCATCTGGGCATGTCCGGCCGCGTGCTGCTGTCGCGCCCCACGGCGGCGGAACGCGACCAGCCGCCTGCGCTGCACGAACACCTGGTGATCGAGACGGCGCAGGGCGCGCGTTGCGGGCTGGTGGATCCCCGGCGTTTCGGCATGGTCGACCTGGTGCCTGTGGCGGAGGTGGAAAACCACCGCCTGCTGGCGGGCATGGGGCCGGAGCCGCTGGGCAACCGGTTCGACGGCCCGTGGCTGGCGGCGCGTGGCAGGGGGCGGCGCACCAGCATCAAGGCCCTGCTGCTGGACCAGCGCGTGGTGGCGGGGCTGGGCAACATATATGTGTCCGAAGCCCTGTTTCGCGCGCGCATCCACCCAGCCCGGGCGGCAGGGGACATAGGTGCGGCGCGGTATGATGTTCTGGCCACCGAAATCCGCGCGGTGCTGGAGGAGGCAATTGCCGCCGGTGGCTCAAGCCTGCGTGATTACGTGCAACCGGATGGGGAGCTGGGCTATTTCCAGCATGCCTGGCGCGTGTATGGGCGGGAGGGGGAAGGCTGCCCCGACTGTCCCGGTCCACCGGCATGCGATGGGGTCGTCCGGATCACCCAGTCCGGGCGTTCAAGCTTTTTCTGTCCCCGCCAGCAGGGGGTAAAAGACGATTTGGGCAAAGACTTGTCTTGACGAATGGGGTCAGGGTGGACTAGATCGCCAGCCTGATATGGGATGTCCGCAACGATCGGGTGGCGGACCGCCGTAACCTGATTTATGCAGATGAACTGAGAGCAATGGCCAATACAGCATCAGCGCGCAAGCGCATCCGCCAGAACGAAGTCCGCAACGCCCGCAACACGGCGCGCCTGTCGCGCGTGCGCACCTTCGTCAAGAAGGTCGAGGTCGCCATCGCAACCGGCAAGAAGGACGACGCCGCGGTTGCACTGCGCGCGGCACAGCCGGAACTGCAGCGTGCGGTTGGCAAGGGCGTTCTTCACGCCAACACCGTTGCCCGTCGTATTTCGCGCCTGTCCGCCCGCATCAAGTCCCTTGCCGCGGCATAAGGGACTGTTGATTTCTTTCATCTGAAAGAATGCGGCAAGTAATGAAGAAGGTCGTGTATCGCCATTAGTGGCGGTAACGGCCTTTTTTGTTTGTCATTTTCATGCCGTGTAATCGGGTTTTGATGGGGTGGGGGCAGATTCCCGTTGCTTCGACCGATTCCCTGCTCTACCTTATGTGGATAATTCCAACGTCATCTGTTGCCTTGGGCCTGGGGTCCGGGTTGTGGGTCGTGTCTGGTGCGCGACCGGCTTCCTGCCCGCTGCGTGCGGGGCCAATGGCGTTGTGGAACAGTTAGGGATGGGGCAGGGGCGACGCGGGGGCGTCCACCCTGCGTTCCATGTAGCCGGGAGCGGAT
>NZ_CP021468.1:0-309048 GCF_002173515.1 Komagataeibacter europaeus
GGTCCCAGTCCCTTTATCTTGCGAGCATCAATCGCATGAATGGCCGAAACCACGTGCTCTTCAGTATTGCAGCACAGACAGGTATCGAGAAGCTGACCGAACGCTTTCTGGTTGACGGGATTCTCGTAGATATCTGGAATTCGTAGCTTCGGCTTCCAAAGGAACGCATGATCTGCCCCCTTGAAAATCTGACGCTGCTCCGCAATCGAATGAACAACTGTTTCCAGTGAGGAGCCACGATAGGCGACCCCGAACGTACCAGCGGCAATCCGGTGACAACCTGCTGCAGCCCCCTGCGGATGGAGCGAAAGTTCTTGATACGCTCGTCCCATAAAAACCAGCTCTGATAGGTTGCTGCCGGATCGTCCCGCCAGCGAAGAATGAGGTCTCGAATAAGGTCGGTCATCAGTCCAGAAGCTAAGATTACGTTCATTCCAGACACTGATTGTAACAGCGACGTAGGTCAATGCCTGCTGACGATCATGTATCGCTGAATGTATGCTCTTTTGGGGGATCACCGGTATGCGGGCAACTGTCTCGACAAAGTGGTCGTTTCATTGTCTGTGCTGTGACATGGTTCAATGCCTGTTCCATCGCAGTCTGAAATTCAGCCGCTTCCATCGGGGCAACACGCATGACGGATACCAGACAGGATGATCGGCAGATGATGGTGCCCAGGACGTACATGATCCGGTCTGTGGCATGAGTGTGAATACTGTGACAGCAAAATTTCACACGCTGCATGAATGGACACGATTATTATTTTTGTAGTGAACACTGCCAGCGGAAATTCGGGGCAGACCCCGCAGCTTTCGTGGCGGACGAGGCGTCCATTACCCATGACCAGTCCCTGGCAGGCCAGACGGCGTGGACCTGTCCGATGCACCCGGAAATCAGGGAAACGCATCCGGGAAAATGCCCTAAGTGCGGCATGGCGCTGGAACCTGCAGAGAAAACTGGTAATGCTCCGGCGATGCCAGCAATGGAACATGGTCAGAAATCGGGCAGCAATACCGGCCATGACCATCATACGTCCACGAACGAAATGCCCTCTCTTGCCGGAAACCACACAATCTGGACCTGTCCCATGCATCCGCAGATCCGGCAGGATCACTCCGGAGACTGCCCGCTCTGTGGCATGGCGCTGGAGCCGGAGGATCCGACCGGGCACAATGAGGAAAATCCCGAACTCAGGGATTTTACGCGCCGCCTGATCGTGGCCGGGGTGCTTGCCATTCCGCTCATGCTCATCGCCATGGGAGGCGATGTCGGTCTGCATCTTGTGCCGCCTGTGCTGTCGCCATGGGTGCAACTCGCGCTCACGCTGCCTGCCGTCTGCTGGGCCGGGTTACCGTTCTTTCAGCGCGGTCTCGCCTCACTACGCACCGGCCATTTCAACAGTTCACCCTGATCATGTTCGGCGTGGGTGCGGCCTTTGGCTACAGCCTCGTGGCAACGATCTTCCCGACGCCTTCCCCGCGACCTTCCGGATGCCTGACGGCAGCCTTCCGGTCTATTATGAGGCGCGGGCGTGGTGGTGGCACTCGTGCTGGTTGGGCAGGTCCTGGAACTGCGCGCTCGCGCCGCAACCGGCAACGCGATCCGCCGCTATTGGATTCACGCGAAACAGGCGCATCGCATTGGCGCTGACGGGCAGGAAAACGATGTTGCGGTCGAAGATATCGCGACAGGCGACCGTCTCCGCGTTCGGCCGGTGAATCTGTCCTGTTGATGGCATGGTGCTGAACGGCGCGTCCAGTGTGGATGAAGCGATGATCACCGGCGAGCCTGCGCCCGTGGTGAAGAAACCGGGCGATGCGGTGACGGGTGGCACCATTAACGGCACTGGCAGCCTGGAAATCGAGGCACGGGCGGTCGGCAGCGACACCATGCTTGCCCGCATCGTGGCAATGGTTGCCACAGCACAGCATAGTCGTGCGCCGATCCAGAGCATCGCCGACCGCGTGTCGGACTGGTTCGTCCCGCTGGTGTTGGGTATATCCCTCGTGACTTTCGTCGTGTGGTATTTTGTCGGTCCCGCGCCGCGCTTCGGCCATGCCCTGCTCAATGCCATATCCGTTTTGATCATCGCCTTCCCTGCGCGTTGGGACTGGCCACGCGATGTCCATCATGGTTGGCACCGGGCGCGGCGCGCGTGAGGGCGTTCTGGTGCGCAATGCCGAGGCCCTGCAGGCACTGGACAAGGTGGACACCCTGGTGGTGGACAAGACCGGCACGCTCACGGAAGGACATCCCCGGTTGATCGCCCTCGACGTTGCGCCAGCGTGGCAGGAGGACGATGTGCTGCGCCTGGCGGCCTCAATCGAAGCGCAGTCCCAGCATCCGCTGGCCCAGGCAGTGGTCCGGGCACTGAAGGAGCGCCATGGCACGCTGGGGCAGATCAGCGATTTCGGCTCACAGCCCGGCCTCGGCGTCAGCGGCACAGCAGATGGCCGTCAGGTGGTGATTGGCAATGCCGAAAGGCTCAAGCAGGCCGGGGCAGATCCGCTCCGCTGGAGGCAGATGCAACGCGATATCGTCAGTCCGGCGCGGGGGTCATGTTTGTTGCGATAGACGGGAAAGCAGCGGGGACGATTGCCGTGGCCGATCCGCTGCGGGAAGACACGAAAGCTGCGTTAGCGGCGCTGCATGATGACGGGATGCGCATCGTCATGCTGACTGGCGATAACGAGACGACTGCAAGAGCTGTGGCACAGGCTGCCGGGAACATTGCAGAGGTACACGCCGGGCTGAAGCCCCAGGACAAGGCCGATATCATCAGACAGTTGGAGAGTGTCGGCCGCCATGTGGCGATGACGGGAGACGGCGTGAACGACGCGCCGGCCCTCGCGGCGGCTTCCGTAGGTATCGCCATGGGAACAGGAACTGACGTCGCCATCGAGAGCGCAGGCATCACACTGGCCATGGCAGCCTGGGTGCGCTGGTCCGCGCCCGAAAACTGGCGCACGCGATCATGCGCAATATCCGGCAGAACCTTGCCTTCTCGTTTCTGTTCAACGGGATCGGCATTCCGGTTGCGGCAGGCGTCCTCTACCCGGTATTCGGACTGTTGCTATCGCCGATGATCGCAGGTGCCGCCATGGCGCTGTCTTCCGTCACCGTCGTTACCAATGCGCTCAGGCTAGGGCGGATCAGTGATGGCGGGCATTCCGCTCGGGATGCCAGAACCGGTAACCTTTGTGAATATCCGTCCTTCTGGCAGATCCCGGTCTATAAAAGAGAGCACCGGTTTTTCTTGACGCGAAACGCCAGAAAGGCCAGCGATCATACCATGGATACCATCAGCCTGATCGCCCTGCTTCTCATGCTTGCCGCTGCCTTTAGCATTCTCAATCACCACACGCTTCGCGTTCCCGTGACGATCGGCGTTCTGATCTTCTCGTTGCTGACTTCCCTGCTGGTCATGGTTCTGAACCTGCTGATCCCGGCCTATGATCTTCAGGCCCTGCCGCGGTCTGTGCTGGGGGTCATCAACCTACCCGCGGCGCTTCTGAATGGTGCGCTGTCACTTCTTCTCTTTGCCGGAGCCATGCAGGTTGATGTCGGACACCTGCGTGCGAAACTGATGTCCGTGACAGCCCTGTCCATTCTCGGGACTGTTCTGGCCGTGGCCTTTCTGGCGGGCGCGGCCTGGAGTGTTTTTCCGCTGTTGGGCCACGCTGTTCCCTTACATGGTGCATCGTGCTCGGCGCCATTCTCGCACCTACTGATCCGGTTTCGGTCGTGGGATGTTAAAGCGTCTGGGGCTGCCGGGGCCGCTTCAGGCCATTTTCGCGGGCGAGAGCCTGTTCAATGACGGCGTCGGGGTCGTCATTTTCGGTGTGACGATCGGACTGGCGACCGGAGACAGTCAGGGCGTAGCCGCCTCCGGGATTGCCCTCAGCTTCTGCCGCGAGGCGCTTGGTGGCGGCCTGCTGGGCGCACTGACGGGGTGGATTGCGCTTCGTGTGCTCAAGGGGCAGCGGGATCCGCATATCGATCTGCTGACGTCACTGGCCCTGGCGACCGGAACCTTCAGCATTGCCAACCACCTTGGCATGTCAGGCGCGATTGCTGTCGTCGTGGCCGGATTGTGTTTCGGAACAAGCTATAGCCATTCCGTTTTCGATGAAGCGTCCCGTAAGGAACTCGATATCGCCTGGACCCTGATTGACGAAGTGCTGAATGTCCTGCTGTTCATGCTTATCGGCTTTGAAATACTGGAGATCACGCCGCATCTGTTTACGGTGCTGGCAACGCTTGCCGTGATCCCGCTGTCCATTGCCGTGCGGGCATTGAGCGTGCTGTTTTCCACCCTCCCGGTTCATCTCCGGCAATGGGAGCGTGGCCGTGTTCTGGGTATCCTGACCTGGGGCGGCCTGCGTGGCGGCATCTCGGTTTCGCTGGCGCTTGGACTGCCACCCGGTGAATTGCGCAATCTGCTGCTGCCTGTCTGTTACGGCGTGGTAGTGTTCACCATTATCGTGCAGGGATTGACCATGGAACGGGTCGCCCGCAGGCTCTATCCGTCATCCGCATCCCCGGTCTGAATGATTCCTTATGAAACAGGTATTCCAAAAGGTGATAATTTCAGCGTCTTCCGGTTGCTGCCCTGAGCCTCAGCGCCTCGTAGATCGGTGTATCGCCGAGCGCTCCTGCCACTACCATTGCCGCGAAGCTTCCAGACAGAAGCGGCAATACAAGATCGGACGATCGGGTCATTTCCATGACGAGGATAATGCCCGTCAAGGGCGATCGAACGGATCCCGCAAACATGGAGGCCATGCCGACAATCACAAATGGCGTGGTCGCCAGCGCTGTATCCGGGCTCAGTATCTGCGCCACAAAGCTGCAGGCCAATCCGGACAGTGCCCCCAGGGCAAGCATGGGTGCAAATAGTCCTCCTGGTGTTGCGGCAGCATAGGAAATCGCACCGAAGATCAACCGGAAAACGAACAGGGCAGGGATAATACACCAGCTTATCGTATTATTTATCGCTGCCTGGGTAATCCAGTCCCCTCCACCTGCCAGATGGGGATCAAGCCACACAACAAGTCCAGCCAGACCACCAATCAGAACGGCCCTGACGGGTATGCTGACAGGCAGACGGTCGGCAAGGCGCAGTGCTGAAAGAATTGTCCGGTTATATCCAACCGCCAGCAGACCGGTCATGAGACCGGTCATGACAAAGAATAGCTGCTTCGCGATCGCTTCAGGCGGGACCTGATGGAACACGATGAAATCAGGCTGGCCGCCCAGGATGCCACGACTGATCAGAATGGCTGAAATGGACGCCCCGAGTGCCGCACACACCATTCTGGCTTCAAACCGTCCCACCAGTTCTTCCAGGACAAAAACGGCACCTGCAGCCGGCGCATTGAAGGCCGTTGCAAGACCGGCTCCTGCGCCAGCGGCGAGGAGAGCGCGACAGTCCGCCTGCCGCAGAGAGAGCAGTCGTCCGATCGTATTGGCTGTCGCGGCACCCATCTGCACGCTTGGCCCTTCGCGTCCTAGGGCCAGTCCACCTCCAATCGCCAGCAGACCACCAATGAACTTGACCGGGATGAGCACCCATGGCGCTGGGACCGCGACGCCCGACAGCACGGCCTCGACATGGGGAATACCGCTGCCTGATGCCAGCGGCGCAAAACGGCGCACCATTTCCACTGCGACAAGGGCCGCCAGGGCAACCCCCACGACCAGAAAGCAACCCTCCCACGGAGAACCATGCAGAAACCGGAGAGCCAGATCCGTTCGCGCGGTTTCCAGCCCTTTAAGAAACAGGCGGAAGACCCCACAGATTGCACCGGTCGCAAGTCCGATCAGGATTGACGCTGACGCCAGGAAAACCAGACTGCAGGAACTCCCGGTCTGTTCCGGTTGTGGTTTCCGGTTCGGCACCTGCTGCAGCATCGTGTCTTCTTTCGTTGACTGACGGTTCTCTGGCTCGGAATACTGCATCAGCAACCCGGGTCCCGGTTCAGGAGGGATCAGTTTCCTGCCTTGAAAGTGTTTTTTCCTGACCTGCCTTCCGTTCCGTCTTCTCCATGAACCCCGCGGCGAGGGCGGAATAAAGCGGATGCGGGCAGACCGTGCGCGAGACCCCGAACGCCAGAAACGCAGTCGCGAGAAGCGCCAGCGTGACCTGCTGGTTATCGCATACTTCCATTACGATAATCGTCGCCGTGAGGGGGGACTGGGCAACGCCACAGAAATATGCCGCCATCCCAAGCAGAACGACCGCGCCTGGAGATGTATGGGGCAGGAACTGCTCGATCCATCCGCCCATTCCGGCGCCAATGGCAAGAGATGGTGCAAACATGCCCCCGGGTATCCCCGAACAGAAGGTGATGAGCATGGAAAGGTACTTCAGGAGAAAGAAGGACGCGGGATAATGGAGGCTGCCATCCACGATCCCCCGCGCCTGGAGATAGCCCGTACCATAGGTTGCACCATCGGATGCCAGTCCGATCAGGGCCAGAAGCAGACCGCATAGAGCAGCAAACCCGAGAGGGAAACGTGCTGCAAACGGACGAAGTGATCCAGGCAATCCTTTTGACAGCCTGATGACAAGGCGGGCAAAAAGGCCACCTGCCAGCCCACCGCTTACACCACACACCAGAACGGCCAACCATGCGACACCAACCGGGATGGAGGCACTGGTGCGACCGAAATAGGTATAATTCCCCAGCAGGGCAATCGCGGTGATCCCGGAAAAGATGATGACGGTCAGTGTCCGTCCTGACGATTTCTGTTCAAAGGAATGGGCGAGTTCCTCAATGGCGAATACAACTCCGGCCAGGGGCGTGTTGAAGGCCGCAGCCATGCCGGCGGCTCCGCCCGCCAGGATCATACCGTGTCGGGTGACGTCATTATGCTGACCCATGGCCCGCGAGAACGCATGCATGATGGACGCCCCGATCTGGACGCTGGGTCCTTCACGACCGATTGAGGCGCCGCAGATCAGACCGAGGCATGTCATCAGGATCTTGCCGAGCGCAATGCGCAATGTCAGGATTCGGTCCACCAGCATGAAATTATGCATATGCAATGTTGCAATTGTCTGGGGGATACCCGAGCCTTGGGCACCATTGAACAGCACGCGCGTCAACCAGGTAATGGCGACCAGTCCAAGCGGTGCAATCAGAAGCATGGACCAGGCATTCAGGGCGACGATGTGGTAACGCAGATCGGCCGCCGCATCCCCCAGATGGGCAAAGATCACGGAAATAATCCCGATCAGCACAGCCCCCGAGCAATACATGAGTGTTCTTTGCCATTTCAGGGTCCTGACACGCGCCAGACGACGAAGCCGACGGGCTCGTCTGGCGCGATTTCGGCCCGGAACGGACTGGCAGTCAGCCTGATCTGCACCATGGTATGACAATGTCGGCAAAATGGTCACGGCAGAGAAGGTCCAGACTGTGAGACAGGAACGGGGCATATACCATTTTTTCTTACGCCCCTGCTCAGAACCCATACCGGGAAGCTACAGGAGATTCATCCTCAAAATCTACGGGACTGCTACGTAGATCATTCATACATCTGGTGAGTTCCGTCTGGTTTCATTATCCAGATTATCATGCCGTTCTGCCATGCCCTTGAGACCCTTGTCTGGCGACCGGGTCCGGTGTTTGCCATCCAGTTGGGGATGTGGGGGCGCACCGTATTGTAGTCTGCCCGCCAGTCAGCCAGAATCTGGCGGGCATGCATCAGGGACGTGAGCAACGTTTCGTTGAGACATTCATCCCTGAACCGGCCATATCTTACTTCTAACCTTCGATGAGCCCGGATTTCTTCTGTGGTTGCCGTCCGTTATGCAAGAGTTTTCTGACCCATATTGACGTGTGATCGTGTGCGGTCAGAGGTGGTCCCCATTTTTCGGACAGGGCGATAAGCTATCATCTGGCCTGAACGAGGACGGGTTTTATGGGCAAGGTTACGCGGAAGAGGTATGCGGCAGAGTTCAAGTCACGGGTTGCGCTGGAGGCGATCCGTGGGGAACTGACGCTGGCGGAACTGGCTTCGAAACATGGGGTACATCAGACGATGATCGCCCAGTGGAAACGGCAGGCGATCGAGGGGATGGCGGCGACCTTTTCCGGGAAGACGGTGGCTGAGCCCCCGGTCAGCCCAGCTGACGTGGAGAAACTGCACGCGAAGATAGGCGAACTTCTCGTGGAACGGGATTTTTTACGCGATGCCTCTGCTCGGTTGGGCGTGATCAGAGGCGGCAGATGATTGACCCGAAGAGAGCATGCCTGCCGATAATCCGGCAATGCACGCTGCTGCAACTCAACCGGTCGGGCGTCTACTATCGGCCTGTGCCACAGAGCGAAGCCAATCTGGAGCTGATGCGGCTGATCGACGCCCAGTTCCTGGAAACGCCGTATTATGGCTCACGGCAGATGACATGGCATCTGCGCCGCCAGGGACATGAAGTGGGCCGCAAGCGGGTCCGGCGGCTCATGGCGATCATGGGCCTGCGGGCGATCTACCAGAAGCCGCGCACGACCGTGCCCCATCCGGAGCATCGGAAATATCCATATCTGCTACGGGATCTGGTCATCAATCGGCCTGACCAGGTCTGGTGTTCCGATATCACATATATTCCCATGAAACGGGGATTTCTCTATCTCGTGGCGATCATGGACTGGTTCACGCGCAAGGTCCTGTCCTGGCGTCTGTCGAACACGATGGACGTGGAGTTCTGTATCGAGGCGCTACAGGATGCCCTCATGCGCTATGGCGCCCCGGACATTTTCAATACTGACCAGGGGTCGCAATTTACGACACCCCGTTTCAGCGGGATACTGGAAGAGCGTCAGATCCGCATCAGCATGGATGGGCGCGGTCGCTGGCTGGACAACGTGTTCATCGAGCGTCTGTGGCGGTCGCTGAAATACGAATGCGTCTACCTGTACGCGTTCGAGACCGGATCAGAGCTGAGGGCCGGGCTTGGCAGATGGATCGCCCATTATAACGAAAGGCGTCCGCATACGGCGCTGGCTGGACGAACGCCCGATGAGGCGTATCATGACGTGCCGACGCCATCTGGTCCGGGGTTAACCCCGGACCAGATGGCCAACAGCAACGCCGTCAGAAGGGCGGCATAACAACAACCGGGTATAGCTTATCAAGCCCGCAAAACTGTCCGAACGGACGGGACCACCTCAGTTTCTGCATGATTGCGCCTTGCGCGAATATGGCGGCGCGCAGGGAATCAAAAGTGTGGATTTGCTGCATAGCGCGCTAGACCGACCGTTGAACCGTTATCACTACGCGGATCCGGTCCCTGTCGATCTGTTTGACATCGCCGCCGCCTATGCCTTCGGCATTGCGGGCAACCACCCGTTCAATGACGCCAACAAACGGACTGGCTGGGCCTGCTGTGTGTTGTTTCTCAAAGTGAACGGCCAGAACGTCGCCATCACCGCTCCGGACGTGGTGGAGTGCATGGTCGCTCTGGTCGAAAGAAAAATCGATGAGACAGAATTCGCCATTTGGCTGCGGAAGCATCAACTTCCATAAGATTATTGCTGACATTTGATGTCCGCTTCCGCTGTTATCTCGGGATCCGGGCAGTTGGGACGACGTCCCGAAAGCCGACATTGTCAGGCGAACCGCGATAGTCCGAGGTTGGGACATTCCTGTCGATTAGGACGTGTGGTCAGTTAATTCCGATGATGGCGGAGACGAGTTGCACTGCTTCTGAACTGCTTCAGTCTGGCGAAGAACCGTTCAATGATGTTTCTGTTTTTGTAAAACTGAACGTTGACTTTTCGTGGATAGCGTCGGTTTCTCTTTCGCACCAGCGGCGCAGACGTCTGTGCACATTCTTCCAATCCCCGAACCGCGCTGGCAGGTCACGCCACGAAATGCCAGCGCGGTAGCGATACAGCACGGCTTCCACAAACAGCCGGTTATCCGCAGCCGTTTCACCGACATGACCTTCATGATGGTTCCCAATCCGGTTAAGTCCTCAGATCAGCCACTCACCTGGCAACGACGTATCCGCCACCAGTGTCAGACATTCGCGCGTGTAATTGCCCATTACCGTCAGCACCCGGAAGCACCATCTGTTGTTCAATACGTCCGAGACGGAAGCCAAGCTCCGACGCTCGCGTAGCTTGTCGGGCAGTATCACCGGCGAGTGCGTACCCAGCGCTTATTTCCGGCCGCCATGCTTGCAGACCGACATTCCTTCCCGACTGGACAGGATATGCAGGTACCGATAGCCAATAGACGTCTTTCCACAGCTAATACGCGAAGTCGACCGCGCACCGCTGCAAGTAATCCTTCTCCTGGATCGTCCAGGCCACAGCGTCCTATCGTAAATCGGGCGTTACAAGTTTTTTTGTCAGCAGTTCCTTCAGAATTTTGATGATCTGCCCAGGTGCGCTCAAGGCTTTGGTTCCTCTGCCATCATGTGATGCCATGATATATGCCTTCTGCCGTGCTGACACAGGAAATGGTGGGATCATTCAGGCCGCGTGATCCAGCAGGCGACGCAGGTAGGCGGCCAGCACAACTGCCTCGTTATGCTGCTTGTCACGCGCGCCATACAATAGGGTAAGCGGACCGGCGCGTGCCATGTCCAGCAATTGCTGAACCGGCAGGGGATTGGCCAGAAGTTCCGCGCTGTAGCGTTGCTGAAACCCGTTCCACCGGGCCGGGTCATGGCCGAACCATTGTCGCAGGTCAGTGCTGGGGGCAATGTCCTTCAGCCATAGGGTCAGGTCGGCGCGCTGCCTGCTGACCCCGCGGGGCCACAGCCTGTCTACCAGCACACGACTGCCATCATCGGGTGCAGGCGGGTCATAAACCCGCCTGACATGGATGGTGTGTGCCATGCTTACCCGACCAGTACCGCATCCGCCGCGGAACCGAAGAATTCGAAACGGATCTGGCTTTCGGGCACGCCACCCGCCTTCAGCGTGGCGATGGCATCACGCATGAAGCTGTCGGGACCGCAGATATAATAGCTCGCGGACCGGTCGATTTCGTGCGTAAGCCATGCTGGTGTCATGCGGCCTGCGTGGGTGGTGACGCCTGTGGCGTCCTGTGCTGCCTGCGGTGTAGCGCGGCTGTAGAACAGATCGGCGTGCAGCATGTCCTTTGCTGCAAGGTCACGGATATAGGGGCCAAAGGCTTCCGTTGCGGGCGTGCGGGTGGTGTGGATGTAACGCACGCCTCTGGCCGCGTCCGTATCCAGCGCGCCCAGCATGGAAATGAAGGGCGTCAGGCCAGACCCTGCGCTGAGAAATACGATGGGTGCGGGGGCCGGGTTGCCCAGCGTGAAATCACCCGCTGGCGCGGATACCTGCAGTACCGTGCCTTCATGCACGCTGTCATGCAGCCAGTCGGATACCACGCCATTATCGATGCGGCGGACGCTGATGCGGTAGGACCGGGAACCGGGTGCGGAGGAAATGCTGTAATTTCGCCGTTCCGACCCGTATCCCGGCACATCTAGGCGGAAGCTGAGATACTGTCCCGGCACATGGCGCATGATGGGTTTGCCATCGACGGGTACCAGTTCGAAAGAGGTAACGGTCTCGCTTTCCACCGTGCGGCGACTGACATGGAAGGGACGCCAGCCAACCCAGCCACCGGGGGCCGCGGCATGGGCCACGTAAATCTGTTCTTCCCGCCCGATCAGGATTTCGGCCAGGAACCAGTAGGCCTTGCCCCATGCATCCATGATCTCGGGGGTTGCCGCATCCCCCAGAACATGGGCGATGGCGCCCAGCAGGGCATCGGCAACATAAGGATAGTGCTCGGGCAGGATGTTCAGCCCGACATGCTTTTCCGCAATGCGTTCGACCGCACCGGCCATGGCACCAAGGTTGTCGATATTGCGGGCATAGGCCAGCACTGCAAGCGCCAGCGCCTTTGGCTGCTCTCCATCCTTCTGGTGCGAAATGTTGAACAGGTCACGAATGTCCGGATTGGCCAGCAGGCGGCGATACATTTCCGTCGTTATCGCCAGACCATGTGCTTCCAGCGCGGGCACGCAGGCCTTGATGATGCTGCGGGTCTTGTCATCCAGAGGTGACGCCATTTTTTCCGATCTTTCTTAAAGATATATATTTAGGAAATCTTTCTGGATGTCTTTAAAGATGTCAATATTTTATACCCTTATGGCCACGCATACCTTTTATGCATGGGTCGTTTTGTTGGGTGGTCCGAAAACATCTGCATAATCTCGTACGCGGTGCTCCAGTGCCCAGCGTATCGGGAACATGCTCCATCCGTTTCCCACTCAGCAGCATGAAGCCTGCTTACAGGTTGATGGCCTGATGCCGTCCGCATAACCTGCGTGGTGGCGTGGGTGTTCGATCAGATACTTGAGCGGTGGCGAAGCGCTCCCGGAATGCACGCTCTAACGATCGGGCGATCGTGCAAGTGGTATCTACGCAAAAACCGTCTCGCTGGTCACGGCGATCCCCTGCCACGATCTTTTTATGCAATGTCTCGAAATTGCGCGGTTCGGCAGGTATATTTTCTGGGACGGCGGCTTTGGCTCATATGATTCTGCCATGACAACATGAGAAAAATGTTTTGACATCGCATTGTTCCGCGTGCAATTAAATACCAGACAGGTTTCCTGAAAGACGCGTTCATCAATGGCGGTGAACGACGTGAAAATGGCACAAACGATCACGACGACACCCGGACGGCCAACGATGGTCTCCGTGCCTGAATAAAGGCGTCTCCGTCACACCTGATGGATGGGGACTGGATGCGATGACGTGGACACAGGATTCCTCAAAGCCGGAAACCCGCGTACCCTTCTTGCGGCGTTCCTGTATTTCGATGTCTCGTTCATGGTGTGGGTCCTGCTTGGCCCGCTGGGCATTTCGATTGCTCACGACCTGCATCTGAATGCCGGTCAGAAGGGCCTGCTGGTCGCGACCCCGGTTCTGGCAGGTGCGCTTTTGCGTGTACTCGCCGGCGCGCTGGTCGATCATTTCGGGCCGCGACGGGTCGCGATTGGCGCCCAGATTCTTGTCATCGCCGGGCTGTTCCTGACATGGCTGATCGCGCCACACAGCTATGGCGCACTGTTCGGGGTTGCACTTGTGCTGGGCGTCGCCGGGGCGTCGTTCGCGATTGCGCTGCCGCTGGCCTCCGCATGGTATCCGCCACAATATCAGGGCACGGCGCTGGGAATTGCCGGGGCCGGCAATTCCGGCACGGCGCTTGCCTCGCTGTTTGCACCTGGCCTGGCCGTGCTTTATGGCTGGGTCAATGTGCTGGGACTGGCAACGCTGCCGCTGACCGCCGTGCTGGTCGCCTTTGTATTGCTGGCCAGTGAACCGCCGCAGCGCCGCTCCAGTGGCGGCCTGGTAACGTGGCTGCCCGTCCTGCGCAGCGGCGACTGCTGGCTGCTGATGTTCTTTTATGGCGTGACATTCGGCGGTTTTGTGGGGCTTGCCTCGTTCCTGACCATCTATTTCAATGACCAGTATGGTCTGCCGCCCGCCATGGCCGGAAGCTGCACGGCGCTGGTCGTGTTTGTCGGGTCTTTCGTGCGTCCGCTGGGGGGTGCCTTGGCCGACCGGATCGGGGGCGAGCGTGCCCTGAGCATCCTGTTCGCGCTTGCGGTCGCCATCTTTGCCGTGATCGGCTTTGGCCTGCCCACGATCTGGCTGGCTTTCCCGGCCTTTTTCCTGGGCATGCTCGTGCTGGGTCTGGGCAATGGCGCGGTGTTTCAACTGGTGCCCATGCGTTTTCCCAGCCGGGTTGGTATCCTGACCGGGCTGGTGGGCATGAGCGGCGGGGTAGGCGGGTTCTATCTGGCGTCATCGCTGGGGGCCGCGCGTCAGGCCACGGGTTCTTACGGTCCCGGCTTCCTGGGCTTTGCCGGGGTTGCGCTGGTGGCGTTTGCCTGTGTTGGCGTGTGCCGCCGCCGCTGGGCGGCTGAACGCCCCCGGATGTCGGCTGAAGCCGATGCGGCCGCCTCTTCATAAAATCAGATCAGGAACGTATCCCGTGACCTGTATTTCCGACGTGCTCCGGCCCGCTTCGCTTACGGTCGGCTTTACCACCGTTCTTGCCAGCCTGTTTACCGGGCATGCGGCCCATGCCGATACTCCGCCCGCCGCGGGTGTCACGGCAACCGGTATCCTGCCAACTGCGTCCCGTCCGCCTGAAAAGGCGGCCATCCACCGCCTGGCCCTGCCACACAGCCCTGACTGGGGTGTCTTCAACGCAGGCAAGGGAGCCGCCGCCGGGTTCGGCACCGTGGGTGGTTTTGGCCAGGCGCGCTGGGCCGAGGACTGGAGCGATATTGTCAATACACCCCCTGAACAGCGCCGCAATGACTGGTTCAACCGCCTGAAATACATTCCCCTGACAGATAAAGGCGATATCTGGCTGTCCATCAATGGGGAGGAACGGCTACGCTATGCCTTTGAAAACCAGCCGCAGATGGGGACCGCCGGCAAGACCAATGCCAGCCGCGTGCTGCTGCGCAGCCAGTATGGCGCCGACCTGCACCTGGGTGAACATGTCCGCGCCTATGCCGAGTTCCTGTGGGGCGAAGCGGGGGGATCGAACTATTATGGTTACCAGACCGGGGTGCAGCGCGAACGGCTTGATCTCCAGCAGGGCATTCTGGAGGTAAAGGGCAGGATGCTGGGGGCACGGATGGGCGTGATCGGCGGTCGCCAGATCTTTCTCGATGCTCCCGTTACCATGCAGTCTGCGCGCGACCTGACCAATGCCCAGCAGTCGTGGGATGGATTCCGTGGCTACGCGGTGTGGAAATCCTTCCGGCTGGACCTGTTCGATTTCATGCAGACCAGCAAGCTGCCGCGTAACGTATTCGCCGACGGCACGAACTACAACGCCCGGATGTATGGGATTTATACGTCCACGGCGCTGCCGAAGTTTTCGGTCATGGGGCAGAAAAGCCAGGTTTTTGCTGATGTGTTCTTCATTGGCTACCTGTTCAACGGTGCATCGGCGGCGCTGGCCACCACAACGGGCACGCAGGCCGGATCGACCCGCCGCGACAATATCGGTGCACGCGTGTGGGGGAATGTCGGCCCCTTCGATATCAGCCTGACGGGCGTGTTCCAGGGCGGCGAATTCCGTCCCGCCAGCGGGGGCGCAACACGCGCAGTGCGCGCCTATGCCGTTAACGGGACATTGGGATGGACGGCAAAAAGCCTGAAGGCAAAACCGTCCATCGCATTGCAGGGCGATCTGTTTTCAGGCGGGTCCTACCATAGTCAGGATGGCGCGGTCGGCACGTTTGCCACTCCCTATTTCCCGCTGCCGTATTATAATGACGTGACACTGGCCCTGACATCGCAGAACCTAGTCGGCATCGGGCCGGTCATTACGGCAGCCCCGCTGCCAAACCTGCATCTCAAGCTGCATGTCCCCGTTTTCTGGCGCGAAAGCACGCAGGATGCAGTGTATATGGCACCGGCAAGATCTATAGCTGGTGTAACGGCCTTTCGGGCGGCTTTATCGGCACCACGCCCCAGACACAGCTTGCGTGGAATTTCGCGCCCCACTGGACATGGACGCACGATATCGCAGGCTTCGTCGCATCGCAGGGGATGCACCGTGCGGGGGCGAAGGACGGGGCATTCTACATGCAGACCATGGAATTCAAATTCTGACAGCCGATTGTACGACAGGGGAAACGAACATGACCGGAACGCGAAACATCGTCATCATCGGCAACGGTATGGTTGGCCATTACTGTGCCGAACAGCTTGTGGCGCATGGTCTGCATGAGGACTGCGGGATTCACATTTTTGGTGACGAACTTCACGATGCCTATGACCGTGTGCACCTGACCGAATATATGAGCGGACGCGACGCGCTGGCGCTGCGCCTGCATGTGGATGATTTCCATACCCATCACGGCCTGACCCTGCACCGTGGCGTCAGGGTGACCCGCATCGACCGCGCGGCCCGGATGGTGGAAAGCGCCGAAGGCCCGCTGCCCTACGACACGCTGATCCTTGCCACTGGTTCCACGCCGTTCGTGCCGCCGGTTCCAGGCAATACGGGCACAGCGGGGCTGGTCTATCGCACGCTGGATGACCTTGACATGATCCGGGCCGCAGCAGATGGCGCGTCGCACGGCGTGGTCATTGGCGGCGGCCTGCTGGGACTGGAGGCCGCCAATGCGCTGTCGGGGCTGGGCCTGTCCACGGCCGTTGTGGAATTCGCGCCGCGCCTCATGCCCGTGCAGCTTGATGATGATGGTGGTCAGGCCCTGAAGCAGCGGATCGAGGCACTGGGGATCGAAGTGCTTACATCCCATGCCACGCAGCAGATCACCGCGGGCGAGACACATCGTCACCGCCTTGTCTTTGCCGATGGTACGTTTCTTGAAACCGATCTGGTGGTCTTTTCCGCCGGCATTCGCGCACAGGACAGGCTGGCGCGTGACTGCGGGCTTGCCATCGGTTCGCGCGGCGGTGTCGTGATAGACGGGCAATGCCGTACATCCGACCCGGCAATCTACGCGATCGGGGAATGCGCGTGCTGGAACGGACAGGTGTTCGGACTGGTGGCACCGGGCTACACCATGGCGCGCACGCTCGCATCCACCCTAGCGGGGGAAGAAGCCGCCTTTACCGGTGCGGACATGTCCACCAAGCTCAAGCTGCTGGGTGTGGATGTCGGCTCGATTGGCGATGCGCATGGCGCGACACCGGGTAGTCGGAGCTACCGCTTCATCGGGGAAGTGGATGGGTCCTACCGCCGCCTTGTGCTCTCGGATGATGGCAGTCGTGTGATCGGGGCCGTGCTGGTGGGGGATAACGCCTATTACGATACGATCGTGCAATATGTACAGAACGCCATCAAACCCCCGGCAGACCCGGCGGCCCTGATCCTGCCGCGTGGGGAGGGAGCGGACCTGCTGGGCGCTGACGCGCTGCCCGATACGGCCATGATCTGCTCGTGCCACAACGTGACGAAAGGGGCGATCTGCACCGCCATTGAAGGCGGCTGTACGGATATTGCCGCCCTGAAGCAGTCCACAAAGGCCAGTACCGGCTGCGGCGGGTGTTCGGGCCTGCTCAAGAACGTGTTCGAGACCGAACTCGAAGCGCGCGGCATTGCGGTGGACCACAGCCTGTGCGAACATTTTTCCTACACGCGGCAGGAACTATATTCCCTTGTCCGCGTGCACGGGATCCAGACTTTTGAAGACCTGATGGCGCAATACGGCAACGGTGGGCTGGGCTGCGATATCTGCAAGCCCGCTGTCGGTTCCATCCTGGCATCAGCCTGGAACAGGCCGATTACGGACCCGCTCTATATTCCGCTGCAGGACACGAACGACACGTTCATGGCCAACATGCAGAAAAACGGCACCTATTCGGTCGTACCCCGCATTGCGGGCGGTGAGATCACACCGGACAAGCTGATTGTCCTGGGCCAGGTAGCAAAGAAATACGGTCTCTATACCAAGATCACTGGCGGTCAGCGTATCGATCTGTTCGGTGCGCAACTGGACCAGTTGCCTGATATCTGGGCTGAACTGCTGGAAGCAGGCTTCGAGACCGGGCAGGCCTATGGCAAGTCCACCCGGACCGTAAAGTCCTGTGTTGGCAGCACATGGTGCCGCTATGGCGTGCAGGACAGTGTGGGCAAGGCGCTGGATCTGGAAAACCGTTACAAGGGCCTGCGTTCGCCGCACAAGCTCAAATTCGCCGTGTCCGGCTGCACCCGCGAATGTGCCGAGGCACAGAGCAAGGATGTGGGGGTGATCGCAACCGAGAATGGGTGGAATCTTTACGTTTGCGGCAATGGCGGCATGCGCCCGCGCCATGCGGAACTGTTCGCGACTGATCTCGATGCACAGACGCTGGTGAAATACATCGACCGTTTCCTGATGTTCTATATCCGGACAGCGGACAAGCTGCAGCGTACCTCGGTCTGGCGTGAAAATCTTGAAGGCGGGCTGGATTACCTCAAGGATGTCATCATCAACGACAGCCTTGGCATCTGCGCGGAACTGGAACGGCAGATGCAGATGGTGGTGGACCACTATCACTGCGAGTGGCGCGACGCGCTGACGGACCGTGAAAAACTCAAGCGGTTCCGCACCTTCGTCAATGACAGCCGCCCCGACCCGAACATCCGCACCATTCCCGAGCGCGATCAGGTCCGTCCAGCCGAAAACCTGCCCGAAACCGTAGCATCACCCGGCCCGCATGACTGGACCGAACTGTGCGGACTTAATGACCTGGTGGCAAAATCAGGTGTCGTAGCCTGGCATGACGGAAGCCAGATTGCCCTGTTCTACCTGCCTGCAACGCAGGGCGCGCCTGCCCGGGTCTATGCGATCGACAACCATGATCCGTTTTCAAACGCCAATGTAATCGGGCGCGGCATCATGGGCGACCTGAAGGGACAGGTGGTGGTGGCCTCCCCGCTCTACAAACAGCATTTCCGTCTGGAGGACGGACAGTGCCTGGAAGATCCCGCCGTCCGGCTGCGGACATGGGACGCCCGCGTGGAAAACGGGAAAGTGGCGATCCGGGCCCGGACGGCTACAGCCACGCCGGAACCCATTCCGGCCTGATCCCATGGCGCGGGAGGACATCCGCACGGTCTGCCCCTATTGCGGGGTGGGCTGTGGGGTCATACTGGAGGTGGAGAACGGCCGTATTGCAAAAGTGCGGGGCGATGGCGCGCACCCGGCAAATGGCGGCCGCCTGTGCACCAAGGGCAGTTCGTGCGACCGGCCGCTCCTGTCCGACCAGCGCCTGCGCCATGCCGCCATCCGCCCCCGGCGCGGGGAACAGGCCGTATCTGTGGGCATGCAGCAAGCTATCGACGCCACGGCGGAACGGCTGCGCGCCATCCTTGACGAGCATGGACCCGACGCCATTGCCTTTTACGTATCGGGGCAGATGTCGCTGGAAGCACAGTACCTGATCAACAAGCTGGCCAAGGGCTTTGTCCGCAGCCAGCATATTGAATCCAATTCCCGCCTGTGCATGGCCGCCGCGGGCACCGGCTACAAGCTGTCGCTTGGTGCCGATGCGCCACCGGGCAGCTATGAGGATTTCGACTGCACCGACCTGTTTTTCGTCATTGGCGCCAACATGGCTGACTGCCACCCGATCCTGTTCCTGCGGTTGATGGACCGCAAGCGGGCGGGTGCACGGCTGATCGTGGTTGACCCACGCCGGACGGCCACGGCGGAAAAGGCCGATCTGTACCTGCCCATCCGTCCCGGCACGGATCTGGCGCTGCTCAATGGCCTGCTGCATCTGTTGGTAAAAAACGATGCGATCGACAGGGACTTCATTGCCCGGAGCACGACAGGATGGGAGGCGATGGAACCCTTCCTGGATGAATATGCCCCCCAGACCGTGGCTGAAATCACCGGCCTGCCGGTCGAGGACATCCTGACCGCCGCGCGCTGGATTGCGGAGGCCGGGGAGTGGATGAGCCTGTGGACCATGGGCCTGAACCAGAGCATTGCCGGCACCTGGAACACCAACGCCCTGTGCAACCTTCACCTTGCCACCGGTGCCATCTGCCGCCCCGGCAGCGGGCCGTTCTCGCTGACTGGGCAGCCCAACGCCATGGGCGGGCGCGAGATGGGCTACATGGGGCCGGGCCTGCCGGGACAGCGCAGCACGCTGGTAGCAGCCGACCGTGCCTTTACCGAAGAACAGTGGTCGCTCCCCCCCGGCACCCTGCGCGAAACCGGGGGCAATGGCGTGATTGCCATGTTCGAGGCGATGGAACGCGGTGAGATCCGGGCATGCTGGGTCATCTGTACCAATCCCGTTGCCACCGTCGCCAATCGCCGCCATGTTGTCCGGGCGCTGGAGGCGGCCGAATGCGTGATCGTGCAGGATGCCTTCGCGGATAGCGAGACGACACGCTTTGCCGATATCGTGCTGCCCGCTGCCCTGTGGGCCGAAGGGGACGGCGTGCAGGTCAATTCCGACCGTACCATGACACTGGCCCGCAAGGCCGTGCCGCCGCCGGGCGATGCGCTGCCGGACTGGGACATCATTGCCCGCGTGGCGCGTGCCATGGGGTATGAGAAAGATTTTGCCTTCACCTCTGCCGCCGACGTGTTTGCCGAGGCCAGCCGGTTCGGCAACCCGAAAACCGGCTATGACATTGCAGGCGTCAGCCACGTACGGCTGCGCGAAGGGCCGGTGCAATGGCCCGCGCCCGCAGGCGACACGCAGGCCCGGCACCCGATCCGTTACCTTTGCTCCGACGGCACCGGCCCGGTCTTTGCCACGCCGGACGGGAAGGGCGTCTTTTTTGCCCGTCCGTGGATGCGGCCGGATGAATGGCCGGATGAGGAATTCCCCTTCGTGCTGAACAGCGGCAGGCTGCAGCACCAGTGGCATACGCTGACCAAGACCGGCCGCGTGGACAGCCTGAACCGCCTGAATCCCGGCCCCTTTGTAGAAATTGCCCCGCCCGATGCCCATGCGCTTGGCCTGACGCAGGACGATCGCGTAAGGATCACGTCACGGCGGGGGCAGATTGTCCTGCCGGTCCAGATCTCCGCGCGGGTACGGCCCGGCACCTGCTTTGCCCCGTTCCACTGGAATGACCGTTTCGGGCCGGACCTGACGGTCAATTCCATTACACCGGATGCTGTTGACCCGATTTCGCTGCAACCCGGTTTCAAACTCTGCGCGGTGGCGCTGGAACGGGTAGAACAGGCCGCAGGCCCGGCCGCCGATGATGTGGAACCAGTCAGGAAAGGAGAGTCCGCCATGATGCTGCGCGCCCTTGCCAGCCATCTCGGTCTGGAGCGGCCGGACCAGTCCGTTGCCGCAACCCTGCCCGAGGAGGGACGGGCATGGCTGTCCGGGTTCCTTGACGGGCTGGAAATGGCCCCGCCGGGCGTGGGCGAGGTACCCGTGCTGCCCGCATCGGCACCTCTGCCGGCACAGGCGCGCGCGCGCATCAGCGGTATTCTTGCAGGCTTGTACAGCCGCATGCAGCCGGGTGAAGGCGGCGGGACCATGCCGGCGCCTGCGGCCGCCACGCCGGGTATCAGCGTATGGTGGGCATCTCAGACCGGGCGGGCGGAAGGACTGGCGGCCACGATCGTTGGCTGGCTGCGCGAAGCCGGCCACGCGGCGGAAGGAAAATGCCTTGATGCATTTGATGTAAACACCACCGCCGCGGGTCCGGCGCTGTTCGTGGTATCCACCTTCGGTGACGGGGACCCGCCAGACTGCGCCGCTCCGTTCTGGGACATGCTGCGTGAACGCCAGGCCCCCATGCCCGGCCTGATATTTGCCGTGCTGGCACTGGGAGATTCCTCGTATGCCAGTTTCTGCGGCTTCGGCCGTGCGCTGGACGGACGCCTGCGGGAACTGGGGGCAACGCCATTCGTGGAACGCGTGGACTGCGAGCCGGATTTCAAGGATACGGTCGAGACGTGGCGGACAACCATGCTTACGGCCCTTGCGCAGGTCGCAACCGGTGGAAAGGTTGCCTCGTCCGCACTGGTGGAAGCACCATCGCCCCCGGTTTCCGGCACGCGGGAGGCCCCGGTCATGGCCCGCTTGTCCATCAACGAGCGGCTGTGCGCTGCAGGGTGTGACAGGGATACGCGGCGTATCGGCCTGGATGTAAGCGGAACGGAACTGAACTGGTTCCCCGGCGATGCGCTGGGCATATGGCCCAGCAACCCGGCGGTCCATGTGCAGGCGGCCCTGCGCGCGCTGCGCCTGCCGGAAGAGACGCCCATCGTGCTGCGCGGCTGCGGAACGGTGGGGCTGCGCGAAGCCCTTACGCGCCACCTTGACCTGAGCCGCCCCAACCCGGCCATGCTGGAGGCACTGGGTGGTTGTGCGCCGGGTTTCCTGCCCCACCTGCTGAACGATGTAGTGCTGTCGGTCACGGCGCAGGACATAGCGGGCCTGTTCCGGCGCATGCAGCCGCGGCTTTACTCGATTGCCTCCTCGCCACAGGCATCCGGGCGGGTGGTGGAATTGACAATGGGGGGCAGCCTTACGCCATGGCCGGGCATATGGGGTCGTTTGCGGGAGGGGGCGAAATCCTACGTTAAGGCTTTGGCCAGCGATATTCTCCGGTGAGATTGATGTGCTCCCATCCGAGCGGAGAGACGTGGGCCAAGAGATCGGGCGATAGCAGTTTTCCCTCGCGTTTGTGACTGGCAACGACTTCGCTCAGCTTCATGGTGTTCCAGAAGATGATGATGGCGGCTAGCAGGTTCATGCCGGCGATCCTGTAATGCTGGCCTTCGGCGGAACGGTCGCGGATTTCGCCGCGCCGGTGGAAGCTGATGGCTCGTTTCAGCGCGTGATGGGCCTCGCCCTTGTTGAGCCCGATCTGGGCACGGCGTTGCAGCTCGGCATCCAGAATCCAGTCGATCATGAACAGGGTCCGCTCGACGCGGCCGACCTCCCGCAAAGCCGTGGCCAGTTCGTTCTGCCTCGGATAGGAGGCAAGTTTGCGCAGGATCTGGCTTGGCGCGATGCTTCCGGCCGCGATGGTGGCAGCGATGCGCAGGATATCGAGCCAGTTGCGCTCGATCATGACCTGATTGATTTTTCCGCCGATCATGGCCCGCAGGTGGGCCGGGGCGGCCATGGGATTGAATGCATAGAGCCGTTTGGACGGCAGATCGCGAATGCGCGGAGCGAACCGATAGCCGAGAATGGCGCATGCGGCAAAGACGTGATCGGTGAAGCCGCCCGTATCAGCGAACTGCTCGCGGATATGGCGGCCGGCATCGTTCATAAGCAGGCCGTCGAGGATGTAAGGAGCTTCGCTCGCCGTCGCAGGGATCACCTGGGTCGCGAACGGCGCATATTGGTCGGAGACGTGGGTATAAGCCTTCAGGCCCGGGGTATTGCCGTATTTCGCGTTGACCAGGTTCATGGCCTCGCCTTGTTCCGTGGCGGAGAAGAACTGGCCGTCGCTCGAGGCCGAGCTGCCCATGCCCCAAAACTGGGCCATTGGTAGCACTGCTTGCGCCTCGACCACCATGGCCAGCGCCCGGTCGTAGGCTTCGCCCTCGACATGCCACCGTCCAATGCGGATCAGTTCCCAGAAGGTGTGTGTGTTCGTCGCGTCGGCCATCTTGCGTAGGCCGAGGTTGATCCCTTCCGCAAGGATGACGTTCATCAGCCCGATCCGGTCGGCGCAGGGCGCTCCAGTGCGCAGATGCGTGAACGCTTCGGTGAAGCCGGTCACTGCATCCACCTCCAGCAAGAGATCGGTGATGCGCGTGGGCGGGATCTGCTTGTAGAGATCGAGTACCAGATCTTCGGCGCCGGTCGGCACGGCGGCTTCGAGCTTCTCGATATGCAGAACGCCGTTTTCGATCGAACCGCCGGGAATCGTACCCGTGCGTGCCGCACGGCCAAGCTCGCGCAACCGGATATCGAGACGAGCTTGGCGGTCCGCCAGCCATTCTTCCGGCCGCAATGGCACGGCGAGTCGACCGCTTTCCGCAACGGCTTGCGCCGGGACGAGTGCATGTTTCAGATCGCCATAGCGCCGGGATCTGGCCAGCCAGACATCCCCGGAGCGGAACGTATCGCGCAGATGGAACAGCACCGCGATCTCCCAGAGGCGGGTGTCGCCAATCGCCTGGGCACGAAGATGACGATGCCATTTCGAGCTAGGCCGAAGGAAGCCGATACGCGCGGCATCATTCACACCGGCGCGCAGGGCCGTCACCGCTTCCAGAAGCGGCAGCGCGACTGGCGCAGCCCGCAGATCGAGCAGGCGCAACATGCGAGGAGCGTACCGGCGGAAACGGTGATAGCCATCGAGCACATGATTGAGCGGATCGTCCGCCATGGTGGCGGTCAGTCGTGTTGCCATTGCAACAAGAGTTTTGAAACCGTCCCAACCCGATCCACGCGCAATGACGTCGTCCAGCGGCTGGCCGTCGTCCTGTGCATCGACCAGGGCTCCGCCAATTTCGGCGAAGGATTTCAAGGTGTCGCGCACCACGTTCGCCTCGTCGGCGACCTTCGCCTGGCAAATGCGCTCTGATGCACGGTAGAGCCTGCCGACGATCCGGTCGTGGGTTTCGACCACGGCGTCGGCGAGCATCGCCTGCCATTCCGACGCGCAAACGGCCAGAATAGCAAGCCGTCTGTCTTGCGGAAGATCGCGCATGCCATCTGCATAGTACCGTTCGCCCTGCCTACGCAGACGTGTCACGCGATGAGCAGGAACACCGGCCAGCAGATCCTCGGAGAAATCGATACGTTGCAGGTATTCGAGCCGGTCGAGCAGCCGGTTAGCCGACAAAGAGTTCGACCCAGGCTCGAATTGGCGCAACCACACGAAGCGAGACACCCGGTCGTCAGCCGTCTCCTCGAGCAATGACAGCAACTGCTCCCGGATGGCCACGGACAGCCGGCTGGCGATCCTCGTCTCGATCCGCCGCTCAGCATCGACCAGGGCCTTGGCGCAAAGCCGCTCGATCGTCGATGTTGCAGGAAGAACCATGCGGGTGCGTCGGCACTCAGCCACGAAGCGGCGGGCGATATCCTCGTTCGACACCGCCATCTCGGCTTCCCGAAACAGCCAGTCCTTTAGTTCGCGTGAGCCACGTCCGGAGAAGGTACGGAATCCGTAGAGCGCCCGCAACTCGGCAAGATGTTCGTGCCGCGTCTCTTCGCGGGCGGCATACTTTTCTGGACACTTCCGGCCTTGGCTGAGAACCTGGCCTTTCTAGTGTCAGGAAAACACACAAAACGAATTCATTGACATAGTGTAAGCGTATTCCTTAGGTGTTTTCTGACACATAAGGGAGCGTTCATCATGGTCGGTCAGATCATCGCCTATGTTCGGGTATCAAGTGTTGACCAGAACACCGATCGGCAGAGCTTCGATGGGGTGAAGGTGGATAAGACCTTCACGGACAAATGCTCCGGCGGCACGCGGAACAGACCGGCTCTCACCGAGATGCTTCGTTATGTAAGGGAAGGTGACACCATAATCTGCCACAGCATCGACCGGCTTGCTCGTGACCTTCAAGACCTATTGCATCTTGTGGAGACACTCACAGTCCGTGGCGTAGGTGTTCGGTTTATCAAAGAAGCCCTGACGTTCGAGGGGAACGCTTCGCCCATGCAGACGATGATCCTGCAAGTGATGGGGGCTTTCGCTCAATTCGAGCGGTCCTTAATCAGGGAACGCCAGCGCGAAGGGCAACAGGCTGCCAGAGCCAGGGGAAAGCTACCCGGACGTAAGAAATCCCTGTCACCGGATCAGATCACGGCTCTAAAGGCCCGCGTTTCTGCTCACGAGCCAAAAGCCCAGATTGCCCGTGAATTCGGAATAAGCCGGGAAACGCTTTATGCGTATCTCAAGGCAGTCTAGCAAGAAGGGGCCGTTTGCGAGAGGTGCACCTCATTGCTCCTGATCCCGCTTCTCTGTGGTTCGATCAGGCTACCATCGCCCGGCGCACCGCATCGGGTTCACGCCATAAGACACGCAGAAGCGTCCGCACCGCCGGGTCAAGGCTCACACGGCCCTGCTCCCAGTTCCGCCATGTCGCCACCGGCACACCGACCAGAGTGGCAATGTCTGTCTGGGTCAGCTTCAACTGGCGGCGCACCGTCGCAGGAGACGGATAGGCTGGCCCCGGCAGATCGCTTTCTGTCCCATCTTCGCGGGCCTGCTGGTCAATCTCTGCGGCCGTCGTCGCCTGAACGCGCGCCAGATCGACCCGGCCGCCACGACGTTTGATGTCTGAGGTGGTCCCGTCCGTTCGGACAGTTTTGCGGGCTTGATAAGCTATACCCGGTTGTTGTTATGCCGCCCTTCTGACGGCGTTGCTGTTGGCCATCTGGTCCGGGGTTAACCCCGGACCAGATGGCGTCGGCACGTCATGATACGCCTCATCGGGCGTTCGTCCAGCCAGCGCCGTATGCGGACGCCTTTCGTTATAATGGGCGATCCATCTGCCAAGCCCGGCCCTCAGCTCTGATCCGGTCTCGAACGCGTACAGGTAGACGCATTCGTATTTCAGCGACCGCCACAGACGCTCGATGAACACGTTGTCCAGCCAGCGACCGCGCCCATCCATGCTGATGCGGATCTGACGCTCTTCCAGTATCCCGCTGAAACGGGGTGTCGTAAATTGCGACCCCTGGTCAGTATTGAAAATGTCCGGGGCGCCATAGCGCATGAGGGCATCCTGTAGCGCCTCGATACAGAACTCCACGTCCATCGTGTTCGACAGACGCCAGGACAGGACCTTGCGCGTGAACCAGTCCATGATCGCCACGAGATAGAGAAATCCCCGTTTCATGGGAATATATGTGATATCGGAACACCAGACCTGGTCAGGCCGATTGATGACCAGATCCCGTAGCAGATATGGATATTTCCGATGCTCCGGATGGGGCACGGTCGTGCGCGGCTTCTGGTAGATCGCCCGCAGGCCCATGATCGCCATGAGCCGCCGGACCCGCTTGCGGCCCACTTCATGTCCCTGGCGGCGCAGATGCCATGTCATCTGCCGTGAGCCATAATACGGCGTTTCCAGGAACTGGGCGTCGATCAGCCGCATCAGCTCCAGATTGGCTTCGCTCTGTGGCACAGGCCGATAGTAGACGCCCGACCGGTTGAGTTGCAGCAGCGTGCATTGCCGGATTATCGGCAGGCATGCTCTCTTCGGGTCAATCATCTGCCGCCTCTGATCACGCCCAACCGAGCAGAGGCATCGCGTAAAAAATCCCGTTCCACGAGAAGTTCGCCTATCTTCGCGTGCAGTTTCTCCACGTCAGCTGGGCTGACCGGGGGCTCAGCCACCGTCTTCCCGGAAAAGGTCGCCGCCATCCCCTCGATCGCCTGCCGTTTCCACTGGGCGATCATCGTCTGATGTACCCCATGTTTCGAAGCCAGTTCCGCCAGCGTCAGTTCCCCACGGATCGCCTCCAGCGCAACCCGTGACTTGAACTCTGCCGCATACCTCTTCCGCGTAACCTTGCCCATAAAACCCGTCCTCGTTCAGGCCAGATGATAGCTTATCGCCCTGTCCGAAAAATGGGGACCACCTCTTGCTGACATGGATGCTGCATGTGCACTGGCATGGTGGCCGCCACCTGATCATGCTCATGCTGGGCAGCGCCGTGCTGGGCCTGGGCATCGTGCCGCTCGAACCACTGCTGACCGTGATCGGCCAGGTCTCGCGCGTGCTCCGTACCCGCATCATCGTGACCCTGACCTACCTGCCGCTGGTTTATGGCATGACCCGGCTGTGGCGGCTTGAGGGGGCTGCGGCGGCAGGCGTCGTGGCGGGACTGATCATGTTTGGCATCTGCCTGCGCCCGGTGCTGGCCTGGTTTGGCCAGATGGCGCCGGGCCGTGCACCCGCCCGCCCCGTCACGGCGGAAACACAGGGCGGGGAAGGCGGGACGGGCACCTCCTGATGGACCGCCCCGCTCAGATCAGAAGCTCGCCGTCAGGCTCACATTGAACGACCGCCCCATGCCGGGCAGGGCGCGCAGGCTGCCGGTGGCGGCGTAATCGGCCAGCGACCAGCCGCCCAGCGGCAGTTCGTATTTCTGGTTCAGCACGTTGTCGATGCTGGCATCGAGCGTCATGTAGCGCCAGTGATACTGCCCGCCCAGCCCCAGCAGGGCATAGCCGGGGGTGCGGGGTTCGTTGCGCACCCAGTCCACCGTGTCCTTGGCCTTGACGAAGGTCATCTCGACCCGGCCGCTCCAGTTCTTCCACCGTTCGTTCAGCGTGACGCTGCCATTGGTGGGCATCTGGTGGTACAGCCCCGCGCCATTGGTCAGGTCCTGCCCGCGCACCCAGTTGAGGTTGGCCACGATCTCGCCCCGGCCAAAGCGGGCATTCTGCCACAGCCGGTAATTGCCCGATCCGTTGATGCCGTAGCTCTGGGCATTATGGTTGGCAAAGCCCAGCGTGTAGAACTGCCTCGCGCTGGCAAGGCGGTAGGCGTTTATGTAGTCGTGGGTGTAGGTGTAGTAGGGCTGGACCTTGAGGTCCCACCGGTCGCCATCGGGGTCATGCCAGTCAGCGGTGATGGAGGCGGTATTGGCGACCTCGGGCTTGAGGTCGGGGTTGCCCACGTAGCCGTTGCCATCGCCAAACCAGTTGATCATGCTCGTGACCATGGCCGAGCGGCCCCAGGCATAGCGCTCGTACAGGTTGGGCGAGCGGGTCTTGCGGGCATAGCCGCCCTCGATGGTCAGGTCGCGGCGTGGCTTCCAGCGCACCAGGGCGGTGACATCGAAGTTCACATCCGTCCGGCCCCGGTCGGTGGTGTTGAAGGCATTGGCCGCGTTGATGCTGGCCATGTTCATCATGCTCATGGTCGATGAATAGCCCGATACCGGGCCGGTATTCATCATGACCAGGTCATTGCGAAAGCCCAGCAGCGTGGTCACGCGCGGGGTCCAGGCGGCCTCCCATTCCACAAAATGGCCCAGCCGGTCGCGGTGGCCGTTATTGATGCTGTGATAGGTGTCCGGCCCCATCATCATGCTGCCCGCAACCGGCGGCCACCAGTCATTGAGGCCGGAATGGTCGAACGAACTGCCCAGCCGCAGGGTCTGGCCTTCCGCCAGGGGGATGGTGGCCTTGATGCTGTAGCCGGCCATGCGGGCATTGGTGTTCATGGGCATGTGGGTGGTCTTGGCGCGGTCGGGCAGGAAGTCCATGGCGTGGTCCTCGCGCTGCCAGTAGCCCCGGGCCTCAAGCTCGCCCCAGTCGAACGTGCCGAGATACTTGCCGTTGACGAAGGTGGAGCGGTTGTTCGTCATGTCCATGTACTGGTTGGCAAACCCTTCATGCGGGGTGTCCTGCTGGCCAAAGGTCAGGGCCAGCAGATGGTTGCCCTTGTGCACGCCAAAGGTCACGGCATGGTTGTAGGTCAGGTAGCTTGTCGAGCGCACCAGCCCCGCATCCCCGCCACCTTCATAATCACCCGCCTGCGCGTAGGAGGCATTGTAGCGCAGGCTGAACGTGTCATTGGCCACCGTCAGGCTGCCCGAGGCGCCATCCCCGCCGCCATTGCTGCGATAGGTGCCGGTGACATGCCCGGTCACGAGCACCTTGCCATGCCTCGCAAACTGCGGGTCCTTGCGCTCGACATCGATCGTGCCGCCGGTGCTGTCGCCGCCCATGCTCACGGGGGTTATGCCCGCGATGGCGGTGGCGGTGTCCACGCTGTCGGGGTCGATGAAGGACAGGGCAGGGTTCATGTGGTTGGGGCAGCCCGAGGCGATGCGCACGCCATCGACCACGGTGGCCACGCGGTCATCGGCCATGCCGTTGAGCACGGGCAGCGAGGCCAGCCCGCCTGCGGAATACGTGCTGACACCGGGCTGGTTGCGAAACAGGCTGGCGGCATCGGGGCTGCTCAGGCTGGCCGCCGTGCGCTGCGTGGCGGAAGGGGACGCCGCTGAAAGCAGGCGGTCGCCCATGGGGGTGCTGTCCGCCGTATCCTCGATCGAGAGGCCGGGCAGGGTCACGGTTGTCTGGGCGCGCGCGCCCAGCGGGTGCAGGGAGGCCGCCAGCATGCAGCCGCCTGCGGCCACCACGAGGGGGGGGGCCGTTTTTTTCATGGAAGTCACTTTTCATGTCCTGAACAGGAAAACGAAAGACGCGCACGCCCGTATGGACGCGCGGCAGCGCGTGAGTTCAGGAGATGGAAGGTGGCCCGCAGGCCGGGGGCAGCCCCAGCGGAGTGGGAGGGGGCGCGCGGGGCTGGCGGGGTTCGTGCCGGTGGGCGGCCCATGCCATGGGCGGCAGGGGCAGGAAGGGCAGAACCACCAGCGCAAGGGCAGGCAGGTGCAGGAGCGGGCAGAGCGGGCAGCCTTCGGCATGGTCGTGGCCATGGGGGGGCATGTCGCCATGCTCATGGGGCGCGTTCGCCATCGCCATGTGGTGATGCGGCGGCGCTGCGTGGCGTTCTGTCCGCGTTGCGACGGGAGCGATATCGATTCCCGTCAGCCGCATGATGGTGCCGCGCGGCAGTTCGCCGGGCAGGCTGCGGCTTTCAACCAGCAACTGGCCCCATAGCCCCAGGCACGCACACAGCACCATGACCCAGCGGATCACAGGCATGTCATGCATGAAGGGGTGGCGGGCTTGGCCCATGATGGACAGGTTCTTTGCGGTTGTAAGATAAAGGCGGTAACAGGACAGTGTTCTCGGAGGTCGGGGGCTTTTTGTCAAATGACAAGGCAGCCCGCGCCCATGCCCCAATGGATGGAAGCGTGCAGCAGCAGGACAGAACGGCAGGCCGGATTCTTGTCACGTCAACCGGCCCCGCCGGCTGGCGGCGCGGGCGGCTGCTTGCGGGCTGGGCCATCATGGCTGCCGTGCTGGGCCACGGCCTGATTGCCGCGTGGCTGCTGCCCGCCCGCGCGCCCGTGCCCGCGGCCCCAGCGGAAAAAAACAGCATTCAGGTCTTTTTTGACCAGCCCGGGGTTGCACCGCCCCCGCAAGAGGCTACGCCACAGCCACAGCCACAGCCACAGCCACAGCCACAGCCACAGCCACAGCCACAGCCACAGCCACAGCCACAGCCACAGCCACAGCCACAGCCACAGCCACAGCCACAGCCACAGCCACAGCCACAGCCACAGCCACAGCCACAGCCACAGCCACAGCCACAGCCACAGCCACAGCCACAGCCACAGCCACAGCCACAGCCAAAAGCCGTGGCCACGCTGCCTGCTGTTACCGCCCGGCCCGCCGTGCGCCCTGTTGCGCAATCCCGGTCACCGTCTGCTCAGCCCTCGGCCCAAGCTCGTGTTGCCGCACCGGTTGGGTCTGCCCCTGCGGCAACGCAGAATGGCCCGGCCGTGCCTGGCGCAGCACAGACTGCGGCGGTTGTGCCAACCGCGCCCCATTGCACGCCCCCCGCCTGGCGTTACCCCGCCATGGCCCGTCACATGCATGAGGAAGGCAATGCGCTGGTTGATGTCGTGCTGGGGAGCGAGGGGCAGGTGGTACAGGTCAGCCTGAAATCCGGCACCGGCTATGATGACCTGGACAGCACGGCCCTTGCCGCTGCGCGTAAGGTCCAGTGCACCCCGCAGGGTCGCCCGCTGGAGGGCACGCATGTCCTGCTGCCGGTTACGTTTCGCCTGCATTAATGGTGAAGGGACGTTCGGCAACCCTGTGCAGGCAGCCGCCTATGCGTATAAGAATGTCCGTTTTAAAAAATTAGCGCGCTGCTTGAGGGCGGGATAGAAGGCTGGTTATCATTTTTTTAGGAATATTTTCCGCATAAAGGGTGTGTCGCCGGAAACATGCGTTTTCTGGTGATGGCAGCCCCGATCACGATCGACCATCCATCCTGACGGTCGGGGCTGTCTTAATTTCTTGCATGGCTAAAGTCAGCACATGCTAAGGGCATCAGAATATATGCCCTGTGTAGCCGATCCATCATGTCATTTTATGCTATAAAAATGAATAGGTGATATATATAATGAGATAAAAAAAGATAATATAAACAATCATTCCTAATGCATTTGGAGGGATCGAAGAACCCCTGATTGATGTGCTTGGCCGGTAATTTCTGGGTTTTGGCGATTTGATTGACGGTTTTTGCGATGGCCTCCGGTCTGCGTTTTGAGCAGATTGGGAGTTGTCCTCCGCTGGATGGCTATGCGCTCGCGTTCAATCTTTCGAGGAAGAGGAAGCGGCGCATATTGTAGACGATATTGGCGAGCCCGATCCTCATGGTGGCTCGGCTGATACCGACAGTCCGGACAAACAGCCCCGTCTGTGACTTCTGATCGGCAAAGACATGCTCGACACGCGACCGGATAATGGATTTTCCTGCATTCGATTTCTGGATATGCCGGGGCATAGGCTTGAGATGCGGCTTTTTGCGATGAACCTTGGAGACAAAGCCCTGCTTTTCCATGAAGTCTTCATTGGCTTTTGAGCGGTAGGCCGTGTCAGCCCAGACACTTGAGGCTGTATTGGTTTTATCCAGCAGCCCCTCTCTCAATCGCGCGCCATCACTGGCGGCGGCATGCGTTGTTTTCCATTTCCGGATGAACCGGTATTTTCGATCGATGGAAACATGCGATTTATAGCCAAAGAACGGGATGGCGAGATCGCTGGAGGGCATGGTTCCATCATCCTGCCGCTTCGCCTTCGTGAACTTCAGTGTCCATCGCGCATGACGATCCTTGTGCGACAGCTTTGCGGGTTTGTCCTGCCAGTCTTCAGGAATACGTCCTTCCCGAAGATCGGCTTTCTCTGCATTGGTGTTCCGCTGCTTCGGAGCCGCTACCAGCGTGGCATCCAGGATCTGGCCTGACATCGGCAAATACCCGGCGTTGCGCAGGGTGGCATCAAAGCGGTTGAACAGCCCATTGATCGCACCCGCCTGGGTCAGACGCTTTTGACACAGCCAGACCGTTTTGGCATCCGGCACCCGATCTGAAAGTCCCAGACCAAGGAAACGCATAAAGGAGAGGCGATCGTTGATCAGATATTCCGTCCGCTCATCAGACAAATTGTTGAGCGTCTGGATCACCAGAATTTTGAACATCAGCACAGGATCAAATGGCGGTCGTCCGCCTTTGCTGCCGTCAGAATACGCCAGAGCCTTCTCCAGGTCAGGGCGGAAGACTTCAAAATCCACAGTCCGGGAAAATGCTTCGAGCTGATCACCAAGCCCGCTCAAGCGGGCAAGCCGCTCTTCAACGTCAAAAAATCCCGTCTGCTTCATGATCCATACTCCAATCAACGCAAGGAAAATGGAATCACAGAGCAGACCTCAATACCAGAGGGTTTTTCGAACCCTCCATCTGTATCGATCATTATTGCACGGATTGTATGGTATATGGTCGAATGGAATATCATCGAATGTATGGAAATTCCATCCCATGTCAGCATACCCCTATCTCGCCCACTGGAAAGAAGAGATCAGCCGGAGTCCGAACGCGATTTACATGACGCTGGCCGATGCCCTGGCGCTTTCCATCCGCAAGGGCGACCTGAGGGAAGGCGACAGGTTGCCACCACAGCGCACGATCGCGGAGTATCTCGGCACCAATCTGACGACCGTGACCCGGGCCTTTACCGAGGCCCGCCGACGCGGCCTGATTGACGCAACGGTCGGCCGAGGAACCTTTGTCCGTGTCGGCGCGGGGGAAAGCCACTGGCGCCATACGGGACCGGCTGTGGTGGATCTGACCATGAACCTGCCACCGATCCCGCAGGAACCACCGCTTCAGCGGATCATCCAGAGCGACATCGCAGCCATCCTGAAACAGCAGGATCTGAACAGCCTGATGTCCTACCGGGTGACGGGTGGCACACAGGAAGAACGCCAGCTTGGCGCGAAATGGATCGCGCCCGTCATCGGTCAGCGGCGAACGGATGAAATCCTTGTCTCACCTGGTGCCCAGAGCGCTCTGGCGGCCACTGTCAGCACCCATACCCAGCCGGGCGATGTGATTGTCACCGACCGTATTGCCTATCCCGGCATCCGGACCATCGCGGCGCAGTTCGATCTTATTCTGGTCGGCGTGGACAGCGACATGGACGGGATGATGCCGGACCAGCTCGATCGCGTCTGCGCCGAACATCATCCCCGGATGCTCTACTGCATTCCGACCATCCACAATCCCACCACGGCCACGATGTCCCTGCAACGACGCAAGGATATCCTGAAGGTTGCCCAGCATCATCATCTGCATATTGCCGAGGATGACCCCTACAGCCTGCTGATGGACAATCCGCTACCGGCGCTGGCAGCACTCGACCATAGCCGTGTCAGCTACGTGGCTACCCTTGCCAAGACGCTCAGTCCGGGCCTGCGCATCGCCTATGTGGCCTTGCCCAATGCGGACATGACCCGACGGGTCGCGGCGGCCATCCGGGCCATTGCGCTCACCAATGCCGGTCTGCTCAGCGCGCTGACGGCGCGGTGGATGCAGACAGGGCAGGCGCATACGATCCTGCACGCCATCCAGAAAGAACTGCGCCTGCGCCAGTCCATTGCCCGCAGGGTGCTGGGGGAGGGGCATTGCATGAACCCCGACGGGCCGCATGTGTGGCTGAAACTGCCGGACTGGTGGGGCAGTGCGGATTTTGTGGCCTATGCCCGCAGGCGGGGACTGGCGCTGGTGCCCAGCACCGTTTTCACCATCAGTGGCGAGCCGCCGCAGCGGGCCCGGATTGCATTGGGCAGCGCACCGGATGCTGCAAGCCTTGAGGAATCCCTGCATGGCGTGCTGTCGGTCCTGCAACACAAACGCTCACCCGGCTTTGCCGATATTGTGTGACCTGCGCGCAGTGTCTGGAATCGATGGGACCATCTGATTCCGGGGCGCGCCATGCGGGCACACGGAAAAACAAAAAGGCACTTCATTCACGACTGCGTGATTATAAAATCAAGCTAAAACAGACCTTTATGGATACACCTTACGATTGTATGGTTGTCGTATATTTCTTGTATGCCTCTGTCGTGGCAGGATGGCGGCATGTAATCTGATTTGATCCGTTTGTACCTTTTTCATAAGGCATACAATATTTTGGCTCTCTGCCATCCCGTGCCACGTTTGCCTCGGCAACGCGGTCAGTCCCGGCTCCCTGCCGGAGACCGCAGCACACGGGAGAGATACCATGCCGAAAGTCGAACACGCTCCGTACAAAGACGGCGACTGCTTCGTCAATTATGAAAACAAGGTTTTTGAGGACGTCAAAGCCCAGCCCGGCGAAAAAGCCCTCATCACCTTCCACACCGTCGCCAATGAAGGCTCGGTCGGGTTCGTCAACCTGCTGCAGGCCACCCGCCTGATCCGCAAGGGCTTCGAGACGTCGGTGCTGCTATATGGACCGGGTGTCACCCTTGGTGTGCAGCGCGGCTTTCCCCGTCTGGGCGACGAAGCCTTTCCGGGGCACATGAACTGCAACAAGCAGATCGCAAAAATCCTTGAGGAAGGCGGAAAGGTCTATGCCTGCCGCTTCGCGCTTCAGGCCCTCTACGGCTACGGCGAGCAGAACCTGATCCCCGGCATCACGCCGATCAACCCGCAGGACGTGCTCGACATCATCCTGCTGGCCCGGCGCGACAACGCCTTCATCCTCAATACCTGGACCCTCTGAAGGCCGAAGGGAGGACCGCAAGCCATGTCCCGTATCGTTCGCGCCGCAGCCATCCAGATCAGCCCCGTCCTTGGTGACGATGGTCTGGGAACTGCCCGGAAAGTCTGTCAGGCCATCCGCGAGGCCGCCGAAAAAGGCGTGAAACTGGCGGTCTTTCCCGAAACCTTTGTGCCGTACTATCCCTATTTCTCGTTCATCCAGCCGGCTTTCCGCTTCGGTGGGGAGCATCTGGCGCTTTACGAACGCGCCGTCGTCATTCCCGGTCCGGTCACCGACATGGTGGCCGAGGCCGCGCGCCAGACCGGCATGGTCGTGGTGCTGGGCGTGAACGAGCGCGATTTCGGCACGCTCTACAACACCCAGATCATCTTCGACGCCACGGGTGAAATCCTGCTCAAACGCCGCAAGATCACGCCCACCTACCATGAACGCATGGTCTGGGGGCAGGGCGATGGTTCCGGGCTGAAAGTGGTGGAAAGCGCTGCCGGTCGCATTGGCGCACTGGCCTGCTGGGAGCATTACAACCCGCTCGCCCGCTACGCGCTGATGACCCAGCACGAGGAAATCCACTGTGCCCAGTTTCCGGGCTCGCTGGTCGGGCAGATCTTTGCCGACCAGATGGAAGTCACCATCCGGCATCACGCGCTGGAATCCGGCTGCTTTGTGGTGAACGCCACGGGTTGGCTCACCGAAGAGCAGATCAAGGAAATAGCCCGCGATCCCGCGCTGGAAGGGCCGCTGCGGGGTGGGTGCTTCACGGCCATCGTCTCGCCTGAAGGGAAGCTGCTCGGCACACCACTGACGGAAGGCGAGGGGATGGTGATTGCCGATCTCGACTTCGCCCTGATTACCAAGCGCAAGCGGATGATGGATTCCGTAGGGCATTACGCACGGCCCGAACTGCTCAGCCTGCTTCAGGACCGGCGGCCCGCCCGCACCGTTCATTACGTTGGGGAAGCCAATCCGGTTCCCACATCTACAGATGAGGCTGCGTCATGACCATTCCGACGCTCGGTACACTTTCTGGTCGCAAGCTCGTTACCGACCTGCAATCCTTCGGGCTGCAGATCGGTGAGCAGACCGGCGGCATTGCCCGCAAGGGAGGCGCCGGTCCTTCGGATCACAAGACGATTACCATTGCAGGCCAGACCGTCATGGTCCCGGTCTATACATCCGGCGCGCGGCATTCACCATTCCAGGCCAGCCCGCCGGACCAGCACGGGGCCAGCACGCTGCTACGCGATGGGCAGACACTGGGCACGATCCATTTTCCGGCCGCCCCGCGCTTTTACGGACTGAGCACGGCGGACGGCATTCCCTACTGGAAGATCGCCCTGCTGCATGGCCGTGACACGCTGGCGACCACGGTGCACCAGACCTGCATCCGCTATGCCGACCGGCGCACCTCCTGTCAGTTCTGCGCCATCGGCCAGTCGCTGGAGGCCGATCGGACGATCGCTTACAAGACACCGGCGCAGCTTGCCGAGGTCGCCAAGGCCGCCGTGGAACTGGACGGCGTGCGCGACATGGTGCTGACCACCGGCACGCCCAATGTGGTTGATCGGGGTGCTGCCGTGCTGGCGGAATCAGCCCGTGCCATTCGGGCGGCTGTGGATCTGCCGCTTCAGGTCCAGTGCGAGCCGCCGCGCGATCACGGCTGGTTCCAGCGCCTGCGCGACGCCGGGGCCGACAGCCTGGGTATGCATCTCGAAGCCGCAACACAGGCGGTGCGCGAGAAGATCATGCCCGGCAAGGCCACGGTCAGCGTGGATCGCTATATGGACGCTTTCGCCAGCGCCGTGCCGGTCTTCGGGCGCGGGCAGGTCAATACCTACATTCTGGCCGGTCTTGGCGACAGCGCCGCAGATATTCTGGCTCTGGCCGAACGCCTGATTGCGCTCGGGGTCTATCCCTTCGTGGTGCCGTTCGTGCCGATTTCCGGCACACCGCTGGAAAATCACGCGCCGCCTTCGGCCGATTTCATGAAGTCCGTGCTTGCCCCGCTGGGGCGCATGCTGCGCGAGGCGAACATGAAATCCACCGACATCCGGGCCGGGTGTGGCCGGTGCGGCGCCTGTTCCTCCCTTTCGGCGTATGAACAATGACCATGATCCTCGAAGGGGTGGAAGACCGCCCGTTCATCCCCACGGAATATGTCGTGCGCCTTGCCCGCACGCCGTGGGAACGCGCAGGATATCACGCGCTGCGTCACGAAGTATTCTGCACCGAACAGCATGTTTTTGCAGATGACGATCGCGATGCGATTGATGCGACCGCCATTCCCATCATCGCAGCCTGCTGCATGGCGGGGATGCCGGACCGGATCGTGGGAGCGGTGCGCATCCATGAGGCCGAGCCCGGCGTGTGGCGCGGTTCCCGCCTGGCCGTGCATGAAGATCATCGCAGGCTGGGGCGGATCGGGGCGGAACTGATCCGCATGGCGGTCAGCACGGCGCACGGACTTGGAGCCAGACGGTTCCTGGCCCAAGTGCAGGAACAGAACGTGCTGTTCTTCCGCCGCCTGCACTGGAAAAGTCTCGGGGCCCTCACCCTGCATGGGCTGCCACATCACGACATGCAGGCCGACCTCTCACGCTATCCGGCGCATGGGCTGGACCAGACCTGGCTGCTGCGCCCGCAGCCTCGTAACCGGCAGGTGGCATGATGGCACACGAACTGACGACACTGCTGCGCACGCTTCGACACGGTCGGGCCCTTGCGGGCAAACAGGATATTGCCGAAACCGTCGCAATTCTTGGTCGGGATACAAGCGATGGTATCCGCCTAGGAGATGACTGTGCTGCCATACCGGATGGCGATGGCTATCTCCTGCTGGCCAGCGAGGGGTTTCAGGACAGCTTCGTGCGCGCCATGCCGTGGTTTGCCGGCTATTGCGGCGTGATGGTCAATATCAGTGACATCGCGGCCATGGGCGGTCGCCCTGTGGCTGTGGTGGATGCGTTGTGGAGCGATACATCCGAGGCGGCCGCGTCCATTCTGACCGGTCTGCATGAAGGTGCGCGCACCTATGGCGTGCCGGTTGTCGGCGGTCATACCAACATGCGCAGCACCCATAATTCGCTGTCGGTGGCGATCCTTGGCCGTGCCCGTCATCTGCTGACCAGTTTCGATGCCCGACCGGGCGAAGTCCTGATCGCCGCCATCGACCTGCGCGGCCGCTGGCACGACCCGCACCCGTTCTGGGATGCGAGTTCCGCACTGTGTCATACTGAGGGGGCGGCACGCCTTCGGGGTGATCTCGATCTCTTGCCCGGCATTGCCGAGGACGGGTTAAGCCGCGCCGCCAAGGACATCAGCATGGCCGGACTGCTGGGCACCGCCCTCATGCTGGCAGAATGTTCGGGTATCGGCATGACCATCACGCTCGATGACATTCCACGTCCCGACGATGCACCAATGGAACGCTGGCTGTCCGCATTCCCCAGCTATGGCTATCTGCTGACGGCCCGGCCCGAGGCGGCCGGGGCAGTCATGGCCCGCTTTCATGGGCGGGGCATAGCGGCTTCTGTCATCGGTCAGTGTGACAGCACGCAGCGGCTGGATGTCACATGGGCGGACGAGAAGGAAACCTTCTGGGATCTCGCCCGGATGCCTCTCATGGGGTGTGCGCCATGAGGCTCTCCATCGGCATCCTGACCCATTCCACCAATCCGCGTGGCGGCGTGGTGCATGGCATGGCGCTGGCCGAAGCCCTGTGCGACGCAGGCCACGACGCCACGCTCATCGCGCCGGATGTAACCGGGGTCGGTTTCTTCCGCAGGCCCCGCTGCGCCACAAACTGCATCCCGGCTGTGCCCGAGCCCGACCTGCCAACGCTGGTGGAACGCCGTATTGGCGAGATCAGGGACGCCCTGCGTGGGCAGCATTTTGACGTGCTGCATGCGCAGGACCCGATCAGCGCCAATGCACTGGCCGAACTGGTGGAAGAGGGGCGGATACCGGGCTTTGCCCGCACGGTCCACCATCTTGACCATTTCACGCACCCGGTCCTTGCCGCGCGGCAGGAACGGGGGATCAGGGCGGCGGCCGAACTGTTTACCGTCAGCCCAATGTGGGAAGATGTCCTGCGTAACAACCATGGCCGTGAAGCCCCGGTCGTGGGCAACGGGGTTGATCCCGTGCGCTTTTCGCACGTCCCAACCGCGCATGATGCCGCGTTGCGGGCGCGGTATCATCTGCCTGCCGACCGTCACCTGATCCTGTCCGTGGGCGGGATCGAGCGGCGCAAGAACACGTTGCACCTGCTGGAAGCGTTTGTGGCCCTGCGCCGCGAACGGCCGGACGTGCATCTGGTTGTGGCGGGCGGGGCCTCGCTGCTGGATCATTCCGCCTACCGCACCCGGTTCACGACGTATCTGCGCGAAAGCGGTGCAGCCGATCATGTCACCATCACCGGGCCGGTTGCGGATGAGGACATGCCCGCCTTCTACCGGCAGGCGGACGTGCTGGCCTATCCGTCCATAACCGAAGGGTTCGGCCTGTGCCCGCTGGAGGCGCTCGCGTGTGGCACGCCAGTCGTTGTGCCGGAAATCGCGCCCTTTACCGAGCATCTTTCGCGGGCAGATGCGCTGTGGTGCGACCTAGCGCGCCCCGACACCCTGTTTCTGGCCTTGCGGGATGCCCTTGGCGCCCAAAACCGCGAACGCTTCCGGGCCAGCGGCCCCGCAACCGCCCGCCGTTTCGACTGGGGCCGCGTCGCCAGTCGGCACCTCCCCGCATACCGGCGTCTGGCGGCGCGGTCGCGCACCGATGCCATTGCTTCAGGAGTTCTTTCACCATGCCCGAAATGACCTTTCGCGTGCGCTGGCCCGATGGGAAGGAGACTGACTGTTACTCCCCGTCGCTGGTCATAAGGGACCACTTCACGCCCGGTCGGGATTATCCGGTCCGGGAGTTTCTTGAAAAGGCGGACACCGCCCTGACGGACGCCAGCGAGCGGGTTCGCGCCCGCTACGGCTTCCCATGCAGCCGCGCCCTTGGCCAGCTTCAGGCCATAAGGCAGGCCAGTGCGCCCTTCCTGAACCAGTCCGACGCGCAGGTGCGCGTCCTGTCCTTCAGTTATTGAGACGAAAAGAACGATCATGACACAGAACGAGAAAACCATCCCCGTCATCATCGTGGGTGGCGGACAGGCCGGGCTCTCCATGAGCTGGTATCTCTGCCGCGAGAAGGTGGAGCACATCGTCTTTGAGGCAAAGACGGCCTGCCATTCGTGGGATGATGAACGCTGGGACAATTTCTGCCTGGTCACACCGAACTGGCAGTGCGAACTTCCCGGTCATCCCTATAAGGGGAAAGACCCGCACGGCTTCATGGTGAAGCAGGAAATTATTGACTACGTGAAGGGCTTTGTCGCCTCCTTCAATCCGCCCCTGCGCGAGCACACTGCCGTTACCTCCATCACCCGCCATGAAGGTGGTGGCTACCGCGTGGTAGCAGGTGGTGAGACGTGGCACGCAAAGCATGTTGTCATCGCATCAGGCGCATATCAGGATGCGGTCATCCCCGGCTATGCCAGCGCGATCGATCCCGCCATCCATCAGGTTCACTCGCAGGATTACCGCAACGCGGCCCAGTTGCCGGAAGGGGCTGTGCTGGTCGTGGGTAGCGGCCAGTCCGGCGCGCAGATTGTCGAGGACCTGTTCCTTGAAAAACGCAAGGTCCATCTCTGTGTCGGTTCCGCCCCGCGCGTGTCGCGCTTCTACCGTGGCCGCGACGTTGTGGACTGGCTTGCGGACATGCACTTCTACGACCTGACGGTGGATAATCACCCTCTGCGTGACGGTGCACGCGACAAGACCAATCATTACGTCACGGGCCGAAATGGAGGCCATGATCTTGATCTGCGCCTCTTTGCAAAGAAGGGCGTTGGCCTGCATGGCACGCTGGAGACAATCCGCGATGAAGTGGCGCACTTCGCGCCGGATCTGAAGGAAAACCTTGATGATGCGGACAAGACCAATGCCGACATCAAGAAATCCATTGACGCCTACATCGCCCGTGAAGGGATCACGGCTCCGACCGAAGCCCCTTATGTGCCTGTGTGGGAGCCCGATGGCAGTAACACCCCGCTCGACCTGAAGGCTGCCGGGATCACTTCGATCCTCTGGTGCATCGGCTTCCGCCCGAACTATCGCTGGATCGACGTGCCGGTCTTCAACGGGGCCAACAAGCCGGTCTGGCATCGCGGCGTGACCGATGCGCCGGGCTTCTACTTCCTCGGCCTGCCATGGCTGCACACCTGGGGATCGGGACGGTTCTCCGGTGTTTCGCGTGATGCCGCGTGGCTGGCCAGCCAGATCACCGGCAAAGACGTGCCTGTAGCCTGAACGGAGTAAAGCGCCATGCTTCCATGGACAACATATGAGGCGATGTATGACGCGGCCACAAGCCAGCCAGAACAATTCTGGCTGGAGGCGGCGCAACGCATCACATGGAAGCAGGCACCTGTGAGCGCATGCAGGACACGGGCGGATGGCTGGCATGACTGGTTCCCCGACGCCACGCTCAACACCTGCCATAACGCCGTCGACCGGCATGTAGCGGACGGACGCGGCGGGCAGGCGGCGCTGATCTGGCATTCCTGCGCCACGAAGGAACGGCAGGTGGTAACCTACCGGGAACTCCAGGGCAGGGTGGCCGGGTTTGCCGGCGGCCTGCGCGCGCTGGGGGTGGAGAAAGGCGACCGCGTCCTGATCGCCATGCCCACCATGATCGAAACCGCCATCGCCATGCTGGCCTGTGCGCGGATCGGGGCGGTGCATGTGGTGGTTTTTGCGGGTTACGCCGGACCTGAGCTGGCTCGGCGGATTGATAGCGTGGCGCCGAAAGTCATCATCATCGCCAGTTGCAGCTTTCAGGGGCAAACCACCATACCATCCCAACTCGCCCTGAATGAGGCGCTAGCCGAAGCCGAGCATAAACCCCAGGCCTGCGTGATCGTGCAGCGAGCGACCTGCCCGGCTCAGCTTCTGCCGGAACGGGATCACGATTTCCATACGCTGGAACAGTCCGCGCCGGCAGAGCCGGTCATGCTGAGATCTGAAGATCCCCTGTATATTCTTCATACATCCGGCACGACAGGTCATGCGAAGGGCATCGTGCGCGACAATGGCGGGCATGCCGTGGCCCTCGCCCTGTCCATGGAGCTGATCTATGGCTGCGAACCCGGCGATACGTTCTTCACGACATCGGATCTGGGCTGGGTGGTAGGCCATTCCTACGGGGTCTATGCACCGCTGCTCAGCGGCTGCACCAGCGTGATCGTGGAAGGCGGCGCATCGGCTTCCGCCATCCGCGCGCTTTGCCATGAGCACGAGGTGAAATGCCTGTTCACCACACCCACCCAGATGCGCCTCATGCGGCAGGAAAGCCGCAACCTGTCAGGGGCCATCCTGCCTGCACTGGCCCGCATTTTCGTGGCCGGGGAGTATGCGGACCCGACATTGCTGGAGTGGGCACGATCCTATTTTTGCAAACCCGTGGTCAATCATTGGTGGCAGACCGAAACCGGATGGAGCATCACCGCGCATTTCTTTGGCCTGCCCGAGCGTGAGCCGGTTGCGCTCATGAACGACATCGGGCGGCCTGCACCGGGATTCCGTCCGGAAATCATGCTGTCCATACCCGGTGAACAGTGCGGCGAAATTGTCCTCTCCCTGCCGCTGCCACCCGGCTGCCTGGCTGGCGTATGGAAGGATGGAGCGATCCATGTTCCTGCAGCTTACCTGGACGAGACCGGCCAGTATTATCGTACCTTTGACGAAGGTATGATCGAGGCCAGCCGCGCCGTGCATATGCTCGGGCGTTCCGATGATGTCATAAAGGTCGCGGGCCGGCGAATTTCGGGCGTACAGATCGAAAAGATCATCGCCGCCCATCCAGAAGTTCATGCCTGTGCCGTAGTGGCCACCCCTGATGAACTGAGAGGCCAGCGACCTGTCGCCTATGTAGTACCTAACTCCGGCGTAGAAGGCAGACCTTCTTCCGAGGAGATAATCGGACGGGTCAATCACGCACTCGGTCGCTGGATTGGCCTTAAGGAAGTCCGCTTCGTCAAACATCTGCCAACAACGGTTTCAGGAAAGATCACGCGGAAACGCCTGTTGGTATCTTAACGTTATCAGGCTCGTACCAGATCATTCTTACGGAAAAATGGTGAGCTCAAACAGACAGTCCGGAGACTCTGCACTTATCAATATGTCATGGTTAAAGGATTATTAGAAAGACGACAGAATGGTAACTGAAGGCGTCTTCAAAAATCAAAAAAATAACAGATGCCTACATCTATCAGACAGTGCGAATATTCCAACAACAAAACCGTCTAGCAGTCTGCATTTATTGAAATTTTATATTTCTTATAACTGCGACTGAATCAGGATTTGGGGAATTACCCATGCAACCATCTCACGATATCGCGCTGCTTCTTGCACGCTTCCAGTTCGCCTTTACCGTAGGCGTCCATATTGTTTTTCCTGCCTTTTCAATCGGCTTGGCAGCCTATCTGGCCGTACTGGAAGGATTATGGCTTAAAACCGGCCGTGCGGCCTATCTTGATCTCTATCGATACTGGATCAAGATATTCTCGATCGTCTTTGGGATGGGCGTCGTCTCCGGACTGGTCATGTCGTATGAATTCGGCACGAACTGGTCAGTTTTCTCGCGGAAAGCCGGGCCTATTACAGGTGTCCTCCTATCGTATGAAGTCATGACAGCCTTCTTTCTCGAGGCGGGCTTCCTAGGGGTCATGCTCTTTGGCATGAACAAGGTGGGACGCGGCCTGCATTATGCAGCAACATGTTGTGTCTCGGTCGGCACACTCATCTCGATGACATGGATCCTGGCATCAAACTCATGGATGCAGACGCCGCAGGGATACACGATTGATGCTGCTACCGGTCGCTTCATACCTGCGGACTGGCTTGCCATCATTTTCAATCCCTCTTTCCCTTTCCGGCTTGTGCATATGGGTCTGGCGGCCTTTCTTTCGGTTGCCTTTATAGTAGGGGCGACAGGGGCGTGGCATCTGCTCAAGGCACGCCGTGCGGGCACCCAGGCAAGCGAACCAGTGCGCCTGATGTTTTCCATGGCGATGTGGATGGCAGCCTTCGTTGCCCCTCTGCAGGTCCTCGCCGGTGACGCCCACGGGTTGAACACGCTCAAATACCAGCCGGTTAAAATTGCTGCGATGGAAGGGGACTGGGAGTCAGAAGCACGTGCCCCTGAACTACTGTTCGGTATTCCCAACATGAAAACCGAACATACGGATTATGCCATCAGGCTGCCGCTGGCCGGGTCGCTCATCCTGACACACAGCCTGAATGGCAAGGTACCGGGCATGAAGGATTTCCCGCGTGACCAGCGTCCGCCTTCTCCCGTGATCTTCTTTTCCTTCCGCATCATGATTGCGCTGGCGATGCTTATGGTCATTGTCGGGTTCTGGTCACTCTGGCTGAGGCACAGAGGAACTCTGTTTAGCAGTCCGGGATTTCATCGGGTCGCCGTATGCATGGCACCGGCCGGTTTCATCGCATTGCTGTGCGGTTGGGTGACGACCGAGGTTGGGCGTCAACCATGGACCGTTTATGGTTTGCTCAGGACATCCGATAGTGTTTCCCCGATTGCTCTGTCCAATATGGCGCTGACGATGACCGTCTTTGTTGTAGTCTACGTAATCGTATTTGGATCAGGCATCGGCATTCTGGGCCGCCTGCTAGCACGCGCACCACAGGAAGGAGAGCATGAGACCAGCCCCTCTCATGCCCCGGATATTCTAGCCACAAGCACTCATCCCAAAGTCATCAATCCCTCTTCTGGCGAAGGAGCCTGAACATGATGGACGTCGCATACTGGCTTCCGATCATATGGGCCGTTATTCTGGTCGCTGCGATCACCATCTATGTCGTCCTTGATGGCTTTGACCTTGGCATCGGAATGCTGTTCGCCGTGGAACGGCATGAAGGCCGCAGGGATGTGATGGTCAACACCATTGCCCCTGTATGGGACGGAAACGAAACGTGGATGGTCCTTGGTGGCGCTACGCTTTACGGGGTCTTTCCTGGGGCCTATTCAACCCTGCTTCCCGCGTTTTACCTGCCGATCGTGCTCATGCTGGTTGCCCTGATCTTCCGGGGTGTAGCCTTCGAATTTCGTATCATGACACGCGGGACTGGACGCGAAAAACTGTGGGACGGTGGCTTCATGATTGGATCGGGAATCGCTGCTTTCTGCCAGGGCGCAATCCTCGGCGGAGTTGTTCAGGGAATCAAGGTCGTGGATGGAGCTTTTGTTGGCAGTTCAATGGACTGGCTGACCCCATTCAGCGTGCTGTGCGGACTGGCCGTCATGTGCGGTTATGCCCTGCTCGGGGCAACTTGGTTGATCTGGCGCACAACCGACGTGCTAGAAGCTTCCTGCCGCAAATGGGCGAAGCTGCTGGCAATCGGGTTGTTTGTATGCATCGTCGCTGTCAGCCTGTGGACGCCTATGTTGCACGCACCCTACCTGCGACGCTGGACCGAGTGGCCCAATATCGTATTTGTCGCACCCGTTCCCCTTCTGGTAATCGCACTAGGTTTTCTACTGACCATCGGTCTGCGTCGTGGGCATTCCAAAGGACCCTTCCTGTGTGCTCTCGGTTGGTTCTTTCTCTGCCTGTCCGGACTCGGGATTACGGTATGGCCGTATGCTGTTCCGCCCGGGTTGACGCTGTGGGATGTATCATCCCCCCCATCCAGTCAATTTTTTCAACTGGTCGGCACCGTCATCTTGCTGCCGATCATCCTGACCTACACAGTCTACTCCTATCGTGTGTTCCGGGGAAAGGTAACGGAAGCAGATGGCTATCATTGAGATTGTACAGGGCAATGGGGACAACGCGCCCCGGCGCCTTAGCCAGCGTATAGGTTGGTTCATCGGCATATGGACGCTTAGCACAGCAGCGTTATTCGCAAGCGCACTACTCGTTCACATGATCGTACCAAAATGACTAAATCTGTGGTTGTTCTGACAACCACAGATTCATTTTTTAACATTGATTATACCCAGTTGAATTCCTGCCACGATCTTATTGAGCCGTTTAGCGGCGATCTTTTGCCTGATTTCGGGTCGCCGGAAATAAATCGGTATCTCACAGAGCAACGGGCCGCCGTCCCATGCTGTTGCCATGATCCGCATTGAACTAGGGCGTTTCGTCAGTTAAGCGGGAGGATTATGCCGCTTGTACTCCCGTTTGATCTGTGATGTTTTCTTCCTGTTGATGGGACGGGAAGAGTGTGAATGCGACGGTATGGTCTGAGCGACAGTCAGTGGAAGCGGATAGCCCACGCGAGCCAGGCCATGCGTGCAGGACGACTGGTCATCATGGTGGACGATGACAGCAAGTAGAACGAAGGCGACGTGGTCATGGCGGCTCAATTCGTGACGCCTAAGCGGCCCAGAAACATAGCGAAACGGCCGACATTGCGAAGGTAATTGCGTTGCGTTCCCTGGGAGAACCGCCGCACCGCCATGTCATCAAGCAGGCGCTGGCGAAGGTGACTGATTGCAGCAATGCACAGGGACTCCGTCATCATCCGGGCTCCTTTTGGTGGGAAAAAGCCAGAGTGCTTGGCCCGATCAGGACAGTTACAAATAAAATAGATCTCTCACGCCGTGGTGACAGACTTCCATGTCACACCAATCCCGCGCAGCGGGTTCGTTCATTCAACTGATCGGTGCATGCGCGGACACTGCTCAGATCGGCAAGGTCCAGGGCAACCAGTTCAGATGCTCAGCCTGCGCGTTCTACCTCAAGTCAGACGAGGTGGTAGGCCTCCTGTTGTTGAGGTGGTCCCGTCCGTTCGGACAGTTTTGCGGGCTTGATAAGCTATACCCGGTTGTTGTTATGCCGCCCTTCTGACGGCGTTGCTGTTGGCCATCTGGTCCGGGGTTAACCCCGGACCAGATGGCGTCGGCACGTCATGATACGCCTCATCGGGCGTTCGTCCAGCCAGCGCCGTATGCGGACGCCTTTCGTTATAATGGGCGATCCATCTGCCAAGCCCGGCCCTCAGCTCTGATCCGGTCTCGAACGCGTACAGGTAGACGCATTCGTATTTCAGCGACCGCCACAGACGCTCGATGAACACGTTGTCCAGCCAGCGACCGCGCCCATCCATGCTGATGCGGATCTGACGCTCTTCCAGTATCCCGCTGAAACGGGGTGTCGTAAATTGCGACCCCTGGTCAGTATTGAAAATGTCCGGGGCGCCATAGCGCATGAGGGCATCCTGTAGCGCCTCGATACAGAACTCCACGTCCATCGTGTTCGACAGACGCCAGGACAGGACCTTGCGCGTGAACCAGTCCATGATCGCCACGAGATAGAGAAATCCCCGTTTCATGGGAATATATGTGATATCGGAACACCAGACCTGGTCAGGCCGATTGATGACCAGATCCCGTAGCAGATATGGATATTTCCGATGCTCCGGATGGGGCACGGTCGTGCGCGGCTTCTGGTAGATCGCCCGCAGGCCCATGATCGCCATGAGCCGCCGGACCCGCTTGCGGCCCACTTCATGTCCCTGGCGGCGCAGATGCCATGTCATCTGCCGTGAGCCATAATACGGCGTTTCCAGGAACTGGGCGTCGATCAGCCGCATCAGCTCCAGATTGGCTTCGCTCTGTGGCACAGGCCGATAGTAGACGCCCGACCGGTTGAGTTGCAGCAGCGTGCATTGCCGGATTATCGGCAGGCATGCTCTTTTCGGGTCAATCATCTGCCGCCTCTGATCACGCCCAACCGAGCAGAGGCATCCCGCAAAAAATCCCGTTCCACCAGCAACTGGCCGATCTTGGCGTGCAGTTTCTCTACATCAGCAGGGCTGACTGAAGGTTCCGTTACTGACTTACCAGAAAAAAGGCTTGCCATGCCTTCGATCGCCTGGCGCTTCCATTGGGCGATCATCGTCTGATGCACGCCATGTTTCGAAGCCAGTTCCGCCAGCGTCAGTTCCCCACGGATCGCCTCCAGCGCAACCCGTGACTTGAACTCTGCCGCATACCGTTTCCGCGTAACCTTGCCCATAAAACCCGTCCTCGTTCAGGCCAGATGATAGCTTATCGCCCTGTCCGAAAAATGGGGACCACCTCTTGTATTCCACATGAGGCTTCCCAAATCCCTAGGAACTGCGTTTTTTAAGAAGGATCTGTCATGCCCAGCCTGTTTGAGCCGATTGAACTGGGAAGCATTTACGCAAAAAACAGAATTCTCATGGCGCCGCTGACACGTGGCCGGGGCACCCGCGAGCATGTACCCACTCCCATCATGGCCGAATATTACGCGCAACGCGCTGGGGCCGGTCTGATTATCTCGGAAGCGACTGGTATCAGCCGCGAAGGTCTTGGCTGGCCGTATGCGCCGGGTCTGTGGTCGCAGGAACAGGTAGAAGCCTGGAAGCCTATCACCGCTGCAGTCCATGCAAAGGGCGGAAAGATCGTGGCCCAGATCTGGCACATGGGCCGCATGGTGCATTCCAGCGTGACGGGTCAGCAGCCTGTGTCCTGCTCGGCGACAAAAGCACCTGAAGCGCTCCATACTTATGACGGCAAACAGGCTCCCGAAATTGCCCGTCCTCTTACCAGGGAGGACATTGCCCGCATCCTGGACGATTATGAAAACGCCGCTCGCAATGCTCTTCAGGCAGGCTTTGACGGTGTGCAGATTCATGCCGCCAACGGTTACCTGATCGACGAATTCCTGCGGGACGGCACCAACCATCGTTCCGACGAGTATGGCGGTTCGCCGGAAAAGCGCATCCGCTTTCTGCGTGAAGTCACGGAACGCGTGATCGCAACGATTGGCGCGGACAAAACGTCAGTACGGCTGTCCCCCAATGGCGATACGCAGGGCTGCATCGACAGCCATCCCAAGCAGGTTTTTGTGCCGGCGGCAAAGCTGTTGAACGACCTCGACATCGCTTTTCTTGAACTGCGCGAACCCGGACCGAATGGCACGTTCGGCAAGACCGATCAGCCCAAGCTGCATGGCCCGATCCGCGAAGTGTTTAAGAAGCCGCTGGTTCTGAATCAGGACTACACACGCGATGAAGCGATCGAGACAGTTGCAACCGGTGTTGCAGATGCCATTTCATTCGGTCGCCCATTCATCGCCAATCCGGACCTCGTGCGTCGTCTGGAAGACAATCTGCCCCTGAACAAGGACGATATCCGCACCTGGTACTCGCAGGGTGCAGAAGGCTATACCGATTATCCACTTGCTCGCTGACACCCTATTTTTTCCCGCAAGCTCCTTCCAGGGAAAGGAGCTTGCATTTTAACTATAGAAAACATTTAGATGCCGACCTGATACTTGTCATGTGCAGGATGAAATCACTTGAATATTTCTACCCCCTGTCATGAATTTGAATGCTGCGAAAGCCTGTTTTTGGTAGTCCCTATGACAGCCGACTATCTCCTTTCTCCCAAGTCAGACGTTTCATTCCGGCTGTTCATGTGGGAAGAATTATCGTCGAATAAGGCGGCCATGATCTCTGAAGCGGATGTGTCCGCCGGTACCTCGTGTCCGCCCTGTGCGTCTTCACGCATGCCTTTGCTGTTCGTACACGCGCAGATTCAGATCCGCGAGATCCAGGAGAGGCGTCGGGATCTGATGGACGCGTGCCCGCCTGACCAGGTCACCAATAATCTGCTGCGCCTCCACAGGAGCGCCCTGCAGCAGATCCCGGAACATGGAGGACGTCAGGGTGGAGTCCGTTTTCGTCAGGAGACTGACAGTGCTCTTCAGGGTGGCATCCCGCAGGGGATAACCGGCGGCAGCGGCCGTTGCCGCACATTCATGGATAACTGCCTGCGCAAAGGCCTGACCTGCTGGCTGGGTGGCGACATCCCCTACGGTTCCGCGCATCAGGCAGCAGATGCTGCCCAGGGAGGCGAGCAGAACCCATTTGTTCCACATATCCTGCAGGATGTGGGTGGAACACACGGTTTCAAATCCGGGACCCGACAAGATTTCCGCAATACTGCGCGCCGCTGGCGTCTCACGACCATCCCGCTCCCCCACGGAAAGCCGGGGGAGGGAGCCCGTCTGGACAATGCGCCCCTGCGCATCAAGCTTGCTGACGATAAAGCACGTCCCCCCCATGACCGCGGCAGGGCCAAAGCGGTCTGCCAGAATATCAAGATGCTGCATGCCGTTGAGGAGCGGGACAATCCGTGTCTGTGGTCCTACCGCAGGCGCAAAATCGTTCATTGCACCCGTCAGGGAATAGGCTTTTACGCTGAGCAGGATGATGTCGTAGGGACCCTCAATCCCACCGGCCATCACCATCCGGGGGGCGATGGTGACGTTGCCAACGGAACTGATCAGGCACAGGCCCCCGGCACGGAGCTGCTGCAGGCGCCTTTCGCGCACCAGAAAGGTCACGTCATGCCCGGCGCTGGCCATGCGCGCGCCAAAATACCCACCCACGGCGCCGGCGCCGACAACAAGAATTCTGGAACCCATGACGCTGTTTCCTCTCTTTGATCCGCCCTGACGTGTCGCGGTTGAAGGCGAGTTGAAGCGCTCTGGAGGCAGGGGTCAAGACAGGCTCAGAATCTCGATCTTCCCGGGTGCCGGGCCTTGATGCTGGCTTCGTCGATATAGGTCTCGACGACCTGAAGGCTTTTGTGCCGCGAGAAGCGCTTCAGTTCCAGGAGATCATACCCGTCCTTTGCGCCCGTGGTGATGGCCCCGCGGCGCAGGCTGTGTCCGCCAAAGTCCCCCTCAAGGTGGGTGTCGCCGCAGCGTTTGCGGATGATGTCCGTGACGGCCCGGTCCGACAGGGCGTGCGGCCCTATCCTGGGCAGGGGCCCGACGGGAGTGGTGCCCGCCCTGCGGTCCCGCGCGGACCAGATGCGCCGGAAGACCGGACCTTCCGTGATCCCGGCCTGCCGGAGCCAGGTCTCGTATGCCAGAACCGGGCAGTTCCGGGTCAAGCCCCGCGGGATGCCGATCAGAGTACCCTTGCGCTGGGGATCCCCCTTGGACCGGCCCAGCCGGATCTGCATGCCATCCTCGTCCACCGTGATGTCGTCCACCTTCAGTGCGGCAAGCTCGGAGCGCCGGAACGCGCCGGCAAAACCGAGCAGGAGAATGGCCCGGTCCCGCGCACCGACCAGATCGTGTGGGCTGATAGCTTCGACGACCCGGACCAGCCTGTCCCAGGTGAGCGCGGTTTTCTGGCGGGGCAGGGTCTCCTTTGCCTCCCGACGGATGCCGGCAAGCGTTGCGGTCACCATCGGGTGGGCGGTGGGTACGGCAATCTGCGCCAGGTGGTGCAGGTAGCGCAGGGCGGCCCGATGCAGGTCGATGGTGCTGGTCCTGCGGCCCTGCAGCGCCATGTCGGCCAGATAGGCGGCAACGTCCTCGCTACGGGCCGGCAGGGCGGGCAGGGCATGACCGGCAGCCCAGCGACACCAGGACCGGACGGCGGCGCGATAGGTGCGCAGTGTGTTCTCAGCCTTGCTGCGATGCATATAGGCATCGGCCGCCTGACGGGCCGTAGCCAGGCGGCCATCATGTTCGGGGACGGGCTGTGCCGAGACGACGGAAAACCATTGCGCGACGGCAGCGGCCGGCTGGCCGACAGGCGCAGGCGGCGCCTCTGTCGTCTCGGGACAGGTCCCTACGGGCTGGAGCGGCCGGAACCAGGCCAGGAAACAGGGTGTGCCATCATCGATTTCCAGTCCGACGGCCAGTTCGAACCCTGATGGGACATCCGCAACGTGGTCCTGAGCCATCTGTTGGGCGGCCGAGGCATACGGCACGCCCTGGGCGAGGGGGGTATCCGGGGAATAGCTACCGTCCGGCAATTCGATGCCCGCCAGAAGCAGGGGCAGGGGTGGTGTGAACCGCGCGGTCGAGAGGATTTCGCACCAGCGCGCCGGATCCTGTGTCTCGGCCAGACGCTGCCGTGTCAGGGGGTCAACGCGGGCGTGCAGTGCGGCCTGTGCTTGCCTGCTGGTGCCGAGGATCCGGACGTCGCTCAGCATGGCAGGGTTGCCCGTACGTAGGATCCCTGGCCATCACTTGGGCAGCAGGGAAGGGGTACGCAGACAGGCTTGGCGAAAAGGCTCGGAAACAGGCGCATTTCGGGATTTTAGCAGGCATTTTGGAATTTTTCATCTACTTCCGACAAGATAACTTATCGGAAGTAGGTTTTTGATCGGTGAGATTTAGCCCGGCGGGGTAGGGAGAGACCAGAAAGTCCGGGAAACCGCGCCTTTCGGGATCAATCGGGCGCTTTTCCATTCTCCAAAACCTGTTAACATGATACGACGTGTTGTATGAAGCGCACACGCCTTAATATGGTCAGGGTCAGGAGGCGCGGCTTCCCGCTGAAGATGGGCAGGCTGCCCTCTTCGAAAGCCCGTTCGGGATCGGCCCGCAGGGCGTTCGGGGCGGAAAACCGGGGATCCCATCCGAATGGCTGAGACTGACCGACCGTTGCAGGCGGCGCGGCCGCCGACCGGCCTGTCGCCGGCCACGGCGCGAGCTTACGCAGCATCGTGGCGCGCTTTCGTCGGAACCCAGGCAGTCGGCCTCTGCTTTCCGGTCGACCCTATCGCGGTGGCAGCATGGCTGGAGGCTCGGGCGAAGGCCGGACGGCCGCGGCAGAGCCTGGTGGTAGATCGCGCGGCGCTGACGGCATGGTGTGCCGCCAATGGCGAGGGGCTCGATGTGGCCCTGCCCGCTACGCGGGTGCGTCGGACCGGGGCCGGGGTCGATGCGGCTTCCCTGCTGGCCGCCGCGCGACGCTGCCGGCCAGACCTGCCCGGCCTGCGCGACCGGGCTTTGCTGTTGCTGGCGGCCACGCTGGACATTGGTGCTGAGGCGCTGGCCCGGCTGACGGTGGAAGACATCACCGACACGGCAGACGGGATGGCCGTCGCCCTGCTGCGGCCCCGGTCGGGGCGCCACCAGTTGCGCCGGTTGCGGCGACGCCGGGAACCGGCCGTCTGTCCGGTGCGGTCCTGGGCGGCCTGGCGCGATGCCGCGCAACTGCGCTGGGGAGCAGCCTTCCGGGGGATCGATGCGCACGGTACCGTCGGGGATCCATTGTCGGTGCCGGGGATCCGGTTCGTGCTGGACCGGGCGCTGGGGCGTTCGGATCGTCCTGCCCACCGGACACGGCGGACAAAATCGGGATCCCCGCCAGAGTCCTCAGTCCGGACGCCAGCGTGCCAACACACGTTGAGACCGACGCCGGACTGGATCCGGACGACGCTCACGGTAAGCGGTCCGGTGGACGTAGTGGCCCGGTTCCGGGCAGCGGCCCAGGGGCCGGGGATCATCCCCTGGCAGGTGGATTTTGACTATGAACAGGCGCGCCTGCTGGCGCCGATGGCCGGGCAGGGGGCGCAGGCGGTGACGCTGGCCCGGCTGCTGCGCCAGGCATCCGAGCGCCTGCATCGGATTGCCCTGCAGCACCAGGCGGCGAGCACGCCCGCCTGTGCCTTTGACCTGCACCGGCTGGTACCGGTTCCCGGTCTCATTCTGGAGGCTGGGTTGGACTCCCGTGCGGCGGCGGCCTGGCTGCAGGCGCAGTGGGGCACGCTGCTGCCGTTGCGCCGGGTAGAGGTCGAAGCCCCGCGCGACCAGCGCGCCCGCCGCAGCGCCCGGCTGGTCTACCGCTTCTGGTCGGCGGAGTGGACGCCGTGGCAGGCGCTGGAGCGGGTGCGGACGGACTGGCCAGAGCTGGTTTTCGACATCCGGCCGCAATACGCGCGCGCTGATGCCGGGAAGACCGCCGATGCTGCCTGACGAGGAGGAAGACTGGGGTGATCCGCCGCGCCGGCTGCCGCGCCCGGTTGTGCCCGAGTTCCATGTCGAGGGGTTTGACGGGCCGCTGGACCTGCTGCTGGATCTGGCGGAACGGCAGCGTCTGGATCTGGGTGTGCTGTCCATCGCGGATCTGGCGGCCCAGTTTGTCGCCGAGGCAGAGCGGCTGGCGCGCACGACGCCGCTCATGCAGCGCGCGGACTGGGTGATCTGGATTGCCCGGCTGGTGTTCCTGCGCTCGCGGCTACTGTTTGCCACGCAGGCAGAAAAACAGATTGCCGAAAAGGAGGCGCGCCGGACGGTCGGCCAGATCGAGGGGCTGCTGGAGATGCGCGCGGCAGCGGACTGGCTGGAAGCACGACCGCAGCTTGGCGTGTCGGTTTTTACGCGGGGCGGAACAGACGTGGATCGTAGTGTTTCTGTACGGCAGAGGACGTATTTCAGTCTGATGGAAGCCTGTCTCGCTGCGCTGGAACGGGAATTGGTGAGGGTCGAGACATCTGTTCCGATCTATCGGATCGATGTGCTCTCCTACTGGCGCGTGACCGATGCATTGGTCCTTATGCGTGAGAAAATAAGGAACGGAACCTTTCGGAGCATATGGGAGTGTGTTCCCGCGATGGCGTCTACCGAACATCAGGGAAATATTGGTCGTCGAGCGGCTGTAGCTGCAACATTTGTGGCTGGGCTGGAATTGGTGCGCCAGGGAGATGCGTCGATCGATATGGTTAAGTTTCCTATGGCATAATGCATCGTGGTTGTAGACGCTCTGGAATGGTCGGGATCTCGCCATTAGATCTGCTTTCGCGTACGTAAGGATGGGAATGGGCCGCTAAGTTTCTGCTACACCGCATATTGCCCATGAGAAACTGCGCTGGCCCCCGCAGGCATCAGTAGTTGGCGGTGCTGCGAGACGACTCTGGGCCATGTCCCGCTCTATTGCAGAGACAATGGTGGAAACCTGACTGCTGCATCGTGACCTGACTTGCCTGTCAGACCTCTCATCCCTACGTTTCCATCCTGATTGTTAATACCGCGCCAATACCGACAGCCCGACCGAGACCTGGCCCGCTCTGATCGCAGGCGTCCAGCGTACCTAGCTGGCACCGAACGGAAAGGGCAAGGCTCCCGTTGCCATGCCCTATCAGCCACGCTGACCGACACGTAGCTGGAACCTGATCTCGAACCGCTGCTCTGGTCCACGGTCGCCGTCTTTCACTGCATGGTCGGGCAGCTGGAGCGTGATCTTGATCGCAACGGGGTGACCCAGCAGCGAAGTCAGAAAGAACAGGATGTCAGCGAGATCTGCTCGGTGAAAATGGAGCGCCTCGGTGCTGGCTGATCCCAAGATCGGGTTCAAACCCGACCGGAACCGGCATGGCAAGGCCGCCCCGTTCCGGCGCAACGACGCCCTGCTGCAAGCCCTGCCCATCGGCGTCATGGTGTTCTGGGGATCGGGCAATTAGGATAACCTCTGACTGACAAGGCGAAGCAGATGGGCATCTAGGTCTGGAGGTTCTACAAGGAGGCTTGCACGTGAGCTCCGGTGTCTATTTTTAGGCTGCTAACTTACTGCAATTTTTCGGGTTATTGACATCCGTCAGTCGGCATAATCCAATAAATGAGCCATATTCGGAATATGACGGTATATCTTGCCATAATTGTAAATTTTAAGATTTAAAAAGGAGGAATCACAGTGAATAATTGTGAAGAAAACGTGATATCAGCGAATAATTTCTTAAATGGCAGCATGGATGAAATAAGAAAATATAATTTGAACCAAAATGTTAGCCTTGCTTCACTTCCGGAAGGCGTAGAAGTTTATATATGGCGGAATCATGAAGGGAGTTTAGATTATAGCATATTTCATGATGACGATAAATTACACTTTGCTCTTCAACTGACGGGAAGAGGAGCAACAGGTATGACATGTCGCGATGGTTTCATGCGCTATGAACGATTTCAGATAAAAGGAGTGAATTATGTCAGTTATCGTCCTGGAACGGTGATAGATTATAAAACTAGAGGCCACGTTATTGGGTTAACTCTATCTCTTCCTTCTAAAAAAGCGATTGAATGGATGGGAGAGGAAAGTTCTGCGCTCTCCAAAAATATTGCGAGTGGTCATTATTTTTTAGAAAACATGAATAATATTGAGATTAATAAGGGCGCAAACTGGATACTGGAAACTCTCTCTGGATTATCAATTAAAAAAAATAATTCAATAATATTTCTGGGTAAGGCGCTTGCATTAGCAGGATATATTTTAGAAGCTCCAACTCTTGGGATGCGCGAGACAAGAGCGCAGTTGTCTGGGTGTGATCAGCGTCTTCTATACGCACGAGATATGATTCTTTCAGATCTTAGTCAGCCACCTCGGTTGGAACAGATTGCTAAATATGGTGGAATGAGTGTCTCCAGTCTTCAACGTGGATTCCGCCGGCTTTTTGGAAAGAGTCCCTACATGATTTTTCACGAAGAGCGTATGCATGCTGCATATCGTAGGTTGAGTCAGGATGAAGCATCAATAGTGATGATCGCATCAGATATTGGTTACAGTAATCCTAGTCATTTTTCTTCTGATTTTCGTAAAGTTTTTGGATTTTCTCCCTCATTATTAAGAGGAGGTAGAGTCAGGTATCGCAGATAATGTCTGCATTTTCCCGATTTTCGGAAGGGTCTCTCCAGAACATGCAGCCCGCCAATCGAGATACGATATCCGGGGGCAATGTAAGGCATCTTGAAGGAGAGTGGATATATTTTCCAACAGAGTGAAGTCCAATAGTGTTTAAATTTTCATCAAATTTATTCGCATCATTGAATTTTATATTATTAAGATCATATATGTGATGTTTAATGCCTAGAATAGATTCTAACCTCATTAAGGTTTCTTTGGGTCTTTTTGTTAGAGTATCATAGTCAACAATGATTAGTTTTTTAGCAAATTTGCTATAGAATGCTTCCCTGATAGCTTTCCAGCAATACCCGAAAGCCCCCCCACTTGAAAGAAGAGCTTCAACTCGTTCATGCAGGGTGCCGCGATGTTCAATTGGAATCAAACGAGAACCAAGCAATGGATCGGATTGAATAATTCTTTCAAAGGAATTGATTATCCACACAGGGTCTCGAACGCAACAAATTACCCTCGAATGTGGATGAATATAATCTAATAGATTTAAACGGGTGCACCACATGCGGTGATTGTCAAAAACAATATTTCCAATAAACGGCGATTCTTTGTTTGAGTAGTAATTATTTATAATCCCAGAAATTAATTTTTTACGCTGCGTTTCGTTAAATTCTGTTGTTAGTTCTCCCTCCACCATGATGGAAGATATTTTTACTATCATGGGTAAGACAGGTGAAGTGATTCCGGCATGCTGAACAGATGGATTTTGTCTTAAAATGGCGGCCAGAAGCGTGGATCCCGAGCGCGGTAGTCCCGACATGCAATGGAAAATGAACTGTGATGACATTTTACACCCCGTTTCAGCCGTGCCAAGGGGTGTTACCTAATATCGAGTATATGCTTGCGTCTGCCCAGTTCTGGTCATTTAGTAACCAAATTCGGTCATTTTTTATCGTCTTGAGAGTATCCGTTGTGGTCAGGCGGCTTTTGGCATCCAGAAGTGATCTTTGTAGAGCAGGGCGTTTGCGAGGATGACGAGCTTTCGCATGATTGCGGTAATAGCGATCGTGGCGTCTTTTTCCTTTGCGATAAGGCGGTTTCCCGGCTTCGACGGTCGGATCATCTCGATGTATGCGCGTGGGATGAGCATATGTGAGATCCAGAGCATCTGCTTGAAATCTATGGGATGGAAGCTTTGCCGGACCTGATCAGCGTCATCACCGACGCCGTTCTGGACGAAGTGACAGCGCCGCTGGAGGCGGTCTATCCGGTAGTGTTCTTCGATGCACTGCGGGTGAAGATCCGCGATGAAGGCATGGTGCGCAACAAGGCGGTGTGAGGTGGTCCCGTCCGTTCGGACAGTTTTGCGGGCTTGATAAGCTATACCCGGTTGTTGTTATGCCGCCCTTCTGACGGCGTTGCTGTTGGCCATCTGGTCCGGGGTTAACCCCGGACCAGATGGCGTCGGCACGTCATGATACGCCTCATCGGGCGTTCGTCCAGCCAGCGCCGTATGCGGACGCCTTTCGTTATAATGGGCGATCCATCTGCCAAGCCCGGCCCTCAGCTCTGATCCGGTCTCGAACGCGTACAGGTAGACGCATTCGTATTTCAGCGACCGCCACAGACGCTCGATGAACACGTTGTCCAGCCAGCGACCGCGCCCATCCATGCTGATGCGGATCTGACGCTCTTCCAGTATCCCGCTGAAACGGGGTGTCGTAAATTGCGACCCCTGGTCAGTATTGAAAATGTCCGGGGCGCCATAGCGCATGAGGGCATCCTGTAGCGCCTCGATACAGAACTCCACGTCCATCGTGTTCGACAGACGCCAGGACAGGACCTTGCGCGTGAACCAGTCCATGATCGCCACGAGATAGAGAAATCCCCGTTTCATGGGAATATATGTGATATCGGAACACCAGACCTGGTCAGGCCGATTGATGACCAGATCCCGTAGCAGATATGGATATTTCCGATGCTCCGGATGGGGCACGGTCGTGCGCGGCTTCTGGTAGATCGCCCGCAGGCCCATGATCGCCATGAGCCGCCGGACCCGCTTGCGGCCCACTTCATGTCCCTGGCGGCGCAGATGCCATGTCATCTGCCGTGAGCCATAATACGGCGTTTCCAGGAACTGGGCGTCGATCAGCCGCATCAGCTCCAGATTGGCTTCGCTCTGTGGCACAGGCCGATAGTAGACGCCCGACCGGTTGAGTTGCAGCAGCGTGCATTGCCGGATTATCGGCAGGCATGCTCTCTTCGGGTCAATCATCTGCCGCCTCTGATCACGCCCAACCGAGCAGAGGCATCGCGTAAAAAATCCCGTTCCACGAGAAGTTCGCCTATCTTCGCGTGCAGTTTCTCCACGTCAGCTGGGCTGACCGGGGGCTCAGCCACCGTCTTCCCGGAAAAGGTCGCCGCCATCCCCTCGATCGCCTGCCGTTTCCACTGGGCGATCATCGTCTGATGTACCCCATGTTTCGAAGCCAGTTCCGCCAGCGTCAGTTCCCCACGGATCGCCTCCAGCGCAACCCGTGACTTGAACTCTGCCGCATACCTCTTCCGCGTAACCTTGCCCATAAAACCCGTCCTCGTTCAGGCCAGATGATAGCTTATCGCCCTGTCCGAAAAATGGGGACCACCTCTGTGCATATCGCCCTGGAGGTACGCGCCGACGGCACGAAGGAGGTCCTCGGCCTGCGGATCGAGCAGAAAGAGGGCGCCAAATTCTGGCTCCGTGTCATGAACGAGCTACGCCATCGTGGCGTCGAGGGTGTCCTACTGGCCGTGGTTGACAGACTCAAGGGCTTTCCCCGCGCCATCCGCACCGTCTTCCCCAAAACCCTAGCGCAGATCTGCATCGTTCATCTGCTGGGCCATTCGCTGGATTTCGTTGCCTGGAAAGACCGCAAATCCGTGGTCACGGCTTTGAAGGATATCTACCGGGCGGTGGATGCCGAGACAGGAAAAACCGCTCTGGCCGCCTTTGCCGAAAGCCCCTGGGGCCGGAAATATGCAGCGATCGTCCAGTCCTGGGAGGGGGCATGGGGGGAGGTCATTCCTTTCTACTCTTCCCTGCCGACGTCCGGAAACTGGTCTATACGACCAATGCCATAGAAGCGCTGAACGCCAGGCTCAGGCGGGCCGTCCGGGCCAGAGGGCATTCCCCCCAATGACGACGCGGCGGTTAAGCTCCTCTTTCTGGCCTTGAGCCAGGCCGAGAAAGAATGGATCATACCTCAAAGGGAATGGTCCATGGTAAAGGCTGAATAGCCCCTAGATTTCTGGATGCCCAGGCTCCTAAAAATGAGGACAGGAGGCGTTGATGGGGAACTCCAATTTCAGTGATGAGTTCACCCGTGCAGTTCGAACAACAGCAGATTTTGAATGCTCAAGGCGTGTAGAAAACTAGGGGCCATTCAGATCGCTTATCTCCAGTCTCATCACAGATGCCTAAAACAGATTTCCGCAATTAAATCAATGAGTCCCGAGCCTAAGCAGAGCTTTATTTAAGTCTTCGGTTTCTTCGGGATGCCAGTCGGGGGAAGCCGGTCGCGCTGATTCCGGAGCGCTTCGAGATTGCGAAGCTCAGGATGCGCATGCGGCCCGTGCTGATGTGCTAAATACTCTGGGAGCGAGATAGGCCCTACGGCCTTAGCGACTGGAGGCACCGTCAACCATGCTACCCCATCGCGGTATTCCGCCCCTAGCTTATCGAAGAATTCTGGATCATCCGTAATCTGAATTATCAGGCTGCGACCGGAGGGTGGCTGCACAACAAGTGAAAGCCTATCTGAAAGCCGCAGCAAGAGTAGGCACCACCCGCCCGGCCAACGCAACATGTGCCCAATATCATTATGGTCCCCGCTAGTAAGAAATCCAGAGCCCCGGATGGGAATTTGCTTACGTTTTTCTGGGTTTGCTTCTCGAAACGCCTTTCGAAGGTTGAGGCCAGAAGGCGACTTTAGGAACCGCACGCCAAACAGTTTGTACCCGATGGCCAAAGCAAGTTTGGCCATGAACCGGCTGTCGGCTCCCAATGCGATGGCAATATGATTGTGGAGCCCTTTCCCGCGAACTGTGTTAGCCTCAAATGCTTTGATGAACTGGAGATCGGCAGCTTGCTGCAAGTCAGTTGCGTCCAGATTCCTGAAATGCTTTGCCTTCCTTGGCAGTTCAAGGTTCGTCACAAACTTGTCGGCCTTTGAGAAATGATGCTTCACAGACGACAGGGCCGTGTCGATCCAGTAGGGCTCCGCCGAAGTTAAGGCGACAATAACCCGCCCAGCCTTCGACCGCTTCGACTGGCGACGTGGGTCGCCTCCGGCGTAGGCGTTCCACGTGACTTCCTCGCTCGCCTTTCGGAAGTGAATAATGTTTGCGCCCGGCGCGCAGACCCAGAAATCTGCGACCTCGCCGTCCTGCACAGGGATATTTTGGATTACACCGAGATAACTCAACGGCAATATACCCGTTGGCTTCTCGGGATTGAGATAGTCAAGCGCATCGTGAGAGCGCGCGCTAGTGACGAAAAAACTCTTGATGAAGGCACCGTCTACAAACACACCGGACATGTTGTTGCAGGCGCCACAAACATGATCTGTCCGCCAAAACGTCGGCAGGAAATCGCCGCCCAATGCATCAGGCCAGATATGCTCGTCGGAAAAATCGTTATCTTGTTTGTCGAGACCACAATAGATGCATGTCTTCATTGAGAATTTATACCCTGAAATTATCCTGAAAATAAGTAACAACTCACGGAGCAGTTAAACTAGTGGCTTGCATATATACAAAAAGTCATCAACGCGAACACGTATCCAGTTCTAATAGGAGACCGATTGTGTCTTCCATCGACATTACCATATCGGCAAAGGATGGCGCGTCCGCTGACGTGGCAACAGCGCCCATTGTCACGATTAGTTGGCTGCCTTCGGCGCAGGCCACGGCCGGGGTGTTGTAAGCCTGCCGGAATCCATGGGCGTCCGAGCGCAGCATGAGGCGGCTATCGGGATCAGTCAGGCTGATCTGCCTCGGCCCGCCATTCCTTGAGCCTTGCCCACAGGTTTTCGACCAGATGCCGGTGCCTGTATGCCCATTTTGGACAGGTGACTTCTGGATCATCCTTCTTGGCGGGATGACAGGGTAAGATCTCCGGCTCCAAAGATACTCACGGAATTTGTGTGAGGCGTAACCACGATCGCAGACGACATAGATCGTTGGGTTGACCGTCCGCAGCTACGCAGACCTTGGTGCCAAGTCCTCCACGTGAGTGGCCAAGAGCTTCACGATCCTTTCGGCGTTCTCCGTGCCCCCTTTTTTAGCTGTCCCGACTGCCTTGTGATGGGCACGGATCGTCGTGCCATCGAGAAAGACCATGCCGCGAGCCTGATCCTTGTCTTTGACCTTTTCAAAGAGGCGCTGCCATATACCGAGCTTCGACCATCGAATGAACAACTGTGCGGCAATCCATCAGGGAGCAAACGCAGATGGCAGAGCGCGCCATCTCGTGCCGTTCTGGTGACGCCGGAAAATTGCGGAAATCGTCCGCCGACGATTCCTCCGTGGGGTCTTGCCCTTGGGCCGGACTTCCTCGATCAGCGGCTCCCATACAGATCAGGCCTGATCAGAAAAGACAGACTGCATCATGCTCATCATAAACGGCTATGCAGTCCGTTCTGTTATTCAAGGCCTAACAGGCCCTAGATGGTGATCGGCGTATATGAAATTCCTCGCCGAGTTAACTCAGATTCGATTTCATCTTTCTGTTCTTTCCAGTCTTGATGAATTCGAACCCCATATTTCGTATCTTTTCCACTGGCAGCCAATGAATCATCAATATTCAAACAATCAAAAATTGCTTTATGCTGAGATTTAAGAGATAATTCAGACATTTTCGTTATGTCTTTATAAAAATTTGACATAAATTCCTCGTATTTTTTAATTATCCTGATATAGCCCGCTAACTATTTCTACGCTTCTGAGTATTTTATTTCAAGTCCATCGATGCCTCATGTCTGGAGCGAGCGCAGAACGGGAGCGCCGTCGCGGAAGGTCGTGCCTTGTGGGGTTGCCATGGCATCGCGTGACGGGAAGCGTGCGGAAGTCGCTGGACTTGTATTGGTTCGCCAGCGCCCAGGATCCGGGGAGGGAGTGTGTTGTTGATTTTCACTCAGAACTGACTCGGGTAGGGCGGAAATTTTCATCGAGAATTGACCTATGCCTTCGCACTGCCCGGCAGCATCTGCTGGGGTTTGAGGAGTGATTGACATGGAGCTTCTGAATGTGATCCGTCGGTGGCACTGCCGGGATCATCTTCCGATCCGCGAGATCGAACGCCGGACGGGACTGTCACGCAATACGATCCGGAAATATCTCCGGGCGGAGAGTATTGAACTGCGGTTCCAAGTTCCCGAACGTCCCGGCCGACTGGACCCGTTTGCTGACAGGCTGAGGGGATGGCTGGTCCTGGAAGCCGCCCGATCCCGCAAGAACCGGCACACAGCGCGACGACTGCATGAAGACCTTGTGGCACTTGGTTATGATGGATCCTACGGACGGGTGGCCGCTTTCATCCGGCAGTGGAAACACGAACAGCACCAGGCACGACAGACAACGGGTCCGGGTGTTTTCGTGCCCCTGTGCTTCCAGCCCGGGGACCTCATGCTGCCGGGGCGTCCCTTTGACGGGTTTGTCGAACAGACCAAGTGCGTCTCACCAACCTGCCTGATCCAGTTCGAAGGCAACCGCTACAGCGTTCTGGCCTCCTTTGCCAATCGTCCGGTCAGCCTGCGGGTTTATCCCGACAGGCTGCGCATTATCGCCGAAGGGCAGGTTCTGTGCGTGCATGACCGGATCATCATACGTTCGCATGGTGTGCCAGGCCGCACGGTGTATGACTGGCGGCATTATCTGGCGGTCAGCCCTCTCGCTTTTGAAGCAAGAGTGGCATAATCACTGCCTGACCGGCGCAAAACCGTTACAAGTCCAGACGCGCTTCTGGTCAACGGTCGACCTGGTCAATGCGCTCGAACAGGAAAAGACCGCCAACCGGGCCGGGCAGATTGCCGACAGGCTGCTCCGCCTGGATCTCGTGATTCTTGATGAACTCGGTTATCTCCCCTTCAGCGCGTCTGGCGGCGTCCTGCTGTTCCATCTGCTCAGCCGTCTCTACGAGCGCACCAGTGTCATCATCACGACCAATCTGAGCTTCAGTGAATGGGGAGACGTCTTTGGTGACCCGAAGATGACAACGGCGCTCCTCGATCGGCTGACCCATCACTGTCATATCCTCGAGACAGGAAATGACAGCTACAGGTTCCGCGCCAGCACCGCCGCGTCAAAAAACAGAAAGGACAGATCCTCTTCTTGACCGCCCGCCCGACTATGCCTGAAATAGCAGCTGGCTGGGTCAATTCCTGATGAAAAAACCCGGGTCAGTTCAGTCGCACCTGTTGCCAGCCAGACCTGGACACCGGAAGGAACCGGGATCATGGCCGCAGCAGCATGATCAGGCGTTCAACCCTCTCGGGTGGAATATCGTGACCAAAACGCAGGATGCTGCCATCGCGGAATGTAATTTCCGTCTGGCCTGGCGCCTGACCTTCCTGCGCAACCGGTTCTGCCAGTCTGACAGGCACAAGGGGTCCTTCTTCAGGCCGTCTACTGCGCCGACGGCATTCCTGCCGGCAGCGATAGAGAAGACTGACATGGATCCCATGCTGGCGGGCCACTTCACGAATGGAGAGTCCGCTTTCGAAAGAGGCTTTTACAACCCGGGAGCGAAAGGCCGGCGTGTAGGCCCGTCGGCGTTCTCCCACAATCTCGATTGCTGCATGGTTTCTCCGGACATTCGCTGCGACCGTCTTGTGTTCATTCTCGATAAAATCGTCCATGCATAGAAGAAAATATCCGGTCCTGTCTGTCTACAAGGCGGCTTCTACCGGATGCTTACCTGGAAGATCATGCCATGGAATGCCTGCGTGATAGCGATACAGTTCCGCCTCTATGAATAGACGGGTGTCCGCAGCCGTGCCGCCGATATGACCTTCACGACCCGGGAGAAGGTCCTTTATTCTCTTCCATTGGTCGTCGCGCAAACCATAACGTCGCATTCGTCTGTCTCCCTCAAAACCGGGAAAACAGACATCATAAAGCGCCAGAAAGTACAACCCTCATGTATCGCACTCGGGGCTTAACTGACGACACGCCGTAGTCATGCCGAACCATCGCTCAACCGACTGTTTGGGTGTAGTCCTCGAAGCTGGAAAAAGCCCTTAGCCCTTTAGCCGCGTTTGCCTTTGCTATGCGTGTTCGGCTGATCCTCCGTTGAAGATAGGCGCAGAGGGCGTCGAAATCCTCAATCGCCAGCATTCTCCAGGATCCCCTGAAGTTTGCTTCAATATTCTTCGTAATAGCGCCATAGCTGAATTTTGTGTCGCGCGATTTATCGGCGCTTGCGAATTTATTATAGCGATTGATCAGGTACTGAATATACCGACTTGCTTTCAAATCGGCCCCTATGGTGCCAACTGCCGGCTGTATTTTTACCGTTTTACAGGCACTCTTCACGTGGAGGGTTGCAGCTATGATGGTGCCGGGACTGTCAATGACAACATTGCCGCTATTGTTGGTCACCTCGATACGCCGAAGGTCGCTGAGGAGTATCTTTGCGTAGAAGGCATCGGTAGCCTCTTCGGGCCGCCCCATTTCCTCCTCTCGAAGCCGCTTGATCTCCTTAAGCGCCTCTGCCGAATACACGTCGGGTTCAGCGTCCACCATTTTATGGTGCCGGCGGCACAGCAGAACTAGATTGGCGAAGCTCTGCCGTTCGTCCTCGCTCTGCGTGACGTCGAAGCGGGGGCCGCCCTCATTTCTCGCGCGGATATGGCATATTTCGCCGGTGATCGTTCCCACGGCTTCTACAATGGGCAAGGTGCACCTTGGAAAGGCGCAGAGGTTCCCCGACATCGCGAAGAGCCTTTTGATCGTCGCCTCCGATGGTCTCATTTCGCCAGCCCCGCGTCGGGAAACGGCTCGACCGAGCTCATTGCCAGCTTGCCGGCAAGGTGCTGCATGAACGAACGTGTATTCTCGAAGATCTGGACCGCACGCTCTTCATTGTACCGCTCAAGCGGGTGCATTGCGTGATTGCGCCAGGCGTTCTTGATGAAACGTAGATGGACGCCCGCTTCGGACGCCCATTGCTCCTCATCCCGACCGTCGACCTTTCGTCGGACTTCGCGAAGCTTGTCCTCGATCGCGCCGAGGACGCTGTTCCAGTTCTCACCCGACGGCACATCCAGATGCTTGGCCAACGCGGCCAGCCCCGACTCGAGCACGCGCATCAGGTGCATGACCGTGGCCGTCCAGCGCCCCAACGCCCGGCACTTGCCAGCCTCGGCGATATCATAGGCGACATCCGAGAAAGTATCCTCAACCAGTTCACCGAAAAGAGGGTCCGTGGAGAAATATCGCGCGCTGGAGGCCGGAAAGGCAAACAGCAATCGGGCCTCCATCTCATCCTGAAAGGCCGAAGTCAGGATCGCTATCGCATCAGCGACGAGACTCAATCGATCGGGTGTCAGGGCGATGAAAAACGGTGCGACCTTGTCAAGGTTCTGCAACAGTCGACCGGCGCTCGCCCGGCTGGCGGGCATGTCCAAGCCGTCCGCAATGGCAGCGAGCCGACGGCCGCACTCGCCCATCTCCACGAAGCGCTGGAACTCCATTTGGCCCATGCCTCCATTCTCGATGAGTTGCCGCCGCATCATGACCAAATGCTTGTGCGATCCGGCCAGATAGGTGAGCGAGGCCAGAAGGTGGTGAACATCAATCCGGATCATGCGCGCCTCCTGCGGGGTTGGTGGCTTCAAAGGCGGTCGCCGGATGGTGCTGGATCATGAGTTTGATGTCGTTCTTGCCGCCGCAGACCTTGCACTTCCAGCCCCTGCCGTTCTCGATCTCGCTTCCCCACGCGAAGATCGACGTCTTGCATTCCGGGTTGGCGCACTTGACCTCAACTTGGTGCGGCTCGAAACGCGCCTTGCCCTTTCCGGCATCGCTCAACTTGTAGGTCGCGCCACATTCGAAGCACTTCGCATCGACCACAGATAGAGGTGGTCCCCATTTTTCGGACAGGGCGATAAGCTATCATCTGGCCTGAACGAGGACGGGTTTTATGGGCAAGGTTACGCGGAAGAGGTATGCGGCAGAGTTCAAGTCACGGGTTGCGCTGGAGGCGATCCGTGGGGAACTGACGCTGGCGGAACTGGCTTCGAAACATGGGGTACATCAGACGATGATCGCCCAGTGGAAACGGCAGGCGATCGAGGGGATGGCGGCGACCTTTTCCGGGAAGACGGTGGCTGAGCCCCCGGTCAGCCCAGCTGACGTGGAGAAACTGCACGCGAAGATAGGCGAACTTCTCGTGGAACGGGATTTTTTACGCGATGCCTCTGCTCGGTTGGGCGTGATCAGAGGCGGCAGATGATTGACCCGAAGAGAGCATGCCTGCCGATAATCCGGCAATGCACGCTGCTGCAACTCAACCGGTCGGGCGTCTACTATCGGCCTGTGCCACAGAGCGAAGCCAATCTGGAGCTGATGCGGCTGATCGACGCCCAGTTCCTGGAAACGCCGTATTATGGCTCACGGCAGATGACATGGCATCTGCGCCGCCAGGGACATGAAGTGGGCCGCAAGCGGGTCCGGCGGCTCATGGCGATCATGGGCCTGCGGGCGATCTACCAGAAGCCGCGCACGACCGTGCCCCATCCGGAGCATCGGAAATATCCATATCTGCTACGGGATCTGGTCATCAATCGGCCTGACCAGGTCTGGTGTTCCGATATCACATATATTCCCATGAAACGGGGATTTCTCTATCTCGTGGCGATCATGGACTGGTTCACGCGCAAGGTCCTGTCCTGGCGTCTGTCGAACACGATGGACGTGGAGTTCTGTATCGAGGCGCTACAGGATGCCCTCATGCGCTATGGCGCCCCGGACATTTTCAATACTGACCAGGGGTCGCAATTTACGACACCCCGTTTCAGCGGGATACTGGAAGAGCGTCAGATCCGCATCAGCATGGATGGGCGCGGTCGCTGGCTGGACAACGTGTTCATCGAGCGTCTGTGGCGGTCGCTGAAATACGAATGCGTCTACCTGTACGCGTTCGAGACCGGATCAGAGCTGAGGGCCGGGCTTGGCAGATGGATCGCCCATTATAACGAAAGGCGTCCGCATACGGCGCTGGCTGGACGAACGCCCGATGAGGCGTATCATGACGTGCCGACGCCATCTGGTCCGGGGTTAACCCCGGACCAGATGGCCAACAGCAACGCCGTCAGAAGGGCGGCATAACAACAACCGGGTATAGCTTATCAAGCCCGCAAAACTGTCCGAACGGACGGGACCACCTCAGATTTCCCTTGCGGCATGCGCTTACGGATTAGGTAGCCGCATGTCATGCAGCCGAGCGATGCGAACGTTCCCATCGTCGGGTTCCACATTGGCGACGCCAGCACGTCAGTCAGGTGGCGACGAACAGTAATCTGGATGTGTGTCACGCCGCTCATGCCGCCGATTGCTCGGCGTCGGGCTGCGGGCTGCCTTCGCTCCCAAGTGCAGCCAGGACATGGGCATGCACTTCGCCGAGATTGATCAGTGTCACGATTTCGGGTGCTTCCTCAAGCGTCTTCTTCAGGAGTTTCATCTGGTCGGGTTCGTAGATGATGTGGTCGCCGTACGGCGGCCAGATCGCTATTAACCGAGGAACAGGTTTCCGATCGTGGGCGAAGGCGGACCACCGGTCCTGTCGGGATACGACGGAATTCGCGGCCTCAAAGGTGAAGCCCGCGTCGATCAGGAGCTTCGCCATCCGAAACAGGCAAAGGTCGGGAATACTGAAACGCTTCCACTTCGCACGCGGGTTGGGATCGTCGTGAGTGTCGGTGTCCGGCTTGTGAAACCCGGGTAACATTCCTGCACGGCCGCCCAGTCCCCGCTTCAGATAAGAGCGCAATCCTTCGTATCCAACACCGACAATCTCGGCCGCCCGCGCTGTTGTTACGGTACGATTGGACATAGTGGCTCCAGAACCGGTCTTGTTAGTTCTGAATATAGCGATACTAAAACCGGTGTCAACGGGACCGAATTGGCGCCGAAGGAAAATAGAACCGAGAGGGTCGCGGTCGAACTGACGGAGTATCCCGATTAGCGAGCACGACGACCATGAACCGCACTACGCCTCTTCGCTCATCGACTATGTCCTGAGAGAACTTCAACTCAATGGCTATGACCGGCAATTCGACAGCGTTGCTGGAAGGCTGTGCCGCTGAAGGAAGTAGCCATTATGGAGATTATAAATTCCGAAGAAGAACTACCTCCCACAATTAAGTCGACATACCTCTTTCCCCCACATAATCGCCTCCTACCGGGGAGCATGTGCCATCTTTAGGGTATTGTCGGGCAGGGGGTGCTGTAGTTGCAGCGTATCGTCCAGGGGCGCCTTCATCCACAGATCCAGTTCTTCCGACCGGGTCAGGATGACCGGCATGGCTTTCGGGTGAATGGCACCGACTTCCCGATTGGCGGTGGTGGTCAGGAAGCCGAACAGGTCATCCGTCGTTTCGCCATCGGCCAGTTTCCGCACCGACGTCCACTGGCACCAGATCCCTGCAAAGAAAGCCAGCGGTTCCCCATCACTCCGGGCAAACCAGACGGGCCTGCTGGTCCCATCCGGCAGACGCTCCGGTTCGGAAAAGGCCGTGAGCGGTACCAGGCAGCGATGCGCCACACCTTCCCATCGCTTCCACCAGGTCGAGGTGGGATTGCGGATATTGGTCACACCCCGATCGACCCTGTGGCCTTTCAGGTATCCCGGTGGGGTCGGCATGCCCCAGCGCGCCATGACCAGTTCGCGACCATCCGGCACGTTCCGCACGATGGGCGCCATGGTGTTGGGCCAGATCTCGGGCAGGGGCCGGAGATTGCCTGTGCGGTCGGTCATGACCCTGGCTGCCTCCCGGATCGCCTGCTGGCTGCTGGTCATCGCATAGAGGTTGCACATCACGCCTTCCTTTCGCGAGTCCGGATATGGGTGTCCTGCCGGACGGTATCCACCCTGCAGGACGGGGACGGCTGGACTGTTCCTGATAAACCCCTGCAATGCAGACAGTTTTCATCAAGCCTGGATCGGCTGGCAGGCCTGTACCCGCGTCCGGATCACAGCCGTTTTTCCAGGATGGGTTGACATTCGTCACCGCACCAGAACAAATAACGAACACAATCACTGATTCCGTGCCAGAAACACCCGAATGGACTGTCCGATCTCATGCCCGCACCTGAACCCCGTCCCGCGCTGGAGGCGCTGAGAGCACAGGTCAGCCTCCTCGAAGGCCAGGGCCGGCGCAGGCGGGGCGTGCTGCCCTTCGGCATGCCCGAGATTGACGGTCGCCTGCCGGATGGCGGACTGGCGCTGGGCGCGCTGCATGAGGTGGCAGGCGGTGGCCATGACGCCCTGAATGCAGCAGCATCCGGGCTGTTTTCCGCCGGGATCGCTGCCCGGACACGGGGAAAGGTGCTGTGGATCGCCACCCGCCAGGACCTGTATGCCCCGGCCCTGCAGCAGGTCGGGCTGTCGGCGCGACGGACCATTTACGTCGCGGCCAGTTCTGACGTCGATGTCCTGGCCTGTTTCGAGGAAGCACTGCGCCATCAGGGACTGGGCGCGGTCGTGGCCGAGGTGGCCCGCCTGTCCATGACAGCGTCACGCCGCCTGCAGCTGGCGGCCGAGACATCCGGTGCTCTGGGCATCGCCATACGGCGCTGGCGGCGACAGACGGATGCGGCCGATTTTGGCCAGCCCACGGCTTCGGTTACGCGGTGGCGCGTCTCGGTCCTCCCATCCATGCCGCTGCCAGTGCCCGGCGTCGGCCGGTCCCGCTGGCTGCTGGAACTCATCCGTGCCCGCGCGGGCGAATGCGCCGATTTCGAAGTGGAGGCCTGTGATGCCAAAGGGAGACTGGCACCGTGTCGTCTCGCTCTACCTGCCGCTCTGGCCGACAGACCGGCTCAGGAAGCGGCTGGGCACCGACGCGCCCGCGCCTGACCGCCCACTGGCACTCGTCGGACGGGAAGGGCGGCGACGGGTCGTGCTGTCGGTCGATCTCGCTGCCCGTAGGTTGGGCCTGCGTCCGGGCACGCCTGTCGCGAAAGCGCAGGCGCTCCATCCCGATCTGCTCATCATGGACGCCGACCCGGACGGTGACCGGGCAGGACTGGAGCGGCTGTCGCTGTGGTTCCAGCACCGCATCGCCCCCATCGTGGCTCCTGATCCGCCGGACGGCATCGTGCTGGATACGACCGGTGCCGATCACCTGCATGGGGGCGAGGCCGTCATGCTGGAGAACATGGTCACACGCCTGAAGGAGTCCGGGATTACGGCCCGGGCCGCGATTGCCGATACATGGGGTGCGGCCCATGCGCTGGCCCGCTATGGCCGGGGACGCATCACCCTCGTGCCGCCCGGTGAGACGGCGGCAGCGATTGCCGACCTGCCCATCGAGGCCCTGCGCCTGCCAGCGGATATCATTGATGGCCTCCATGGGCTGGGTGTGTCACGCATCGGCCCGCTGGCCGGTATGCCGCGCGCACCGCTGGCCCTGCGCTTCGGCCCGGATGTCGCCCGCAGGCTGGACCAGGCTTTCGGGCGGCAGGCGGAAGCCATTGTCCCGGTCCGGCTGCAGGCACCGGTGCAGGTCAGCCGGAACTTTGCCGAACCGATCAGTGCCGCCGAGACCATAGCCCGCTACATCACCAAACTCGTGCCGCCCCTGTGCGCCGGGCTGGAGGAACGCGAACAGGGCGTGCGCCGCCTCGACCTGCTGCTGCACCGGGTGGACAGCCACACCGAGGCCGTGCGCGTGGCAACGGCCATGCCGGTGCGGGACGTCAGACGCCTGACCCGTCTGCTCTGTGACAGGATCGAGACCATCGATCCGGGCTTCGGGATCGAGCGCATGGTGCTGACGGCTTCGCTGGCCGAGCCGATCCTGCATCGCCAGGGTGTGTCCACCCTGATCGAAGAAGAAGAGGCCGACGTCTCCGACCTGATCGATACCCTGGCCAACCGCGTCGGCACGCAGGCCCTGTATCGCTTTGCCCCAGTGGAAAGCGACGTGCCCGAACGGGCTGTCTGCCGCGTGCCCGCCCTTGCAGCCGAGGACGGAAAGGAGTGGCCGGATCACTGGCCACGCCCCACGCGCCTGCTGCCCCGTCCCGAGCCGATCCAGACCATGGCGGTGCTGCCCGACCATCCGCCGGTCTTCTTCATCTGGCGCGGCATCCGCCGCCGGATCAGATGCGCAGATGGCCCTGAGCGGGTCTTTGGCGAATGGTGGAAAGGGGATGCCGAACTGACCACCGTGCGGGACTATTTCCGGGTGGAAGACACCAGCGGGGAAACATTCTGGGTTTACCGGACAGGGGATGGCGAACATGGAGAGACCGGTTCGCAGGGCTGGTTCCTGCATGGTCTCTTTGAATGAGCATGCCATACGCCGAACTGCAGGTGACGAGTTATTTCTCGTTCCTGCGCGGCGCATCCTCACCGATTGAACTGTTCGAGCAGGCAAAGGCCCTTGGCATTGAAGCGCTGGGGATCTGCGACCGCAATTCGCTGGCAGGCATGGTGCAGGCCCATGTTGCCGCGAAAGAAACCGGCATCCGCCTGGTCGTGGGCTGCCGTCTCGACCTCGCCGATTTTGCGCCAGTGCTGGTCTACCCGACGGATCGGGGCGCTTATGGCCGATTGTGCCGATTGCTCACCCTTGGCAAGGCCCGGGCCGGGAAGGGGAAATGCCATCTGCTCTGGGAGGATCTGGTCACATGGGGCGAGGGCCTCCTTGTCATCCTGCTCCCGGATACGGCGGATGATGCCTGCGCCCTGCAGCTTCGCAAGCTGAAGGACGCCTTTGTCGACCGGGCCTATATGGCGCTGACCCTGCGGCGTCGGCCCAATGACCAGATGCGGCTGTATGAACTGGCGAACTTGGCCCATCAGGCGCGGGTGCCAGCGGTCGTGACCAATGACGTGCTGTTCCACACCCATGACCGGCGCATCCTGCAGGATGTGGTGACCTGCATCCGCAACCACACCACCATCGACGAGGCCGGCTTTGCCCGTGAGCGCCATGCGGACCGCTACCTCAAGCCGCCCGCGGAAATGGCCCGGCTGTTCAGCCGCTATCCCGAAGCGATGGCCCGGCCCATGGAGATCGTGGCCCGATGCCGCTTCAGCCTTGATGACCTGGCCTACCAGTATCCCGACGAGGTCTCCGTCCCGGGCCAGACGCCGCAGCAGGCGCTCGAAGCCCTGACCTGGGAAGGGGCGGCAACGGCCTATCCCGAAGGGATTCCGCCCGAGGTCAGGAAAACCCTCAGCCATGAACTCGCCCTGATCGGGCGCATGGATTATGCCCCGTATTTCCTTACCGTCCACAGCATCGTCCGCCATGCCCGATCGCAGGGCATCCTGTGCCAGGGGCGGGGATCAGCGGCCAATTCCGCTGTCTGCTACGTGCTGGGCATTACCGCCATCGATCCGGCACGGACGTCGCTGCTCTTCGAGCGGTTCGTCTCCGAAGAGCGCCGTGAGCCACCGGATATCGACGTGGATTTCGAACACGCGCGCCGGGAGCAGGTGATCCAGTGGATTTATGGTCATTATGGCCGCAACCACGCTGCCCTTACAGCTGTAGTCACACGTTATCGCGCCAAGGGCGCGCTACGCGATGTCGGCAAGGTCATGGGCCTGCCCGAAGACTTGATCCGCACCCTGTCCGGCCAGATCTGGGGCTGGGGGCGGAAGCTGGATGAGGACGCGCTGAATGAGACGGGGATCGATATGTCCGACCGGCGCATCCGGCTGACGCTGGATCTGGCCCGCTGCCTGATCGGCGTGCCGCGCCACCTGTCGCAGCATCCCGGCGGGTTTGTCCTGACCCGTGACCGGCTGGATGAACTGGTACCGATCGAACCGGCGGCCATGGACGCTCGCCAGATCATCGAATGGGACAAGGACGATATCGACGTCCTGAAATTCATGAAGGTCGATGTGCTGGCGCTGGGCATGCTGACCTGCATGAAGAAGGGGCTGGACCTTCTGGCCGAACACAAGGGGCAGCATTACACGCTGCAGACCATCCCGGCCGAGGATCCCCGGACTTACGCCATGATCCGGAAGGCCGACACGATCGGGGTGTTCCAGATCGAGAGCCGCGCGCAGATGTCCATGCTGCCACGTCTCAGGCCCCGGGTGTTCTATGATCTGGTGATCGAGGTCGCCATCGTCCGGCCCGGCCCCATTCAGGGCGACATGGTGCATCCCTATCTGCGCCGGCGGGCCGGGCAGGAAAAGGCAGTCTACCCGACGCCGGAACTCGAAAAGGTGCTCAGGAAGACGCTGGGCATTCCGCTATTCCAGGAACAGGTGATGCAGGTGGCCATGGTCTGTGCCGGGTTTTCGGCATCCGAGGCCGACCAGTTGCGCCGCGCCATGGCCACCTTCAAGAATACCGGCACCGTCTCGCGCTTCCGCACGCGCCTGATCGAGGGGATGACGGCGCGCGGTTATCCCGAGACCTTTGCCGAGCGCATCTTCCAGCAGCTTGAGGGGTTTGGCAGTTACGGCTTTCCCGAAAGCCATGCCGCCAGCTTCGCCATTCTGGCCTATTCGTCATCCTGGATGAAATGCACCCATCCGGATGTGTTTCTGGCAGCACTCCTGAACAGCCAGCCCATGGGCTTTTATGCGCCCGCACAGCTTGTGCGCGACGCGCGCGAGCATGGGGTCGAGATCCGGCCGATCTGCATCAACGCTTCGCGCTGGGACAGCACGCTCGAAGGCCCGGAGCGGGATGACGGGCTGTTTGCCGTCCGCCTGGGCATGAAGCTGGTGAAAGGGCTGGCCAATGAAGATGCGGCCCGCATCGTAGCGGCTCGGGGCGACCGATCCTTTGTCTCGGTCGACGATTTGTGGCGTAGGGCAGGGGTGAAGGGGGTGGCCCTGACCCATCTGGCCGAGGCGGACGCTTTCCGGCCGGGGCTGGGCCTGGCCCGGCGCGAGGCGCTGTGGGCCATCAAGGCATTACGTGACGAACCTCTGCCGCTGTTTGCCGCAGCCGCCGTCGTGCGTGAGGCGGAAGAACCTGATGTGCTGCTCCAGCCCATGCGGGACGGGGCCGAGGTCGCGCGCGATTACAACCACACCGGCCTGACCCTGCGGGATCATCCCCTGGCCTTCCTGCGTGCCGACCTTATCGAGCGTGGAATGGTGACGTGTCGGCAGGCGTTCGAGGCAAGGGCCAGGAGCAGCCTGTCGGTGGCTGGGCTGGTACTGGTCCGCCAGCGGCCCGGTTCGGCCGAGGGCGTGGTGTTCATGACGTTGGAGGACGAAACGGCGGCGATCAACGTGATTATCTGGCCCGATATTTTTGAACGTTTCCGCCGGATGGTCCTGTCAGGACAGATGCTGGGGGTTGTGGGGCGACTGCAGAAGGAAGGGGAGGTGGTGCATCTCGTGACACGTGAGATTGTGGATCTTTCCCATCTGCTGGCCGATGTGGGGAACCGGTCGTCGCAGATACCTCCAGACTTCGATCAGGGCAGGTCTTTCGAAAATATCATTGTGAAGGCGCGGAATTTCCACTGAATGTACGGTGTTAGGAGTTTAGTCCCGAGCGTGGATGATATGGCACGCTTGGCCCGGAAGGTGTGCGGGGGCCTGCGTGTGCATGGTCTAAGGATGCCAGGTTTTCGAGGTAGTTGGTGACACGCATCCAGGAGGCGGCGTCATCTACGAGGCTGGCCTCGACGCAGCGGCCAACGTGATACCGCGCGCGTTCCCTGGCGCCTGGCAGCCCGTATTCGCGCAGGAGGGCTACGGTCATGGTGTCTGTTTCCATGACCGCGCGGTCACGGGCCTGCTTTGTTATTGAAACTGCCATCTGTCCGTCCTTTTTTCACGCCTGTCCTGTGACGACAGCCGGGAAGGAGGGCAATCAGGCACACGCCTCCTGCCCGCCCTGGCGTCGGGCGGGTAGAAACGTGTTCCAAAAGGGCAAAAGCACGCCCTGCCTATTTCCGCTACGGCGGACAGGTTTCCCCGTTCACCGCTGGACATAGTCCGGGTGTTGTATTGGGCAGGCCACCCGACAAGGAGGCCGCCCTTTTGGAAAAGGCGTTTCTACGCGCCTTTTCCAAAATACCATATGCTGTCTGCCAGCACCACCCGCCCAGGGCCTGCCTGTGTCGTGGATGCGTGTTGCGTTACCTTCCGGGGCATGAGAGGAAAGGATGATGGGCTACGGTCGCGGCATGCTGACTCTCTGGTCTATCGGTGGCAGGTCATTCGGAAGGCATGCTCGGGTAGAGGTTCTGGTTTTCCGTGGGGCCTTTTGTGCGTCCATCAACAGGACCGAGTATTTATTTACCAAGTAAATAAATGTTATTACATATAATGATATAGAACGGATACCGGATGGTCTCCCTGATTATATCAAGGGATTTTCTTATAAAATGTATGGAACGTGTCATTATTCAACCGAGGGTTGAAAGAATTATTTTATTGCTGCATTCGATGTCGAACTGTATCTGTAAATAACGAAATATGTCGTTTTCAAGGCGACATTCCATCAAAATCATGACTGACGCGGGGTGCCGGTCAGGCTGACCGTTCAGGGGAGTACTGATGCAGTTCAGGACCGTGGCTTGCGCCTTTCTTTTTTCTGCCGTCCTGACGGGCGTGTCCCATGCTGCAGGAACGGCAGCAGCCCCGTCTACCGCGCCATCGCCCACAAAAGGGGCATCCACTTCTCCGCAGGCCCCGGCCCAGCCTTCGCCGATCACCACGCAGCAGACTTTTGGCGCCTGGCAGGCCAACTGCACCTATGCGCCCGCGACGCGCGCGGCTTCGCTGTGCGTGGCGGCCCAGCAGCTGAGCATGCAGCAGCAGGGCAAGGCCGTGCCGCTGGGCATGGTGATCGTCGCCCGGGCCGCGACCGACAAAATGGCGATTACCGCGCGTCCCTACGAACTGAGCATCATGACCCCGCTGGGCTTCGACCTCACGAAGCCTGCGACCCTGTCGATGGATAACGGCAAGCCGGTCAGCCTGCCCTATCTGGTGTGCAACGCATCGGGCTGCCTGTCGACGCTGCAGGCGACGCCGGCCATGATCACGGCACTGAAGGCGGGCAAGGCCGGCCATATCCGCGTCAGCCGCGTGCCCGCGCAGGGCGGCGGCACGGTCACGATCAATTACGACATGAGCCATTTCTCCGACGCCTTTGGCGCAATCGAGACCTGGTCCAGCCAGAAGGCGCCGGCCTGACGCAGGCGGCATAGTCTGGATCGCGCGGGATGCGCTGGCAGGTTTTCGCCGCCTCGACCGTTCTGGCAATGCCCGGTGCGGTGAGGTGGTCCCGTCCGTTCGGACAGTTTTGCGGGCTTGATAAGCTATACCCGGTTGTTGTTATGCCGCCCTTCTGACGGCGTTGCTGTTGGCCATCTGGTCCGGGGTTAACCCCGGACCAGATGGCGTCGGCACGTCATGATACGCCTCATCGGGCGTTCGTCCAGCCAGCGCCGTATGCGGACGCCTTTCGTTATAATGGGCGATCCATCTGCCAAGCCCGGCCCTCAGCTCTGATCCGGTCTCGAACGCGTACAGGTAGACGCATTCGTATTTCAGCGACCGCCACAGACGCTCGATGAACACGTTGTCCAGCCAGCGACCGCGCCCATCCATGCTGATGCGGATCTGACGCTCTTCCAGTATCCCGCTGAAACGGGGTGTCGTAAATTGCGACCCCTGGTCAGTATTGAAAATGTCCGGGGCGCCATAGCGCATGAGGGCATCCTGTAGCGCCTCGATACAGAACTCCACGTCCATCGTGTTCGACAGACGCCAGGACAGGACCTTGCGCGTGAACCAGTCCATGATCGCCACGAGATAGAGAAATCCCCGTTTCATGGGAATATATGTGATATCGGAACACCAGACCTGGTCAGGCCGATTGATGACCAGATCCCGTAGCAGATATGGATATTTCCGATGCTCCGGATGGGGCACGGTCGTGCGCGGCTTCTGGTAGATCGCCCGCAGGCCCATGATCGCCATGAGCCGCCGGACCCGCTTGCGGCCCACTTCATGTCCCTGGCGGCGCAGATGCCATGTCATCTGCCGTGAGCCATAATACGGCGTTTCCAGGAACTGGGCGTCGATCAGCCGCATCAGCTCCAGATTGGCTTCGCTCTGTGGCACAGGCCGATAGTAGACGCCCGACCGGTTGAGTTGCAGCAGCGTGCATTGCCGGATTATCGGCAGGCATGCTCTCTTCGGGTCAATCATCTGCCGCCTCTGATCACGCCCAACCGAGCAGAGGCATCGCGTAAAAAATCCCGTTCCACGAGAAGTTCGCCTATCTTCGCGTGCAGTTTCTCCACGTCAGCTGGGCTGACCGGGGGCTCAGCCACCGTCTTCCCGGAAAAGGTCGCCGCCATCCCCTCGATCGCCTGCCGTTTCCACTGGGCGATCATCGTCTGATGTACCCCATGTTTCGAAGCCAGTTCCGCCAGCGTCAGTTCCCCACGGATCGCCTCCAGCGCAACCCGTGACTTGAACTCTGCCGCATACCTCTTCCGCGTAACCTTGCCCATAAAACCCGTCCTCGTTCAGGCCAGATGATAGCTTATCGCCCTGTCCGAAAAATGGGGACCACCTCTCGGCGCTGGCCCAGGTGCCTGGCCTGCCCGGCGGCGTGATGCCGGCGGGGCCGGGCTCGTCGCAGGACCAGTTCCAGCGCTTCGAGCAGCATCAGGAGCAGCTTGACGCGCTGCCGCCACCGTCAAACGACATCCAGATCCAGAAGCCGTCCGCCCTGCCACAGGCATCAAAAACCTGTGTTACGGTGCATGACATCACGGTCGAAGGCGCGCAGCACCTGTCGCGCGCTGTGAGCGATGCGATCACCGGTCCCCATGTCGGCACCTGCATGTCGGTGCGCGATCTCAACGGACTGATCAACGCGCTCAATGCCGCCTATATCCGCCAGGGTTTCATCACTTCGCGGGCCTACCTGCCCGAGCAGAAGCTTTCCAGCGGGCACCTGCGGATCGTGGTGATCGAAGGGAAACTGGCGGGTGTCCAGTTACAGGGCCGCCCGGCCCGGCTGGCGACCGTCATGGCCTTCCCCGGGCTGCACGGGAAGATCCTCAACCTGCGGGACCTGGAACAGGGGATCGAGGACATGAACCGGCTGAGCCACTGGGGGGCGCGCATGCGCATCGCCCCCGGCGGCAGGGCAGGGGCGTCCACCGTGGTGGTCACCGCGCCAAAGCGTGGCGTGCTGCACGGCCAGGTCTGGTTCGACAATTACGGCCAGCAGATTACCGGGCAGGAGACGGGCCATGCCATGCTCACGGCGGAAAACCCGCTGGGGCTGCTGGACCTGTGGTCGGTGGAATATGACCACTCGCTTGTCGGCCATGCCGGGCAGCGGGGCACGTCCTACCTGTCGGTCAACGGGTCGATCCCGTTCGGTTACTGGACCGTGTTCGGGTCGTGGTGGCGCTCGCAGGACGACTATCCCCTGCTGGCCCTGACCGATGTCTACCACCTGGGCGGCAGCCGTCGTGACTGGCGCCTTGGCATCTCGCGCGTGCTGCTGCGCAACCGCATCGGCGTGACCACCTTCCAGGCCAGCTACGAGCGCAAGTCGTTCGGCTCGGAGATCAACCATACGGTGATCGACACCGAGACGGCGCGGCAGGCCTTCGTCAACGTGCAGGTCAGTGAATCGCTCAAGGGCTGGGGCGGGGTGTGGTACATCACCGGCGGCCTCAAGGTCGCGGTGGATGGCGCGGGCACGTGGTCGAACTTCACCCGTCCCGGCTGGCAGGACCCGCACTCGTCCTACCTCAAGCCCTCGCTGGATATCGACGGTTACAAATCGCTCACGCGCGGCGTGCTGTGGCACACCACGCTGCACGGCGAATACAGCACGCGCGACCAGTTCCCCACCAATGAACTGCAGGCCGGTGGACCGTATACCGTGCGCGGCTTCCTCGAGCAGGTCCTGCTGGGCAATGACGGCGGCTACATGCGCAACGACTTCTCGTGGCAGCTGCCCACAAAGGGCCTGAAGTGCGGGAAGTTCGCCTTCATCTGCCGCCACGTCATCGAGGGCACCCAGCTTTATGCCGCCCTTGATGTCGGCGTCGTGCGCGCGGGCTTTGCCTCGTCCTCCACGCCGCCCGCGCTGCGGGGTGGCGAGATGGCGGGCGGCGGCCTGGGGCTGCGCAAGACCACGGGGCCGTTCTTCTGGAACGTCTCCCTGACCCATTCCATGTATACCGGCCCGCTTCCCTCGGAAGGGCTGATCCCGCTGTTTCAGGTTGGAGCGAAGATATGATGAAGACGCCCCGCAGGGTTGCCGCACCCGATATCATTCCGGGTCCGTCACGTCTTCAGCGCTGCGTGCATGTCTTTGCCGCCGTCTCCCTGTTCCTGGCCTCGACCGTGTCCGCCGCATCCGCCCAGCAGGCGGAGCCGCAGATCGTGGTCGATCCCCATGCCGGCGGCCCCGAGCCGACGCTGGACAAGACCCAGAACGGCATCGACCAGGTCAATATCGCCACCCCCAACGCGGCGGGCGTGTCGCATAATGACTTCATCCAGTATGGCGTGCCCGAAAGCGGCGTGATCCTGAACAACGCCACCACGGCGACCGAGACGAAGATCGGGGGCGTGGTGTATGGCAACACCAATCTTGACGGCCATGCCGCCAGCCTGATCCTCAACGAGGTGACCGGCAACCTGCCGACACAGATGCTGGGCTATACGGAAGTGGCGGGGCACCAGGCCTCGGTGGTGGTGGCCAACCCCAACGGCATCACCTGTGCGGGATGCGGGTTCATCAACACCGCCCATGTGACCCTTGCCACCGGCACGCCGGAGATGGATGCCAGCGGCAACCTGAAGGATATCGTCGTCCGGGGCGGCAACATCACCTTCGAGGGGAAGGGCGGGGACTTCACCACCGTGCCGGTGCTCGACATCCTGTCGCGCTCGGTGACGCTCAAGGCGCAGGTCAATGCGCAGACGGCCACTATCGTGGCCGGACGCAACCGGGTCGATTACGGCACCAACGCGGCCCATCCGCTGGCGTCCGACGGCACGGCCGCCCCGGAATTCGCGATTGATACGGCGGCCCTTGGCGGCATGTATGCCAACCGGATCTACATGGTGGTCAATGAGGCCGGCGCCGGCGTGCGGGTTGACGGCACCATGGCGGCCAATGCCGGGGACATGACGCTGACCGATGCCGGCGACCTTGTACTCAACGGTTCCATGGCGGCCTCGGGCAACCTGCAGGCGCAGGTGGGCGGGCAGGTCAGCAATGCCGGGACGCTGCAGTCAGGTGGCGGGATGCAGCTGGCGGCAGGCAGCGCCCTGAATAACAGCGGGACCATTGGCGGCGGTACGACCCTGGCTGCCCGGGCGGCTGCGATCGGCAATAGCGGGACGGTGACGGCCGGGGCTGGCGCGCTGTCGCTTGCCGCGACCGGTGCGCTCGATAACAGTGGCGGCATCGGCGCATCCGGTGGCGCCCTGTCCGCCCGGGCAGGGTCGCTCGCCAATACCGGCACAATTGCAGCCCGGACGGGTCTGACGCTCGCCAGCGGCAGCACGCTGTCCAATGCCGGTGGCCAGATATCGAGCACGACCGGGCTGGCCTCGATTGCCGCCGTGGGGGCGCTGGATAATACGGGCGGGAAGATCCTCGACCAGTCGGGTGACATGACGCTGTCGGCGCAGGCCGTCACCAATAATGGTGGGGCGATCCAGGCGGGGGGCAGCCTGACTGCTGCACTGGCCAGCTATACATCCGACACCACGGCTTCGTTGACGGCGCAGCAGGCCCTTGCCGTCACCGCCACGGGGGCGGTCGATAACGAAGGCACGCTGGGTGGCGGCACGGGCGTGACCGTGACGGCGGACCACATCGCCAACGGAGCATCCGCCCTGCTGGTTGCAACCGCAGGCAACCTCACCCTCAACGCGGCGGGGACTGGTGGCCTGGCCAATACGGGGATGATAAAATCCCAGTCGGCATCGGGCAGCCTGACGATCGACGCCGCCACGCTGGCCAACAGTGACAGCATCCTTGCCGCAGGCACGCTTGGCGTGCGCACGGCGGGTACGGTGACCAATACGGGTACGTTATATGGGGCAGGCGGCCTGAGCCTTGCTGCGGGTGGCGCCCTGTCCAACAGGGGCGGGCAGCTTGGCAGTGATACGGGCGTGGTGCAGCTTGCCGCCGCCAGCCTCGACAATACCGGGGGCAAAATCATCGCGACGGATGGTGGCCTGAACATCGATGCCGCCAGTGTCGCCAACAATAACGGCTGGCTGCAGGCAGCCGCCCTCATGTCCATCGTGACGACCACGCTCGACAATACCGGCGGGACAGTGCTGGGCGGGACATCCGTCACCCTTGCCCGCGATGCGACGGGTGCGGCCCTTGACCACCTGACGAACGCATCGGGCCTGGTCGAGGCCAGCAATGACCTCACGATCAGCGCGGTGAGCGTTGACAATACATCTGGTGGCCTGGTCGGGAAAACCGGTTCTGTTGCCATCACCGATAACGGGTCGGGGCAGGGACTGTTCACCAATACGGATGGCGCGGTCCAGGCGGGTGGCGCGCTGACGCTTGCGACCGGCCAGTATGCCAGTGACACATCTGCCGCCCTTCAGGCAGGAACCGCGCTTGACCTGTCGGTCACGGGGGCGGCCGATAACGAAGGGGCGATCACGGCGGGTGACGGGCTAAGCCTTTCGGCGGCCAGCCTGGTCAATGGCACGAAGGGGACCATCGGTGCCCTCGCCGGTGACACGACGATTGCCGTCCACGGGAATGCGGCATCGCCTGCCCTGTCCAACGCTGGCGCCATCGAGGACGCGGATGCCGCCGGTGTCCTGAAGGTCGATGCGACGTCGCTCGCCAACACGGGCACGATCATCTCGCAGGGGAACCAGAACGTCGACGCCGACGGCCTCCTGCTCAATAGCGGTGAGATCGCCTCACTTGCCGGCAGTAGCGCGCTTTCGGCCGCGGGTCTGACCAATAGCGGCCTGATCGCGACTGCGGCAGGGCTTGACGTGTCCACGACGGATGGCCTGCTCAATACCGGCACGCTGTATGGCGCGACCGGACTGACGCTTGGAACCGGGGGGACAACGTCCAATCAGGGCGGGACCATCGGCACGGGGGCTGTGGGCGCGCTGGCCATGACGGCGGCGCAGGTCGCCAATGACAATGGCACGATCCAGGCCGGGACCGGCCTCGCGCTTTCCACCGCAGGTCTCGATAACGAAGCCGGCACGATCCTCGCGGGAGGCGCCATCGGAATCCGCAATGGTGATGCCACGACGCCGCTGACTGCCCTTGATAACCGGGGCGGCGCGGTGCAGGCGGGCGGCAACCTGACCATTGCGGCGGCCAGCCTCGCCAACACTGCCGGCACCCTGGTCAGCGTGGGCGGCAACGTCACGCTCTCCGCAGGGTCTCCTGCCACATTGATGGCGATACTGGACAACTCGTCGGGCGGCATCATCCAGGCGGCCGGGAGTGTCTCGATCGCGGCCGGCACGATCGGCAATGACAATGGCCGCATCCTCGCACTCGATGGCAACATCGCGCTGGATGCCGACAGCGCGCCCGCATCCGCCCTGGCTTTCTCGAACGCCGGTGGCGCGGTCAAGGCGGCCGGGAACCTGTCGCTGGTGACGGGGACCTGGTCCGATGATGCCACGGGCGTCATGAGTGCCGGTCAGGACCTGTCCGTGGCGGCGGCGGGCGACATGGCTGTTGCGGGCACGCTGGTGGGCGGCCAGGGGCTGGGCCTTACGGCCGCTGGCCTGACGACCGCTTCCAGCGGGTTGATGGCGACCGAAAACGGCGTGCTCTCCCTCGTCCTGACCGGAACGGGTAGCGGTGACGGCCTGTCCAATGCCGGGCGGATCGAGGCCGAAGGCCGTGGCGCCACCCTTGACGTCACGACGCAGGCGGCCCTGGCCAATGGCGGCACGCTCGTCTCGCAGGGCGATGTCACCCTTGCGGCGCAGGGCGTGACCAATAGCGGCGAGATCGGTGCGCTGGCTGGCCTGGTGGACCTCAACGCGGCCTCCCTTGCCAATACCGGGACGCTGGTGGCGTCCGACCAGATGAACGCGACCCTGTCCGGCTCCGTGTCGAATTCCGGCCTGGTCTACGGCACGCAGGGCGTGACCCTGAAGAGTGGCGGCGCGATCGACGATACCGATGGACGGATCGGGGGCAATGGCGCGGTCGCCCTTTCGGGGGCCAGCCTGACCAACACATCCGGCGCGGTCATCTCGGGTGCGGGCGCCGTGAGCGTCACCACGACCGGCGCAGTGGGCAATGAAGGCGGTGCGATCCAGGGCGCGGGCAATGTCGCGCTGGCGGCGGCGGCGCTCGATAACACCAGCGCCGGCCGGATCGTCAGCACCGGCGGCACGCTGGATGTCCGCAATGCAGGCGGCGGCGCGATGGCGCAGCTTGCCAATGACGGTGGCGCGCTGCAGGCGGGCCAGGATATCACGCTGGTTGCCGACAGCCTGACCAACGGGTCGGGCGGCCTGGTCAACGCGGCCGATGGCAGCCTGCTGCTCTCCGCCGGCGGCACGCAGGCGGCCGCCAGCATCAATAACGCGGGCGGCACGCTGCAGTCATGGGGCAACCTGACCCTGGTGGCGAACGGGCTGGACAATGACGGCGGCAGCGTGATCGAACGCTCCGGCCAGAATACCCTGTCGCTTGCAAATGCTGGCGGCAGCGCGATGACCGGGTTCAGCGATACGGACGGCGTGGTGCAGGCGGCGGGCAATCTATCGCTTGATACGACCTCGCTCGGTGGTGCTGCGCAGCTGGTCGCAGGGAACACGCTGGCCGTGACGCTCACGGGGGACCTCGACAGTGGCATGCTGTTCCAGTCCGGGGGCGACACGCTGCTGCGGGTCGGGGGCGACTACACGGCCGAGGCCGGTGGCGGCGTGCTGGCCGGGGGCAACGTCACCATCACGGCGGCATCGGTCACCAATAACGGCGCCCTGATGGCCGAAGGCGGCGTCCTGGACGTCTCCTCGGGCGGGGCGATCACCAATACCGGCCTCATTGATGGTGTGGCCGGTGTGGCCCTGGACCTGCCCGGCACCCTGACCAACCAGCTTGGGGCCATCCTTTCGGATAACGGGTCGATCGGGATCGGCAATGGCGCCAGCGGGGCGGCCACCGCCGTGTTCAACCGCTCCGGCGAGATCGTGGCTGACAGCGCCAGCGGGGATGTCCTGATCAACGCTGGCACGGTCACCAATGATGTCCTGGGCGGGGTGACGGTCGTCGCCAATGCCGTCCTGTGGAGCCATAGTTACGCGGGCGGCAGCAATGTCGATATTCCCGTGCCGGCAGGCCTGCTGGATACCGTGACCGGCGCACAGGGCACGGGCCAGCTTGTCGGTCATTCCCAGGGCGGCACGATCTATGTGCAGGAAGATGGTGGTCGTGCCACGCTCAACAACGCCGCCTCCCTGATCTCGGCCGGGCGTGATGTGGATATTACAACCACAGGTGGCATCATCAACGATGCCAGCCATATCGCGGCGGGGCGCGACATCAATCTCAGCGGGGGCAGCCTCGACAATATCGGCTACGCCGTCCAGCATGCTTTCTATGTAACCTGCAAGGCCTTCTACGGCTGTAGCTGGACCAGTCAGTCCGACCCGGCCTTCAAGGGCGGGTCGACGTCGGCCGTAAGGCACAAGAAGAAGTTTGGCCTCATTACGGTCGGCCATTACTGGACGGCCGCTCCGCAGCCCAAGGAAAAATGGGGTTCGAGCGAGACCTATTACGGCCCGACCGGCACCATCGTTGCAAAAGACAATATCACGGGCACCTTCACGGGCACGATCAACAACCAGACGGAAATCGCCAACGCGAGTTCCAGTGAATATACCAGCTATACCGGCGAGACGCCGGGCGGCCTGTCTCCGGTGGCTGCCGCTTCGTCTGCGTCCGGGGTTGCGGCTGACGCCGCGCTGAACGGCGGGGCGACGGCGGCCCTGGCGGATGTCAGCACCGGGGTCGCGGGGGCGGCCGGCACGCGGAGCAGTGCGGCGGCGCCCGCCACCACGGGCGGCACCCTGGCCTATCAGGGGGTCGAGACCGCGCAGGTGAAGGCGTCGGCGACGGCCCAGGAAGCCGCGATGACGCTGCCGGGATTTGCCACCAGCAGCGACCCGACCATCCCGACGGTGATCTCGGCCATTCCGGGCGGCAGCGCGCTGTTCATCGCCGATCCGGACCCCAGCGCGCATTACCTGATCGAGACCAACCCGAAATACGCGACCTTCAGCGGCTTCTATGGCTCGCAATACCTGGTCAACCGGCTGGGCGACAACACGGCGGATTACGAGTTCCTGGGGGATTCGTATTTCGATACGGAGTTCATCCAGCAGCAGATCGTGGCGTCGACGGGCCAGACCTTCCTTGGCAGCAGCTACGAGACGGCCAACGAGCAGATGGAACTGCTGCTCAACAACGCGGTCTCGGAATCCAATGCGCTTGACCTGACCTTTGGCGCAGCGCTGACGGCCAGCCAGCAGGCGGCGCTGACGCAGAACATTGTCTGGTATGTGCCCGAGACGGTGGACGGGCGCAGTGTGCTGGCGCCGAAGCTGTATCTGGCCCCAGGCCAGGCGACGCTTACGGACGGGGCGGAGATCTCGGCGACCAACGTGTCGCTGACCGGCTCGAGCATCAACAATACCGGCACGATCAACGCCAGCAACGCGCTGTCGCTGACCGCGACCAGCGGGGATATCGTCAATGCCGGCGGGACGCTGTCGGGCGGCAGCGTGGCGCTGGCGGCGCTGAACGGCTCGGTCGTCAACGAGGACCAGCTCAATACCTTCATGGTCGATGGCGGGAAGGCGCAGTCACTGGGCGCGCAGGGCACCATCACCTCGGGGGGCGATGCGCAGATCCATGCGGCGAAGGACATCACGTTTGATGGCGGGTCGCTCAGCGCGCTGGGCGATACCACGCTTGTGGCAGGGCAGGGGATCACGCTGGGTTCGGTTGCGGCGAGCGCGTCGCAGGACATCGAGCAGCATGATTACAGCCACCGCGCGGCCGAGACGGAGAATTTTGGGGCGTCGGTCAGCACGGGCGGGAACCTGACGGCGGCCGCCCTCGGCGGCGACCTCACCCTGGCGGGCGCCACGGTCGCGGCCGGGAAGTCGGCCACGCTGATGGCGACGGGCAACGTGAACCTCAACGCGGTCACCGACAGCCAGTCCTCCTATACCCGCACCGTCGAGCACGGCTTCCTGAACAGGACCACCACGACCTCGAGCGAGAGTTCCACCGACCAGGTCGGCAGCACGGTGGCGGCCAATGGCAATGTCACCATGGTCTCGGGCGGGGATATGTCCGTGGCGGGCACGGTTGCAGGCGGCGGCAATGTCACGCTCCAGGCAGGTGGAACGTTCACCGAAAACGCCCTGAAGGATACGGCCAACGCCTTCTATGAACAGAAATCGTCCGGGCTGTTCCTTGGCACCAGCGGGGCTTCGGCCAAGATCGGCTTTGGCAAGACGACCGATACCGACACCTATTCCCAGACCAGCTGGACCCCCAGCGAGATCGCATCGACCGGCGGCAACCTGAGCATCACGGCGAACGGGCCGGTCACGATCAACGGATCCGACCTCGGGGCGGCGAAGGATGCGACGGTCACGGGATCGTCCGTGTCATTCAATGCGCTTGAGGATGTCGCCACCCAGACCCAGACGCACAAGTCGCTGTTCATCGGCGATACCACGGGGCTTAACCCGAACTCGGTGGTGGGACAGATGGTGGATATCGCCCTGTCCGCCTCCCAGGCGAGTGGCAAGGATAGCGGGCGTCTCGCCGGACTGGACGGTGCAGCGGCGGCGGGCATGGGCGCCCAGGTCGGTCTGGAGGCGTCAAGACAGGTCAAGTCCGTTTCCAGCCTGTTCGAGAAAGGCGATACTCCCGAGGGCAATATCGACCTGATTGCGGTGCAGTCGAATATCGGCTTTGACCTCGAGAAGTCGAGCACGACGCTGACGACGGGCACGGTGCAGGGTTCGACGGCGGCGGCTGGCAACACGCTGGCCGTGACCGCGACAGGCGGCGTGCCGACCGACAGCCAGTCGGGCAATATCGTGGCGACGGCGTCCCAGCTTTCGGGCCAGGACGTGACCCTGACCGCGCCGGGGCAGGTGACGCTGCAGGCGGGATATGACACCACGCACGAGGTCGCCAGCTCGAAATCGATCGAGGCCAGCGTGGGGGCCTCGGCCAGCATCGGCACGAAAGGGGCCGGTGTCAGCATCGAGGGCGAGTTCGGCGCCTCGAAGACCAACACCAATGCCGCGTCCAGCACGGCGGTGGACAGCACGGTCAGCGGCACGGACAACGTCACCATCGCCAACGCGACCGGCACGACGACCCTGAACGGGGCGGAGATCAGCGGCGGGTCGATTGATGTCGCGACGAAAGACCTGACCATCACTACGGCGCAGGACACGTCGGGCTACAATTCGAAGACCACGGGCATCGACGCCAGCTTCTCGGTGCCGGTCTGGGGCGCGGGTGACATCGGGGGAAGCGCGAGTTTCAGTCACACGACCGTCAAGGACAGCTATGCCTCGACCGAGGCGACGCAGTCCGGGCTGTATGCGGGCAGTGGCGGTCTTGATGTCACGGCGAGCGGGACGACGACCCTGAACGGGGGCGTGATCGAGAGTACGGCGGCGGCCGCGCTCAACCAGCTGTCCACGGGGACGCTGGTGGCCAATGACATCGCCAACCATGCCGACGCCACGGCGAAGACGATGGGCTACCAGGCCAACGTCATGAATCCCGAAGGGGCTACGGGCGGTGGCACGGGCGGGACGATGACGGCGATCGGCGCGGGCATGGCGGCCAATGCCGGTGGCCTGCTGGGGGCCGCGACCCATCAGGACGCCAGTTCGGTCACGCAGTCGGCGATCGGGTCGAACGTGCAGATCGCAGCCGGCAGCACCAATGGCGACCTCTCCCGCTCGCCCTCCACGTCCAGCCATCCGCTGACCAACACCTTTGATGCCCAGCAGATGCAGAACGACCTGCAGATCCAGCAGGTCGGATCGCAGGTCGTGGGACAGGTCGGGGGAATGGTTTCGGATAGCCTCGCGGCTTCAGGTCTGAATGCCTTCAAGGAAGGCGGATACGGCCGTGTGCTTCTGGAGACAGCTGGAAACGCCGGTGTCGCCGCGCTGGGCCACGGCAGCATTGGCGGATCGGCTCTTGCCACGTCGGCGGCCGGGTTTGGAAACCTTGTCACCCTGCCAGCTGCTGCTGGTATCGCAGAAGCCATTGCGCCGAACGATCGTGACGCCCAATATGCCATAGCCAATACGATCGAAACGGCGGCCAGCGCAGGACTGGGGGCGGCCGGCGGAGCCGTGGCAGGAAACTCTTCTGTCGATGCGATTAGCGGTGCCGGGGCTGCCTCAAATGTTGCCCAGTATAATGCCAGTGCAGACATGGCGATGGAGTACGAAAAGGGACTTGCAGTTTTAGCTGGCGTTAGCGAGGTGCTTGGTCCTGTTCTTGTCCCGGCTCTTTCCTCTGTGGCGGTTGCAGCAGCTCCCGTTGTTGGTGGTATAATCGTTGGATCCGGCATATATTATGGCGGGAAAGAATTGTATGAATACCTCGCAACCACAAGAGGCGACACGTCTATTGATGTGGCGTCCGTGGCAATGTCGGGTTCCGATACGAAAGAAACATCAGAAGGACAAGATTCTAACAATAACGAAAAAGAACGTAAACAAAATGATGGATCTGGAAGTGTCGCTGTCGCAGGTGCGCCGGATCCAAACGAGAACCCGCCAAATAATAACAATAAGTCCACAACTCGCAATGACTCGAATCAACAAAAGGTATCTACAGAGTACGACACCTCAATTACAAGTCGGGGTAGTAAATACCCAAACGTAAAAACTAATATAACGGCAACAGAATTCCGTAATAATCTTATAAACAACGGATACAAAGTGACAAAGAGCGGGGAGTCTACAAATGGAAAATGGGTCAGTTTATCAAAAGGAAAATCGTCCTATACGATTTATATTAGAAGCAGCACTAAGGAATTTGGGGCGCAATTTTTTGGCGAGAACGGTAGTCGAGTAAAGTTTTCATTGTCTGGACCCTAATTTATGATGTGGAATAACATAACAAATGAATAATAAATTAGAAAATACACTACTAAGACATATTAAAAACTCCATACGTAATGGGGTTTATTTTCCAAACATGGTATTTGTTGATGTTTGGGATATTTATTATCTATTCCCGTCCGATTATTTAACAGGAAATGAGGCCGCAGATATAATATGGTCACTTATGAAGTGTAACGGAGAGAGCTTACTTTGTTTTGTAGACGTTACGACAATATATGAGTTAAAAAATGATAGTATATCGTACATAAATATAGATAATGATCTATATAAAGATTATCAAAATATGTGGGAAAAAGACAGGGATGATAGTATTCCGTGGTTGTGTAACGTAGATACATACTCTGCATCGTCGACATCTGGAAAATGGTTTCTATATAGTGAGAGAGATAATGAAATATCGATGATTGCCTTGAAAGGGCCGGATAGTATAGAATGTTTCAAAGCATGCAGAAATTTGGTTCATGCAATACTTCCTGAGGATTTAGAAAAAAAAGAACTTGTTCCCGGTCCATTTGACAGGCTAGATCCGAAATGGATTGAAAGTTTCCAGAAGTTTTACAATAAATCATAGCACTACTTTGGCAGAATGCGTTTTGGGGTCTGGAGTAGAAGGTTTCCACAGAGCAGCCTCCAGTGGTGTGCGAGACTGTGTACAATCTTGTGCGGTGCCATTTTTTCAGGCCATTGGGAAGCGAGCATCGAACATGATTGCGAGCTGGCATCTGACAGCGTACCATTCGCGTACTGAACGCTTCCACTGTGTGCGGGTAGCATTGAGCGCCAGGTAAAACAATTTTGCTGCGGCCTCGTCACTCGGGAAGTGGCGACGGGTGCGCACGGCGCGACGGATCTTTGCTGAATAGCCCCTAGTTTTCTAGGGCCTGTTTGGAATTATCGTGAATTGATGACTGTGGCGACGAGATGGATCATGGCTGCGAATGACCTGTCTGTCTTGTCGCTGTGCATGGCGATACGCTTAAACTCCTTGAGCTTGCAAAAGAAGCTCTCGATGAGATGACGCGCTTTGACCAGGCTCCCATCGAACGGGCGTCTTTCGAGGCGATTGCTGCGCTGGGGAATGACCACGCAGGCACCACTCTGGTGGAGCTTCTGTAATAAAGAATAGGTTGAGGAGTGAAAAATGATCAGTTTCGGCGATAAAGAACGGGAAATATCAGATGGGGATATTGTATATTGGGAGGAGAAATTAGGATTCTTATTTCCAGACGCATATAAAAATTTTATAAAAAAATACAATGGATCCAGTATTCCTAACAATTATATTGAAATACCACCAAATCAAGGGGCATATCTTTCAAAGATAATTCCTTTAGAAGAGGTGCATGAATATATAAAATCTCTAAATGATAATAATATAACTCAAAATTATTTTCCGTTTGCCTTAGATGATAGTGGGAACTATTTCCTTATGGAGAAGTGTAGTGGCTCGGTATATTTTTATGATCACGAATATACAGGAATGTGTGCAATAACTGAGATTGCTAAAAATCTGGACGGTTTTTTAAAGATTATACAACCGGTATCTCTGGACAATATTCCTATGCCTAAAGGAAATATTATTTATATGAATGAAGATATTTTAAATAAGTTCAGAAAAAAATCTTAATGTTAATTTAGAATATCCGTTTTACTGAGAACTGATAGGCGGTCCGTGGCGAACCGACGTTGATGGCAGGTCGCTCAGCGCGCTGGACGACACCACGCTTGTGGCAGGGCATGGGATCACGCTGGGTTCGGTTGCAGCGAGCGCGTCGCAGGACATCGAGCAGCATGATTACAGCCACGGTAAGCGGCCTCAAACGGCCGCTTACCGTGCAGTTCGAACAACAGCAGGTTTTGAATGCTCAAGGCGTCCAGAAATCTGGGGACTATTCACATTCCGTGCGGGGGCCGTCCACAACATCACCTCTATTGTCAGGTATAAGTTATGAAGAAAATATATTTGTTAAGTTTTTTGGCTCTTACTGCATGTGGCGGCCCACGTTTGCCAAAGCAATTCGATGTGAATGAAGTCGCCTGGTCAAAAATCCCTTCATCGTCAAAACTGATTGTACGCGGCTATACAATTAACAGATATGGTAAGGAAAAACGCTGTGATAGTGGGGGGGCAACCTATGCCACCCTATACCCGCAAAGCAGCTATTTTGATCAGTGGTGGAAAATCGAGACGTCTGGATGGCATTTTACGGATACACCCTCAAAGCTGGCACAGTCTTATATGAAGAAGGCTCCCTTGCAGCGTTTCTGTCAGTTTGAATTTGATAATGTTGCTCCAGGAAAATGGTATCTGGAAATGAACATGGGATACTATTCTTTCAGTATGTATGAGACTTATGGATCTCGTGAAGAAAAGACATTCAAACCCAGATATGGAGACTTAAACGATCACTATGTGCATGTCCCAATTATTATAGACACAACAGATGAAATTAAAAAAACAATGATTGTTTATTATCCTCATAAAAAGGGCAGTCCGGTCGAGCAGCTTGAATGGGTTGAGCCTCACAAAGACAAGAAAAAGGACACCAATGGTATGTTCGAGGGGAATTAAAGAGATGATCGTTGATTTTCACTGAGAACTGATGATGTGGGCGGTTCCCTGTGGTCCTGTGAGGATGCTGAGGAGTGGGACTGTCAGGAATTTCGTGTTTGGGCGTTTGATGCGAAAGAAGGAGCAGCTCTACCGGAAGTGTCCTCTTTGTAGTGTATGGACCATTTCTTTGATAGGCAGGTTTGACGTAGAAAGCCGTCGCGCATCGCTACCTCTGATAATGAGATTTGGATCACAATACCAGACTTCTGTGCTCTTTCGTCCCCAGGCTAAATTGTGTGATTGTCACGATCGTTGGCATGGGATAGGGAAAAGTGGGTATCTCTGTTACAAAGGTGGCTCTCTTTTTTTTGGATAGGGCGATACGCTATGATTTGACCTGAGAAGGGTGGGTTTATGGGCAAGGTTACGCGGAGAGGGTATTCGGCGAGTTCAGGTCGCGGGTCGCGCTGGAGATGATCCGGAGTGACCAGACGCTGGCGGAACTGGCGTCGAAGCATGGCGTGTATCATACGATGATCGTCCGATGACGGCGCCAGGCGATTGGGGGCATGGCAAGCCTCTTTTCTGGCAAGGCAGCACCGGAAGCTACATCCAGTCCGGCCTACGTGGAGAAGCTGCATGTGAAGACGGGCCGATTGCTGGTGGAACGTGATTTTTTGCGCGATGCCTCTGTTCGGTTGGGCGTGATGAGACGCGGCAAAAGATCGACCTGAAACGGCCTCGGCTTTCGGGCGTGCGGCAATACATGTTGCTGCAACTTCGCCGATCGGGCGTCTACTACCGGCTGGTGCCAGAGAGCGCGGCCAATTTGGAACCTATGCGGCTGATCGACGCGCAGTTCCTGGAGACACCGTGTTACGGGGCCCGTCAGTGAACCGGCATCTTCGTCATCTCGGCCGCAAGCGGGTTCGCCGGTTCACGGTAAGAATGGGCCTGCCGGCGGCCTATCAGAAACCGCGCACGACTGCGCCACATCCAGAGCATCGGGAATATCTGTGTGTACTGCGGGATCTGATGATCGACCAGATTAACCAAGTGTGGTGTTTCGATATCACTTATATCCCGATGCACAAGGGCGTTTTCTATCTGTTGGCGATCAAGGACGGGCTCGCGCGCAAGGCGCGGTCCTGGCGTCCGGCATTGAGCATATGCGGAGACCACTGAAACAAGAATGCATTTATGTACATCCGGTCGAGACCGGATCGGACTTTGTGGACGAGGACGGCAAAAACGGATTGGCTATTATCATGGGCATCGTCCCCATATGGTGCCGACGGACGTCCGCCTCAGAAGTTTCGCCACGCTCGATGAAGTGGAAGACGATTGACACCCTGCGGCAGTTGAAGAAGGCATCGCCGCTGCTACCTTCGGCTACGACCGCAGCCATAATTTTTCGTAGGGTTTGACGGTGTCGACGAGGAGTTGCTCACGACCATCTGGGGAACGTGCATGCACGTGTCATAGTGCTATCATTTGTGGTTTTGCGATATGGGGAAAAACTTCGCGGCGTCGGGCAGCTCAGAGGAGACTGATCGGATGTCGGGGATCCTAACTTATGTTGCGGTGCCGCCGATTGCGAGCGCCACCGCTGCCGCGCTTTGAGTGCTATGGGTCACGCTGACCAGCCATTCGGAAATGCCGAGCGCCGTTGCAGCGGCGCGCGCGCCCCCGCTCACGTCGACACGGGGGGCGGAGACCCCGTCGGACAGAAGTTCGATGTCGGTCCAAGCGATGCCGTCCTGTAAACCGCCGACTGTTTTGAGGACCGCTTCCTTTATCGCAAACCGGGCGGCGAGGTGGGCTAGCCGCGCTGCGTCAGTACCCTCGAAAGCTCGTTCGCGTAATGTAAACACTCGGTCGAGGACGTCGGGATCGAACGCACCATAGAGAAGCTGGAAGCGGTCAAGATCGACCAGATCAAGGCCAATCGCGATTGTGTTCATGCGCTTGGAGCCGCGAGTTCAGCGAGCAGCACTGCGCTTGAGGTCGGGATCCTTAATGGAATTAAGCATCTCTCGTCGATCGTCAGCGATTTTTTTTGCCTCGAGAAGAACGCCCGACATTGCATCGCGATGTTTGGCAACAGCGAGTGAACTGGCTTGCTTTGCCTCACCTGCCGTTTTTGGAGCAGGTGTTCCTGCATCTTTTATCCGTTTCCAACCTCTTCGCCTGCTGCCGCCCTTTGAGGTATCGGACACAGCACTAGCCGCGACCAAAAATTGATCAGGCGTGGTCGATCGCTTAAAGGTGGTGCTTTTCCATGCCATCATCATCTTCCAGTTCGAACAGTTCCTCTATTATCAGACTAAAGAACTCATTTACAGCATTTTCAATCTCGGTCACCGCAACCTCAAGCCTTTCGTCTGGCTTGAGTTTCGCATCCCCGCCCATATAAACGACGAAACGTGGGCGGCCGTTGCCATCTGATATAGGGATGCATAACTGCCAGAACAATTTCGGCCACTGAAGTTTGCGCCGAAACCGATTTGCATCACCAGGCAGGTTCAGTTTATTGGGGAAGGGTGCAAGCTCAAAACGCGATTCCTGAGTTCGCCATGCTTCACCGAGAATTGAGCCCTCGATCGGTATCAGCATTCCTTCGTCTGCATGGGTTTCGTAGCCAGTGGAGAACCGTAGACGCAGCGAATGGTGGTAATCCCGGTCGGGCACTGCGATCGCAACACGGACGTGCTTCGCATTGATCGAGAGCGCTGACTCGATAACGTCTTCGGCCAGACCCCGCGTGACTTCACAGGCGTTACGATAAAGCTCCGGGCGACGGAAAAGGCGCTTGTCGAGCCTGACGCTGGCAGCAGCTTCCCCGTCACGCACCTCCTGCCTCGCCTGATCGACAGTAAGATCAAATTGTAGCAGGTTAAGACTGCTCTCGAGTATGAGTTGCTCGGCCTGTCCTGAGACACGAAGGTTGAGTTCGGCGGATCCAAAAAGGGCCGTCCGAATGGCGGACGGAATCCAGTTGAAGCGGCGGACGACCGGCGCGTTCGAGGTGTCGGCAATCTCGACCGCGATTGTCAGAGCCTGTGGATCGAGTTCACGTTCCTCGTCGAAGGGCCAGGCTGGTAGATTGGACACAATGCCCCCATCAACAAATGTCGATTGTCCAATCCGCCAGGGCTCGAAAATGATCGGCAGGCAAATGGAAGCTGCGACTGCGTCTGCGACCGCTACATCCGGCGTCCGATGGGGCGAAAATAACTGCAAGCTGCGCCTGCTGAGATTGGCGCTGACAATCTTCAGGGTTGGGCGACCGTCACGTCCGAAATCGGCCATAGTAACGATACGATCCGGTTCGGCCGGATAAAGTTTACGCTGGAGCAGCGTGCCCAGAACCGTTCGAAAGCGCTGAACGTCCGCCAGCCCACCAATGAAGACGCGCGCGGCAAGAAATCCGAGCGCTGCCAACCCGACTATCGCAAGTGCTGCCGAGGCGATCACGGGTGCCGAACGGGTTGCACCAGCTAGGATCAGCGCGGGTGGAATAGCAATCGTCAGCACGAGCGCTAACGTTTTTACGACCCAGCTGTGGGCTGACGCCCATCGGAAAAGTAGTACGCGCGCCCAACCGGTGCGTCCGAAGATATCGGTCGCGCGGTTGAAGTCGGGATCAATCTCGTTGAGCTGGTCGATCAGTGTCGGGCCGCCATCCGGGTCGAGCAGATCGCGGGAAGAGAAGCCCGCTGCCTTGAGCGCGGCCACGATCGCCCCGGCTGAGGTTCCTGCGAGGCCACAGAATACCACGCCACGATCTTCCAGTGCGCGCAGTGCGCCGACATGAATCAGTCCCTTGGCACCGCCGCCGGCAAGGGCAACGAACACGCGCTGCGGACCGGCGAAGAGAGGTGGCCTAGCCAATTATGTTGGTCCTGTGCCGTGAGGCTTTACCCGTATTAATGAGAGGCACGTCTAATCTGCAACGGTTCAAAAATGTCATGTCCTCGACGTTAAAAAATCGCGACAACCTGGCTTGAGTATATCATATCCAGCTACGAATTTGGTCGTGGATCGCGTAGCGATCGAGAGTCTTCTGATTCTAATCGATATTCACGTGTAGACCGCCAATAACTTTCCCCCCTTTCCTACCATAAAGTAATCAAGATGCCGGTCAAAAACGATGCCGGCTTTCCAGAATCTGACTGGGTGCTGAGGATGGCCGCTATCAGCGTGGCGCTTTCCTAACGCAGATCGGCAGAAAATCCCCACAAGTCAGAAGTCCCATTCCGGCTGTTCATGCAGGAAAAATGACCGTCGAACAAGGCGAGCATGATCTCCGAAGCGGATATGTCTGCCGGTGCCTCGTGTCCCCCCTGTCCGTCTTCACGCGTGCCTTTGCTGTTCATACACGCGCAGATTCAGATCCGCGAGATCCAGGAGAGGCGTCGGGATCTGATGGACGCGTGCCCGTCTGACCAGATCACCAATAATCTGCTGTGAACTGCCCCGGGTTTACCGGAGAGCGATTTGTTCAGTAATCAGGCAGCGATATCAAGTCTGCTCTGATCTGCATAAAAGGCTCGTTCGGCTTCGGCGGGAGGCCTGTAGCCGATTGGCGCCAGCAGGCGTCGGTTATTATACCAGTCCACCCATTTGAGGGTTTCCCATTCGACCTGCGCCATGGATTTCCATGGCCCCAGATGATGGATGACCTCGGCCTTGTATAAACCGTTGATGGTTTCCGCCAGTGCATTGTCGTAGCTGTCACCAACCGTGCCGACCGAGGCGTCGATGTCAGCCAGAGCCAGGCGTTCGGTATATCGGATCGACAGGTATTGGGCGGATTCAACCGGTCGTCGCAACACCTTCGATTATATGTTGTTTGAGCAGTTGGTCGAGTGCCTCTGCGGGTGTTTTCCAACCGAGTGTTTTGCGTGGCCGTGTATTAAGAGCATGGGCAACCGCATTTAATGCATCGGTATCATGCTGGGTGAGATCCGTTCCCTTGGGGAAGTATTGGCGCAGCAGACCATTGGTGTTTTCGTTGCTGCCACGTTGCCAGGGGCTTTTTGGATCACAGAAGTAGATATCAAGACCGGTATCGATCTGGAGTTGGGCGTGTTGTGCCATCTCCGCTCCCTGATCCCAGGTCAGGGATCTGCGTAGACTGGCAGGTAGCTCCATGATGGTCCCTGCAATCGCGTTACGAACGGCCTGGGCCCCATGACCGGCAAGGGCTGGACCATTCCTGATCACTCTGGTTTTTCCATGCCCTTCCATCCGCGGCAGATGCAGCAACATCGTAAAGCGCGTTGTGCGCTCGACCAAAGTTCCGATCGCTGAACTACCAAGGCCGAGAATAAGGTCGCCTTCCCAATGGCCCGGCACAGCCCTGTCCGCAACCTCTGCCGGACGATCACTGATCATCAAGGCGTCTTCGACAAAAGATCTGCCTCGCTTACGCGCACGTTCCCGAGGAAGACGGAGTGCCCGCCCCGAGCGCAGGCAGGCGGAAAGTTCGCGTTTCAGAGCGCCGCGCCCCTGGATGTAGAGTGCTTGATAAATTGCTTCGTGACTGATGCGCATGCTCTGATCCTCTGGGAAATCCATCTTCAGCCGTTGCGCGATCTGTTCCGGGCTCCATGCAAGGGACCAGCGTCGACTTTGACGATGAACTGCCCGTCGCTTTTTCCATATCACGAGAGGCCCTTTCAGTGCGACACCATCCGGCGTGGCGATCAGGCCTGCAAGGCGATCGTGGACATAATCGTGCAAGGTAGAATTCTGTGCCAGCTTACTCACTTTGGGACGTTGGGCCGCACGATCCGCATGCCATTGCGCTGTAATGGCACGATAATTGAAATCCCCGCTCCGGGTCGCAGAATTGCGCCTGATCTCACGAGATATCGTGCTGGGCGAACGTCCCAGCTTGCGGGCAATAGCACGCACCCCGGTCTTGCGTGCGCATTCCAGGGCGATTTCTTCACGCTCGGAAAAAGAAAGACTACGGCCCTGTGGGCAAGAGGCCGAAGGGGTTAAATGTGTGGGTGGCATCCCGCCAGAACTCCGAAACCAACGGCTTCCAACTGGAGCAGAAACACCGGCTTCGATACCAGCCTCTTCGCTGGAAAGACCTGCCGCGATACCCTGCCAGAACCGACAAAGGGTCTCACGCTGCCAGACAGGCGGCCGTCCTGGCGAGCACAATTTGCGCCTTGTGGACCGATCCGATTTCCGTTTCCCTGTCATCGTCTACACCTCCAATATTAAGGTGTTGCGACGACCGGTTGAATCCGCCTTGTGATCCACGGTCCGAATGATGGATCAGCGCCTTGTTTCCCGCGGGCTTTCGTTGCCAGATGGCCTGTTCAAGGGCATCGAGCACGAACTGGGTGGTCATGGAAGTCGAGACTTTCCAGCCCACGATCCTGCGGGCGAACACATCAATGATGAACGCCACATAGACCATGCCATTCCAGGTCTGGACATAAGTGAAGTCCGAGACCCAGAGCTGGTTGGGAGCCTCGGCCTGAAACTGCCGGTTGACCCTGTCATCGGGACAGGGGCGCGCCGTATCCGGACGGGTCGTGATGACCTTCCGGCCCCGGATCACACCCTTCAGACCCATCTGCCGCATCAGGCGCTCAACAGTGCAGCGCGCAACCTGTCGTCCTTCACGCTGCAGGCTGTGCCAGACCTTGCGCGCACCATAAACAACACGGTTGTCCTGCCAGATCCGACGGATATGTTCCATCAACTCCCTATCGCGCCGCGCACGCGGGCTGGCCCTAGCCGGTTCTCTTGCCATGGCCGCCTGCTGGTAAAACGTGGACGGGGCAATCGGCAGAACGCGACAGATTGGCTCGACCCCGTAATCGGCACGGTAGGTTTCAATAAACGCGATCATTTGCGAAACGGGCGGTCGAGCTCCGCCTGAGCAAAATAAGCCGAGGCCTTCTTGAGGATCTCATTGGCCTGACGCAGTTCACGGACCTCGCGCTCCAACGCCTTGATCCGTGCCGTCTCGGCCGAGGTCGGCCCCGGTTGCGCCCCAGCGTCCCGTCGGGCCTGCTTCCACCAGTCGTGCAGGCTGTCGCCCGAGCAGCCCAGTTTGCCACCAATCTCGCGACAGGCCGCCGATAGGCTAGGGTAATCCGAGCGATGCTCGTCCAGAAGGCGCACGGCGCGCTCACGGAACTCAGGCGAATATCGCGATGTCTTCTTCTTCTCTGCCATAGGGCTCATCCTCCGAGAGTTTTACTCTCCGGTAAACCCGGGGCAGTTCAGTCCCAGGTGAGCGCGGTCTTCTGGCGGGGCAGGGTTTCCTTTGCCTCCCGACGGATGCCGGCGAGCGTTGCGGTGACCATCGGGTGGGCGGTGGGTACGGCAATCTGCGCCAGGTGGTGCAGGTAGCGCAGGGCGGCACGATGCAGGTCGATGGTGCTGGTCCTGCGGCCCTGCAGCGCCATGTCGGCCAGATAGGCGGCAACATCCTCGCCGCGGGCCGGCAGGGCGGGCAGGGCGTGGCCGGCAGCCCAGTGGCACCAGGATCGGACGGCAGCGCGATAGGTGCGCAGTGTGTTCTCTGCCTTGCTGCGGTGCATATAGGCATCGGCCGCCTGACGGGCCGTGGCCAGGCGGCCATCATGTTCGGGGACGGGCTGCGCCGAGACGACGGAAAACCATTGGGCGACGGCTGCGGCCGGCTGGCCAACCGGCGCAGGGGGAACTGCGTCTCCCGCCTCGGGACAGGAGCCTACAGGCTGGAGCGGCCGGAACCAGGCCAGGAAACAGGGGGTGCCATCGTCGATTTCCAGTCCGATGGCCAGTTCGAACCCTGACGGGATATCGGCCACATGGTCCTGAGCCATCTGTTGGGCGGCCGACGCATACGGCACGTTCTGGGCGAGGGGGTATCCGGGGAATAGCTACCGTCCGGCAATTCGATGCCGGCCAGAAGCAGGGGCAGGGGCGGTGTGAACCGCGCGGTCGAGAGGATTTCGCGCCAGCGCGCCGGATCCTGTGTCTCGGCCAGACGCTGCCGCGTCAGGGGATCAACACGGGCGTGCAGTGCGGCCTGCGCCTGCCTGCTGGCGCCAAAGATCCGGACATCGCTCAGCATGGCAGGGTTGCCCAGTCGTATGGTCCCTGGCGATCATATGGGCAGCAGGGCAGGCGGACAGACATGGTGGAACGGCTCTGGAGCAGGTGCATTGCAGGGTTTTTGCTGAAAAGCCGCATTAACGGGAATAGAAATCCCATTTTATCAATCGCCTATTTTAATACGTCAATTGTGGAAATACCCTTCTTAAATGAGGTGAAAAGAAGTTTCCTAATTACGCGAAAGGATGTCCGATGTCACACCCGCAGACCTAAACCGTATTCTCGACCGGCAGCGTGCCGCGTTCCTGCAGGACGGACCACCCGGCCTTAAAAGCGTTGGACCGATCTGCGCCACCTGGACGCCGAAATTCTAAAGCGAGGCACCGAGATCGTGTGTGCCCTGAAAACGGATTTCGGCCCGCGCGCGACGCTGGAGGGCGCCATCGTAGAGCTGATCCCGCGGCTGCAGTCGATCCATTACATGATCGCCCATCTGGGGAATTGCTGGGCCAACGTGCGCAGATACAAGTGGTGGAGGCGATCAGTCAGCGTCTGGAGATGGCGTTGGCACCGCTCATGTTCGGCAGACTGTCGGGCTATGGAGTCACTGAGGCGAAAACCGTTGCGAAGACCGTTTTTTGAACTTGCGGGACAGACGGCCGATGGATGGTCGAGCATATGACAACGCGGCCCAATGCCGCATTATCAGTCAGACTGCCAATTCATTAGGCTATCCGGTTCGGAACAACCGGGACCAGGAATTAAGCTGACAGGTAGCACTCGCCACATGTCGGGCATCCATGCGGTTATGACGATTAGTGGAAAGTGGACGTTGTCAAGCAAACCTCAATAGATCATACATATGACATTACTGTGGATTGTAAGAAAACCAGTGAGCGACGGCTTGATGCAATATCGGATATTCAAAGCGTATCGGTGACGCCCCTGCCTATGCTCGGTACTGACCCCTGCAGATTGTCGGCTATTAGTGAAAGTTCTGGAAAAAAGTCTATTCCGGAGAATGACTCTCGTGGTAGGCTTTAGTTTCTGGTGGCGTTCCGGTGTGTCCATTTGGACACGTGTAATTTGCATACAGTTCATTTGCGCCGCAACGCTGACCCGTGCAATTATCCTTTTCGCACCAGCACAATACTCTGCCATGCATATGCACATCAGCTTTACATTCGGGACATTTCATAACCTGAACCTCAACAATGCTATCAAACGTGGTTACCATATTGGCTTCGTGTAAATGCCAACGCTGTGCTAAAGACCAATGCTTGGCTCGGATTCAGGAAACAGGTATTTAGGTCTACAACCACATACAGGCCGTCACCCTGACGTTCCGCATAAAGCCCGCGCGCCTCACAAATGCCTACGCACTGTTCAACAAGTCTCGGGGTGATGCGCTGTTGGTATGAGCGAAGATCGACATAAAAACGACTGATGGTCACTCCGTGCTCGCTTGAAAGGCGGTCAAGCGCGGCATCAATGAAATCATCAATCTGGCGCATGGTTAGGGCCATTTTCTACTCCTTGCTTGCATGTTGCGTTTCCCTTAACGTCGTTATTAACGTGATAATATACAAATAACATACGCGCAAGGAGAAAATAACCTCTCCCGAGGCGCGCTCCTCTGTCCCATCGCGGAGTCGGCTCGCACCCTTGAGGGGCGGATGTCGTCATAAATGGACGGCACGCTCCTTCTGCGCCCGATCGTTTTCCAGACGTTGCTAGGATCTGTCATGCCTTGAATGACAAAACGGACTGCATCGCTGATTATGATGAGTGTGATGCAGTTTGTCTTTTCTGATCAGGTCTGGTCTGTCTGGGAAACGCTGATCGAGGATTCCACCCGAAGGGCAAGAATATTCGCGCTTTTCTGGCGTCATCAGAACGGTGCGAAATGGCGTGTCGTGCCAACTGAGTTTGGTCCATGGTGGATTGCAGCACAGTTTGTCGTTCGATTGTCTAGGCTTGGTGTATGGCTGCGCCTCTTTGACAAAATCAAAGATAGGGATCAGGCCCTGGTGCATGGTCTTTCTTGATGTCATGAGAATCCGTGCCCATCACAAGGGGGCCGGGCGGCTAAAAAAAGAGCACAGAGAACTCCGAAAGGATCGTGAGGCTCTCTGCTCCTCATGGCTACGGACAGTCATGACAGGATTGTCCTTATACTCTGTCATCCTGGCAGGCGCACGAATTACCGTGTGCCTACGGTCTGCGCGACAATCTGCCACACCCATCAATCTATGTCGTTCGCGATCCTGGGTATGCGTCACATAGATGCCGTGAAGATATTTGGCACTGCGGCTCTCGTCCTGTCATCCCTCCAGCGCAGCACAATCGTGAGGTCGCCTGCCTGAATTGGGGTTCCTGGCATCTGGTCGAAAATCTATGGGGAAGGCGTCAGGAGTGGCGGGCTCTCGCAGCCCGATATGAGAAGGCATCGGCCAACCAGCGTGGATGTGTCGAAGTCGATCCCTGCGCGGGCAACGGCCATGCTCTGGCGGTACAGCGGCCAATGATCGGCAAACCTGCCAGTCAGGATCGCCGACAGCAGCCATGGCGCGGGCTCCGGGCGAGCGGATGGCACGGCGCCGGTGGCTGCGTGATACTCTCGCAGTTGCTGCAGCAGACTTTCTTCCGCACCATCTGGATCACCCTGAATTGTCTGGGGACGACGTCCAGCATCTTGGTCATGCTCTCGCGCAGCTTTCCCAGACGGGATAAACTACAGCATGGTCACTACATAGGGCCCGGAGAGCGACCGGCTCATGCGGCAGAGCCACAGGCGCCTGGCGCTGCCGCTCAACACCCGTTTCCGATGCCCTGACCATCGTCGCTGGCGCGTTGGCGGGATTGTCTTCGGCGATCGCCGTTTCCAGATCCTCGAGCTCGAGTTCCGACTGCTCGAGCAGGCGTCCGCCCCGCTCAAGAGGACGCACCGAAGCGATCCTGCCGCATCCTGACGATCAGCAATTTCAGATGCGCGACCATCGCTTGGGGACCCGTTGCGCGCCGTTCAGCCTCCTGACGGGCCACCTCGGACGCTGCCAGGGCCGCCCGCAGGCGATCTATCTCCGATATCCCGGTCTCCACGCTGCCCATGACAGCATGGATCGGCCCTGCTGCGTACCGAAAAATTCATTCAGCCTGCCAGTTCCGGCCGCAATGTGCGTTGCGGATGCCCCCCCCGTCGATGCCTTCCAGCAGGTAACCCTGTTGCGCGGGTGATGGCGCAACAATGTCCTCTGCGGGCGAGGGCCATATGAAGCGGCCTTTCTTGAGCCGTTTGGCGTAGAGCGACATGCCCAGTCTACCGTGCCAGAGTAATTTAAGCAGACCTTCAGCCCCCCCTGCAGGCAACCAGGTCTCCCGCATGGGGTTGCGTCCCAGGGCCTCCTGAAACTTCAGGTCCAGACCGGGCATGCTGAGCCGCATGTCGGTCGCACCTGTTGCCAGCCAGATCTGAACACCGGACACAACCGGGATTATGGACGCAGCAGCATGATCAGGCGTTCAACCCTCTCGAGTGGAACATAGTGACGGAAACGCAGGACGCTGCCGTCGCAGAATGTAATTTCCATCTGCCCTGGCACCAGACCTTCCTGCGCAACAGGTTCTGCCAGTCTGACAGGCACAAGGGGGCCTCTTAGGGCCGCCTCTGCCGCGCCGACGGCATTCGTGCCGCCAGCGATAGAGAGGACTGACATGGATCCCATGCTGGCGGCCCACATCGCGAATGGAAAGGCCGCTTTCGAAATAGCCTTTTACAACCTGGGAGCGAAGAGCGGGCGTGTAGGCCCGTCAACGTTCCCTACAATGTCGATTGCCGCATGCTTCTGCTGAGCAGCCGCGGCGACCGTCTCGTGCTCATTCCCGATAACATCGTCCCTTCATCGAAGAAGATATCCTACCCTGTCGGTCTACAAGGTGGCTCATACCGGATGCTGACAAGAGAGCGATCCGCTTTGATGCAGGAACAAAAGAGCCCCTTCGTCGCACGAGGTATGGGTCGACAAGATATTTAGAATGCAATGTGCGTACGGCACCCTTTGACGGGCGATGAATGCGGCAACGAACTGTAGTGAGAATGCGCCAAAGCACGGACCCGAAGCCGGTTCACAGACCAGCATCCCATGTTGCCTTACAGCGATTTGAGGAACAGAGATTCAATGGCTGTTTTCATCTCGCGAGGAATGCCGCTCGCCGCAATCAGATATTCGGCCATCGAGAGCGAAAACTGCCGCACCCGCTTGTTGCTGTTTATCATAGCATTGAGAGAAAGATCGAGCTTCGCATCGGGTGCATTTACTTCCCTGATCGCAAGCTCGCGGCTGACGACTGCGCAGCGGAAAATTTCCTGCGGAGCATGCATCACGAGGCCCGCAAACGCGATTAGTTTATCCCACGCTCTAAGGTCAAAAACTGTGGATTCCGGTGCGTTTTTTTCTAGCTTCTCGCGCATGTGACGACGAAGTTCATATGCCTCCTTGCCACCCCAAATATAATACCGGAGCGAAATCTCGAACTTCTTCTTGTCCATCGTAGGCTCATAGAACCGGCGAACGTCACGTCCGATAGAAGCCCAAAGTAAAAAGACTGAGGCCAAAGCGTTAAGGAAGATGGCAATATGCTCGCGGTTCGCGGGATCGAATTGTCCGCGAAGGTCACGCAACTCAGCCACAAACCTCCTAAATGCATGCCAAGGGGCATTGGAGAGCGGAGCAATGTTATTCGTAAGACTATTTAGACCTTCCGACCAAACATTTCTGGCGTAAGCGTCGGCAAGTGCATTCCATCGATCGATAGATGACTGATACATGTTATGACGATCGAACGCGGCATCATATGTCAAACTCAAATCGCGAAAGGACTTTTCATCATGCAGATCCACTCGCATTCTCAACGCGGAGATGCGATGATTGAATACGGCAGGCGTCTTGAGCAGGACCATCGCCTCGTCGCAACCTGTATATGAGGCGACCCCGCTGGCCCAGAAGGCTCGGTTTATCGGGCTCATTTTTCCGGATTTGCAGTCAAACAAAGTGCGCCTGATGTTTGAGTCGGAGACGAATTCAATTCCTAGCACATCCAGATCAGTGAGTACTTCCGGCTTCTCCGTAAGTTCGGAGGCACTCGATACGACGACCTCAAGGAACGGCAGCATGCCACGCGCCAGACAGAACTGCATGGCAAGCTCCTTGAGATAGCGATCCTTGTCGAATTTCCCCATTATCGATTATCCGAGCTTTGTGATCATCTGTTCAAACTCGAAGACCGCCTGCGGATCTTCAACCTGCTTCGTGCGCCGCCTCATCTCAGAGGATGAAATCAACGATTGAATGTAGGTCTCATCCTTGGACAGTGCAATGCGGGCATTTTCGTTGACCTCCATACCTGCCAATACACCGCTACGGAGGATCTGGATCGCGAGGGTCAGGGACGCCTCATTCTCAGGGGTGCGGATGAGATGAAGCTCCCATCTCCCGGGCGTCGTCTCCGACAACCGTCCCACGCGCAGGACTACAAGATTGTGGTACTGGAGACCGGCTTCGGAGTTTGAACCGATGAAACCACGATCACGGAAGACCTCAAGGATACGCACCGGCGAAATAATTCGATATTCGCCCGGCAAGAGTTGACCCTTGCGTACGGCGGCGACTAGCGCCATAGCCCGCTCGTAAATTTCCCGATTTGCAGCGTTCAGGCGACCGGAGCCGGGACGGGGAGTAAATATGAAGGACTCCTGCGCCTTACCGAATTTGATCGTCGGCGGTTTTATTACCCCTTCGGTGGAAAGTTTCTGAATCAGCGCAACTTCGGTCGCAGAGAGCTTTACCCCACCGATCTCTTTTCTCGTTCCCACCAGAGACAACGGCCAGCCTTGATTATTCTTAACCTTCTGCAAGGTGGAACTGATCGCCGAAGCCCCGGACTTCGCAGCCGCATCGGCGAGGCTCTCAAGATTATCGGCAAAATAGAACGGGCTTATCAGTATGTTTTTCCCGCGAGCCTTATAACTGGAAACGATACCACTACGGTCTCCCAGAGCTATGCAACGTTCGAAAACGATATTTTCGATACCAAGCTTATTGCGGATAGCGTCCTTATTGCCGGGAGCAGTGTATAACTCGCCCAGCAGCAACATTGTCGCCTGTTCATGTGCGTTAAGAGTACATTCGGAGTCCGCAAACTCGCCTATCTTCTGATAGACATCGTCGAAAAGCGGGATATTCGGTATAACCGTTTCTATCCGCCTGCCTTTTTCGACCAGGCGAACAAAGCCCACCTCCTTTAGCACACGAAGAACCTTCTCGAGCGCGAAGGATGGTATCGACATGAAGTAGTCGGATACCTTTCGCAGCACCTCATAGTCGATCTCCCCCAACGACTTTATGTGGATCGAGAGTGTGGCTGCCATGCCAATGGTTTGCAAATCATCAAATTCGGCAATCTGTAGTGAGGTGGTCCCGTCCGTTCGGACAGTTTTGCGGGCTTGATAAGCTATACCCGGTTGTTGTTATGCCGCCCTTCTGACGGCGTTGCTGTTGGCCATCTGGTCCGGGGTTAACCCCGGACCAGATGGCGTCGGCACGTCATGATACGCCTCATCGGGCGTTCGTCCAGCCAGCGCCGTATGCGGACGCCTTTCGTTATAATGGGCGATCCATCTGCCAAGCCCGGCCCTCAGCTCTGATCCGGTCTCGAACGCGTACAGGTAGACGCATTCGTATTTCAGCGACCGCCACAGACGCTCGATGAACACGTTGTCCAGCCAGCGACCGCGCCCATCCATGCTGATGCGGATCTGACGCTCTTCCAGTATCCCGCTGAAACGGGGTGTCGTAAATTGCGACCCCTGGTCAGTATTGAAAATGTCCGGGGCGCCATAGCGCATGAGGGCATCCTGTAGCGCCTCGATACAGAACTCCACGTCCATCGTGTTCGACAGACGCCAGGACAGGACCTTGCGCGTGAACCAGTCCATGATCGCCACGAGATAGAGAAATCCCCGTTTCATGGGAATATATGTGATATCGGAACACCAGACCTGGTCAGGCCGATTGATGACCAGATCCCGTAGCAGATATGGATATTTCCGATGCTCCGGATGGGGCACGGTCGTGCGCGGCTTCTGGTAGATCGCCCGCAGGCCCATGATCGCCATGAGCCGCCGGACCCGCTTGCGGCCCACTTCATGTCCCTGGCGGCGCAGATGCCATGTCATCTGCCGTGAGCCATAATACGGCGTTTCCAGGAACTGGGCGTCGATCAGCCGCATCAGCTCCAGATTGGCTTCGCTCTGTGGCACAGGCCGATAGTAGACGCCCGACCGGTTGAGTTGCAGCAGCGTGCATTGCCGGATTATCGGCAGGCATGCTCTCTTCGGGTCAATCATCTGCCGCCTCTGATCACGCCCAACCGAGCAGAGGCATCGCGTAAAAAATCCCGTTCCACGAGAAGTTCGCCTATCTTCGCGTGCAGTTTCTCCACGTCAGCTGGGCTGACCGGGGGCTCAGCCACCGTCTTCCCGGAAAAGGTCGCCGCCATCCCCTCGATCGCCTGCCGTTTCCACTGGGCGATCATCGTCTGATGTACCCCATGTTTCGAAGCCAGTTCCGCCAGCGTCAGTTCCCCACGGATCGCCTCCAGCGCAACCCGTGACTTGAACTCTGCCGCATACCTCTTCCGCGTAACCTTGCCCATAAAACCCGTCCTCGTTCAGGCCAGATGATAGCTTATCGCCCTGTCCGAAAAATGGGGACCACCTCTGATCGCCATGATCGTTTTTGGCCGGAATGGTAATAGCCGTATCGAACTGTTCTACCTGCCAGTCGTCCGAAGTCAGGGTCGTCTGGGTAGGATTGCCGGGATTGGCAATGTCGTATGCCGGACTGCTTACACCGTCGTACAATAGTTGCGATGTTGACGGGTAAATCATCATCACGTCGTAAACGCTGGCACCACGGGCGTTTTCCGTAATACGCAGCTTCCCATCATCGCCTGGTGTAGCTTCGTACGAATAAAGCAGATTTCGTTCGGGGATATCGCCACGTGCAGCGAACAGCCAATGCAGTTCACAGATCGTATCTGGATCGGTTGGCACCGGCTGACGTAGCATGGGGCCATTCAGGCTTCCGTCTCCCATGGCGTCGAGCATCGTATAGACCAACTTGCGGAACCAGCGCGATGCCGCACGTTCCTGCGTCGTACCTGTCGCCAGGACCGTGGACGCCATGAGAGCGGCGTGAATGAAAATGAACTGCCCCTCAGATGTGCCGCTATTCGCATGGAAATAATCCCCGCGCCCCGACGAATAGGCCCATGCGTTGACAATAAGGCCGTCCAGAATAAGTGGACCGTTTGGTACCGTGTCCACGTCCTGCACTTCGCCTGGTTCGGCGTGGTAGAGGCGCGTGCTCGTCGTGAGGACGGAGTCACTCAGACGCGTCAGCTGAATGCCATTTTGGTCGGTCGGATTGAGGTAAGCCTTGATGGCAGGCGCTACGAACACGTTGGCCACGAAGCTAGCGCTCGAAGGATTGGCCACTGTAATCGAGTTTGCGCCGATTGCGGTCACTTCAAGGGCATCCGAAATCCGACATGTACTGGTATCCACCAGCGTTACGGTGCCCCCGACCGTGTATTCACGATCAGCGGCATTCTCCACGGGGATAACCGTTTGACCTGCCACGGAACCTGCTGGAACTTCGACAGCGTCGGCCCATAAAGGCATCCAATATTTTGACGCCCCGGTATTACGCAGATAGTTTTCGGCCCACGCCCGATCCTGGCGTGCAAGAAAGATGGAATACTCGAAATCACGCCGCGGGAAGAAGCGCAGCGCGCGTCGCTGCTCGGCACCTGCTGGAGACGAGAGTACCGAAGTCAGATACTCCATCCCCTCTGTCAGCGGATCCGCCCAGTTGGGGCGAAACGGCCAGACGGGAAGTTGGTCGATACTCATGACCTGTTGACTCCCAGTATTGAACGAACGGAAGCTGCATTGTTCTTGATATGCGTCAGCACGACTTTCTCGCCATGCGCGCCGGAGACGGCCTGGGCCAGATCCTTGGGATTCATGACAAGCACATTGCGAATGGACTGCGTGCTGCCCGCCGCACTTGTACCGGTTCCGCCGTTGAGGATATGACGCGGATCACTACGGGTCAGCACTTCTTCGTCGCGCTGCAGGATCGCTGGAACTTCATTGGGCGCTAATCCCGCAATACCGCCCGTATGATAGCGCATGGCACCTGCAAACGCGGCGGGACTAATCCCGCTGCGCACCATGCCGGAGCCGCCAACCACACCGCCTTCATGGAAAAGGTCCGTAAAAAAACTTCCTAGTCCGGAACCAAAACTTTTAAGACCGCTGAGTAACCCACCGCTTCCTCCTGCCGTCTCTGCGCTCCCAAACATCGATTTCATCGCGATCTCGGAAAGTTGCGACGTGAAGCTTATTCCAAAGTCGATTGCCGCAGCTTTCAGAGATTGAAGCGCACTCTTTCCGCTCGCAACACCTTTTAAGAAGTCACTTAGACCTCCCGATGCAGTAGTGGCGAAGGCGTCGCTAATCTGTTTAGTCGCATCAGTCGCCTTTTTCTTATTGTCGTCGAGCGCGTCACCGACTTTGCCGAGTGTAGCGACGAGGTTGCTCGCGGCGCTAGAAAGTGATTCCATTGAAGAAGTTATCACGCTTAGAGCGGCACCATTCGATAGTGCTAGCGCGGCGTTTCCGTTTTTAGTGTCGGACGACGCAGAACTTGCTGTAGCCATAACTACCTCCTTCCAATATTTCTTATCATTTCATTGAACGCATTATTTCCGTCGACAGAGGCTACTGCGGCGAAGGCGCGTCTGGTCACAATCGCATCACTTGCTATGCGATTATTAAGGCGATCAACAACAAGGGCAGCTTCATCGTGCAGGAGACCGATTGGATATCGGCTTGGATGTTGATGCCCATGTTCGAGCAATAGACTTACCTGTCGTCGAATACCCCATATCCATGTTTTTAGGTCAATGGACGTGCTTTGTCTTGTGCCTGAAACGCTGTGGTCATGCGTTGTATTGCTTCCGCGATCAGGCGCACAAACTTTTCCGGCGGCATTTCGGACGTAAACGTCAGCCCCCCGATCTTTTCAAGTGCGTCCAGCTGCGCCGCAAGAGGAAGACGTTGCGCGACAGACACGGCTTTTTGAAACATTGATTCGTCTGCTGGATCTGTATTCGATGCCAGCGTAATCATTTCGGCTACCAGCTCTGGCGCCTGCATGATCACGTCAGCTTCGAGGTCTACAGCTTCATTAGCACTAGCCTTGCTAGTGATTCGACGAAACATTTCGGTCATATCGGCTCGATAGTGAGTATATAGCACCGCAACATCGTAAGGAGAGAGGCCCCGGACGGCGAATTGCACGCCATCCGAGACCTTCACCGTCGCGGTCGCCAGCACAATGTCCTGGAGACGCATAGATTTATACTCCGGCGACAGGCTGACCGTCTGCATAAAGCGCGGCCTGATTGCCAAGCACCTGCACACCGATCGTCAGGGGGAGCGCCTGAAGCGTATCCGCAATCAGTGCAAAGCTGCCGTTGGGAGAAATCGTGACATACGGCATGAAGTAGTCAATGTTATCGCCCACGGCGTTGTAGCTGACAAACTTCAGCGCACCCGAAACGGTCGATGCGCCGGAAATGCTCTGCACGCGGGAAGTCGCGGACAGGTCATAGGTCAGCGTTACACTCGAGCCGCTGGTCGGCACAGTTCCTCCTAGCAAGATATCGAACGTGCCACGGACAGGGTCGATTACATAGTCGGTACCCGCAACGAGTGTGGTGGTCCCCGCTTTGAGCACTGGGTTTAAGAGGCCCCGCAGACCAGTGGGATTGGCCGCAGAAATACCAACCTGATATTTGTTGCCAGGCACAACACTGCCAAAAGTTTCCGAGTTCCCGGTTGACGCCGACTGGGAAACAGTGGCTGTCGTCCCCATAAAGAACAGAGCAATGTTGTCAGCGCTGATGTCTTCCGCCGTGATTGTTGCCGTGCGGTTGGCTTGGAGGGTGACCGTGAGGTCTTTTTCACGAATACCGCGTGTGGACTTATAATGCTGATAGGTGTCGGCTGCAATGCTGAGATTGAATGACGGTACATTCCCCAGAAAGCGGAAACCACCACCTTCGGCGAGCGTTTTGGCTACAGGATCAGAAAACGGAGCGAACCAGGCTTCGCCGCGACCCATCGTATAGTTGTCAGTAATCATATTCAATACTCCGATAATATAGGGATAGTATTAGCAAGGCTAATACCAAAAAGAAAAGTCATGCGTACGGTGATGTACCGTCTTCACTCAGTGACAAGACAAGGTCGAGGTGCCAATACACATGACCATAAGTCGCGTTTGCCGGACGGAGCTCTCCACGACCGACCAATAGGTCAACTACTGCGTTGCCGGAGCCGTTGGCGGAAACCAGACCCATCCCCAGCGGATCGGGCTGTCGGATCTGCTGCGGATGCACACGCTGTCGTTCGATTAGCAGGCGCTTGCGTACGTCTGTGAGTAGCACAATTGCATTATCACTGGGGTTCACCAGGTCATCAACGGCAAACCCCTTTAATCTCAGACGCCATGCATTCACCTGATTGCTGCCATCAAATGGCATGACCGGTTTGTTCAGTGCGCCCGTGTATATTCCCAAAGCTTCAGCTAGTTGTTCAGTTTTGCTGATATGCCGATCAAGAAGCGTGACCGCAGGTAGCTCAGCGTCTGTTGCAGGCCAATCCAGCCCGCGATAGACGCGCGAAACAGTCGTGCTACCGCCGGCTGGTGTGTAATCAGATAGGTCGGTCGGGTAACCGTTCCCTGGCGTGATTTCCTTCAGAGCGTCTGTAATGGCCTTGAGAATACGAAGGCGGAATGGATCAGTGGTCATTTGAGGTCCTTTTTAAAGATGGGACCGCGTCGTTTTGACGACACAAGCATTATGACAGAAAAAATACGTCATTTCTGCCGGAGTTTGTCGTATCCGAACGCATTTACGCTCATGTATTTATTGTTATTAAGTCATGGGATCCTCCGTTATTTATGTTTCTCAATGGACGCACCCGAACATGTCGGTGATGTATCCACGACTGACCATCTGGCATAGCCGCGGGTTACACAAGTTGAATTTGCGTTTAGAGACAATATTCAGGAATATGTTGATGTACGTCCAGTTAAGGTAACGAAAACGCCCGGTGTTTTCTAAAGAAAAAAGTTGTCCTAAAAGGGGTTATGTATGTTCGCTCCTGATTGGTTCAGCAATGCTGCGTGCCGTAAGTTCGCAATCCGTATCCCGCGGACGTATCAGACGAACAACGCTTGTCGACTGTCCCCTATTTCGTGCTGGTCCGAGAAGACTCGGAGCAGCGGAGTGATGATTTGCGCGACTTCTTCATCCGATTGCACTGGAGTAGATCCAGTTTGGATGAACACATTCGAACTAGTGAAAACATCCGATAAATATTAAGTTAGAGCAATTCCACCACGCCAGTGTTCCGGGAAATTACTCTAGCAGCCTGTCGGGTTGGGGTACCCTGTGAAGGGGGGCGGTTGTAAGGTTATGAGATGAGCAGCTTTATCCCGTTTGACCGGTCTCAGCCGTATCTTCTGCCGCCTGATTTGAAGTCGTGGCTTCCGGCTGACGATATGGCGCATTTCATTGTTGCCGCTGTTGAGCGGGTTCCGATGACCGCGTTCTGCGTGCCGGTGCGCACGGGTGGCAAGGCGCAGTATCATCCGCGGCTGATGCTGGCCCTTCTGATTTTCAGTTATGCGAACGGGATTTTTTCCTCACGGCGGATCGAGCGGGCGACATATCGTGACATCGGGGTGCGCTTCGTGGCGGCGAACCTGCATCCGGATCACGACACGATTGCCGCCTTTCGCCGAACGAACCGGACGGCCATTGAAGCTGCATTTGCGCAGGTCCTGCTTCTGGCGCGCGAGACGGGCCTGCTGCGTCTGGGTGTGGTGTCGATCGACGGCACGAAGATTGATGCCGACGCCTCGAAATACCGCTCCCTGCGCTACGACCGGATCAGGGCCCTGCGTGAACAGTTGGGGGTGGATATCGCGAAACTGATGGAACAGGCGGAGCACGCGGACGCCACAGACAGTGATCCGCAGGCATTGCCGGAAGAACTTGCCCGCCGGGAAACGCTGAAAGCGAAGCTGGATGAAGCCTGCGCCCGGCTGGAAGCTGACGCGAAGGCTCAGGCCGAGGCGGCGCGACCGGCATACGAGAAAAAGAAAGCCGTCTATGACGCAAAAACAGGGCGTCGCGGCCGGGCGCCGAAACCGCCCGATGATGAACCACCACCCGAGAGACAGATCAGCCTGACTGATCCGGACAGCCGCCTCATGCGGCGTTCGGACGCCCATGAGTTCCGGCAGGCTTACAATGCTCAGGCTGTGGTCTGCGCTGAAGGCAGCCAGCTGATCGTGACAACCGGCGTTGTCGCCACGTCAGCGGACGCGCCGTCCTTTACCAGCACGGTGCTGTCGATGGAAAACACGATCGGTCTCCCAAAGACAGTGCTCGCCGACACCGGTTACGCCAACGGGCAGGCAGTCCGGGACCTGCGGAAAAAAGGTATCGATCCGCTGGTCGCCATCGGACGGCCTCGCGCCCGCAGGCCATATGATTTCCGGCCACCTCCTGAAAACAAGGAGCCACGCCGGATAACCGAACCCTGGCGGCTAGCCATGAAGGACAGGCTGGAAACCACAGAAGCCGGAGATGTTTACAGACTACGAAAACAGACCGTTGAACCGGTCTTTGGAATTATCAAAAGCATCATGGGGTTCAGAAGATTCAGTCTGCGCAGCCTTGCAAAAGTTACGACCGAATGGACACTCGTCGCTCTCGCATACAACTGCAAAAGAATGGCTCGGCTTCACGCAGCATAAGCCGGGTCTGCCTCGGCGTTATCAGCCGCAAAATGCCCAACCCGACAGGCTGCTAGAGCATGTCAACTGAACTATGAACCGCGCGGTGCGACACGGGGCATAGATTATAATTTACCGTTTCCATTGATGGAGCTGGTGATGGCGCGAGCATTGAGCGACGATCCTCGGGTGCGCGTTCTGGAAGCCGGAGCAACTGGCGGCTCGGGATAGGGATTTCGTCGGCTCTCCGGTGGCTTCGGCGTGAGCGCGAAAGCCGCGAACGAGCGGCGCGCCGTCAGGGCAAGCCGCGCGGCGAGAAGCTGGACGGATATGAGGCCTTTATCGTCGGCATGATCGAAGCGCAGAAAGATATCGCGCTCAACGAGATGGCAGCGCGCCTGAAGGATAGCAGGCTGCTGGCATCGGCCGCAGCATGCTCAGCTGAGGACGGCGGCAGCGCGCGTGGACACTCAAAAGAAGACCGCACATGCAACGGAGCAGGAGCGCGAAGATATCCTGAAACGTCGGCAGGACTGGTTCGGTTCGACGACCCGCCTGACCTCGATCCGCCCCGTTTGGTCTTCATTGACGAAACCTGCCTCTCCACGAGGATTGCCCGCCTGCTTGGTCGCTCTTTGCGCGGAGAATGCTGTCGGGCAGGCGTTCCTCATGGCCGGAAAACCATCACTTTCACCGCTGGCCTGCTCCTCTCAGGCATGACCGCACCCTTCGTGCATGATGGTGCCACGAACAGCGAGATTTTTCAGGCCTACGTGAAGCATGTTCTCATGCCGACGCTGAGCCCAGGCGATATCGTCGTGCTGGACAATCTGCCGGTTCACGAGGTTCCGGGAGCGCGAAAGGTCATTGAACGAATGGGGCTCAGATGATGCTCCTGCCTCCCTATAACCCCGATTTCAACCGGATCGAAATGGCATTCGCCAACTTCTTTACAGCCGCTGGATATGAAGCGGAATAAAGCGGACATGCTCTCGAGTTGCGCTACAGCAAATGAGCATGTGGGCGTATAGTCTTTCACGCCTTTGATTGGACAAGCGTACCAATGCTTCTTGCCTCGGCAGTGCCAAATGAGGTGTACCGACTCCGGGGTCCGGTCGAAATCCTATGGACGAGATGGAGGCGATTACGGACTGTCGCAACGAAGCACGCGAGAAAAAAGGTTTCGTCTTCTGCCTCTTTCGGGATCAACCCTCATGCGATATGCCGTGAGACCAACCGGTTTAGAATGCGATCTCGCATTATTTACCGAGCATCGACGGGATGTGTCTCGGGAGGGTGGAATATCTTTTAGGATAAAAGGTACAACGGCGCAATGTAGGGAAAAATAAATCTATACGATAATATGAAATAAGCATAGGATATGTAAAGCGAAGAAAAACAGATTTACGTTAAACCATAACTATGATAATTGACAAAAAGGGCATCGATATTTATTTATGGATCCCATTGATGATGTCGGTCATATGATAATGATCATCAACATAACGTATACTATTGTACCGCCAGCACTTAGATAAGTGGTGGGGACGTGGACATGGAGGTTTTGACAAAAAATGAACAAAGAGAAACAGATAATTCGATATTTTTCTAATATTTTATATGGGGCAGTGTTATGCATTGGAATTACCCAGGTTTCTAAGGGCTATGCCGAGACGCCGTCTGCTGGTACACCTCATATATTTGGAAACTGCGTTGTTGCGACCACGACAGAGCGATTGAGTGGTTTAGCGCTATTTTGTGGAATTTCTGAAGGCTTGATGAAGAAGAACATAAATATTGATGCTCTGTATGATCAGAAAACAAAAACAGCTGCCCCAGTGCTCACTTTTCGCGACAGCGATGTGAAAGACAAGGTGGATGGAAAATTTGTCTATGGCAATAATTGTTCTAATACGGCAACTGTAGATTCAACAGGTGTGGTATGGTATATTAAAGAGCGAGATCTCTCGCGTTGGGATGGCATATACCGTTGTCTTATGAGTTCACCTGCCCTTGCTGTGGAGGGACCGTTTGGATCACAAACCCTAGACATTACGGGACTAGGTCAAGCGTTCGAGTATTTTACGGAACAGTACAAGGCTATTCATCATCAGCCGTTCCCAGGGTGGCACTGATTAACCGTGGTGTTCTGCCTGCCCATTCTCAACGAACGGGCAGGAACCGGTCTATTTCCCCATAGTTGCCTTGACTTCGTTCACCCGATCAAGAAGGGCTTTGGCCTCTGTCGGGGTAATCACATCGGTGAATGTGGTTTCGTCACTTGCAACGAACTGAAAGTCCCACGGACGGTTGAGACCAGCAATATATTCGACTGTGCTGCGTAGGATGGGCGCGACCAGCTCGGAACTATGACTACAGTCTCTCTCAATGGAAGCATCCGGTAAAATGCCGCCAACCACGCCGCCCCATGGTGCAATTGTTTCCGTACACTGTCCATTTGCGTTCGTCTGATTGACATTAATAAAGGCCGGACCGGCACTGTCCATGTATTTCATATGGGCGAATTCGCGAAAACCGCTTCCATTAAATGCTTCCTGATCCCAGAGGGTCGCCCCAACAAAATAGAGCACGTCGCCAGGTTGGCCCAGCGGACTAGGCTTTGTTAAAACGGCAGCGTCCAGCCACGCATATCCACCATGCAACGTGCCTTTTGAGGGCAAACTCTTCTGCAGGATGATGATTGCGGGGTTCCATGGCTGGTTCACGACCGTCGTTTTTTCCTGGATTTCTGCCTCGGACATTTTCATCAGGCGTTCTTCGCGACCGGCAAATGCTCGGCCTGAAATGCCTGCCACGATGATGGCTGCCATTACGCTGCTTAACGCGATGCGTGTCCGCATAAGATTGAGTCTCCGTCATAAACTGTGACTAAACGTAACATGGGACAGAGCTTTTGCTATGGCGGAACCCGTATAAGACTTCCCGGTTTGAGTATATCTTCTGACGATTTTAAATACGCGTCGCGAAGCATTCCACTCTTCTATCCCTGATTTCCTGACGGGTAAGCCGCAAAAGAAAGCCTTCTTTCTGGCGTTTTCCTGACTGATCAATGAGGCGAGGCGTAATTTCAAAGATCGAGACGTCGGTGCCTTCCCTGTAAAATCCTAAAATTACTGCTGGGCTAGCGTTCTCAGGAACATCGAATGCTATAGTCGCCCGTCGTGCGAGTCCGACTATGATGCGGAACGCATAGCGTGCTCCCTTGATGGTGGCGTACAGATCAATATGCTGATCTAAAGCCTCGTGATCCTCGTAGGCGGGAAAAACGGCCCGTCCGCCGTCCATGAATATCAGCCCAGCCAGAATATATGCGGCGCCATCGGTTACGGGTGATTGCGGATTGGCTCTGGCGCGGGAAGGTGGCGCAGCTTGGATCCCAAGCGCAAGCCATGCACGATCCACCTCAAGGATCCTGGAGAGAATAGAAATTTTGTCATCTCGGGGGCGTGAGGCTCCGGTGCACCATTTCCGGATGGTCTCGAGCGAAACCTCGATATTATGTTCTGATAGCTTTGTCTGCAACCATGTCAGACGCCCGTATTTATGGGCCGGTCCGTAACCGAACTGCTCACATGCATCAAGCAGACGCTTTGAGAAAGAGCTATCAACAGACGTTTTCATCTTTTGTCCCGCGGGCGGATTGTACATAGCTTAACTGAGGTGCAGTTATTGAAATGGGGTGGTTAGATATCCGTATACACAATATAAGTCTTTCGTAGATGGGCTGAACGGAGACTTCTTCAGTCCGTTATGGATCGAATAGTATCATAATTTTCCACGTATTATGTAAAAAAGTGATTCGTTTTTCAGTTCCTGTAAAGTAGGAAATGGGCGAGATTCCTAAAAACTGTTTCTCGTATCGCATTGATATTTCTTAATGTCTTGCGGAAGGGAGGCGATGTCTGCAGTCAGTCACCTCGCATTTGACCAGAAGATCAACTTATAGGTGATATCCATATCAACTTCTGGTGGAAGAGTTTGACGTAACATAAGACGGTGGAGGTATCACATCAGGAGATGGGCCTTGCCTACTTTTCGTAAGCCACCGAGGTGGCAATCAGGAGAACTTTACACTTTCCTCTGGGATATTTTCCCCGGACATCGAACGCCCCTGATGCGCCTGGACGTTGCCCGGATCGCCCATGAAGTGGATCGAAGTGGCGAAACGGTTTATAAATGGTTGCGTTGCGGGTCATTCAATATGGAGGCTGCCAGAGCGCTCTGTCGTATTGCCAATTCACAGAATAATGCGGAAGTGCTTGCTGAAAAAGGCAAGAAGCCGCCTGATATTAATGATTTCATTCCCTTCATCGGCTGAGCACTACAGAACCAAGAACCAGAGCAACGTGCTTCTTTACCACGCGTGTCACGGCACACGTCGTGTGGATCCAGATATTGAACCCTGTCCGTGTGGTGGTTTGATAGCCGCGATCACGGGTCAGATTCGCCGGTGAGCGTCCACGCTGTTGATGTGCATTATCGAGGATGCACTAAAGTCGCTTCGACTTCGGTCCCAAAAATAGGTTCCCTCCAATATATTTTCCGCACGGCAGCCGCTAGTATTCGGGATTGTCGCTTCCCGAGGATGAATGGAGTATGCCACAGGCAACCGGTGGTTCGAGGTAAGGGATAAGAGCACGAATGATGCCCCCGCTGCTGAGTTAAATCCAAAGTGTGGACTATGTTCCATAGGACTATAGTCCGTGGATTATAATCTGCAAGCCTGTTCATCTTTTTCCTTATGAGCAGAACAACAGGTGTTTCAACTCGGGCCCGGGCGCCCCGCAGACCACGACGACCCGCGCTGGAAATCAGAACGGGGACGGGTGAAGATCCTCGTGTGGTGCTTGGACGCATCATACACCGAGAACGGATCCGTTTCGGCATAAGCCAGGAGGAACTTGCAGACCGTGCTGAACTGGATCGAACGTATATCAGTGGGATGGAACGAGGAATGAGGAATCCGACGTTTCTGGTAATCCTTCGTCTCGCCCGTGTTCTGGAGATTAGTCCGGCAGTTTTGGTGGAGCTGGAAGAATAGCACGCCAGCTGCCGAGAATCTGAATCCTATCCTGACAACAGGCTCTGTTCACGTGACAAGGCATGCTGATCGTCGTTGAGCAAGTTGGGCATGGTTTCTCCACCTTTTTGGCAGGGGAAGCATTGGACTGTCGAAGTAGCAAGTGACATCTTATGACTACTGCCTAAACACGACGTTCGGACGGAGCCATTACCGCGTGAACGTCGCGGGGAATCAGTTCGTCAGACAAACCCGTGGTGTCACCTTGGTAGCGTCGACAAGTCCGGGATCCGTCTGGATGCGGCAGGTGCAGGTCGTAACCCGAGAGTATCCGTTGTGGTCAAGCGTGTTTTGGCGTCCAAAGCCGATTTTTGTGAAGCAGGGCGTTTGCGAGGACGACGAGCTTTCGCATGATTGCGGTAATGGCGATCTTGGCGTGTTTTCCCTTTGCGATAAGGCGATCGTAAACACGCTTGAGGTCTGGGTTGAACCGCATGGCGACGATGGCCGGCATGTAGAGAGCTTGCCTTACGGTGGCCCGACCCCCCTGGATGAAGCTGCGGCCTCGCCATGTGCCGGACTGGCGCGTGATGGGTGCCAGCCCGGCCAGTGCGGCTGCCTGACCTTCTTCCATCATGCCGAGTTCGGGCATGTCGGCCAGAAGCGCATGAGCCGTGATCGTTCCCAGTCCCGGAATACTGGCCAGCACGTCCCGGCGCCGGGACAGATGCGCATCTTCCGCCACGAGCGCGTCAGTTGCCGCATCGAGGGATGTGACCTGCGCCTCGATCTGCCGCAGGCGATGACGCGCGTGGCGCTGCAGCAAGCCGATCGTGAGGGTCTTGAGACGATTGAGCGTTGCCGTGCGATCTCGCATCAGACTGCGGCGAGCGGCCACCAGTTCGGCCAGACGGTTCTGTAGATCCGTGCGGACTGGACGCGCCACCGGATCCAGCAGGGCACCATAGCGTGCCAGCATCAACGCATCGACGCGATCTGTCTTCGCGAGTTTGCCGGTGGCTTCGGCGAAACGCCGCGCCTGTCGTGGATTAACCTTGACCTGCGGGATACCAGCGGCCGCCAGGCGTTCCTCCAGTGTGCGGTGATAGGGGCCGGTTGGCTCGAACACCACCCGGGCAACGGCTTTGATGTCGCCGATCCAGCGCAGAAGTGCGGTCTGGCCCTTGCGGGTGTTGGCGACACGGACGGTATCACCGCCGGGGTGACGGGCGGCGTCGAGATGATCCTTGGATACATCGATCCCAATTGTGATCGATGCGTGTGGCAACTCGGCCTTGGAAGCCGCAACTGGATGCGTCATCTTTTCCATGTCCTATGCTTGTCATCCGAGGCCGAACCTCGGGTATCCGTTCAGGGCACAAGGAAAAGAAGGGGTGGTCATACTCTCAAGACGACCTATTACGGTCTGCCTGTTGCCGACCCGTCCCCTTCCTGATTTTTCCGGGGTGGCCACCCCGGAAAAATCAGTCCTTTGTCGCACGCAGCGACACGGAATGCATAAGACAAGCACATGTTGATTTGCTGTTCCGGCCTGCGCAAAAGTCACCTTTTGCGCAGGCGCGGGCAATGAAGGATGCCTCGGGCAGAAGAAAATCAGTAAAGTCGCGTGATGCTACGTGACACTTTCCCATGTTCTGACGTGGGAAGCGATGAAGATGGGCGCGACAACCGAGAGGCAAGGCATATCCCCAATCCGGGGCGACGATGTGTGGGAAAGGCTGCGGGCGATTGAGGACAAATTGTCCCTGATCATTGAAATCCTCTCGCCGGAAGATTCCGACGGGCCCACGCTTGATGAGATTCTCGGCCGATTGGTAACCTTGATCGCAGCCCAGAACCCTATGCTCAGACGTATTGATCTTACAACCGGCAGGTTGCTCGACATTCAGGAGGGGAGGACGCCCCGCTCCGCCCGGCCCGACGATGAGTATGGAGCCGATGCCTGATGATGACATTCCGGAAAATCTCGGCTGAAAGCAGCGGTCGGCTGATCACTGCCTATTTCACGCAGGAATTGCCAGATCCGGAACACGACTTCCGTACCCAGCCCGGAAAAGTGCCTGACGCGGATGGTGGCCGACTGACCAGCTATTACACCGGTCGCGATGGGCGGGCCTCGTGGCGACCGGACATGCGACCCGAGATTGCAGCGGCTCTTGGCATTGATCCCAGGACACCACCGAAGAACGCGCAACTCAATCGCCTGTTTGAAGCAAAGAGGGCCGATAATGGCGAGGACTGGTCAAGGAACGCCCGCAAGATCAGTGCCTATGATCTGACCCTGGCGCCACACAAATCGGTCACGCTCGCGGCCGAGTTCGCGCCGACCGAGGCCGAGAGGGCAGCCATCTGGCACGCCATTGATCGGGCAAACGATGCCACCATGCTCTATGTCGCGCGGGAAATCGGCTTCGCGCGGCGCGGTCATGGAGGCGAAGGTGGAGCCGACCCGGGCGAGGTCGCCTGGGTGTCATTCCGGCATGATACCGCACGCCCGACGGTCGAGGCGCGTGACGCGGGGACAGGTCAGACCTATCTGATCGATACGCCAGCAGGCGGCGATCCCCATGCCCATATCCATAATGCCCTGTTCAATGTCGTGGTTACGGAAGAGGGACATGTGGGTTCACTCGACACGAAGCGGCTGCGATCGCGCGTTCATGAATTTGGAGCATATTTCCAGGCACAGCTCGCCGATGAACTGCGCCGGATCGGCATCGCCCAGCAATACGATGCGAGTGAACAGGCGACGGTCATCTCGGCCGTGCCGCAGGATATATCGGATTTCTTCAGCAAGGGACGACGCAACGTCATCAGGGCGGCCAAGGAGTATGCCGCGGCGGAAGGAGCGGACTGGGCGCATATGCCGATCGAACGCAAGCGCCGCATCCTGTCCATGGCCGGCCTGGCAGCCCGGCTCGACAAGGATAAAGGTACGAGTGACCATGAGATATGGCACGAGCAGGCCAGGCGTCTTGGCTGGGAGAAAAAAAGTCTGCTTGGCACGCCAGTAGCGCCCGTGGGCGCCAGGGAACAACGATACGATATTGCCTACCGTTTCGCTGCGCGCCATCTCGCGAGGGAGTTTGAAACAGCCGCCGTGATCGATCACGACAAGCTCAGAACGTATGCGGCCCGGGGCCTGATCGGCACCGGCATCGAGGGTGGCGTGAAGGACATTGATCATGTCGTGGCCCTTATTGAACAGCGTGGTCTTGAACTCGGCGGGGAACGGGTCTCGCTGATTCAGGAGATGCGTGGCGACAGGCTGAGGGTGACGAATTCCGCGCAGATCGCCATTGAGGAGGACCTCGCGATTCAGGCGGCTCGTGCTTCAGGAGACCGGAGCGGGGCGCTGTCGGACCGCCAGATCACGGAAGCGATCGGACGATCACCCCTCGACTTCGCAAGCGAGCATGGAAAGACCCAGAAGGCTGCGATCTACGCTCTTGGCCGGGGCGGTGCGCTCTCCATGCTCACCGGCGTCGCGGGTTCCGGGAAGACGGCCCTGCTGTCTCCGCTGGTCGATGCGTGGAAACATGATACGCGTTATGACACGAATGGTCGCAGGGTTATCGGGATTGCCAATGCCTGGCGCCAGGCGGACGCATTACGTGAGGCCGGCATCTTTGACACAAGCGCGATGCTGCCCTTTTTGGCGCGGCTGGAGCGCGGTGACGTTGATGTGGACCAGAATACGGTGCTGGTGATTGACGAGGTCGGTCAGGTCGGCCCGCGCCAGATGCTTCGCCTGTTACAGTTGCAGCGCGATACCGGTTGCACGATCAAGGCGCTGGGTGACCACGAGCAGGCGCAGAATATCGAGGCAGGGGACGCCATCGAGATGCTGCGCCGGGTCCTGGATCCGGAAGATATGCCTGAGCTTCTGTCCAGTGTCCGGCAGGTATCTGCAAGAAATCGCCAGATTGCTGATCTGTTTCGTGGCGCAGAGCCGGAAGAGAGCGATCTGGAATCCCACGAGTTCAAGGGGGCTGCGGCCAACGCGCATACCGACGAGGAAAATGATGACGACGTCCGTAACAGGTTCCATCTGAAGGAAGTCCGGGACGCGATTGATATGAAACGGGCGGATGGAACGATCCGTCTGGTCGGCGGCGACCATGAGGAAGTCCTGCAGGATATTGCCCGGCTGTATGTGACGCGTCGCGATGCCCTGGCCGCCGAGGGTGCCGGCCTACGGCGTGGTCGGACCAAGACGATCAGCATGTCGGCACTGACCAATCAGGATGCTGCCGATCTGAGTCGGGCAGTCCGTACAATCCTGCAGGAGCGCGGCGAGATCTCGACGCATGAAATCACCGTGCAGGCTATTGATCAGCGCGGCGAAACCTATGATCTTGCGATCGCTATGGGCGACCGGCTTCGGCTGTATCGTCGGACATGGGGCAGTGTGGATGGAAAGGGCGCCACAGTCGGAAATAACGGCGATGTGGTGGAAGTTCTGGCTCATGGCGATGCGGGGCTTCGCGTCCGCACGAAGGAGGGGCTTGTTGCTGATGTTGAATGGCGGCGGTTTCGTGACGCGAAGACTGGTCGGGTACTGCTGGGGTTCGGACATGCCATGACGATTGATGCGGCACAGGGGCTTACTTCAGATGAGCACATCAACGCCCTGCCGCGAGGCGTCGAACTGGCGACGGGATTTACCTCATACGTCGCGGAAAGCCGGGCGCGTGGAACCACATGGACCATGATCTCCGATGGCGCGACGTTTGAGGCGGTCCGGAACCAGAGGCCGCTCGGGGATACGACGCCCATCACCAGTGACGACCTGTGGGATCACGTCGCAAAGAAAATGGCGCATAAACCATATAAATCATTGGGCACGGATCTGGTTGCCCGAACCCGCAAGGCCCGGGATGCGAGGATCCGCGAACTGATCGCGCTTGGGCGCATGCAGGAGACACTGACGAAGTCAGGTCGCCCCTATGGAAGGGAGATTATTCTGGAAACGCAGGCGCGGCAGGCCGAGCGCCTGCATAAGGCGCGTCTGGCCGAGATCGACGCCAGGCTGCAGGTCATGATCAGGAACGCACCAGCGGTCATGACGGGTGCAGAGCAGACGCTTCGGAGCCAGCGGGCCGCCCAGGTGCTGGGCAGGCGTCACCATGTGCCATCTGCGTCGCCAGGCGCCGCCAGCTAGAGCGTCCGGCTTTCTGCTGTTCTCACCCGTATCTGGATCCCGCTGACAGTGTGCCATACCGCGACAACATCTCAGATCTGACGCACGCTTTGGTCATTTGCGCAACGAAGTCGGCTGCGTATCGTTAGGGAGGCGAGAAGCAGCAGATAACAGGCCAATGATGGACGATGTGTCTTTCCGAGGAGATCCTGATCCGTTCGACTGCTGGTTGAAGAACGAATTGCGTGCCCGGTTCAATGATGTTGTGCGTGAACCGATCCCTGAAAGTCTGCTGCGCATTATTGGCGCGACTGAAGCTTCCGGGCATGTTCACGCCTCAAGACCTTCCTGGACTGAAGAGGAAGCTGTGTCTGAGTGTTCTGCTGACACCGGATCCAGATGATCTCTTATCGCAGATATGGCGTCTTGATGCTGGGCGGGAAACGGGTAACAGGATTGCCGTAGAAAGCAAGAAGTGTTGACGGTCAGATGAAATACAGATGAGCAGGCACAGGATCCTATTGGATATCTGCTCAAGAGCATACCTGTTCTGCAATCTGCCAAATCGTCGAAAACGTCGAGGACTATTCCCAATAGCGGTGTTATATACAGGGCCACAGTTTTTTCGTCTGTTAAGGTGATGGACAATGCCCGAAGAACAACAAAGACAGCTGGCGCTGACCGTGGAAATCATAACTGCTTATGTATCGGAAAATAAAATATCGCCGGACGAGCTTATCAGGCTGATTGGGACTGTTTACAATTCATTGTCCGCCCCGACTACTTCGGGCGTAAAAGAACAGATACCTGCCGTTCCCATCAAGCGGTCCGTATTTCCGGATTATATCATATGTCTTGAAGATGGGAAAAAGCTGAAAATGCTCAAACGGCATCTGCAGGCATCCTATGGCATGACGCCTGAAGAATATCGGCGGAAATGGGGACTTCCATCTCATTACCCTATGGTCGCTCCCAATTACACAGTACGCCGATCGGAACTTGCGAGAGAGATTGGGCTGGGGCGGGATATAACGTCCACTGCCACCAAATCTGGTGATGAGGACACGACAGAAGCTACATTGTCTGACAGCCCGCAAGGACGTCGCCGGGGTAGAAAGAAGGCCATCCACTAAAAGGGGAACGCGCTGCCGGACCGGGCGGCGCGGCGCTCTCCTGGCTCAGGAACGCGGCAATATACGAAGGCAGAACTTCTTCGCTACGTCGTAGGGTGCCGACAGCGGCTGTTCCGGTTTGACCGGACCATGATCCAGTTCGGGGCGTGACGTCGATAAATCCCGACGAAAGATGCCTTTTATACAATCCAGGTTGCGGATCGCGATCCTAAGCCCTTGCGTTATGCACCTTGTGGAAGAATTCAGTTCTCAGTGAAAATCCATACGCGATGTCTACAAAGTTGTGCTCTCACGAGGGCAGCCTGCCTTTTCCGCTCGGATAGTCCTTTTGCAGATCCCATGTCTGGCGACGGACAACTTTCTTCTTATCACGGGCGGTCCACGTGTAGTCATTCAGAGAATGAACGCCTCAGCGCCTCAGAGATGGCGTTCCAAAGCCTGAATTTTTCGATCATGGGATATTCTTTCTGAATCTTGCCGCTGGGTATGAAATGAGTATCCCGTAATGACCTGATGATGCGGTCGGCATCCATATCCGGCATTTCAACAAGCTCCTTGAGTGCCTGCCGGGCATTATGGTGCGACCGGAGATATATGGCTTCCTCTTTCATGTGGTGCTTGATGGTCATCTCGAGTGCTGCGCTGAGATAGATAACGTGGGGGGCAAAATTGATATAGCGCCAGGCCGGTCTCGCCAGATCAGGGTTCGAGAAGTCGAGATTGGATTTTATCCCATCAGGATAGGTCTTCATGTCATGATCGAAAGAGACATGATCCGTGATCTGTCGCATCAGGGGTTTTGAAACCCTGTCCAGAATCTGGTCGTAGTTTCGCCTGCTCGTCGGGTCTCCAATGATGGTGGCTGAGATGGGAAGGATGATCTGGTCGGGGATGACGCCGTCCCGCCTGAGAACGTCGTTTATCAGGAACCGGTGTACACGGCCGTTTCCGTCAGAAAGAGGATGGATGTAGACGAACCCGAAGGCTGCCACGGCGCTACGCATGACAGAAGACTGTCCTTCAGTCCTGTCGAGGAAAGTTTTTAATCCTTCAAGCATATCCGCTACGTCGTCTGCGGGAGGCGCGAGGTAGTGAACAACATTCTCGTACCTCATCGTGTATTCTCCAACGAATACCGGTGACAGCCGTAAGCCAAAATGCTCGGTTATTGTGACGTCACCGAGGATGTTGCGTTGCAATTCGGCAAGGTCAGTATCTGTCAGGGGGACTGTCCCTTGCCCGGTTCTCGTGGCGAGTACGTGGCTGAAGCGCTGGATCCGGTCAAGTTGATGCTCCTCACCTTCAATGGTGAAACTTGCCTTGCTTTCCCGGTTTGTCAGCCACACTGCGGCCCGGGCAAGCATGCTCTCGCCGAACTCCTGCACCAGTTCACCGTAATCGGCAGACACGTCCATCTCCGCAGCCGTCTTGAGTTGACTGGAAAGCGGGATAAAGGGGCAAAAAAAGCGGTTTCCGGGCATGTTGTCACGGACGCGCCATCTGCTGACGTTGCTCGTCTTGTCCGGAGAAGCTGTTACCTGAAAAGATGCGTCCAGTGCGAAGACGTAGTTGCCGCCTAGGTCGACTGGCGGCACGAGCGTTTGTCCGGTGACGAACTCAAAGAGAAATGACGCCCGTCTGGCATATTGTCCGGTCGGTGCACTGTTTATCCACTCCTGGACAAAACCTGGTCCTGTCTTCGCAAAGACGCGCGCCAGCAGCTCAAGGCTCGTGGGTTCGTGTCGCAGATGAAACTGCAGATGCGCGGCTGCGGTGTCGGCCGGACGCATGTTTTCGGGATATGTCTCGATGCTGTATAAATTATGATGACTGCTCGACCGGCGACTGCCAAGCTGGCTTTTGACAGCCAGTCCACCGAATGGCTCTGCATCATATTTCAGCGCGAGCCACATACCGCCAATCGGGTCTGCCATTGGAATTAGATTCCTGCTGAGTTGTCCAAAACCGTTTATTGATGCTTAAAATCGCATATAAATGGTGCCTTGTGTAAAAAAATATATATGGACAGCCGTGGCCACGCGTATGCTTCCGTCACTTCGTCTTTGTGATCAATAATTCCCACTCGCTGAAGCGCCCTCACGGCGTTGATTTTCACTGAGAACTGATGGTACGGATCAACTGCGGCGTGATGGATTCCTCCACTGGACAGTCAACTCTTCAGCATCCTCCCAGGACCACTGCGAGCCGTCCACACCATCAGTTCTCAGTGAAAATCAACATCCTATGGCGTGACGCTTGAAGAATATCGGCGGAAGTGGGGACTTCCGTCTCATTATCCTATGGTCGCTCCCAATTACACAGTGCGCAGATCGGAACTTGCACGAGAAATCGGATTGGGGCGAGACATAACGTCTGCTGCGACAGAATTTGATGATATGGGCAACGGAACCGGCATTGCCAGAGAGGTCGCAGGAGAAGCGTCGGGGCAGAAAGAAGGCCATCCACCAAAAGCGGAGCGCGCCGTCAGACGAGGCAGCGTGGCTGTCTTTTGATTCAGTCATGATGATGAACAGACGGCTGTCTACCTTATATCCCGACGCTAGAGTCCGGCAGACGAAAGATTCCTTTTATACAATCCAGATTGCGGATTGCGATCTGCGTGTGTGTCTTTTCCCGGAAGGCGCTACCGGGATAGAGTTCGCCGCCTTCCTGGAAAAGGCCGCGCACCGTATCATAAGGTGCGAGATGAGACCCTGTGGCTTCAATAGAATCGTGAAGATACCTGATAACAGCGCAGTCGAGGTTACGAAAAAGTTTATCACTATTTACGTCGTGCCGGGAATCACGGTTCACCGGCATCGGTATATCATCCGTGCTTAATGTCTCTCGCAGGCCTTCATAGGCGGTCTTGAGCATCTCCAGGTCTTCGCGTGTCGTTAAATCAAGACAGTTGCCCAGATCTACGACCAGACAAATAACGAACGGTTTGAAACCGGAATCCCTGCGCTGTTTCTGATATGCCCATTCTTGCGCACGTAACGGGTCGGACTCCCAGACATAGAAACCCGGTCCAAGCCAATCGTAGTCGGTCTCCGACGGAGTTGGTGCGCTTTCTCCGTTAATCAGTTTCCGGCCGACCTCTTCAGAACAACCATGATAACCGAGTACAAAAGATGTATGAAGAGCTGTCAACGCAGTTACGCTTTAAGCATGCCCTCAATGCGTGGGTCACGCGTGTACTCTTTGGTAACCGCGCCTTTGCTATCGATAATCCCCATTCGCAGCAAAGCCGCATGGGCTGTCCGCTTGCTCTTCGTGTTCGCAAGGGTCTGCTTTCTTATTGCTGCCAGAGCAACCTGATGGGAGTTCAGCTTCATGGTGCTACATATAAGGCAGCCAAGTGAAGAAGTCACCCTGTTTTATCTCAGCCTGCCTGATGGAAAAGGCGGCATCCGGCTCCCTGTTGTCGCATCCCATGACCACCATCCACCTGCTCCGAAGGTCGCGTCGTAGTAGTTTTCTTTTTCGGCTCGTCTGGTAGTGTAGGCCTCATCCGTGCGACCGAAAACTTCCATTGGATATCCGTCATTCCGCGCCGTGTCCTGCAGGATGAAATCCGGGAAAACGAGATCCCGTTCCGCGTCGAAACGCAGTGGTTTTTCGAATGCGCGCCCCGCTGCCACGAGGGCATCGGCTACCGCCAGTTCATGGCCGCTTTCGAAAGGAAGCATGCTGCGAGAGACGGTCATCAGGGCACCGGTCCTGACTTCCGCCTGAATCCAGCCCTTCCATCGGCTATTGGGCGCTGCGATGGTTCGTGCCGTCACATAGAGCAACGCCACAACATGTGCCTGCCGCGCCGCTTCGGGCAGGGCGAGCGTGGCTGCCGCCAGCTGGTGCGACCGGGCAAGACGGTTCCTCTCAGCCGCAGGCACTGTCAGAAAGCAGCGGTAACCGTTGCGCTGGCCGCTCAGGGCCATCGTGAAATTGCCCCTGGGATCTGGTTCCAGAGCCTCCACGAACCCGATCAGGAACAGATGGTTTTCCTGTCCTTCTGTCCTGACAACGGCATGGAGACGCCGTCCGAACTTTTCATGCCCTGGGGCAACAGGACAGAGAAGATCGGAGATCAGTCTGCCCTGCGCCCGGATCCGGGTTCCGGCAGAGGCGATCCGGCCCAGGGCAACCGTCGGTGTGCGGTGTCCGGCGAATTGTGGCCGCCATTCGGTCAGCCCCGCCCGCTCCCACAGGAGATGGAGCAGCCCGAGAGGCGTCATCCGGCGCTGTCGCGCCTGTCCAGGCCGATCTGAAGCAGGCAGCGGCGTGTCATCGACTGGCCGGGGTGGCCCCTTGCGGCGCAGGCCGATCGACAGGGTCACAGCGACATCCCCATCCTCACCCTCGCGAATTACGCTATTTACATAGCTGGCGCGCCCACTTTTCTCCGGGTCAGGCTTGTAGAACGGGCATGTCTTTTCATGCAGCGGTCCTTCATTTGGCCAGACGGCGAGGTGATAACTGTGACTGTCCGCCCGGTAACGGATCTGTAGAGGCAGTGCGGCACCGCGATGCTGGCACAGGCATCGCGCCTTGTCAGAACGCTCCGCGCTCCGGCTTTCATCATATTTTGCCTTCAGGCGGCGTTCCCAGCGTTCCGGGTCGGTGCGGCGCCATTCGAGCTGGAACCTTTCCCCGCCAGGAAGGATGATGATCGTGCCCGTCATGCCGAGGTTTTTTCTCGCAATATCCTGATCTGGGCGAGGATTTCCTTTTCGGTCATTCCGGTGCTGGCCGCGCCCTCCTTCGGTGCGCCTTTTGTCATAGCGTCCCTGACACCCAATAGAAGCAGTGCCTGACGCCGGGCTACACCGGGCTGCCGGTCCACGCGGCGTTCAATAGCCTCCAGGCGTCCAAGCAGGTGACCGTCGATGGGAGGTATGGTGCGGGGCGGTGTCTGAAAACCGGGTTTCGGGATGGAGGCAGCATCACGCAGCATATAGGAAAACGGTGTCAGCATGTCTGTGCTGGCTGCGTGCTCATTCTCTTCATCGTCATTGGCGGTCGCAACCCGGCGTGGTGCGGCGGCGACTGCTGCACCAATCTGTGCAAAATTGCGCAGGATGTCTTGAGAACCTGGACCGAGGCGGTCGACTGCTTCCTGGAGTGCGCGAACATCCGGCTCGTCGTGTACCGTGGTCAGTTCAGACTGAAACAGGCCGCCTTCGATCGTCGCGAGGAGGGCGAGCAACTGCTGGTCCGGGGGCACCCGATTCAGGTCCAGCGGCGCTGCAAGCATGACCGGCTGGGCCATGCGGATCGCGCCTGACCGCCCATTGACGGCGGCAAAGAACGTCTTCGAATGGACGATGCGACCGGCATACATCGTTATGGCCTCGCCCTCGATGAGTGACTGAAGGTCTGCCCAGGGAATACGGGCGACTTCCCGGACTTCGGCACCCCGTCCTTCCCGGTAACTTCCCGCGGAGTTGCCTTCAAAATGCGTGGCCTGACTGACCTCGATCCGATCGGACTGCTTTTCGATCCACTCGCGCGTGCGCATGGCATCCTGCAGGCGCATGGCGTGGGTGAGGTTGGCGTTGCCGAGCAGGGTAAAGGCTTTGTCGCCGATGCGTGTCGTAAGACCCGGAAGATCCTGAAACCCCAGCCAGAACATGCAGTTCAGGCCGCGTCCCATGGCCAGCTGCCGGTCCATGCCGTCCGTGACGTAGGCGGAGAGTTCGTCGTAGAAAAAATGGAACGGCGCGTCGCCGCTGCCTGCCTTGAGCTTGAAGACCTGCTCAGCGGGGCCGTCGAGGCGGGCGCCAAGAAGCTGGGCCATGACGCCGCGACCGGCAGCAACCACGATCTTGCCCAGTCCGGCCAGCGTATCCGAGGAATTCTCCAGCGCGGGCAGCGTGACGACAAGAATGCGGCGGTTCAGCACCACATCGCGCATGTCGATATCAGGGATCTGGGCGCGGAAGATATGCCCGAGACTGACGCCAAGCTGTGTGAAGACCCGGGTGAAATACATCTTGGCGTAGCCATGCTGCTCGCTCGGTTTGTTTTCTTTCTGCTCATTCCACGCCAACGAGGAATCATACCCCGGCAGTTCGCCCAGATAGGCCTGGGCCGGATAGAGGATATCATCGGGAATTTCTGGAACGCTGATCTCAATGGGGTGATCGGAGCCGGGATTGCGGATCAGGAATACGCGATGCCGGGCCAGCGTGCCGATCCAGCGCAGTTCCATGGCGTAGCGCATGGTCTCGATGTTGATCGGCACGCCGTGCGTGTCGCGCATCCAGGTCAGCACCGGGGCGATCGTGCCGGCAAGGCCGACAGCCCGATCCCGAAAGACGCCGTTGGCGTCGTTGCTCGACGGCTCACCAAGCTGGCTGACCAGCATTTCACGGATGGCGTCGGCATTGCCGGTCGCAAACGGATTGAACGTATTGGACTGGCGGATGCCGCTTGCGGTCAGAAAATTGAGATTGAGAACCTGGTCGTCCAGCCCGAAGCGGCGGGCAAGCGCCAGTACATCGCCGTGGACCGTGTTGTCACCCTTGCCGTCGATCAGGATGAACCCGGATCCATGCGCGAGAGGATTGGCCAGCAGGGAGATGGCGGATGTCGTTTTGCCTGCACCCGTTGTGCCGGGCACGGCGGCGTGCTGGCGCCCCGCGTCGGATGAAAGCCAGAGTTGCTGGCCAGTCAGTCCGTCCGTTCCAAGATATATGATGCCTGCCGCGGCCCGCGGCCGACGGGTTTTGGGATCAAGATCGTGTTTGTCCTTCAGTCCGCAATACCTGGGCAGATGAAAAGGCAGCACGGGCTGGCGGGTCATGACCCAGAGCGTCAGGCAGAGGGCGAGGGGAAAGGTGATCCCGACGATCGCGGGAGCCAGCACGCTGAGCCCTGCCAGAATCATGAGGGCGAACCCGGAACTGCTGGATTGCAGCTCTTCGGCGATCCGGACCGTGAAGGGACGCGTGTCGCGATAGGTGGAGCCGTGTTTCAGTTGCTGGTGGACCTGCGGTCCTCCGATCTCGCGCTTCACCATGCTTCAGTCTTCCAGTCCGAAAGGAGATTTTCCGGTGCCGATTGTAGGCGCCACGGGAGCGGTTGGTGCCGTGGGGGAGACCGGCGCCGTCGGCGCTGTCTGCGCGCTACCTGAGGAGTGCGGATAAGTGACGACAGGCTGCTGCGTCATGATGCGTCGTGCGGCATCGATTTCCGCGCTCGCCGGGTGACCGTCAGGATTGCCGACCACATTTCCATCGACCGGCATGCGCGCGCCCGGCACATAGGTTGAGCTGACCCCTGGCGCGCCTTCGTCCGTCATGGGCGAGCCGGAGAGTGGGGGTAGAATTGCAGGCGGCCGTAGCATGCCAGTGGGCCCGGTGTCGGGAACAGCGCGGTCGGAAACCATGGCCTGACGTGTGCCGATGATCAGGATGGCGGCCAGCCCCCCGGCGATGAGCGCGGGCAACGCCTTTTTCAGGCGCCAGCGCCGTGCTGCTGCCGCTTCTGGTAAAGTCGGTGCCGCATCGCTCGTCTCCGTCTGCCCGAAATCAGATCCGAGATGGAAATGGAGCGGCTGTAAGCCTGTCCCGTCGAGTTCAATGGTGATGGGCGCCCGGCCATCAGCGTGCAGGATGATACGGGTCATGGGAAGATCCTTGTGCTTCGGGCATCGGGCGCAGGATGGCGAGTGCGTTCTCAACCGCAGGGATGTAGATCGGACGTTGGTAGCGCCGTTCTTCGCTCCAGTGCGCACGCGCGCCGGCGGCCTCGATGCGGGGATTGGGATGAAGGTCTTCGGCCGGGATTTCAGCAGGAAAGCCGAGTGAGTGCAGCGCGTACCACAATGATCGGTCGATCAGCTTCACGATGGCGAATGAGGAGGGTGCCAGTACGCCCGCCTGCCGCCGGGCTTCGTGCAGCAGGGTCATGAGCGCGGTCACGCTCCACCCGCTGCGTTCGCAGAGCGTATCGATACAGTTTGTGATTTCCTTGTCCTGCAGGGCAGAGCGGGCGCTTTGCATAACGGACTCTGGCACCGTGAGGGGCGCCAGCGGACCATGCGGACCATCAAGGCCAGCGTCGGCCAGACCGGCAGAGAGTTCACCAAGCAGGGCGAGGGCTTCCCGGCGCCTCTGGAGGTAGTGCATCGCAAAGGCAACGAGAAGCACCTGTTCGACAGGGGATGCGGCGTTGATGCTGGACCAGTGGCGGCCCAACTGGCGCGTGAATGCCTCGAGCGCGCCGGTTTCACTATAGCGGTCCTGTGCATCGACAGCGAAGCGCGCGCCCCATTCGGCACGTGTCAGAGCCGGGTCCGCGGGCAGGGGGATACCATCCGTGGGCGTTACAAGCCTGTCCAGTCGGCGTCGGACGAATCCTTTCAGTGTCGGAAACATTTCTGCCTGGACCGCGATCAGACCTTCCAGATCGAGCGCTTTTGCAAATCGGCCGGGGGCAGCACGCCACATGCATAACCCGCCCAGAAGGGCAATCACGATGGCCACCGGCCATTTCAGGGCATTGCCCAGGATCGCCAGTCCATAATAAAGCTGGATCGCCCTCACCAGATCCGGTCGATATTGCGCGGCCTGCAACTGGACCTGCAGGCGCATCAGGTCGGGATTAGACGTATGCAGCAGGTTGATCTGCCCCAGCATGGCCCGCAGATAGAAGGCCGTGATCTGCGTATGCCACAGGCCCCAGGCCATGTAGCTGAACAGGAGGACCCCGACGATGATGAGGATCGAGGAGAAGAGCAGATAGTCATCGCTGGATGACCATGGGACACGGCTCGTGCTCATGAGCGATCTCCCCTGCGGTTTCTGGCCATCATCGTGAGGGCGATGTCGTAGAAACGCCGGAGATAGGCGTTGCCATGGCGTGGGGTATGAGAGTGATAGAATGCTACGGCCTGCCAGAGGTCGCCGTGTGCTTCGTCCATCGCCTGACCAAGGATCCAGGCGCCTGCCTCGATATTGGCGCACGAACTGTCGCGCAGCGCTGCATATGTTTGCGCGGGCGTGCTGTGCCATCGCCTCGCGATGCGATCGACCCATGTCGTGTTGACCTGCATCGGCCCGAGATCCGCCGTGCCGTTACTGTTCGGGCTGACCATTCCGGGACGGCCGGCCTCGACATAGAGGAGGACGAGCAGCACGCCACGGGGCACGCTGGAGATTTTTGCCGAAGCCTCCAGACAGGCCGCAATCTGGCGGCCATTTTCTTCGACGCTCGTGGCGCGGGCGGTCGTGCTGGCGGCAAAAAGGGGAAACGTCCCGAGTGCCGCCAGAGCGAGGCGGGGGATCATGTCGCCCCCTGCAAGGTCGGCGCGACATCAGCGATCCGGCCATGGGCTTCGCCCCAGAAGTCGATCAGATGATTGAGGACCAGCGCGTCGTCCATCTCCGCAAGCCTCATCGTGACATCGATCAGACATAACATCACGACCGTAAATGAACCGGCGCGTACCTTGCGTACGGCATAGCCGAGCGCGCTGTCGGGCGTCCTGCTGACATCAAGGGCAAAGCCCGTCCCTGTCAGTTCCAGCCACAGGGCTTCGGCACTGATCAGGAAAACCGGCAGATAGGCTTCAGGGTGTGCCGCGTCAGCCGGTGGTACGACCACCCTTTTTCCGGTCCCAGGGTCCAGCAGTTCAATCGGCTTGCCGATTTTGGCCAGAAGCCGTGTCTGCGCGGCACTGATCGCCGCCAGATCGATCGCGCTCATGAGAACCGCCTCCTTTGCCATGTCGGCAGGGCGGTGCGGACCGGCCCGATGAGAAAGCGTCGGATGGAGCGTATCGCGGCCGGCAGCGTCAGCCCGAAAAACGAGATCGTCCCGAAAAACACCACGCCGAAGATCCCGATCAGCAGGGTGGTGAGGCTCCAGTGTGTCACGGAGATGAGAATGGGAAAGCAACTGCGGGCATCGAGAATGAAAACCCGGACAGGATAGGCCGTTGCACGCCACATCACGCGTCTCTCCTTTCTTCCGCCAGAGCGGTGTCTTCGGTGATCAGATCGGCATCAAGCAGTTTGCGGATGGCCTTTCCGAAAGACTGGCCCTGCGCCTCGACCGCGTCGGCCACGACGTCCGGCCAGTCTGTTGGCTCGGTCCGGGTCAGCTTGCGGCGCAGATCACGATCGAAGGTGAGGAATTCGCGGATCGCAACACGCCCGCCGCCCTTGCGGGGCACAAGGCGCTGGTTGATGCAGAACCGGAGCGCCTGAGCGAGGGCCGAGACCAGGTTGTCACGTTCCGAGGGGGGACAGAGCGCGATCGCGCGCTGGATCATGAGGGAGACGCTGTCTGCATGCAGCGTCGTGCCCAGGATACCGCCCATCATGGCGATATTGATGGCTGCATTCATGGTCTCGCCGTCCCGACATTCCGTGATGATGCCATCGCTCATCTCGCGGCGTGTCAGGCTGCGGGTGAATGTGGGAAAAGTCAGGGTGGGGGGGCGGATCTCCGTCTGGCTGATCCGCGAGCCTGAAGGCGGTCGCAGGTCGTCCAGCAGGAACTCGATGGGCTCCTCGCCGGTTGCCATGTCGCAATATACGGTCGGGTCCATGAGTTTTTCGATGGCAAGCCCGAATTGCAACGTGGTCTTTCCGGAACCGGTTGCCCCGCCAAACAGGACCATGCCGCTTTTGAGCCTGTTCGTGTCCCGGATTTCCTGTTCGACCATCTGCTGGTCAAGGCTTGCGGGGCGGGCGGGGATCGGACGCATGACGATATGGACGCCGCTGCCCCGCTTGACCGAAATGGGTGAAAGATTGATCCGGAAACGCAGATTGACCTTGCGGTCCAGTGCCACGCTGTAGGCCGTATCGAGGATATGGCCGACACCAAGCATGGCCATCCCGTCAGAGGCATAGACATGGCCGACGATATCCGCCAGCGCGAGGGAGTCCGTCGCTTTACATGTGGCGTAGCGGATCACGCCGTGCACCTTGATCGTGACCGGATGGCCGGTCTTGATGTCGATGCGCGAGGCGCCGAGGCCATGCGCCCAGCGAAGGAGGGAGTCCAGCCCCGGCGCGTTACGCCGTCGCTCCTCGACCCAGGCAAACGCTTTCCTGCTTTCATCCGGCCAGCGTTCGTCGGTCGTGACGGGGACGGTGATATTCATCGGCAATGCTCCGGATAACCGTAGTCGCTTCCGGGCCGGACGTGGCCCTGAAGCCCCGGCTGGCTCGCGATCCGGATCGTGCGGTCATTGAGGTGGAGGGTGTCTCCTCCTCCCACGGCGTCCTGGTGCTCGAACACGACGCGCGGTTCTTCGACGCGCCCGGCGTTCAGCAGCACCCGGTAGCGGGCCATGCCGGTAATGTCGCGCTGTAGGCGCGACAGATCGGAGAGGAAGATCTCGGTCGCCTGCTTTTCTCCATCTGCCCAGCCTTCGGCCACCCACTGGTTCCAGTGTGACACTTCCGCCTTTGTGCGGGGCAGGGCCGCGGCCACCGGGTGATGCGGTTTGCCCCATGTCCGGACGAGATACGTGCGCCAGTCCGGGGGCGCGGATGTCAGTTGTGCCTCCCGGGTGATCTCGAAAACACATTCTGTCTCGTGCGCCACCTGGCCGGTGTCATTGAGCGCAAAGGCCATCTGTGCCTCGGTGACGATGGGGGGCTGCATGAGGGTCTGGCCGCTCCCGATCGGAAGCACGATCGACCGGAAATCATAAGTGGCGTCGAGTGTCTCCTCGTGGCGCCGCAGCATCTCGTTGATGGCGAATGCCCGGGCGGCCAGACCGCCCTGCGCGCCGTAAATATGCGCGGCTTCCCGAAGCTGGGCGCTTCGACCGGGTTTCAGGTCACCGCCTGGCTCGTCATTGGGACGGGTGTTCTCAAGGGCCTCAAGAGAGGGTGGCGCTTCGCCGCCGACCACCTCGTCGAGCGTCGAGGCCCCTGTCACCGGTTTATTGATGGGATTGGCAAGGGCGGGGTCAGCCCCGTCCACCTGATCCGCACCCGGCTGGGGCGGCTGTGGCTCCGGGACCAATGTGCCGCTGCGGGCCGATGGCGGGGATGGAGACGATGTCGGTAGCCGGACGTGCTGCCCCTCCTCAATGACAACCTTCCCCGTGGAGACAGACGCCGCATGGGTCGGGCTGCCTGCGGCCGTCACGACGATGGCCGAAGATAGAAAGAGCGCCATTTTACGCATGCCAGGCCACCGTTATCGCGTGGTGAAGCGGGTCTACCGAGACCATGGCCTGATCTCCGGCCTGATCGCCCAATGTCCGAAGGATATCCACCACGGCGGCAACGCTGTTGGTCGCGACGCGCATTGCTCGGGGATGGCCGGTGACAATCACGCTATAGCCAATCTCCTGGCCGAGTTTTGCGACGGCCTTGCCCAGCGGGCCGTCCCACACGAACCAGATCCGGCGGGTCAGGTCATCGGGGAGCGGGGGTTGGTTGGTAGACGCAAGGACCGGAGACGGGCGGATGCTGCCAAGTTCACGAAGATCAGTCGTGGTCTCTGCTATTGACCGCTGCAAGGCCAGTTCAGGATTGGCCATGCCGGTCGTCGCAATGGGAGAAGGTGACGACAGGCTCTGCGCACAGGCGTTGAGCGCCATGGGCAAAAGAAAAATGAGCAGAGAATGTTTCATGAGCTTCTCCGGATAACGGGAGAAGCTTCGAAGATCATCTTGCGACTGCTACAGCAAAAATTGGCTGCGTTGCTTTTTCTTTCATGCAGGCCCCGAGAGCAGATTCGTGTCCTCTTTTGGGGTATGCTGTCGCCGGATTGACGCGCAGAATTGCGTGGGACAGGAGCAACCCTTTTCTATTTTCGGCTCTGAACGTGAGGGGATCACCGGCAGCCATCCATGTTGCTGACAGTCCTACCAAGCATCTGATGTGCGCTGAACAATCTGTATCGATGGGACACAATGAGGTATGTCGATGATATGTAGCCGAGAGGGTAGAGTGCAGGATGAAGATCATCAGAACGGCCATCGTGATGGCGATCATTGCAGGCACGAGTGCCTGTTCGTCCACGGGTGATGCTTCCATAAAGAAAACAACCATCGCGGAAGTTGATCAGAATATTCATGATGGTGTGACAACTTCATCCCAGGTGCGTCAGATTTACGGTGAACCGGGGCAGAAAACCTATGAAGATGGTTATGAGGTCTGGATTTATAGTTTTACGTCCGGCAGGGAGGATGGTCTTTCAATAGCGCAGGACGTAGTCGGACTTGGCATGCTTGGAGAAAGATCAAATAACAAAAGCAAGATGCTGACTGTTGTGTTGAGTAACGGGATCGTGCTGAAGCATAGTTTTGCCACCTCGCATTTCAGCTCCAGCAGTGGCTTGAGGTAGTAATGTCGTAGGCAGGTAATGGTTGGGTGCGAGTGTATGGAGCTGGATAAGGTATACAGCACGGGCTGACTATAATGAAGGCGTGTGCCGGAGAACTTAAGTTGGAAGAAACCGCCTGCATGGTCCGTAGTAGTGGGTCGTGGTAAGTGCGTATTCGCATGTCTCCTGATCAGAAACACAGCTATACGCGCTCCAGACGTATATCCCCCTTTAAGTCACTGCATTGACGGGTAAGCAGTCCCTCTGGTGACGAAACCATGGGACCATGCGGCGAATGGCTTCTTCAATCTGGTCCGTTGCTACCGCAAAGCTGAAACGGATGAAGTATTTCCCGTCTACGGGGTCGAAATCAATGCCCGGTGCTGTCGTAACACCCGTATCCAGCAACAGGCGCTTGCAAAACGCCATGCTGTCATCCGTCAGGTGCCGGATATCGGCATAGATATAGAACGCTCCATCTGGTGGCGCGATATGGCGCAGCCCCATTTCGGGCAGGGCACGCAGCAGCAGGTCACGATTGCGCCGGTAGGTTTCCATATGCCCTTCAAGCTCATCGCGGCAATCGAAGGCGGCGAGGGCCGCGTGCTGGCTGAGGGCGGCGGGCGGCAGGAATAGATTACCCATCCGCGCGCGGGCGGCTTCCACCTTTGCTGGCGGGACAACCAGCCACCCCAGCCGCCACGGCGCCATGCTGAAGTATTTGGAAAAACTGTTTACCACCAGCGCATCGGAATCATATTCCAGAATACTGTGCGCGCGTTCGCCAAAACTCAGACCGTGATAGATTTCATCCGATATGATGCAAATCCCGTGCGCGCGACAGACGTCAACGATGCACCGTATTTCATCAGGAGACAGGATGGTACCGGTGGGGTTGGCGGGACTGGCCAGGATCAACCCGTCGGGAACGGGTTCAAGCGCTGCGATGGCGCGGGAGGTCAACTGGAAGCGTTCTTTTTCCCCACACGGAATTTCAACCGGTTCCATATGGAGCGAGCGCACGACATTGCGGTAGGCCACATAACCCGGTCGCGCCATGGCTACATGCGCGCCGGGCACAAAACTGGTCATGAGCGCCAGAACCAGCGCGGGTGATGCGCCACAGGTCAGGATAATCTGTTCAGGCTGGAGCGAAACGCCATATGTTTCGTCATAGTGCAGGGCGATCCGTTCCTTCAGGGGCTGGCTTTCCCAATAGCCCATGGGGTCGGTCGCCAGTATGTGCTGGGCGCGTTCGATCGCCGCGCTTGGCGCGCCGGTGGAAGGCTGGCCAAATTCCATATGAATGATGCTGCGCCCCTGCGCGGCCAGTTCATGTGCCAGTGCGCTGATGGACAGCGCGTGGAAGGGATCGATTGGCGGCACAGGCATCATGACCTCAAGGTGGAGAAAATAGACTTATAGGGCGATGATCGCCCTGCGACCAGAAACTGCCTTTGGAAATCAGGCGGTCTGCCCACCGTTTTCTACGCGACGTGCCATCTCCTGCCAGGAACGTGTTGTGAAGGCCAGAGGATGGAGTTTACAGAATTCCATATTTGACGGTATAAGGCACTTTATCTGCCAAATATGAGTGATAGCAATGGGCTCACCAAAATCCCGCGCGGCTCTTGAACGACTGGGGCGTGACCTTCGTGGCGCGCGCCTGCGGCGCGGCATAGCGATAGCCGACCTGGCCGTTCGTGCCGGCACGTCAGCAAGTTCCATCGCGCGCCTGGAAAAGGGAGACCCGGGCGTGGGGATCGGCACTCTGGCCGACGTGCTTGTCGTGCTTGGTCTTCTGGACCGGTTGGCCGACCTGATTGATATCCGCAAGGATGATCTGGGACTGGCATTGGCTGCTGAACGTCAGCCTCGTCGAGGCCGGTCTTCTGCGGCCACGTTACGCAGGCAACAGGATAAGGATAAGGCCACGCATGGGGGAGCGGATGTTATTGATATGGACGGTGCTTCGTTCTGATGGCTGATTTCAGCGCCCATGTCGTTCTTGGCGACAGCCTGACCCCCGTGTGTTGATTTTCACTGAGAACTGGGCTCTTCCGCCAAGTGTGTGGTGATTTTTGCGCTATGAGATTGGAAGTACACGTGCCCTGAGGAGTTCGAAGTCTGCTCCCCCGAACATGGTGCGCTTTATCATCTTCAATCGACTGATCTGTCGCTCAACAGGGCTGGTTGTCCACGATGTCACAAGAGAAGCCCGAATGGCTGCGGCATCCCGTTCAAGGGCTGGAACCAGACGGGAGAGCAGGGTATCCTTTCCGGCTTCCAGTAAAAGCCTGAGGTTGTCTTCTGATTTCCTGCAGAGCAGATTTTGCATTCTCCGCACCCAGCTGGTTGTTTTTCCCAGTTGGGGTTCTGCTGCAAAATGTTCCCTGACAAACAGGGTCTGCTGATCGGCAAGTGTTCCAGGATCCGTCAATAGGAGGCGTGCCAGTTTCTGTCCGAGGGGAGGTACAGCATGGCGTCGGGCGTGCTGTTGTGGAGACGCAGCCTGCCGTGTCGTCAACCATTTCCGCACGATCCCATATTTTCCGGTAAAGCCCAGACTGACCAGCTCCCGCCACAGTGTCGTGGCGTTATTCTTTAGATACACTGCATGGACGGTTTGAAGTCATACGATCAAGCGATGGAAAGCACATGGGAGAGGTAAATATAGACTTCAATCCTACCGGTTCGGCGGATAATTCAGGTAGGCATAACTTGAGAGTGAAATGAATGACAATTTTTCATAAAATAACGGAATATAATAAAGATGTATTTCGTGGGGGTATAATTAGGCTTGTCGGAAGATATCCTTATGAAGAAAGAGTCGATTTTATGGTTTTTGATACAATGAACAAGGATAGGCCCTATGGCCTCATTGTAACGACTGGCTATAAATCTGGCCTTATAGTCTGTAAATTTCCGATAGAATGTGCTGGAAAAGAGGGAGGAGTAAGTATCGAATGGATTAAAAAAATTGGGACGATTGGATTTACCCAGAATGTCCAATATCAGATGCAAAAATTTCAGATGGATATAAAATAATAGATAGAGACATTTGAATTAATGGGTTTATTAACAAAATTTACGGTGTGTCTGCTATGATTATGCTATTGAGAGTAGAGAACAAAAAGCCAATTGAGGTAGATGAGTTTTCTAAAATTGAGAAAGCGCTCAGGTCATTAAGGAGTTATGGACCACATTCTTATGCTATATTAGAGAGTAGTGATGGTTCATACATACAGGTTGCGGGTGGAAGGGTAACGTGCGTACTAGAACTTCGGGAAAAAAAAGATAACAAACATCTTAGAGCTTATCTTCCCATTCCACATGTTTGTTATACCGGTGAACAAACTTTGATGTTTGGGGCAGGGAAAGTAAAAATGCTACCAGATGAAATTTTATTCATAAATGATGTGGTGTCTGCATTCAGAGCGTTTTTTGAAAATGTACCTTTCCCATCGACTATTAAGTGGAGGGATATGTCAAATATTTTTAATGATCCTTCAACATAATAAGTAAGGGACCGGCTGTTGATTTTTACTGAAAACCGACTCTTATAAGATATAAATTTTCATCGAGAACTGACCCAGAAAATGCTATTTCTGGCATAGTAAGGCAGGCGGGATACCGTTGTCGGGCGGCAGCGTGGCGCTGGCGGAAAGGCGCAGTCGCTCAGCGCGCTGGGCGATACCACGCTTGTGGCAGGGCAGGGGATCACGCTGGGTTCGGTTGCGGCGAGCGCGTGGCAGGACATCGAGCAGCATGATTACAGCCACCGCGCGGTCGAGACGGAGAATTTCGGGGCGTTGGTCAGCATGGGCGGGAACCTGACGGCGGCGACCTGACCCTCGCGGGCGCCACGGTCGCGGTCGGGAGGTCGGCCACGCTGATGGCGATGGGCACGTGAACCTTAACGCGGTCACCGACAGCCAGTCCTCCTATATCCGCACGGTCGAGCACGGCTTCTTCAACAGGACCACCAGGACCTCGAGTGAAAGGTCCACCGATCAGGTCGGCAGCATGGTGGCGGCCAATGATAATGTCACCGTGGTCTCGGACAAGGATATGTCCGTGGCAGGTTCTGTCGCCGGCGGCGGCAATCTCACGCTCCAGGCCGGTTGTCGCACGTCAACAGGTTTGGAACTGCGGGACACAAGAAATGGAACCCCATCATAGTCCACAAACGGCCTGCTGATGGGGTTCTAAAATGGCTCTGATAGACTTCTAAAAGCGTGCCGTGCCACCCTGAATGCAGGGAGGAAATTTGTCACGTGTGGAAGCTGATCGAGACGTGACCTTTTGCGCCAGGCACGCCCATACCATCCCCGCCATCACGTCCTGCCATGGCGGTCAGAACAATCTTCCCGTTAATCTTGAGTGACGCATCATGGCCACGGCGACCGGGATCAGCAGAGATCATATCTCCTTCGCTGCATGGGAAGAGGAATGCTTGTTTTATCTGTCCCGGCTGTGGTGCCGGGTCTCGTGGAAAGCTGCCAAAATTCCCGCTATGTTCGGCCATGCTGTCAACCTTTAGCCGCCGCGCTCCTATCGGTGCACGTATTTCCCCAGCTTCCGTGAACACCTTGCTTTCGATTTGTCTGTTGGTACTGATCATGGGGAGTCCTGAATGGTCCATCAAAACTGGAAACATTATACTGGATGCACGCCTGTCTCCAAAGAACCATCTTTTTCAATCGTCCAGCAGAGGCTATATTGGCTGCGGCACGTCGCGACACGGTGTAATTCAGCCTGCCGTAGGACCGTCCCTATGACGGGATCGCTATGTGGGGTTCAAGGCTGGCCCCACCGGCGTGCCACTCTTTCGCGTCGCAGGACATCGAGCAGCATGATTACAGCCACCGCGCGGCCGAGACGGAGAATTTCGGGGCGTCCATCAGCACGGGCGGGAACCTGACGGCGGCCACCCTCGGCGGCGACCTCACCCTGGCGGGCGCCACGGTCGCGGCCGGGAAGTCGGCCACGTTGCTGGCGACGGGCACGTGAACCTCAACGCGGTCACCGACAACCAGTCCTCCTATAGCGATAGCCGACCTGTCCGTTCGTGTCGGCACGTCAGCAAGTTCCATCGCGCGCCTGGAAAAGGGAGATCCCGGTGTCGGGATCGCGTCTCTGGCGCGACGTGTTTGTCGTAATTGGTCTTTCGGGCCGCATGGCCAACCTGATTGATATCCGCAAGGATGATTTGGGACTGGCATTGGCTGCTGAACGGCAGCCCCGGTGGGGCCGATCTTCTGCGACCACGTCGCGCAGGCAGCAAGAGAAGGATAAGGCCACGCATGGGGGAGTGGAAATTATTGACATGGACGGTGCTCCGTTCTGATGCCTGATTTCAGCGCCCATATCGTCCTTGGCGTTTGCCTCAACATTACCGTAACATTCAAGATGTGAGGCCGTCAGGAAATTACCGGCCACTTTTTACTCACTGGCAATTTCGAGTTCCGATTGCTCATCAATGGCGCGCAGGGTTTCATACAATCCCGCGGCTACGCCTCTACCTTCCACGATCTCGTCCGCCAGTTCGTCCAGAACGCCGGCAAATGCTTCATCAGTCGCGAGACCGAAAACATTCATGCGTTCGCTTTTTCTGCGTTCGATCTCGCTGTTTGCTGTTCCCGAGGGAAATACGGTGGCGAGCATCCGCAGGGCTCGGGCAAAGTGGATCCGTTTGTAAAGGCGCGAACGGAGCGCCGTGTCTCCAGGCGTCGTCGAGAAAGACCAGAGTTCGATTGGCCCCAGGACGTTCACCAGAAGCTGTTCATACTTTGCTTCTCCGGCCGACATGTCCACGAAGAATGGCGCACCATTCTTTCCCGGTCCCGGCAGCGCGTTGCGGATTACATAGGTGCTGGCATCGGACAGCTTGAAGCGTCGGATAAGGCTGTCTGCCGTCTCCTGATCACCGCATTTGAGGACCCATCGGGCGGTTGATATCTTGTAGAGGTCCTCGCTGAAATCGGTATGGTTCTGTGAAATGAAGGCGAGCTGGACGTTGTGCTTGCGCCCCTCGCGGCCGTCGCGCACAGCCTGCTTGTCTACCTGGGGTGCTGGTTCGGTACGGTGCCACTCATCGAAGTCGACACGCTTCGTCGTTTCATACATCTCCGTGAAGCGGGCGAGATGATAGTCCCGCATGGACGGGGGCATATGCGGGTCGTCGGCATAATCGGGATGGAGAAAGAAATTCCGGGCCAGGATATGACGGCCAAGCATATACATGAGCGCTGTCTGGCGGTTGGCCGCGGGAGAGCCGGATGGTGCCACCTCGGCAAGATCGAGAACGATCACGCGCGCGTCTCCCATATCCAGCCTTGTCGGGGACGCCAGCATGGGAAAATTCTTGATCACGTTCATGATGTAGCGATCAAACGTGTCGATCAGGCTTTCACCAGTTTCCAAGGTGATCTTGGAATAGCGTTTTTCGATTTCCGGACTGCGTGCCGCAATCAGCAGATCCTGCAGGACTGGTACGGCATGACGCTGGGCAAAACCTGCAAGGCGGTATTCCCTGAGATTTACAAGGGCATCGACGACATCCCGCCACCATGTCGGATCGTCTTCTCCCGCATGGTGGGGCAGGCTGATGCCCAGCGATGTTATTGCGGCATCGACGTCGGGCTCGATCCCTGGAGTGTAGATTTTGGGCGTGCCCCCCTGCACCCCGGTACAGAGGCGGTAGGCTTCATCAATCACGTCCTCTACGAGATGGTCCATGCCCTCCCACGGCCTGCCATCCAGCGGCGTGGCAAGGAGCGAGATGAAATTCTGCAGGAAGACGCGCTCGAGTGGCAGGGGATATTCCAGTCCGACCTGGGTATCGAAGACATTGACCTCGAAGCCCGGGATTGCCTGCATCTTGACGTAAACCGCCTCGTGCTGGCGTTCGGGGCCAAGCGCGTTGCGCAGCATCTCGATCAGTCCGCGCGAGGACGGCCCGATATCGAGCTTGCCGATATAGGGGAGCTTCGTGCCGTGGCTGCTGATCGCGGCGCTGCTGAGGATCAAGCCCAGCAGAATGGTATTGGCCAGAACGGATTTTCCGCCGCCAGGCGGGGCTACGATAATGTCTACGACGGATGGGCGTAGCCCGCCCCCGGTCGGATCATAGGGCCAGATTGAACCATCGGGTTTGCGGAAGAGAATGGATCCCCTCTGCCACGGTGACGCACTGCGTGCCCACGGCATCATGGAGAACGCGTCACCGACAAGAGCGAGCGATGAGGTCGCAGTCGAACCGAGCGCCAGGGCAGGGACAGAACCCATGGCCGCCTCCAGCGGATCGCCAGAGATCCGCGTTGTCTTGCTGTTGCCCCACGCATCAATTGCCTGGGAGAGGTCCGACGCCTGCCGTCGCAGCTTCGCCTCTGCTCCAACCGGAGCCCAGGTTGTGGCGGTCATGCGCATCCGCACGGAATTATGGTTGTTTTTCTGGCGCTCCAGCTTGAGTGCGGCAAACGCCCGTCGAATGTCGCTATTTCCGGGAAACATCGCCAGAAACCCGGCTCCGGCTTCCTTGAAGCCGAAGGCGGCGCGGCCGCCACCCTCCAGGATCATGGCGCTGCGCCACGGCAGTCTCTTGCGGCCAAGCACGCTGGAGAGTTCGGAAAACGGGCGCGGATCCTCTGGGCCAATCGTCATGTCGACCGGGGCGTATGTATAATCCCCCACGGTCACGAGCTGTCCGCCTTTCGTTTCGGCGTCGGCATTGAAGATCTGGTCCCGGATCGCTGGCCAGAGCAGGCCCTGCGGATGTGGCTGCGGGTCATCCAGATCGTCCGGAAGCCGTGGCATTACCCGGTCACCCAACAAGGTCGGTTTCCAGGCGGAGCCCGCCGTTTCACGATAGGTCGCTTCGCGCGCGACCTGCAATGCCTGATGTGGACCGAGGAATTCGCAGGAAATGTCGAACCCCTGCAAGGCGGCCTGGACGCGTAAAATGAACGATTCATGGCGGGCCGCCATGATATCGGAGCGCAGGGCAAAACGTTGGGTGTTGCCCACGCGGGGAAATTGGGAGGCAAGGGTCCGGCGCTCCTCTGCCACCTGTTTGCGGTCCTCACGTGTCAGCACGCTGGGCCGGGTCCACAGGACATAGCAAGTGGCCTCCCAGCGCATGACGTTTGGCCAGCGCCGGCGCCTCTCTTCGATGACGTCCGAAAGGTCTGCTCCGATCTGTCTGGCTATGGACCGGCAACCATTGAGACTCAGGCGGTCAATCTCGATACCTGAGCGCTCGGGATCGGAAATATACCATCCCACGATGGCATGGCCACGTTCTTCAAGGAGACCCTGCAATTCTATACGCTGCTGCTCGGCGAGCGCTTCCACTTCCTGCCGCGTACACATACGACGCAGGCCATTGATGCGCAGTACGGAGACATATTCACCGCGTTTGGTGATGAGATGGTCCCCGTGCGTACTTTCCACCTCGCAGAATGAGGCAAGGGGCTGGCGCAGCCCGAGGCTGATGCCGGCCAGCAGATTGGAAAGAATACCGCCCATTGATATGATCCTGTCATGTCATGACCGGTTGGGGATCGGCATCAAGCCATTCCCTGACGAGCGCCGGGTAGATGTCGGTGGGGCCGTTATGGAGACGGCCCAGGGGGAAGAGCCGGATGCCGTCCATCAGGGCGGTCGCGCTTTCATTGATCTGCGGGTCAGCCCGGTTCGCCATCAGCAGGGCAGTCGCCAGCAGTCGGGGAGAGGTTGTCTCCAGCCGCCGCCGGGCTTCGGTCGTTCGCGCGTGCAAAGCGCGGAGCACAGCGAGAGCGCTTTTGCATTGCGCAGGCATCATCGCAGTGTCCGACCCTGACGCAATCGTGTCCATTGCACGATGCCAGACGACATCCTGTCCGTTTGGCCCATTGCCGAGCGTCTGGATGAGGGCCTGATGCGCGCAGCGGGTCAGGGTCATGATGCGGGCCTGCGGCAGTTTCGGCCACCATATCAGGACGGCTTCGCGTTCAATGGCCGGACGGGTCGGATCCTGCAGGATATTGCATAAGGCGCAGACAGGCCCGGGTCCGTCACCATGCCATGGAAACCTGCGACCAGGCGTTATCAGGCCGCAGCAGGCACATGTGAAAAGGCCCGGCTCACCCATCTCCCTGGCGCCTGGCGCTGACGGATCCCATGGGCGCGGCAGCAGCCGGAAAGACTGGGTGAGACGGGCCATTGCGATCGGGTTCCTAGCCGCCGCTCGTGAACTGATAGGCCTGAGCCTGCGTACCAACGGTTGCCGAGCCACCGGACGCGGTGTTGGCAGCCTTGTTGATCCACTGCGGACCCGTTGCGAAAAGACCGCACAGCACGATGCCGGCGATTGCCATACCGACCTTTCCGGGCGAACGGTTCTGTTCGTTGCGGCTCTGCCAGGCCGCCCATACGCCGCCGATGAAGCAGATGAAGGCAGCGACATACATGCATGCTGCAGCGACAAAGCCGCCCGCTGTCAGCCCCTCCTGGGCGGTGGCCTGCATCTGGGCCCCGATACCGTTTGCGCTGCCGGTTGCGGATTGGGCCAGCGCATGGCTGGCAATGAGGATCGGGACGGCCAATGTGCCAAGTGCCGTGACGGCACGCTGGCTGTATCCGACCCGTTTGGTCACAAGACGCGTCAATCGCCCCGTGTCGGGGATGCTTGTGCGAGAGAGGTTCATGGTCAAGGGCTCCGTTAAAGAGGGAGGCATGTCCCTCGGAGGAGTCTTCGGCCAGTAACATGCGACTGCGAATGTTTTTTCCGAAAAAATCTATCTTGTCGAACGGTACACTATGACTTTGGTATAAAAATCCGGGAAATATATCTTGATCCAGAACCGCTCGGATCTTCAGTAAAAACGAAATATTTCTTGTTTAACTTCTCTAAAATGTGAACGGCAAACAAAAGTGATCGAGAAGAGTTTAGGTATTACCGTGAATACGACCTTATTTCTGCATGGACCTCAAATTTTATGGGTCTGTTATCCTAATCATAAACAGGTATCATACGATCAACCATTGATTGGAACGGATGATAAACTCTCAATTATCCTTGATAGGCATTTTAGAAATACCATAACCAAGAACACCAATGATGATTGGCATGCCAATGAAGGCGAAGAACTGCATAAAGGTCATTCTCGAAGCCCCCTAAAACGGTCTGTGCCCGTTGAGGGAGAAAATATGCCATTCCCAGCCAGAAAGCGACTCCCAAGATAACGATATGAGTAGGAATGCGGTTGGCCGTCAGATTAAAAAATGACGCAGCCAAAGGAGATAGGACACCTAGCGAAAGGCAAGATCCTGCAGCGGTATCCTGCAGGTTTGCCCGCAGCTTGGTCCGCTCGTTATGAACAAGATTACCCATCCCAGTCATCGTGTTTGGCGGCTTCAAGTTCCCTTGCGATCAGGCTGCGGATTGCTCCAGCATGGTTAATGCCCTGGCGCACGGCCATATGTGACCATCTCACCAGATGGGGGCGCCCCGCTTTTTCGGGTTATTATTTCCCAATTTTATCATGTTTATCGGTTATCAAAAAAATGCGCAGGAAGGTCGAACCTTAGCTAATCTCAGCGCTACGGGTTGGGTTATGATTTTAGCCGGACGTTGTCCAGTGGCTCAGGATCCAGGTTGCTTCCTTGACGGGATTGAGGAGGATCACGCCGAAAACGAACTGGATGAGGCAACTGAGTTTTGAGCGGTTTGTTTTTCCGGTCGCCGATGCGTTCCACGCAACGACCGCCATGAACGCCGCCCAGGCGCCGAACATTTCGAAGAACAGGGCGAAATCACTGACGATTGACAGGATGGCATCCTCTGGGCCAGTCCCGGAAATGACGCTTCCCGTCGTCGCTTCCGTGTAGCCGGTGACAGAAGCTCCCAGCGCAACCTGCGTATCGAGACCGGCAGAGGTGGTGGACTTGGTGAGTATCCTGTCAAAGGTGGCAAAGACGCCGGACAGGACAATCCCGATCCAGGGCACCCAGGGACGGCCGACGAACGGGTTCTGGGGCTGGCGCTGCTGCCATAATCCCCATGCCCCGGTCAGGAAGGCAATCCACGCTGCAATATAGCAGGCCATTGGCAGCAGCCAGGCCATGGCGAGAGCGAGATCGTTGACGAGGTTGACCAGACCTTGCACGTCGATGTGTCCTTGCCTTACTGGATGACGCCGCGTTCAGCCTGGATCACCCACATCGTGCCGCGTTGAGAGATGGCGCGCACACGACCATATCCGCGGAGATCCGTGCCGATTTCGATTTCGGACTGCGGCGGTTGCCCGGCCGGCGCAGCGTCGTCCTGCACCATGGCTAGCTGGGGAGATGCGGCAAGTATCCGGTAGTGGGGCGTCCATGTCGGGGGCGGAGCAGGAGGCGTCGGGCGCATTTTCGCTGTCCGGGACGCTGGAGATTGCGGCGGCATTGGTGCTGGCTGCGGCTCGGCCGCCGCGGCTTCCAGAGCTGCCCGTGCCTTGTCGGCCGCGGCGCGTGTGGCGGCCGGTCCATCTGAGGGGGGTGCTTCGGCGTCGGCCACGGCTCGTTTCGCTTCGAGGAGCGACATCCGGCGGTTGAGATCCGAAGCCTTTGCCGTATCTGCGATACGCAGCCGGTCAAGATCCTGCCGGAGTGCTGCGATCTCGCTGCGGGTCCGCTGCACCAGTGCTGCTTCTTCCGTTACAAGCTGCAGCACCTGCAACTGGTCGTCCGATGTCATGGGAGCCGCTTGCAGGCGGGTTGCTTTCTGGACCGCATCGTCCGTCGGAATAGCCTTTTCGATGCCAGTGTCGTGTTTCTGCGCGGGCGTGTTCTCGGCCGACGGGGTAGTCGGTATTGGGCCGGCGGGATGGGGCGGCTTTTTCATAGCAAGAAGTGCCTTGAGATCCTCATCTGTAGCCGAGACCTGAGGTGCCGGGGGTGATGGCGATGATGTAGGTGAGTGCCCCGGCGCTGGAGACGCTTTGGGGCCTGATGGCAGCGGGGCGGAAATCATTCCGACTTCCTGGCCCACGGGAGACGCCTGCCTCTTTGCTATGCCCATCACGAGGAAGAGGGAGAGCAGGCTGCCGACGGCAGTACCCGCGATCATGACCTGCCTGCGACGCGGAAGCGCCCTGAAAAGGGCTATTGCATGTGGAACGGGTCGGTTCCTGTCAGGTGCTGCTGTCACAGGTTGAAGGTGAGGGGAGGAAGGCTCGGCAATTATGTCCGCCTCGGGCGAAGGGTCAGGCTCGGGCATTGTGCCCAGCTTGCGGAACGGAACAGGTTCGATGCCGCGATCCGCGCTGAACGGATCCCGGGACGTCGTTGCGGTTGCGGCTGAGGTCATGGTGAATGCTGCCTTCTGGTAGAGAGTGCAGAATTCGTCGATATCATGCGACCGGTGCCCGAAAATTTACTTCTTCATGACGACGTCCGACATGAAGATCACGCCAACACTGACCTGAGCGGCAAGATTTACGCGCGGCTGGGTCGGCATCTGCTGCATGAGCGCGCTGTTGACCTGCGAGGCCGCCGCACCGGCCGCCACGCCCAGTTGTTGCGGAAAATTCAGTGACTGGACGTAGTTGACGTTGCCGAGGGCTCCGATCGAACCGGTCGTGTTCGACGTCATCTCGATCGCCTGCCCGAGCCCCTGGACAAAGGCGGCTGCGGCGGGAAGAACAAAGCGCTCAACGTATAGCTGGTCAACGCTTGAGGCCACCGCAGCTTCCATGGTGTCCGGCGCAACCACCATACCTTCGACCTGGATCGGGGTCGGATCATTCTTATGGAAGACCTGATCAACGTGGACAACCAGCCTGTTCAGATGTCCCCCGGCCCTTCTGACGGATGCTTTCATCCTGTCGCCAGCGAGTGGACCTGAATCAGCTTCCAGGATGATTTCTCCCCCGAGATCGCTGTTGGTTGCTGAAACCGTATGGGCGTAAATCCCCCGCCCGGCAGGAACAAGGACGCGGGAGAGGGCCGTCTGGGAATTTGCTGTCGCCGCCGAAGTTATTGAAGGGGAGACCATCGGTTTCTTTGTCTGCTCCCTTCCGGTTTCCGTCTTTTCATACAGGACATTTGTGACAGGAAAGCGTCCATCAAGACGGCCTGCAAGATCCATGATCGCATGTCTGTATGCGGCGATTGCGTCCTTCTGGAGCTGCGGGTCACGTGGCATGGCAGCACGGAAGGCTGCATCCGTCTGCACTGGTACGACGGGAACGCTTGGCACGACCTCAGGTGCGTGTGGGGCTGGCGCTGCGGCGGCCTTGGCCATCGCCGGGTTGACGTCCGCCCCGACCTCCTGGGCGACCGGGGGCGGGGGAGGCTTGTCGTCGGGATGGGTGGGCGTGCCCGGCGCAATATCAGGTGAATACGACTGTCCCGCAGTCTGTGCCCGGTCTGCCTCGTCGCGGATCTGATCTTCGCGGAGTTCCTGCTGGCGCGGATTGGAATTCAGGCCGCCGGGCAGGGGGTTGGCGGCGGGCGGCCTGCCGGGGTCCGAGCGTGGAAGCTCCTTACGGTGGATGGTGGAGATGAGCAGCGTGACGCCAAGAACGGTGCCGATACTCCCAAGGATTGCGAGCAGACGCCGGTTTCCGCCCCGCGACGCATCACTGAACAGCTGGTTGAACCTGGGTTTCATCACTGTGCGTCCCTGATATGGGCCGAGACCGTCCGTCCCGCGTCGGAGAGAAGGACAACGGGAGACTCATGGAAGGCATAGAGCGTGTATCCCCCTTCACCGTGCTCCATGCTGTCCGAGGAGGGCGTCATGAGGTGAAGGCGCGTGCGAAGATAGACCTCGTTTCCAATCCGCCAGGCGCGCACGTCATCGGGTGAAATACCCTCGACGGCCAGCGGAACGGCTGACGCTGGTGGAATGCCGCTTAGCATGGCGTTCATGTAGGGCTCGCCTGTCGCGGGTACTCCGGGGCGGCTGTCGACCGGCTCCCGGGCATTGGGGCCTCCCTCGGACATGCGAACGGTCAGGTTGTCATCGTAGGATCCACGTCCCGCGATCAACAGGAAGGAGACTGGCTTTGGCGCGGTCTGAAGCGTTACGAGCAGTCCACCTCTGGGCTGGAGCGACATCGGTTCGATATTGATGGTATTGGAGCCCTTGAACGGGACGCAGGTATAGAAACCTGTTGTCTCAACCGCAGGATTCCCGGCTGATGTGCCGCTTTTGCCGGAAGCACAGTTCGTGCTGCCGTCCGGGTTGGCGGAATTGCCAGACGTATTCCATGCGATCGGCCAGGGCTGTCCCGTGCTGTCCACGAAGGACAATGCGGTCGGATAGCCTTTTGTCGTAAAGATCAGGCTTGTCTGCTGACCAGGCGCAAAGGAGACACGGATCGCAGGGCGCGCATTAGGGGTCGCGAATTCCGTACCGACCTGCTCCGTGGCACGACGCACGTTCTTCAGGCGTTCCCCCAGCCGAAGGATTTCTTCGGGCGTGAACGGAATGGCCTCATGCTCGGCCTCACCTTCGGCTGCTGTATCAGGATCGTCTGCGGGTGCCGTTGCCGTAGGCCCGGGCTGTGATGGCTGCTGTGCGAGTGCCGCAAGTGGCAGGATGGACAGGGTCAGCGGAAAGAGAGAAAGAATTCTCACGGTTGTCACTCCCTCCCCGACGAAACGACAAGCTGTTCGATGGCCAGTCCATCCGGGTGATCCAGGTCCTCCACGCGATCAATCGTCACGGTTGCCATTAGCATTTGCGTATTCTGCTGGTTCACGTTTTCGCAGGTCTGGATGAAAGGAAACTGTATTACGTAGCGCGAATGTCCCTGCACGACAGTCTCGGCGCGTACGGTCGCGGCCCGTGTCGGCTGCGCATAACAGAGCAGTTTTGCATCCCTGAGTTTCGCCAGATTCCCCTGCGTAATGAAAGACTTTGCAAAGGTGTTCCATCCGTTGAGCGTGTAGTGAGCGCCCGCGGTGTTCATCTGGGTTGGAAAATCACGATAGTTGATGTTGTAGGGTGCGATCGCCCATTTGACGGCCCAGCCGAGAAGCTGGTCCTGGCCAAGTACCGGACTGGTGAGCGCCACGGCCGGTCGGGGAGCATTCTGGCCGTCAACGTAGAAATAAAGGGGTGTGGGCGGGTGTGCACGGATATAGGCGTCGTGCGCCGCGAACACGATGACCACGCCCGCCAGTGCGATGTTGAGCAGCAGTGATCTGTCTACAACAATCCCCTGAAAGTCGGGGTCGGTAAGCCGCCTGGTTACTGCGGAATTAAACAGCCGCATGGCGCGCCTCCCTTACGGGGGCATGAAAAAAGGTGGTCATCACTCTACTCTCATTTCCCGACGGTGATGAGAGCAGGCTGGAAGTCTATCTTGCGACCGGCACGTTTTTTCTTTGACGGTTCCCGCTACTACTCAGGCGGCAATGCCATGCGTGGCGGCAATGCTGCGGCGGTACCGTCTGCTGACCCGGTCGCCCCCCTTGCGGGTGGTCCAGAAAAAGCATCCGCTCTTGCAGAGGCATTCCCGCCGGATGTAGTGGTGTTCGCCGATATAATATTCGGCCCTCGCATGAATGAACCAGGGCACTTTCGCGCCGCGTCGTGGCGGAAGCTGTTCCCAGCAGCTTTGGGATTTCAGCGCGCTTTCCGAAATAAGAAAGTCCCGCGCAATTTCACGCGGGTTCTGAAATGCAAAATGGCGGTATGCGATTTCAATGTTGGCGGCCTCGTGCCACCGTACCTTGTCTCCTCCCTTATGTCCTGTGAGGGTCAGCCTGTTGAGGCTGTTCCTGACAAGCCATGTCCGTCCCCGCCGGGCTTCATGAGGAAGCAGGGAGGCCTGTTCCCATGTCAGGACAGCTTCGGGATCTGCGGGAATGGCGCTCCGCTTTTCGGCAAGTATGGTCTCCGCCTGTATTTTTGAGAGCCTGATGCGCGGTGGCAGGCCAAGCTGCTTTCTTTTTGCACGCACGCTCCCGGCCGAGCGGCCAAGCATCTCGGCTATGTCGGCGGTTTTATCACCACAGAGCCAGCGTTGGCCAAGGATGAGCAGCTGGGTCCTTGTCCATGCTCCCCTGCGTGCAGGCGCTTCAAAAAAAACATTCTGGGGTCGGTCGGCCCATTGCGCGACTGACTCCTTTACCTCCTGCACTGTCAGGGTAAGCATTGTCGCTACAAGGACCTCGTCGCACAGCCTGGCATAGAGGGCGCGCGTCATTTCTGGCGTGGGATAGGTCTGAAGCCATGTAAACAGACCGTGTTTTATGACCTGGCCGAACGATGCTGACTTCATGGCGGTATGCCCTCGTCATCGCGTTTTCGGGATAGGCTGCGTGTTTTGGGAATAATATCTCTTAAGCGTTATATAACCGTCAAGAAATAAATAGCGCAGAACGCGCTAATATGACTCCGGACGCGGTTTCAGGTTCGCGTTGGTGATCAGCCGGGACACATCACCTGGAATGGGCAGCCCAAGGCATAGGGTCTGCCATAAGAAAGGAGACCCCTTTCCTGACAGTCTCCATACCTTCATCACCCGGTCAGTGGTTTGCGATATCGTCGAGGTGACCAATAATGGACTCGAGATCAGCGAGGGCTTCGAGTTGTGATTGCGCGGACATTGCCCACGCGGTCATGTCCAGGGAACGCAAAAGGTCTGCGTCGTCATGTATTCCCGGGATCAGGTAATAAACGGAGACGGACAGTCCTTCGGCAATGCGATAAACCGTTTCAAGGCTCGGATTTCTCAGCCCTGCTTCGATCAGGCTCAGGCTGGTCAGGGAAACATGTGATTTATGGGCGATCTGGCTTGCTGTTGCCCCCTGAAGCGTCCTGAAGATCTGAATCCTGCGTCCAAATATCTCGAGGAGGTCCTGCCGTTCACCCGAGGTGAAGGCGACACTGTGTGAATAATGATCGATCGGCAATCTGGCCGGTATTTCCGGCAGGTTAAACGTCTTGGAAATATTGCCAATAATGTCGCGTAATTTCTGGATTGCCAGATTGTAGTCCGAACACTGCTTCATGGTCTTTTTCAGCTGCGTGGCGGATGCCACCAGATCCAGATGGGCAAACCATGTTCCTTCCGGTGCACCTTGCGGAAGAATATCGCGCGGATCTATCTCAAATACCCGTAGCAGCGCCGATAATGTTTCCAGGGAAACCGGACGACCTGCTTCGATGCTCCGTATGACCGATACATTCAACCGTGCCAGTTTGGCGAGGTGCACCTGCGTCCAGTCAAGCGCAGTCCGCCTGTCATAAATGATTTCCCCGATGTCTCTATATAATTGGCCGGATGCAAATAAAGCCTCGGCTTGCATCTTGCCATTGTCATGGGACATTTTCGTTTACTCTCACGGCGGGCATTTTCCTCAGCACAAGAAACTTCCAACATCCAGAAGATATCGACTGGCCGCGTCCTGACAGGGGATCAGCCGTGACGGAACGTCATGATAGTCGAGTTGGAGCCCGCAAAAAAGGTGTCTGAGGTCGCAAAGGCCGCTGCTCTGGTCAGGAGAGCTTGATGGAGACACTCATATGCCTGTTATGCCTGCCGTGGTTATGGCGCTGGCCTCTGGCCCCATATCTGTCACACCTGCCGCGTTTCATCTGGTCCAGACAACCTTTCCGGACACTCCGCCCCAGTCGGCATTGACGTTGCCCTCAACGGGGACGACCGGCGGGGAGACCTTGCCCTCACCGGGAGATGCTGGTCAGGAAGGGCAGGGCGTATTGCCGGGTAATGGTGCGGATCCTCGAACATCCGGCAATGTTCCAGCCCGTCGATATTTCCATATCGCCAGTGGATACGGAAAGCAGGTTCCACTTGGCTTCGCCATACGCCAGATCGTTCCGCATGGGGTGCGTGTCGTGTTCGCGGCGGACGTGGACACCAGCGTTCCTGTTGACTGGCAGGGCGGCCGGGAATGGAACAAGGTTCTGGCGACCACGGTAGCCCAGGCGGGCGACGTCATTGATGTTGGTCATAATAAAGTCGCGGTCCGACGTCGAATTCGCTGACCGGTCGCATGATGGCCCGACACCTTCGTCGTAATCATCCGAGGAAGGTTCCATGGACAAGCCCTCATCCGTCCGGAAATCCGGACCTCCTTCCCCGATGCCCAATGTCGCCCTTGCGCTGGATGCGCTCGGCGAGATCTGGCGCATCAGGGGCGGAGAGGACGTCATCGCGATGCTGGACAATGATATGACAGCGAGGACGGCCTGGCACGCCATCTTCTCTGGTGTCGCGCCGCATGAATGGCCTGATCTGGTCAGCTCCCTTGACGCGCTGATCCCCTATCTGCGCGGCCGCAGGGACCTGTTATCGCCGGACAGCCCTTTTGGACGGGGCGTGATCTCGGAAAGCAGGCGCCAGGCGCTTCATCGCCTTCTTGCTCCGGAAAGGATTGCCCTGCTGGAGGCTGTGACGCGTCCGGCTACACGTCAGGAGGCCGCATGATCCGTCTGCGCTTCCGTGTCCTGTTGTCAGTGGCTGCCGCTCTGGTATCGATACAGGGGCATGCGCAGACCACGTCGTCAGCCGCCTCTGGTGCCACGACATCTACGGGAAGCGTCGGCTGCGCCGCCCTGACCCAGGCGGCGGCAACAGCCGTAAACGAACGCGTCCAGGCCAACGACGCCTATGAAAAGCAGCCGGATAGCGTCAACGGCCTGTCCTGCCTGAGCAATTTTTTCAACGGCACCGGACTGAATCTCATCACGAACGGCCTTGATCCCGCAGCCCTCCTGCAGGCCGTCGAGGGCCAGATAGGTGGCCAGGTCTGTCAGGCCGCACAGGCGGCATGGGGGAACGCCATGGGGTCGACCCAATGTGGACTCAGTCTGTCGGGCGTTAACCTGGGGCTTGGTTTTGGCTCGAGTAGCGGACTCATGTGCCCGAGCCTGAGTTTCGGTGGTGGTGGTCCGCCAATTGCGACTGCCATTGCGGGGACGTCGAGCGGTACGACTGACCTGTATATCAACGGATCTCCCCAGCTTCCGACCGGATACAGCCTGAGCAATCTCGTGGACGGAGTGTTCTGATGCGTAGGCTGCAGATGGTTGCCATTGGTGCCGCTTCGTGTGTCTGCGTGCTGGCAGTCACGCCGCGTCCGGCATACGCCCTTTTCAGTGATGCCGCGGTTGTTGCAGCGATCAAGCTTCTCCAGGCGTTCACGGGTGACGCCCTCAATACGATGACGAAAAACCTGACGGACAGCATCGATTCAAATCTCAGTAGCCTTACAAACCCGAATTCCGTTGCGTCTCTCCTGACGAAGGGTTTCACGCAGGTTGCCAATTACGCGAAAGCCCAGGTCGGTGCCCAGTCGCAACTTATGGATGCCCAGGACGCGGCGATGGCCGGATTTCTACGGCGTCAGCAGGAAACCGGAATCCGCGACGAGCATATGATGAACCCGGAATTCTGCGCGGGCCTTGATGCCCAGCAGTCCACTGTGGCCGCGTCCAAAGCGGCTCGATCCGCGGTGTATGCCATCGCGACCGTGAGCGATCCCCGTGGTGAGGCAGGTCAGGGGACGCCCTCCTATTACGGCAAGTCACAGGGCACAGATGCGAACATGTCCCTGCACCTCAAGCGCTACTGTTCATCCGACGACGTGGCGCAGGAGCTCTGCTCTTCCGTGTCCCGGCTGCCGAACGCCGACCAGCGTGCCGCCAGTCTGTTCGGCGCTGATACCCTGTCCGCGGATGGCGCAGTGGATGCAGCCAATGATTATGCGACCACGCTCATCCAGCCGGTAGCACCGGCGGCCCTGCGTGGCGAGCAGCTGTCCAGCCTTCGGGGACGTGAAGCCGCAACCCGGCGCCGGTCGTACAACAGTCGTATGTCTCTTGCCCGCTGGGTCACGGGCTACGTCACATCTCTTGGTGTTCCGTCTGTCACGCTCACGCGGGACCAGAAGGCTGAAATGACGGCCGAGGGGCTCACGCCGCTCGACAAGGCGTCGTGGCTGCAGGCTATGGCCCTGGAAGTCAATCGCAGGGTCTCCAGCGTAAGCTGGAACGCTTCGCTCCAGGCAATGCCTCCCGCGTCGGTCATGCGCGAAATTGCCACCGAGATGGCGCAGTCCAATTACCTTGCGCTGCAGAACTACCGTCTCGGGCTCTACCTCGCGACCATGGGAGCTGCCCGGGTCGCGCAGGAAGAAGAGGTCGCCTTCAAGGACGGCCTGACACCGATGCCTTCCCCCACGATCAATCCCTAGAGGTTTGCCATGTCTGAGGCCCAGCAGAAAACAGGCGATATCGAGGATGTGCTGAAAACCCTTGATCGCGTGCAGTCCGAATACAGGAAGCAGGCACCCGGGCAGGCCGCCGCATATGATCGGCTGCGGCAGGAATCCCGCGAGCCTGACGTCCATAATGATCCCGGCTTCCGTACGCGCGTCGCATACGCCGTGCAGGATGTAGAGCGTCTTTTGGGACCGACGCTGAACGATGACCATCCGCTTCATGCGGAGATGACGGAGCGCGCGGCGCATTACCCGGGTATGAACGAACCTGTGGTCGCTGCGATGATGCGTGAAACGCATCGCCTTCAGCAGCCAGAAGTAAACGCGATCCGGACACTTGCCAGCGAACTGGTTGAAGGACGTCAGGATCCGGACCACCCGGACATCGCGCACACCATCGAGAACCTGAGGGCGACCGTCTTTCCCGAACCAGGGCGCCAGTCAGCGCCAGGGCATGACCATGCTGCCGGGTTTGCGCACGATGAGAAAGGTCAGGCGGACAAAACCCGAGGAATGGCGTCGCCGGGGGAGGGCGCTCCGCCAGGACCGGAGCAGTCGGCCAGTAGCCAACCCGGACAGACCCATACGATGGATCCTCAGAAGGATTTTCATGAGAAACAGACAGGTCCGGCAAAAGATGCGCCGGAAAGCCGATCGACGATGGATGGCAGCGGCACAAAGGAAAAGGCGGCAGCGAACACGCGAGAAACGAACGCGGCGGCCAGGGATCAGGAGGACGTCAAGGTTATTCGCGGTGGCGGCTTTGCCCGCCTCGCGGAAGCGATTGCCTCGCGCATTGATAGCCAGCCTGCGAGCCCGGCATCATCATGGATGGAAAAGGCCGCCGATTTCAGCACCCGGCTGCACAACGCGCGTGACGAAAAGAGCCTGGAGGCGACCGAACGTCTGGGAAAGCAGGCGGTGGAGGCCCTGCGTGACCTCAGGGAGCGGCCAGCTTCCTCCATCATGGCGGCGATTTCAGATGCAGGAAAGGGCGACCCTGACGGTGTTGCCGGTGTGTTGTCGGAGATGAAGGCCGGTGGCCGGTATGCCGATCTGCATAGCCAGTTTGTGACGGAGAAACAGAATAACCAGGCATTTGCGGCGCAACTGGAGAATGTCACCAGCAAGCTCGAAGCCTACGGAAAGGGAAGGGAAGCCGCCGAGGCAACAGGCCAGCGCATGGGAATGCCCGGCAGTGTGACGCAGCGCTTCACCCAGATCGATGCCGAGATTGGCAGGACTGCTGCCGAAGTGCCCGGAAAAAAAGAGGGGGCCAGTGCGCTGGAAGACATGAGCGAGAAGGTCCGCGAGATGATGCACAAGGCTGTGACTACGGTCACGGATTTCATGACGCGGATGAATCCTGGTCCCACCGCCAGTCCTGCGCCGTGACTGTGCTGCTGGGAGGACAAACCATGACGCCCTTTCGTCGCCCTGTATTCGCCATCCTGCCGCTCCTGTTTCTGTCGGCTCTTACCGTGTCCGCTGCAGCGCAGACGGTCGTTGCAACCGGTTCGGGAGATGCAGCCAGCAGCACGGGCTATAACGTGACATGGGACCTGCTTGATCCGGGCAGTGACTGGGCGGCGCAGGTGATCCGGTCCGTATTCCCGGTTTTCGGCCAGGATACGAGCGCGCCCAGCATCGGCAACGAGGCGACCGTGATAGGAACCATGATCGGGTGGTTCTCCGGGTTCGTCATGGCATTTGCGATGGCGGTCGTAAGCTATATCTACTTCATGAACATCCACCGGGGGGCAGAAACGGCGCAACTCCTTGGCAACAACCAGACCAGCATGTCGATTGTGCGGATCGGGATTGCAGCCATCCTGATGTGGCCGCTTCCGACAACCGGCTTCAATGCGGCGCAGGCCGTTGTCGTGCAGGGCTCGCTCTGGGGCATCGGTATGGCGAAGGTCGTCTACGACAAGGCGAAGCAGGCAATCGGACCAGACGGCAAGGTCATCGCACAGCCCCTTATCCCCGGCACAAAGGGGATTGTGACTGGTCTTGTGAAAAATGAGTTCTGCCGGGCCATTATTAACATTGCTGCGAATAACACGAACCTGATTGTAGCCCCGACCGGGCAGACCGTCCTGTCCGTGACCGGCGGGAAGATGGGAATCATCAACTATTCTTACAATATGGCAGCCGGTGCAGGGGACGGGACACCAGTTTGCGGGGCCGTAAGTCTGCAGGCGCCCAATACTGACGCGGTGAATCTGGCCGGTTTCCAGGTCGACCAGGCGGGTATGCAAAAACAGGTCCTTGATTCCGTGATCCTTGGCGACATTCGCAGCCAGGTTGCGCAGGTCGCGCAGAATTACTGGCAGACGAAAACGACAGCGTCCCTGGCCCCACTCATGACCATCATCGTCAATGCCACCAACGATTATGCGTCGCGTCTCACGACGCAGGCGGCACAACTGCGGTCGAAGCTTCAGGACACGGTCAACAATCAGACGCTCGCGCTTCACCAATGGGGGATTTCGACGAACGGAGATGCGGTCAACACCAGCAACCAGATGGATAATCTCGGGTGGACTGGCGCAGGAGCCTACTATCTCGAATTCGCGCGCCTCAATGGCCAGACCCTGTCTCTCATGACCGCAACGCCAACCATCACCACCCCATCCTATTCCGGTCTCGGAAACTATCTTGCCTCGGACATTGCGCCCCTGGTGCAGTCTGCGGACACCTTTATGGAGAACATTGACAGCATGGTTGCGACGCAGGATGGCGTGACCGCGCCAGGCGGGAATGCCGACCTGTACACAGGCGCGATACCGGGTGGAGACGGTGCGGGTGTGCTCGACCAGTTGTTCCGCGCTTTGCACCTGAACGATTACGCCCTGCAGATCGTGACCGGATTTATCGAGCCGTCCGGGACGAACGGCTACTGGACGGATCCGTTTGGCAATCTCATGTCACTTGGAAACTGGATGATCACGACTGCCCTTCTCACGATGGGCACTGCGTCGGTTCTTTCTTCTACGGCCGGGACCGTTGGTATCGGCGTGCTGTCGCTTCTGAGCGGGAATCCAGAAGGTGCCGTTGCGGCCGGGGCCGGGCACGCGCTGATGCACTTTTTTGGCGCGCCGATTATCGGCGGCTGCTTTGCCATGCTTATGCCAGGCCTCACCATCGCCTATGTCATCCCGATGATCCCGTTTGTCATGTGGATGTTTGCCGTAGCCGGGTGGTTCATCATGGTCTGTGAGTCCGTGATTGCAGCACCTCTGTGGATGCTCGCGCATATGACCATGAACGGGGAGGGGCTGCACGGTCATGCAAAACAGGGTTATGCCCTTCTGTTCAATGTCATCTTCCGGCCGGTGCTGATGCTGTTCGGGCTTTTCCTTGGATATTTTATATTTGATTCAGTGTCGTGGCTGATCCACATGTGTTTCGGCATTGCGGCCGGACTGGTGCTGTCAAACGGTTGGATTGTCAGCAACTTCCTCGGCATGATTGTTCTGGTCAGCCTCTTTGTCATGATTCACGTCACCCTGGCGTTCATTTCATTCAGGATGATCTCAATCCTGCCCCAGCGGGTTCCCGCCATGATCGGATTTGGTGACGTGGATCGCGTTGATATCGACCAGTTCAGCAGGGACGCTGCCGTTGTCGGTATGGCGGGCACGTTGCTCTCGATTCAGCAGTCTCTGGCAGGAAATAAAGCAGATAGTCAGAATGGGCCGGGACAAGGCAACGGTGGCATATCTTCTGGTGCCCGGGCCCTGATAAGTGATACAACCATGAAAAAGAGCGTCTGACTTTAGGGTCGGGAGGAACTGAGATGTCGAACTATGGTGGCCTGAGCGGGGCTGCAGCGTTCATGTTGGGACGTGCATCGCACCAGTACGAACAGACGCTGGGAAACTCCATACAACGTGCGCTTTACGGCCGACGGTCTGCGCGACCGACAGAAGCCGATGAACTCGCTGACCTGCTTTCGCAGATGACAAGTTTACTGCGACAGAAGAACGCGGAATCTGACAGACTTGAGGAGCATCTGCTCAGATCCAGGGAATATGCTTCTGGTCTGGAGGCTCAGATCAAAGACCTGAAAGACACTCTCGCTCTTGCAGATGCAGCAACTGCGCGGCAGGCAGCTCAACTCAAGGCTGCTGGGGACCGAGAGGAACGCCTGGCGTGCGATCTTGAGGCAGCCCACGACAAATACCATCGACTTAGCGATGAGCATACAGTGCTGAAGACTAAAGCCGAGAACATGGAACGACGGATTTGGGGCTACCTTTCCATGGAAAATGAATGGAGAAAGCGGCAGCCCTAGTCGCAAGATCTTTGGTCAGGATGGTCGCCTCTACGCGGGAGACCATTCGTGAAACATTTCATTCTGCCTCTTGTCCTCTCCCCATGGCTTGCGGCATGCAGCGCTGGCAACGTGTCATCCGCTGCCCATGTGCATGGCCCAAAGGCTCCCCCAACCAGGCATGCGCGTTATGATCCGCACGCTGCATACGGATCGACACACGTAATCTGGACACCCCCCACGTACGATCGCGCCGGTACGATCGTCCGGCCTGATGATCCACGGGCGATGTCGGGGCGCGAGGATTATGAACACGCCTCTTGGGCAACAGGCGCTCAGGGCGGCGACAAGAACGCGCCTCCCGGCACGTTCTGAGTGCTCCGCCGATCCTGTCTATTCACCAGCGCAATGCAGACGGACTTGCGCTTACGGCCTGCGGGGAATGAGGCTGTCGGCGGTGGCGACAAATTGGCGAGCGGAACCTAGGCGGCGTTCGCGGATCTGCCAGTTGAGCCACGCGTTCTGAAACGCCACGAGTGTCAGAAATGTCCAGAAGGGCGCGAACTCCAGCGCAGCAAGGATTTGGCTGCCCTTCCAGTGGGAAAGGAGCATTTCTCCGGTCCAGCCAAGAACCAGAACAACGGCGAGCATACTGGCAGCGAGCGCCCGCCTGTATGTCTCATGTTGTCTCTGATCGAGTAAGATCGCGACAACGCGGGGTTCGACGCCATATTCGGCAGCAATCGCGGCGATATCAATAGGGGTACCGTCTGGCGCCCGCGGGTTCTGCATGCCGGCTTTAGGCTTTAGTAACGCCTTCCCGAGGGCTTCAATCAGCGCGGCATTTCTCGTCACATCGGACCAGGCGACCAATGTACGTGGATCGCCAATCACCAGGCGGGCAAGCTTGCGCGTTCTTGCAAAAAAACGTCGCGGGCCGGTCTGGTCCTGTCGTGTCTTCATTGCGAGACCGAGGTGAGAAACGTGGCGACATCGGTGGGAACGCCGTCGATCCGGCCGATCCGGCCATTGCGGTGCATCCAGACGAAGGTTGGGGTCCCTGTGAGCCCTAGCTGCCGTGCAATCTCCGTATTGCGGACAAGCTTCTCCCCACTATCCGGTTCAGGTGCAGTCAATTCCGGGTTTAGACGACCGTTGACCCACGCTTGTGCCATTTCGTTTGCCGGAAGCGACAGCATGGCTCTCGCATTGACGGTACTAGCGCCATTATCCTCGTAATCAAGCAATGACAGCGGGACTATTTTCAGGCGAACTTTCCCGGCATCGACTGCGGGCTGAAGGATATGCATCGCCTTCATCGAGTAGACACATTGCGGGTCTATGAACATAATGACTTCTGGCGCTGAAGGTGTCCCTATAAGGCCTCCCGAGAGACCCTGGAGCCCGGACTGTTCGTTAGCGTCGGATGAAGCGCCAGAGATACTGATTTCTGGGACGGCTCCCGGAATGCCCCTGATCTGGTCTTTCGTGATATCCTGTCCGGTGGCGCCCCACATGCGGGCAGCGACTGCTGCCTTGCCATCCGGGGTCGCATAGATGACCTGAAAACGGTTATCTGCCCGAACAAACATTCCCCTGATGCCATCGACCGGTGCGAGATCGTGGGCGCGCGACCCGGCCAGGGAACGTAGGGTGTCGTAGGGTACCGGGATCAGCGTGCCGCTAAGCACGATCGCGTGGCTTTCCGGGGCGAAAAAGACCAGGAGTTCGTTCCGGGTATGGGCAATGCCAGCTTCGAAGCCGTGGAGATCGGGTAGTTTTTCGATGTTGGCCCCGGCGATCCCAAGGTGGGCAACTGCATCGGTCCTACCTTTATCATTGTGTTCCAGGGGCGGCCCTATGGTGTCGCTCCTGGACTCAATCGGAATAGACACAGAGCATTGCTGTCCTCGCGCTGGCACGTGCATGAACAGGAGAAATGGCAACACGTAGAAACTGCGCATGGCGGACTCCGGACAATACCTATGTCCCGTACGCCCTGATCACGCGACTACGATTAAAAAATCATTCCTTGTTGTTCCCCCTTTCTCGAGACAGGGGATTTTCAAAAGCAGGGTTAATCGGGGGGAGAATAAACGTCTCTTCTGCCTCGCTTCCTAACTCGTCGACTGACATCTCGCTTATCATTTTTACAAGGATATCAACGCGGAGTTGCAAATAATGGCAATCCGGATAGTCCTTTTTCAATTGACAGCCTTTTTCGTAGCAAAGCATCAGGATAGGATAAAGCGCCTGCGCCTGCTCACGCCTCGCGATTGAAGTTTTCGCCGGAGAAGCGATATATTCAATATTGCACCTAAGCGCTAAAATTGCTTGAACCAGCGTTAGACATAGCTGTCCAGATGGTTCGTCATCGATAAGCTCGAAACGCGAGTGAAGTTCATCAAACTTCATGTCATCCTCACACGGATCAAGACGAACACACTGAAGCAACGCAGTGCACGGTTGCCATGTTTCTTACGGAGCGCTGGAGCGGCATAACCCGATATACTTTGCTATTATTCACGATTTTCGTCGTGATTTAATCTGGTCACCTAGCTCCACGGAATCATGATCAGGCTACCCAATCTACACGATTCCGTATCGTTGTAACGTATATCTCATTATTGTTACCGAGTGTTTCGTCGATATTCTGCGGGCAACGTATGTTCGAAACATGCGGAGCTATTGCTGGGTGATCGAAGGGCAGTCATGCCTGGATGGCAAGAAAAAGCGTCTTCTACGTCATCTTGCGATCGGTCGTGGCTTGAAGCAACCACCAACATGCTGGATGACTGACGTATCGGAAGACATCCGCATCGTACCATCCGACCCATAGATCGCAGGAAATGATCCATGCATGCTCCAAGCGAAGTTGCAAAAGGCTGAAAGAAGTTCAGAATATCTGTACTTGGATAATAGATCATGTTAGCATCATGCGATGCGCAGGACCAATATGACATCCAGAAGATCAACGAGCGCCGTTCCCCCAGAGAAAACAATACAGCTTGGACTGTTCCCACTATCGGTCCAGTTGCGCCGTATTCAACCCAGTTTCAATGAGTGGCGGTATTACGGACTGTCAGTTCAGCCCGACCTGTTCGGTGGTGCCGCGCTTGTTCGTAACTGGGGCAGGATCGGGACAGCTGGCACCCAGCGCGTGGATCTCTATCCGGATGAAGGCGCCGCGGTGAATGCCCTGACCGCGATGATCCGTTATCGCCTGAAACGCGGCTATATCGTTACACAGCCATGACTGGCTGCATTACCTGCAGGGGTAACCCGGTGTGATCATCGGACAGGTGATAGAGATAAATACTGTATCCGCTCACCACGTCATGGAAAATTCGTGTGTGGATATATTCGGACTAAAAAACTTATCATCGACATTGGGGTGAGCCGTAGTTTTCGTGAAAGGCCCGTTGCATAAGCCAGTTTACGCCGTCTGATAGCGTAATCAGGGGCAGGCTCCGCCGCATACAATTTGCGTAAAACTTGATGTTCATGGTGCGATGTGATCGATGTATGCAACGTACCGCAATATATAATTCAGCTTTCGATACGCCATATTTTGCCGATTGCATATAGACTTACACTCCGGCAATGTTATTCGGTAAAAATATAGCGGAGAGGCTTTATCATGGACCAATCAGACGACCTATCCCCGGCAATTGTAATTGCCATGAGCGACATCGTGGCAGCGCATCTCGGCAATACCAATACCTCTCTGCCGATAGAACATGTCCCGGCGTTTATCCGCGATGTCTACGCTGCTATCCGCGAAACAACACCGGCCACAGAGAAAAACAGCAGCATTCCTGCCCAGCAGCCTGCAGTTCCAGTCGGGCAGTCGGTGTTTCCTGACCACATCGTCTGTCTGGAAGATGGCAAAAAACTCAAAATGCTCAAGCGTCACCTGCAGACAAGGTACGGAATGACGCCAACGCAATACCGAGAGAAGTGGCAGCTTCCTATGGATTATCCCATGGTTGCTCCGGAGTATGCCAAAATGCGGGCGGCTCTGGCGCGAGACGCGGGTCTTGGACGCAAGATTTTGGTTCCCCCGACCGGTCCCGTGGGCGAGGCAACTGTAGTCCCTTCTGTTGATAGTGCGACGAAAGAAATATCGGTCGATACTTCTGAGGCCGTAGTGCCCGCCAAAAAAACGATTTCGAAGCGATCCAGGTCGTCGGCAACTGAAACCGGATCTTCCGCAGCATCGCCAAGGAAAACGCCGGGTTCCAAGACTTCAGCGAGACCGCGTGCGATACGGAAGACCGGCACGAAAGCAAAAGGGGCCAAGGTCTGACTGATCAGCCCGGCCTATCGGGCTTGGTTATAAGGCAACTAGGCATCCATGCATCACCCGAACGTCAGGATGATCAGATGATGAATGTCCATGAGGAAGGTGATCGAGTTATCATTGAGCCGGTTCGCGCCACACTGCTCAAACTGGAAGATCTCGTCGCCGGGATTACCGATCTGAACGGGCATGATGAAATTGACTTTGGACAGTCTGTAGGTGACGAAAGCTGGTGAGCATCAAATCCCAGGTCACGTGGGTTCCTGACTGCGGCGACATTGTCTGGTTGGAATTTGATCCCTCAGCCGGGGCGGAAACGGGCTGTGCATCGGCCTGCGGTGCTTCTCAGCCCTGCAAGTTATAATGCCAAAGCGGGGATGACGCTTTGCTGCCCCATGACCACTAAAATCAAAGGCTATCCGTTTGAAGTAGCCGTGGTAGTAAAACCCGCCAGTGTGGTCCTCTCTGATCAGGTGAGAAGTCTGGACTGGCGGATGCGGAACGCGAAGCTCAAAGGAAAGGTCTCGGCAAAGGAAATTGAGGCAGTTCGTCAGCATGCCAGATTACTGGCTGGCCGAGGGAAACAGGGAAGCCCGAACATTTCAATGTATTCAAACATGTCCTGCCGGACTTCTTAATATGTGTTGTAGGTTCGACGCTGCATGCGCTTGTCTGATGAGCGATCAACCACGTTCTACGCCGACATACAGGGCAACGTTGGCCTCTGCGCCAGAAAACGGAAACATGAGATGTGCAGCACAGCCGAACAGGGTCACGTTCGGTTGCGGCTGCCAGCACATTCCTGGCGGTAGGTTGCTATACGTTAGCAATGGCACCGGGCTGTGGTCGGGTTTTGTACTCTAATTGGGCAGGGGTGTGAAATCACCTGTTTCAGTCTGGGTGCGGGGTGAGTCTGGAGCCTTATCCTGACGCCGATGAGCGTTCAAAACGCCGGGTACCGGCTAGACGAGCCATCAGCCCGCATATGAGTGCGGCTGCACAACGCGGGCCTATGTATGATACCGGTGATCGGGTTGAAAAAGGCAGAGCTGGGTACCGAGGGCACGACAGCATCATGTCCGTCCGTAGCAAGGAACTTTAACAGATGCTCAAATCCGAGATACGAGCCTAGCCAGCTGTGGCAGAGCAGCACAAGTGGGCAAGACGCCACGCCTTCGGTGGGTGTTATTGACAGCCAGCCGGTTAAAACCGCTACAACAGCGGCCGCTGTGGTTATGACGCGAGCAAAAAAAAATCAAGGGTCGCGAGCGGCATATCTCGACCGACACGCTGTGTCATGTCGTGGCAGCTGTCGTGCATCCCGCCGACATTCAGGATCATAACGGTGCGCCGCTGGCAGCAACCAAAATACGCTCATTGTTCGCTTGGCTGCGCCATCTGATTGGTGAGGGTGGATATGCTGGCGAGAAGTTGCGTGGTGTGCTGGTCGAACGTGGCCGACGGACGATCGAGATCGTCAAGCGCAGCGATCGGGCTGAAGGCTTCATCATCATGCCGAAACGCTGGATCGTGGAGCATCGCTTCGTATGGCTCGGACGCTGCCGCCGTTTCACGAAACATGTCGAGGCACCAATCTCGTTATCCTGTGCACAGGTGATGATTGTCCATATCTGCAGGGTGCTGAGACAAATCAATCAAACCGCTTTCTAATTCAGGCTCTAACAGAGCCTTAAATTCACATATGAAATTATCGCTTACTCTAAATATAGAAATGATAATCATTTTCATAATATAAATTCTCTTTTGTAGACCGGATGTTCAGGTTCACGTCAGGTTTCTCTGTTACCGTCAGAAAGTCATCGTCGTGATGGCAGGAACTTTATGTACGCCGGGGAACAGACGCTTATTATGCAAAGGATAGTGCGGGATAGTCTGTATGCAGCCTGTATTTTCTTCCTAGGGGTGTCGGCCGCTTGGGCGGATGATGGGACAGAGGGCATATGTATGACGGTCCGGCATGGTATACGTTTGCATGTAGATGGCATGTATGGGGGTTATCCCCATTCCGTACTGCGTGACGCCGTGCTGCAGGGCGTGGCGTGCCCCTCTGATGAAGCTGAACGGCATGTCTTCGGTCTCATTGCCGACCCGCCGCCACACCTGCGTATTTCCGTTACGAGGCCCATGGGGCAGGGGCAGCAGGGGGCGATTTCGGCCCGGCTGTTCTCGCAGGGGCATTTTGTCATCGGGGAACGCATGTCCCTTTCGCCCCTGGCGCGTTCGCAGTCCCCGTTTTCGGTCACGTCCGAGATCAATCTGCTGATGGCGCGACTGTGGAGCGATTTGGCCGAACGGATCAGCCATGGTGGTCGCGCCATTCCATGATGGCCTGAAGCATGAACCGCGCCATCCCCCCCATCGTGTCGATCGCCATGGCCTGTGCCCTGCCATGGATGGCCCTGGCCCAGGACGCCCGCCCTGGCCCATCCTTCCATGAAGCCGTCGGCATGGCCTGGGCGATCGATCCCGTCCGCACCGAACTTCAGGTCGGCCATCATTCCGCCCGCGCCCGCGCCAGCGCTGCCGGGTCATGGTTTGCCGGCGGCCCGACCCTGTCGGGTGAATACATGGATGACCACATGCTGGGCAGTAACGAAGGCTATACAACCTATCAGGGCGGCGTGTCGGTGCCGCTGTGGCTGCCGGGGCAGGGCAGCGCCACGAAACAGGTCGCCAGCGCGGAAGCCGCGTCGATTGATGAACAGCTCAATGTCGAACACATGGCACTGTCCATCCGGGTGCTTGATGCAGGCGCCGCCGCCCTGATCGCCCGCAGCCGGGTGGATGTGGCCCGCACCCTGTATGATGCGACCGCGCGCATGGCCGCCAGCGCCACGCGCGCGGTGCATGGTGGCGAACTGGCCGCGACCGACGGGCAGGTGGCGCAGGCGGCGATGGAGAACGCGCGCGATGAACTGGCCCTGGCACAGGAGGAAGCGCAGAACGCGACTACGGCCCTGGAGGTGCTGCTGGGGCGCCCGGTTGTGCCTGACCTGAGCCGTTATGGTGGCGGCGACGTGACGCAGGCCCGTTTTGTCAGCCCGCGCGACATGGAAGACAACGATCCCCGCATAAAGGTCGCGCACCGTAATGTGGAAGCCGCCGAAGCGAACATGAAACTGGCGCGCCGTTCGTTCATGCCCAACCCGGAAATCGGCGTGGACGCCATTCATGAAAAGCAGTACGGCAGCCCGTGGGATGATCGTGTGGGCGTGAATTTCAGCATCCCCCTGCCCAGCGAGGTCCGTAACACGCCCATCATGTCCGAAGCCCGCAACCGCCTGGCCACGGCCACCAGCCAGGAAACGCAGGCGCGGCGCATGGTGCATCTGGAAATGATGCGCGTGCGCGAACGCCTGATTACAGCCACCACGGCACGGCAGGCCACCCGCAGCGCCGCTGAAAGCATGGAGAAGCGCGCCGTGGCACAGGAACACGCCTGGCGGGCAGGCGAAGCCAGCCTGGACACGGCACTTGCCGCCCGGCAGGCAGCAGCCAATACCCGACTGGCCAGCGCGCGGGCGGAGGTGGAGTGGCATGTGGCCAGCATCCGCATGCTGGTCGCGACAGGCATCGTGCCATGAAGCCCGTTGCCGTTACCCTCGCCCTGCTGCTGCTCATGTCCGGTTGCCTTGCGGCCCGGGCGGAGGAAGCCACGCTGCCGCCCGTGGTCAAGCTGGATGCGGCGGCACTCACCAATGAAGGCATCAGCGTGGTCACGGCCACGCCCGGCACGGTTGCGCCCGTGCTGCCGGTCATGAGCCGGGTCACGGCCGATACGGCACGGGTCGTGCACATCCATCCCGCAGGCAGCGGCAAGGTGCTGGCGGTGCTGGTGCAGCCGGGCGCGCATGTGGCGCGCGGGCAGGCGCTGGTGCGCTATCAGGACCATTCCCTGCATGTCGCGCGCCTGCAGGCAGCCCAGATGCGCGCCGCACTCACGGCCGCCATCGCGGCCCGTGCCGATGCCGCCGGTGCCGTGCAGCGGGCGAAAGCGCTGGCGGGCGAGAGCATCTCCATGGCCGAACTGCGCCGCAGGCAGGATGTGCTGGCGCAGGCAGACGCCACCCTGCGCGCCCGGCAGGCGGATGTGGACACGCTGGGCCACCGCTTTGCCGAGGAGTTCAATTCCTCATCGGAACAGGACAGCAAGGGTGTGGAGGATGAGACCTCAACCCTGATTTCCCCGCTCGATGGCACGGTACAGGCGATCAATACATCGGTGGCCGGCGACGTGGACCCGACCGTGGATGTGGCGACCGTGGCCGACCTGTCCGGCATATGGCTTGTCTCCGACATCCCGCCTGACCAGGCGGCGCGGATCGGATCAGGCGGCCAGCAGGTGACACAAGCGCCCGGAGGCCCGCTCATCTCGCGTATCGATACGGTGGATGGCATGGCCAGCCCGCTGACCGGGCTGGTCCGGGTCATCAGCGCCGTGGCCAACCCTGGCGGCGCCCTGGTGCCCGGTATGGTGCTGGATGCCACGCTGGCGCAGCGCGACAGCGTGGCGGGCATTGTCGTGCCATCCGAAGCCCTGCAGCATATTGACGGGCGCTGTGTCGTGTTCGTGCGGGTGAGCGAAACCGATTACCGGCCCGTCGTGGTCGATGTGGCGCTCGATGACGGGACGCGGGCGGTCATCCGTTCCGGGCTGAAAGGCGGCGAGCCGGTCGTATCCCATGGCAGCTTCGCCCTGCGTTCGGTCATCGGCCTTGCCAGGATGGATGCGGACTGATGGCGCACAGATACCTCGAGGCCCTGCTGCGCGCGCGCATGCTGGTGCTCGGCGGCCTTGGCCTGCTGCTGGCGGCAGGCATCATGGTGGTGCTTGGCCTGCCGGTGGAGGCGGTGCCCGATATCTCGCCCCGGCAGGTGCTCGTCTCGGTCGTTGCCCCCGGTCTTGCGACGGAAGAGGTGGAAAAGCTCATCACCTTCCCGCTTGAGGCCAGCATGACCGGCATTCCCGGCATGACCGACCTGCGCTCCGTCTCCCGTGGCGGGGTGTCGGTGGTGTATGTGCAGTTTGCCGACGGGACCGACATCAACCTGGACCGCACCCGCGTCAATGAACGTATAGAGCAGGCCCGCGCCAGCATATCCGTGCCCGGCATTACGGTCAGCATGGGGCCGCTGGCCACTGGCATGGGCGAGATCATGCAGTTCCAGATCCGTGGCGCCGGGCGCTCGCTCATGGACCTTAACCGCATCATGAACTGGACCGTGGTGCCGCAGATGCGCCTCGTGCCCGGCGTGGTGGATGTCAACGTCAATGGCGGGGCGGAAGAAACCTACGAGGTTACGCTGGACCCCGCGCGGCTGATTGGCAGCAACCTGTCGGTGGGCGAGGTCTATCGCGCGGTTGATGCCAGCAATGCGGCATCGGGCGGCGGGTGGATCACCCATCATGCCGAACAGCAGAGCGTGGTCGGGCGCGGACTGGTGGGCAGCCTGGCGGATTTTGGCAATATCGCCGTGCGTACCAACCCCGATGGGTCCGCCGTGCGGCTGCGCGACCTCGGGCGCATCACCACCGGCGCGCGCACGCGGCTGGGGGCAGTGACCCGTGATGGGCAGGGCGAGATCGTGATCGGCGTGGTGATGATGGAAAGCGGGGCGAGTTCCAACGCCACCCTTGCCGCGATAGACCGCGCCCTGCCGGGCATAAGGCAGGCGCTGCCCGCCGGGGTTACGATCGAACCCTATTACACCCGCGCCACCCTGACCGGGCAGACCATTGCCACCGTGCGTGACAATCTGGTTATGGGCGCAGTGCTGGTGGTAGGCGTGCTGGTGGTGGTGATCGGCCACTGGCAGGCGGCGCTGGTCATCGCCTCGGTCATTCCGGTGGCCCTTGTCTGCGCCATGGCGGGGATGCGGCAGTTCGGCATTTCCGCCAACCTGCTCAGCCTTGGCGCGATCGATTTCGGCATGATTGTCGATGGTTCGCTGGTGGTGATCGAACATGTGCTGTCGCGCAGGGAGGAGGAGCCGGACGCCGAATTCATTCCGCTGGTCATCTCCTCCGTGCAGCAGGTCATGCGCCCGGTGGGGTTTGCCATACTGGTCATCATCATGGTCTATCTGCCGATCCTGACCCTGCAGGGGATCGAGGGGCACATGTTCCGCCCCATGGCGCAGACGGTCATCATGGCGCTGCTGGCGTCGCTGGCGTACTGCTTCATCTGCGTGCCCGTTCTGGCCGCCCTTGCGCTGGGGGGCGTGCGGCCTGCGGGTGATACGCGGCTGATTGCCTTCCTGCGCCGGCCCTATACCCATATGGTGACATGGGGGGAAACCCATCCACGCATCCTGTTTGGCGGTACGCTGGTGGTGCTGGCCCTTTCAGCGGGGCTTGCGATGAGGCTGGGCGGTGAGTTCATTCCCCAGCTTGATGAAGGGGCGCTGGCGGTCACCACCACGCGGCTGCCCTCGGCCTCGCTTGATACCGTGCTGGCTTCGGTCACGAAGCAGGAGCAGATCCTGCGCAGCTTCCCTGAAGTGCGCGCGGTGGTCAGCAATACCGGCACGTCCGCCATTCCCACCGACCCGATGGGCGTGAACGAGACCGACAGCTTCATCTTCCTCAACCCGCCCTCCACATGGAAAACCGCCCGCACGCAGGCGGGGCTGGTCGCCGCGATGGATGATACCCTGCGGCGCGAACTGCCCGATGCGCTGTATTCATGGAGCCAGCCGGTGCAGATGCGCATGGATGACCTGCTCTCTGGCGTGCGCACGCAGATTGCCGTCTCGATCTTTGGCGATGACCTGGCCATGCTGGCCGAGCTGGGTGACCGGGTGGTGGCGGCTATGTCCGGCGTGAAGGGGGCAGCGGACGTGGCGGCTGCGGGGGACGGCACCGTGCCGCTGATCGTGGTCGACATTGACCGCACGCAGGCTGCCAGCCGCAATGTGGCGGTGCAGGACATTCTCGATACGGTGGAGGCCATAGGCGGGCATATCGGCGCCCGGCCGGTGATCGTGGATAACGCCATCATCGGCACGCAGGTCCGCCTTGACCCCCGCGTGGCGACATCCGCCGCCGCCATTGGCGCGCTGCAGGTCCGGCGGATGGACGGGCAGGGGAATGCGATGCTGTCACAGGTGGCGCATGTGCATGAAGTCGATGGGCCGCCGCGCATAAGCCGCGACCGGGTACGCCGGCGCATGGTGGTGCAGGCCAACGTGCGCGGGCGTGACCTTGCATCATTCGTGGCCGAAGCACAGGCCCGTGTGGCGCGGGACGTAAAACTGCCTGCAGGATATAACATGCAGTGGGACGGGCAGTTCCGTAACCTGCAATCAGCTACAAGGCGGCTGGAGATCGTGCTGCCCGTTGCCCTTGGCCTGATCTTTGCGCTGCTGGTGGTGGCGTTTGGCGCGGTGCGGCCCGCGCTGCTGGTGTTCGTCAACCTGCCGGTGGCGGCAACCGGCGGCATCGTGGCGCTGACGCTGCGCGGCATGCCGTTCAGCATTTCGGCGGGGATCGGCTTCATCGCGCTGTTTGGCGTGGCGATCCTGAATGGCGTGGTGCTGGTCAGTGAGATCGCAGCCCTGCGGGCACGGGGAATGGCCGTGGCACAGGCGGCCTTTGCGGCCGCGGAATCCCGCTTCCGTCCCGTCATGGCCACAGCCCTTGTCGCCAGCCTTGGCTTTTTTCCCATGGCGTTTTCCGAAAGTGCGGGCGCGGAAGTCGAGCGCCCGCTGGCCAGTGTGGTGATCGGCGGGCTGGTCACGTCCACGTTGCTGACCCTGCTTGTGCTGCCATCACTGTATGCCCGGGTCATGCGGGAAAAGGATCAGGACTGATGCGTATCCTTATTGTCGAGGATGAATACGATCTGGGTGTGGCGGTGCAGGAGCGCGTGGGTCTGGACGGGCATGCCGTGGACTGGTTCACGACGCTGGAGGACGCGCGCGCGGCCATGGCAACGGTGGATTATGATTTCATGCTGCTCGACCTTGGCCTGCCCGATGGAAGTGGGCGCGACCTGTTGCGTGAGGTCCGTCGGACATCATCAGACATCGCCATCCTCATCACCACGGCAGAGGACCAGATCAGTGACCGTATCGCGGGTCTGTCCGAAGGGGCAGATGATTATATCGTCAAGCCCTATGACCTGAATGAACTCGTGGCACGTATTGCGGCAGTGGCCCGCCGGTATGCATCGCCGCGCAGGCACGCGCACTGCCGCGTGGGAGAGATTACGATAGACCGGGAGAACCGGTCTGTATCGCGTGATGGCGAGCGGCTGGACCTGACCGCGCGGGAATGGAGCATCATGGAACTGCTGTCGCGCAGTCCGGGCCGGATCTATTCGCGCCAGCAGATTGACACCGCGCTGTATGCGCTGGACCGGGACGTGGACAGCAATACCGTCGAGGTTTTCATCAGCCGCCTGCGGCGCAAGGTCGGCAACACGGTCATCCGGACCATACGCGGCCGTGGCTACTGCCTCGATGCAAGGGACGGCGCATGAAAAGCTGGAGCCTGTCTACCCGGATCATCAGCAGCGTACTCATGGTCGTGATACTGGGGCTGCTGATCCTCAGTGTCGCGGTAGGTGGATTTACCCGCTACGAGGTAACGGAACGGCTGGACAACTCGCTTCAGGAAGTTTCCGAGCGCCTGCAGACGGCTGTGGAGACACGACTGCATGATCCGGGTGCGGCGTCGTCCATCGCCTGGCTGCCGGAAGTCGGGCCACGCACCCTGGCCTATCAGATCGTGGATGTGACCGGGCATGTCGTGTTGCGTTCCCAGAATGCCCCGCAGGACGCATTCGAGCGCGCGTGGCGGACCGGGTTTGCTAATGTTCCGCATTTTCGCGTTTATGTCGCGTCACCCGTGGCGGAGAAATACCGCGTTCTTGTGGGGGAACCGACCTTCCACCGGCGCGAGGCCGTCCGGCGCGCGATGCTGATCTCTGTCGTGCCCATGCTGCTTTTCATGCCGGTGATCTGGTGGCTGGTGCGCCTGATCGTGCGGCGCGCCCTGCGCCCGCTGGACCTGCTGCATGACGAGATGCGCGCACGTGGCAGCGGCAACCTTCAGCCCATTCCCCCCCTTGATCTCCCTGACGAACTAGTCTCCATCCAGCGCTCGATCAATACGCTGTTGGCGCGGTTGGAGGCAGCGCTCTCTACCGAGCGCGCCTTTGCCGCAAGCGCTGCGCATGAACTGCGTAATCCGCTTGGAGCCCTTCTGGCGCAGGTACAGATGCTGGGCCGACTGATGCCGGCGGCTTCGGATACGGGCCGGCGGGTGGAGCTCATTGCCGACCGGACCCGCAGGCTGGGCCGCACGGTGGAAAAACTGCTGCAGTTTTCCCGCGCCTCGTCCGGCGTCGCTTTCCGGCGCGACCGTTTCGACCTGATGACCGTAGTGCATGTCCTTGTCGATGATCTTGGGCATAATCCGTGTGACGGGCAGGGCATTGTCATCGCGCCAGACGGGATTCACCACATATTCGTACATGGTGACATGGATGCGACCGGCATCATGTTGCGCAACCTGCTTGAAAACGCCCTGCTGCATGGAGGGCACCATATGCCCGTGCGGGTGGCCGTGCTACCAGATGGTGGAATCGACATCACCAATGACTGCCCCGCGCTGCCACCCGGCATATTCCAGCGGCTGACTAGCCCATTCGTGCGCGGCGGGACCGGTAATCATGGCAGTGGCCTGGGTCTCGCCATTGCCAGTAATATCGCTACCCAAATGGACGTTACTCTGCGCTTACGTTCCCCACTTACAGGATCTGCCAGAGGATTTGGTGTGTGTGTCACCTTTCCAAACTCGAAGGTAACCTAATTCATGACAGTAGAGGAACAGACGCGCAGGCAACTCCATTTTGCGTACTCTACTCCCCTATGTCACGAATGCCCTGCGTCACGGTTGCCTGGTACAGCAGCCCGTTGGCAATATTCTGAGAGGCTGCTTGGGAAAATCAGTCAACACGTGCCTATGGGTGGTGGGGTTGATGCCTCTTTCGCTGCGTACCGACTACGCTTTCCGTGTGTTGATCCACTTGGCGTGTAATCCTGATTCGCGTGTTACCGTCAGGAACATCACTGAGTTGCAGGGCATTTCGCACAATCATCTTGTGAAAGTTGTACAACACCTGTGTCATGCCGGGATCGTACAAGGTACCCGGGGAGGTACTGGTGGCATCCGTCTGGCTGTGTCTGCCAGAAACATCAACGTCGGTCATATTATGCGGCTCATGGAAACTGAAAAAGAATCCCCTGGCGCCTGTCACCCATCTGGCAATAACCAGTGTATACTGGGCAATGCTTGTCAGTTTCGCCATCTCATAGTACAGGCCGTTGATGCATTTATGGCATTTTCCGATGGAATGAGCTTACTGGATCTCACTAGTGGTTCAGGATAATGTGTTTGCTCACTTTTCCATCCTGGCATGATGCCTCCCTCAAACAGTTGATAGAACATTTGAAGCCGTCGATGAAAAAAATGTCACTGTAGTCATAGTGAATCTCGTGTGAAGTAAGATTCATATAATCTTCAGGTGCAAAGTTCATTTTGTTGCGGGTAATATAATGATAGCGGACGTTATTATTATTACGGTGTTGAAAGATTTTTACCAAAGTACGGACGGCTTCTAGGCTCGGGACACATAGCCAGAACATGACGGTTGCGGTGAGACAGATGGCTGAGAAGAAGACGGTCGGGCATCTGTTGTAGCGGGTTGCAACCCGCCGCCAGCCCTTGAGCCTTCCGAATATGATCTCGATGCGATTGCGGCGTTTATATTTTCTCTTGTCGTATCTGACCGGTTTTCCGCGAGATTTCTGTCCTGAAATGCAGGGCTTTTATACCTTTTGCTTCCAGGGCGTCCCTGAACCAGTCGGCGTCATCCCCGCGATCTCCCGGCATCCATTGTGCTTCAGGAAGACTATCCAGCAGGGCAGCGGCATCGGTATAATCGCTTATCTGTCCCGCAGTCATGAAAAAGCTCAGCGGTCGCCCACTCTGGTCGGTGATCGCATGCAGCTTCGTGTTTATGCCCCTCTGGTGCGGCCGATCAAGCGACCTGGATCCCCTTTTTTAGCCGCACGCTCGAAGCCGTGCGGTGTGCCTGGAGATACGTCGCATCAGTCATGATGGTCTGGGGCTCTGCCTTTCCGGCAGCCAGACCGTCCATCATCCGGGCGCAGATCCCCATGGCGCCCCAGCGCTTCCAACGGTTTTAGAGCGTCTTATGTGGACCGTATTCCCGGGGCGCATCGCGCCAGCGCAAGCCGTTCCGATTGACAAAAATGATGCCGCTCAGCATTCGGCGGTCATCAACGCAGGCTCTACCATGGCTCTTAAAGAAAAAGGGCCGCAGACGCTCCATTTGTTCGTCCGGCAGCCAAAACAGGTCGCTCATCTCCAGTCTCCTCACAGAGCCTGAATCAGATTCCCGCACTTAAATCAATGGGTTGTTATCATAGGGGATGAAGCCAGTCTGGAAAGCACTCGGGGGCTCAACTCGCGTTCATCACCATTTTCCCATTCAACCGCGAAAGTGTGTTGTCGCCATGACACGGACGCTGCGGCTTCATGGGCTACGTGGGCGAAATGCACCGTGACATTTGCCTGCCGCGCTAACTGACTACTGGCGGAGATCACCATCATGACACCCGCCACGACCATGGCGGCATGACCAATATGGTGAAACAAGCGATCATGCAGGTGCGGCAACAGGTACTTCATGATTATTGATGACAGAACCGCCGCCGCAGCAACAGCGATACCCGCAATGCTGGCCCGGGTATTCAACAGGCCGAACTCAGCGTAGAGAGCGATCTTGAGCACATGCAGCATGATTTCGTTGGCCGCGCGGGTTGCGACGATTTCTTCCTTCCGCAGACCAAGTCGATAATAAAACCCATTGAACACCAGGCCGACCGCTCCGGTAAAACCGGAAATGAAGCCGACGGTAGCACCCAGCACGTGCAGTTCGATAGCGTGGGGCGTTTTCACAGTGACCTGGGGTGCAGGCTTGCGAAAGAGAAGGGGAAGATTCCCCATCAGGAATACGCCAAGAAGCAGCGACAGATAGGCTGGCTCCATACGGCTCAATGCCCATGCGCCCAGGGCGGCGAAGGGCAACGCGGTGGGCGCAAAATGCCGGACGATGTCCCACCGGATCGCCTGCCGGAACGAGATGATGCGCGTCGCCGAACTGGCAACTGTCCCGATCGACAGGGCGGCTGGCACCTGAGTGCCAGGCAGCACCAGCCCCAGCAGGGGCATTAGGAGCAGCCCGGCACCGCCTCCCGACACGGCGCTCAGGCCAAATGCCGCGGCTGATGCAACCAGAATCAGGGACCAGAGCAGCATGGTTTGTATGAATCCCGATTTGGATCCCTGCTCGCCGGGACCGTTGCAGGCGGCCACATCGCATGGGCGCGCGGCATCATTATTTCTGGCGAAAGCTCACGGGGATGTCAGCTTACAATGCCCCAATCTTCAGTCGTATTTGCACATCTCTAACCAGCCAGGAGGTCTGCTGTCTATGAGGCCGTGAAGGCTAGAGCTCTATGGGTAATTTAACGATACACCTTACGCCAGGGTTGTTGTGAGACAAGACGATCGTGCCCCGGTGCAGTTGTACTACGGCTTTCACCATGGTAAGCCCTAGCCCGTTACCGTCATGCGTACGGCTTGTATCAAGACGGACAAAGCGGTCGAATACCCGAAGCATGGCTTCGTCCGGAATGCCTGGACCATTATCGGCTATTTCTATCGTGATGGTCTTGTCCGAAAGCATTATGGTCGCTGTGATGGTGGTCTGGTCGGGCGTATGGCGTACGGCATTCTCGATCAGGTTGGAGAACGCCTGCCGTAAAAGGACTGGATGACCGGTGACGGTAGGGCAGGCGGGAATGATTTCGGTTTCCAGGCGCTGTCCATTGTCTTCGATAACGGAGCGATACGGTTCTAGAACTGATTCCAGAAGTCGTGCGGGATCGAGGGGTTCCATTTCGTTGTTCCATGCCCCGGACTCAAGTTGCGCCAGCTTGAGCAGCGAGGAAAATATTTCCAATGCGGCATCCAGATCCTCGATTGCACACTCGACCTGCTCATGCATGGTATCGGAAGGTCCATGTGCCCCAATGGCGCGCTCAAGATTCTGGCGCATACGCGCCAGCGGGCGGCGCATGTCGTGCGCGATGTCATTGGAGACCTGTTTCAGACTTGCAATCAGGTATTCATTCTGGTCGAGCATCGCATTGAGGCTCTCCGAGAGATGATCAAGCTCATCATCCGTGCCACGTAGCGGGATGCGGCGAGACATATCGCCCTGCATGATGCTCCGTGCCGTCCTGCTTATCGTCTCGATCCATTTCAGGATCAGGTTGCTCAGGAAAAGGCCGCCTGCTACCCCTATCAGACCAAATCCTGCAATGCCCCACAGGATCGTTGTCCATAATGCGCGTTGGAGATGCGTCAGGGGCGAGGCATCCATGCCCACGAAGTAATAGCCGCCGTCATCAAGGCGATAACCTATTCCATAAACGATATCCTGGTTGATTTCTTTCGGCAGGCGATGGGACCATGCCAGCCAGCGTTCGCCCGGCACTGGTCGCAGATGCAGCATGTTGCCTGCGACAATGACCTGTCCGGGGTCCTGAAGCAAATAATGGAAACCGGGTTCATGTTCGATCAGTCCTTGCACAACTGGCAGGAGATGACGGACATCCGCAACACCAGCATCTGCAAATGTCTCATGGCTCTCGTTCTCCACTTCCCGGCGGATCTGCTGGCGCATGGTTGACTGGCTGTAAAGGCCTGACGTTATAGTCATGACCATGCCGCCCAATATAAAAAGACCGGCGAACAACGTGACGATACGAAACGACGTCGTGGCGATGATACGTCGTGTCTCCACATTTCGGCGTCGGGATATCCTATTCCACGACATCATTGGACATATTTATCATGTAGCGACATCCTCTCAGGATATGGATGACCGGACAAGATCCACCCGTCCCCGATCATGACAGGTCCGGTTGGCATAGGCTCCAGCCCTGTAGCCTGACTTTACCCCCAATGGTCTTTCCGCGTTAACCCCTTTGCCTTGTCCTGTCCGGAGAGAACTTACCGTCTTTTATTTTTTATATGCCTGCGCGTACGTAGTATTTGTTTTAATACCGTATAAAATATAATACATATACATCCACATTTATGATATGTATCACATGAAATATTGATATTATTTATTCTGTATTCAATTTGGAGACATGGTCGATACATTAAAAAATGCCAATAATTGTCTATCCATCGTCATGGATGGTGTCATGTAACAATGATTCTGATAACCTGATCAAGAACTCAGTCTCGCTGGGCGGGACATTAAATTTGTTGATTGGCCTGCTTCATGACGCTGGTAACACGCCCCCGCCTGCTTTTGGTTGAAGATGACCACGCAACTACGGATTACGTGCGGCAGGGACTGGAGGAAAGCGGAATTGACGTGGTTTGTGTCGCTAACGGGACCGATGGATCGCAGCATGCCCTGTCGCAAACGTGGGATATCGTCATTCTGGATCGCATGCTGCCTGGTCTGGATGGACTGACAATTCTCATGCGCATGCGCTCTTATGCCATCATGACGCCAGTCCTGTTCCTGACGACGATGGATGGCGTACCAAGCCGTGTCGCCGGTCTGCGGCATGGTGCGGATGATTACATGATCAAGCCATTTGCATTACGCGAGTTGGTCGCGCGCGTGCAGGTACTGCTTCGTCGATCATCTTCCTTCCAGCATACAACAATAATGAATGTGGCTGACGTTGAACTCAATCTGCTGACGCTTGCAGTGACACGGAATGGCGAAAAGGTTCTTCTGCAGCCTCAGGAACTAAAACTTCTGGAATATTTCATGAGGAATGCAGGCACGGTGCTTTCCCGGCAAATGTTGCTGAAGGATGTCTGGCATATGGATTTCCCGGTTCGTACGAACATCGTCGAAACGCATATTTGTCGTCTGCGGGAGAAACTGGGGCAGGATGGCCAACCTCTGATCCACACCGTCAGGGGTAGCGGTTATGTCATGAGTGCGTGACTCCCTGGCGGTATAGGATGATCTTGCATGCATGCCCGGTTCGGCCATCCTGGATGAGATAGGTACGCAAGCAGGATGACCATGGCGTGTAGGCAAATGCCTTTCGGTCCGACATCGTAGTCGGCCATTAATGATCGCAGCGACAACGGAATAGAGATCACTGCGCATATAATTCGCGTCCCGCAGGAGAAGCGGGGTTCCCATAGCCGCCTTGGGAAAGTCTTCAAGGAAGTTGATGCCCACTATCTATTGCCGGGATAGCATAATCCCACAGACCTATTTCTATGTAATATTATATTGTTTTTGTCACGATATAAATGAAATGCAAGTCGCATGCAGAGCACTGAAACGACTGCCTTTGATAGCACAATTACAAGAAGTACATTCACGATATCATTCCATTCGTTCAATATACAGAAATATTTAATACATTATGTCTGTACCCCGAATATCCGGCCGATGGCAGCCGTCACGGCCATCGCTACGATGCCCCAGAATATGACCCGCATTGCCGGACGCCATGGTGAGGCCCCACCTGCACGCGCACCCACGACTCCCAATACCGCCAGACCAATCAGGGATACAGCGGATACACTCCACGAGACCACGCTGGCTGGCGACAGCAGGGCTGCCAGCACGGGCAGTATGGCACCGGAAGAGAATGCGCTAGCCGATGCAAAGGCGGCCTGTACCGGACGCGCCGCTGTCGCGTCCGAAATGCCGAGTTCATCGCGGGCGTGCGCCCCCAGTGCATCATGCTTCATGAGCTGAAGGGCAACCTTGCGTGACAGAATATCATCCAGGCCACGCTGACGGTATATCCCGGCCAGTTCGCTCACTTCAGCGTCCCAGCTACTGCCAAGCTCCTTTTTTTCGCGGGCGAGGTCAGCCTTCTCAGAATCCGCCTGCGAGCTAACGGACACATATTCCCCCGCGGCCATGGACATGGCCCCGGCAGCCAGACTGGAAATTCCAGCCAGCAGGATGCTCCCCTGTGTCGCATGGGCGCTGGCAACGCCGATGATCAGGCTGGATGTTGACAGGATACCATCATTCGCCCCCAGAACAGCGGCCCGCAGCCAGCCCAGACGGGAGGTCGCGTGGATTTCTTTGGGGCGCAGCGGTATTTTACTTTCCATATTCATCGGATACATTCCCTGTCAGCAGCATTCTCTGAAAAACATTGTCCCGGAGAATGAAGTAATGAAAACACGCGGCCAGCGCATGACCCGTGGCAAGCACGATGATCAGCCAGCCATTCCACTGGTGCAGCCAGTGCAGAATGCCGACTGTCGATGTCGGAAACCTGCCAAAGGGCGGCATGATCTGGATGGACAGGAAACTCATGGCCTGCCCATTGCCCCATCGCCACAGATACCCAAGGAGGATTTCCAGCAGGACTAGCCCATACAGGCTGTATTCCACGTAGCGCGCCAGCATGGCATCAAGCCAGCGATCGGCGGCGCGGATCTGCCGCCCCCAGCCTAGTCGCCATAGCAGGCGTGCGGGAAACAGAACGCTCAGTACCATGCCTGCCGTCAGGTGGGTCACCACCAGCTGATGGTGTAGCGGGTTCCGGAACAGGCCCCATAAATTCGCGGTTGCGAACTGCAACATGATAATGGCCGTGCATCCCCAGTGGAAAATGATTGTTGGTGCGTCATAACGTGCTGGGGAAAGGCCAGATTTGTATTTCATCCGAACGATCATATCACTCAAACATGACGCGAACCTGAACGATTGGCCGCCTTGCCGATACCTGCGGCCAGTTGGTGTTCAGACTGTAAAAAAAGAACGGAGATGGTAAACCCACGACGACACCGGCAGCGAGCAAGGAACCTGTATCCAGATAACTGTGTGGCGCCCGTGACCTAATGACATCGCAGAATATGTGCAAGCTACGGCCATTTTCGGTAAACCGGATCGCAAATGTGATGGACTGAGCGTGTTTCCCCATTATGGAATGGCACGCTTCCCCTGTGCGATCCGGTTCGCCAGATCGCCCCATAGGCGTGCTGTTGCAAGGTTGATGTCTGCCTTTACCGAAAAAGGAGACTGGGTGCGTGAGAAAGGAGAGAGGGACATCCGTTCGCCGATAACGAAATGCCCTTGTGAAAACAGCATGATGGACAGCGATCCCTGCTGGCCCTGCCCGATGGGGCGCATGACGGCAATACGCATATGGGGCGGCGGTATCGCAATGGTATGGAAAGCGCGTAGTTCTGCATCCCCCGAAGGACAGGCTACGCTCTCCAGCACCGCATCACGCAGGACGGAATGGGGATATCCGCCATACGTGCCGTCGACATGCAGCCGGATACCCTGTTCCACTGTCTCACAAATACCGTTTGTTTCTGTTTCTGTTTCGGCGCGCGCCACACAGCCGGATATGCTGACTATCATCAGGATTGCCAATCCGTAATTCACTATCGATCTCATAATATTTGTCCGGCCTCCTGGCACCTGACCCTGGCCATGCCATCATGCCGATGCTCGCTGTTCTTGTAACACGCAGACATGACGTGAACCTGAACACGGAAAATAAGGTCACGGGGGAGACGCTGCTAGCAAGAGATCAGCCGTTATGAGCAATGGTAGGGCCGCCAATCCTTGTAGCAGGCAGCATGGTACTCAGTATTACCACGCATGCCGGCGATCATTTTGTGCAGGCAGCCAAAGTGAAAAGTCTGAATTGTTTTCCATAGAAGCGGCAGCCGCGATAATTTATTTTCCGCTATGTGTTTTCGTCCATCGCCAAAGCAGAATAGACACCTTTTTATGACCTTCAGGCATATTTTTTAAAAATAATAAATTAAATTACGAGAACGATATAATATCACAATTCTCTTTTATTCACATTGTGTCTTTAACAAAAACATCATGTTGTGGAAAGAAGACCGGGTATATGATATCTGTCTGGATTACGACCTTTTTTACGATAATATGAGAAACATTTGCGACCGTGCGAACTGACATCACGCAGGATTCCGGCGGTTTGCGTTACCCGATTGTTCCGGCGTGTATGTGAGGGAATTTTCTTCTGGGGCATCGGCGGTTTCATCTCCGTTGCGGGGCAGGCCCAGACCGCCATTGCGGGTGGGCAGGCCCATCTGGGCGCCAGTACACCTTTCTTGGCCCAGATTGACCCGGCGACCGTGCGTGATTCCTGGCAAGCAGGCGCAATCACGACCAGCCACAGCCAAGATACGCCGTCTGCCGGTGGGAGCCTGCTGGGGAATATGGGGGGACTGCGTCCATGGCTGGCCCGCTACGGCCTGACGCTGAGCATTCAGGACGTCAACGAGTTATGGGGTAACGCCACGGGCGGGATCGGCAGTACCAATGGCGATGGCAGGGGATCGGGCACGGGCCCTTCCTATATCGGCATTACCATGCCGACCCTGATGGCGGATCTGGAAAGGATGATCGGGCTTAAAGGCGCGACAATCAACATCAGTGCCCTGCAGATCCGGGGACGTGCCGTCACTCAGGACCATCTGGGCAATTTCAACCCCATCAGCGGATTTGAGGCGGATCGCTCCACCCGCCTGTTTGAACTTTGGTACCAGCAGTCCTTTCTCAGGGGCGCGCTGGACGTCAAGATCGGCCAGCAGGATCTCGATACGGAATTCCTGATCAGCGATTACGCGTCCCTGTACCTCAACGCCAATTTCGGATGGCCAATGGGTCCTTCGGTCAACCTTTATGCTGGCGGTCCTTCATGGCCGCTTGCAGCTCCCGCAATCCGGTTGCGCTACCGACCCGGTGAAAAATACACATTCATGTTCGCGGCGGCGGATGACAATCCGTCGGGTAATCAGGATAGCAGTGTCTTTGGCGTGACCGGAAACCCGGCGGACCCCACCAGCCAGACCATAAGGGATGGAAGTGGCACGCAGTTCAATATGGGAACCGGCGCGCTACTGATTACCGAAATTCAGTATGCCTTCAATCCTCAATCTGGCGACAGTGGACGCGCGGCCAGTCATCCGGGCCTGTCAGGCGTTTATAAACTTGGAGGCTATTATGATACGGCACGATTTCCGGATTATCGATATAACACACAGGGACTGTCTCTTGGCGCGGATGGTGGTACACCCCGCTGGGATCGGGGAAACTGGCTGATTTACGGGATAATCGACCAGTTGATCTGGCGTCCGTCGCCTGATGTATCACGCGCACTTGGCCTGTTTGTCCGGGCGACGGGTAATAGTGGTGATCGCAATATCATAAGCTTCGCCATTGATGCCGGCCTTAACCTGAAGGCGCCCTTTTCAGGCAGGACGAATGATACACTTGGTCTGGGCTGGGGTATCGGTCGCGTCACATCAGGCGTGCGTGCCTATGATCGCGCGCGCGGTGCCCTGGTGCAGGGAAACGAAAATCATTTTGAACTGACCTATCAGGCCCAGATCACACCATGGATGGTCGTGCAGCCCGATTTCCAATATGTCCTGAACCCCTCGGGCGGCACGGGAGATCCATCCTGTCCGACGCACCGGATTGGTAATGAAGCCGTATTCGGGTTGCATACCAATGTGAATTTCTAGATGAACCTGGAATGAAAAGGCGGGACAACACAGTCTGGTCGGATCTTTTCAAAAAAACCTTGTACAGAGTGGTTCAGAATGTTACGCTGCTATGCAGACCGAAGATGGCTTCGTCATGCACATGCTGCCCTTTATTATCGAGAACACCACCACTGGGCGATATGATGCCCTGAATATCAGGCTGAAGCATGAACCATGGCGTGATTGGGATCTGATAGGTCAACTCCAGATGATATTCGGTGCCCTGCATGGGCAGGCCAGAACGCCGGTCCGCCTGGGCAAGATAGGGACTAGCCGCCCCCAGGCCCGCACCAAACCCCGCCATGTCGCCTGCACGTCCAAACGGCCCCTTCAGGGACAACCCAGCATCTGCGGCATAGACGATCTGGTTGCGGTCGGTGTCCGCTGTCCAGTTCCCCCGAATGAAAGCGTCAAGCTCCGTTATTCGCCCGAAATGCTGCAGCGTCTGATCCGCAATGGCGTAGACGGCCCAGTTGGTTTTATGGTTTTTTCTGAGATCGGACTGGTCGGGAAAGCGTCCGGTATCAAAGTAACCGCCAAGTTTATATGTGCCCTGCCTTCCGTACAGGGTCCGCCGGTACTGGACCTCCCCGAAGAAAAGAGCGCCCGTGCGGAAACTGAAGCGCGTGCCACCGGGGTCGCGGTTTTGGTTCCACGGGTCCTTCGCGTTGATGAAGGGGCCGCCCACAGGATTGTCATCGGCTGCCGCGAACAGGAAATTCCAGTGTGGGGACAGGGTATAGCGCAACCGTATCGCAGGCGTGGCCACGGGGGAGACGGGGCCTTGGTCATACAGGTCATTATCGGGCATGATGGGCCAGGAAAAGGACGCGTTGAGGAAGTTCAGCCCGACGCTGCTGACCATGAAGTCATGCCCGAGATCCAGCTTGCCAATCCGGAAGGCCAGGCGTTCTCCCATGAATTTCTGGCTGTACCACAGTTCATATAGCCGCCCGTTATCATCCGCTTCGATATTCGATGTCTGGTTGAAAACATACAGGGGCGTATTACTGAATGGTCGCCCACGGATTTCCATGGCGCTGATGTCAAATGTACCCAGTGGCAGGCCCGTCAGGGTGTGCAGATCCGTCACCATTTCAACCGCGGCGGACCCGATGTAGTTGCTGGATGCCTGCGCGCCCCCCACCGGGTTGGACCAGAATTCATTGGTATCCGATATACGGATATCAATTCCCTGTGCCAGCAGCCAGTTCCGTATTCCGCCCCAGTTGCCGGACAGATGGGTGCGCGGGTCAATATGGTCGGGAATATTCTGCTGTGGCGTAACGCCCGCGCTCAGCACGCTTACGGGAACAGGCTGGGCATATGCAAAAGAGCAGGTTTTCAATAATATGATTGTATGTAACCATATATGATGATTATGCCAGATGCGCCTCATTTTTCGAAAAAATATCGTATAATAAAATCTAAAACAAATTATTTATTGAACAATTCTTTTCATTAATTCAATATATATTTTGATAAGTGGAATAGCTTCGTTATGTCGGAATTTATACGAAATGCGCTTTAACAGGCAATGCATATTAGCGCCTTTATTGTACATCATGCATACTCCTTCATCTTCCCTTAACACGGTTTAGGCTGGCACGAGTTCTGCCTTGACATGACGTACAACGGGCGGCACATGCCAGCGGCCCTGTTCCACATCCGCGATCTCGCGGTCGATCTCGGCAATGACCTGGCGTGAAAACGGGCCAAGATGCAGGTAAAGCGCGCTTGTCATCACCACATAGGGCAGCGCGCGCGGGTTATGCAGGGCGCAGTCCAGCATCATGCGCCAGAACTGCCCGGCCGTTCCCGGCCCCGCACGGTGGATGCGGAACATGAGCCGGACAAAGCTGCGCAAATCACCCTTTATCATCCGGTGCGCGCGCTTGCGCCCGAGCATCCGGCCCAGCCTGCGCACGCGGCCGAAATAGGTGACTGGGTCATAGATGGCCGCAAGCACCGTCCTGTAATCGTTCAGCACGTCGCGACGCGGGCGTTTTGTCTCGAAATTCAGCCCCGCCGTGCATTGGTCGCCCGACTGCGTCTGTTCACTGCCGGAAAAAAGGCGGCCTTCCGCCAGCAGGCGCCGCGTCAGCTGCGTCGTGGGCAGGGCGTAAAGCAGGCCGACCATGCAGACTGGGATGGACGTATCCTCGATACAGTCGATCATGCCCTGGGCGACACTGCCCTTTTCGCTGTCGAAACCCACGATGAAGCCCGCATTGACGAAAATCCCGGCCTTGTGGATTGTCTCGATGCTCTGCTGCAGGCTGCGCCGCGTGTTCTGCTTTTTCTGCATCAGCACGAGGGAGTCTGTATCCGGGCTTTCGATGCCGACGAATATGGCGAAGAAATTGGTATCGGCCAGGCTGCGCAGCAGGTCGGCATCATCGGCAAGGTTGATCGATGCCTCGGTCGAGAACTCGAATGGAAAGTTCTTCTCGTTCTGCCAGCGTTTCAGGTCGGGCAGGAATTTCTTGAGCGCCTTCTTGTTGCCAATCAGGTTGTCATCGACAAAATCCACATGTCCGCGATAGCCAAGCGCGTACAGGGCATCGAGTTCGGCCATGACCTGCGCATTGGTCTTGGTGCGCGGCACTCGGCCATAGAGTTCAATGATGTCGCAGAACTCGCAACTGAACGGACACCCACGCGAGAACTGGATGCCAACATGTAGGTACTGGTCAAGCTTGAGCAGATCAAAGCGCGGCAACGGACTTTTTGTAACATCCGTCTTGCCCATTGGTGCTTCAAACACGCCCTGCCGCGCACCGCTGCGCCAGGCCGCGACGAAATCATCCATGATTTCCTCGGCCTCGCCCAGTACCTGAAAATTGGCGGCGCTGTAAAGCGATGGGCTAGAGGTCACGTCGGGGCCACCCACCACCACCGGCTTGCCGCGCGCGCGGCAGGTCTCGATGATGTGCAGCGCATCATTGCGCTGCGGCAGCATGCCGCCGGTCATGACCATGTCGGCCCAGTCGTAATCGGCATCCACAAGGTCTTCGGTATTGCGGTTGACCAACCGGACTTCCCAGTCCCGGGGCAGGAGGGCTGCGACCGTGACCAAGCCAAGGGGGGCCGCCGGATAGCGTGCGCCCGCAAGATCGCAGGCTTCCTTGTAGTTCCAGAATGAATTGGCGTTGAAAAGCGGGAAGATCATCAGGACCTTGCAGGTTTCGGTCATCATGCAAGGATCCATTGCTGCAAGGACTGGTCATGATCAAGACAGATGCCTTCCCGTCCATTTCGAGACGTGGCAGCCTCAGGCAGGGCGCAACTCGACTGTAAGGGTAACATGGGGTGAACCCCTTTCGTAGTGGTGTCGGTCAGGTGGGCCGGTACAATATCGGTGACCGCCACTATTGCTTTTATCCTGGTAATCTCGAACGACCGTGGCCAACGGCATGAGCAGGCTATGATGCCCAGGCACATCAAGGCGGTATAGGACGATCGCTATATGCGAAATCAGGACACGGTGTTTGTCTTCACGTCAGGAGGGTGTTGACCACAAGAACCTTGGTAGTTTCTTGTGGATCGTGACGGATTTTACTGTTTATGGAGGTTTTCAATTGGAAAGATTCCATAACGCTATGTTCATGACAAAGTATTTCTTTTTGTTTTTACAAGAGCTTTGATAAAGCGACAAGATGGTCGCACGAAGATTGGGGTTTATTAATCCAGATCACAGGATCACGGATACGGTAAGCCTGAAGTGTTGCCGCTTTGGCGTTGGCTGGAACGTAGCAGGCTTACGGCCCCGCAGCATGGCCGCCATCCGCAATCACCACGTTGAACGGTTCCGTCCCGTCCCGTCCCGGCCTCACCGCGCTTCAGGCGGGCGATGGTCCTGCCTGCGCTCGCTATAGCGATCAACGAGGTAATCGGCCCGGTCCCGCAGCAGCCATGTGAACTTCATCAGTTCCTCCATGACATCCACCATGCGGTCATAGAGCGGGGAGGGCTTCATCCGGTCATCATCACCGAATTGCGTATAGGCCATCGGCACGCTGGACTGGTTGGGGATGGCGAACATCCGCATCCATCGGCCCAGAACCCGCAGGGCATTGACGGAATTGAAGCTTTGCGATCCGCCTGAGACCTGCATCACCGCCAGCGTGCGGCCCTGCGTCGGACGGATCGAGCCTTCGGACAGTGGCAACCAGTCGATCTGGTTTTTGAACACAGCGGTTATGTTACCGTGCCGTTCGGGGCTGCACCAGACCTGGCCTTCCGACCAGAGCGAGAGTGCGCGCAGTTCCTGCACCTTCGGATGGGTGGCAGGTACGGAATCCGCCACCGGCAGGCCGGTCGGGTCGAATATCCGCGTTTCCGCGCCGAGGGCTTTCAGGATGCGCTCCGCCTCCAGCACCAGCAGGCGGCTGAACGAGCGTGGTCGCAGCGAGCCATAGAGCAGCAGGATGCGGGGCGGATGGTCAACCCGTGGGTGTGGCTCAAGCCGCGCGAGGTCAACCCGTTCGAGATATTCCGGATGCAGGGCGGGCAGGTCAGGTGCGGTCATGGAGCGGTTCCCTTCATGCGTTACGGGTGGCTGACCCGGGGCAGCCACAGGGCCAGCGCGATGAGCGTGGCCAGCAGGACCGGCGGGGTGATGGCCAGCCCGACCTTCATGTATTGCCCCCACGTGACCCGATGATTCTTGGATGCCAGCACATGCAGCCACAGCAGTGTTGCGAGACTACCAATGGGCGTGAATTTCGGCCCGAGGTCGCAGCCGATGACGTTGGCATAGATCATCAGGTCGCGTGTCAGCGGCGTGATGTCGTGAGCCTGCTGGATCGCCAGCGCCCCGACCAGCACACTCGGCATATTGTTCATGATGGACGACAGAACAGCCGCTAGAAAGCCGGTGCCGATGGTGGCCGTGAACGTCCCTTGATGACCGAGCCAGACCAGTGCGGTCGCAAGATAGTCGGTCAGCCCGGCATTGCGCAGCCCATAGACCACCAGATACATGCCTAGGGAGAAGATCACGATCTGCCACGGGGCACCCCGCAGCACCTTGCGAACAGAGATCACCCGGCCATATCCGGCGACGAGCAGCAGGATTGCAGCAGCCAGGCAGGCTACGACACAGACCGGGATATGAAACGGCGCGGTCAGGAAATAGGCCGCCAGAACCAGGGCTAGCAGCGGAAATGCCGCCCGGAATACATGAGGGTCACGAATGGCCGTGGCAGGTGCGGGCAGTTCGGCGACGGGATAGGTCGCAGGCACCTGCCGCCGGTACCACAGCCACAAGACGGCCAGCGTTGCACCAAGTGCTACCAGATCGACAGGGACCATGATCGTGGCATAGCGATCGAACGCAATGCCAAAGAAATTGGCGCTGACGATGTTCACCAGATTGGAGATGACCAGCGGCAGGCTGGTGGTGTCCGCGACGAAGCCGGTCGCTATGATGAAGGCCAGGGCTGCAGTATGGCTCAGGCGGAGCTGAGTGAGGATGGCGATGACAATGGGCGTGAGCAGCAGGGCCGCGCCGTCATTGGCGAAAACCGCTGCAATGGCCGCTCCCAGCACCACGATCAGCGGGAATAGCGTCTGGCCTCGCCCTTTGCCCCAACGCACCGCGTGCAGGGCGGCCCAATGGAAGAACCCGGCCTCGTCCAGCAACAGCGAGATAACGATCAGCGCGATAAAGGTGAAGGTCGCGTCCCAGACGATGTGCCAGATGACCGGAATGTCGTGCCAGTGGATCACACCAGCCGCCAGAGCCACGGCGGCACCTGCCATTGCGCTCCAGCCGATGCCCAGCCCCCGAGGCTGCCAGATGACAAAAACCAGCGTGACAACGAAAATCAGAAGCGCCAGCATCAGACGATCCGCTTTCCGGATTCATCGACGGTTTTCTCGTTGTCCGCTTTGACGAATGCGCCCTGCTGTGGGTTGGGCAGGATGTCCAGAACCGTCTCGGACGGACGGCAGAGCGCAACGCCGAGCGGGGTGACGACGATCGGTCGGTTCATCAAGATTGGGTGTGCGATTATGGCATCGATCAGCGCGTCATCGCTCAGGGCCGGATTATCGAGGCCAAGTTCGTGAAAGGGCGTGTCCTTTTCCCGCAGGACCGAGCGCACCGGAACGCCCATAAGGGCAATCAGATCGACCAGTTCCGCACGATTGGGAGGCGTTTTCAGATACTCGATAATGCGAGGCTCCTCGCCGCTGTTGCGGATCAGTGCCAGCACATTGCGCGACGTGCCGCAGGCCGGGTTGTGATAGATCGTGATGGTCATGAGCAGGATTCGGGGGACGGACAGCAGGAGGACAGGGTCGCGATCAGGGGCGCACAGAGTTCGGGACTGCCCGCACAGCAGTCCCTGACGAGGAAGAGCATCAGGTCCTGCAGGCGAGCAAGACAGGCGCGATAGACGATCTGCCGACTGTGGCGTTGCGCGCTCAGCAGGCCGGCACGTGTCAGGATCGCGAGGTGGGTCGAGATCGTGTTCTGCGGCATATCAAGATGGCGAGCGACATCTCCGGCGGGCAGGCCGTCCGGTTCATGGCGCACAAGCAGGCGGAAGATAGCCAGCCGCGTGGACTGGGACAGGGCGCTGAGCGCGGCAAGGGCCGATTCCATATCCATATATCTTTGATTGTGGATATATAAAATAATGTCAATCCCTGTCCTGGCGCGGGGGGGGGGCGTACGTTCATGCATAAGCCATGAGAGCCTGTGTTCCTTACCCTGCTTGCCGATGGAGGCACCATGATAGATCGATTCCCGGCCGCCATCCTGTCAGCCTGCCTGATCCTGACCAGTGCGACGGCCCGTGCGGATCCGCCATGGGGGCATGGCGGTCATGACCGTCGTGGCAGTGGCGGGGCCGTGACTGGCGGCGCTACCATGGCCTGTGGGCACCGCCATCAGGCTATTACTGGATGCAGTCCGGAGCGCAGTACCTGCTTGTGGCGGCGGTAACCGGACTGATCGCGGGCGTGGTTGCTGCCACTACAGGCGTGGCGATGCCTGTACCGGTCGTGCCGGTCGTGCCTGCTTACCCGACGGCGCCCTAGCCGGCAGCACCAGCTTATACGCCACCTTATTGAATGGGCCGTTGATCGTGAATGACCTGTAGCCGACCTCGAACCCCTTCGTCCCTTGCGTGGCGACCGCGTCGGCGCCCTTTCCCAGCCGCTGGAGTTCGGCTACCGGGTCGCCCGCAAGCGCACCCACCGCCATGTCGCCGCCACGGCTGAAGAATGGCGCGAATTCCTTCAGCACAAGGAATATCTCGCGGTCATGGGCGCCAGGATTATCCTTCGGCTCGATATAGACCAGCCCGACCTGCCCGGTATAGGTACCACGGTTGAGATCGCCCCCGGCCATGCCAATGCACCAGTTCCGGCGTATCGGTATCATTGAAGATGTCGATCACGCTGAGCCTGCCTTCCTCAAGCCGCAGCAGGGGGCCGGGAAACTGGCCATTATAAAGCGTGGTTGAAATGATGCGCCCGGGGGCAAGTTCGACCTGTCCCGTGGCGATCCGCAGCGTATGGTCCGCTTTTCCACCCATGACGGGGCCAGCGCCACGGCCCCGGCGCGGGATCATGGCCGCCGGCGTCGTTCGTCCGGACAATGCCAGAAAGGAACGGCGATCCAGCATCATGGTAATATCCGATTATGGGCAAACAGGCAGGGTTCCCAACGCCTACAGCGTTGGCCGGTTTCATCGGGCTGGCGCGGGGGCAGGCCGTCCTGTCGCCGGGACCTGTCCATAAATGGACCGTAGCCCGGGCCATGCACACCGGCGCGATGCCGGTCGCCATGTCCGGCGAGGATATAATATTTCCTCATATCGAGAAATTCAGATATGGGAAAAGGCCCGGGACTGGACGCAACGTGGCTGATGTCTTCGCGCGAACGGGCAGGGATGGCTGTTCAGGAGGATGGATGACTGTAGCGACAGATCAGGCCAGGCCTGTGGCGCTGGAGGTACTGGCCTTGCGCAGCGTCCATGGTGGCCCGTTTGCATTCACTGTCCCGGCGGGGGCGTGCGTGGCGATCACCGGGTCATCAGGCAGCGGGAAGTCGGTACTGCTGCGCATGATCGCGGATCTTGACCCGCATGAAGGCGATGCACGCATCGATGGACAGGCCTGCTCGGGCATGCCTGCGGCGCAGTGGCGCCGCCTGGTGCAATATGTCCCGGCGGAACCCGCGTGGTGGTCCGATATCGTGCTGGACCACATGGTGGATACGGACGCGGTGCGCGCGCTGGTCGCGCGCCTTGGCCTGCGGGAAGACTGCCTGCGCTCGCCGCTGTCACGCCTGTCCACGGGGGAACGCCAGCGGCTGTCCCTGATCCGCGCCCTGCTGCTGCATCCCCGTGTCCTGCTGCTTGATGAACCCTGTTCGGCGCTGGATGCCGCCACGACGGACAGGGTTGAAGCCGTTCTTCAGGAGGCAAGGGCGCAGGGGACGGCCATTGTCCTGGTCTCGCACGACATGGGGCAGGCGGGGCGCATGGCCGGGACGCGGTTCCGGATGGCACGGGGACACATGGAAGAAATCGCGCCATGACACCCATAGTGCTGACGACCGGGGACATGCTGGTGGCCGCTGCCCTGATCGCCATCGGCAGCGCGCTGTCGTTCCTGCTGTCGCTGGGGTTGCAGCGGGTGCTGCTGGTTTCCGCCGTGCGCATGGCGGTACAGCTTGCGCTTGTCGGCAGTGTGCTTTTGTTCGTGTTTGGTCATGCCTCCGTGTGGCTGACCATCGGGCTGCTGGCCTTCATGTTCACCGCCGCCGCCCGGGAAGCCGGGTCACGCCAGCAGGTCCGCCTTGGTCTGTGGTGGCATTTCGGGATCGCGGGTGCCTCCACGGTAACAGGGACGGTCATCGTGGTGCTGATCGGGCTGTTGACCGGCCTCCAGCCCCACCCGTGGTATGTGGCCCGCACGGCCATTCCCCTGACGGGCCTGCTGCTGGGCAATGTCATGAATGCAACAAGCCTGTCGATGAATACACTCCTGTCCGCCATCACGCGCGAACGGCAGGCCATCGAGGCGCGGATCATTCTCGGCGCGACCCGCGCGCAGGCAATGAACGGCCTGATTCGCCAGGCCATCCGGACGGCCCTGCTGCCGACGCTGAACCAGATGGCGGCCGCCGGGATCATTACCATGCCCGGAATCATGACAGGGCAGATCCTGGCGGGGATGAACCCCTTGGCAGCCTCAAGGTACCAGGTCCTGCTGATGTCACTTATCGTCAGTGGCAACCTGATCGGCGCGACAGCCGCGGCCCACCTGGCAGCCTGGCGGCTGACGGACAGCCGGGGGAGGCTGCGGCTGGAACGCCTGCTTCCCCGATTGCAGAAGGGGTGAGGCGGTGGAACCACGTATCATGGCATGACAGCGCCGATCAGGGTCATACAGATGCGGAGCCTGTTTCCAGATCATGATCCGGGCTGCACATATGAACTAATTGGACGAAGGATAGCGCCGCATCAGCCTGAGTTGCCGCCACCATGCCGTGGCCAGCGCCATTGCGCTGATCGGGACCGCGCCATCGGCCCGCATCCGGGCCGCCAGCGCGAACAGGGCCGCCTGCTTGGCGAACACGCCACGATAGGCATCCCGCAGGCGCATCGTCGGGTCCCAGAACTGGATGGCTTCGGATCCGGCGCCGTTGATTTCGATAATCCGGAACTCTCCGCGTTGCAGGGCCGCCTCGCTGCCAAAACGTACGTCCAGGCGACCGAAATGGAAGCCGTGCATGGAGCGGGCTATGGCATCGACACGGTCTTCAAGGGCAGGGGTATTGAGCCGCATGGCATCCTCATAGCGGCCGCCCACCCGCAGGGACGCGACCGTGCCAAGGATGACGCGTTCGCCACGCATCGGAACATGGTCAATCCCTCTGGTGGAAAGGGCGCGCCGGTAATGCCCGATCCGCGAGCACAGCCGTGGGTCGGCGGCCATCAGGGCCGCGATGGAACGCACGCCGTCGCCCGTGACCTGTGGGGAATGCCGGATGGCGAGACCGATAAGGCGGCCATGGGCTTCGGTCGGGCCACGGCTGTAGAACAGTCCGGCCTCAAAGGGGCCGGGCACGAATTCCTGCAAGAGGAAGCTGGCGTCGGGGGGGAAGGCCGCGATGTAGGCCGTCAGCCCATCTACGACATCGATCCGTCGCACGCCATGGCCGCACCAGCCGATATCGGGCTTGGCAACCAGCGGGTAGCCCAGTGTCCGCGCCATGGACGCTGCCGCCGGGATGTCAGCGGGGGAGACGAGGACGGTACGGGCGACCCATGGCGCATGCGCCTGACCGATCCGGGCCAGGCAGGCTGCTTTTGATTCGCCTGCCAGTCCCCCGGTCTCGATCGCCGGATTGACCACCGATGGCAGCGTCAGGCTGCGATAGCGTAGCCCCAGCCATAGCCACTGCAGGACAAGGGGTATACACAATACCGGCTTCGGAAGCCGTTCCATCGCACCAAAGCTGCAGGCGTTGCCAGCATGGTGGGAACAGGCGTAATTCGTGCTGCGTTGGGGCTTCATCATGGACAATCCTATCTTCCCCGCGGCAGTTCGGGATCACGCAATGCAACAGGTGGGGATCACGCTGTTGCGATCAGGCTACAGGTTTGTCTGCCCCACGCCAGAGACCCAGCGCCGCGTCAACGCGCGACCGGGTAATGGGTGGGCGGCGAACCCCGTCGATATCTTTGGCTGGAGCCGGCCCTTCCGGCGTGATGCGCTGCCCGTGTCCCTCTTTGCGCAGGCGACGGAAGCAGGGATGCTTGTCGCTGATAACGGGGCCTGGCGCAGCCGGTTCCGGTTCTCCACGCTGGGGGGCAACGGGTTCTTCCATTCCGCCTTTCCCACCGTGGCGGCGGATGCGGTGTTCTTCGGCCCCGACAGCTACCGGTTCGGCGCGGTGCTGGCGGCCCACCTGCGCTCCGCCCCGCCGCCCGTGCGGGCAGTGGACATTGGCTGCGGCACGGGACTTGGCGCGATCATGATTGCACAGGTCTGCCCGTCAACCGAAGTGGTGATGGTCGATATCAACCCCGACGCATTGCGGCTGGCGCGGATCAACGTTGGTCTTGCCGGCGTCGGCGGCATCATGGCGTGGCAGGGCGATCTCCTGTCGGGGCTTTCGGGTGCATTCGACCTGATCATCTCCAACCCACCCTATCTGCCCGATCCCGGTTGCAGACTGTACCGAGATGGCGGCGGCAGGCTGGGGGCGGGCCTGTCACTGGCGATTGTCAGAACGGCCATGGAGCGGCTGACGCCCGGCGGGACGTTGCTGCTCTATACCGGGACCGCAATCATCAATGGGGACAATCCCTTCCTGCGCGATGTGGTGGCCCTGCTGGATGGCCGGGAGTTTACGTGGGCAGCCACTGAGCTCGATCCGGATGTCTTTGGTGAGGAGCTGGAGAATGGTCCGCTATCCACGGCGGAGCGGATCGCGGTGATCTGCCTGACCGTGACACGGCGATAGCAGGAGAGGCATGGTGTCAATGAACAATATCCTGACGGGCAAGAGTAGCGACCGGGCGCAGCGGGAACTCCATCTGGCACTGGCCGGGCTCAATCGTCTAAGGCTGACGCCGTGCCTGCCCGAGGAGGACGGTGCGGCGGGACTGGATCTGCCCCGTCTGCTGGCGGAGGAAGCGGGTTTTCTGCGCTCCCTGCGCGAACAGGTCGCACCGATCGCCGCCCAGGCTCCCCGGGAGCCCGCGGCTTTCCTCGCATGGTTCGAGGAACTGGAACAGACCGGTCCCGGCCAGCACGACAGCCTTTTCCCCTGGCTGGCGCATGATGCATCCCGTGAGGCCATGGGCTGGTTCCTTGAACAGGAAGCCGCAGGGGAAGCGGGTTTCGAGGACCTGACGGCACTGGTCCAGGTCCGTATGCCAACGCGCCCCAAGTTGGAATTGGCGCGCAATTACTGGGACGAAATGGGTCATGGCCGGGAAGCCGGCATGCACGGTCCGATGCTGGCGCATTTGGTCCATGCCCTCGGGCTGCGGTCCCAATCGGAGACGACGGTGTGGCAGTCGCTGGCCCTAGCCAACACCATGTCCGGTCTGGCCTGCCGCCGGCATCTGGCGTTTCACGCGGTCGGCGCGTTGGGCGTGATCGAACTGACCGCGCCGGGTAGGGCGGCCATGGTCGCGGCAGGGCTGAAACGATTGGGCGTGCAGCCCGATGACCGGCATTATTTCGACCTGCATGCCGTGCTGGATGTGCGCCATTCCGCAACATGGAATGCAGAGGTTATCAGCCCGCTCATCGCGGAAGATTCGCGTCGTGCCCCGGCCATCGCCGAAGGCGCCCTGATGCGGCTGGAATGTGGCGCGGCCTGCTTTCGCCGCTATCGGGATCATCTGGGCCTGAAGTGACCCTACCCCGAGCGTGCCCTCAGTTTTAAGTTAGGGTCTGTGGGTTGCTGTATGCCTTGTCGGTGTGTTGAGCGAAAACCTCTGGGGTCATGCCCCCGAGGCTGGTGTGGGGCCTGACGGCATTGTGGTCAGGCCGCAAGCCCTTGATGACCGAACGGGCGTGGGCGAGGTTGCGGAACAGGTGCTCGTTGAGGCATTCGTCACGGAACCGGCGGTTGAAGCTCTCGATGAACCCGTTCTGCTGCGGATTGCCTGGTGCGATGTAGTGCCACAGCACCGACCGTTTTTCCTGCCAGGCCTCGATCGCGTTCGAGGTCATCTCGGTGCGGTTGTCACGGACGATCATCATGGGAAAGCCGCGCTGTTCCCCGATCCGGTCGAGTTCGCGGCCGAGCCGTTCGCCTGGCAGCGACGTATCCGCTACCAGCGCCAGGCACTCTCGCGTGTAGTCGTCCACCACTGTCAGCACACGGAAGCGTCGTCCGTTGTTCAGCGCGTCCGAGACGAAGTCCAGGCTCCATCGCTGGTTTGGCCCGTCGGGCAGCATCATCGGCGAGCGCGTGCCCATCGCCCGTTTACGGCCGCCATGCTTACGGACTGACAGCCCTTCCTCGCGATACAGCCGGAACAGCTTCTTGTGGTTCATCACCAGCCCCTCCCTGTCGAGCAGGATCTGCAGGCGCCGATAGCCAAATCGTCGTCGCTCTGCAGCCTGTTCACGCAGCCGCCCCCGCACTGTGGCATCATCCGAGCGGCGTGACGCATAGCGCCAGGTCTTCGGATCCATGCCAATAAGCCGGCAGGCCCGTCGCTGCGAATAGTCTTTCTCCCGGATCGCGCAGGCCACGGCGTCCCGCCGCAAACCGGGCGTCACGAGTTTTTTGCCAGCAGGCCTTCAGCGTCGAGACGTCCATTACGCTCTCCGCCAGGAGCCGCTTCAGCTTCGTGTTCTCTTCTTCAAGAGCCGTCAGCCGACGCGCTTCCGACACTTCCATGCCGCCGTATTTCGACCGCCAGGTGTAGAAGGTCGCGTCGCTGATCCCGTGCCTGCGGCACAGATCCGCAGCCGTCGCGCCCACCTGATGCTCCTTCAGGATCCCGATGATCCGCTCCTGTGTGAAACGTGCTTTCTTCATCGTCTGTCTCTTATGGACAGACCTTACTTCAAATCGAGGGCATTTCAGGGGGCAGGGTCGATATTCCCGAACTGGGAACACTGGGAAATGGACAGGTTGTTGGGCTCGCAGACCAGGCAGTGAGGAAAGTGGCAGGGTAAAAGCTTTATTCGGGTTGGTCGGATTCATGTCAGAAACGCTCTGTACATGCCTACTCTGGTTGCCATGCGGCATAACCCTGACCTTCGAAGCATCTATCTTACGGCGTGTCGTCAGTTAAGCCCTGAATGTGGCACGTGTGGGTTGTACTTTATGGCTGCGTGTGCTGACTGTTTTCCCAGTTTTGGGGGAGACAGAGGGATGCGGCGCTATGGTTTACGCGATGACCAGTGGGAGCGGATAAAGGATCTTCTCCCCGGTCGTGAGGGTTATGTCGGCGGCACTGCGGCGAACAACCGTCTGTTCGTGGAGGCGGTACTGTATCGCTATCGCGCGGGCATTCCATGGCGCGACCTTCCTGCCCGTTTCGGGGACTGGAAAAACGTGCACCGGCGTCTGCGCCGCTGGTGTGAAAGCGGTGTCATCGAACGGATATTTCGTTATCTGGCCGCTGATCACGACAACGAATACATGATGATCGACAGCACAATTGTCCGGGCGCATCAGCATAGTGCCGGAGCTCTCAAAAAAGGGGCACGGATCAGGCCATCGGACGATCACGAGGCGGGTTGACTACAAAGATCCATGCCATCTGCGACGCTCTGGGCAATCCGGTGGAACTCGGCATCACACCGGGACAGGACGCAGATATCACCCAAGCGGAACCGCTTCTGGAAAACATCGACCCGGATGCTTTCCTTGCTGACAAGGCGTATGACGCGGACAGGTTGATCGATCGGCTGATACAGCGCGGGATTACCCTGGTCATCCCGCCAAAACGCAACAGAACAACACGACGGAAAACCGATTTTTCCCTTTACAGCGAACGAAACCTTGTTGAGAGGTTTTTCAATAAACTCAAGCAGTTTCGCGCTATCGCAACCCGCTACGATAAACTGAAGTCAACATTCCTTGCAGCCGTGCAGTTCGCCTCAATCATGATCCTGCTTAACTGACGACACACCGTAGCTGGGCACTTTTAAGGTGCGCCTTGGCGAAGCGCTTGCCGACTGTATGGACGAGGTCGGAAGACATCGAGTAGCCGCGTGTATGGCTTGCCCGAGCACCGTGGCTGACATCCTACAGCGCGGGGCACGGCGATCACGGCTTCATGGGACACGAGAGATGGGCGGACGGCCGTGTCGTTGAGACCGTGCGCGACTGGCGTACCGAGGAGATGTCGCTCCACGTCGTGCGCCTGACATATGCCACGCGCCCACGCGTGCGGAACTCGTGCAAAGCTTCATGGTCTACCTGACGCGACGCTGGATCGAAGGTTTCGTCGGAAGAGATGCGATGGACTAAGACCACGAACGTCCGCTCCCGAGCAGGTTAGACGGGCGGCGGCGCGTCTTAGATGAGGGAGATAGCGGACCAACTATATGGAACCAGCATGGTGCGGGTCCGTAGGGCGCCGAGCCTAAGCGCATTGGTGACGACCGTGAGTGGGATGGCAAGAGCGGGGGCCACGATCAGGCGGTGCGTGAAGTCCTTCAGCTCCGAATTGTCGTCAGGCTGTTCGGTCGGTTCCTCCGCCTCCAGCGCAATGCCGCAAAGCGCGCAGTTTCCAGGATGGTCCTGCCGGATCTGCGGACGCATGGGGCATGTCCAGATCGTGTGACCACCAGTAGGCGGCCAGGCAGCGGTCTGGGGCGCATGGCGGTTCTGATCATGGCAGGCCATATCATGAATCGCCTGGTCGTGGCCCATTCCCTTCTTTGGTTCCATAGTATCGGGGCTGCTCATCGGCTGAAGTGTCATACCGCATATCGGGCATTTGCCGGGATGCGCTTCCCTGATGTCCGGATGCATCGGACAGCTCCAAACGGCACCAGATGTGGACGTATGCTGACCGTCCATCTGCTGTTTTCCTGACATGCGGTCTCTCCCGATGGACGCAACGGGTAAAGACGAGGAAGAAGAGGCGTCTCGGTCAGACATTTAGAATGTCATGGTACATCCGCAGTCGAGCCGAAGGAAGAGTAAAGGGTCTGAAGCCGTTACCCTATTGATTGGATATGAAAACGTGCCTCAAGGAGGCGTCATCGGTGTGGGACCCGATTTGGTCATGGCCAGTTTCTGCGACTGGATCTCTGTCTCTAACCATCAGGGGTTACGTGGCGTCGCCACGCGGGATATACTGTTGGGAGAAGGGCAACGCGGATATGCCGAGCTAGTGTCTGTACAGAAACTGCAGGCTTGTTCTCTACATTCTCTTGTGTCACCCGTTTAAAAAAGGGGATTAGCGGAGTTCCCACAAACTAGTGTATGAGTATAGCTGGTACTGTAACAATATTCGGGGGCTTTTGGCATTCTGTTGGGCGGGGCAGTCAGCCCGTGATCATTGGGAACTGGGACTTGATCAATGACTGAGACGTGGGTTTCGGGTCCGGGAGATTTGTATGATTTACAAGATAAAAGAAAATAACTTTCTGATATATGACTTATTAAATGGTGTAAAAAATAAAAGGAGTGGAAATCAATGGGTATTGAGCACGTAGTTGTATTAATGCTAGAAAATCGGTCATTCGATAGTATGTTTGGACAGTCGCCATCGTCCACCGATCCGATCGACCGACTAACGGGAACGGAGACTAATCCCTGGCATCATCCGGACGGCTCCGTCGAATCGATAGCCGTGTGGACTACGGACGGAACCGACCGTCAGGTGGTGCGCATTCCAGATCCTGATCCCGGTGAATCATTTAAAGACATTTACGAACAGATTCATGGACGCCAGGAAAAGGGCAGCTTGGCTTCGAAATTACCAGACATGTCAGGATTCGTAGATAATTATATGGCCCAGCCTGATCGCCCGGGTTCGCGTAGTCCTGAGTCAGTCATGCATTTCTTCACCCCCGATCAGCTACCTGTATTGACGACGCTGGGTCGGGAATTCGGCATTTCAGACCGTTGGCATGCATCTGCGCCATGTCAGACATGGCCAAACCGTATCTTTGCGCATACGGGCACGTCTGGTGGATGGGTCAATAACTATCCGGACAAGCTCCCGTTTGAAATGCCCACCGTATTCAACAGATTAAGGGAGGTTCATAAGGATTGGAAAATATATTTTCATGACTTTGCGCAATCGACGACTTTGTCCTCTCTTTGGGAATTCTCGCTCTCGAATTTCAAATATTTTGAGGAGTTTGAGAATGATGCGAGAAAAGGGACTTTACCCGCGTATAGTTTCATCGAGCCGCGATATTTTGCTCACCCCATTTTGAGAAAGATGCCCAATGACCAGCATCCGGCGCACGATGTCGTATACGGGGAGGAACTCATTGCATCGGTCTATAATGCGGTTCGCAATGGTCCCTTATGGGATAAGACACTTTTAATCATTACCTACGATGAACACGGAGGATGTTATGATCATGTGACTCCACCAGCAGCAGTATCACCCGACGATAAACATCAAGATGGTTTTAATTTTGATTACTTCGGTGTCCGTGTCCCTGCAATAATCATCTCACCATATGTAAAGCCGGGTCACGTATTCAGGCCACAAGGCAATACCCCTTACGATCATACGACAATAATAGCGACACTTAGAAAACTATTTGGTATTCGTTCTCTAACCAAACGTGACCAGGCAGCGCCGGACTTTCTTGATGAGCTTCTTAAAACACCTGACAATCAAGGTCCAAGCAGCGTTCAGGCTTCAACGTCTTATTCGATGCGTGATTCGATTGATGCCGTCAAAGAGCCTTTAAACAGCCTTCAGATCAGTCTGGCGCAGGCAGCTAGACAATTGCCAACCGCTGGCGCTGATCTCGCGCTTCACAACAAGCGCGTCGCGGCGATGACTACTGCTCAAACGTACCCGTCGACCGTTGGAGAGGCATCTCTCGAAATTCAGGCTCATATGAACGCATTTACAGGACGGAATGCATAATTGCCGCTTGGTTGTTTGTCGCTCCTCAAAAAGAGGGGCGCCCGTTGTTATGGTTGGTGATCGACGTGACGTAATGGTCCCAATGGCTTCCGTTGGGACTTTTAACCGACTAATATCGTCGCAAGTCCTTCATTTATTCTCGGTTTACGACCATGACGTTGCGGTTGCTGGCAAACGCTTTTCATCGTCGATGACGGTTACGCGGGAGGGTAGACTGTCTGACCACTGCCAGAAGACCAGCTTCCTGTCATTTTCCATTGCTCCGGGGGCAAAACTCGGGACGATGATGCCAGCCACACCATTGGCTGTGAGTATTTTTGCGAGTTCCCACGAGGGCGGCATCTTGCCCTGATCGGCAAGATCTTCCCAGGGGCAGGGGAGGAGAAACCGCGATTATCAAGATTGGACGGGTCGGTCAGATCGAGGACGGGTTCGCTATCGACGTCATAGCCACAGATGGTCAAGGGCTGAGGCTTGAACGGGAAGCCTTGCTGGGCCTCGAGCCAGGCAGTCTCCATCCGCAGAGATGTGTAAAGGGCAGGTGTGCCGTCCAGGTTGAACCGGCCTCCATGAAGCGCCGCACCGTCGCCTGACAGTGGGGTGAAAGACCAGCGGGGATTATGAGCCCGGAACACCCGTCCGGTAAACCTCGCGCGTAACCGCCGGTTGCAATCCGATCGAGATAGCGCGCCGGACGGCGTCGGCGTATCTTTCCCGAACGAGCGCCTCGGCAGTCTGATCACCGAAGGAGGGCAGGGGCTGTGACCGATACCATGCGAAAGCCTGTTGGGCTGAGCCCGCCCATGGCCGGACACGATTGAGGATCTCGACCATGTCGCGCAGCCTCGCCTGGGTGGTGGGGCGGCCGAGGCGGGCACTTTTGGAGACGGCGTCGCGGGACAGGCCCAGGGTGGCAGCCAGTTCGCCACGAGTGATATGCAGCATGCTACTCAGCCGTTCGGCCGCGATCAGTCCGGACGGATCGTAGGCGTCAGTAGAGAAACGTGGTCTCGGACATGACAGGTTGCCTCATATATTGACCATAGAATGGGATTATATATGAGGCGGTCTGTCCATGACAAGGATTCCAATTGGATATGCCCATGCGTTTTGGCATGATTACCTTGTCACGCGGCGAGACGGGGTATCTTGCTGTCCGCTAATCGCAAGTATCATTGGTTGCCTTCCCGAACAATCAAACTTGTAAATCCCATAATATTTGTTATGCCAACAATAACCGTTGTTGCTATTTGTCGCAGAGATAAAAAATCTTGCTTTTCTACGGAGCCTGTTGAGGCTTAGTAAGCATCGGGTTGAAAACACCTTGTAGCCTAAACGGGGTCAGATATCTTCTTCTATGCATGGATGATTTTATCGAGAATAAACACGAGAGTGTCGCAGCGACGCAGCGCAGACATGGCCGGGCGATCTGCTGCCGGTCGGGTATTTCAATGTTGTCTTCGCCCTGCCAGCATGGATCGCCGACATCGCGCTGCGGAACCAGGCCATTCTCTACGCCCTGCTGTTCCAAGCCGCCTCGGAGACGATGACGACGAACCCCGGCATCTGGGCACGCGCATCGGCATCACCGCCGTGCTGCACAGTTGGGGTTCGGTGCTGACCCACCATCCCCATGTGCACATGATCGTGCCAAGTGGCGGTCTCTCGCCCGATGGCCAGCGCCGGATCTCATCGCGCCCGGCTTTCCTGCTGCCCGTTCGCGTGCTGGGCAAACTGTTCCGCCGCCTGTTCTTGACCAAGCTGCGCGCCCTTTTTGATGCTGACCGGCCGGTCTTCCGGCGCGGTCCTGCCCCTCTGGCAGACCGCTGTGCCTTTCTGCGGTATCTGGCTTCTGTACGCAGCAAACCCTGGGTCGTTTATGCTAAACCACCTTTTGCCGGTCCCAAAGCGGTGCTGGCCCTACCTGTCACGCTATACCCACCGCGTCGCCATCTCGCTCTGTTTGTAACCCGCGCTGCTTAGCGTGCAATTTTTAACAGATCGTGCGGTAACCCCACATAAGCTATGAACGCGCTGTACGGGGAACTGACAGTCCAGACATAGTGCGCTCCGCGTTCGTAAACCGACTTCGATCTTCACCCTACTGTCTAGTGCGATGACACGACGAACAACGAGAGAACGGGGAAGATCAAGGGGCTGAAGGCGTGACACGAGAGAAGACCCATGAAAGTGGGCAACTTTCTGGATTTCCCAGATTCCGAACCTCAGTACGAGACACTTATCACGAACAGTGCGGGAGAACCCAGTTCTCAGTGAAAAACAACATGTGTGGTACCGTTACGTTATGTCAGAAGCAACTTCAGACCGAAACGTAACCTTTTTCTCGCCATGTTTTTTCCATCTGAGGAAGGTACGCTATGATTTTGTCCAGATCTTCGGTCATTTTTGGAAATACAGTCTTGTATTCATCACTTCTATATCGCCTTACAAATTCAAAATCTCCTAGAACACAACGAATTATACATAGAATAACGCCTTGGCTTTGTTCATATTCCCGATAACCACCAGACGAAGATACCTTGTATTTTGCTGGTAAGAACTCCAACATATTTTTCTCACTTGAGAAATCATAATGCTCATCAAAAAAAGAAATTCCTTGCATGAGAACTCGCTCAATAACACTTGGAAGTTCGGAAATATCTCTCCAATATAGTTCATCAGATCCGCCATCGCGTATAAATCCAACTCTATCCTGAATAAAGCATGGCGTATATTCCGAGAACTCTGGAAGCATATTGAGTTCACATCTAATTTCTTCAAAAAATACCGCAGATGTATAAATTGGACGACCTAATATTTTCTTGCACAGCGCCATTGTTTTTTTGTTGTTTAAATAAACACCCGGAAAAACAGTAACTTCACCGCGAGAGCCTACTCGACGAAAGCCAAACCCAGGTCCTACTATAAGAGTCGTATGTTTTAACGATTTATTTTTGAATTGCTCTGATGAAAATTCCCAATTCTCAAATTTCTTAGCGATCTCTTTACATAACGCGAGAACTTCGCCTTTTAACGTCGCCATTTTTATTCCTCACGGTTTGTGAAATACGACTACCGGGATCTGGGGTTTCAAGTTCAGTAGTCCTGCTTCTAGCGCTCGCCTTTTCCCAACGGCAGTCGCCTTGCCCTTCTCGATCTCTGGATACACTGCTTTTTGTCTTTCGCTAAGGGGCGATCCCCCTGTTTTCACCTCAATCACCAATTGTCCTGCTGCGCTTAATGTCACGGTGCTAACGGGCTTCCCTGATGGATCCAGTAACGGATTTCTATTAATATCCTGAGCAACAAATCCTGATGGCACTTTCACGATTTGGTTAGAGGCCCCACGAACAATGGTACAGTCTGCGACACAACGAACATTAGAATCACTTTTGTAAGAAACATGACGAATAACCGACAATCCTTGTTTATTTAACCCGACAATGACTTCCTGTTCCGCATCTTCTCCATTTTTATTATTAGCCGCTATCTGGGTTTGTTTTTGTCCTTCCAAAACTTTCCCGTCTGTCAATACTCTCCCGGGTTCGGTCGCTTTAATTAAGGCGGACGAAGAATCACCAGTTGCGCCATTTTCGACGCTGCCTCGAAAGTTAGCTGGTTGGCGCGTACCCTCATCATCGAACACATACTTAACGCGTGTCTCGTTATCTATATATACGAAGTTTCCGTCATTATCTTTTAGACCAGCAGAACTGTACCCAGGCTTATAGGGTTCGGAACGTGGGTCTATTATCCTTTCATCAGGCATAGATGCCCGCACGTACACAGAAGTCTGCTTTCCTTCTTCGGCTGTTCCACTACTCTTATTCGAAGAAGAGTTTTCTTCTAAATTACCTTCCGGTTCATGACCTTCATTGTACTGCTGAATAGCTGAAGCATATCCCGCCCCACTGAGGGCGTTGACCGTCGTATCGCCACCGGAAGCCGCGCCGGCCGCTGCGCCCGCGCCGGCTCCGATGACGTTGCTCAGCACATTCTCGATCACACGCTGGCCATCTGCATCATCCGTCATGGACTGGGCAACGGATTCAGCCCACTGGCGCGTAGCAATCGTGGCGACGTCGCCCGCCGCCGTGCTGGCAGCCGCCGAGCCGATATTTCCTCCAGCAAGGCCCGCTATCAGCGCATTGCCCGCCGTCTCGATGCCGATGCGTCCCCAGGCATTTGAAACGTCCTTCGTTCCAAACCCGGCAACATGAGCGTCATCCAGCGCATCCGAAACCATTCCCCCGACCTGTCCCACGACCTGCGATCCGACCTGCTGGATCTGCAGGTCGTTCTGCATCTGCTGGGCATCGAAGGTGTTAGTCAGCGGATGGCTGGACGTGGAGGGCGAGCGGGAGAGGTCGCCACTGGTGCTGCCGGCTGCGATCTGCACGTTCGAGCCGATGGCCGACTGCGTGACCGAGCTGGCGTCCTTACGGGTCGCGGCCCCCAGCAGACCACCGGCATTGGCCGCCATGCCCGCGCCGATCGCGGTGGCAGAGCTGCCGGTTCCCCCGCCCGTAGCCCCTTCGGGATTCAGGACATTGGCCTGATAGCCCGTCGTCTTCGCCGTGGCGTCGGCATGGTTGGCGATGTCATTGGCCACCAGCATCCCCGTGGACAGCTGGTTGAGCGCGGCCGCCGCCGTGCTTTCGATCACGCCCCCATTCAGGGTCGTCGTCCCGCTCGCCGTGACATCAAGACCGCCACTGCCCGCATACAGCCCGGACTGCGTCGCCTCGGTCGAGGCGTAACTGTCCTTGACGGTCGTGTGGCTGAAACTCGCGCTTCCCCCGATGTCACCCGCGCCCCAGACCGGCACCGAGAAGCTGGCGTCGATGCCCGTGGTCTTCGAATTGTAGCCCGACGTGTCCTGCGCCGTAGTGATGGTCAGGTCTTTCGTCGCGACATCAATCGACCCGCCGCTGATCTCCGCCCCGTTCAGGGTCGTCGTGCCGGTCGCGTTGGCGATGGTGACGTTGTCCGTGCCGCTGACCGTGCTGTCCACCGCCGTGCTGGACGCGGCATTGGTGTTGGTCTTCGAGGCGCCGAACTCGCCCTCGATGCTGACACCGGCCCCTTTCGTGCCGATGCTGGCCGAGGCCCCCACGCTCGCCTCGATCGATTTCGAGCTGGCGACCTCGTGCGTCGTGTCATACCCCGCCTGCAGCGTCACCTGCCCCGGCGCGGTCAGGGTCACGTCCTGGCCCGAAAGCTGGGACGCCGTCGCCACGATATTGCCCGACTGGCTGTCGGTCGGCACGCCGCCTGTCGCGGTCACGGCCAGCGTGTTGCCAGCCGCCGCCGTCGAACCCTGCACCGTGCCCGTCGTCAGCGTCGTGCTCGACTTCTCGAGGTCAAAGCCGATATTCGACTGCACCGCAATCAGGTCGATATTGCCCTCGGGAGTATCGCCTTTCTCGAACAGGCTGGAAACGGACTTGACCTGTCTTGACGCCTCCAGACCGACCTGGGCGCCCATGCCCGCCGCCGCTGCACCGTCCAGTCCGGCGAGACGCCCACTATCCTTGCCACTCGCCTGGGAGGCGGACAGGGCGATATCCACCATCTGTCCCACCACCGAGTTCGGGTTAAGCCCCGTGGTATCGCCGATGAACAGCGACTTGTGCGTCTGGGTCTGGGTGGCGACATCCTCAAGCGCATTGAATGACACCGACGATCCCGTGACCGTCGCATCCTTCGCAGCCCCGAGGTCGGATCCGTTGATCGTGACCGGCCCGTTCGCGGTAATGCTCAGATTGCCGCCGGTCGATGCGATCTCGCTGGGGGTCCAGATGGTCTGGGAATAGCTGTCGGTATCGGTCGTCTTGCCAAAGCCGATCTTGGCCGAAGCCCCGCTGGTGCCAAGGAACAGCCCGGACGACTTTTCCATTGATGAAGCCGCAACTGTTTCCTTTACTGCATTTTCCGTTACCGCGCCGCCAGCGGCCAGCGTGACGTCACCTTGCGCAGCAATCTCGCCCTTGAGGCTCATGTCGCCAGCCGAGCCAATTGAAAGCGCATTTCCCGCCGTGATGGTGCTACCGATCTCGTCAGAGTAGTGGACAGATTGGGAACTGCTTTCGCTGTTCAGGAAATGATCTTCCGACGACGTGCTGGAAGACGAGCCCATATCAGTCATCGAGTTGAGCGCGAACTCGCCACCTGACGAGATTTCTGCGTTGCCACCAGCGGCAACCACGCCCTGAATGGACATATTTTTGCCGGATGCCATCGCTATATTGTCGTTGGCAATAACGGCGCTCCCGACCTGCGTGCTACTGTTCTGGGTATCCGAAAATGAACTCGAACTCAGAAATCCGCTTTTGGAGCCGGAGGCGGCGTAGGAACTCTCGTTGGTAACTGCGCTGAGATCGAGATTGCCTGCGGCCATCATGGATGCAGAACCAGCCGCTGATAGCGTGCTTCCGCTGAACGTAAGATCACCACCGAGCGCGCCCAGCGTGGCGTCACCTCCACTGCTTATTGTTACGCCATAGTTCTCAGCCTGATGGCCAGACAGGCTGAGATGGGTCGCATGCGTCGAACCCTGCGCCGTTGCTGTCAGAGCACCAATATCGATGCCTTGACCCGCAAGCAATGCCAAGTTTCCGCCGGATGTCAGCGTCCCCCCCTTGAACGTAATATTATCCGCGGCATCAAGGAGTGTCGTCCCTCCCGATACGATGTTCGCCTGACCGGTGAGTTCCGAGGCCGAGCCTCCACCAATAAGGAAAGTCTGCAACGTATCCTGATTGACAATCGAACCTTTCATGGCATTCAAGGCGACTGTTCCACCTGACAAAGTGCCACCGGAGTTGATAATATCTCCATCGGTCGCAGTGAGCGTCAGTGCATTCTGCGCTGCAATCGTCCCGCTATTGGTAACCGATCCGGCAGTAAGAGATACGTTCCGTCCGCCGATTACAGCACCGTCATCCGTCAGTGTCGCTGTGCCGGCTGCCAGATACAGCTTCGGTACGAGTACCGATTTGCCATCCACTTCTTCGGTAACGTACCAGACGATATCCTGTGTCAACGCTGCCTGTTGTTGTGACGTTAGCGCGTCACCCAACGTAAGACCCAGTGCGTTGTCTTCAGTTGCTGCATTATCGAGGAGTATCTTCATCTCGTCTGAAGCCGAGAGATACGATCCGCCCAGGAATGTCTGACCGGTTGCAGCGACGATCTGTTGCTGGACATAGTCCGTGTCAAACGTAGCATCCCCCAGGAAATAATAATCTGCCGTGTCGTCTCCCAGTCGATTCAGCAGGTATTGCGAGCCATAAAAGCCAGAAAGCGTCGCGTAGCGGGGATTTGTCTCGATGAGATAATGTGCATCGGGTAATGGATCAGGAACAAATAGTGCCTGCCCGCCAGGCACTGAGGCTACAATCGTAGCAATTGTCGGGTCGCTGCTCGCCGAGAAGCCCGGAAGGCTCAACGACGCCAATGCCTGGGCATTAGTCTCGACCGTTGCTGGGGCGATAACCCCATCGTATGCTGGAGTAGATGCAGCTGTAGCAGTAGACGCCTGACCTTTTACCGAACTTGGTTGCGAAATCGCCTCGGCAGAACCAGCAATATCTGGACGTATCGCGCTATCTGATACCGAGGCCGCATCGGCCACGCGTGTGTTCAGGCCAGTGACAGTCGTCCCAAAATCAGGATTGATATCAGCCTTGGAGGTATAGCCAGCCGTCAACGCCGCTGGAGAAGCGGCGGCTACCCCTTCAGTTGTCGTACCGGTATACGAAATATCGGGCAGCGCATTAGCGCTCCAGCTATCATTGGATACAGTCTGGACAAACTGTCCATTGACATCACCAGCAGCCATGATGGTCGCCGTTGCTCCGCCGTCGGTAACCGTTCCCCAAATACGCGGGGCAAAATACCGTGGGCCGATATCCCACCCAAGTTTAGTCGGCACGTTGGGCGCATCAGTCACAGGCCGAAAATAACGGCATGAATTCTCGGTCTGACATTGAAATTCATATGTTATCTGGTTCGTATAGCCGATATTGTTCAGCGAGTTGCCAGACATGGTGATGTTACCACCTGCAGCAATATGACTCGCGTCGTTGGTAATATCGCCCGTCGTATTGATGGTCAGGTCACGTCCCGCATCAATTAAGGAAGCTGCGCCATTCAATGTCGCAATCGAACCAGTTCCCGTAACTGTCACGTTCGAACTGGCGTTGCCGTCGTACAAGGCCGCGATGAAATAGCCACTACCCGGTTGACCCGTTGATGTCGTCAGGCCAGCGGGAACCTGGACCTCGACAACCTTTTGACCGTAATAATACTGCCCCCAGTCGCTGGGCATTCCACCCTGGATCTGGCTTGCGCTGGGCGGCGTAACTGCAGTGGCATAAACCTCACGATAGACCGCTACGTTGTTTTCAACCGTAACGCCGCCTGTGACGTCATTGGTAAGGCTGGCCGCTTGGATGGAAATGTCGCCGGCAGCACTTCCGGCTTCAATCTCGCCGGACTGATTGACTACGGCACCCGCATAGCCGTTACCGGGCCCTCTGATCGCAATGCTCCCGGCATCCGACAAAATGGCACCCTGAATATTTGTAAGCGCGCCAGGAAGGGTGAGCGATACGCGGCGTGCACCATCTATCAGTCCCGTATTTGCTATGACGTCTCCCGAGGTCACAACGAGACTTCCCCCTGAGGTGAGCGCCCCGTTGTTGGTTAGGCTGCCTGCATCAATCGTAAGGTCTCCACCGGCTAACGCACCACTTCCCTCTTCAACCGTGTAGCCACCCTGCCCGAAATTCAGATTCATCGTTCCGCCCGAAACCAGGACAGCGTTACTATCCCATCCGTCCGGCATCGACAGGTTAAGCGAAGCTCCAGCAGTCAACTGTCCTCCACCATCCAGGACATCAGTTGTAATCGTCAGGTTACCGGCGGATTGCAGCGTACCATCCATATCAGCCAGAGACGTCAAAGCGTTTCCGGCATTGGTGATGGTAAGGTCACCCGCTTGCGTCATTACGCTACCGCTTGAGTTGTCAAGACTGGATGTGGATAATACAATATCGTTGCCAGCCTGAATCCGTCCGCCGGAATTGCTAAGGGACGCGAGGGGTACGCCATTACCCCCGTCCACCGTTATGGCTCCGTTCTTGGCGAAGACCAGGCCACCCTTGCCATTGTCAAGGGTAGTCGCGGTTACGGTGACATCTGACGCCGCCTGAATGGCACCGCCTTCATTAAGGACGTGATCAAGGGGACCGCTCGTTCCATTATTAATTTTGATGCCGGATTTGGTACTTAAGAGTGCACCACCGTCATTATTGACTGCATCCGTCTGAAGTGCCAACGCTCCCGCCGCCTGGATCGCACCGTTGGCATTCGTGACAGAATTACTTTGGATCGACACGGAACCAGCGCCGATAACGACACCCGCGGTGTTGTCAAGTGACGAGGCGGTCAGAATGATTGGTGCAATGCCCGCACCAATCTGTCCATTACGGTTCAAGAACTCTGCACCGTCATCGAACGTAGCCCCGGTGGTGCCATATAGGAGGCCTGCATTCGAGATCCCGCCATTGCCAACTGCAATGCTCAGGGACTCCGCGGCGACAATTTCCGCGTCCGAGGCATTGATCAAGGAGGTAGCGGCAAGAGCTATGGAGCCACCTAGAGCACCGATGCGCCCATCATTGGTTACATCGCTCAAAACCTGAAGTGACTGGTCGCCTTGGGCGACTATTGTCCCACTATTCGACAGGGCCTGCGCCGTAATATTCAGGCCAGCTTCCGTACCAACTGTTTCAATCATACCGGCGTTGTTAAGTCCGATATTTCCAGTAAGATTCAACGCAAGCTGGCCTGATCCCGCTGCGATCAGCGCGTACGCGCCGTTAGTCAGCCCAACCGCAGTAATGTCAGCGCCTGTCTCCCCGATAAGGGCCCCCTCGTTATCTACGGAGTCGGAGACAGAGAGGTCTAGCGCACCGCCAGCACTCATCACACTGGCGGCATCGGTCGTGTACTCACCCTCAGTGACCGTAAGGTTATCATCTGCCTTTATGGCCCCACCCTTATTGGTCAGGGTAGCACCTACACCTTCAGATAGCGCGATATTTCCACCAGTCGAAAGCAGGCTGCCATTAGTATTGTCAATATCGGATGCAGAAATTGTCAGGTTGGACGCAGCCTGAATAACACCTCCTTGCGTATTACTAAGATTAGTTAACTGCAGGCCAGGCGCACCATCTGCAATTCCAACCGAACCAGCAGTACTGACAATTGTGCCGCCGCCATTGGCAAGATCTGCTGCGGAAATCGTCAGGTTATCTGATGCCTGAATAAGACCACCTGCATTGTCAAGGGTCTGGAGCGCGGTCATTTCGGGGTCGTTATTAATGAAAACGGACTGACCAGCCAGAATTGCTCCCTCGTTGCTGTTATCTAAGGCTGCGGTCATAATCTGGACGTTGTTCCCGGCCTGTAACACGCCCCCCTCGTTCGCAATCTCAGTGGCATCCACGGCCAGTGATCCCTGGCCACCGCCAATTTGTCCCCCAAGATTTGAAACAAGGGCGCCGGCAGATATAACGGCACCGCTTCCGCCATATATTGTCCCAGTGTTGCTCAGCCCATCCACAGCCGTAATAGTCATACCTGTCGCAGCAGCGAGCAGGCCATTATTTACTGTCGAGCCTGCGCTAGCGGCAACTGATCCTTCAAGGGAAGCCACCTCACCGCTGTTAGATAAGGCACCTGTTACGTCAATTACCTGGTTCCCCTGAGTAAGAATCGTATTGGTATTGCGGAGAACTGCGGCAGTGATTTCTGATCGGCCAGAGACATCTGCGTTTTCGATCCGTCCACTATTTGTCAGTCCCGAGTTGCCCAACGCTGCGACAATGAGATTGCCTGTGGCAGTTCCGAGTAGGGCAGCAGACCCGTTGACCAGACTATCCCCACTGAGATGAATACCAGTTCCACCGATAAGGCTGCCTTCGTTATCAATGCTTCCTGTCGCGGCGAGACTGACTATGCCGTCCGCCTGAACAACACTTGTCGAATCACTTGTATAGGTGCCCGTAGAAATGTTCAGCGCATCCGCAGTTTTGATTACTCCTGCAGCATTGCTGAGGGTTGACGTATTGAGGGCAAGATCGCCGCCGAGAGAGAGCATTTGGCCTGCTGTATTGTCTACCGCCATGGCATCAATTGTCAGGCTGGAAGCAGACTGGATAATTCCACCGTTCCGGTTATCCACGGTGGCGGCAAGTTGATTCACACCGCTTGTGACGTCAATATCCCCAGACGTTGTGACAAGTGTCCCATCATCATTTATTACAACTCTCGACACAATACTAAGACCGTTCCCGGCCTGAATAATCCCCCCTTGCGTATTAAAAATATCAGAAGAAGCACTTTTTGTTGCTACACCACTAATTTGGATAGCACCTGAATCGGCGAGTATTACGCCCGAGTTATTTGTAAGTTGATCAGATTCAGTAGAGATATTGCCTGTCTTCGTGGAAATCTTTCCGTTGCTATTGGTTATGCCGGTGGCAGTGAGCATTACGTTTCCGCTGGAGGAGCCTATCGCCCCGCCAGCATTACCGATCGACGTACCCGCATGAAGATTCAACCCTGTTGCGCCATACATGGTACCCGAGTTGATTAACGCGCCGGTGACGATGCCACTAACGGTTATCCCTGCTGCGAACGTGCCCTGGTTGTTCAAGGAACCGATGTTAAATGCAAGTGTGCCGTCTATAGCCGCTATCTCTCCACTATTAGACGTTGTGTTTACGGCCATAAGATTTTGGTTGTACTGGGACAGAATTGAGCCGGTATTTGATAATGAGGCTGTCGTTACATCGAGATTACCGGTTGTAGACAGTGTCTCAATCGTACCATCGTTACTAAAAGCTGGAATGGCGGCAGGAGAGTCCGTCGTGGTCAATGCAAGGTTGCCAGAGGTTGCAGCAATCGTTCCGGTACTTTTGTTTGTCAGTACTCCAGTTGCGATCTCTATGCCAGACCCGCCAATTAACTCGCCCTCGTTGTCAGTTTCTCCGATTACATTTATGGAAAGAAGATTCCCTGCAGTTACTACGGAGTTCGCAGTGCTCGAATACGCTTCGGTCTTGAGGCTTACATTAGTAGCAGCTTGCAATATACCATTATCGTTAACAAATGAATTAGATAATGTTCCTTCCGTATCGATCGATGCATTTCCAGATGCCGCCAGCAGCGTTCCACCTGTATTATCAATATTTCCGCCAGAAATATTGATATCATCGGTAGCTTCGATCTTGCCTTCGGTATTGTTTACACTTCCCAAAGCACTTTCATTACTGACTCCATCAACGACGATATCGCTCCCGCTACGTATCACGCCCCCGGTATTGTCGAGGGCGGTCGTCACGATGGACATCAGGGCGGCTGCCTGCAGCCAGCCGTTATTGTTGGCGACACTGGCGGCATCGATGTTCAACCCACCATCCGTCGCGATGATTTTGCCCCCGGTATTGTCGAGGCTGGCGGCGGCAAGCTGCACCACGCCCGTATCACTGCCAAGCTGCCCGCCCCTGTTGGACAGGGCGCCACCTGCCGCAAGGCTCAGGCCGCCTGCCCCATATAACGTACCCGTATTGGTCACCGTACCGGCCGTGCGCACGCCAAGCGTGCCTGCGGCAAGGATGCTGTCACTGTTGGCCAGCGTGGCGGCGTCGATCGTCAGGCTGCCCGATGCCGACTGGGATTTTATCATCCCCGTATTGGCCAGGCCACCAGTCCCCGCCGCGTTGAGGGTAAGGTTGCCCGCGGTTGCAACCAGCAGGGCGGATGCTCCGTTGGCGATGTGGTCCGCCGTCACGGTCGCGCCCGTGCCGCCACCCAGCGTGCCTTCGTTATCGACCGCCCCCGTGGCGGTGACGGCAAGGGCCTGCTGCGCCGTCAGCGAAGCCGTGGTGTCGGATGTATAGCTGGCCAGTGCAGCAGTCAGGCTGCCCCCGGCCTGGATGGCCCCGCCATTATTGGTGACGCCCTGCGCCGACAGCGTCATGTCACCCGACTGGTCGAGGATCTTCCCGCCCGTATTATCCAACGCCCCCACGGCGGCAATCGAGGCCAGCCCGGTCGTGCTCGATATCTGGCCACCGGCATTGGACAGCGTGCTGCCGCTGGCGAGCGTCAGACCCGTCCGGGCTGCGATCGTGCCGGTATTGGCGAGCAACCCTGCCCGGGCGGACAGGGCGCCACCGGATGCGCCGATGCCGCCACTGTTATCGAGCGCACCGGTCGCGGCAAGCGACAGCGCGCCGGCCCCGGCCGTCACCGTCCCGCTATTGCCGATCACGGCAGCCTGGGCGGTCAGGGTCGTACCGCCGCCAATGGTCCCGCTGTTATTCAGGGCGCCGCCTGCCGCCAGTTGCATCCCGCCACCCGACTGCAGCGTCCCGGCATTGCTGACCTGCCCGCCCACCTGCGCCTGCAGGGTACCCGAAGCCGCCATGGAACCGTTGAGCACAAGGTCGCCGGCATCGGTCAGCGTCATGTCCCCGGCATTGGCCGCCATGGTGCCGTCAACCCGCACGCCGGCGCCGGCCTCGTTGACCACCATGTAGATCCGGTTGGCGTACATCCCGCCAAGGGCCGCCGTATCAATCGCGAATTCCGGGGCGGCCGTGCCGTCGGACGCCAGCGGATGGGCCGCGTTGGTGCCGTAATCGACCCGGTTGCGCCCGGCCACGATAGTGGCCGTCTCCGCATTGACCTGCGCCTTGAGCGTCACCGAGCGCGACAGGATGTCGAGCACCGGCACGGTGGTAAAGTCCCCGCCCTTCCCCTCGAAGGTGATGTTGCCGCCCCGGACGACGATATCCTTCAGGTTGCCGCTGGCATCCATCTCCGGCGTGCCGGTGGCAAGGGTCACATGGGCGGTGTTGATGAACCCGCATCCCGCACAGGTGATGCCGTTGGGGTTGGCCACCACCACCGAGGCCTGGTGCCCCGCCACTTCCGTATAGCCCAGCATCTGTGTCGGCAGGTTGCCGGTCACCTCGTTGAGGATCAGGCTGGCGGCATGGCCGTCAAGATTGGTGTTGCCATACACCACGCCCCCGATCTTCGTCTCGGTCGCCGTGGTGGCGTTGTTCAGGATCACGCCGCTTTCGGGCACGCCATACTGGATGAAGTCATTATGCGACACGCCCGCCGCATTCGGCGTGGCGATGTTGACCTGGTCGATGCCGTTCTGGGTCTTGTCCAGCGTCGGCTCGGGGCCGCCGGCATGGGGATCGACCACGATCTGCGGCTCCGCCTGCTGGGCGGATGCGGCGGACACGGTCGAGGCCAGGAACAGGGAGACGGCGGCAAAGACATGCACGCAGCGCTGAAGACGTGACGGACCCGGAATGATGTCGGGCGCGGCGGTCCTGCGGGGCGTCTTCATCATATCTTCGCTCCAACCTGAAACAGCGGGATCAGCCCTTCCGAGGGAAGCGGGCCGGTATACATGGAATGGGTCAGGGAGACGTTCCAGAAGAACGGCCCCGTGGTCTTGCGCAGCCCCAGGCCGCCGCCCGCCATCTCGCCACCCCGCAGCGCGGGCGGCGTCGAGGACGAGGCAAAACCCGCGCGCACGACACCGACATCAAGGGCGGCATAAAGCTGGGTGCCCTCGATGACGTGGCGGCAGATGAAGGCGAATTTCCCGCACTTCAGGCCCTTTGTGGGCAGCTGCCACGAGAAGTCGTTGCGCATGTAGCCACCGTCATTGCCCAGCAGGACCTGCTCGAGGAAGCCGCGCACGGTATACGGGCCACCGGCCTGCAGTTCATTGGTGGGGAACTGGTCGCGCGTACTGTATTCGCCGTGCAGCGTGGTGTGCCACAGCACGCCGCGCGTGAGCGATTTGTAGCCGTCGATATCCAGAATTCCCTGTTCCAGGTCCCGCAGGTTGAGGATCTTCCCGTGCAGCCCGGGGAAGGCCATGACGGTCGCCAGCCGGGTCGGGCGGCCCTGTAACTGGATACCCGCCAGCTTTCCTTCAATCACCACGATCCGCAGGTGCCCGCTGGAGAGCTTCTGCTCGGGCAGGTAGGCCCGCGAGGTGATGAAACCCTGGCGGATATAGGCGGCATTGAGCGCGTTGATCAGTCCGTTGAGATCGCGCACCGACATGCAGGTGCCGATATGGGGACCGGTGATCGCATCCGTCGTCGCGCGCGACAGGTGCTGCGCGCCTTCGACCGTGATGTCATGCACCGTAACACAGGTTTTTGATGCCTGTGGCAGGGCGGACGGCTTCTGGATCTGGATGTCGTTTGACGGTGGCGGCAGCGCGTCAAGCTGCTCCTGGTGTTGCTCGAAGCGCTGGAACTGGTCCTGCGACGAGCCCGGCCCGGCCGGCATCACGCCCCCGGGCAGGCCAGGCACCTGGGCCAGCGCCGCACCGGGCATTGCCAGAACGGTCGAGGCGGCGAAAACCTGCCAGCGCATCCCGCGCGATCCAGACTATGCCGCCTGCGTCAGGCCGGCGCCTTCTGGCTGGACCAGGTCTCGATTGCGCCAAAGGCGTCGGAGAAATGGCTCATGTCGTAATTGATCGTGACCGTGCCGCCGCCCTGCGCGGGCACGCGGCTGACGCGGATATGGCCGGCCTTGCCCGCCTTCAGTGCCGTGATCATGGCCGGCGTCGCCTGCAGCGTCGACAGGCAGCCCGATGCGTTGCACACCAGATAGGGCAGGCTGACCGGCTTGCCGTTATCCATCGACAGGGTCGCAGGCTTCGTGAGGTCGAAGCCCAGCGGGGTCATGATGCTCAGTTCGTAGGGACGCGCGGTAATCGCCATTTTGTCGGTCGCGGCCCGGGCGACGATCACCATGCCCAGCGGCACGGCCTTGCCCTGCTGCTGCATGCTCAGCTGCTGGGCCGCCACGCACAGCGAAGCCGCGCGCGTCGCGGGCGCATAGGTGCAGTTGGCCTGCCAGGCGCCAAAAGTCTGCTGCGTGGTGATCGGCGAAGGCTGGGCCGGGGCCTGCGGAGAAGTGGATGCCCCTTTTGTGGGCGATGGCGCGGTAGACGGGGCTGCTGCCGTTCCTGCAGCATGGGACACGCCCGTCAGGACGGCAGAAAAAAGAAAGGCGCAAGCCACGGTCCTGAACTGCATCAGTACTCCCCTGAACGGTCAGCCTGACCGGCACCCCGCGTCAGTCATGATTTTGATGGAATGTCGCCTTGAAAACGACATATTTCGTTATTTACAGATACAGTTCGACATCGAATGCAGCAATAAAATAATTCTTTCAACCCTCGGTTGAATAATGACACGTTCCATACATTTTATAAGAAAATCCCTTGATATAATCAGGGAGACCATCCGGTATCCGTTCTATATCATTATATGTAATAACATTTATTTACTTGGTAAATAAATACTCGGTCCTGTTGATGGACGCACAAAAGGCCCCACGGAAAACCAGAACCTCTACCCGAGCATGCCTTCCGAATGACCTGCCACCGATAGACCAGAGAGTCAGCATGCCGCGACCGTAGCCCATCATCCTTTCCTCTCATGCCCCGGAAGGTAACGCAACACGCATCCACGACACAGGCAGGCCCTGGGCGGGTGGTGCTGGCAGACAGCATATGGTATTTTGGAAAAGGCGCGTAGAAACGCCTTTTCCAAAAGGGCGGCCTCCTTGTCGGGTGGCCTGCCCAATACAACACCCGGACTATGTCCAGCGGTGAACGGGGAAACCTGTCCGCCGTAGCGGAAATAGGCAGGGCGTGCTTTTGCCCTTTTGGAACACGTTTCTACCCGCCCGACGCCAGGGCGGGCAGGAGGCGTGTGCCTGATTGCCCTCCTTCCCGGCTGTCGTCACAGGACAGGCGTGAAAAAAGGACGGACAGATGGCAGTTTCAATAACAAAGCAGGCCCGTGACCTCGTGGTCATGGAAACAGACACCATGACCGTAGCCCTCCTGCGCGAATACGGGCTGCCAGGCGCCAGGGAACGCGCGCGGTATCACGTTGGCCGCTGCGTCGAGGCCAGCCTCGTAGATGACGCCGCCTTCTGGATGCGTGTCACCAACTACCTCGAAAACCTGCTTTCTTCGGATATGATCCCACCTGTCACGGCGGCACGAAGCCACCATGCCACCACACGACGGCACTGATGCGCCTCACGCTACGTACCGATTACGCTTTTCGCCTGCTGGTCTATCTGGCCCGCCATGAGGGTCTGGATCGCATGACGATCCGGCACATCGCCGAACGGCACAACGTCTCCCACAACCATCTCGTGAAGGTCGTCAATGACTTGTGCCATCATGGTATCCTGGTGGGAACCCGGGGCCGGAATGGCGGCGTCAGCCTGGCCCGGCCCCCGAAAGATATCAATGTCGGGCATGTCGTCCGCCTCATGGAAACCGAAGGCGAAGTCATAAAGGGTTGTGCGCCGCTTCAGGGCAGACCCTGTGTTCTGGCGGATGCCTGCCGTCTCCGTCACTTGGCCAGGCAGGCAACCGATGCCTTCATGGCCGTCCTCGACGGCATGAGTGTGCATGATCTCCTGTCCTGACAGGTTGCTTCCAGAGCCATTATTAACACTCTGTCACTCTTCCGGCCGTATGGTCCGGACAGGCAAGAACCCGATCCCTATAGCCAGAAAGGGCAGCATCTCCTGCTCCAAACGAGCACACAGATCCTGTAAATCATCCGCCACCGATTAGCCTCGACCAGGACCTTGAGGACTGGAACCGTTTCCAAATCCACTCGATGGGGCGAACGGTAAAACTTACAGGTGGCGTTTTTGCCCGTCATGTCAAAGAGACCGAATGTCCCTTGACGTGACGTTTCCCGCACGCCCGCACCAACGGTGCAATGGTGTATGAAGAGCCTCCATCAAGCCGGGTCCAACCCGGGTCCAAGCCGGTTCCAAGGGTGGGACAGTTCCTACCCCAAGCAGGTGCCAAGGCGTCGTTGAAATGACTCCAGAGGCGGTTCATAAAGGGTTCGTACCGGGACCAGAAATGCGCCACCCGGCGTCCTCGCAGCGATTGCTTCACACCGGTACAGCCACTGATACGGCTTGCAGGAGAAACGACGTGACGGAAATGGACTCACAGGCTCGCGGAAACCGTTTCATCACACGCATGACCGGCGGAAAAATTCGTGGTCGACAAGGACAGAAAGTCTCACCGCTTTATCGCTGGATGATGGAGAATTTCGAGGACATCTCGGAAGCGCGTCAGACAACCCGCGCTTGGGATATCTTCATCGAGATCGCACACGAGGATGGGATAACCGGAACGGTCGAGAACACGGAAATCACCCGCAAGACGGCCGCCAAGACATGGGCACGAGTCCGGCGTGCCCATGTCGGGCGACCCCACGATATCGTCCGACAAAGCCAGAAGCAGCTTCTGCCCAGTCGACAGTCTAAAGACTGGAAACCCGATATCATTGACGGGAAACATGAAAGCCTACCTCTTGCCGCAGCAGCCGTGCCGGCAGAAATTGCTTCCCCCCAAAAAAAGCCATCCCAGGTCGCATCATTACCGACGACCATTCTCAAGGCGTCAGTAGCAGACCTGGACGAGGAAGAAATCCGTCGCCGGGGTCGCGCACGGGCCGAAGAGATCATTCGGGATCTGGAAAACCGGCGACGGTTGCAGGAACCCGGCTTTCATCGGGAATGAAACATGACGGCACGCGAATCGAAGACCGCAACGAAAGAGACCGTAAAGGCGCAACCGACCCTTATGATGGCAATCGGACGCCAGAGAGTCGGCAAAACGACATTCCTCAAGGTCCTCACGGAACTGACCCAGCAGCAGGGAGGCCACCCGGAAATCTGGAACACGGATTCACTCAACAAGTCCAATACTATCGCCTCTCTGGGTGATTACGTCCTGGAACCTGCAACCGTAACCGCCAAGGGACAGGCGGCCTGGCTGGAACAGAGGATCGAGCAGCTGGTGGAAACCCAGAACGACGCCATTCTTGACATCGGCGGCGGCTGGACGGCGGTTCACGAACTGGTAAAGGCCTCCCCGCTCGTCGCACAGCTTGAGGAACTCGGGATCAATCTTGTCACGGTTTTCATGATCGGCTCGGAACATGCCGATATCGACTATCTTGAAGACCTGCAGGCAAACCGGGGCTTTATTCCCAAGAACACCGTCGTTGTCATTAACGAGGCCCTGCTTAGCGGGCGCGTCGATGCTTCAGATGAAATCCGGCATATCCTCCAATATCCCGCAATCGAGGGCGCACTTGGCCGCGGGGCCGTCTACGGGGTGTTTCCTGCGCTTGACGGGATAAAGCGTGTCTCGGACCGGGGGCAGTCTTTCATGGACTTTGCGGCGAACAGACCGGCCAATGGCTTCCCGACAAGTTCGTTTTTCGACCGGTGTCGGGTCAGCCGGTGGCTGAGGCGCGACGTGCCGAAGTTTCTTGCAGCACTTGGCCCCGATTATCTGCCGCGGATGCCCGCAGGCTTGCCGGAAGTCATCGGGGTTGGTGTGTGATGACAGCGCCGAACGAAATCGAGGACGCGGACCGGGCATTTGCCGAGCACGTCGATAACCTGCGACGGGTTGCCAATCAGTGGATTTCCCGCCCGATCGCACCCGAAGCGGAAGTGATCTCCGCGCTGATTGTCACGCTGGACCAGATTGGCATGCTGGCCATAGAGGCACGACGCGCATCGATCCGTTCCGTCACGGAAGCCAGACTGATTGCAGAGCAGCAGCGCAGAGCACTCGCCGACGATACCGCGGTCATCCGCGAACATCTGCGCGACGGCATTGAAGCGGTGCACACGCTGCGCACCATCAACGAAAAACTGGTCGAGAAGAAACTCCTCGCGATCACCGCGGATATGACGAAAGGATTAAGGGGCGCCATCGAGAGCCAGGCCACGGCCATGACCAGACGGTACAACCTGCAGACGGCCTTTCGCATCCTGGGCTACAGTTCCATCGTCCTTATAGCGGGATTTGCGCTCGGACGGATGCCCTGAGCGTGTCCACGACGGACACGCTCAGGGCCGGAACCGAAACGCCGTACAAAATACTGATACAGGTCGCATGATGCCGGCCGATCCTGTCCGCCTCGCAACAGGAGGCCAAGGTGACCCGGCTCCCCTTCCCATGCCGCCGCACGACGCAAGCGACCGTGGTCCTCGTAACGTGCGGCCTCGTCATTCCCCCCGTCGGGCGGGCACAGACAGTGAATGTGCCCGGCGGGCTCCCGACACATGTCAACGCAACCTATCAGGAACCGGGGCTCGGTGGCTGGACCCCGGACACGACGGGCACAGCCCAGGCCACCAGCGGAAGCGGCGCCGTCACCCAGACAGCAACAGCAGGCACGTCCGACAGCGATGCGCTCGAGACCCTATACCAGCAGTCATGGGGCTATGCGGCAGCCCAGAACGCCGAGGCGCTGGGCGTCAATCCATCGGCGCTCGCCGCGACCTGCGTGGTGGAATCCGGCTGCCAGAACCTCTACACGGCCGGAAACGGCAGTACGATCACCGGCGCATTCCAGATGAGCAACGGGACCTACAGCCAGACCCTCGGAGAGGCACTGGCCGCAGACCCCTCGCTGGCCTCATCCATCACCAGCGGCACGGCGGGCCAGCAGGATCCGGCAACGCAGGCGGTGGCTGCAGCGCAGTATCTCAAGGATGCCGCAACCAGTCTGCAGCACAGTGGCATCAGTAACCCGACAGCCCTTGATGCCCGGGCCTATTATAACTTTGGCCCGAGCGCTGGCGCTGAAATCGCGACGGCCGACGACAGCAGCCTCATGTCGTCCTACATATCGAGCACGGCGATGTCGGGGAACAATATCAGTTCAACCACCACGGTCGGCCAATGGCGCGCGGCAGTCGCAGCAAAAATGGGCAGTGCCGCGTCCAGTTCGATCCTGACCGGCTGACGAGGAGTCCAGCATGAGGTTTTCCCACCGGGCCGCGATCCTTGCGGCCCTCACCTGCAGCATCAGCCACCCGGCCTTCGCGCTGCATAGAACCCCGGTCCATGCGCTCGACGGGTACAGATGCATGGCCCTTGATGCACCGGAACGGGTCATGATGGATTTCAGGCATCCGGTCCCGCTGCAGAGCGAACCACGGGACGGTGCCCCGAGCATTGCTCCCGCGCTGGCGGTCCTCCCGGTCGCCACGGACGCACCGCCTACGAACGGCTACGTCCGGAGCATGACCCTCGCATTGCGTCCCGGCTGGGTCTCGACAAGATGGCTGAAACCCTACGACGCGGTCCATCCCGGCGTGACCTGCACGCCCTACGTCATGAATGACGGCAAGCTGGGCTTCGTGTTCGGCAGGGCGACACAGTAGGTTTGTCATCTCCACTGTCCGGCATGCTGCATGACCGACATTGTTTTTCCCGGGAGCGGAACAGGAAGGCCGCTGCCCGCCGGGAGGGCCGCGAGGCGCCCGGGTCAAGCCTGAGGGCATGCCCCTGAGGTGAACCGGGTTGCCCGGAGCGCGGGGCACCGCCCTGCGATCCGGGCGGCCCTGTTCACTGAAAGGGGCGTGTCCTCACCGCGCGAAGCGCGGCGCGCAGCGGGCTTGAGGCGGGCGCCTCGCGGCGGCATGCTGGTGTCAGGGCATTTTTTTCCAGCACAATGGTGCCCCGGACACCAGAAGCAGGAACCCGGTTTCCGGGCTCCTGCGGCGTGGTCTCTCAAGGCGTCGGATCGTCGGGCCGCCAGGGGTCGGGAGCGTCCGCGATCTCGCGCGCTTTCGCTTCGGCTGCGGCGATGGCTGCGGCCCTTGCGGCCGTGGTCGCCTCCCGCCATGCGTCGATGCCGTGGTCGGCAATAAAGTCATGCGCGCCGTCATCTTCGGGATGCGGCATTTCCGGGCCGTGATAAAAAGGATTGCGATGCCAGACGTCCCGGTCCGTCAGGACCCATGCGTGGTGGGGCGCAGCACGCGAAAGCGCAAGGGCTTCGTCGCGGTCTGCCATGGATTCATATTCGCTCATGCGGGTCGATCCTTGCGGAAAGGTACCTTGCCGTGGGTGGCCGGACCCGCCGTGGGTCCGGCCGGGTCGGTCAGAAGCCGAGGGCGTCCATCTCGGCAGCTGCGGCCCGCTGGTCGATGGTGCGGGCGTTGCTGGCCGTGTAGGGCTTCCACGGGGTGCCGATCATGTCTTCGTAGGCGGCAAGGGCCCCGCGGGCGGACGCGACCAGAGCGGCGGCCTTGATCCCCTGCTCGGCTGCGAAGCGGCGGGCGTTGGCCGCCCTGTTTTCCAGCCCGTCGACGCCCATCCGGTCCTCTTCGCGATACTCGTTGAACTGTGAGGACAGTTCGCGGGCCTGCGCGCGCTTGGCGTCATAGAACTGGGCGGCCCCGAAGGCGGACGCGACAGCGGCACCCGCCATGCGCTGTAGGTGCATTTCCAGCCCCTTGTCGTTCTGCTCGCCGTTCCATGTGGTCACGACCAGCACGGGCGAGAGGCTGCGGGCGATGACGGTAAAAGCCTGCCGGGCCGTTTCCGCGAGGGCGTCGGGGTCGAAGTCCTCAAGGCCGAAATGGGAAACGATCTTGGTGATCTGGTCGGGAACGGGGATCAGGGCTTCGGCGGCCTCGATGGTGATGACAGGCGCGCGCCGGGCCGCTTCCTCGAAACGGCGGGCGGCGGGGGCCTTCTGGCCCGCTTTTGCCTTGCTGGCGGCTTTCTTCTCTTGCGCGGAAGCGAGGGCGGCGGTCATTGTGTTGGTAGCGTTGGACATGAAACTTGACCTTTCTGTCTGGCGTCAGCCCTGTCCGGTGTTGGAGCACCGGGCGGGGCGTCTGTGGCGGGAACCATTTCCCTCTCCACAAATAAAGAATAGTACGAACAGAATATAAATGCAATAAAAAAGGAAATATATTAGAAGTAAATATTAGTTTACTACTGTTTTTATTCCTTTTATTTCCTTATGCCCATTTTATCAATAACAGTATTATCAGGTATTACATAAGTATTTATCCTGTAGAACCCCAGGGCGAGCGGTCGAACCGTTGCGCGAAAGCGTGGAGACCCCGCAGGGGGCTCCAGTGAGGTTAGCGGCGCAGCCGCTTAGCGAACCAGAGTGAGAGAACCCCGAAGGGGCCGCCCCTGATTTCCTTTTTTCCTGTTGAACAGAGATGTTTCCCGGACCAGGTCTTTCGGGAAAGGAAACCGTCTCCAGATGCCCTGGGCTTACGCCGCGTTTTGCGGGCATGCGCTGCAGGGACACAGATCCAGTTCATCTGTGACCCGCGACTTTACTTCAGATACTCTTGATGAAGCCGGAAGGCGTGCCTTCGGCAGGATCGACGAACACCACGTCATCCGGTGCCCGGCGCGGTGTGTCGATGGCAAGAAAAATGACAGGATCACGCAGGATACGCGGCACCGCATGCACGGCACGCCGCGGAAAGACCAGCAGGTGCCCGGGAACAAACGGCGCTTCCTCAGCCGGGTCATCAATCCAGAATGTCCCTTCTCCGGAAAGCACATGGAGGACTTCATCACACTGGGTATGATAATGCGGCGGCACGTCCTGATAGATCCGGAACACCCTGATGCTGGCTTCAGGCCTGTCGGTCAGATAGGTATCCAGCAGCATCGTATCCGCGGTTTTCGGGAACGCTGCCGCAATCCTGTTGAGATCGAACCGCCCACCGGTACGGTTCAGGGTCATCAGGTGCTCTTCATCAGTCATGAAGCCTGTTCTCCGCCCGCTAGCAGCTCCTGAATAGCCGCCGTATCCGCCACCTGCTGCAGGGCCGAGATCTGGCCGTCTCTCACGGTCCAGAAATGCGCGAAGGCGATATCGCCCGGCCGACCCTGTTTCGTCCGCACGCGATAGATCCCCGTTACCGCGACAAGGTTTCCTTCGGCGGTGAAGCTGTGCGGGTGGGTCCCATACTCCGAAAAGTGGGCCGTCAACCGGGGGAAGAACTGCTCTTCCACAGCCTTGCGGCCGACATACCGTCCGCCCTCGGGAAAGGTTGACAGCACAGTCCAGACAATGTCCTGGGCAAGTAATGCCGTATTGCCTGTTCCATACCATGTCTCGACGAGCGCTTTTGCGGACTCAGTCATGATCTTCTCCATTTCAGCCAGGAAAACCTTCGAGCACGATCTTGCCCTTTGCCTGGCCGCTCTCGATCAAGGCATGAGCCTGCCGCAGGTTCGCCGCCGTAATCAGGCCGAGGTTCCTGCCGAGCGTGGTGCGGATACGCCCGTCATCCACGAGGCGTGAGACGTCGTTGAGAATCTTGCCCTGCCTGCCCATATCGGCTGTGCCAAACAGCGAGCGGGTGAACATCAGCTCCCAGTGCAGCGACAGGCTTTTCTTCTTCAGCGGCAGGGCGTCGAGCGCGGCCGGGTCGTCAATCAGGCCGAAATGCCCCTGGGGCGCGATCAGCGCGACAATCTCTGGCATATGCCGATCCGTCTGCGTCGTGGAAAAGACGAAGCCGGGTGCACCGGTCGGAAGGGCCGCGACCTGCGCGGCAAGAGGCCTGCTGTGATCCACCACATGATGTGCCCCGAGGGATTTTACCCAGTCGCGCGTTTCTGGCCGGGAGGCGGTGGCGATGACCGTGACATCTGTCAGGACCAGGGCCAGCTGGATGGCGATGGAGCTGACGCCGCCAGCGCCACCGATAATCAGCACGCCCGGCTTCACGACGGGGACTGGCCGACGGATATCCAGGCGATCGAACAGCATCTCCCAGGCGGTGATCGCTGTCAGCGGCAGGGCCGCGGCTTCAGCCCAGTTCAGGGAACGGGGCTTACGGCCGACAATCCGCTCGTCGACCAGGTGGAATTCGGCATCGGTTCCCGGGCGATCGAGCGCGCCTGCGTAGAAAACCTCATCCCCGATGGAAAAATCCGTGACTTCAGGTCCGGTGCCGACAACGATCCCGGCGGCGTCCCAACCCAGAACCCGCCAATGACCCGCGTCCGGCGTGGCGCTGCGACGGACTTTTGTATCGACCGGATTGACCGACACAGCCCTGATTTCTACCAGGAGATCCCGCCCTGAAGGGACCGGATTCGGCAGATCGATGTCCTGGAGCGAAGCCGGATTGTCGATCGGGAGAGGCGTCTGGTAACCGACGGCGCGCATGATGTCTGCTCCTGTGTTGATGAAGGAGAACAGTGAGCATTATGCTGGGTTCGGACAAGAACGCACTTTTAACGCCCATAGTATCGGAAATGATACCGTCATGACCCGTATCCGGCATAAATCACTTGATTGCAGTCCCGGCTGTGCCGTTGAAGCGACACTTCAGCTGATCGACGGGAAATGGAAAGGGGTGATCCTCTACCACCTGCTTGAGGGAACCCTGCGCTTTAACGAAATCCGCAGGCGTCTGCCCAATATCACCCAGCGCATGCTGACGGCGCAGCTCCGCGAACTGGAGCAGGACGGGTTTGTCCTGCGGACGGTCTACGCCGAGGTGCCCCCGAAGGTGGAATACAGCCTGACGCCGCGGGGACGGACCCTGGAGCCGGTCATCATGGCTCTCAAGAAATGGGGGGACGAGAATACCGGGTTCAGGCGGGATCCTGAATCCCCTGCGAAACTGGACGAGCCTGCCGCCGATTGTCCGGTCTCCTGCGTTCAGGCTGGCGGTTGAGCGGGCACTATTGGTGATCCGCATCCACGCTGCAGACATGTACCCGGCCCCTCACCCGGAACATAAACGGTTCCCGGCATTTCCCGCCCCAGTCGCATGACGGACAGATATACGGGACACGCTATCGGGCCATTGAACCATAGGGGGAGACTGCGTGGTAAGACTTCGACGTCGTCGCGTGAAGCCTCCCGACAGGTGCCGGCTGACGGCCCATGAGACGCAGGTCTGGCGATCCTTTCGCGCCGCCATCCAGGGCGAGAAAGGAGAGAGCGCCGTAGCCCACGTGCTCGACCGGAGCGGCCTGGCCGTGCTGCACGACGCCATACTGCCGGCGGGTGACGGCAGGACGACCCAGATTGACCACCTGTTCCTCAGCCCGCGGGGCATCCATGTCGTGGAGACAAAGCGGTATGGCGGCGAACTGACCGGACACCCGGAAGTTGAACGGTGGCGACAGCGTTTCGCGGGCGAGGCGCCCGACGCCCCGCCCCGGCTGATTTACAGCCCGGTGATGCAGAATGCCGCCCATTGCCGCGCCGTCTATGCGCTGGCCCGCCTCGTGGACCCGACCATCCAGGTCTTCAGCCACGTTGTGATGACGGGAACTGCGGTCCTGTCACCGGCGCTTGTCGGCTGCACCGTTTCCCTTTCCGAATTGGAAACCCTGCTACGTGGTCTTGAGCGCAACGTGCCGCGGGGCACACTGACTGACGCATGGCGGCGCATCGGGCTTGCCTGCCATGCCAGCGGGCATCAGTAAGCGGCCTCCCTGTCAAGAAAATCGAGCAGTTCCGCGATTTCCCCGGTTGAAAGCATGCGTCCGCGACAGGCCTCGCTATCGCGGGGAAAATCGAGCGGTTCGCCGCCATGATCACGGTTGCCGGCACTGATCCAGAGTACCCGCTCCGGCTCTTCGGGATCATAATCGAGGCGAACCCCGAGGCCATCTCCAAGGTCAATGAAATCGGAGAACAGGTCGTCCTCACACCGAAGCGGAAGCGTGCCGATTTCCACACCGACCCACCTGTCGGGAAATCTGGCCCGGAGAAGGTCGGCGAGCTGGCGCGTATGCAACCTGAGATCCGCCGGGTCCCGGACGGGCGGCGGTGGCTCCTGAGGCTGCAGGAAACCCGCCTCGTCATCATCCCAGTCATCGGGCTCAATCGGCGGCACCGGCTTTTTCGCCATAAAGGAGACGTCCTTCGACCAAAAGAAAAGCAATTAAAGACCGACGCGACAGACAGGGCCAGCCTGTCCGATGCAGTGCCCTGACGCTCATGTGAAGCCGATTATATCCCAGCTGTGTGACTGCGTGCGTATCGTATCGAAACGCGGTCCTGTCCGGTTATCCATAAGCTCGCCAACATGTGTCTGGGCCGCACTCGGCCATGCAAGAGCAGGTCGCCGTCCTGCGCCGCCCTCGCCCGATTACGCCTTTCCTGTATTCACAATCCGGATGCGTCCAATTCCTGATCCGCAAGATTCCAGCAATCACTAAACTGGAGAGACATATTAAGAAGTTCATAAATTTACCCAATAATAAATATCTCAATTTTTTTATTTTTATGTTAAACATCAAATATTATTTTTAATTTATTAAATATTGATGTAAATTGTAATTAAAAAAAATAATATCGGGAATTACTCCTCATCCCCAAACCCCTCCTTTGGAACAGCATAATCCCCATCTTTTATAACAGGACGCCATCCGGATGCTGGATAAAACATCTTTAGATCTAATATACGATAGATATCATCCGAGATCCGCTCGATAGATATTTCTCCATCTGCGTAATACGTGTATTTCCCTCCCGCCCCGGCAGGAGCTCTTTCGTTAATTAATTTAATATCCCATTCAGATACAATACCAACCGCCTCCTGAAGAGGAGCCCTAAATTCTATCTTGAAATCACGTGATATTTTACATAAACAAGGTACAAACTTCTGATCAATAATCATTTCTGATATAAAATTATCTGGGAACGATACTCTTAATTTCAATTCAACCCTCCAAATCCCAAAAAATGACAATTATTATCCCAGTCATCGGATTCCATCGGCGATACTGGCTTTTTTGCCATAAATCAGACGTCCTTCGACCAAAAGAAAAGCAATTTAAGACCGAATCGTCGGACGGAACCAGCCTGTTTGGTGCAATGCCTGGGCCGCGCGAATGCATGTCGCCGCTGCCGGAGCATGCATTGTCCGCATTCACAAGCCAAGCGCATTCAGTTCCTGATCAACCTGCCTCCAACGACCGTCAGACTGACGTGGTTCGTTCCTGCCATGATTCCAGCTGCTGACCCGGTTTTCGCGTGGAATTTCGTCAATGAACCGGCTCGGACGGGAAGATCCGCCCTGGCGATAATCACAGAACGTGATCGTGGCCTGCTCCATGGCCCGGGTCAGTCCCACATAGGCAAGGCGACGCTCCTCTTCGGGATTGCGCGACATCGCACCGGGGAAAATCGCCTCTTCCCATGCAGGAAGAAAGACGTGCCGGAATTCCAGTCCTTTCGACCGGTGCATGGTCATGAGCTGAACGCGATCACGACCTTGTTCGCCAGGTGCTCCGCCTGCCAGTGCCGCATGTTCGAGGAGGTGTTCCACGCGCCGGAAACCCTGGGCCAGTTCGATCAGTTCCGCGAGGTTTTCGCGCTGGGTTGCCGCTTCATCCGAATCATCAGCCCGCAGCATGTCCAGATACCCTGTTGCCTCGAGCAGGCCGGTAAGGCGCTCCCCAAGGCTTTCCCTTTCCCGACATCCGATCTGTCTGAGAATCTGGACGAATCCCTGCAGCGCCACGGCACATCTCGGGGACAGACGGGTCCGTGTGGCCGCCGCGCATAGCGACTGACCACCCGCCGAAGCCTCTATCTCGATTTTCTCCAGGCCCCTGGCGCCAAGGCCCCGTGGAGGCCGGTTGGCCATCCGCCGAAAGGCTTCGTCCGACCTGCGCTCATCGGGCCATGCGCAAAGCGTCAGCAGGGCCAGAGCGTCCTTGACGGCGGTACGCCGATAGAAACCCACATCCCCGATGATCTCGTAGGGAACACGAGCGTGGAGCAATGCTTCCTCCAGCGTTCGGGAGAGCCGGTTCTGGCGGTAAATGATAGCCATGTCATGCCAGGCGACGCCGGTCGCTGCGCGACGGCCAATCTCCCGGACGATCGCCGCAGCTTCCTCGGTGGCGTAGGAGAACCCCAGAACCTCGATCGGGAGGCCCTCGCCCCGACGTGTAAACAGTGTCTTTTCGATCCGCGACGGGTCAAATGAAATCACCGCATTCGACGCATCAAGAATATTGCTGGTGGAACGGAAGTTCTCCTCGAGCTTGAACGTCTTCACAGCAGGAAACTCACGCGGGAAGTTCCGCAGGAAGCCGACTTTCGCCCCCCGCCAGGAATAGATGCTCTGGGAATCATCACCCACACAGAACAGTTCACCAGACGTCCTGCTGAGCAACGTGAGCCACAGGTACTGGGCGCGGTTCACATCCTGAAACTCGTCCGCCATCACGGCCGTAAAACGGGCGGACCACCGGCGATGGTATGCCGCATCATGCAGCATCGCGAGGGTCGGCCACATCAGCAGATCACCAAAATCCGCCGCGTTCTGCTCGCGCAGGATCGCCTGGTAACGACCATACAACCCGACGACAAAGCGCCAGCTTTCGTGATCCACATGGAGATTCGCCGACTGCCGCCTGCCGATCAGGCTTTCAACATGCGCGAAAGCAGCCACCGGTGTGATCAGATCCTCTTTCAGCCGCGCAATCCGCTCGGCCATTTTTTTGATCTGTCTCGCATCTCCTGGCGCTCCTTCCTGCGGCACGGGAAGCTTTTCCTTAGGGACAGTCCTGATCAGGCGGCGGACAATGGCGAGACTGTCCTCGGCGTCACGAATGTCAAAACCGCTACGCAATTGCGCCACTTCAGGCTCGGCCCGTAGCTGTCGGGCAGCCAGGGCATGAAACGTTCCAAGCCATGTGGGTACCGAGTACGTCCCAAGAACGTCTCCGATGCGCTTGCGCATTTCCTGGGCGGCCTTGTTGGTAAAGGTTACACAGAGGATCTGGCCAGGAACCATGCCATGCAGTCCGACGCGGGTTGCGACCCCGGCTGTCAGGGTTTTGGTCTTGCCGGTGCCTGCCCCTGCCAGAACCAGAACATATCCCAGCGCCATCGCCGCGCGCCGCTGTTCTGGCGTCAGGCTATCAAGGACTGGCGCAAGCGCACGCGGAACGGGAAGATTACCGGTCATAGCTCTTCCAGCCCTTCCGCCATGCAACCCGGGGTCGTGGTGATCTTACCGGTCGAGAGCAGGATCGTCGCCGGATAGGAAAGATCCCAGTTCCCAAGCCTGCGTTCCCAGCGTCCATCGATAACCAGGCCGACAGGACAGCCCGACCGTTCGTAGAGGCGGACTGCACTTTGCGGTATCGGGGGATCATCTTCGGCCTGCTCCAAACGCTGGCGCAGGTGGCGGTTCCAGATGCCTCGAGCCGGGCGCGAGCGGGCAAACGTCCGTGCAAGGTCTGCCTTCATCGCCAGACGCGTAATCCCCAGATCCGCATAGTCTGAAACAGATCCCATGACCCTCTCCTATGTGAGATGATCCTGCGCGCAGGACCGTTCGGCGCCCACCTCTGTGGCACGCCAGCCGTAAATGACGATCATCCCGTGATCGTCGGCGAAGGAGGCGATGCGGCCTGCCAAATCCCGGCCTCAGGCCATCGAGGCCGCGTGTTGCCCCGCAATCGATGCGCCACGTATTTCCGCATATCCGTCGCCCCTGGCAGAGCCGTTCGGGCATGCGCGCGGGCCTGCAGATATCTGGACAAAGCCTGCACCTCGTGATGCCGTCTGTCCGGTGATCCCAAAGGATTTACGCTGGTTCACAAGGACATCCCCGGCGATGAACCTAGCCGTGGTCCGGCAGGCTTCTCGACAGGTTCAGACGAAGCAGGCAATGAGGGAACCGAAACCCGCAGCGGCCGCTGCATGCCGTGCGCCTCGGCCTGACCCAGCCATGACGGGGAAACCGTCTCCGGCTGCGCTTTCGACCCCGAACCCAGGACTTCGGACAGGCGGCACAAGGGCGCAACGGGAACAGAACCGGCCTGCATTCCTTCCCTGCGGCTCCTCAGAACCGCGTTCCAGTCCTCTCCCTGCCCCTTCGGAGATACCCGTCCTGACCAGAGACCGACGTCCTGTGCCATCGCAGCGAATTTCCCGGCATAACGATCCCCCTGCAGGTCGTTATCAACGGCAACAACCAGTCGCGCATCAGGCTGGGCGGCGACCTGCATCATGACCCGCTTCAGGTTCGCTTCGCTCTCTGGGCTCATGCCGCCACCTGTCGAGGTGTAGAGCGTTCCTTTCTGGAAGCGATCGAGTGCTGCAAAGGATAATGCATCAATGGCCGCCTCGGTGACGACAAGGCGCGTCACGGGTTCTTCTCCCCCGTCGGCCCGGAAACCGAAGAGACGCTTGCCAATGCCGCCCGTCGAAAACCCCTTGTAATCCGGCCCCCGCATTTCCATGCCGGTGAACTGCCCATCCGCATCCCGGTGGCCGAACCAAGCGGTTCCGTGCGGGCCTTCCTTCAGCGCCCCCTGCTGTCCGGCAATCGCGACAATATGGTCGGGCAACCCACGAATCTCCGTCAGATAGCGCCATGCAGCCGTCCCCTGCCCGGGTGCGGTACGACGGTTCCACAATTCAGCGGGATCGCGCCGCGGTCTGTCAGCGGCTCCCTTCGTACGCTCGACAACTTCGAGCGTCGGGCTCCTGCCGATCAGGGCGCGAAGTTCCTGCCTGACATGACCGAGATTCTTCGAGGGATCGAGATACTGGACAAGCTTGAAGACATCGCCCTTGCCGTCGCCCTTGGGGTCCCACCAGCCCTTGCCATCGTGATTGACAATAATGGCCTCACTGTCACGGCGAAATTTCAGGTTACGGGCGGAACGCTGCGCAGTGGCCTGCCGATCCAGCCGGAACCCGGCTTTCTCCAGCACTACGGCGCAGTTTACAGCATTGCGAAGCTCATCAAGTTCTCTTTGCTGTGCTTCTGGGGAAGACGTGTAAGCCATGAAAGACACTCCTTCACGAACAGCATGGATTGTGTTTCAGACCGCTCCGGTATTTACGGTGAGTATTTGAGATGATCATGCGGAAACACACGACGACCTCTGTATGGTTCGTCGAGATATTGCGTCCTGATGATCCGCGTTGACGGTTTTATTCTGCGTGAACTGCAAAAGAATACAGAACGCACGAATGGCCGCAGTTTACGCGCGGCAGCAAACGGCATGTGCCCGCGCCACTGCGCACGCATTACCGGGACTATGGACGAGCGGGCATTCACGACGGCAGATACTCCCTGTGGAGGATCCCGTCTGCGCCCACATCATGCGACTGACGAAAAAATAAGGTTCACGAGCCCGTATAAAGGTCGATAGAGAAACAGGAGAGACACAGTTCATCCCCGATGTGGACGGACGACCGGCGTTCCGGTGTCGGCCGACAGGCTTTCCCGATCGCCCGCGCCATCAGGTCTGACAGTCCTCACAAGTATTCATGACGAGAACTGGGGCAGCAGAAACCGCATTTTCTTCTCCCTGAACAGGCACAATGCTCCGGGTCGCTGACGACCCGGAACACCGAACGACCTAAAATGGGATTTCATCATCCACGTCCTGCGCGTTGGAAGTTGCGGCAGGAACGGGGCGCTGTGCAGCGCTCCGCGAGGGACGCTCTTCATCAAAACGTCCATCGCCCGTGCTTCGACCATTGGCCAGCACCTTCAGGTTTCCATCAAACCGATCAATGATGATCTCGGTCACATAACGGTCCTGTCCCTGCTGATCGGTCCATTTGCGTGTCTCGAGATGGCCTTCGACATAGACCAGCGTTCCTTTCTGGCACCGACGTTCGATCACGGCTGAAAGGTGATCGTTGAAAGAGACGACACGGTGCCACTGGGTTTTTTCCCGGCGCTCACCGCTGGCGCGATCGGTCCAGGTTTCACTTGTCGCCACGCCGAAGGATGCGATTTTGCCCTCCCCTTCCCTACGTGCGGCAAGATCCGGATCCCGGCCCAGGTGACCGATGATGATGGCGCGATTGACTGACTGGCTCATGGTCTTGTTCCTTTTTTCCTTCCTGGTCGTCTCCGGCCCCTGCCGGATCTCTGACCTGGTGCGGTCGCGCGGAAGCGGGCCACAGGCGGCGGGCGCAACCCCTCGGGGCGGCAGTGGTGCGGAAGCCGCGCATGCGGCTTCACGGTGCCGTCCCGACCGCAGGCCTGGGGGTTGCGCCCGACGACGACCGCTTCAGACCGCAGAAACCAGGTCAGAGACCCGGCAGGGGCCGAAGTCATGCTTTTGGATTTTGAATTTTGATTTCTGTTTTATTTTTCTATTTCGCTCATAATCGTGTCATTTATTCTTGTACAATTATGATAGTCGTCCTAGAATTTCCCTGTCTCTACATTGGGAGTTCATCATGGCGGTGATTACTGCGTCGGAAGGACGCATCACCCTGAAGGCCGACTTTCATCCCGAACTGGCAATCCAGGCCCGGCGTTACAGGGGACGATTTCTCGGCAAGGAAATCGGCTGGTCCTTCCTCCCCGACCATGAGCAGGCGATCCGCCAGATCTGCCAGACCCTGTATGGCGTGGATGGCACGCCAGATGCATGGAATGACTGCTGCACCGTGCAGGTCGAAGTCGACGAGCAGGATGTCCGGGCACCGCTGTGGCGCCAGTTCAACGCCGATATTTACCTCGGTGGCCGTCACGTTGTGGGCGTTTTTGGTCCACGGCAGGCAGTTCGCACCGGCAGGGGCATAAAATTCCTGCGCGGCCAGCCGCATTGCGCCGCCCGGATCGGCGCCTACCACATGGAGGTACCCACCGGCAGCGTTCTGGAAATCCGGAAATATCCGCGTGCCGCACTGGCGTTCCTGGGCCGGTGCCTCGACGGGCATGGCTCCTGGCGCATAGCCCAGGGCTAGAGCAGCCCGAGTTGCACGGTGGGCACGGGTGCATCCGCTGCCGTCGCTGTTCCGCCATGCTTTGCCTGCAGACGGGCCAGCTCCGCTTTCTCGCGCGCAACCTGTTCCTCGCGGGCACGGGTCGTCCATGCCTCGACCAGCAGGTTTTCCCGAACGCGCAGCCTGATTTCCTTCTCTACATCCGACCAGACAAAAGTCGGGTCGCCCCAGCAGGGATATCGCGCAACCTGATCGAGGAAATCGCGCCGTGTGGCTGCATTGTCGAACCATGTCTGCGCGAAGCCGGTCCGATTATAATGCGCGATAAATCCGAACATATTGCTCAGCCGGTTATACAGGGCCGGTGTAAATTTTTCTGCAGGCATTCCGAGTGCAATGAACCGCAGGATCGCATTACCAAGCTTTGCCTTTTGCTGGGCCGTCGCCCATTGGGTGGGTTTCAGGACAGCCGGGTCGAAAGGCGGGACCCGAAGCCGCTCACACAGGATCGGCCCCGCCGTCATGACACCTGGCTCCGGCATCGATAGCCGTTATGAAAGCGGCTCACATCCGGCAGATCAGGATAATGCCCCTCGCCCAGGCCCTCTTCACTCATCCTTTCCAGATAACGCACCGCCACGGTCACACGTCGGGCACTGGCGAGGCTGCGCAATACGACCAGATCCGAGCGGCCTCGCATATAACGATCTTCCCGGAGACCGGTGACGGGGTTCAGCGCAGCCGCCCCCATCGTGGCGTTCAGAAAGCATTCCACGATCCACGGCCGGGTCCGATAGGGACGCCCCGAAACAGGAGCCGGAAGACGGAAGATGGTTCCACTGGCAATGGTCCCGACCCGGAGCGGGTTATTACCGCCCTGAAATGGAGACGTATAATACTGGCGGATCATGCCACGTCTCCTTTGCAGGACGCCATGTTTCCAGTTTCGGCTGCGGATCGTCCATGCAGGATCCGCACGCCATCAGCGTCGTTATCGACCATGAGAACCCATCTGTCCGTCCCCAGGGCGCCAGCGCGGTAAGCCGCATCAAAGCCACGTGGCTTACGATCGCCCCGACGGATATGCACACTGATGGAAAACGAGCGCCCGGGATGCGCGCCGGCGATCCTCTCACCGTACAGCGTTACGGCAGTCGAGATTTCCGCGAGCGTCAGGGCTTCTGTCATCCCCCGTGCACCAAGGTGTTCCATCGGCAGCGCCTTAAGGATGGTGCAGCCGTCGGAACGGATGCGCACGGCGGGAGTGGCAATCAGGGCAAAGACAGGCATGATGAACTCCATCACTCAGCGCGCCCTCGCGGGCGCACAGGTTTTTACGGTTGGGTTTTAGGCGGCAGAAGCCACGTCCTCGACGGACGGCTGACGTGCCGATGGGCTGAAAATGTATTGGGCCGCGGCTGAAGCAGCGCTCGCTGCGGTGAAAATGGCGCGCTTGTCAGCCCTCAGCAGTTCCAGCCAGTTCCCGATGTAATCCGCATGGCGGACCGTCGGCTCGATCTGCAGTTCCGCGCATACGAAAGCTGATGTCATCTCTGCGACCAGTTCCTCGGCCGCGTAGGCATGGTCACCAAACCGCCTGCCAAAGGTGCGCGACAGCCGACTTTCGGCCCCGGTCCAGTGCCCGATCTCGTGAAAGACGGTTCGGTACCAGTCGATCTGGTTGAAATAGGACTGCTGGGGCGGAACCCGGATGAAGTCCGCATCCGGGGCATAAAATGCCTTGTCACCACCGATGCGAATGTCCGCCCCGGTTTCGGTCATCAGCGCTTCCGCGTGCGGCACGATTTCGCGTTCCGGCAACGGCGCGGTCGGCGCAACCATGCTGTCCGGCAGGTTCTCGCACTGGTCAACGTTGAACACCGTAAACCGCTTTAGAAACGGGATCTGGCGTGGCTCGTCGGAACCTGCTTCCGATTTTGGCGTGAAACGGTCGGCATAAAATACCGTCGTTCCCTTCTCGCCTTTCCTGACATTGCCGCCCTGCGCATGCGCCTGGCGGAACGTCAGCCATTTCTGGGTAGAAAACCCATGCATCTCTACCGAACCCCACAGCATCAGGATGTTGATCCCGGAATAGGCCCGGTCGATCGCGGCATTACGCGGCAGGGCAATGCCGCATTTCGTGCGGCTCCACGGGCAGACCCATGGCACGGTTCCCGCTTCAAGTTCGCGGATGATGCGGTCAGTGACGGACTGGTGGATGTCAGTACGTTCAGTTCTGGCCATGATCAGTCTCCAGAAAATGCAGACGCCGCCCCGAAGGGCGGCGCGGATGGCGAGGGTGGTGTCACCTGAGATCGATGATGCCCGTACACGGATCGAGGAAGACGTCGGGCAGCAGGAGGAAAGTGACCATGGAGGCCGTCCAGAGGAGCACGATGACGACGAATTTGGCGATTTCGACGGCAGGGCGGGACGGCGGCGCGATGCGGTTCTGTGCCATTTCCAGATCCTTTTTTCGGGGGTTTCGACCCCTTCCGGCGACCGCAGGCCAGACTGGCGGGCAAGGGCGCCGCACAGCGGCGGCACCGGAGCCGCGCACAGATGGCGCAGCCATCGCGCACGGCGAGGAGCCACCCCTTGCGCGGCAGGCTGGACTGTGGTGCCCGCCTCCTACCTTTACTTTTTCGTTTATTTCTATATTTTATTTTTATTGTATTTTTATTTAGAGTAGGCCTTTCCAGATCCGCCATCCGGTCGTCCGGATCGGTTTTTTTGCGGGGATGCCAGATAGGGGCAACTGATCCGCGCAGGCGTGACATCAATCCACAAACGACTGCCCGCAGTCGCCTCCAGCGCCTTGCGGATGGTGTCGGCAGAAAGAAATTCCGCGCCATCGTCACCGCCAAACGACGCGCGCTTGACATCGTACCAGTCGTCAGGACATGTGCGCGGGTCCGCTTCGACAGCATAGGCGACAAGGCTCGCCTGCCCCTCAGCGTCACTGAAGCCCGGATAACCATTCGACATCAGGTACACCCCATGATCGCCAACCAGCATGAGGCCTGCCGGTATCTTGGTACGGTCGACATCCACACCGGTCGGATGGCGCGACGACACGCCAGCCTTGAGAAAGACCGGGTCAACAAGCTGATCATAGGTAGGGGAATGTTCGCTCGCGGCTTGCGCATGAGCGAGAAGACGCGCCACGAGGGCATGGTCGAAATGAAGTTTCATGGCAGTATTCCTTTGTGTGAGCCCCTTGCGAGGACACAAAAAAGGCGGAACACCGAAGTATCCCGCCTTAAGAAATAAGAACCGGCGCCTCTGGCCCGAGGGACGCCCGATGCCGTTGCCGGTCATTCATCTTCATCGTCATCAAAGAAACGAAGCGAGGCATCGACCGGGCCGTCCGCATCAAACAGGACGTAATCACAGTCGTGATTCCGGGCCAGGGCAAGAATGGCCCGCAGTGACCGCGACCCCGGCCAATCATGGGAGTATGGATCCAGATGGGGTGGACGGCCTCCATGCGACATCAATGTGCCATGATGAGGTCGGAAGACCATTCAGAGGAGACCGCCCGGATGAAAGTTACCATAATCGGCCTGGATATCGCCAAGTCTGTTTTTCAAGTGCATGGCACGGACGCAAGCGGAAAATGTCTGCTCAAGAAGAAACTCGGGCGGAGTGAAGTTATCTCATTCTTTGAAAAGCTGGAGCGCTGCCTGGTCGTACTCGAAGCCTGTAGCACGTCGCATCACTGGGCTCGTGTCATCCGTGACACCGGTCATGAGGTAAAACTCATTCCCCCTGAAATGGTCAAACCATTTGTCAAACGTGGCAAGAAAAACGATGCTGTTGATGCCGCCGCGATTTGTCTTGCCGCGATCCATCCCGACACGCGCTTCGTCCCGATTAAAAATCGGGAGCAGCAAAGCCTGTTATCGCTGCACTCAACTCGTACCCTTCTGGTCAAACAGCAAACGATGCTGGTGAATGCGTTGCGTGCACTTGCAGCGGAATTCGGTTTGATTGTTCCCCTTGGAAATGCCCGTCTCCCCGAACTTCTGGCGAAAATCGAAACCTCATCCAATCTGCCTGATGCCCTGAAACAGACAACCATGCTGCTCTTTGAACAGTATGGTCGACTGAACGAAAGCATAGAAAACCTGGAAGGAGGTATCCGGACACATGCCAAACAGGATGAAGATGCTCGCCGTCTTTTGACCATCCCGGGCATTGGTCCGGTAACCGCCTCCCTGATTGTCGCGTCTGTTACCGATATTGGGGCCTTCGATACGGCCCGGCACTTCGCAGCCTGGCTTGGTCTCGTACCGCGCCAGCATTCATCGGGCGGAAAAACCCGATTGGGCAGAATTACCAAAACGGGCAACCGGGAAATAAGAAAGATGCTCGTTCTGGGCGCAACATCCATGCTTTACCGCGCACAGAAATGGGATAGCGCTGCGGGAGTATGGCTTTGCAAGCTTCTGGAACGTCGCCCGGGCCGTCTGGCAACCGTGGCGTTAGCCAACAAGCTGGCCCGGATCATCTGGGTTTTGTTGTCGCGCAAAGAGATCTATCGTCCGGCCGGTCGCAGTGTCGCTATAGTCTGACATGTACCACCAGGATGATGGATACCGGAATAAGCTCCGGTAGATCCGGCAGTATGCACTGACCGCGTGATGGGAAAGACTGTAATCAGAAGCAGTTCAGGCAATACCGAATGTCCCCATGTGCCATTGAGCACGAGATCCAGATTGGTGCCTGACACGCAAGCGAACACCCATGATGGCCAGCGAAGGATTTCGCATAAACAGGCCGGACATAAGGGCGCATCTGACCGGATCTCCACATCATGACAGTATCAGTGCATTTCGCTGGAGCGAAAATACGCAGAAGAAAGATACGACAATGCAATCAATGTGACCTCTTGCATCGTAAAGGCCGTCCACATAAGCGGGACATGGACAAACCATCCGTGCGGGCCGGACAGGCAGGTCAGCCCAAAGGAACCACCTGACCTTGCATATCTCTCAAGGTGTCCACGGTCCGACAGGGGGAGGTGGCCGGTGCTCAGGTCGAGGAATTTCCGGATCTGGAAAGGCGCTAACATCGGGTTTCTCCCTGCTGGAGGATGAGGCGGGTCAGACCGGCCCGGCGCTCTCGCCGAATGCGCCAGCGGGCAGGACCCATTGTTCGGGGGATGTGAGGACACGGCCACGCCAGCGGTGGCAGAGCGCACGGCGCACCAGATCCGGATGCTGGCGCACGGGGCCGTAGACCGTGCCGCCCCTGGCCAGCGTGCCGAGGTCCCGGTCGCGTCGGATGGTGCAGCCAAATGCGCGTTCCCACTCACACAGCCGGGCGAACCGATCCGGGTCCATGTGACGCAGCGTTGCAGCCTGATCGGCAGACATGAATACGCATGTCAGGCAGGACAGGCGGCCAAACCCGAGCTGATAGGGAAGCGGCGGAATCACGCCATGCCGACTCAGGATCTGCCAGACAGCCGCTTCACTCCAGGCATGTACCGGCCGCCAGTGATCGATATGCCGTCGGATCCGACCATCACGACAGTCTGCCCGGTGCCGCTCAAAGACAGCGTAACGGGCACGGTTCGCGGACTCCGCCGCGCGTTCTCCGGTTACAAACAGGGTCCGGGCATGACTGAAGCGCGCCTGGTTCCGCAGGGCGCCATCCGCAACCATGATCTTGGCGTATGGGGAACACCAGCGGACCGACAGGTTTGCCGAAACCTGCGGGAAGCGGCGTCGTGTATTGGGCGGTCCCTTGCCACCGACAGTGACGCGCCCTGTCGGGGTATCGAACCAGACCGGTGCGGTCGGCGCATTCTCGCGCAGCATTTCCCGCACGATCCCGCCCTGGCGGGCGGAGAAATACAGCCTGACGCCAAGGGCTGCAGCCAGATGCCGCCCGTAATCGGGTACATGCGGCCAGTCAAAAACGTCCCCGTCATCGTCCACACGATGGTGCCACCACTCGATGCGTTGCGGCGCCACGCCCTTTTCAAGCAGGTGCAGCGTACTGGCGAGGGAATCCTTGCCAAAGGAACAGGCGATGATGACGTGATCATAACCCGCCAGGTCAGGTCTCTCTCCGGGCTCCGGCACGACAGTTCCCTGGCGGGATAACAGGCCTGCGGTCACCATGGACATTCTCCTTGTCTGAATGTCTTCTGGCGGTCCGAAGGGATATCGCGGGTCAAACGCGGCGCGTGCGCCGGCATCGCAGGCCTGCGGAGCGGGACAAGAGCCACCGTTTGAGGCGCGATGGCCCTTCGGGCATATTTTTCCTGTGTCTTCCTGCTCTTCCTATGCGTCCGCGTTCAGGTATTCGTGCAGATACCGGCGCAGCACCACGCAGGCTGCATGGGTGTCCCGCTCATCGTCATCCGCAAGGACACGATCCATCACTCTGGCGAGAACGGCGGCTGCCTCTCGCCCCGGGCTGAAAACAAGGGAAAACCCAAACTGTCCCTACAGCACGCCGGTCCCGGCATCGTGGACCATGGCCACGATCTCGCCATGGACGACTTCCTCGACCTCAAGGTCCACTTCCTGGCCGTCAGGTAAAATAGTGGTCCGGATCCCGTCAGAGTCCACACTGTCGGGGACGGCATTGAGGACGATCCGCGCAGCCGCCTCGGCGTCCTTCGCCGTGACCATGAAATCGCCAGCATCGGCTTCAAACAAGCGCTCAACCAGCGTGACACGAAAATCAGGCATTGCCGTCCTCCCTTAACAGGACAAATTCGCTCAGTGTCTTGGCTTCCCGCCATGGGCAGTGCCACACCATCACCTCCTTTCCGCAGATTTCGGCGACAGAGCCGCGCTCTCTCAGCCGGGCTAGCTCGGCCGACGTGACTCTGGGAACCGCCGTGAAAGCGGAAAATTCGACCACTGCCGCCTCCACGCTCTCATAGGGTCCCCGCCATCGGCGGGCCGCTGGCGGATAGATTTCAGGCGTCCGGATCAGAACCCCACCATCCGGGTGGAAGCCCAGTTCAACCACATACCTGCCGATCAGACGCTTTTCCGTCATGTATTCATGGGTCATCACGGTTCTCCTTCGCCGACGCAAGTGAACGCGTAACCTGACGTTCCGGATAAGCCCGGTTGGGGCGCATCGCAGAATTTCGCGGTCGACGTCCTGCCAGAGGCCGTTGCCGGCTCACCGCCCGACGTCACCACTGGGGGCGACGGGCCGTGAGCCAGAGCCGTACGGCGGCAACAGCCTCGCTCAGCTGAAGCCTACAAACTCAACATGCGTCCTGAGGAATTCTTCAGGTGTCTGCGATGGCGGAGCCAGACTTTCGGCCCTGCCGTGCGGCACCTCATCCCCCTGATCTGCCGCCAGGTCTGTGGGCGTGTCAGTCACTTCATCGAGCTCAATGCCCGTCGCGGCAGGATCATCGGTTCCCGGGCCACCAGTCCGCGCATCGGCATCCGCGTCGTCTTCCAACTCGGTCTCGTCGTCATGCGCCAGGTCCCCATCATCGTCATCCGCTTCGGATGGCGGGGCGAGCGCTTCCGCGAAGGTGGCGTTCAGCGCTGCGACATCGACCTGGAAACGCGCGGCAGGATGCACCCAGATCCCCTGCCCGACATGGTCCATCAGGGCGCGGCGCATTTCCTTGCCGGTATTGCGCGGCAGGATGCCTTCCGCCTTTATGGCCTTCGTGATGCCGGACTTGCTGAGCGTTTTCAGGAAGTTTTCATCCGCCATGGCAGGCAGATGGTCGTCCGCTTTCACGATATGGCCGACCAGGACACCCCAGTCGCCGCTATTCGTCGCGTTCTTCTCGCAGGACAGCACGGCTTTGAGCACGTCGACAGCAGCGCCACGCAGGACCGCCTCGTCCAGCGTCATCTCGCCATCCTGGAACAGTCCGGCGGCAGCCACGAGCCGGCGTGACGGACGGCGCTGCGGGTAGTGCGCGTTGGAATCCCCGTCCACCCGGACATTCTGCGCGTTGAGGGCCGCGATCATCAGCCCGACCAGGATCCATGGATCGGCAGAGCCCCGCATGCCGTCCAATGCGGCATGCAGCGCCTGGGTGCGGAAACTGCCGATCATGTCAAAACCGCGCCCCGAGATATCGGGCCGTTCCCGTGGCCCTTCGGGCAGGGCTTCAATGACGGCGGACGGCGTCACGCGACCCGCCGCCTCGCTGCCCGGCAGGACGCACCAGCCCTCGCGAACCTTCAGGCGATGATCGAGCCAGAAGAATTTCGTGGCGCCCTCGCGCTGCCAGTAGATCCGGACCATGCCGGGTTCGAAGACCGGCTCGCCGTTCTCGTCGCTCTGCAGGATCAGTGCGTCTTCAGGCGTGTTCTGACCCAGCCACTGGCGCTGCGCCTTCTCATAGGCGAAGCCGTCATCGGTATAACGGCCGTCCTTCCCGGCTTCACCGAACAGATCTTCCTGCCAGGCGATCCGGCAGCTTTTTGCAATGGCGTCATCAAACGAGGCCTCGATTGCATAAAAACGGTCCTGCCGCAGGGCTGACGCAATCCGGTCCCAATCGGGGATGGCAGCACCGGGTTCCCAATTTCCGTCGGGCTGTTGCTCGCCCTCATCTTCGCAGGCTTCGACATCCTCGGGCGGCGACGAGCCAACCGGAAACCCGAAATGGCCCCAGACCTGTTCCTGCAGCGCGGTGGACGCAAGGGCGATGCTCGCCAGTTCACGATTGCCGGGCCCCTTGCCCGCCTCGATCCACGCCAGAATCTCGGGTAGGATGGCAGACAGGCGGCCGATCTGCTTCAGCTGCACCGGTGTGAGCATCAGCGCCTTGCAGATCGCGGTGTCATTCCACTTTTTTTCCTCCCGAAGCCTGGCAACAACCCGCCACTGTTCAACCTGGGTCATGGGCTGACGGATCATGTTCTCCGATGCGGCACGCATCCGGTCCAGTTCCGCATCATCGCCTGCCACCGTCACCTGAATGGTTTTCAGGCCGGCCTTGACCGCGGCACGCCGGCGGCGATGCCCTGCAACGATCATCAGACCGTCAGGAGTTTCGCGGACCAAAGGCGGGTGGATGATCCCGACGGCCTTGACGTTCAGCGCCAGCTGGCGCTCTTCCGCCTCGTTGGGCGCGGATTTCCGCGGGTTTTCGGGGTTGTCGAGCAGGGTTTTCGGATCAACTTCGCGCAGTTCCATGGTTTTTACTCCGTGTTCTCAGGACGCCTTTCCTGATGCACTCCGGCGGCCAGCACCGGGCTGGCGGGGCAAGGGCGCCGCGCAGCGGCGGCACCGGACCCGCGCGCAGGCGGCGCAGACGCCGAGCACGGGGAGGCGCCCCCCCTTGCGGCGCCTGACCGGAGATGGCAGCCCTTCTCAGGCTGCCACCTCTTCTTCCTTCTCCCTGTCCTCGGTGTCGTCATGCGCCGGGTCTTCATCGGTCGCGGTCGCCGCCAGATCGTCTTCCAGCGCTTTCAGCTCAGCGCGCTTTTCATCAAGCATCGCCTGTTCCGCGAACGGCAGGCCCAGACGGGCGCGGTATGATGGCAGGCGACGCTGCGCTTCCTCCCGCATCCGGATTGCATCACGGAGCGCGTCATCAATCCGAAGCAGCGCATGCTCGAGGCGCGAGGCCAGCCCAAGGCCCTTCGTGTCGTCCTCGACGCCGATTTCAATGCGGCCTGAGCGCGCTTCCACAAACAGCATCACGTCGACCGCGCGCTTTTCGTAGTACACGCGACGGGCAGGCCCAGCTTCGCACATGACGGCGAACCCACCGATGCGTCCGAGGTTCCAGACGCCTGCCTCGCCGTTTTTCGCCGCCAGGCGGATCTGGGACAGGAGCCATGATCCGGCCTTCTCGCGCTCGCTGACATCCCCCTTGTCCCGACGCAGTACGAACGCATCCCCCTTCGTGGGCTGACGGCTGGCAATATCCGCCTCGATAAGCGGGATCTGGCGCTCCGCGCCCGCAATCTCACGCTCGGCCCGGTCGATGGCACGTTTTACGGCGAACTGGTCGTCATAATGGGCGGCCGCCAGTCTCTCGAGCCGCGCAAGATCGGCCTCCAGCCCGGCTTTGTGCATCAGCCGGGCATCGCCCGAGGCAAGCGCCTTGGCCATGGCGAACTGGTTTCCCCCTTCCCCGCCAATGTCCTCAATCCGCCGGATGGAACGGTCACCTGACATCGCAAGTCCAATAAAGCGCTGCTTGCGTTCGAGGAGCTGCCAGTTGGTCGCGTCAACGGAACCCTGCTGGGCGTAGGCGTAGAGTTCGATTTCCGCGTGCTGGTTGCCCTGCCGCTCGATGCGACCCTCGCGCTGGATGATGTCGGAGACCAGCCACGGCACGTCGAGATGGTGCAGGGCCTTGAGGCGCTGCTGGGCGTTGACGCCGGTGCCCATGGTCGCCGTCGAGCCGATCAGGATCCGCTTGCGCCCGGCATTGAGATCACCGAACAGCTTCTGCTTCGCCGCACTCTTCCTGTAGTGCTGCATGAACGCGATTTCCGCGCGCGGCACGCCCAGTCGGATCAGTTCATCGCGGATCCATGTATAGGCGGAAAAACCGCGTGTCTCCATCGCGCTCTCGGTGCCCAGATCCGAAAAGATCATCTGCACCGCCCCCGGCAGGTCGTACGGCCGACCGGTTTCAGGATCGCTGTAACGGCTTTCCGATGTCTCCTGCCAGATCCGGAACACGTTCCCGATCATCAGGTTGAGCTTCGACGTGTCATCATTCGCGGCGAGAGGGGCGACGAAGCGCAGGTCGATCGCGGCATGACGGGCATCCGTGATGACGGACAGGAGGATGTCGTCGCCCTTTTGGGGACGCCCCTGGCGCGCTTCGATGGCGTTGATGCGGGCCGCCAGCGTCTTCTGGTAGGCCCTGAAGTTATCGTTTGTCGGCGCGACAATAATCTCGCGACGCCCGCCCCGGATCGCAGGCAGAGTCACGTACTGGCGCAGGTCATCGTGCTGCACGACATCCGCGAAGTCGCGATACATCGCCATGAGGTCGGCGACGTTGACGAACTCGGTGAAGCGCGTGACCGGCTTGTAAAGCCCGCTTGGCTGCAGTTCCAGTTCGGTACGGGTTTCGCCGAAATTGGCTGCCCAGGCATCGAATTCATGCAGGTAGCGCTTCTGCAGCGCCTCAAGATCCATATAGCGGCTGACCGTCCACATTTCGGCGAGCGTATTGGTGATCGGGGATCCGGACGCCATGATCAGCGGGCGCTCCGGATTTTTTGCCGCCAGGTAGCGCGTCTTCACGAAGAGATCCCAGGCCCGCTGCGAGCCGTTCGGATCGACCCCCTTGAGGTCGGACTGGTTGGTTGCAAAACTCAGCTTCCGGAACTGCTGCGCCTCGTCGACGAGGATCTGGTCGATACCGATCTCTCCCAGATGCACGAGATCGTCCTTTCGAGCGGAAAGGCCTTCCAGCTTCGCCTGCATCTTCTCCTTCATGCTCTCGACCCGCTTGCGCGACAGGCGATCGGCCGCGTCGACGCTTTCCAGCACTTCCTCGTAAGACGCGATCTGCGCCTCGATCATCTGGCGTTCGAAATCCCCCTCCACCGGGATGAACCTGAATGCGTCATGCGTGATGATGATCGCATCCCAGTTTCCGGTCGCGGCCCGGGCAAGGAACCGCTGGCGCTTTGCTTTCACGAAGTTCGTCTCGTCGGCGACGAGGATCCGCGCAGTCGGATAGAGCATGAGGAATTCGCGGGCCATCTGGGCGAGGCAGTGACCGGGGACGGCGATCATCGCCTTGCTGATCAGCCCAAGCCGCTTCTGCTCCATGACGGCCGCAACCATCGAGAAGGTCTTTCCGGAGCCGACCGCGTGCGCGATATACGTGCCGCCCGCGGCGATGATCCGCCAGATGACCCGTTTCTGGTGGGGGCGCAGGCTGATCGTGGTGCTTGCACCGGGCAGGCGCAGATGGGAGCCATCAAACGCGCGTGCCACGAGGTTGTTGTAGGTATCGTTATACAGCCTGACCAGCCTCTCGGCCCGATCGCCATCCTGCCAGACCCATGTCTCGAACGCACGCCTGATCGCCGCCAGTTTTTCCTTTGCGGCTTCCGTCTCCTGTGTGTTCAGTTCGCGGTGCTCATTGCCATCGCCATCACGCCAGACATCCCATATTTTTGGCGATGCCTGCGTCAGGGCATCTTCCAGCAGTTCGCCGGCATGTCGCCGTTCCGTTCCCCAGACTGACGTCGCCTCGGCCTTGCCCATGAACGCCCGTTTCTCCACGGTCCAGCAGGCGACCGCAGGCGCGTGATAGATGACCGTTTCGACCCCGAGCACTTCGGCGGTAAAGGCGATGATGTCGCTGACCGGCAACCAGGGAGCGCCAAGGCGCGCGGTGATCTCCGACGGACGCAGATCGGCTGGCTGGACGGCTTCCAGCGCCGTCACGTTCCGGGCGTAGCGTCCATCGATCCGGGCTGCATCGCGTGCCTCTTCCAGCTTGGTCCGCACGGCGCCGGAGAGCATTTCATCAGCCGTGACCCAGACATCGCGACCGTCCACACTCCGTACCGGATCGAGATAGACCGCATCCCCCAGTGCGGCCGCGACCTCAGCTTCGGACTGTCCCATGAGTTCCGCGATCCGCGGCATTTCCACGCCGCCTGTTTCATGCAGGCAGACGGCCAGGGCGTCGTGGGCGGAATGGATCTCGGGTTCGGCAGGCGCATGAATGACCCGTTCCGAGAAAATTGGTCCCATCCGACCTTTCTGTGTCGCCTCGTCGTATTCCTCGATGGACGAGATCAGCCAGACGTCGGGATCATCGTAAAATGGCGTAAGGTTCGGTCGCCGCTGGGTTTCGTTTTCGACCCCGGTTTCCGGATCGATTCGGACCGTCACATTCATCAGGTTGATCGGGCCGAACTGTCGGACAAAGCTGAAATAGGCACGCTTCAGGTCACCTTGCAGGCGTCCATAGGGCAGGTTCTCCATCTGCGCCCGCAGGACCGCGCGTGCCGCATCCCGGACGGGTATCAGCGCGGTAATGATCCGGGCATGCTTCTGGAAGAGGCCATCCTTCTGATCCCCCTTCCTGATGGCGACCGTGGTGGCCTGTCCGTCGCAGATCTGCTGCAGGACGCCTTTCGTGACGAAGTAGGAGCCCTCTTTCAGTTGGGCGCCATCGGCAGCCGTGCCGACCAGCACACCGGCTCCCACCGGCCGGACAATACGCTGGTCCAGGGGTTCCGGAAAGCGCACGTCCTGCCCGATCCGGCTCAGGGCCCCGGGCAACATCACATCGAGCCTGCCGTCGGCACGCGCGTCGCATGTGTAATCGGGACCGAACTGGGTGGTGGTCCAGCCGTGATGGCCAAGCACCTGCTCCGGATGGTCGAGGAAATAGCGATTGATAAGGAGCGGGCCATTGCCCTGGTCGCTGTCCGCAAGGGCGTCGGTTTCCAGCCAGGTCTCGTCATCGGCCATGTCGCCGATCATGCGCTTGCGTAACACCAGTACGTCCACCACCACGTCCGTGCCGGCGTCATCGCGCATTGCCCCGGCGGAGAGCCGGACCGCCCCCACGAGGTCAGCCATCTCGGCGATGGTCCGGCGCGCGGTGCTGTCCGTCTTGTCCAGCGTATGGCGGGACGTCACGAACATTGCGATGCCGCCCGGGCGGAGTGCTTCGATGGATCGGGCGATGAAAAAGTCATGCAGGCTCAGGCCAAGCCGCCCCAGACCTTCCGGGCCACGCACGGTGCGATTGGAAAAGGGTGGATTACCGATCGCAAGGTCATACCCGTCTGCGAGCTTCACTGTCGTGAAATCCTCGCTGCGGATCCACTGGTTCGGATAGAGCCTGCGTGCAATCCTTGCCGTAATCGGATCATTCTCGATCCCGGTAAAGGCGATGCGTCCCTCGAGCGTTTCCGGTCGGGCTGCGATGAAAAGACCGGTCCCACAGCCGGGTTCAAGCACGGAACCGCCTTTGAAGCCCATCTGCAGCACTTTGTTCCAGAGCGCGTGCACGATCAGTTCAGGGGTGAAATGCGCATATTGTGTCGCGCGCTTCAGTCCTGCCCTTTCAACGTCTGTTGTGGAGGCATGGATCGCCTCGCCAATCTCTTCCCAGCCTGGGCGGGGGCTATCGCTTCCGGATGGAAACAGGTTGTTCGCCAGTTCTCCTGCCCCAAAGCCGATGAAGCGTGACAGGACGATCTGTTCGGGGGAAGAGGCGTTTCGGTCTGCTTCTTCGATCTCCTTGAGCAGCGCGATTGCCAGTGTATTGTCACGGGCCCGCTGTTTCCAGGTGTCAGCGAGGCCTCGGTCGGCCACCATATGAAAGTCGATCTGGGGAAGGGCCATCGGGGCCGGTGTGACGGGAGGGACGGGGGACGTGCCGTCTTCGCCTTCAAGTTCGCCCCAGAAAAGGTCGTTCTGGGTATCTGCGAGAGCGGTTGTGCCAAAGAGGTTGAGCTGGAACGACATGGCCGTGCTCCGTACAAACGCCGGCACCCGGCGCTGCTTCTGCAGGCCGGGATGTTTCCGGGTCAGGTTTTCGGGATGTCAGGAACGGGCGTGCTAATCAGGTTGTGTCGCCTGATTACTCTTTCCTTCAGCTCTCATTGCAACCGGGTCGGGCAGTGCGGGGCAAGGGTGCCGCGTAGCGGCAGCACCGGACCCGCGCGCAGGCGACGCAGACGCCGAGCACGGGGAGGAGCTACCCCTTGCGGCGTGCTGGTCGATCTGGTGCAGTTTTGTCTTATTTAGACCTTTTTTTGGCCGTTCCTCTTCGGCAAACAATGGGCAATCGGCTCAAAGCTCTAGCGCTCCCGACCATAGGTAATCTAACTGTATCCCCAGACGATACGTCCTGCGCAAGCAACGCATCAAATCAACAGACAAAAGCGTTTTACGCGGTAAAAATTTTACGGCGTAAAAGATTTGGAACTCTTCTCTTGTATTCAGAAAGCTGTCCTGTAAAAACTCCTTCTATACGGTGGCGGTCCGCGGAACTCCTGCATCGATAAGGTCCCAATGACAAAACATCCCTCTCCATCAAAACAATCCATCGTGATGCTATCATCGCCAAAGGGTGGTGTTGGAAAATCGTCGTTATCTCGGAATATACTTGTTTTAGCTGCTCAATCTGGCAGACAAGTATTAGGACTGGATATGGATAAACAGGCAACTCTAGCCACATGGGCGGAACGCAGGGAACGCGTCCGTGCGAGTATTCCGGCCGTGTCCCATATTCCTGTACATCGCGCGTCCCTTGATGACTGGCGATCCACCCTGAAAATGGCGAGGCAATCCTCGGCCGATTTTATTGTCATCGACACGCCGCCCTCGATCGAAATCAACATGACAGCAATCTTGGGCTTGTGTGAAAGTTCTGATTTTGTTCTGGTTCCATGCCAGCAAAGCCAAGACGATTTAGACAGCGTGATACCGTGGATGCGCCATTTGAAACAGAGCGGTGCGAAAGCAGCGTTCATCATTAATCGGGCGAATATTCGAACTCGTTCCTACGCGACTATCCGCTCCAAATTGCTAAATGTCGGACCCGTGTGTCCCGTAGAAATCGCCCAAGCAGAGGAAATATCACTCGCAAATGGTAAAGGGTTAGGCGTCATGGATCTAAGTCGGCCCAAAAACGCGGAAGCGTTTGGCGCACTCTGGTCATACTTGCGACAGGAGTTGGACCTGTGAGCAAAGCCAATTCGACGCGCGGCATCTCGCTGCGAGCCTTGCAGGGCCTTGATGCTGACGAAATACAGCCATCTGATGCGCGTCCTAGCGAGCTACATGAACTCACCACCGTATCTTCTGAAACCCTGGAGACAATTGCATCAGTATTTTCCGGAACGGACCTTGCGAAGGACGAGGGCCGCATCCGGATCATTCTTGATACCCAGCGCGCCGTAACATCTGCGTGGGAAAAGGCTGCGCGTTCCTTTCTGGAAATCGGCCGAGCATTAAATACGCTAGAAAATGCACTTTTTTCGAGAGAAGAAAAAAACCGTCTTAAAGCCAGTTTCGAACGCTTTTTCCCTTTCTCCGAACCGGTGGCCTCCCAGTTGCGTCGGATCGCAAGCATGGTGGATAGTGGCCGAATTAGCGAGACGTTACTACCGGGTTCATATAGTGCAGCGTATCAGCTGACTTTACTGGGACCAGAGGAACTTGAAGCGGCGCGCGAGAAGGGCCTCGTCGGACCCAGCGCGTCTCGTTCTGCAATCATAGCATTCCGAAAGTCAATCAAGCGGCCTGCATCTCATGTTGATTTTGCCGCGCTCGTAACAGAGGCGCGGCGCCTTAGATCCACTAGGCGCCAAATGCTGGAACAGCTTGTTGCCATCCGAAAGCGCTTACGTGAAATCGATGAACTTATCGGTGACGAGTAAAAGTTCCGAGAGAGCATTAGGAGGCCAACCCCTGCATCTATTACGGGATCGGCAACGCGACCTTCTACACAAGACGATCGAAATACGGTGGGCTGGAGGTCTCGAAGCTTGAGGAGCAGCAAGTAGGAAACTCGTGAGACGCCCGGCATTACGGCATAATGCTCTGACCAAGGCGGTGTCCAAACGGGATTACTCGCAACGGCGGGGGCGGGCCTGTAGTCGCATCACCGTCGACCCGAGGACGTAGCGCTATGCGTCGTACCGTCCATGCGATACCGAGGTGCGCGGCCTACCGCGCCACCTTGCGGGCGAACGATGCCAGTTTCCCTATCAGGGTCGGCACATCTTTCTGGAATGCGAAGGAGTAATCCTGATCCACAAAAAGCTGTTCCGGTTGTATCGCAAGGAAGGGTTGTCGGTCCATTAGTGTGGTGTCCTGAAACAGGAAATGGGCACCTACTCGCCAACGCCGGTGCCCGACGGTCCTAATTAGCGCTGGACAACGGATGTCGCTTCCGCGTGCTGACCGTTGAGGACGACTACACGCGAGAGTGCCTAGTACTAGTCACCTGAATCTGAAGTTCGGCTCATTGTCTTATGACAAAAGCGCTTCACCGAGGCGAGGATCTGGTCGGCTGATTTGACCCACCGATACGACCGTGGGTTTTTGTTATGTGCATCGATAAAAGTTGTGATGTCGGCTTCGAGTGCAGTTGTTGACCGATGCACGCCGCGTTGGAATTGCTTGCGCGTCAGTTCGGCGAACCAGCGCTCTACCTGATTGATCCAGGAAGCCGAGGTGGGCGTGAAGTGAACATGCCAATGCGGGCGGCGGGCGAGCCACGTCTTGATCGTGGTCGTTTTATGTGTGGCGTAGTTATCCATCACGAGATGAACATCCCGGTCATCAGGGATCTCGGCGGCGATACGTTTCAGGAAATCGAGAAATTCCATGGTACGATGACGTTTGTAGCATTTGCCGATTACCGCACCTGTTGCGATGTCGAGGGCTGCAAACAGCGACGTCGTACCGTTCCGGAGATAGGTATGGGTACGTGGTTCCGGCACGCCCGGTACCATGGGCAGGACGGGCTGTTCGCGGTCTAGCGCCTGGATCTGGGATTTCTCGTCGACGCACAGCACGATCGCGCGGTTCGGTGGCGACATGTAAAGACCGACAATATCCCGAACCTTGTCGACAAATAGCGGGTCCGTCGACTGTTCGTCCGCAATTAGTCTACTGATTTGCCTCTATGCGACGCAGATGTTTTCATCGTCTACTTTGAGTGAGGACTTTAGCGGGACCTAGGAAACGTGACTACCGTGCGTTTTGGCTCAACAGGTGGAGGTGAGGGAACTAATGTCAGACCTACAGCACTCAGTTTGACTACCGCCTCTGGATATACTGCTAGCGCCAAGTTGAGTTGAGCGCAGAAGGTATCACGGAAATGGTCTAGGCGTTTTACGCCAGCGCCGAACTGGGCGTGAAGACCCTTCCAAGTGATTGGCGTGTCCTTCTGGAGGACATGCAGCCGATATGCAAGCCAGCAATATATGTCTAAAGCCATCGAGTGTTTACTGATCGCTCGAATTGCGGATTCCTGGATAGGAACAGGATGTCGACGAAGCTGATCGTAGAATGTTTCACTTAGCTTCGTCCGCGCTAAAAGCTGTCCCCCGCTAGAGTCCTCGCCATCTTCCGTAAACAGTGCCTTATCGACTATAAGTTGTTGGACTAATGCTGACTTTCCTGCTTGTTGGACCTCGAAAGTGAGACGACAGCGCGTGATGCGGAGTGCCTGCTCTCTTACGTCGGCTATCGTTTTGCCGCCAGGAGAGATGTTCATCTTCTTAAGCCAGTCGCGAAGCGACTTTCCGAGCTCAATTTCGCGACTCTGGGTTCTTAGAGCCTCGGTTTGCAGATATAGCAGTATAAGTCTGGCTCGACTTCCGTATGGGACACCAATCCATTGAAGTTCCCCATTCGGAAGCGTTCGTCGACCTGGTTCTACGAGAAGGGTAACTCTGTCGGTGCGAACTTGCCAAGGTGCAGAGTCGGGTTGTTTTTTATGTGGGAGCGGTGCTTGTGCCCAGCCGCTATACATGAAACCTAGTCCGGCATCTTCGTCCGTCAGATATGCGGCGGCCGCATCAACGACGCGGCGGTCCATGTCTAGCTGGAGTACATGCTGTCGACCATGCTCCTGAAGCAAGTCATGCACTTCCGCCATCATGGCTCCCCTAGGCATATGTATGTTGGCTCGATTCTGCGTCCATGATGCACGGATTTGTTCAGAATGTCTCTGAGGACTGTAGCGGGATCTAATACTAGTTAAAACTAATTGTATTCTAATATTAGTTTGTCCCGTTAGTGTCCTCGGGATAACTTATGCGAATCGTGCTTGCTCCGTAAGCACGTGTCGCTAGAGTCCTCAGTTTTTCCGCTACAGTCCTCAGTACCCTGTTGGTCACCTCGCAAAAGGGAGGTGTAGCGAATCGGTATCTCTGAGGGCATCAAGTTTCCCGTCAGAGTCCTCGATTTGCAGATAGCGCTAATTTGGCGCCCCGTCAAAGTCCTCAAAACTGAGAAATTTTCAGGTTAGGAGGCTTCTAACAGCCCGATTTTCCTTGATGTTCGGCGGATAAACCTGTTTTTGGCGCACAAAACCCCGCTAGAGTCCTCACTTCGAGGGCCGTTTTGCGATCTGTTTCGGCTCCAGATTTCTGGCATATCTCAGAAATTAACCTTGCGCGTCGCATGTTCCCGCCAGAGTCCTCAGTTTTTGCCTCTGAAAGAAACTCCATGAGGACTCTGGCGGGAATGTAGGCTGGAACAGGTGTTCAGAACTTTCACTTGGTCGGGTAGCGCGCTGAGATGCTGGCTCCGTCGATGTACGTTTTACGGTCTCTCGGGATAATGTCGTGGCGTGGGCTACGCCCGCCAAAGTCCTCATCTGGATGTTGTGGTTACACTGGGGGCTGACGTCTGTGATCACGCGTGACATAGCCCTGTCTATTTCCGCAGGCTCTGCGAATCGACCCTCTCGGATATCCCAACTGATCTACCCAGTGACGCCGTTGTGAGTCGCGGCAGGGAGATAATCAACAGGTCTTCATCAGGGGAAATACTGGTTTCCTGATATTCTGCTTTTTTGCTGTGTGCCACTGGACGAATGCAGGTGAAAGCATGACCGCAATCAGGAAATTCCCCGATTTATTGCCGGGCTTTAGCTGGCGGGATATCGAGGTGAATGGCGTGCGGATCCGCACGGCTACCGGCGGAAACGGACCGCCGCTGCTCATGCTGCATGGTCATCCGCAGATGCATCTGACCTGGCACAAGGTTGCGCCCGCACTGGCGAAACGATTTACCATCGTGGCCCCAGATCTGCGGGGATATGGCGATAGCGCCAAGCCTGAAGGTGGGGCGGATCACGCCAACTATTCCAAGCGGGCCATGGCGGCTGATCAGGTTGGCGTCATGCACCAGCTTGGATTTGAACGGTTCATGGTTGTCGGGCATGACCGGGGCGGACGGGTGGCGCACCGCATGGCGCTGGATGCGCCGCAGTCGGTGGAAAAACTGGTGCTGATCGATATCGCACCGACAGCAACGATGTATGCCCGGACCAATATGGAATTCGCCCGACGCTATTTCTGGTGGTTTTTTCTGATCCAGCCCGCCCCCTTGCCTGAAAGGCTGATCAGCGGGGATCCGGACTTTTTTCTCGAAAGCCACATTGCAGGACAGATCAAGATACCAGGATCGGTCGATCCGCGTGTCATGGCCGAATATCGTCGATGCTACGCCGACCCGGCAATGCGTCATGCAGCATGCGAAGACTACCGCGCTGCAGCAGGCATCGATCTGGTCCATGATGCGACTGATGCAGACAGGCGGATTGAGGTCCCATTACTGGCTCTGTGGGGTGCACGTGGCACCGTGGGCGCGCTATATGACGTTGTCGAGACATGGCGCGAAAAAGCCGTGGACGTGCGGGGATACGCGATCGACTGTGGTCATAGTCCGCAGGAAGAAGCACCGGCAGAACTGCTGCATCGGCTTGATGCGTTTCTCTGACCTTCGCGAAACAGTTGGAGAGTCAAAGCTCGATTTTCACCGCATTATAGTCAGTTATGCTTTGAAAAGCAGACCCGTTCAATCCAGATGACGCGATCGCTGAAGATATCGATCGGCTGTGTGCGGATTCAGAGGTTACGGAGCGACCTCTGACCCGGATGAGCGGGAGGCGACCGCATGTTCCAGATAGAGCCGCAGCATCGTAATGGCTTCCTTGTCCTGGGCCGGGCGGGGGACCGAAAGATCCTGTGGCAGGGCAAAGATCGCCTTGACCAGATGCAGCAGCATCACGGCCCGTTCGTCATGTGGACCCGGAGAACCACCCAGCCGTGACAATAACTGGCTCATGCGCCCGATCAGCGCCTTGCGGAGCGTTCCTGTCCCATCTGGCAGGGTAATCCCGCTGTCGAGCAGGGAAAGGACGACTGAGCGTTCCGTCCGCAGACGCTGGATGATGTCCAGCAGTCCTTCTGCTGCATCACGTGGCGACAGCGGCGGATCGCGGTCGACCAACTCATCCAGGGCATGCAGGAGCCGCGCGCCGTAGCGTTCGAGCACTGCGGCGGCCAGCACGTCCTTGGTCGGGAAAAAACGGTAGAGCGAACCGATTGCCGTGCTGGCGCGGGCAGCGATCTCGGTCATTGTCGCCGCCTCGTAAGATTTCTCGCCAAAGACCGTTGTCGCGGCCGTAAGGATCGCTTCAACGCGGTCGCGTCCGCGCTGCCGCTTGGGCGCGAGTGGTGATGAACGGGGCGGGCTTGACATAATGCGAGGGTACCCTCAACTTTCTTTTATGCGAGACAGTCCTCGCATAACCGATTTTCCATTGCCGGTCGATGTTTGACCCGACCATGTATCCAGATCCCGGAAGGCGCCGATCCGTGAACAGATTTGACCCGCGAACCACAGCCCTTGTCCTCATTGACCTGCAGAATGGCATACTTGCCCTGCCAACCGCCCCGCGGCCATCGTCGCAGGTGCTGGAGAGCGGTAAATCGCTTGCTGCTCGCTTCCGGGATGAAGGTGCTACGGTCGTACTGGTTCGGGTCGCGTTTGCACCTGACTTTGCCGACGCGCCACCGGGTCTGGCCGACCAGCCCTTAAGCCCGCCGGAAGGCGGCCTGCCAACGGACTGGGCGCACCTGGCCGATGGGCTGGCAGCACCCGGCGATATCGTCATCACCAAACATCAGTGGGGGGCATTTACCGGCACGGAACTTGACCTGCAATTCCGCAGGCGGGGCATCCGGACGGTCGTGCTGGGCGGTATTGCTACGAATTTCGGGGTTGAATCCACCGCACGGCACGGCTGGGAACTTGGCTACCATATTGTCATCGCCGAAGATCTCTGCACTAGCCTGTCAGCAGACCTTCATGATGTTTCCGTCCGCTCGATCCTCCCGCGGATTGCACGCGTGCTGCCTTCCGATACAATCGTGTTTGGCGGTTAAGCGGTGAGGGTGGGGCCATCAGCGTGGCTGCTGACCGGGCGATGGGGCTTACTGGCGCTGCTTTCGCTGGTTTTCGGTATGCTTCTGGCCGTCTTACGCCTGCCGGCCGCGCCGCTGCTGGGACCACTGGGGGCGGCGGTCGTACTGGCCACACGGGGTAGTGCGGTCCGTATTCCCCGCTGGGCCTTTCTCGGCGCACAGGGCGTGGTCGGGGTCATGATCGCCAGCTATCTTTCAGCCTCGATCTTTCACGAAATGGCAGCCAGCTGGCCGGTCTTTGTTGCCGGTACGTTTTCTACCCTGTCTGCGGCAGCCCTTCTCGGCTGGCTGCTGACACGCTCGCGCCTGCTACCCGGCAATACCGCGATCTGGGGTTCATCACCCGGTGCGGCCACGGTCATGACCCTGATGGCGGAATCATACGGGGCGGATATGCGGCTCGTCGCCTTCATGCAATATCTGCGCGTGGCCTGCTGCGCCGTCATTGCGGCTGTTGTTGCGCGCGTAGCCGGAACGCCGTCCGCCCCGCTGGTCGTGGCACAGACCCTCTCATGGCAGGGGGCTTTACTGGCGCTGGTGATCGCACTGGCAGGGAGCGCCGTGGGAACCCGTCTGCGCGTGCCGGCCGGGGGACTGCTTGTGCCCATGGGGATCGGGATGGCCGCGAGGCTTGGTGCTCATCTGCCGATCGAACAGCCGCATTTTCTGCTGGTCGCGGCCTATGTCCTGGTCGGGTGGGGCATCGGCATGCGGTTTACGCCAGACGTGCTGGCTTATGCCGGACGTGTCTTTCCACGCGTGCTGGGTTCCATCCTCGCGCTGATTGCGGTGTGTGGCGGCTTTGCATTGATACTTGCCCGGCTGGCGCATGTGGATCTGCTGACGGCTTATCTTGCAACCAGCCCTGGTGGAGCTGATTCCGTCTCCATTATCGCCTCGACCACAAAAGTGGACATGCCTTTCGTCATTGCCATGCAGGTCGCCCGGTTTTTCTGTGTTCTGGTCACCGGGCCAGCTTTGGCGCGTTTTCTGTCCCGCAGATCGTCGGGAAAAGGACAGCGCGATGTGTCGCAAGAAATACACGGGAAATAGGCGAAAAGGAGGAGGGGCTTGCTGAAGACCAATGCGACAGATCCCGCTCTTGCAAACCCGCTCGCGCTGAGGCGTGACGACAATTTTGGTTGATGGCGGGAGCAGCGATTTGGCCATCAGGGTGTAGTCATTTACCCCGCTTGTCTGGCGCGCGGCATCTTCTTTCGCTGCATCCCCGTTTGACAGTCATATCCATTCCGATGATGTCATAGCTTCCTGTAGTCGCGTGGGCTGATGCCGGTTTCCCTGTGAAACATCTGTGCAAAATGGCTCGCACTCTCATAGCCGCTGGTCAGGGCAATCTCGATGATGGACCTGTTGGTCTGCGATAGAAGGTTTTTCGCATGTTCCACACGCCGTCGGATAAACCAGCGTGACGGGCTTTGCCCCATGGTGTTGTGAAATGACCGGCTGAAATGAAACCGGCTCATCCCGCACAACCCGGCCAGAAAATCGAGATCGAACGGTTCGGCGAGATGGGCCTCCATATGATCCAGCGCCTTGCGCAGCTTCCACGCTGGCAGTTGTGCGGGTCTGGGTGTGGGCGAAGGCTGTGTCTGGGCATAATGACGCAGAAGATGGACGGTCAGACTTTCCAGAAGTCCATTCACAAATAGCGAACTGGCCGAATGAGGTGTCTGGATCTCGGCTGTCAGACCTGTCATGACGCCAGAGATGAATGCATCCTGAACACCGGAAATGTCGCGCATGGAGAGCCGGGACGAATTAAGCCCCAACGATTGGGCAGCCCGGTTGACCAGAGTAAGGCCCAGATAAAGATGCAGGACTTCAAACGGACGGTCCGGATCGGCCTGCCAGCGCATGAGGTAAGGCGCATTGGTCTGTGTCAGGAAGAATGATCCGGATCCGACCTCACTTTTCGTCCATTCACCGGTCAGTTCTCGTTCCTCGATCTGCGCTTCTCCCGAGATGATCCAGACCAGCAAGGGCTCGGCCACGGCCGGGACCAGCACTTCATCCTCGTGTTGCGGCCGGCGGAATATCTGTGCCTCGGCCTCTTTCCATGCCCCTCCTTGGCTTTGCCCGATCTTCCGGCCCGGAATACGGTCCTCGAGGGCATAACAGGCGGCATGCAGCGAAGAACGATGCGGGTAAGGCATCCGGTTTCCCTTTCAGGCGTGCCGTGAATTGTCCAGCCCAACTCACAAAAACGCAAAATCACAATGGTTTTAGCAAGAGGACGACAGAAACCATCTGCCTTGGTCTTTACCTGTTTTCTCGTTCTTTTTTAAACGGAATAGGTGAAGATTATCATGAGTATCAGAGGTAAGGTCGCCCTTGTTACCGGAGCCTCCAGCGGGATAGGCGCTGCAACAGCACGCAAACTTGCAACAGAGGGGGCGATTGTCGGTCTGGCAGCACGGCGCAAGGACCGTCTGGACGCGCTGGCGACGGAAATCACCGGGGCAGGCGGCAAAGCCGTTGCCCTTCCAACCGACGTTACGGATCTGACGTCATGCAAGGCTGCAGCAGATGCGCTTATCACCCAGTTCGGCAGGATTGACGTGTTGGTCAACAATGCGGGCCTGATGCCCCTGTCCAACGTTGACAGCCTGAAAGTGGACGAATGGCAGCGTATGGTGGACGTAAACGTGTCCGGTGTCCTCAATGCAACGGCGGCGGTTCTTCCACAGATGATCGCACAGCATTCGGGCCATATCTTCAACATGTCCTCGATTGCGGGCCGGAAAGTCTTTACCGGCCTAGCCGTCTATTGCGCCACCAAGGCCGCCGTCGCGGCATTTTCCGATGGACTCAGGATGGAGATCGGGCCAAAGCACAATATCCGCGTCACCTGCATCCAACCGGGTGCCTTGAAGTCGGAACTGTACGAGCAGATTACGGATGCCACTTACCGCAGGCAGATGGATGACCTGGCGGCGTCCATGACCTATCTGGATGGCGAGGACATCGCTGATACAATCCTGTTTGCCCTGAACGCACCATCCCGCATGGATGTCGCAGAACTGTTCGTTCTGCCCACCGAACAGGGATGGTAAGGATCAGAATCATGAAAGAACTTCGGCGGGAGCAATTTCTTCAGGACATTAAAGTTCAAGGTCGGACAGCCCCGGATGATCGTCGGGGCGTCTTCCCGCAGGCCAATGGAACAGTCGGTCTCCGGCCTCTATCGGCAGGTCATTGATCGATGCGACCCGGCGGCGCATAAGCCCGGCGGTATCGAATTCCCACAGTTCATTGCCGTAAGACCGGAACCATCGACCCGCATCATCATGCCATTCATAGGCAAAACGGACAGCCATGCGGTTATTGCGGAAACCCCAGAGTTTCTTGATCAGGCGGTATTCGTGCTCTACGTTCCATTTGCGTGTCAGGAAGGCCACGATCTCATCGCGTCAGGCCATCGGACGATCCTGGGGCGGATTGACTACAAAGATCCATGCCATTTGCGATGCCCTGAGTAACCCGGTGGAGATTGACATCACATCGGGAAAGAATGCGGATACCAACCGGGCGGAACCGATGCTGGAAAACATGGACCCAGATGCCTTCCTTGTCGACAGGGCGCATGATGCAGACAGGTTGATCGACCGATCGACAGAGCGCGGGATTACCCCGGTCATACCGCCAAAACGCAATAGAACGATGCAGCGGGCAACCGCTTCGCTTCAATCATTATCCTTCTTGACTGACGACACGCCGTAGAAGGTATTTCGTCAACCTTCATCTGAATTCCGCGTCAAAAGCATGCTTGGTAGGCTCAGGACCCATTGATATGATTGCGGAAATCTGATTCAGCCTCTGTGAGGAGACTGAAGATGAGTGACCTGTATTGGTTGACGGAGGAGCAGATGGATCGTCTGCGGCCCTTTTTCCCGAAGAGCCATGGCAAACCTCGCGTTGATGATCGTCGTGTGTTGAGCGGGATCATTTTCGTGAACAGAAATGGTCTGCGCTGGCGTGATGCGCCCCGGGAATACGGTCCACACAAGACGCTCTACAACCGCTGGAAGCGCTGGAGCGCTATGGGGGTATTCATCCGCATGATGGAGGGACTGGCTACTGGCAAGGCAGAGTCTCAGACAATCATGATTGATGCGACCTATCTCAAGGCACATCGCACGGCTTCGAGCCTGCGGTTAAAAAAGGGGGCTCAGGCCGTTTGATCGGGCGGACCAAAGGCGGGATGAATACGAAGCTGCATGCTGTCACCGACCGGAACGGACGTCCGCTCGGTGACAGCAGGTCAGATCAGTGATTATACTGGTGCCGCTGCCCTTCTGGACAGTCTGCCACCAGCCGAATGGATGCTGGCAGACCGGGGCTATGACGCTGACTGGTTCAGAGAGGCCCTGGAGGAGAAAGGGATCAAACCCTGTATTCCTGGTCGAAAATCTCGTGCAAAACCGGTCAAATACGACAAACGGAAATACAAAAGACGCCACCGTATCGAGATCATGTTCGGCAGGCTCAAGGACTGGAGACGGGTCGCAACACGCTATGACAGATGCCCGACCGTCTTCTTCTCGGCAGTCTGCCTCGCCGCAACCGTCTTGTTCTGGCTATGAGTCCTGAGCCTAGATACGTGGAGACAATAAATGCGTGAGACTGGAGAGCATGTGCCAAAAATGTATCCCGGATATTTTAGTCGAAAAATATCCGACCACAGAGCCGCAAAGAGCTGAGCGCAAAAAGAGAATAAAAGCGCATAGCAAAGGAGGAAACCCCTCCAAAGATTTTGATGTTGTCAGTAAGCGCAAGAATAAATAGAATTGAGAGCCAAGGTACCTCATAAATCGAGAGAATGAGGAATATGTGTTGGACCATGCATTAAAATTAATGCCTCCGGCAAATATTTCTTGGCGTCGTATACGTCCTTGTTCCCACTGATTTTCTGTCGTTAATAAGAACTCGCGCGCGATAGCCGAAAGCGCATGGGCAAAGAAAAACAGATCCATGCCAATTATGATCATGTTGCCTGATATGGAAGACCATTCCTGAGGCTGCGCAATATGTGGCAGACAAAGGTAGAGCGTCATCGCGGTCAGTCCGCCAGTCAAGATACCCCTGAAGAAGGGCCTGATAAATTCAGGACCTCCTCTGACGAGACCGTACCAGGTTCCGGCAGCAGCTACGGAGGCGACATAGACCCATATCGGAAGCTGGCCGCAATCCGGATGTTTGTCAGCCCAGAGGAATGCCATGAGTGTGAGGACGGCGGGTGCGGTGACAGTTTCATCAACGGTTTCGGGCCGCTTACCAATGCGGAGCAGCCAACGGACGATCCTGCCGGTTTTTCCTTTGGAAAAGTGATAATCTTTATCGCCGTTGTCTTTATTTCGGTCGTTTTTTATTTGGTTCGACATCGTTTTTTTTATCTACATGATTTTCGGTTTCTTTAATGGCGGCATACAGGCTCTTTACTGACGCCATTGCCGTGTCGTAGATGAAATGTTCGCCGTAAACCATGGATGCCTGAAACCGATCGAAGGAATCACGACATTCTGAATTCGTCATAAGATAAGCTAACGCCTGTTCGGTGCCTGCCTCTGGGTCTGCGCCATACGCAGGGAACCATTTCTTAAACTGCTCTGCGTCACTGACCATGATCTGTCTGGCAAGTGTCGAGACACGAGGCAGATCGAGATGGGGCAGGATGCAATGCAGGTCGTAGACGTGCCTGATCAGGAAGCGGTCATAAGCGTCTGTTTTCCGTCCTTCCAGATAACCTGCTGTCCGACGGGTCAGGGCCACGAATTTTTCGGCTGCGGTCTCATCCACGGAAATGCAGGTGATCTGCTGTATTTCCGGTTCGGCACCCGTTGCTTCGCTGACGAAAGACCGCACCGATCTGTCGACGGTCGGGAGTGCCGCAGGCGCGTATGTCAGTTCGACGAGAAGGTGCGGGCGCAGATCGACGTCTTCGGCCATGCTGCCCGCATAGCGCAGTTCGGCACGGATATAGTGGTTTTCGTTTTTGGCGGAAATGACGGGTTCGGGAAAACCGAGGTCCATCGCGATTTTACTGATGATGTCCTTCAGCGTGCCCAGAATCTTCCGGGCCGCACTCTTGCTCGACGGCAGCGGCGTTATGGCGACCTTCATATCCACGTCTTCGGACATCCGGGCAACCAGCCGATGGGCGCGAGCTAGGCATGTGCCGCCAGCAAAAACCGGACTTATTCCTTGAGGAAGGTCCGCATGCTGAAGTGCTGCCAGCACCTCTACAACGCGATAGTCCTTTTCCACGAGAGCTGCGGATGACAGGTCAAGCGCATCGGCAACTTCGGCGAGCAGATCAGGCGTAAGGCTTTTCAAACCGCGCCTCAAGATTTCGATAGCGCAGCTTCCGGTTGAACCGGCTCTGGACTTCGAAGACCGGATTGGCCTGAACCTGTGTCGTGCGCCCGTTATTGTACTGTCGGACCGTATCGGACTCCCGCCAGTCGACCTTTAGTTTGCTGAGAGTCTGACGCACGGCTCCATCGAAGCCGCCGCGGACGGCAAGCATCGGCCGGCCAGTCAGGCCGTTCGTTTTTACGCGGGCATAGACCCCGTAGCCCAGACGCGCGATCTCGCCTTCGACAATGAGCTGTCGAAGGGCTCTTTTGACACTGTCATATTCGCCGAGATCGGCGAAGTCACGCGGCACGAAGACGTCGCCGCGCGCGCGGCGAATGCGTGTCTTCAGCCGCTCTTTCAGCGTTCTGGTGCGACGTAGCTGGATCATGATGACCTTAATGGACCTCCCTGATGGTCCTGCACAGTAACAGAAACAGGACATTCCGATCCACAAAAATAGGACCTCCTGTTGTTTGTCGGGACCACCGGGGAGGGAGTGTTTTCAGCCGTTCAGCGCGTCTTTCAGGGCCTTGGCGGGCGTAAATGCCAGCTTGCGGGAGGCTGCGATCTTGATCTTGTCGCCGGTCGCCGGATTGCGTCCCTCGCGGGCCGGCACGGCCTTCACCTTGAACTTGCCAAAATCGGGCAGCGAGATCTCCTCGCCCTTTTGGGCGGCAGCGGTCATCGCTTCCACGAGGGCGTCGAGCACCTTGCGGGTATCGGTCTTGCTGGCGTCGGTCGTCTCGGCGATCTGGTCGACCAGTTCTGAAATCTTCATGCGCAATGCCTTCTGTACGAATGGTTCAGGCGTGAGCCTCACAGAACCGTTACGGGGAGATTGTGGCGGCTTCAAGCCCGGCGTTCTCCTGTGGGCGGGGACGGGAAGGGAGAGGGCTGTTTTGGGCCGGGTGGTTCTGGCGCGGGAGAGAGAGGCGTGCCGGGACCGTTCCTCCTTCCCTCCCGGAGACCACCGTTATGGATTGCCCTGTTACACCCACTCCCGACCTGCGCGGCTTTGCCGCCGCGGGGTTGCTTTTGTCCCACCTCGAACGCGGGGAGACGCTCGACGCCAGCCGACTGCGCCGAGCCATGCAAACCGCCTTCAACGCGGCTGACGCAACGGGCGCATGGGACTGGAAGATGGCCTATGACGCCGCCGAGGCCGCGTCCGTGCTGTTCCTGCGCCGCTACGGTCCGGCCCTGATGACCAAAGCATCCGACGACACAGATTTGCTGGCCCGTATCGCGCGTCTGGCGTCTCTTCTCCCCTCGCAGACGCGTCGCTCGGACGACAGCCAGACCTGGCAACAGTTCTCGACACCATTACCGTTGGCGTTCTGCCTTGCTCGTGCGGCTGATATCGGGCGCGGCAATCATGTGCTGGAGCCCTCGGCAGGGACCGGTCTTCTGGCCGTCTTCGCCGAACTGGCGGGCGCGGTCCTGACTCTCAATGAATACGCACCGGGCCGTTCCGATCTGCTGACGGCCCTGTTTCCCACGGCCCGGTCTTTCCGGCATGACGCTGCCCAGATCCACGACTATCTGCCCGAGAGCGTTCAGCCGGATGTCGTCATCATGAACCCGCCCTTTTCGGCGACGGTGCATGTGGCGGGGCGGGCGCCTGACACGACGTTCCGGCATATCGCCTCCGCACTCGACCGGCTGAAGCCCGGTGGGCGGCTTGTCGCCCTGACCGGTACGTCCTTCTGCCCCGACAACCCGCGATGGACCGATGGCTTTACCACTCTGCAGGCCAAGGCACGTCTGGTGTTTTCGGCCGGTGTCGCGGGGGATCTGTACCGGCAACATGGAACGGGTGTTAAAACGCGGGTCCTGGTGTTCGACCGCATACCCGCTTCCGAGCCCTCGCATTTTGTCGCGACCCGTGGCACCGCTCCCGATTTTCCGACGCTGCTGGGCTGGATCATCGGTGATCTGCCGTCCTGTCAGCCACAGGCGCACCAGTCGTCGGCAGTGTCACGCTCTGCTGCTCTCACCTCGCCTCGCACGGTGGGGGGCTATCTCGGGCGCAAGGCTGCCGTCGCATCCCGCCAAAGGACGGTCTCGGAAATGCAGGGTGCGGCCCTGTCCTACGAGATCCTGCCGCCGGACGGAGACGGAACCGTGACGACACGTCTGTCTGACGCGCTCTATGAGGATTATCGCCTCCAGAGTATCGCAATTCCCGGCGCTCGGCCGCATCCCACCAAACTGGTGCAGTCGGCCGCCATGGCGTCGGTGCGCCCGCCCGGGCCTTGCCACAAGCCAACCCTCCCTGACCCTGTCATCCGTGACGGCCTGCTCTCTGACGCGCAGCTGGAATCCGTCATCTATGCCGGCGAGGCCCATGATCGCTATCTGGCAGGCCGATGGAAAGCCGATCAGACATGGGATGTCCTCACTCGTGTCGGTGAGGACGACCCCGACGGCGTCCGCTTCCGTCGCGGTTGGTTCCTTGGCGACGGCACCGGCACCGGAAAGGGGCGGCAGGTCGCGGGCATCATCCTCGATAACTGGCTGCAGGGTCGCAGGCGGGCCGTCTGGGTGTCGAAGTCCGACAAACTTCTCGAAGACGCGCAGCGCGATTGGTCGGCGCTGGGGATGGAACGGCTGCTGGTCACGCCCCAGTCACGCTTTCCGCAGGGTAACGCCATCCGTCTGACCGAGGGTATTCTGTTCACGACCTATGCGACGCTCCGGACGGAAGAACGCGGCGCGAAAGCCTCCCGCGTCCAGCAGATCGTCGAGTGGCTGGGCGCTGATTTCGACGGGGTCATCATCTTCGATGAAGCGCATTCCATGCAGAACGCCGCCGGCGGTAAGGGAGAACGGGGCGATCAGGAACCCGTGTGACGACATCGCTGCGCCAGACCCGTGACGGCGCGCAGGGGTTTTCGTGGCTGATCGCCTGGCAGGAACGGCGTGGAGAACTAGACCTGATCCTGCCCCAATGGCTCTGCGATGTCATCGGTCGCCGGGGTGTCCTCACGCTTGACCCCCGCTACTTCACCCTGACCGGCGGGTTCGAGCGCTGGCTGTATCTCCTCGTTCGCCGACATGCCGGTCGGCAGTCCGATGGCTGGGCGTTCGATCTACCCCATCTCTACCGCAAGTCAGCATCCCGTTCTCCCTATCCCCGGTTTGTCTTCGAAATCCACCGCCTGGTCGCGGCAGACACCCTGCCGGGCTACCGCCTGCGTCTGGAGACCGACGCCAGCAATGTGCCGGTACTCCGCTTCTTCCCTGATCCCAGCAAAGAAACTTATCCACAAGGTCCTGTGGATAACCATGTGGAGGACTCCTGATGCCCATCGACCTATCAGGAATCGGAAATCCATCTAACAAGCTGTAATAAAAGGAGAAATTATGGCTCTCTAAAAGTACTAAATATTATAACCATTCTGTACTTGTACACCGCGCCTGAGCGCGCACGTGAGTCTTCGACTATCATAAAAACTGGTGATTCTGGCCCGACATTTGCCGACAGTTCTGCGCTCTGCCGTATGGTGGCAGGCAGACATGGCGGTATGGAACAGGGGGTATCGCCATGACCCCCCTTTGCGGCGATTGCCGGCTCCTGATGCCTGATCACGGGCCTTTTGATCTGATCATCTCTGATCCGCCCTATGGCGAGACATCACTGGCGTGGGACAGGCATGTACGCGGATGGTCGCCTTTAGCGGCAAAGGCATTGAAGCCTCATGGCTCGCTCTGGGTCTTCGGCTCCCTGCGCAGTTTTATGGCTACCGCACCGGACTTCCGGGCGGCAGGGCTGCGACACGCTCAGGAGATCGTCTGGGAAAAGCAGAATGGCAGTATTTTTCATGCCGATCGTTTTCGTCGCGTGCATGAATTGCTGGTGCAGTTCTATCCGGTCAGCGCCCGCCGCCAGCCCGCCTCCTTCTCATACTTCAAAGGATCACTGACATGGCGCAGATTGGACTCTTTACGCGCACGGCTGAAGGTTTTTCAGGACGCCTGCGCACACTTGCGCTGGATGCCGAACTGATTCTGGCGCGCGTTGAGACACCTGACGGCGGCAACGCACCGGATTATCGCATCTATCTCGGTGACAGTACCGAAGGACCAGAAGTCGGCGCGGGCTGGACACGCACTGGCGAACGGGCAGGCGAATACATCGTCGTGGTGCTCGACGACCCCTCTCTGGCACAGGGCCTGCGCGCGAGCCTGTTCCAGGCGGGCCGGGGTGGACGGATCTGGCAGCTTGTCTGGAACCGCCCGCAGAAACGTCAGGGAGCACGCGAATGATGCGCCTGATTGCAGGAGCGCGACAGGGTGGCCGCAATGCTAGCACGCCGACCAGGTGCAGTCTCGTCCGCGTGTGCTGCACAGGGCTGGCGGCTTCGCTGGTGGCTCTGATGCATCCTGCCAGCGCGCAGGACATCGAGGGAATGATCGATCAGGCGGCAGCGCGTGTCGCCCTGCCGCCCGAATGGATCCGCGCGGTGATGCATGTCGAAAGCCGCCGTGACACCCATGCCATCTCCGCCAAAGGGGCAATGGGCCTCATGCAGATCATGCCCGCGACATGGCAGGAGTTGCGGCGCGATCTCGCTCTTGGAACCGATCCTTTTGATCCGCAGGACAACATTCTTGCCGGTGCCAGCTATCTCCGCCTGCTGCATGACCGCTATGGGGATGCGGGGTTTCTGGCGGCCTATAATGCAGGACCGGGCCGTTATGAGGCCCATCTTGCAACGGGCCAGCCTCTCCCACACGAGACCCGGGATTACGTCGCCTCTGTCACACACCTGCTCGACCGGCGCACGTTTCCTGCGGACGGTCTGCACGAAACCGGCGTATCCGTTGCGCGCGACCAGCCTAACGAGACGCTGTTTGCCGGACATTTCCCGCACACGCCCCAGGCATCGGTCGGTACGTCCGAAGCGCTGTTCGTGCCCGTCTCTTTGGAGCAGGCACCATGATAGGGCGCGCACCGATGCCGATGGCGCGGGGAGCTGAGAAGTCGGGGGAACGGCGGTTGCGCTGGGGATCGGGTCTTTGGGGCCTAATGCAAGATAAAAGCCGCAAGGTGCGGAATGGTTGGGGAGGGCAGTTTTTCTGGGTTTTTCACAAGGTCATTTTCCCATCCCAAGGTGTCCGATGGCGTGATTGGCTTGTTTTCAATGTGTTAGCGCAAGGTCGCGATCTTCATGGCCCGTGATGACGATTTCCGGGTCCGGCCGGGCCGCATCCGCCTGCCCCGTGTCCGCGAGGGGCGGTCCTTCATCGGCCGCGTGCTGGCCGCGACCAACCGGGCGGGTGGCATGGGCCGTCCTGGCTCGGGGCGTGCCGGAAAGGGACCGTCCACTTTCGGGCGGGGCAGGGGAGCGGCAACCCGTGCCAATCGTCTCCTGTCCAGGCGCACCCGGCTTGCCCTCGTCAAGGCGCGGGTGGTCCGGCATGGCGCACGGGCGACCCTGCGTGCCCATCTCTCCTATCTCCAGCGCGAAGGTGTCACGAAGGACGGGGAGAAGGCCCGGCTGTTCGGGGCCGAGCGCGACCATGTGCCCGCGCGCGAATTCGCCGAGCGGTGTCAGGATGACCGACATCATTTCCGCTTCATCGTGGGACCAGAGGATGCAACTGAGATGGCGGACCTGAAAACCTTCACGCGGGAACTGATGACGCAGGCCGAACAGGATCTCGGCACGAAGCTGGACTGGGTTGCCGTGTCGCATTGGAACACCGACAATCCGCATATCCACATCATCGTGCGGGGCAAGGACCAGGACGGCGAGGATCTGGTCATATCCAGGGATTACATCCGCGAGGGATTGCGTGCTCGCGCCCAGAACCTGGTGACGCTTGAACTCGGGCCGCGCACCGACCAGGAAATACACCGCAACGTTGAACGCCAGGTCGAGGCAGAACGCTGGACCCAACTGGACCGTCAGTTGCAGCAGGACGCGAACCAGCACGGTATCATCGACATGGCGCCGTCGCCTGACCGGCAGCCAGACGCGTTCGCGGTCATGAAGGTCGGACGGCTGCGGCGACTGGAACGGATGGGCCTTGCCCATGAGGTCGGGGTCGGACAATGGCGGCTGGAGGAAACGGCGGAAGTCACCTTGCGCGAGATGGGGCAGCGCAATGACATCATCAAACGCATCCACCGTGGTCTGAGTGAACAGGGGATCGAACGGCCCTCGTCGTCATGGGTGCTGGCCGGGGAAGACCCGGCCGAGCCGGTGATCGGACGTCTGGTCGCGCGCGGTCTGGATGATGAACTGAAGGGGAGTGCCTATGCGGTGATCGACGGCGTGGACGGGCGCACGCACCATGTCCAACTGCCATCACTGGAAGCGGCCGGGACGTGCCGCACGGTGGGCTGGTTGAACTGCGGACCTATCAGGATGCGAAGGGGCAGCGACGGGCGACACTTGCGGTGCGGTCCGATCTGCCGATCGGAGAGCAGGTGCTGGCGCGGGGCGCGACATGGCTGGACCGCCAGCTTGTCGCTCGCGAACCGGTGGCGCTGGGAGAGGGTGGTTTCGGCGCGGAAGTGCGTGACGCGCTACGCCAGCGCAGCGCTCATCTGGTCGAGCAGGGGATCGCACAGCAGGACGGAGCGCGCGTGCGCTATCCGCGTGGCATGGTCGCCTCCATGCGGGCGCTGGAGATGCGGGACGTGGCCGGGCGTCTGGCGCGCGAAACCGGCCAGCCCATCCAGAGTGCTGAGGCCGGCGAGTACGTCACTGGAACCTACCGACAGCGGCTGACCCTCGCTTCGGGGCGCTTTGCTATGATTGATGGCGGCCTCGGGTTCCAGCTTGTTCCCTGGACGCCATCGCTGGAGAAACAGATCGGGCGTCATGTCTCCGGCGTCGCACGGGAGGACGGGGGCGTGGACTGGTCGTTCGGCCGGAAGCGGGACATGGGGATCGGGCTTTGATCGCCCGCTTCGCTGGCCAACTTAGTATGGTAACGTCAGCATACCGGGCATCGGGATGAAATTGGGGAGACGGCTGACCCGTGTCATCCACGCCATTAACGCGGGGAAAGGCCTTACGTCCACACTGCCCTCGTGCGCAACCGAGAGGTAAGGAAAGACTGCACAGTCGGCGATTGTAGGATGGCTTGATGCCAGCCACTCTCGGCTTTCCAGATGTTTGTTGAGGATTGGAAGAATCTTGGTGCTCCAGTGAAGGGCGGCCTCCATGTCGAGATCGACACCGAACTTCCTGATCAGACGTGCGGCATTCGGCCCATTGCGGATCTCACAGGCTGCAACTGACAGCCACCCGACAATGTTCGCCTGAACGCGTCTGTCATCGGGCCACCATCGCTGGTCGGACAGACTGCAAGCCAGATAGACGAGAATGGCCTGAGAATCCCGGACGACCGTCTCGCCATCGACGAGAACCGGTACTTCCTGAAATGGATTCAGGTCCGTAAACAACGAGCTGTGTTGCTCATCTTTGGAAAAATCAACCGGCACAAGGTCAAGAGGAATGCCGGTAAGGGCTGCAAACAGGCGCACCTTGTAGCAATTGCCGGATACATCGAGATCATAGAGTTTCATGACTGAGTCTCCTGACGATGGACTGACACTTTGAGAATGAAATGATCCCGGAATCAGGAAACCAGACCGATCGGTCTTAATGGAAGAATAAAGATGAAAGCATCCTATGACGATATCGTGATTGCTGCGCGCGAACTCTTCCGGGAACGGGGATACACCGGCGCTTCGATGAACGACCTGGCCGAGCGGGTCGGTCTGAAGAAGTCCAGTCTTTATAATCGTCTTCCAAGTAAGGAATCGCTCGTCGTTGATGTTCTCGAATTGACCCTGAAGGAAACTTTTGAAGGGCTTCCCGATCCGGCAGTCGACTGGATGCACACTTATCGAGAACTGATCGACCGTATTGTCGCAGTCTTTAGCGAGCGTGGACGATGTGTAGGCTTCCACCTGGCTTTCGGAGTCCCGATTGACACGCCAGAGGCGAAGACGGCTGTCCGGGATTTCGTAATTGCATTGCGCGCCCGAATGGCGGAAATCCTCGAAAAGGGTGCGGTTGATGACCCTATGCGGGCAGCCACGGACGCCCTGACACGTTTGCAAGGGGCTACATTCTGGCTGGCGGCCCTCGACGAAATAGAACCGCTCAGACGGGAAGCGGTCGGTGTTCTGGCTTCTGTAGGGATATCAACGCAGGCCTGATGTCCGTCTGGGCAAAAGACCTCTGCGCGTCAGACAACGATTGTGCTATGAGTGACTCCATAGAACGTCATGGATAAACGGGGTCGTCATGTCCGAATACAAGATGCAGGAGCGGCAGCACTATGCATGGGCCAGCTTTGAGGCGGTCCGCGTTGCTGGCGAGCGGGCACGGGAAGCCCGGACAGCGAGCGGCGAGATCATGACCTATGTCCAGAAGGGATGGGTTGTGCGCGAATTTCCCGGCGGTCGGGTTGAACGTCTTGCACCGCTGGAAGAGTTCCGCGACGAAGATTTTCCCTATCCCGCGTGACACGATTACTGATTTACGCAGGACCGAACGGCTCCGGAAAAAGCAGTCTGCGGGTTGGCACGAGCGCTGACATTGAGCCGGTCGACATCGTCATTGACCCCGACCAGATAGCGCGGGGGATCAACCCAGGCAGCCCGCGCGATGCAGACAGGGAGGCCGGACGGCGAGCCATCGAGATATTCAACGCGTCGCTGGCCGCCGGGAAGTCGATTTCTCTCGAAACGACATTATCTGGCCGTTCCGTAATCCGTCGCATCACGGCGGCGCGGAACGCCGGATATCATATCGAGCTGAGATATATTGCTCTGGCGTCGGTCGAAATGAATGTTCAGCGCGTCAGGGCACGTGCTGCGGGTGGTGGACATTTCATTGAACCGGAAGCCATTCGCAGACGATATATTGGCAGTCTCGCCAATCTTCCGACTGTTATTGGCCTGTCTGACCGTGTTGTCATCTCCGATAATTCAGGCGTTATGCCGGAGCCTGTGCTTGAAATCGAGAATGGTCAGATTGTGCGTCGAGGTATGACTATGCCTGCATGGCTGGTCAGCACATGTCCGGACTTCTGCCGTTAGTGCGTTTTGTCGCCAAGACCAGACACGCTGTTGGAATGGGTTCTGGTAACGCTTGCGCCGACAATTTTACGCCTCTTTGCGCCGGGCCGCGCAGGTAGGGCGGAAAACATTGAATCCAGTTAAGTGTCTTCGTTTCCTTTCTTCCATAGGTTTCTATGGAGGAAAGCACTATGTCCGGATCACGGATTTTATGGGGGCAGGTGAGCGTCGTCCTGCTCATGATCATCCTGTCATGGTGGATGGCGACGCAATGGGTGGCGTGGAAACTGGGCTTTCAGCCCCAGCTTGGTCAGCCCTGATTCACGCTTGCGCATCATTGGCCTGTCTACTGGCCCCCCATGGTTTTCTGGTGGTGGTATGTCTACGACGCCTATGCCCCGGATATTTTTAATCAGGGCGGGTGGATCGCCGGTAGTGGCGGCGTACTGGCTGTTGTGGCAGCGGTCGCGCTTTCCATTCGTCGGGCTCGTGAGGTAAGACGGGCCGCAACCTATGGAAGCGCACGCTGGGCCAGCCGTGAGGAATTGCAGCAATCCGGATTGCTCGATCCCGATGGGGTCATTCTCGGGCAGTATGGACGGGATTATCTCCGTCATAATGGTCCTGAACATGTCCTGTGTTTCGCGCCGACCCGTTCCGGTAAGGGGGTGGGGCTTGTCATTCCGACCCTGCTGACATGGCCGGGATCAGCCATCGTCCATGATATCAAGGGAGAAAACTGGCAGATCACCGCAGGTTTTCGGGCGCGTTTCAGCAGCGTGCTCCTGTTCGATCCGACCAATCCTGCCTCTGATCCCTACAACCCCCTGCTTGAAATCCGGCAGGGGGAGTGGGAGGTACGCGACGCCCAGAATGTCGCGGACGTGCTTGTCGATCCCGAAGGATCGCTTGAACGCCGGAACCATTGGGAGAAAACATCACACTCTCTGCTGGTGGGCGCCATCCTCCATGTTCTGTATGCGGAGAAAGACAAGACGCTCTACGGTGTTGCCAATCTTCTGTCTGATCCGAAACGCTCAATTGAAGCCACGCTTGCTGCGATGATGCAGACGAAGCATCTGGGCAAGGATGGCCCGCATCCGGTGGTTGCATCCGCCGCCCGTGAACTGCTGAACAAATCTCCCAACGAACGGTCTGGTGTGCTCTCCACCGCCATGTCGTTTCTTGGCCTGTATCGTGATCCGGTCGTCGCGAAAGTCACTTCGCGTTGTGCCTGGCGGATTGCGGATATTGTCAAAGGGCGTCGTCCGACCACGCTTTATCTCAGCGTGCCACCCTCGGATATCAGTCGCACCAAACCGTTGATCCGTCTGATGCTGAACCAGATCGGACGCAGACTGACAGAGGATCTGAACGCGCATAAGCATAACCATCGCCTGCTGATGATGCTGGACGAATTCCCGGCGCTCGGGCGGCTTGATTTCTTTGAAAGCGCTCTCGCGTTCATGGGTGGTTACGGCATCAAAGCTTTTCTGATCGCCCAGAGCGTGAATCAGATAGAGAAAGCCTACGGTCAGAACAATTCGATCCTCGATAACTGTCACGTCCGGGTCAGTTTTGCCACCAACGATGAACGGACTGCCAAGCGGGTCTCAGATGCATTGGGCACTGCCACGGAAATCAGGTCACAGAAAAACTATGCCGGGCATCGCCTGTCACCCTGGCTGGGGCATCTGATGGTTTCGCGGCAGGAAAGTGCCCGCCCGCTTCTGACGCCAGGTGAAATCATGCAACTTCCACCAACCGACGAGATTGTCATGGCGGCGGGGACGCCACCCGTTCGTGCGAAGAAAGCTCGATATTATAGTGATGCCCGTTTCCGGGAGCGCGCACTGCCACCGCCCCAACCAGGAACGATATCAGCACCGACCGCGATACAACCGGATGACTGGACCAGACGTCCCTTGCCCGAGACGGTGGTGCATGGTGCCGCCCCCCCACTGTCAACGCAGGAAGAAGAAACGCCTCTGGGGGCCGGTCACAAGCGCACACCGGACGCCGATCCGAGTGATATTCCACCGCGTACGGAGAGGGATGACACGCGGGAGCAGACGAAATCACCCGAAGCTGGCAATCGCACGACACGGTGGGATCGGGACTTTATGGATCTTCAGAAGGTAGCGCGGCTGGCCGCCATTGACCGTGATGATGGGATGGAGATCGGTGGACCATGAAACGCTCCCGCAAGAAGCAGCAGATGACGGTCTATCTCGATCCCGATCTGTTCAAAGCTGTCAGTGATACGGCCACCCGTCGCCGTCAGTCCGGCTCCCTCGTGGTCGAGACGGCTCTGTCTGTCTTTTTCTCTCCTGAAGAGGGGACCGGACAGGCCGCACTGACCCGACGGCTGGACCGTGTCGATAAACGCCTGTCCCGACTGGAGCGCGATACTGGGATCACCGTTGAGACACTGGCCCAGTTTATCCGTTTCTGGATGATCATGACGCCAGCTTTGCCGGAAACCTCGGCTGCTGCCGCCAGGGCGCAGGCCGCCGAGCGTTACGACGGCTTCATCGAAGCCCTTGAAAGACGTTTGGCAACCGGCCGACGTCTATATGAGGACGTTCTTCCTCCTGACGCACAAGTCAGTGCTAAAGATACGTTCTAATGTTGGACACCGCGGCAGCCGAAGGCTGAACAGGCCAAATGCCCGTCTCGTTGAAGCAGATTTTCATTGTAGATCACGATCCAAGCAACAGCAAAACTGAAAGTCAGTACCCCACTACTGATCCAACTTACATACCGCTAGATTTATCAGAGCATGACCGGAAACTAATTTAGTGATTTTAATACGTTATGATTGAGGTGGTCCCGTCCGTTCGGACAGTTTTGCGGGCTTGATAAGCTATACCCGGTTGTTGTTATGCCGCCCTTCTGACGGCGTTGCTGTTGGCCATCTGGTCCGGGGTTAACCCCGGACCAGATGGCGTCGGCACGTCATGATACGCCTCATCGGGCGTTCGTCCAGCCAGCGCCGTATGCGGACGCCTTTCGTTATAATGGGCGATCCATCTGCCAAGCCCGGCCCTCAGCTCTGATCCGGTCTCGAACGCGTACAGGTAGACGCATTCGTATTTCAGCGACCGCCACAGACGCTCGATGAACACGTTGTCCAGCCAGCGACCGCGCCCATCCATGCTGATGCGGATCTGACGCTCTTCCAGTATCCCGCTGAAACGGGGTGTCGTAAATTGCGACCCCTGGTCAGTATTGAAAATGTCCGGGGCGCCATAGCGCATGAGGGCATCCTGTAGCGCCTCGATACAGAACTCCACGTCCATCGTGTTCGACAGACGCCAGGACAGGACCTTGCGCGTGAACCAGTCCATGATCGCCACGAGATAGAGAAATCCCCGTTTCATGGGAATATATGTGATATCGGAACACCAGACCTGGTCAGGCCGATTGATGACCAGATCCCGTAGCAGATATGGATATTTCCGATGCTCCGGATGGGGCACGGTCGTGCGCGGCTTCTGGTAGATCGCCCGCAGGCCCATGATCGCCATGAGCCGCCGGACCCGCTTGCGGCCCACTTCATGTCCCTGGCGGCGCAGATGCCATGTCATCTGCCGTGAGCCATAATACGGCGTTTCCAGGAACTGGGCGTCGATCAGCCGCATCAGCTCCAGATTGGCTTCGCTCTGTGGCACAGGCCGATAGTAGACGCCCGACCGGTTGAGTTGCAGCAGCGTGCATTGCCGGATTATCGGCAGGCATGCTCTCTTCGGGTCAATCATCTGCCGCCTCTGATCACGCCCAACCGAGCAGAGGCATCGCGTAAAAAATCCCGTTCCACGAGAAGTTCGCCTATCTTCGCGTGCAGTTTCTCCACGTCAGCTGGGCTGACCGGGGGCTCAGCCACCGTCTTCCCGGAAAAGGTCGCCGCCATCCCCTCGATCGCCTGCCGTTTCCACTGGGCGATCATCGTCTGATGTACCCCATGTTTCGAAGCCAGTTCCGCCAGCGTCAGTTCCCCACGGATCGCCTCCAGCGCAACCCGTGACTTGAACTCTGCCGCATACCTCTTCCGCGTAACCTTGCCCATAAAACCCGTCCTCGTTCAGGCCAGATGATAGCTTATCGCCCTGTCCGAAAAATGGGGACCACCTCTGATCAAGTTCAGCACGCGTCATCTGGTGCCAGTGCTCATAATATTCCCGCCACGCCCCCGGCGCTTCATCAGCACGCAGCGGGGGAATGAAGCGCGTAAAAATGGTCCTGTCCCTATACCGCCGTGCAATGGAGACCACATTTGGCAAGACGCGGGCCATCCAGGGCGCATGCCACGGTGTTTTTTCACGAAACATGTTCTGCATATCTACACAGACGTGAAGCCAGCGGCCACCGTGCAGAAAGCGTTCCAGACTCATCCCAACGTCTCCTTCATCCGCCTTGCAGGTTCAGGCACCCGGCATGATGGGCAGATTGCGGTACCGCCTGCCGGTCGCATGGAAAATGGCGTTGGCAATGGCGGCCGCCGTCCCGCACATGCCGATTTCCCCAATACCCTTGACGCCAAGGGGACTGACTTCATCATCGTGTTCATTCACGAACAGCACGTCCATGTCCGGAATATCGGCATGGGCGGGGATGTGATATTCGGCAAAATTGTGGTTCATGAAACGGTCGACGCGCTCATCCATCAGGGATTCTTCATGCAGCGCCATGCCGGTCGCCATCACCATGGCACCACGTATCTGGCTTGCGGCTGTTTTCGGGTTCATGATCCGCCCGGCGGCAACGGCATTGAGCAGACGGGTCACGCGTACGGTGTCCAGTTCCGGGTCCACGCGCACCTCGCAGAACACCGCGCTGTGCGTGAAACGCGCCTTGCGCATCTGGCTGATTTTTCCCCGCAGTCCCGGTTTCGCGGTTTCTTCAGCTTCAAGCGCGTCGTAGCCTGCAAGGGACAGGGCATCAGGCAGGGAGAGACTGACCGGCCCGTTTTCAGTCATGTCATGTAGAATGCCGCCTTCCAGCGTCACGGTGTCCTGCTTTACCCATGGCGGGGCATTTTCACTTCTGGCGAGCATGTCGATCAGTTTCCTGCGCAGGCTGAGACATGCAAGCCATACAGCCGCCCCGGCGGAGGCCGCCGTCCATGATCCGCCCTCTGTCGGGCATTCCGGCAGGGTGGAATCCCCCAGTTCGACATCAATCCGGTCAAGCGGCATGCCGAACGCCTCGGCCGCAGTCTGCGCCAGGATGGTATAGGTCCCGGTGCCAATATCGGAAGCCGCCGTGGCAATATGCAGGCGTCCATCCTGACCCAGTCGGGCGCGGGCAGAAGTAGGGGAGAACATGGCATCCCATATGCCCGTTGCCATGCCCCAGCCGATCAGTTCCCTGCCATCACGCATGCTGCCGGGCATCATGGAACGGTCATGCCAGCCAAAATGCTGCGCGCCCTGGGCCATTGCGTCCCGCAGCGCCTTGCTGGTCAGGGGCATGTCATGCATGGCGTCAATATCGGAATAATTGTGCAGACGGAATGCCAGCGGGTCCATGCTGCAGGCATAGGCCATCTCATCAATAGCCATTTCCAGCAGGTTGACGCCGGTTGCAGCCCCCGGTGCGCGCATGTCGCTGGACGTATAGGTGTCACGCGGTGCGACCTTGTAATCAGCCGTGGCGTTCGGGCATTTGTAATTGATCAGCCCCCAGATCACGATATTTTCTATATTATGCTCGAAGCGCGACGTATCGGTCACGCCTTTGACAATCATGGACTGCAGGGTGCCGTCCCGGCTGGCGCCAAGGGCAATATCCATGACGGCTTCGGGGCGGAAGGCGTGAGTGAACATCTGCGATCGCGTCAGGGTCACGCGCACTGCTCGTTTCAGCATTTCTGCCGCCAGCGTGGCAAGGAAGACGTTGTACACCGCCCGCAGGCCCGAACCGAATGCGCCGCCTACATAAGGATTACGCACACGCACCTGATCTTTTGACAGGGAAAGGGCGCTTGCCAGATAGGCCTGTACCGCCTGCGGACCCTGTGTCTTGTCCCAGACCGTGAACGTGCCGTCATCTTCCACGATGGCGGTCGTGGCGTGCATTTCCATCGGGTTGTGGTGTTCGGGGGCCAGATGATAGCGACCCTCGATTTTTACCGCACTCAGCGCATAGGCTGCGGCAGCGTCGCCGCGGGGTTTGGGCGGCACGTAATTGCTACGTGTTTTGGATGGCATGTATTTCTGATGCAGCGCGACTTCGAAATCCGCATTGTGCGGCCATCGTTCATAATCGACCCGGACCACCATGGCCGCTTCACGTGCGGCCTCGAATGTTTCGGCAAGGACGACGGCAACGGGCTGCCCGTTGAAGTGGATTTCACCGTCATGCAGCGGCCTGTAGGGCACACCAGGTACGCCCAGGCCGTCCATGTACGATTTTTCGAACAATGCGGCATGGGGACGGTTGAGGTGGGTCATGACTTCGATCACGCCGGGAACCTGTCGCGCCTCGGCGTCGTGAATGGTTTCAATCCGTCCGCGTGCGATGGGGCTGTTGACAACGACGCCATACAGCATGCCCGGCGGGTGGGCCTCGGCAGCATATTTCGCCTGACCGGTGACTTTCGCAACACCATCGATCCGCGAAACAGGCTGCCCGATATGCGTGGATATGACGTTCATGGCTACGTATCCTTCAGCGAATGGCCTTGTCGGTCTGGGATTGCGGCGTGCCGATTGCGGCCTGCCACAACGCACGTTCGATCACGCGCGGTGCGAGCCGGATCTTGGCGGTGTTGTCACGGTCCGCCACGGCCCCGTGCAGCAATCGCTCGGCAACATCGCGGAAAAGCGAATGCGACGGTAACTGGTCCTCAAGCAGCGCCTCGGCGTGGGGCACGCACCACGGCTTCGTACCCATGCCACCCAGCGCGATGCTGCCGCGTTCGATCCGACCGTCCTTCATGCACAGGCCCACGGCCACCGAGACGATGGCAAACGCAAAGGACAGCCGGTCACGCACCTTGAGATAGGTATGGTGCGGACCGAACGGTGCGGGCGGCAGGTCGATGGCGGTCACGATTTCACCCGGTTGCAGGATATTGTCGCGCCATGGCGTATCACCGGGCAGGCAGTGGTAGTCACGCACGCCAACCGTGCGTTCGCCATCCGGGCCGTGCAGGTTGATCGTGGCGTTGAGGGCAGCGAGGGCAATGCACATGTCGGACGGGAAGGTGGCGATACAGGCATCACTGGTGCCCAGAACGGCCATGATGCGGTTGCGACCGCCCCGTGCGGCGCATCCCGTGCCGGGCGAACGCTTGTTGCACGCCATGGTGGGATCATAAAAGTAGTGGCAGCGTGTCCTCTGGTTCAGGTTGCCGCCATTGGTGGCCATATTGCGGATCTGTGGACTGGCACCGGCAAGGATGGCCGAGGCGAGCAGGGGGTACCGTTCAACCACAAGGGGATGGGCCGCCGTATCGGCATTGGTTACAAGTGCGCCAAGATGGAGCCCGCCATCGGGCCGGTCCGCGATATGGTGCATCGGCAGGGATTTGATATCGATGACATGGGCCGGGCGTTCAACATCCGACTTCATGAGGTCGATCAGGTTCGTTCCGCCTGCAAGGAAGCGCGTGTGTCCGGCATTGCGGCAGGCTTCCTCGAAGGAGGTGGGGCGGGAATACGAAAAACTTCTCATGCAGCCTCTCCCGCCTGGTTACGGTGCTGCTGGCTCACGACCCGTTCGATGGCGTCGATGATCCCGTTATAAGCGCCGCAGCGGCATAGATTGCCGCTCATGAACTCGCGGATTTCCGCGCGGGAATGGACATGGCTTTCCTCCAGCAGCGCGATGGCCGACATGATCTGCCCCGGCGTGCAGTAACCGCACTGGAAGGCATCCGCATCAATGAAGGCCTGCTGCATCGGGTGTAACCGACCATCCTGAGCGATCCCCTCGATGGTTGTGACCGTGGCATCCGGGATCGAGACAGCAAGGATGAGGCAGCTTTTGACCCGTTTTCCATCCACCAGCACGGTGCAGGCACCACATTGGCCATGATCGCACCCCTTTTTCGTGCCGGTCAGGTCAAGCCGCTCACGTAGCAGATCAAGTAACGTGACGGATGGCGGCAGGCCAGCAGAGTAGTCCTGGCCATTGATCTGGAGGTGACACGGGACGGCGACAGACTCACGGGTCATGGGAAATCGCTCCGGGGGTATCTGGTTTTGTCTGGGTCGTTACAGGGTTTAAGGCATCACGGGGCTGCCGGTTGCGCCTTAATGCATGAAAAGGGATGGCTAAAATTTTCCCTGGCGCGGCGTCTGGCTGGCGGCCATCACCATGGCCGATGTTTCTTTATTCTCGATGTCGGGAGAATGAGCCCATATCAATATACATCAGGTAAATACCGGAACTGTTGTACAAAAGTTTTTCGGTCATGATATTGCAAACGCACCTGGAGCGGCCTATCCGGCAAGCGTGGGTATAGGCTTGTGTCACACAGGTAAAGACCGGTGCTACCCGTTAAAGGTAATCCCACGGCTTGCGCATGAAGGCGTTCTTTATATCAGCCTGTATTGGAATGCTCACGGCTTTCATATTCAGTTACATAATAATATTTAATTTAAATATTTATAAATAATAATATAAACATATTATATATAGTCGACTCCGTTTGTTTTAGTTCAAAAAGTAAACTTTTTGCTGAATCTTTGAAACCGCATTCGGGCCAGATGGTTTGTCATGTGACGGTCAGAATAAGTGACCGTTCCCTATCAGCAAAAAAGGAATGGAAAAATGGCAAATCAGGGCAGCAGCCATGAACAGCACGTCAAGGCCGGCGAACAGAGCCACAAGAACACCGGCACGTCGCAAGGTGAGAAAAACGAGGGTACCCACAGCACCGGCACCCGGGGCGGCACACATGAACAGCATGTCAAGGCTGGCGAACAGAGCCACAAGAACACCGGCACATCGCACGGTGAGAAGAGCGAGGGTGAACACGGCACCGGCACCCGGGGCGGCACGCATGAACAGCATGTAAAAGCTGGCCAGCAGAGCCACAAGAACACCTGACATCGTGTTGAATACCGGGGACGTCAGCAATCTGCTGCCGTCACCCGGAATCTGAATGCTCCGGTCAACGCATCGACTACTGTGCGCCGATCAGGCGAGCGGCATCTTTTCGAGAATGGAGAAAATCAATGGGCCTGTTTTCAAAACCGATAAAGACCCTCGATGACCTGTTCGTGCATACCCTTCAGGACATCTATTATGCCGAAAACCAGATCGTCAAGAATCTGCCCACGATGGCGGAAGAAGCCACTGAACCGGAACTGAAGACTGCGTTCCAGCATCACCTGACGGAAACGCAGGAACATGTCCGCAGGCTCGAGCAGGTGTTCCAGATGCATGGCCAGCCCGTCAAGGGCGTGACCTGTCAGGCAATGGATGGAATCCTCGCCGAGGCAAAGGACATAATCAGCGACTGCGATGACCCCGAGGTCCGTGATGCCGCCATGCTCTCCGCAGCCCAGGCGGTCGAGCATTATGAAATAACCCGTTACGGAAGCCTCATCGCCTATGCCCGGCAGCTTGGCCGTGCCGACTGCGCGACTGTTCTGGAACACACACTTGAAGAAGAAAAATCCGCCGACCAGAAACTGACGCGCATCGCCGGGATGAGCGTAAACCGGCATGCCGCTGCGTGAGGTCGGATATATATATGAGATGGCATATCCTTCCTGTCGGTAAGAAGGGGAGGGCGGGAACCTGTCTCCGGTTGCCTCATGCCATTCATATCTGATGTCAGACACTCTGTTCACATAATAATTCCTGCGCATGACAGGTACCGATTGTTCATATTCAGCATGAACAACCGATTCTTTTGACTGTTTCTTTAAAACTATTCTGTCTGCAGACGATCATACGGGGGTGTCGTACGCATCCTGCGTGCGACTGGTTACGTCATACCCAACGGAAAAAAGAGGCAACCCCTTCGAATTTTCGGCGTTAGCCAGATGAATCCGACAGGAGACCCCCGAAATGAATGTCAGCGAATTCTTATGGAAGCGCCTTCAGGAATGGGGCCTCAGACGTGCCTACGGTTATCCGGGCGATGGGGCAGGCGGAATAGACGTGGCCCTGCAACGTGAAGTGGATGCAGGCCACGTTGAATACGTTCAGGTGCGACATGAGGAAATGGCGGCGTTCATGGCAACGGCCCATGCCAAGTTTACCGGGCAGGTGGGGCTATGTTTTGCAACGTCCGGCCCCGGTGCCATTCACCTGCTGAACGGGCTGTATGATGCCAAGCTGGACCATGTCGGTGTGGTGGCGATCATGGGCCAGCAGGCCCGCACGGCGATTGGCACGAATTACCAGCAGGAAGTGGACCTGCAGTCGCTGTGCAAGGACGTGGCGTGCGAATACATTGTCACCGTGACCGAACCATCGCAGATGCGCCATGCGCTGGACCGGGCCGTGCGGATCGCACGCGACAAGCGCGCGCCCACGGTCGTGATCGTGCCCAACGATCTGCAGGAACTGCCCTATGCTGACCCGCCAATGGCTCATGGTTCGACCCATACCGGCATTGGCACGACAGTCGGCAGCAAGGTGCCCGAGGAGGCAGGCCTGCGCGCCGCGGCCGAAATACTCAATGCAGGCAAAAAGGTTGCGATCCTTGCTGGCGCAGGTGCGCTGGAGGCAACGGACCAGTTGCTCCAGATCGCGGAAATCCTTGGGGCAGGGATTGCCAAGGCGCTGCTGGGCAAGGCCGCCGTGCCGGATGAACTGCCCTTCGTCACCGGTTCGATCGGACTGCTGGGCACGAAGCCGTCATGGGATCTGATGAAGGAATGCGACACGTTCCTTATGGTGGGGTCATCGTTCCCTTACAGCGAATTCCTGCCAAAACCCGGTCACGCACGCGGGGTGCAGATCGACATCAATGGTGCCAATCTGTCCCTGCGTTACCCGATGGAGGTCAACCTGCAGGGCGATAGCGCTGCGACATTACGCGCCCTGATCCCGTTGCTTCATCACAATAGTGACCGCTCATGGCGCGCCCATATTGAAAAAGAAGTGACCCAGTGGTGGAAAGTGCTGGAAGCCCGTGCCATGACCAGCGCCCGGCCGCTCAACCCGCAGCGCGTGTTCTGGGAACTTTCGCCACGTCTGCCCGAAAACGCCATCATCACCGCTGATTCCGGCTCCGTTGCCAACTGGTATGCGCGCGACCTGAAAATACGGCGAGGCATGAAAGCATCGCTGTCGGGTGGCCTTGCATCGCTGGGTGCAGGGACGCCTTACGCCATGGCAGGCAAGATGGCCTATCCCGAACGCACGGTCATTGCCTGCATGGGCGACGGGGCCATGCAGATGAATGGCCTGAACGTCATGATCACGATTTCCAAATACTGGAAGCAATGGTCCAATCCCCGGCTGATCGTCCTGGTGCTGAATAATCAGGATCTCAATCAGGTGACATGGGAAGAACGCATCCAGCTTGGCAAGGGCAAGACGGAATCAACCCAGTCCATCCCTGATTTTCCCTATCATCGGTATGCCGAACTGCTGGGGCTGAAGGGTATTTATGTTGACGACCCCGCACGCGTCGCCACCGCATGGGAAGAAGCCCTGAGCGCCGATCGCCCGGTCATTCTGGAGGCCCGCACCGACCCCAATGTGCCGCCATTGCCTCCACACATCACCCTGCAGCAGGCCAAGGCCTTCCTGACCTCACTACCCACGGAACCGGAGCGGGCCAGTGTCATACTGGGTTCGGCAAAGGAAATGCTGGCGTCCTTCCTGCCCGCAGGAAAATCGTGAGGCGCCCGGATTTACAGATCGACGGCATCACGGCGCAGGCCTTTACACTCCCTACCGACAGCCCGGAAGCCGACGGCACGATGGCATGGTCGGCCACGACAGTCATTGTTGTGCACGTTACGGCGGGGGGCTGTACCGGCCTTGGCTATACCTATTCCGATGCCGCGGTAGCGCGCCTGATAGAAGGCGCGCTGAAGCACCGGATTGTGGGGAGCGACCCGTTTGCCCCGACAAAACTGTGGGACGCCCTTCAGGCAGCCGTGCGCAATATGGGGCGTGCAGGCATGGCGGCCAATGCAATCTCGGCTGTCGATACGGCGGTATGGGACCTGAAGGCAAAATTACTGGACCTGCCGCTGGCGACCCTGCTGGGGGCATGGCGTGATCATATCGAAATTTACGGCAGTGGCGGGTTCACCACCTATTCGGACCAGCAGCTTGCACAGCAGCTCCACCGGTGGGTGCGCGACGCTGGATGCCGTGCCGTCAAGATCAAGGTTGGTACCGACCCGGCCCGTGACCTGCACCGGCTTGAAATTGCACGGCGTGCAATCGGTGATGCCGCGCTGTTCATGGATGCCAATGGGGCCATGGATGTCAAGGCGGCTATCGCATCCGGCCGCAGGGCCATGGAAGCCTGGGGGGTATGTTGGTTCGAGGAGCCAGTCTCATCCGATGACATTGAAGGTCTCACCGCCATACGCGCCCATCTGCCTGCCCCGATGGAACTGGCGGCAGGTGAATACATCTACAATGTCGATATGGCCCGGCAGCTATTGGCGTGCCATGCTGTGGATGTGCTCCAGGCAGACATCACACGCTGCGGGGGCGTGAGCGGGCTGCTGCGCGTAGCTGATCTGGCCGATGCCTTTCACATCCCGTTTTCGGCCCATTGCGCGCCAGCACTGCACCTTCATGCCTTATGTGCCGTGCGTAACCTGCGGCATCTGGAATGGTTTCACGATCATGTGCGTATTGAACAGCGTCTGTTCGATGGCGCGCCGGTCCCGCACGATGGGCGGATTGCCTCGGATCTGACGCAGCCCGGCTGTGGCCTGACATTCAGGCACGCTGATGCCGCGCCATTCGCGGTCCACTAACAGAGGAGCGGGAAGATGGCCAATACCACCAGCCCGAGTGGCGCGGCACGTACCGCATTGACACTGCTTGGATCGCTGACCGGTGCGGCATTGATCGGGGCATTGCATTCACATGCCCGTCCGCCTCCTGCCACGCGCTCACCAGCAAAAGCACCGGTGCCTGATCCTGCTGCCGCCAATCGTGCGGCGCGGCGCCTTAACCACGCGGCGGGTACCCTTGCGGCCTCTGTCCTGTTTGACAGCGCGGTGGAGCATTATCGTGGGCAATTTCAGAACAGGGCGATGTTCACGCCGCTGGTGACCGCCGCCATGGCGCTGGGTGTCAGTGCGCATGGCACGATGGATACGCGCCAGACACCGCACGTGGTGCGCGATACGGTCTATGCGCTGACCGGCATTGTCGGTCTTGTTGGTACCGGTTTCCACCTGTTCAACGTGCGCAGGAAGGCGGGCGGCTTTTCGTGGCAGAACCTGTTTTATGGCGCCCCCCTCGGCGCGCCCATGGCCATCGGGCTTTCCGGTCTGCTTGGTTACCTGTCGGAACGGGTGCGTGAAACCCCGCCCGGACAGGCGCCCATGATATGGGGCCTGCCCGCCGGGCGTGTCGTGGGTGTGGTATCGGGCCTTGGCATAACCGGAACCGTGGGCGAGGCGGCCCTGCTGCATTTTCGCGGCGGTTTTCATGATCCGTTCATGTATCTGCCGGTTACCATGCCACCTGTCGCCGCCCTGGTTCTGGGGCGGAGCGCGCTTGGCCCGGCGGGCATCACGCGGCGCGTCACGCGCTGGTGGCTGCGTGCCACGGCCATTCTTGGTCTGTCCGGTACCGCCTTCCATGCCATTGGCGTGGGACGTGACATGGGCGGCTGGCGCAACTGGCAGCAGAATATCCTTAATGGACCGCCCATTCCGGCCCCCCCGGCGTTTACCGGCCTGGCGCTTGCTGGGCTTGCGGCACTTGGCCTGCTGGAGGACCATCCCTATGACTGAACGCGACCGCTATCCCGGTTATGACGTGCTGGGCAAAAGACATTCGCCATCGTGGAACGAGGCAACCCGCAGGGTCATGGATGCCCGCCTTGGCGTGCCGCGTGAACCACGTTTCCTTTCACGGATCGAGTGGGACACGCTGGTTGCAATCTGTGATCGCATCATTCCCCAGCCGAAAAACCGCCCGCCCGTGCCGCTGGCCGCCTATATCGACCAGAGGTTGCAGGCTGATGCCCGCAACGGGTTCCGCAACGCGGCCCTGCCACCGCAGCGCGAGGCATGGCGGCAGGGACTGGCGGCGTTCGAGGCCGAGGCCCGGCAGCTTCACGGCACGGCTTTCCATCACCTGACCATCGCACAACGGGATGACCTGCTACAGCGCGCGGAGGGTGGCTGGATCAATGCGCCGGCATGGGGAGACCTGGATGCGGCGCTGTTCTTTTCCGAACACATAATGGGCGACATCATCGCAGCCTATTACGCCCATCCCACAAGCTGGAACGAAATCGGTTTCGGCGGTCCCGCCAGTCCGCGCGGCTACGTACGTATGCGCAATAACCGCCGTGACCCGTGGGAACCGGTAGAAGCCGGACCGGGGGAGGAAGCGCGCGCAGGCAGGGAGAACAGGCGTGTACGATAATCCCCTGACCACACCAAGGGCCACCCATGGCCGTGCACCGGATGTCTTTCATTCCGGCGGCTGGGTACCGATGCGCGAATACCCGCAGCGTGAAACCGTGGACTTCGTGGTGATCGGTACGGGGGCAGGCGGGGGACCATTGCTCGCACGCCTTGCGGAGCGTGGATATTCGGTCATCGGCTTCGATGCCGGACCCTATTTCCGGCCACTGGAGGATTTTGCATCCGATGAGACCAGCCAGAGTCAGCTGTTCTGGATGGATGAACGGCTGGTGGATGGTGCCAATCCGCTAAAAATGGGGGCCAACAACAGCGGGCGGGCGGTTGGCGGATCAACAGTGCATTATGCCATGGTCTCGCTCCGCTTCCGGCCGGAATGGTTCAGGTCGCGTACCCTGCTGGGTTACGGCGCGGACTGGCCGCTCGACTGGCGTGAGATGTGGCATTACTACGCCCGGGCAGAGCGCGATCTGGCCATTGCCGGGCCGGTTTCCTACCCATGGGGACCAAAACGCCCACGCTATCCCTACCGGGCACATGAGATCAATGGGGCGGCGGAAGTGCTGGCACAGGGGGCGGAGGCCATGGGCTATCAATGGTCGGAAACACCGCTGGCAACAGTTTCGGCCCCCCGGGGGGATTCACCTTCATGCGTGTACCGTGGCTTCTGCCGGGTTGGTTGTGCGACCAATGCCAAGCAGAGCCAGCTTGTCACCTACATCCCGCGCGCCCTTGCTGCGGGGGCGGAGATCCGCGATCTGGCAATGGTCGGGCGCATTGCGGTCGATGCGGCGGGCCGGGCCTGTGGCGTGCATTATCATCGCAATGGCGCATGGCATTTTCAGGCGGCCCGGAATGTCATCGTGGCAGGTTATGCGATCGAGACGCCACGCCTGCTGCTCAACTCCGCCACCGATCGGTTCCGCAACGGGCTGGCCAACAGTTCCGGCCTGGTGGGGCGCTACCTGATGACGCAGTCCAATCAGGCGGTCTACGGCGTGATGGATGTCATGGTGCGGTGGAACAAGGGACCGCCCTCCCTGACCATTACCGAGCACTGGAACTATAACGACAGGAAGGATTTCCACGGCGGCTACTGCTGGATGGCACAGGGGCCGCTGCCGGTTGAATGGTCAGCTGCCATGTCCGCTTCCCGCAGGCTGTGGGGGGCGGCATTGCGTGAAAAGATGGGGGATTACAATCATCAGGTCGGGCTGAAGATGGTGGGGGAAATGCTGCCGCATCCAGATAACCGGGTCACGCTGGCCGATGAGACCGACCGGTACGGCCTGCCCATCGCGCGGGTGACCTATTCCTGGCACGATAATGACAAGGCCATGATCCAGCACGCGCTGGGGGAAATGCAACGCAGCCTGGAACTGGTGGGGGTAAGGGACCTGTGGCGGCAGGAGAATGACACCAACCATCTGGCCGGCACCGCGCGGATGGGGTTCGATCGGGAAACCAGCGTGGTCGACGCGGATTGCCGAAGCTGGGACATTCCCAATCTGTGGATCTGTGACGGATCGGTGTTTCCAACAACGGGTGGTGTCAATCCGTCACTGACAATTACGGCTCTTGCACTGCGGACCGCTGATCGCATCTGTGTTCAGGCTCGGACAGGGGAAATGCGTAAGTGAAGGGTAGTAATAGTCGTGGGTGTTGATTTTCACTGAGAACTGACCCGGGTAGGGCGGAAATTTTCATCGAGATTTGACCCATGCCTTCACACTCCCCGGCAGCATCTGCTGGGGGTTTGAGGAGTGATTGACATGGAGCTTCTGAGTGTGATCCGTCGGTGGCACTGCCGGGATCATCTTCCGATCCGCGAGATCGAACGCCGGACGGGACTGTCACGCAATACGATCCGGAAATATCTCCGGGCACAGAGTATTGAACCACGGTTTCAGGTTCCCGAACGTCCCAGCCGACTGGACCCGTTTGCTGACAGGCTGAGGGGATGGCTGGTCCTGGAAGCCGCTCGCCCCCGCAAGAACCGGCGCACGGCGCGACGACTGCATGAAGACCTTGTGGCGCTGGGTTATGATGGGTCCTACGGACGGGTGGCCGCTTTCATCCGGCAGTGGAAACACGAACAGCGCCAGGCACGCCAGACAACGGGTCGGGGTGTTTTCGTGCCCCTATGCTTCCAGCCCGGGGAAGCCTTCCAGTTCGACTGGGGCGAGGACTGGGCGGTGATTGCCGGGCATCGCGTCAAGCTGCAGGTTGCCCACACCAAACTGTCCTTCAGCCGGGCCTTCATACTCAGGGCCTATCCCCTGCAGACCCACGAGATGCTTTTCGATGCGCTTACCGAGGCCTTCCGCGTGCTCGGTGGCGTGCCGCGGCGGGGTATTTTTGACAACATGAAGACCGCCGTGGACCGGATTGGGTCGGGCAAGGCACGTCAGGTCAATCTGCGCTTCATGGCCCTGGCCAGCCATTATCTGTTCGAGGCGACCTTCTGCAATCCGGCAGCCGGATGGGAGAAAGGGCAGATCGAGAAGACCGTGCAGGATGCCCGGCGCCAGATCTGGCAGGATCTGCCTGCCTTTCCTGATCTGGGGGCGCTGAACGCCTGGCTGGAAGCCCGCTGCCTGGACTGTTGGGAACGGCTGCAGCATGCTGAATTGCCGCACAGCGTCTCCGAAGTCCATGCAAGCCGAGCGTCCTCACCTCATGGTGCCGGGGCGTCCCTTTGACGGGTTTGTCGAACAGACCAAGCGCGTCTCACCAACCTGCCTGATCCAGTTCGAAGGCAATCGCTACAGCGTGCCGGCTTCCTTTGCCAATCGTCCGGTCAGCCTGCGGGTTTATCCCGACAGGCTGCGCGTTATCGCCGAAGGGCAGGTTCTGTGCGTGCATGACCGGATCATCACGCGTTCGCATGGCGTGCCAGGCCGCACGGTGTATGACTGGCGGCATTATCTGGCGGTCATCCAGCGCAAACCGGGCGCCCTGCGCAATGGCGCGCCGTTTGCCAAATTGCCAGCCGCCTTCCGGACCCTGCAGGATCAACTGCTCAGGCGACCTGGAGGCGACCGGGAAATGGCTGAAATCCTGGCCCTTGTGCTGCAGCATGATGAGCAGGCTGTCCTCTGCGCGGTTGAACTGGCACTTGAAGACGGCGTGGCGACCAAGACCCATGTTCTCAATACGCTTCATCGCCTGATCGATGCCAGGAGAACCGTGGTTCCCCGGCTTGATGCCCCACAGGCCCTGGTGCTCGAACACGAACCGTGCGCCGATACAGGGCGGTATGACATTCTGCGAAGGGACAGCCACCATGCGTCATGATCCTGCTGCTGCTTCACTTGTCGTCATGCTCCGTGGATTGCGGATGTATGGCATGGCCCAGGCCACGGCTGACCTCATAGAGCAGGGCGCGCCCGCCTTCGAGGCGGCCATCCCCATCCTCTCGCAGCTCCTGAAGGCGGAACTGGCCGAACGCGAAGTCCGCTCCATCGCCTACCAGACAAAGACCGCCCGGTTCCCCGCCTACAAGGACCTGTCCGGGTTCTCCTTTGCCGATACGCAGGTCAACGAGCCCATGATCCGCCAGCTCCATGGCGGGGACTTCATCGAGCGTGCTGAAAATGTCGTGCTGATCGGCGGCCCGGGAACCGGGAAAACCCACCTGGCGACCGCGCTGGCCATCCAGGCGATCACCCATCACCGCAAGAAGGCGCGCTTCTGGTCAACGGTCGACCTGGTCAATGCGCTCGAACAGGAAAAGATCGCCAACCGGGCCGGGCAGATTGCCGACAGGCTGCTCCGCCTGGATCTCGTGATCCTTGATGAACTCGGTTATCTCCCCTTCAGTGCATCAGGGGGCGCCCTGCTGTTCCATCTGCTCAGCCGCCTCTACGAGCGCACCAGTGTCATCATCACAACCAATCTCAGCTTCAGTGAATGGGGTGATGTCTTTGGTGACCCGAAGATGACGACGGCGCTCCTCGATCGGCTGACCCATCACTGTCATATCCTCGAGACAGGAAATGACAGCTACAGGTTCCGCGCCAGCACCGCCGCGTCAAAAAACAAAAAGGACAGATCCTCTTCTTGACCGCCCGCCTCACTATGCCTGAAATAGCATCTGGCTGGGTCAATTCCTGATGAAAAACCCGGGTCAGTTCTCAGTGAAAATCAACAGCATACTGTTTGATCGTCTTGCCCTGTAGCGCCGCCAGTGCTTTCAGGCTCTGGTGCTGCTGATCCGTCATATCAATGGTCAGTCGGCTCATGATATATCCCTCCCATGAAGCACAAACCCACATTAGCACATATGTGGGCGAGATGCGAGGAAAAGGCGACAGCCGCCTTCATTCGAGACATTAAGAATACTGAGATGTAAACGGAAAAGTGGATTTTTGCCGTCTCGATTTCAGTTAGCGCTTACTCTACATGAAATTGTTCGGCGTTTCCTTTGCGAGCATCAATTCCAGAGAACGAAGAACTCTTTCCTCCTCGTCATCTGAAACTGAAATAAGCATCATTAGATGATGCTCCTGTCGCAATGACGGGAGCAGAACGATGGCGGGACGACAGGCAGGTCAGGTGGTGCTGAGTCCGCAGGCGCGGACGTTTCCTGAAGGGCAGGCCCAGCGACACCAGGACCGGACGGCGGCGCGACAGGTGCGCAGTGTGTTCTCAGCCTTGCTGCGGTGCATATAAGCATCGGCTGCCTGACGGGCGATGATGAGACGGCCATCATGTTCGGGTACGGGTTGTGCCGAGACGACCGAAAACCATTGCGCGACGGCAGCGGCCGATTGGCCAATATCGTCTACAACATGCGCCGCTTTCTGTTTCTGGAGCGGATCAGCGCCGCCGCGTAGAAAACCAGCCTATAATGCTCCCCGTTCTGCCCCAGGCGCAGAGCGAAAGTCATCACCCAGAACCATCAATACTTGCTCGTTAAGCCCAAAATCAGGACATAATACCTTCAATCAACGATTCTTCGATCTCCCCACCTGGTAGTATAACAGGACCGCTCCGGGTTCCGATAAGCGGACATCGTATGGCAAAAGACGTTCGGGACAGAGAGGGAAGCTGCCCCGATTTCTCTGCCCGCTCTGAAACAGATATTGTACCGCTCATTGCTGTCATCAACATCACGCTGGGGTAAGAAGATGGGATATTGCCTGAATAGGCTTCATCCCATGACCAAAACGCTCGATTGCCTCACGATCCTTCTCAAGCGCCCCATAAGGCAGATACCGGACTTTCAGGTCGGCGATCCTGCTGAAGGCCGGCCGCTTCAACTGTTCCCGCACATCGGCTTCCCGCTTGTCCGGCGCAACAAGGAACAGGCCCTCCAGGGCCTGCGCCTCTGACCCGAGAGCAAGATCCAGCATCCGCACGATACCGGAATAGATGGTCGTTGAATGTTCGACCTCGAATGCTGCAACAATCCTGCGGCTTTCCTGGTCCAGCCACAGGACATCGATCAGGCGCACGGATTCCGCTCCCTGCGTTTCTGTCGTGAACCCTGGCAACACCGACAGGCAGCCATCTCCCAATTTACCGTCCTGCCATGGACGACTGCGATCATTGGCCGCAATCCAGACATCATACCCCAGGGAAAGCCCCAGATCACGAAGCCAGCCCTGAATCTCGGTATGGGTATGATCCGTTTCCCGCTCCGCGGCGAGGATCCGGGCTTCTTTCGCGCTCTGCTCCCTTACCTGATGGAGATCGGCTTCCCAAAGCTTTCGCGCGGTTTCGTCATCCTCGAGAGGTGGCGCTGTATAGCGTCCGCTACCGAGGTCAAACAGCAGTCCTCCGATGGCGCCCAGATCATTGGAAAGCAGTGAACGATAGGTCGCATTCAGCTTCAGGATTCCCTGCCGCATGGCGAGATACTCTTCCCATCGCCCCAGTTTCACCTTCGATCCGGTCAGAGCGTTATAGCCCTTCACGATCGCCGTGTTGAACGGCGGCATGATTGTCGGATGCAGAAAATACAGCAGATTGGCGACGGCTGGTCCCAGTCCCTTTATCTTGCGAGCATCAATCGCATGAATGGCCGAAACCACGTGCTCTTCAGTATTGCAGCACAGACAGGTATCGAGAAGCTGACCGAACGCTTTCTGGTTGACGGGATTCTCGTAGATATCTGGAATTCGTAGCTTCGGCTTCCAAAGGAACGCATGATCTGCCCCCTTGAAAATCTGACGCTGCTCCGCAATCGAATGAACAACTGTTTCCAGTGAGGAGCCACGATAGGCGACCCCGAACGTACCAGCGGCAATCTCGGTGACAACCTGCTGCAGCCCCCTGCGGATGGAGCGAAAGTTCTTGATACGCTCGTCCCATAAAAACCAGCTCTGATAGGTTGCTGCCGGATCGTCCCGCCAGCGAAGAATGAGGTCTCGAATAAGGTCGGTCATCAGTCCAGAAGCTAAGATTACGTTCATTCCAGACACTGATTGTAACAGCGACGTAGGTCAATGCCTGCTGACGATCATGTAATCGCTGAATGTATGCTCTTTTGGGGGATCACCGGTATGCGGGCAACTGTCTCGACAAAGTGGTCGTTTCATTGTCTGTGCTGTGACATGGTTTCAATGCCTGTTCCATCGCAGTCTGAAATTCAGCCGCTTCCATCGGGGCAACACGCATGACGGATACCAGACAGGATGATCGGCAGATGATGGTGCCCAGGACCGTACATGATCCGGTCTGTGGCATGAGTGTGAATACTGTGACAGCAAAATTTCACACGCTGCATGATGGACACGATTATTATTTTTGTAGTGAACACTGCCAGCGGAAATTCGGGGCAGACCCCGCAGCTTTCGTGGCGGACGAGGCGTCCATTACCCATGACCAGTCCCTGGCAGGCCAGACGGCGTGGACCTGTCCGATGCACCCGGAAATCAGGGAAACGCATCCGGGAAAATGCCCTAAGTGCGGCATGGCGCTGGAACCTGCAGAGAAAACTGGTAATGCTCCGGCGATGCCAGCAATGGAACATGGTCAGAAATCGGGCAGCAATACCGGCCATGACCATCATACGTCCACGAACGAAATGCCCTCTCTTGCCGGAAACCACACAATCTGGACCTGTCCCATGCATCCGCAGATCCGGCAGGATCACTCCGGAGACTGCCCGCTCTGTGGCATGGCGCTGGAGCCGGAGGATCCGACCGGGCACAATGAGGAAAATCCCGAACTCAGGGATTTTACGCGCCGCCTGATCGTGGCCGGGGTGCTTGCCATTCCGCTCATGCTCATCGCCATGGGAGGCGATGTCGGTCTGCATCTTGTGCCGCCTGTGCTGTCGCCATGGGTGCAACTCGCGCTCACGCTGCCTGCCGTCTGCTGGGCCGGGTTACCGTTCTTTCAGCGCGGTCTCGCCTCACTACGCACCGGCCATTTCAACATGTTCACCCTGATCATGTTCGGCGTGGGTGCGGCCTTTGGCTACAGCCTCGTGGCAACGATCTTTCCCGACGCCTTCCCCGCGACCTTCCGGATGCCTGACGGCAGCCTTCCGGTCTATTATGAGGCCGCGGGCGTGGTGGTGGCACTCGTGCTGGTTGGGCAGGTCCTGGAACTGCGCGCTCGCGCCGCAACCGGCAACGCGATCCGCGCGCTATTGGATCTCACGCCGAAACAGGCGCATCGCATTGGCGCTGACGGGCAGGAAAACGATGTTGCGGTCGAAGATATCGCGACAGGCGACCGTCTCCGCGTTCGGCCCGGTGAATCTGTCCCTGTTGATGGCATGGTGCTGAACGGCGCGTCCAGTGTGGATGAAGCGATGATCACCGGCGAGCCTGCGCCCGTGGTGAAGAAACCGGGCGATGCGGTGACGGGTGGCACCATTAACGGCACTGGCAGCCTGGAAATCGAGGCACGGGCGGTCGGCAGCGACACCATGCTTGCCCGCATCGTGGCAATGGTTGCCACAGCACAGCATAGTCGTGCGCCGATCCAGAGCATCGCCGACCGCGTGTCGGACTGGTTCGTCCCGCTGGTGTTGGGTATATCCCTCGTGACTTTCGTCGTGTGGTATTTTGTCGGTCCCGCGCCGCGCTTCGGCCATGCCCTGCTCAATGCCATATCCGTTTTGATCATCGCCTGTCCCTGCGCGTTGGGACTGGCCACGCCGATGTCCATCATGGTTGGCACCGGGCGCGGCGCGCGTGAGGGCGTTCTGGTGCGCAATGCCGAGGCCCTGCAGGCACTGGACAAGGTGGACACCCTGGTGGTGGACAAGACCGGCACGCTCACGGAAGGACATCCCCGGTTGATCGCCCTCGACGTTGCGCCAGCGTGGCAGGAGGACGATGTGCTGCGCCTGGCGGCCTCAATCGAAGCGCAGTCCCAGCATCCGCTGGCCCAGGCAGTGGTCCGGGCACTGAAGGAGCGCCATGGCACGCTGGGGCAGATCAGCGATTTCGGCTCACAGCCCGGCCTCGGCGTCAGCGGCACAGCAGATGGCCGTCAGGTGGTGATTGGCAATGCCGAAAGGCTCAAGCAGGCCGGGGCAGATCCCGCTCCGCTGGAGGCAGATGCAACGCGATATCGTCAGTCCGGCGCGGGGGTCATGTTTGTTGCGATAGACGGGAAAGCAGCGGGGACGATTGCCGTGGCCGATCCGCTGCGGGAAGACACGAAAGCTGCGTTAGCGGCGCTGCATGATGACGGGATGCGCATCGTCATGCTGACTGGCGATAACGAGACGACTGCAAGAGCTGTGGCACAGGCTGCCGGGAACATTGCAGAGGTACACGCCGGGCTGAAGCCCCAGGACAAGGCCGATATCATCAGACAGTTGGAGAGTGTCGGCCGCCATGTGGCGATGACGGGAGACGGCGTGAACGACGCGCCGGCCCTCGCGGCGGCTTCCGTAGGTATCGCCATGGGAACAGGAACTGACGTCGCCATCGAGAGCGCAGGCATCACACTGGCCCATGGCAGCCTGGGTGCGCTGGTCCGCGCCCGAAAACTGGCGCACGCGATCATGCGCAATATCCGGCAGAACCTTGCCTTCTCGTTTCTGTTCAACGGGATCGGCATTCCGGTTGCGGCAGGCGTCCTCTACCCGGTATTCGGACTGTTGCTATCGCCGATGATCGCAGGTGCCGCCATGGCGCTGTCTTCCGTCACCGTCGTTACCAATGCGCTCAGGCTAGGGCGGATCAGTGATGGCGGGCATTCCGCTCGGGATGCCAGAACCGGTAACCTTTTGTGAATATCCGTCCTTCTGGCAGATCCCGGTCTATAAAAGAGAGCACCGGTTTTTCTTGACGCGAAACGCCAGAAAGGCCAGCGATCATACCATGGATACCATCAGCCTGATCGCCCTGCTTCTCATGCTTGCCGCTGCCTTTAGCATTCTCAATCACCACACGCTTCGCGTTCCCGTGACGATCGGCGTTCTGATCTTCTCGTTGCTGACTTCCCTGCTGGTCATGGTTCTGAACCTGCTGATCCCGGCCTATGATCTTCAGGCCCTGCCGCGGTCTGTGCTGGGGGTCATCAACCTACCCGCGGCGCTTCTGAATGGTGCGCTGTCACTTCTTCTCTTTGCCGGAGCCATGCAGGTTGATGTCGGACACCTGCGTGCGAAACTGATGTCCGTGACAGCCCTGTCCATTCTCGGGACTGTTCTGGCCGTGGCCTTTCTGGCGGGCGCGGCCTGGAGTGTTTTTCCGCTGTTGGGCCACGCTGTTCCCTTTACATGGTGCATCGTGCTCGGCGCCATTCTCGCACCTACTGATCCGGTTTCGGTCGTGGGGATGTTAAAGCGTCTGGGGCTGCCGGGGCCGCTTCAGGCCATTTTCGCGGGCGAGAGCCTGTTCAATGACGGCGTCGGGGTCGTCATTTTCGGTGTGACGATCGGACTGGCGACCGGAGACAGTCAGGGCGTAGCCGCCTCCGGGATTGCCCTCAGCTTCTGCCGCGAGGCGCTTGGTGGCGGCCTGCTGGGCGCACTGACGGGGTGGATTGCGCTTCGTGTGCTCAAGGGGCAGCGGGATCCGCATATCGATCTGCTGACGTCACTGGCCCTGGCGACCGGAACCTTCAGCATTGCCAACCACCTTGGCATGTCAGGCGCGATTGCTGTCGTCGTGGCCGGATTGTGTTTCGGAACAAGCTATAGCCATTCCGTTTTCGATGAAGCGTCCCGTAAGGAACTCGATATCGCCTGGACCCTGATTGACGAAGTGCTGAATGTCCTGCTGTTCATGCTTATCGGCTTTGAAATACTGGAGATCACGCCGCATCTGTTTACGGTGCTGGCAACGCTTGCCGTGATCCCGCTGTCCATTGCCGTGCGGGCATTGAGCGTGCTGTTTTCCACCCTCCCGGTTCATCTCCGGCAATGGGAGCGTGGCCGTGTTCTGGGTATCCTGACCTGGGGCGGCCTGCGTGGCGGCATCTCGGTTTCGCTGGCGCTTGGACTGCCACCCGGTGAATTGCGCAATCTGCTGCTGCCTGTCTGTTACGGCGTGGTAGTGTTCACCATTATCGTGCAGGGATTGACCATGGAACGGGTCGCCCGCAGGCTCTATCCGTCATCCGCATCCCGGTCTGAATGATTCCTTATGAAACAGGTATTCCAAAAGGTGATAATTTCAGCGTCTTCCGGTTGCTGCCCTGAGCCTCAGCGCCTCGTAGATCGGTGTATCGCCGAGCGCTCCTGCCACTACCATTGCCGCGAAGCTTCCAGACAGAAGCGGCAATACAAGATCGGACGATCGGGTCATTTCCATGACGAGGATAATGCCCGTCAAGGGCGATCGAACGGATCCCGCAAACATGGAGGCCATGCCGACAATCACAAATGGCGTGGTCGCCAGCGCTGTATCCGGGCTCAGTATCTGCGCCACAAAGCTGCAGGCCAATCCGGACAGTGCCCCCAGGGCAAGCATGGGTGCAAATAGTCCTCCTGGTGTTGCGGCAGCATAGGAAATCGCACCGAAGATCAACCGGAAAACGAACAGGGCAGGGATAATACACCAGCTTATCGTATTATTTATCGCTGCCTGGGTAATCCAGTCCCCTCCACCTGCCAGATGGGGATCAAGCCACACAACAAGTCCAGCCAGACCACCAATCAGAACGGCCCTGACGGGTATGCTGACAGGCAGACGGTCGGCAAGGCGCAGTGCTGAAAGAATTGTCCGGTTATATCCAACCGCCAGCAGACCGGTCATGAGACCGGTCATGACAAAGAATAGCTGCTTCGCGATCGCTTCAGGCGGGACCTGATGGAACACGATGAAATCAGGCTGGCCGCCCAGGATGCCACGACTGATCAGAATGGCTGAAATGGACGCCCCGAGTGCCGCACACACCATTCTGGCTTCAAACCGTCCCACCAGTTCTTCCAGGACAAAAACGGCACCTGCAGCCGGCGCATTGAAGGCCGTTGCAAGACCGGCTCCTGCGCCAGCGGCGAGGAGAGCGCGACAGTCCGCCTGCCGCAGAGAGAGCAGTCGTCCGATCGTATTGGCTGTCGCGGCACCCATCTGCACGCTTGGCCCTTCGCGTCCTAGGGCCAGTCCACCTCCAATCGCCAGCAGACCACCAATGAACTTGACCGGGATGAGCACCCATGGCGCTGGGACCGCGACGCCCGACAGCACGGCCTCGACATGGGGAATACCGCTGCCTGATGCCAGCGGCGCAAAACGGCGCACCATTTCCACTGCGACAAGGGCCGCCAGGGCAACCCCCACGACCAGAAAGCAACCCTCCCACGGAGAACCATGCAGAAACCGGAGAGCCAGATCCGTTCGCGCGGTTTCCAGCCCTTTAAGAAACAGGCGGAAGACCCCACAGATTGCACCGGTCGCAAGTCCGATCAGGATTGACGCTGACGCCAGGAAAACCAGACTGCAGGAACTCCCGGTCTGTTCCGGTTGTGGTTTCCGGTTCGGCACCTGCTGCAGCATCGTGTCTTCTTTCGTTGACTGACGGTTCTCTGGCTCGGAATACTGCATCAGCAACCCGGGTCCCGGTTCAGGAGGGATCAGTTTCCTGCCTTGAAAGTGTTTTTTCCTGACCTGCCTTCCGTTCCGTCTTCTCCATGAACCCCGCGGCGAGGGCGGAATAAAGCGGATGCGGGCAGACCGTGCGCGAGACCCCGAACGCCAGAAACGCAGTCGCGAGAAGCGCCAGCGTGACCTGCTGGTTATCGCATACTTCCATTACGATAATCGTCGCCGTGAGGGGGGACTGGGCAACGCCACAGAAATATGCCGCCATCCCAAGCAGAACGACCGCGCCTGGAGATGTATGGGGCAGGAACTGCTCGATCCATCCGCCCATTCCGGCGCCAATGGCAAGAGATGGTGCAAACATGCCCCCGGGTATCCCCGAACAGAAGGTGATGAGCATGGAAAGGTACTTCAGGAGAAAGAAGGACGCGGGATAATGGAGGCTGCCATCCACGATCCCCCGCGCCTGGAGATAGCCCGTACCATAGGTTGCACCATCGGATGCCAGTCCGATCAGGGCCAGAAGCAGACCGCATAGAGCAGCAAACCCGAGAGGGAAACGTGCTGCAAACGGACGAAGTGATCCAGGCAATCCTTTTGACAGCCTGATGACAAGGCGGGCAAAAAGGCCACCTGCCAGCCCACCGCTTACACCACACACCAGAACGGCCAACCATGCGACACCAACCGGGATGGAGGCACTGGTGCGACCGAAATAGGTATAATTCCCCAGCAGGGCAATCGCGGTGATCCCGGAAAAGATGATGACGGTCAGTGTCCGTCCTGACGATTTCTGTTCAAAGGAATGGGCGAGTTCCTCAATGGCGAATACAACTCCGGCCAGGGGCGTGTTGAAGGCCGCAGCCATGCCGGCGGCTCCGCCCGCCAGGATCATACCGTGTCGGGTGACGTCATTATGCTGACCCATGGCCCGCGAGAACGCATGCATGATGGACGCCCCGATCTGGACGCTGGGTCCTTCACGACCGATTGAGGCGCCGCAGATCAGACCGAGGCATGTCATCAGGATCTTGCCGAGCGCAATGCGCAATGTCAGGATTCGGTCCACCAGCATGAAATTATGCATATGCAATGTTGCAATTGTCTGGGGGATACCCGAGCCTTGGGCACCATTGAACAGCACGCGCGTCAACCAGGTAATGGCGACCAGTCCAAGCGGTGCAATCAGAAGCATGGACCAGGCATTCAGGGCGACGATGTGGTAACGCAGATCGGCCGCCGCATCCCCCAGATGGGCAAAGATCACGGAAATAATCCCGATCAGCACAGCCCCCGAGCAATACATGAGTGTTCTTTGCCATTTCAGGGTCCTGACACGCGCCAGACGACGAAGCCGACGGGCTCGTCTGGCGCGATTTCGGCCCGGAACGGACTGGCAGTCAGCCTGATCTGCACCATGGTATGACAATGTCGGCAAAATGGTCACGGCAGAGAAGGTCCAGACTGTGAGACAGGAACGGGGCATATACCATTTTTTCTTACGCCCCTGCTCAGAACCCATACCGGGAAGCTACAGGAGATTCATCCTCAAAATCTACGGGACTGCTACGTAGATCATTCATACATCTGGTGAGTTCCGTCTGGTTTCATTATCCAGATTATCATGCCGTTCTGCCATGCCCTTGAGACCCTTGTCTGGCGACCGGGTCCGGTGTTTGCCATCCAGTTGGGGATGTGGGGGCGCACCGTATTGTAGTCTGCCCGCCAGTCAGCCAGAATCTGGCGGGCATGCATCAGGGACGTGAGCAACGTTTCGTTGAGACATTCATCCCTGAACCGGCCATATCTTACTTCTAACCTTCGATGAGCCCGGATTTCTTCTGTGGTTGCCGTCCGTTATGCAAGAGTTTTCTGACCCATATTGACGTGTGATCGTGTGCGGTCAGAGGTGGTCCCCATTTTTCGGACAGGGCGATAAGCTATCATCTGGCCTGAACGAGGACGGGTTTTATGGGCAAGGTTACGCGGAAGAGGTATGCGGCAGAGTTCAAGTCACGGGTTGCGCTGGAGGCGATCCGTGGGGAACTGACGCTGGCGGAACTGGCTTCGAAACATGGGGTACATCAGACGATGATCGCCCAGTGGAAACGGCAGGCGATCGAGGGGATGGCGGCGACCTTTTCCGGGAAGACGGTGGCTGAGCCCCCGGTCAGCCCAGCTGACGTGGAGAAACTGCACGCGAAGATAGGCGAACTTCTCGTGGAACGGGATTTTTTACGCGATGCCTCTGCTCGGTTGGGCGTGATCAGAGGCGGCAGATGATTGACCCGAAGAGAGCATGCCTGCCGATAATCCGGCAATGCACGCTGCTGCAACTCAACCGGTCGGGCGTCTACTATCGGCCTGTGCCACAGAGCGAAGCCAATCTGGAGCTGATGCGGCTGATCGACGCCCAGTTCCTGGAAACGCCGTATTATGGCTCACGGCAGATGACATGGCATCTGCGCCGCCAGGGACATGAAGTGGGCCGCAAGCGGGTCCGGCGGCTCATGGCGATCATGGGCCTGCGGGCGATCTACCAGAAGCCGCGCACGACCGTGCCCCATCCGGAGCATCGGAAATATCCATATCTGCTACGGGATCTGGTCATCAATCGGCCTGACCAGGTCTGGTGTTCCGATATCACATATATTCCCATGAAACGGGGATTTCTCTATCTCGTGGCGATCATGGACTGGTTCACGCGCAAGGTCCTGTCCTGGCGTCTGTCGAACACGATGGACGTGGAGTTCTGTATCGAGGCGCTACAGGATGCCCTCATGCGCTATGGCGCCCCGGACATTTTCAATACTGACCAGGGGTCGCAATTTACGACACCCCGTTTCAGCGGGATACTGGAAGAGCGTCAGATCCGCATCAGCATGGATGGGCGCGGTCGCTGGCTGGACAACGTGTTCATCGAGCGTCTGTGGCGGTCGCTGAAATACGAATGCGTCTACCTGTACGCGTTCGAGACCGGATCAGAGCTGAGGGCCGGGCTTGGCAGATGGATCGCCCATTATAACGAAAGGCGTCCGCATACGGCGCTGGCTGGACGAACGCCCGATGAGGCGTATCATGACGTGCCGACGCCATCTGGTCCGGGGTTAACCCCGGACCAGATGGCCAACAGCAACGCCGTCAGAAGGGCGGCATAACAACAACCGGGTATAGCTTATCAAGCCCGCAAAACTGTCCGAACGGACGGGACCACCTCAGTTTCTGCATGATTGCGCCTTGCGCGAATATGGCGGCGCGCAGGGAATCAAAAGTGTGGATTTGCTGCATAGCGCGCTAGACCGACCGTTGAACCGTTATCACTACGCGGATCCGGTCCCTGTCGATCTGTTTGACATCGCCGCCGCCTATGCCTTCGGCATTGCGGGCAACCACCCGTTCAATGACGCCAACAAACGGACTGGCTGGGCCTGCTGTGTGTTGTTTCTCAAAGTGAACGGCCAGAACGTCGCCATCACCGCTCCGGACGTGGTGGAGTGCATGGTCGCTCTGGTCGAAAGAAAAATCGATGAGACAGAATTCGCCATTTGGCTGCGGAAGCATCAACTTCCATAAGATTATTGCTGACATTTGATGTCCGCTTCCGCTGTTATCTCGGGATCCGGGCAGTTGGGACGACGTCCCGAAAGCCGACATTGTCAGGCGAACCGCGATAGTCCGAGGTTGGGACATTCCTGTCGATTAGGACGTGTGGTCAGTTAATTCCGATGATGGCGGAGACGAGTTGCACTGCTTCTGAACTGCTTCAGTCTGGCGAAGAACCGTTCAATGATGTTTCTGTTTTTGTAAAACTGAACGTTGACTTTTCGTGGATAGCGTCGGTTTCTCTTTCGCACCAGCGGCGCAGACGTCTGTGCACATTCTTCCAATCCCCGAACCGCGCTGGCAGGTCACGCCACGAAATGCCAGCGCGGTAGCGATACAGCACGGCTTCCACAAACAGCCGGTTATCCGCAGCCGTTTCACCGACATGACCTTCATGATGGTTCCCAATCCGGTTAAGTCCTCAGATCAGCCACTCACCTGGCAACGACGTATCCGCCACCAGTGTCAGACATTCGCGCGTGTAATTGCCCATTACCGTCAGCACCCGGAAGCACCATCTGTTGTTCAATACGTCCGAGACGGAAGCCAAGCTCCGACGCTCGCGTAGCTTGTCGGCAGTATCACCGGCGAGTGCGTACCCAGCCTTATTTCCGGCCGCCATGCTTGCAGACCGACATTCCTTCCCGACTGGACAGGATATGCAGGTACCGATAGCCAATAGACGTCTTCCACAGCTAATACGCGAAGTCGACCGCGCACCGCTGCAAGTAATCCTTCTCCTGGATCGTCCAGGCCACAGCGTCCTATCGTAAATCGGGCGTTACAAGTTTTTTTGTCAGCAGTTCCTTCAGAATTTGATGATCTGCCCAGGTGCGCTCAAGGCTTTGGTTTCCTCTGCCATCATGTGATGCCATGATATATGCCTTCTGCCGTGCTGACACAGGAAATGGTGGGATCATTCAGGCCGCGTGATCCAGCAGGCGACGCAGGTAGGCGGCCAGCACAACTGCCTCGTTATGCTGCTTGTCACGCGCGCCATACAATAGGGTAAGCGGACCGGCGCGTGCCATGTCCAGCAATTGCTGAACCGGCAGGGGATTGGCCAGAAGTTCCGCGCTGTAGCGTTGCTGAAACCCGTTCCACCGGGCCGGGTCATGGCCGAACCATTGTCGCAGGTCAGTGCTGGGGGCAATGTCCTTCAGCATAGGTCAGGTCGGCGCGCTGCCTGCTGACCCCGCGGGGCCACAGGCCTGTCTACCAGCACACGACTGCCATCATCGGGTGCAGGCGGGTCATAAACCCGCCTGACATGGATGGTGTGTGCCATGCTTACCCGACCAGTACCCGCATCCGCCGCGGAACGAAGAATTCGAAACGGATCTGGCTTTCGGGCACGCCACCCGCCTTCAGCGTGGCGATGGCATCACGCATGAAGCTGTCGGGACCGCAGATATAATAGCTCGCGGACCGGTCGATTTCGTGCGTAAGCCATGCTGGTGTCATGCGGCCTGCGTGGGTGGTGACGCCTGTGGCGTCCTGTGCTGCCTGCGGTGTAGCGCGGCTGTAGAACAGATCGGCGTGCAGCATGTCCTTTGCTGCAAGGTCACGGATATAGGGCCAAAGGCTTCCGTTGCGGGGCGTGCGGGTGGTGTGGATGTAACGCACGCCTCTGGCCGCGTCCGTATCCAGCGCCCAGCATGGAAATGAAGGGCGTCAGGCCAGACCTGCGCTGAGAAATACGATGGGTGCGGGGGCCGGGTTGCCCAGCGTGAAATCACCCGCTGGCGCGGATACCTGCAGTACCGTGCCTTCATGCACGCTGTCATGCAGCCAGTCGGATACCACGCCATTATCGATGCGGCGGACGCTGATGCGGTAGGACCGGGAACCGGGTGCGGAGGAAATGCTGTAATTTCGCCGTTCCGACCCGTATCCCGGCACATCTAGGCGGAAGCTGAGATACTGTCCCGGCACATGGCGCATGATGGGTTTGCCATCGACGGTACCAGTTCGAAAGAGGTAACGGTCTCGCTTTCCACCGTGCGGCGACTGACATGGAAGGGACGCCAGCCAACCCAGCCACCGGGGCCGCGGCATGGGCCACGTAAATCTGTTCTTCCCGCCCGATCAGGATTTCGGCCAGGAACCAGTAGGCCTTGCCCATGCATCCATGATCTCGGGGGTTGCCGCATCCCCCAGAACATGGGCGATGGCGCCCAGCAGGGCATCGGCAACATAAGGATAGTGCTCGGGCAGGATGTTCAGCCCGACATGCTTTTCCGCAATGCGTTCGACCGCACCGGCCATGGCACCAAGGTTGTCGATATTGCGGGCATAGGCCAGCACTGCAAGCGCCAGCGCCTTTGGCTGCTCTCCATCCTTCTGGTGCGAAATGTTGAACAGGTCACGAATGTCCGGATTGGCCAGCAGGCGGCGATACATTTCCGTCGTTATCGCCAGACCATGTGCTTCCAGCGCGGGCACGCAGGCCTTGATGATGCTGCGGGTCTTGTCATCCAGAGGTGACGCCATTTTTTCCGATCTTTCTTAAAGATATATATTTAGGAAATCTTTCTGGATGTCTTTAAAGATGTCAATATTTTATACCCTTATGGCCACGCATACCTTTTATGCATGGGTCGTTTTGTTGGGTGGTCCGAAAACATCTGCATAATCTCGTACGCGGTGCTCCAGTGCCAGCGTATCGGGAACATGCTCCATCCGTTTCCC
>NZ_CP021469.1:0-37199 GCF_002173515.1 Komagataeibacter europaeus
GTGCTCATGGCGATCTATCACCTGCATGCAAAGGTCATCAGCCGCGCTACCGGCCGGAGCGCCGTGGCGGCGGCGGCCTATCGAGCGGCGTCCCGCCTGCATGACGTGCGGCTGGATCGCGACCATGACTTTTCCAACAAGAGCGGCGTGGTGCATTCGGAAATCCTGCTGCCCGATGGCGCGCCGGAGCGGTTTCTCGACCGTGCGACCCTATGGAATGAGGTCGAGGCGATCGAGAAACGCAAGGATGCCCAGCTTGCCCGCGAGGTGGAGTTTGCACTCCCGCGCGAAATGACCCAGGTGCAGGGGATCGCGCTGGCACGGGATTTCGTGCGTGAGCAGTTCGTGGAACACGGCATGGTCGCCGATCTCAATGTACATTGGGATATTGGTGAGGACGGACAGGCGAAGCCGCATGCCCATGTGATGCTGTCCACGCGATCTGTGGATGAGAACGGGTTTGGTGCGAAAGAACGCTCGTGGAATGACAAGGAACTTCTGCTGACATGGCGGGAGCGATGGGCGTCACTTGCCAATGAACGGCTGGCCGAGCTGGACCTGGACGTGCGGATCGATCATCGGTCGTTCGCGGCACAGGGGATCGACCTTGAGCCGCAGAACAAGATTGGTCCGGCTGGGATGCGCCGGGAAGAGCGGGGCGAGGATGCGGAACGGGTCGCTGATCATCTGGAGATCGCGCGACGCAATGGGGAAAGGTTGCTGGCCGAGCCGCATGTGGCGCTGGAGGCGCTGACCCGGCAGCAGAGCACGTTTACCCGGCAGGACATGGCGCGGTTTGTGGACCGGCAGACGGTGGACGCTGAACAGTTTACGGCCGTCATGGTTCGGGTGGAGGCATGTCCGGAGCTGGTCGCGCTCGGGAAAGACGGGCACGGGCGGGAGCGGTTCTCCACGCGCACGATGATCGGGGTCGAGCAGCGTCTGGAAGAAGCGTCGCTCGCGATGGGGCAGTCTCAGGGGCATGCGGTGCCGCTGGCGGTGCGTCGGGCAGCGATGCAGCATTCCGGTCTTGGCGAGGAGCAGGCGCTGGCGGTGGGCGAGGTCACGAAGTCCCGCGACCTGTCCGTGGTGGTCGGGTATGCTGGGACGGGGAAGAGCACCATGCTGGGTGTGGCCCGTGCGGCATGGGAAGAGGCCGGGTACCGGGTGCGCGGGGCGGCGCTGTCGGGGATCGCGGCGGAAGGGCTGGAAGCGGGGTCTGGGATTGAGAGCCGGACGCTGGCGTCCCTGGAGCGGGCGTGGGAGCGTGGGTTCGACCTGCTGGAGCGCGGGGACGTGCTGGTGGTGGACGAGGCCGGCATGGTGGGGTCACGGCAGATGGAGCGGGTGCTGTCTGCCGCGCGCGGGGCCGGGGCCAAGGTGGTACTGGTGGGCGATCCCGAGCAGTTGCAGGCGATCGAGGCTGGTGGCGCGTTCCGGGCGGTGGCCGAGCGGGTCGGGTCGGTGGAAATCACCGCCGTGCGCCGGCAGCGTGAAGGCTGGCAGCAGGCGGCCACGAAGGAGCTGGCGACGGGGCGGACGGGTGAGGCGCTGGGTCGCTATGAGGCGGCTGGCCTGGTGCGCGGTCATGACACGCTGGAAGAGGCGCGGGCCGGGGTAGTGGCCGGGTGGGATGAAGCCCGGCAGGCCGCGCCAGAGGACAGCCAGATCATGCTGGCGCACCGGCGTGTCGATGTGCGGGCGCTGAACGAGGCGGCGCGCGCCATCCGGCGGGAGGCGGGTGAGCTGGGTGACGACGTGCTGGTGCCAACCGCCCAGGGCGAGCGGGTGTTTGCGGACGGGGAGCGGGTCTACTTCCTGCGCAATGACCGGGAGCTGGGGGTAAAGAACGGCACGCTGGGCACGGTGCGGGGTATCGAGGGATCGGCCGAGGCCGGGGATCTGGCACTGTCGGTGCAGCTCGATGGGCCGGGTGGGACCGGGACTGGCCGGGTCGTGTCCGTGTCGGTGGCGGATTATGACGCGCTGGATCATGGCTATGCGGCCACCATCCACAAATCGCAGGGTGTGACGGTGGACCGGGCGCATGTGCTGGCGACGGGGAGCATGGACCGGCACGGGGCCTATGTGGCGCTGTCGCGGCATCGGGAGAGCGTGTCTGTCCATTGGGGGCGTGATGATGTGGGCGACCGGGACGGGCTGGTGCGGCGGCTGTCGCGCGAGCGGCTGAAGGATACCACGCTGGATTACCCGCATGTCCGGGATCGGGATGCCGGGTTTACGCGGCGGCGCGGGCTGTCTGTTCCCGAGAGCGAGATCGTGGTGGAGCGTGAACAAGACGCCTCTGGCCCCCGGCAGGACAGGCTGGCTGAAGGTGTGCCTATGCCAGATCCGGCACCGGCACAGCAGAAACGCGGGATGTTCGACGGGCTGGACCTGTCCGTGCGGGGGCGTGGCCGGACGGCGGAAAAAGACGTGTCGGCCGGGATGGATGCCGGGTCCGGCAAGGGGGAAAGTGGTGCTGAGCGTGAGGCTCCCGCCTCTCCCTTTGCCGGGTTGCGGTTGCCGCGTGTGCAGCGCGAGCAGGTGCCGGCCGGGTTTGTGCGGGGTGGTGATCCGCTCCACCAGGTGGTGGAGCAATATGCGCGGTCGGTGCGGGACATCGGGCGCATGGTGGAGCAGGACCTGCCAGTGCTGGAGCACCAGAAGAAGGCATGGCTTGATGCCAGCACGGCCCTCGAACGGCTAAGGCCCGGGGCGGTGATCGCTCTGGAAACCGCCGTGAAGCATGAGCCGGAGATCCGGCAGGCCCTGTACGGGCAGGAAGGGCCGGCACGGGCACGCAGGCTGGTCGAGGGGCTGGAACACGAGGACAAGGTGCGGAAGAGTCCGGAATTGCGGGCGGCGCGGTTCGTGAAGGCGTGGGACGGGCTGAGCCGCGAGCAGCAAAGTGTGGCGCTTAAGGAGCTGAAGCGGGATCCGCAGCTTGAATCTCTTCTGCGGCAGAAAACGCGTGAATTAGGAATCGAGAAGGGATCGACGCTCGATCATGGATTGCAGCCGCAGCGCACGCGCTCCCTGTCGCGCTCCAAGGATCGGGGAATGGATATGGGGATCTAAAACAGGAGACGTACAGAAAACTGTACGTTATAGTAGTCATGGAGGATCGATCATGACCTGTGTTTCCTATACCGACCTGCGCCAGAACCTGGCGCATTATCTGGACGAAGCCGTGAACAGCCGCGCGCCGATTGTCGTGACTCGCAAGACCGGGAAAGGCAGTGTCGTGCTGATGTCGGAAGAAGAATTCTCCGGCTGGCAGGAAACCGTGCATCTCCTGAGCAGCCCACGCAACGCGGAGAGGCTGTTGCGGAGCATTCGTGACATCGAGCACGGGGTGGCGACCGAGCGTGATCTTCTGGAGCCGCAGGGTGAGCCGTCGGCGTGAAGGTCATTTTTCATGAAGATGGCTGGGAGGATTATCTTTCCTGGTTCCAGTCAGATCATGCTGTTCTTGGGAAGGTTAATGCCCTGATCGAGGATGTAAGGCGGCATCCATTTCAGGGGCTGGGCAAGCCGGAACCACTGAAGGGACAGCTTTCCGGGTGGTGGTCCCGACGGATTACGGGGGAACATCGTCTGGTCTACCGGGTTCAGGGCCGCGCGGGAGCGGATCAGCGGATCGAGGTTGCCCAGTGCCGGTTTCATTACTGAAGGAGAAGCGTCATGAGCGAGACGGATCCGGCAGCCCGTGCCTTTGAGGATCTGTGCGCCGAAATGACGGTGCTCCGGCGCAGCGTGGAAGCGCTGCCCCAGGCATGGCGGGACAGCCGGCCGCCAGACTACACGCCGGACCTGGCCAGGCTGGTCAAGGCCCTGAACGACGTGGGCGCGCGTATGAAGGCGATCGAGGCCAGTCCGACGCTGAAGATGACGCCGCAGGCCTATGGGCAGGGGGTACGACAGGCAGGGCTTTCCGTCTGTCAGGACATGCAGGCCGCCTTTCATACCGCGATCCGTGCGGTTCAGGTGGAGCGGCAGCAGCTGACCGACATTGTCGGGCAGGCGCGCACCCAGGACCGTCAGAATTGGTGGGTGCTGAAGGTCGGGCTGGCCTGTCTGGCTGTCGGGATCGGGTTCTCGCCTATCCTGACCTACCTCCTGCCGTCATCACTGGGGACGCGCGTGGCCTCGTTCATCGTAGGCGGACAGGATCGGTGGGAATCTGGTGCGTTGATGATGGAGGCCGACAATCCCGAAAGCCTGCGGCATATGGTCCGGGCCAACCGACTTGTGGACGCCAGTCGGGACCGGATCACTGCCTGCCAGAAAACGGCCAACGAGACGAAGATGGACCAGCCCTGTGTCCTGACCATCCGGCCGGATGGGTCATAAGCGTCCTGTCAGGACAGGAGATCATGCACGCTCATGCCGTCGAGGATGGCCATAAAAGCATCGGTTGCCTGTCTGGTCAGGTGACGGAGACGGCAGGCATCTGCCAGGATGCAGGGTCTGCCCTGAAGCGGCGCACAGCCGGTCATGACTTCACCTTCGGTTTCCATGAGGCGGATGACATGCCCGACATTGATGTCTTTCGGGGAGCGGGCTAGGCTGACGCCACCATTCCTGCCCCGGGTTCCCACCAGGAGACCATGATGGCACAGGTCGTTGACGACCTTCATAAGATGGTTGTGGGAGATATTATGCCGCTCGGCGATGTGCCGGATCGTCATGCGGTTTTGTGTGTGTCCGTGGCGGGCCAGATGGATCAGTACGCGAAAGGCGTGCTCCGTACGCAGGGTCAGGCGCATGAGCCTGGTCGCCCGTGAGTCGGGCTGAACGGTCCGGAAGGCGTGCAAAGGGACCCGGGACCATAGTCTGAAGAGGCCAGGGTTTCGAGCTGGTTGCTGACGCGCATCCAGAAGGCGGCATCATCCTCAAGGCCAGCCTCGACGCACCGGCCAATATGGTGTCGCGCGCGTTCCTTGGCGCCTGGCAGCCCGTATTCGCGCAGGAAGGCCACCATCATGGCGTCCGTATCCATGATTTCATGGGTCGGCCTGTTCTGTGTAACCGTCATGCATCCACCCCTTTCTCACGCCTGTCCTGTGACGACAGCCGGGGAAGGAGGAATGACAGGTATGCGTCTCCTGCCCGCCCTGGCGTCGGGCGGGTAGAAACGTGTTCCAAAAGGGCAAAAGCACGCCCTGCCTATTTCCACTACGGCAGACAGGTCTCCCTGTTCACCGCTGGACATAGTCCGGGTGTTGTATTGGGCAGGCCACCCGACAAGGAGGCCGCCCTTTTGGAAAAGGCGTTTCTACGCGCCTCTTTCAAAATACCACATGCTGTCTGACAGCACCACCCGCCCAGGCTCCTGGTCGCGGTCACAGGAAAGGAGAAGGGAGTGCTGCTGCTCTTTTTCAGACGGCCCTGATGGGACCTGGATAGGACTGCACGAGTGGATCATGGGTCAGGAGGAGGAGCCCTTCGACCGTGGCCTGGGCGATAAGGATACGGTCGAAAGGGTCGCGATGAATATCGGGAAGCTGTCCAACTGCCACGGCATGCTGGCTGGTGACGGGGAGGTCTTCATACCCGTTCTCGATGAGGCCACGACGCAACAGATGCGGATCAACCTGGAAGTCTGCCCGGCCAAGCCCGGCCTTGATCGTGACTTCCCACAGGCTTGCGGCGCTAAACATCAGGATGTTCAGAGGGTCTTCCATGAATGTCCGGGCATCGGTGGAGAGTTTCCCCGGGTTTCCGGCCGCCCACAGGAGCAGGTGGGTATCGAGCAGAAGCCTCATGCCTGCCCGTCGAACAGCACGCCGATCTCTTCGTGTCCCATATGATCAAAATCGTCCGGGACCTGGATTTTGCCAGTCAGAAAGCCCAGACGCTGCCTGTGCTGTTCTTCAGGGGCACAGACAGGGCTGACCCGCACAACCGGCTTGCCGGCCCTGGCGATGATGAAGCTTTCACCCTTTGTGGCGGCATCGATCAGCCGGGACAGGTGGGTCTTGGCTTCATGGATATTGACGACACGCATGGCATCCCTCATTGACTTGGTCATACAAACTTAGTTTGTTTTGGGCAGATCGGCAAGAAAAAGCGGAGAGCAGCTGCGCTGCTGTCTGACTGCCAGAATGACTGTCTTGGAAAATGAAAATTTCAGATCAAAAATAAATAACTGTTATACATTATGTATTATATAGACGAATACAGTGCATATTTGTTGGTTGTATCAGGATATTCCTACATAAAATGTATAAAATATGCCGCTATTCAGCCGCAGGTTGAATTAATTCTTCTGTTGCCGCCCTACATGTCAAACTGTATTCATAAATGACGAAATGTGTCGTTTTCAGGGCGACGTTCCATTCAATACAGGACCGACCGGTGATCGCCGGTCAGGCTGACCGTTCAGGGGGTTACTGATGCAGTTCAGGGCCGTTGCTTGTGCTTTTCTTTTTTCTGCTTCCCTGACGGGCGTATCCCATGCTGCGGGAACGGCAGCGGTCCCGGCCCCGTCTGCCGCGCCATCGCCTGCAAAAGGGGCTTCTGCTTCTCCGCAGGCCCCGGCCCAGCCTTCGCCGATCACCACGCAGCAGACTTTTGGCGCCTGGCAGGCCAACTGCACCTATGCGCCCGCGACACGCGCGGCTTCGCTGTGCGTGGCGGCCCAGCAGCTGAGCATGCAGCAGCAGGGCAAGGCCGTGCCGCTGGGCATGGTGATCGTCGCCCGGGCCGCGACTGACAAGGTGGCGATTACCGCGCGCCCCTACGAGCTGAGCGTCATGACCCCGCTGGGCTTCGACCTCACGAAGCCTGCGACCCTGTCGATGGATAACGGCAAGCCGGTCAGCCTGCCCTATCTGGTGTGCAACGCATCGGGCTGCCTGTCGACGCTGCAGGCGACGCCCGCCATGATCACGGCACTGAAGGCGGGCAAGACCGGCCACATTCGCGTCAGCCGCGTGCCCGCGCAGGGCGGCGGCACGGTCACGATCAATTATGACATGAGCCATTTCTCCGACGCCTTTGGCGCAATCGAGACCTGGTCCAGCCAGAAAGCGCCTGCCTGAAGCCGGCGGCATAGTCCGGATCGCGCGAGATGCGCTGGCAGTTTTTCGCCGCCTCGACCGTTCTGGCAATGCCCGGTGCGGCGCTGGCCCAGGTGCCGGGCCTGCCCGGCGGCGTGATGCCGGCGGGGCCGGGCTCGTCGCAGGACCAGTTCCAGCGCTTCGAGCAGCATCAGGAGCAGCTTGACGCGCTGCCGCCACCGTCAAACGACATCCAGATCCAGAAGCCGTCCGCCCTGCCACAGGCATCAAAAACCTGTGTTACGGTGCATGACATCACGGTCGAAGGCGCGCAGCACCTGTCGCGCGCTGTGAGCGATGCGATCACCGGTCCCCATGTCGGCACCTGCATGTCGGTGCGCGATCTCAACGGACTGATCAACGCGCTCAATGCCGCCTATATCCGCCAGGGTTTCATCACTTCGCGGGCCTACCTGCCCGAGCAGAAGCTTTCCAGCGGGCACCTGCGGATCGTGGTGATCGAAGGGAAACTGGCGGGTGTCCAGTTACAGGGCCGCCCGGCCCGGCTGGCGACCGTCATGGCCTTCCCCGGGCTGCACGGGAAGATCCTCAACCTGCGGGACCTGGAACAGGGGATCGAGGACATGAACCGGCTGAGCCACTGGGGGGCGCGCATGCGCATCGCCCCCGGCGGCAGGGCAGGGGCGTCCACCGTGGTGGTCACCGCGCCAAAGCGTGGCGTGCTGCACGGCCAGGTCTGGTTCGACAATTACGGCCAGCAGATTACCGGGCAGGAGACGGGCCATGCCATGCTCACGGCGGAAAACCCGCTGGGGCTGCTGGACCTGTGGTCGGTGGAATATGACCACTCGCTTGTCGGCCATGCCGGGCAGCGGGGCACGTCCTACCTGTCGGTCAACGGGTCGATCCCGTTCGGTTACTGGACCGTGTTCGGGTCGTGGTGGCGCTCGCAGGACGACTATCCCCTGCTGGCCCTGACCGATGTCTACCACCTGGGCGGCAGCCGTCGTGACTGGCGCCTTGGCATCTCGCGCGTGCTGCTGCGCAACCGCATCGGCGTGACCACCTTCCAGGCCAGCTACGAGCGCAAGTCGTTCGGCTCGGAGATCAACCATACGGTGATCGACACCGAGACGGCGCGGCAGGCCTTCGTCAACGTGCAGGTCAGTGAATCGCTCAAGGGCTGGGGCGGGGTGTGGTACATCACCGGCGGCCTCAAGGTCGCGGTGGATGGCGCGGGCACGTGGTCGAACTTCACCCGTCCCGGCTGGCAGGACCCGCACTCGTCCTACCTCAAGCCCTCGCTGGATATCGACGGTTACAAATCGCTCACGCGCGGCGTGCTGTGGCACACCACGCTGCACGGCGAATACAGCACGCGCGACCAGTTCCCCACCAATGAACTGCAGGCCGGTGGACCGTATACCGTGCGCGGCTTCCTCGAGCAGGTCCTGCTGGGCAATGACGGCGGCTACATGCGCAACGACTTCTCGTGGCAGCTGCCCACAAAGGGCCTGAAGTGCGGGAAGTTCGCCTTCATCTGCCGCCACGTCATCGAGGGCACCCAGCTTTATGCCGCCCTTGATGTCGGCGTCGTGCGCGCGGGCTTTGCCTCGTCCTCCACGCCGCCCGCGCTGCGGGGTGGCGAGATGGCGGGCGGCGGCCTGGGGCTGCGCAAGACCACGGGGCCGTTCTTCTGGAACGTCTCCCTGACCCATTCCATGTATACCGGCCCGCTTCCCTCGGAAGGGCTGATCCCGCTGTTTCAGGTTGGAGCGAAGATATGATGAAGACGCCCCGCAGGGTTGCCGCACCCGATATCATTCCGGGTCCGTCACGTCTTCAGCGCTGCGTGCATGTCTTTGCCGCCGTCTCCCTGTTCCTGGCCTCGACCGTGTCCGCCGCATCCGCCCAGCAGGCGGAGCCGCAGATCGTGGTCGATCCCCATGCCGGCGGCCCCGAGCCGACGCTGGACAAGACCCAGAACGGCATCGACCAGGTCAATATCGCCACCCCCAACGCGGCGGGCGTGTCGCATAATGACTTCATCCAGTATGGCGTGCCCGAAAGCGGCGTGATCCTGAACAACGCCACCACGGCGACCGAGACGAAGATCGGGGGCGTGGTGTATGGCAACACCAATCTTGACGGCCATGCCGCCAGCCTGATCCTCAACGAGGTGACCGGCAACCTGCCGACACAGATGCTGGGCTATACGGAAGTGGCGGGGCACCAGGCCTCGGTGGTGGTGGCCAACCCCAACGGCATCACCTGTGCGGGATGCGGGTTCATCAACACCGCCCATGTGACCCTTGCCACCGGCACGCCGGAGATGGATGCCAGCGGCAACCTGAAGGATATCGTCGTCCGGGGCGGCAACATCACCTTCGAGGGGAAGGGCGGGGACTTCACCACCGTGCCGGTGCTCGACATCCTGTCGCGCTCGGTGACGCTCAAGGCGCAGGTCAATGCGCAGACGGCCACTATCGTGGCCGGACGCAACCGGGTCGATTACGGCACCAACGCGGCCCATCCGCTGGCGTCCGACGGCACGGCCGCCCCGGAATTCGCGATTGATACGGCGGCCCTTGGCGGCATGTATGCCAACCGGATCTACATGGTGGTCAATGAGGCCGGCGCCGGCGTGCGGGTTGACGGCACCATGGCGGCCAATGCCGGGGACATGACGCTGACCGATGCCGGCGACCTTGTACTCAACGGTTCCATGGCGGCCTCGGGCAACCTGCAGGCGCAGGTGGGCGGGCAGGTCAGCAATGCCGGGACGCTGCAGTCAGGTGGCGGGATGCAGCTGGCGGCAGGCAGCGCCCTGAATAACAGCGGGACCATTGGCGGCGGTACGACCCTGGCTGCCCGGGCGGCTGCGATCGGCAATAGCGGGACGGTGACGGCCGGGGCTGGCGCGCTGTCGCTTGCCGCGACCGGTGCGCTCGATAACAGTGGCGGCATCGGCGCATCCGGTGGCGCCCTGTCCGCCCGGGCAGGGTCGCTCGCCAATACCGGCACAATTGCAGCCCGGACGGGTCTGACGCTCGCCAGCGGCAGCACGCTGTCCAATGCCGGTGGCCAGATATCGAGCACGACCGGGCTGGCCTCGATTGCCGCCGTGGGGGCGCTGGATAATACGGGCGGGAAGATCCTCGACCAGTCGGGTGACATGACGCTGTCGGCGCAGGCCGTCACCAATAATGGTGGGGCGATCCAGGCGGGGGGCAGCCTGACTGCTGCACTGGCCAGCTATACATCCGACACCACGGCTTCGTTGACGGCGCAGCAGGCCCTTGCCGTCACCGCCACGGGGGCGGTCGATAACGAAGGCACGCTGGGTGGCGGCACGGGCGTGACCGTGACGGCGGACCACATCGCCAACGGAGCATCCGCCCTGCTGGTTGCAACCGCAGGCAACCTCACCCTCAACGCGGCGGGGACTGGTGGCCTGGCCAATACGGGGATGATAAAATCCCAGTCGGCATCGGGCAGCCTGACGATCGACGCCGCCACGCTGGCCAACAGTGACAGCATCCTTGCCGCAGGCACGCTTGGCGTGCGCACGGCGGGTACGGTGACCAATACGGGTACGTTATATGGGGCAGGCGGCCTGAGCCTTGCTGCGGGTGGCGCCCTGTCCAACAGGGGCGGGCAGCTTGGCAGTGATACGGGCGTGGTGCAGCTTGCCGCCGCCAGCCTCGACAATACCGGGGGCAAAATCATCGCGACGGATGGTGGCCTGAACATCGATGCCGCCAGTGTCGCCAACAATAACGGCTGGCTGCAGGCAGCCGCCCTCATGTCCATCGTGACGACCACGCTCGACAATACCGGCGGGACAGTGCTGGGCGGGACATCCGTCACCCTTGCCCGCGATGCGACGGGTGCGGCCCTTGACCACCTGACGAACGCATCGGGCCTGGTCGAGGCCAGCAATGACCTCACGATCAGCGCGGTGAGCGTTGACAATACATCTGGTGGCCTGGTCGGGAAAACCGGTTCTGTTGCCATCACCGATAACGGGTCGGGGCAGGGACTGTTCACCAATACGGATGGCGCGGTCCAGGCGGGTGGCGCGCTGACGCTTGCGACCGGCCAGTATGCCAGCGACACATCGGCTGCCCTTCAGGCAGGAACCGCGCTTGACCTGTCGGTCACGGGGGCGGCCGATAACGAAGGGGCGATTACGGCGGGTGACGGGCTAAGCCTTTCGGCGGCCAGCCTGGTCAATGGCGCGAAGGGCACCATCGGTGCCCTCGCCGGTGACACGACGATTGCCGTCCACGGGAATGCGGCATCGCCTGCCCTGTCCAACGCTGGCGCCATCGAGGACGCGGATGCCGCCGGTATCCTGAAGGTTGATGCGACGTCGCTTGCCAACACGGGTACGATCATCTCGCAGGGGAACCAGAGCGTCGACGCCGACGGCCTCATGCTCAATGGCGGTGAGATTGCTTCCCTCGGGGGAAGTAGCGCGCTTGTGGCGACCGACCTGACCAATAGCGGCCTGATCGCAACTGCGGCAGGGCTTGACGTGTCCACGACGGATGACCTGATCAATACCGGCACGCTGTATGGCGCGACCGGACTGACGCTTGGGTCAGGGGGCACAACGTCCAATCAGGGCGGGACCATCGGCACGGGGGCTGCGGGCGCGCTGGCCATGACGGCGGCACAGGTCGCCAATGACAATGGCACGATCCAGGCCGGCACCAGCCTCGCGCTTTCCACCGCAGGTCTCGATAACGAAGCCGGCACGATCCTCGCGGGAGGCGCCATCGGGATCCGCAATGGCGATGCCACGACGCCGCTGACCGCCCTTGATAACCGCGGCGGCGCGGTGCAGGCGGGTGGCAACCTGACCATTGCGGCGGCCAGCCTCGCCAACACTGCCGGCACCCTGGTCAGCGTGGGCGGCAACGTCACGCTCTCCGCAGGGTCTCCCGCCACATTGATGGCGACACTGGACAACACGTCGGGCGGCATCATCCAGGCGGCCGGGAGTGTCTCGATCGCGGCCGGCACGATCGGCAATGACAATGGCCGCATCCTCGCACTCGATGGCAACATCGCGCTGGATGCCGACAGCGCGCCCGCATCCGCCCTGGCTTTCTCGAACGCCGGTGGCGCGGTCAAGGCGGCCGGGAACCTGTCGCTGGTGACGGGGACCTGGTCCGATGATGCCACGGGCGTCATGAGTGCCGGTCAGGGCCTGTCCGTGGTGGCGGCGGGCGACATGGCTGTTGCGGGCACGCTGGTGGGCGGGCAGGGGCTGGGCCTTACGGCCGCTGGCCTGACGACCGCTTCCAGCGGGTTGATGGCGACCGAAAACGGCGTGCTCTCCCTCGTCCTGACCGGAACGGGCAGCGGTGATGGCCTGTCCAATGCCGGGCGGATCGAGGCCGAAGGCCGTGGCGCCACCCTCGACGTCACGACGCAGGTGGCCCTGGCCAATGGCGGCACGCTCGTCTCGCAGGGCGATGTCACCCTTGCGGCGCAGGGCGTGACCAATAGCGGCGAGATCGGTGCGCTGGCTGGCCTGGTGGACCTCAACGCGGCCTCCCTTGCCAATACCGGGACGCTGGTGGCGTCCGACCAGATGAACGCGACCCTGTCCGGCTCCGTGTCGAATTCCGGCCTGGTCTACGGCACGCAGGGCGTGACCCTGAAGAGTGGCGGCGCGATCGACGATACCGATGGACGGATCGGGGGCAATGGCGCGGTCGCCCTTTCGGGGGCCAGCCTGACCAACACATCCGGCGCGGTCATCTCGGGTGCGGGCGCCGTGAGCGTCACCACGACCGGCGCAGTGGGCAATGAAGGCGGTGCGATCCAGGGCGCGGGCAATGTCGCGCTGGCGGCGGCGGCGCTCGATAACACCAGCGCCGGCCGGATCGTCAGCACCGGCGGCACGCTGGATGTCCGCAATGCAGGCGGCGGCGCGATGGCGCAGCTTGCCAATGACGGTGGCGCGCTGCAGGCGGGCCAGGATATCACGCTGGTTGCCGACAGCCTGACCAACGGGTCGGGCGGCCTGGTCAACGCGGCCGATGGCAGCCTGCTGCTCTCCGCCGGCGGCACGCAGGCGGCCGCCAGCATCAATAACGCGGGCGGCACGCTGCAGTCATGGGGCAACCTGACCCTGGTGGCGAACGGGCTGGACAATGACGGCGGCAGCGTGATCGAACGCTCCGGCCAGAATACCCTGTCGCTTGCAAATGCTGGCGGCAGCGCGATGACCGGGTTCAGCGATACGGACGGCGTGGTGCAGGCGGCGGGCAATCTATCGCTTGATACGACCTCGCTCGGTGGTGCTGCGCAGCTGGTCGCAGGGAACACGCTGGCCGTGACGCTCACGGGGGACCTCGACAGTGGCATGCTGTTCCAGTCCGGGGGCGACACGCTGCTGCGGGTCGGGGGCGACTACACGGCCGAGGCCGGTGGCGGCGTGCTGGCCGGGGGCAACGTCACCATCACGGCGGCATCGGTCACCAATAACGGCGCCCTGATGGCCGAAGGCGGCGTCCTGGACGTCTCCTCGGGCGGGGCGATCACCAATACCGGCCTCATTGATGGTGTGGCCGGTGTGGCCCTGGACCTGCCCGGCACCCTGACCAACCAGCTTGGGGCCATCCTTTCGGATAACGGGTCGATCGGGATCGGCAATGGCGCCAGCGGGGCGGCCACCGCCGTGTTCAACCGCTCCGGCGAGATCGTGGCTGACAGCGCCAGCGGGGATGTCCTGATCAACGCTGGCACGGTCACCAATGATGTCCTGGGCGGGGTGACGGTCGTCGCCAATGCCGTCCTGTGGAGCCATAGTTACGCGGGCGGCAGCAATGTCGATATTCCCGTGCCGGCAGGCCTGCTGGATACCGTGACCGGCGCACAGGGCACGGGCCAGCTTGTCGGTCATTCCCAGGGCGGCACGATCTATGTGCAGGAAGATGGTGGTCGTGCCACGCTCAACAACGCCGCCTCCCTGATCTCGGCCGGGCGTGATGTGGATATTACAACCACAGGTGGCATCATCAACGATGCCAGCCATATCGCGGCGGGGCGCGACATCAATCTCAGCGGGGGCAGCCTCGACAATATCGGCTACGCCGTCCAGCATGCTTTCTATGTAACCTGCAAGGCCTTCTACGGCTGTAGCTGGACCAGTCAGTCCGACCCGGCCTTCAAGGGCGGGTCGACGTCGGCCGTAAGGCACAAGAAGAAGTTTGGCCTCATTACGGTCGGCCATTACTGGACGGCCGCTCCGCAGCCCAAGGAAAAATGGGGTTCGAGCGAGACCTATTACGGCCCGACCGGCACCATCGTTGCAAAAGACAATATCACGGGCACCTTCACGGGCACGATCAACAACCAGACGGAAATCGCCAACGCGAGTTCCAGTGAATATACCAGCTATACCGGCGAGACGCCGGGCGGCCTGTCTCCGGTGGCTGCCGCTTCGTCTGCGTCCGGGGTTGCGGCTGACGCCGCGCTGAACGGCGGGGCGACGGCGGCCCTGGCGGATGTCAGCACCGGGGTCGCGGGGGCGGCCGGCACGCGGAGCAGTGCGGCGGCGCCCGCCACCACGGGCGGCACCCTGGCCTATCAGGGGGTCGAGACCGCGCAGGTGAAGGCGTCGGCGACGGCCCAGGAAGCCGCGATGACGCTGCCGGGATTTGCCACCAGCAGCGACCCGACCATCCCGACGGTGATCTCGGCCATTCCGGGCGGCAGCGCGCTGTTCATCGCCGATCCGGACCCCAGCGCGCATTACCTGATCGAGACCAACCCGAAATACGCGACCTTCAGCGGCTTCTATGGCTCGCAATACCTGGTCAACCGGCTGGGCGACAACACGGCGGATTACGAGTTCCTGGGGGATTCGTATTTCGATACGGAGTTCATCCAGCAGCAGATCGTGGCGTCGACGGGCCAGACCTTCCTTGGCAGCAGCTACGAGACGGCCAACGAGCAGATGGAACTGCTGCTCAACAACGCGGTCTCGGAATCCAATGCGCTTGACCTGACCTTTGGCGCAGCGCTGACGGCCAGCCAGCAGGCGGCGCTGACGCAGAACATTGTCTGGTATGTGCCCGAGACGGTGGACGGGCGCAGTGTGCTGGCGCCGAAGCTGTATCTGGCCCCAGGCCAGGCGACGCTTACGGACGGGGCGGAGATCTCGGCGACCAACGTGTCGCTGACCGGCTCGAGCATCAACAATACCGGCACGATCAACGCCAGCAACGCGCTGTCGCTGACCGCGACCAGCGGGGATATCGTCAATGCCGGCGGGACGCTGTCGGGCGGCAGCGTGGCGCTGGCGGCGCTGAACGGCTCGGTCGTCAACGAGGACCAGCTCAATACCTTCATGGTCGATGGCGGGAAGGCGCAGTCACTGGGCGCGCAGGGCACCATCACCTCGGGGGGCGATGCGCAGATCCATGCGGCGAAGGACATCACGTTTGATGGCGGGTCGCTCAGCGCGCTGGGCGATACCACGCTTGTGGCAGGGCAGGGGATCACGCTGGGTTCGGTTGCGGCGAGCGCGTCGCAGGACATCGAGCAGCATGATTACAGCCACCGCGCGGCCGAGACGGAGAATTTTGGGGCGTCGGTCAGCACGGGCGGGAACCTGACGGCGGCCGCCCTCGGCGGCGACCTCACCCTGGCGGGCGCCACGGTCGCGGCCGGGAAGTCGGCCACGCTGATGGCGACGGGCAACGTGAACCTCAACGCGGTCACCGACAGCCAGTCCTCCTATACCCGCACCGTCGAGCACGGCTTCCTGAACAGGACCACCACGACCTCGAGCGAGAGTTCCACCGACCAGGTCGGCAGCACGGTGGCGGCCAATGGCAATGTCACCATGGTCTCGGGCAAGGACATGTCCGTGGCGGGCACTGTCGCAGGCGGCGGCAATGTCACGCTTCAGGCAGGTGGCAGTCTTACGGAGAATGCGCTCCAGAGCACGGCGCAGTCATATTACGATAAGGAAAGTAAAGGATTTTATTTTGATACTGACGGTGCCAAGGCTAGGGTTGGGTTCGGATCTTCCAAAGAAAGCGTCAGTGACAGCAGCACGACCTGGACTCCGAGCATGATTGTGGCGACTGGGGGCACCCTGTCTGCTACCGGCGGCGGCCCAGTAGTCATCAACGCTTCTGATCTTGTTGCCGCGAAGGATCTGAACGTAACCGGATCCTCTGTCCTGCTCAACGCACTGTCTGATGTATCCAGCACGAAGCAGACCAGCGATTTCAAGTTCATTGGCGTGCAGGTCGGACTGTCGGATACCTCCCTTGTCGGACAGGCCGCCAATCTGGCCCTGTCGGCGGCCCAGACTGCCAGCGACAAGGACATGGCGACCCAGTCACTGGATGCCCTGTCAACTGCGGAGAGCGGCGTCAGTATCGGGAAGACTGTGGCCACGCTCGTGGATACCAAGCTGGCCGCGACAACATCAGACGTAACGAAATCCAACATAGAATTGGTAGGAGTACAGGCGGAAGTCGGATTCGAGCATGACAGCAAGACATCCGAAACTATTTCGACCACGGCAAAGGGAGCTGAAGCAGAAGCTGGCGATGGACTGACCATGACTGCGACCGGGGCGCAGCCTGCGACAGACAGCAATGCCGGGGATATCATCGCCACGGCCGCGAGCCTGTCAGGTGAGAGTGTCACGCTGGCGGCGCCGGGCAATATCCAGCTCCAGTCGGGACAGGACACCACGCATACGACTACCAGCCAGACGGCCCTGTCCGCTTTTGTCGGCGCGACGGCCTCGCTGAACGCCAATCTGCAGTGGGGGGTCAGTGTTACGGGGCAACTCAGTGCCTCCCATTCCCACACGAATTCACAAAGCACGACACAGGTAGATACGACGGTCACGGGTGCGCAGAATGTGAGCATCGATAATGGGGCGGGGACGACCACGCTGGACGGGGCCAGGGTATCCGGTGGTTCCGTAGATGTGGCGGCGGGTAACCTGAATATTACCTCGGCACAGAATACGGCAAGCTATCTCAGCACGAATGAGAGCGCAGGCTTCAGCTTTGCCGTTCCCGTCTATGGCACGGGCGGGGAGATGGGTTTTTCGGTCAATGCCTCGGCAGGGGTTCTGTCTGACACTTACGCCTCGACGGAAGCCAGTGGCCTTTCCGGGCTTTATGCAGGTCAGGGCGGCCTTGATGTCGATGTTGCCAGCAGCACGACCCTCAATGCCGGCGTCATGGAAAGCACGGCGGCATCCGGCAACATGGTTACAACGGGTAGCCTGACGGCGAATGATGAACAGAATAAATCAGAATATGCCGGCGCATCTGCCAGTATCTCATACGGTAATCTGGGGAGTGGAGGGAATACAGGACCGGATCAAGGAATAGAAAATACAAAAAGAAAAACTTTTGATGGAGGAGCTAATGTAAGCGGATTTGCGGCACCAGTAATTGGTATGACTTCATCGAACAGCCTCTCTTCTATTGGGTCAAATATCACAATTAATTCCGGATCTACGTCAGGTGTCGTGTCCCGTGATCCATCAACTGCAAACCATGCGATCAGTAATGATTTTGATACGAATGAAGCGGGCGAGATTTTGTCCCTAACGAATAGTTTCGAAAAGTCGGTCAAGGCTGCGTACAACGAGTCAAATGCGGTAAAGGCAATGCCAAGCAATAAAAATTTGACAGATCAAGAAAGGATAGAAAATGACAAAAAATAACAATGTTAAAGGATTGTTTTTTGCAATATCTTCGTCGCTTCTTCTTTTTGGTTGTGTGCAGCCTACGCCACCAAAAATACCATTAAATATAAATGAAGTATCATGGGCAAAGAAAAAAGGGAGTGCTTCTATTAAAGGATGTGTTAGTGGAGGATATTTTGAAAAATATCATAACTATCAAGTTCCTAATGGAACATATGATTCTTATCCAATAGAAAGTTCATATCACGATAACCCTTCTCGAAATTTTACAATAGACCTTCTTCCCGAAAATGATTATATGTATAATCTTTCAGAAAAAATGAAACATTACTACTTGTTGCATAGCTATCATACATTGAATGATCCCCGATGGGTTGAATCTTCGGTTATGCCATTTATTCCTCATATTTCGTGCCCTGCAGATGGCCCTAATACTTGCCCATCGAGAGGGCATTTTAATTTTAATAATCTTCCTGCAGGAAACTGGTATATAGTGGCTGGATATAATGCAACCAAAGAAGACAATGCTGTGGCAGTTACCGTGCAAAAAATAACAACCATTGATGGGCAGACAGTTCCATTCGTTTCTTGGTTTGGGGTATTGAATAAAAATCAATGTACGCCTTGATTTATGAATTGAATCGCACCGGGATTGGCGGAGACCGAGGTATGTAAGTTACATGGCGATGGAGTAAGGTCCTCCCGAGTGGCGTAAAACGGACCTGTCAGGAATTTCGTGTTTGGGCGTTTGATGTGAAAGAAGGAGCAGCTCTACCGGAAGTGTCCTCTTTGTAGTGTATGGACCATTTCTTTGATCGGCAGGTTTGACGTAGAAATCCGTCGCGCATTGCTACCTCTGATAATGGCATTTATCAAAAGTAGGATGGCAGCTTACGCCTCATCTCGGTCGTTTGGACCACAAGGTTGTTTGCCAAATAGCGGACATCAGCGCTTCAAAGCCTCGTTGCAGAGATTGTCTGGATCTCACTGATTGCACCTATTGAATGATCCCAAGACACAGACAGGCAACCCATGGACGTTATGGTGAAAATTTCAGCAATACGGAATTGTGATCGGATCATATGACAAGCACGTTCCTTATATCCCTTACATACTGCCCCATAGTATGAAAAGGATACTCAAGGGTAGTATATTCGGGAGTAAGCGTTCGTGCCGCACACACCGGCTGAGAAAAAGCGCGTTCTGACCCGCGTGCGCCGTATTCGCGGGCAACTTGATGCGCTGGAACAGGCTTTGGAGAAGGGAACTGATTGCGGTCCGGTGCTGCAACAGGTGGCGGCTATCCGGGGAGCGATCAACGGATTAATGGCCGGTGTTCTCGAAAGCCACCTGCGGGAAGAATTTGTTGAGTGTGCCGGTGATCGTGATGCTGCCAGTGGTTCGATCGAGAATGTGGTGTCACTCGTTCGATCCTATCTCCGGTAATGCCCTCGATGCTGGCTGATAGGTTATTTGGAGAAAAAATCATGAAATCACGGGCCGCAGTTGCTTTCGAGGCGGGTAAGCCCCGATCGAGAATGTGGTGTCACTCGTTCGATCCTATCTCCGGTAATGCCCTCGATGCTGGCTGATAGGTTATTTGGAGAAAAAATCATGAAATCACGGGCCGCAGTTGCTTTCGAGGCGGGTAAGCCCTTGAGATTGTCGAGATCGATGTAGCGCCTCCTCGTGCTGGTGAGGTGCTCGTGCAGATCACGCATACGGGTGTGTGCCACACTGATGCGTTTACCCTGTCAGGGGATGATCCCGAGGGACTGTTCCCAGCCGTTTTGGGTCACGAAGGCGCGGGAATTGTCATCGAGGTCGGAGAAGGGGTCACCAGCGTTGCCCCCGGCGACCATGTCATTCCGCTTTACACGGCGGAATGCGGTGAATGTCTGTTCTGTAAGTCGGGAAAAACCAATCTCTGCATTTCAGTGCGCGCCACACAGGGTAAAGGCGTGATGCCGGATGGCACGACACGCTTCTCCTACAAAGGTCAGCCGATCCATCATTACATGGGGTGTTCGACGTTCAGCGAATACACGGTTGTCGCCGAGGTTTCTCTGGCAAAAATCAATCCCGCATCCAATCCAGAGCATGTCTGTCTGTTGGGATGTGGCGTCACCACAGGGATTGGTGCGGTACACAACACGGCCAAGGTGCAGCCGGGAGATACGGTTGCCGTCTTCGGTCTGGGCGGGATCGGTCTCGCGGTCATTCAGGGAGCGCGACAGGCAAAGGCTGGCCGGATTTTCGCTATTGATACCAACCCGGAAAAGTTTGAACTTGCCAAAGCATTCGGCGCCACGGAATTCCTCAACCCCAAGGATTATGACAAACCGATTCAGCAGGTTCTTGTGGAAATGACCGGCTGGGGTATTGATCATACATTTGAATGTATCGGAAACGTCAACGTCATGCGCGCGGCGTTAGAAGCCGCGCATCGTGGGTGGGGGCAGTCGATCGTCATCGGGGTGGCAGGGGCCGGTCAGGAAATTTCGACCCGTCCCTTCCAGCTTGTGACGGGGCGTTCGTGGCGCGGCTCGGCTTTCGGTGGGGTCAAGGGACGCAGCCAGCTTCCCGGCATGGTCGAAGATGCCATGCGTGGCGATATCGAACTTGCGCCTTTCGTAACCCACACCATGCCGCTCGAAGACATCAATACGGCCTTCGATCTGATGCATGAAGGAAAATCCATCCGTTCCGTCATTCATTTCTAAGGTCTGCGTCTCACCGCGCAACATCATTTCCAATGGTTGGAAATTACAGGAGAACGATCATGGCAGTTATTTCCGGTGACGGTGTTTTCTCTCATGTTTTTCTTGGGGCAGTGGATACTGCGGTATCCGCGAAATTCTATGACGCCGCGCTTGCGGCTCTGGGCATAAAAAACCTGGGGCCGTTCGGGCATGGGTGGATTCTGTATGGCCGCGAAAAGCCAGCCTTCATCATTGCACGTCCAGGCAACGGTGAAGCGCCCTCAAGCAACGGTGTCACCATCGGTTTTGCAGCAGCGACACCCGCCGAAGTGGAGGCTTTTCATGCCGCAGGTCTTGCCAATGGGGGAGCCGATGAAGGCGCACCCGGTCCGCGAAGCCACTTACCGGGCGCTTACGCTGCCTATCTCCGGGATCCGGCAGGGAACAAGATCTGCACTTATACCTTCACGGACGGTAACTGACATGCGCAAAAGGCAGTGAGAGCCATGGAACGCAAGGAAACACACGCCTCTTTTGGGGGCGTGCAGGAAGTCTGGCGACACAAGTCCGTGTCGTTGGGTGTGGAAGCAAACTTCGCGATCTACCTGCCGCCGCAGGCAAAAACTGAAAAGGTTCCCGTTCTTTACTGGCTCTCCGGTCTGACATGTACGGAGCAGAATTTCATTGGCAAGGCTGGCGCGCAACGCGTGGCCGCAGAACTGGGCGTCGCCATTGTCGCGTCGGATACCAGTCCACGGGGCGTGGGTGTGGCTGATGACGATGCGTACGATCTTGGACAGGGTGCCGGATTTTACCTCAATGCGACGCAGGAGCCGTGGGCTGTGCATTATCGGATGTATGATTACGTCGTCACGGAACTTCCTGCGCTGATTGAGGCGAGCTTTCCGGTTACGCAGCAGCGAGGCATTGCGGGACATTCGATGGGTGGATTTGGCGCCATCATGATCGCGCTGCGTAATCCTGGCCGCTATCGTTCTGTGTCAGCCTTTTCACCCATTGTGGCACCAACGCAGGTACCATGGGGTGAAAAAGCATTCAGTGCTTATCTGGGGCCGGATCGTGCCAGTTGGGCAGCCTATGACCCGCTTGAACTTGTGCGGACAGCGAAGGAAAGACTGCCTGTTCTGATAGATCAGGGTCTGGCGGACCAGTTTCTGAAAGAACAGCTCAGGCCAGAACTGTTCCAGGAAGCCGCACAGAATGCAGGGCAGGAACTCATCCTGAATCTTCGTCCTGATTACGATCACAGCTATTATTTTGTAGCCAGTTTTATTGCAGATCATCTCAGATATTTCGTGAGTAAACTACGATGAATAGATTGTCTGTCTTTTGGGATCCGGAATTTTCTGGCTTTGAGTGGAGATGAAATCTGTTAGGGGCATCTTTCAAACTGTGAAATCAGCTGGCAGCTTGCCGTGTGGGCTTGAGCGTACCGTCGAAGAGCATGGACCTTTCGACGCGCCGGAGCATCGTAGGATATCTCAGATGTCATGGCGGAAAGGCGTTTTGAACTTCGATAACGAAACTCCGCAGTTTTGGGGTCATAGCAGGGCCGGCATTGTAAAGCAGATGCATCGGGCGACCAGGAACTCTCCACTGGGATAGAATGCGGACAAGGCGGCCAGAATCAAGTTCGGGCTTCAAGGCCTGTTCAGAACCCAATACTATGCCCTCTCCTGACAAGGTGAGGGCCAATAGAAAGCCCCAGTCGTTGGACGTCACAGTGCCAGAAACCATGACAGATCGTGTGCAGGTCTTTCGTATAAAGTGCCATGCTGTTCGTACAGAATTTGCAGAGTTTTCGTAGACAAGACACTGATGCCGGGCGAGTTCCTCAGGACTGTCCGGAGCGCCAAATTTTTCGAGATAGGCAGGCGCTGCGCAGACCGTGAGGGAATATGAGGCCAGAGGGCGACTGACGACCGTAAGATCGGGATCTGGCTCGCCAATACGAATGACAGCTTCATGGCCATCCAGCGTCGGATGAACCAGTTGATCCGTAAGGGATACTTGTAATCGTACCTTCGGGAATTTCTTCCGAAAATTATGTAGAAACATGGGGAACATGGTCCGCCCGAAGGTAACTGGTACGCTGACAGCAAGTGTACCACGTGGTTCGCCCAGCGTGTTGGCGGCAAGATTATCAGCACGCTCGACAGCCTTCAGGACGAGATGACATTGCTCGCAGTAAAGACTCCCTATTTCTGTGAGGCTCTGACGACGTGTCGTCCGATGGAGCAGGCGCGTGCCAAGATGACGCTCCAGAGCCTCTATATGTTTGGCCACCATCTGCGGCGATAAGGTCAGACGCTGAGCGGCCGCGGCAAAAGACCCCAGTTCCACAACCTTGATGAAAACCTTCATACTGGTCAAACGATCAAGCATTCATCATCCTCAGTTGTGACTGACATCTTCTATCGACAATTTATCTCTTAAAAAAGAGGAATATGTTGAGCCTGCTGATTGATCGGCAAGCATCTTCTCCGATGGAGCTCTTTAGAATGCCTATTTATCTTGTGCGAATGGATCATCCGGACGGCGACGGGTGGGGGCAGCATGTCGTGGCGCATGTGCTGTATCTCAAGCGCCTCATTCAGGAAGGTAGTCTTCTGGCTTCTGGTCCGCTGAAAGGCACCCCATTGCGGTCAGGTTTTCTGATCATGAAAGGTGCCAATCGGCAGGAGATTGAAGCGATGGTGGCTCGGGATCCGTTCTCGCCGGAAGGTTTGATCTGTGATCTTCGAATTGAAGAGTGGGATCCGCTGTTCGGTTGCCTGTCCAACCTATCGACCGGCAAACCGCCCGTGGAACTGCAATCTCTATTCCCATCCGAAGAACACTCATGATCTATGAAATGATTCGCTTTCGGACGGATGTTTTGGGAGTGCCAGCCCTCTCCCGTCTCCTGAAAGCACGGTTCTCGGATACCCTGAATCCTGTTGCGGGAAGCCTCACAGGGGTATGGCGAACGGAGATCGGTGAACTTGGAACGCTACTCCTGCTGCGTTCCTTTTCCTGTCAGGATGCCTTGCTTAAGGCGCGGCACAGAACACTGGAGTCCAGAACGCCCTTCGGTATCAAGATGAACGACGTTTTAATAGAAGCTGAGGCGTTTGAAGGCTTTCCGTTTCTTAAACCCCCGGAGTTTGGTGAATGTGGTGGACTCTATGAAATCCGAACTTACAGTTTAAAAGCTGGAGGGTTGGAACCGACCCTGAAAGCGTGGCAGAGTGCTCTGAAGCCTGCACAAGCCTATACCCGCCACCTGATCACCAACATGTTCGCGCTGGATGGTGCGTCACGCATCTGCCATATCTGGGCCTTCGACAGCTTTGAACAACGCAATATTCTGCGTCAGCAACATTACGTGGACGGACTTTGGCCGCCAAAAGGAGGGCCTGAGCAAATTATTCATGCCCAGTCCTGCCTTTGCTTACCGGAAACTTTCTCGCCATTACGGTGACGACGAAAAGCTCACAAATGTTCCCATGAATGACTGCTTTGCCAGCCTTGTCGCTTGATAACCGACATTCTGTTACCCCCCCATTTTTCCCATTCGAATTAGATCCATATCAAACAGACTATAGTCATATTGAGACAGAGCAAAGCTATGCAAGAATAAGGGCTATATGTCGGTTTTTGTCGGGAAGCCTGAATGGGACAGACTTCCAGCCATTTCTATTGAAGCTGTCAAAACGGATATTGTGCAGCGAGGCCCTTTTATGATGATGGGTCTGGCAGTGCCGGTTCTTCCCCGAAGGGGCGATTGAGGATCGTGAGCACCTCTTCGGCAGCATAGATCCGGTTGCGGGCATAGCCGGTACGTTCGGTCAGGATCCCGACCTGGCAGAGCTGGGCAAGGGCCGTCTGGGCGGCCGGGGGCGTGATGTCCAGCAGATGGCCAAGGCGACTGGCCGTCAGGACGGGATAATCGGTCAGCAGGTCCAGCGCGCGCAGCGCGGCCGAGCCCTTGCGGAAAGCCCGGCGCTGCCGCCATGTGGCCTTCAGGGCCTGGGTTGCCTGCCGGGTGACCTGCACTTCGGTAACGGTCCGGATGATGGCGTCTGACAGGAACCCGATCAGGGGCGGCCAGTCGAGCCGCTGCTGGGCACGTTTGAGCGCCGCGTAATAGTCCTGTCTGTGGGCCTCGATATAGGGGGAAAGATACAGGGGGACCTGGCCGTCAGCGGCCATCATCAGCGGAAGTAGCAGGCGGCCAACCCGGCCATTGCCATCGCTGAACGGATGCACGGCCTCGAAATGGGCATGGGCGATGGCCAGCCGGGTGATGAGGGACTGGGTCATCTGCTGCATCCCGTCGGCCTGCATGTAGTTCAGGGAGGCCTCCAGACAGGCTGCCACCTGGTCGGGAGGAGGCGGGTTATAGGTCGAATAGGCGATATGCCCTGTCCCGCCGATCCAGACCACGTCCCGGCGCAGGGTGCCCGGTGTCCTGCGATAGGCCGGGTCATGCTGCATGACCGCCTGATGGAGCGTCAGCACGGTGGGCAGGCGGAAGAGGGCCGGGCCTTCGCTGCAGGCCTGTGGCAGGAACTGCTCCAGGGCGCGCGCATAGTCGCGGACCTGCCGTGTGGCATGGGAAGCGTCCTGGTCGTCTTCATCGACCACCAGCAGCTCATTGAGGGTGCTGTGCGTGCCTTCCATGGCAGAACTGCTGAGGGCTTCCTGACGGCTCAGGACGCGGCTGATCAGGTACGGATCAGGCAGGGTACGGGCGAGGGCGGCGATTTCACCCAGGGCGGACAAAGCCTGCCCATGGCGGGCGGCGGCATCGCCCAGCATAACGCCCGCTTCAGGCGGCGACGGGGGCACGACCCCGTAATGCTGGGCATAGGGGGCGGGTAGCCGCTGCAGACATTCCCGGATCCCGCCGGCCAGATCCTCACGCTTCATCCTGGCCAACCTTTTCCTGAGACCGGATTTTCCTAACATGATTAAGGTTTTTGTTAAAACCTTAATCATGTTAGCCAGAAGTAGGCCCTTGCGCAAGGTTCTGCCACGTTGTGCGTGCAGCCACAGGTGACGTGGATGAAAATCCCTCCAGGCCTAATCCTGTCCGGTAATATGGATTACCGGACAGGTCTGCGCTAGGCTCTGGCGAGCCCGAAAGCCGCAGGAAACCGCCCTATCGTGATTATCGATCCTAACGGGATTGGCCCGGCCGGCAGGGACACTTCCCTGGCCGCGCCGCTGGCCCAGGCCCGCGCCTATGCCCGCGCCAGCCGGGCGCCCGCCACCCGCCTGGCCTACCGGCGCGACTGGGCCGCCTTCACCGCCTGGTGCCACGCCCGGGACCAGGGCGCGCTGCCCGCCGATCCCCGGCTGGTGGCACTGTTCCTTGCCCATGAGGCCGCGCGTGGCCTGCGCCCGTCATCGATCGGCCGCCTGCTGGCGGCCATCGCCTTTGCCCATCGTCAGGCCGGCTGCGTGCCGCCCCAGGCCCAGCCACAGGCGGGCGTGCTGGCCGAAGTGATCGCCGGCATCCGTCGTCAGGCCGGCACCGCCCCGCGCCGCAAGCAGGCTGCCGATGACCGGGTGCTGCAGGCCATGCTGGCCGCCCTGCCGGCGACAAACCTGAAGGCCATCCGTGACCGGGCGCTGCTGGCCTTCGGCATGGCCGGGGCCTTCCGCCGCTCGGAACTGGCCGGGCTGCGCTGCGACCAGCTCGACCGCACCCCAGAGGGCATGACCGTGCGCTTCGGGGCAACCAAGACCGATCCCGAGGGGCGGGGCGTGTGCATCGCCATTCCCGAAGGACGCCGCATCCGGCCCGTCGCCCTGCTCGAGGCCTGGCTGGAGGCGGCCGGAATTACGGACGGAGCCGTATTCCGTGACGTGGTGCGCGGTCAGGCCAGCGCAGGCCCGATCAGCGACCGCACCGTGGCCCGCGTGGTCCAGCGCGCTGCCCAGGCCGCAGGCTACGACCCGGCCCGCTTCGGGGGGCATTCCCTGCGCGCAGGCTTCCTCACCTCAGGCGCGCGGGCCGGGGCCAGTCTCTTCCGGCTCAAGGACGTCTCCCGCCACCGCTCCACCGATGTCCTCGCAGCCTATGTCCGCGAGGCCGGACTCTTTACAGATCATGCAGGAGAGACGTTTCTTTGACTGTCATTTTAGGTAGAGGCTGTGCCGGTCCAGGTCCGTCCATTTCCTGATCGACCACGTCCAGATCTTCCGTGCATTCTGGCAAAATTTGTGGTTGGTCTGTTTTCTGAACTTTTCGTAATTCTGAAAATTATTTCCCATGGTCAGTATGTCCCCTTTATTCTCTCCCGGCGTAGCCCAGAACGACAATAATGAGGCTTCCATAGCTACTACCCGTTCCAGGCGGGCCCGTCGGATGCGGCGTCTGGCGCGGGTCAGGACCCTGAAGTGGCATCGAACCATCATGTATTGTACCGGGGCCGTGCTGATTGGCATTATCTCCGTAATCTTTGCCCATATCGGGGATTGGGCGGCCGAGCTGCGTTATCATGTTGTCGCCAGAAACCCATGGTCCATGCTGGTGATTGCCCCGCTCGGGCTTGTTGCCATTTCCTGGCTGACACGCCTGTTATTCAATGGTGCTCAGGGATCAGGAATTCCCCAGACAATCGCAACCCTGCATATGCATAATTTCGTGCTTGTGGACCGGATCCTGACCTTGCGCATTGCGCTGGGCAAGATCCTGATGACATGCTTGGGTCTCATCTGTGGTGCCTCGATCGGTCGTGAAGGGCCGAGTGTCCAGATCGGCGCTTCCATCATGCACGCATTTTCGCGTGCCATGGGGCAGCATAATGATGTCACCAGGCATGGTATGATCCTCGCAGGGGGGGCTGCCGGCATGGCTGCCGCTTTCAATACGCCTCTTGCCGGTGTTGTGTTTGCGATTGAAGAACTGGCGCACTCCTTTGAACAGAAGGCGTCGGGGCGTACTCTGACTGTTATTATTTTTTCGGGGATTACAGCAATTGCCCTGTTGGGGAACTATACATATTTTGGTCGGACGAATGTTTTTATTCCGGTAGGACGCGCATGGCTGGCCGTTCTGGTATGTGGTGTAAGTGGTGGATTGGCGGGGGGGATTTTCGCCCGTCTTGTCATCCGCCTTTCAAAAGGTCTACCGGCTTTTCTTGGCCGGTTTTCAAGTCGATTCCCTCTTGTATTTGTGGCGCTATGCGGCCTGTTACTGGCTCTGATCGGACTGGCATCAGATGGTGCGACTTATGGTACGGGCTATCTGCAGGCGCGTGGGATAGTGGATGGAAGCCTGCATTATCCTGCGTCTTTCTTTCTTCTGAAGTATATCTCCATGCTGATTACTTTCTGCTCTGGCATTCCTGGCGGCATGTTTGCACCTTCCCTTGCGATCGGTGCAGGAATGGGAGGATGGGCCGAGCAGTTTCTGCCTCATACGTCGCCTGGAGGCGTTGTACTGCTGGGTATGGCTGCCTATTTTTGTGGCGTTGCCCAGTCACCGCTGACGGCAACCATCATCGTGATGGAAATATGTGACAATCAGCAGGTGACCCTAGCCCTGCTGGCCACGGCCTTCCTGTCGTTCGGTGTATCCCGCATGGTCTGTCCCAGACCGCTTTATTCGGCACTGGCTACGGGATTTCTGGAAAAAACAGAGCAAATGGCGCGACAGGTATCTCACGATAGATTGGAAAAATAATTTTATTCTGAACTGGGTTCCTGATCGAGCGGCTGATCAGCATTCTGTTGGGCAGATTCACCAACAAGAAAAGAAATATGAAATCATGTTGCTTCCTCTGTCCAATCCGGTTCCACAATCAGGGAAACCGGAAAATGTCTGCAGTCTGGTGTTCCTGTCTGCGGCATCTGTCGTGATCGGGGCATCTGCCGGTATGATCTGTGGTATCTTCCGCTTGTTGCTGGAATGGCTGGAGGCCGTCCGGACAGATATGGGAATGGAAGTGTCGCTTCAGCATGGCTTTTCTTGCGAAGGCGTGCTGTTGATCATCGGATCTGGCGCAGCTGCATGGCTGGCTTCAGGTCTCGTTCGTCATTTTTCCCCTCTTGCAGCAGGAAGTGGCATCCCGCATGTGGAAGCTGTCTTGTTGAGTGCGTCACCGCCTGTGCCATGGCGGGTGGTGCCCGTCAAATTCGTGGGTGGCCTGCTGGCGATCGGAAGTGGGCTTGCCTTGGGACGTGAAGGGCCCAGTGTGCAGATGGGAGCGACTGCAGCTCATACGTTTGGCAGGCTGCTCTGTCTGGAGAAGACAGACTGCCTTGCCCTCCTTGCTGCAGGCGCGGGAGCAGGGCTGGCGACCGCTTTCAATGCGCCGGCAGCCGGTGCTGTTTTCGTTTTGGAAGAACTGGTCGGCCGGTTTGAAATCAGAATGGTTTGTGCCGCATTGGGGGCATCCATTTCGGCCATTCTGGTCAGCCGGGGCATGCTGGGTAGCCAGACGGTCTTTAGTGTCGCTCCTCTGATCCTTCCAGAATCGCTTGCCAAACAGCTGTTTTTCGTCATGACCGGGGTCATGACGGGCCTGGTTGCTGTCGGATACAACCGGACGACCATGGCAGTGCTCCGTCTGGCCGGGAGGCTGCCTGTCAGCATCTCAGTCAGGCCTGTTCTGGTGGGAGGTTTGGCCGGTTTGGTGGTTTGTCTTGCACCGCACTTGGCTGGAGGGGGAAAGTGGATCACGCAGACGGCCATAAACAACGAGATCGGATTACATCAGATTCCGGCACTACTGGCTTTTCGGCTGATTTTTGGGGCCCTGTCTTATGCCGCTGCAACACCTGGAGGTCTGTTTGCCCCCATGCTGGCCCTGGGGGCACTTTCCGGTCTGGGGAGTAGTGTTGTGGCACAGGCATTAAGTCCTGATACACCTCTGGCGACCGCACCTTTTGTGATTGTCGGCATGGCCTCCATGTTCGCCGGATCCGTTCGTGCACCGCTGACCGGGATTATTCTGGTTATGGAAATGACAGGTTCGTCCGAGTTGATAATGCCGCTTTTATCCGGGAGTTTTGCTGCGATGGTCGTAGCCGGCGCACTTGGAGACATGCCCATTTATGCTGCCCTGAGACTCAGGGCCCAGTCACACACGCGATGATTTCAGAGAAGTGTTCTATCCCCGATCTGGGGGGAAGCAGAATGCAATTGCATAATAAGTCTCTGACCTTAGATCAGGAGGCTATGATGCCCCGGACTAGCTCTGATCCGAAGGTGGAGATTTTCAACTTCCGGATTGACCCGGCGCTGAAGGCAGCGTTCACGGCTGCAACCAGTGCGGATGAACGGCCTGCTGCCGATGTGCTGCGGGATTTCATGCGCGCTATGTGGCGGGGCGGGAGCGGCGTGCTTTCGAGGCAGAAGCGCGGCGGCAGTCCCGTGAAGTAGCGGTGCTGGCGTGCGCCCCGGCAGGATGCAGCTGTTCGACCGCGACGGGAGCCGCAAATACCTCACGGTCGCCGAGCGGGCACGGTTCCTGCGCGCGGCCGAGCAGGCGCCGCGCGAGGCCCGCACGCTGTGCATGACCTTGGCCTGGTCGGGCTGCCGCCTATCCGAGGCCCTTGCCCTCACGGCGGACCGGGTGGACCTGGCCGGGGGCGTGCTGGTGTTCGCCACGCTCAAGAAGCGCCAGGACGGGGTCTATCGCGCCGTGCCGGTGCCCCCCTCCTTCCTCGAGGCCCTGGATCTGGTGCATGGCATCCGCGAGGCCCAGCGCCGGCGGGGCCATGGAGCGGCCGCCCGGCTGTGGCCCTGGTCCCGCATGACCGGCTGGCGGGCGGTGCACGCGGTCATGGACGCCGCCGGCCTGTCCGGCCCGGCCGCGTCCCCCAAGGGCCTGCGCCATGCCTTCGGCGTCGCCGCCGTCTCCCCCTCAACATGGTGCAGAAATGGCTCGGTCACGCCCAGCTCTCCACCACTGGCATCTATGCCGATGCCGTCGGCGCCGAGGAGCAAGATATCGCACGGAAAATGTGGGGGTAAACGAGAAATATCTCGTTTGGGGAAATATCCCACATTCGATTGAATGAATATTCATTTCACATTTTATGTGATTGACAAAGGCAAACATATTATGAGATGAAAAGGCGTTGTTTTGAATATTCAAAAAGGATTAAAAGGTGATTATCGCAATAGGAAATACGAAAGGAGGGGTGGGGAAGACCACTTTAGCTGTTCAACTCGCCATAATTCGTGCCACTGCTGGTAGAGAGGTATGGCTGATTGATGGTGATCGACAGGGTACAGCAGCTGCTGCTATCGCAGCTCGTTCTGAAGCTGGAAAGCTACCTGGGATTGCTTGTGCACAGTATCCGGACGGCCCTAATCTACGTGCCCAAGTTCAGCAGCAGCGTGATAAATGGGATGATATTATCATCGATGTTGGCGGCCGAGATTCTACAGCGCTTCGCGCAGCACTCATTCTCGCTGATACGCTTCTGGTTCCATTTGCGCCGCGTTCCTATGACGTATGGGCACTAGACGACATGGCTGCTCTCATTGATGAAGCACGAAGTGTTCGGGATGGATTGCGTGCTGTAGCTGTTATGAACCAAGCTGATCCAGGAGATCATTCAACGGATAATGCAGAGGCGGCTGCAGCAGTGAAAGATGTGCCGCAATTCATTTATCTGCCGATACCAATTCGACGCCGTAAAGCGTTCAGTAATGCTGGTGGAGCAGGTCTGGCTGTTTCCGAACTGACGCCACGAGACCCCAAAGCCATCGCTGAAATTTCTGCACTTGCAAATGCCGTTTTTAATCCAATTTGAATATTCATAACATATTAAGGATAGATTAAATGGCAATTCATCGCAAAGCTAAACCGACGTCGGTAGAATCTGCTGCAGATGCTTTCGTTACTGGAGCTCCTGATGCAGGAAAAACAAAGCCTCCATCATACGACAAAGGGTTGCCCAAGGGACATAAACGCCAGATTAGTTTGACCATTGCTCCAGACCTGTTACGGCGTGTTGATGAACGCGCTGAAGCTATGGGAACAGGCCGAGCTGCGTTTATCAGTATGGCAATTTTCAAAGCGTTAGAAGAAAGTTAAAATGATATTTTAAGAATATTCAAAAAATATATTAATGGTACTTTATTGGGTTAATTTTAGAGCTACTGAACGTGCATATATCTCTCTAAAGGGGATCTCGGCTTATGACACAAAAATGGCTGAGAAGACGAACAGGCCTTGCGTCATTGGTCGTATGCTGAACAACGTAGCAGGGACAGAGCGGGATGGGACGAATGAGCAAACGCAAACCACCATCAGAACAGAGTGAACTGGTCCTTTCTCCCACAACCGCACGTGTCATTCAGCTTTCGGCTGAAATTCAAGCAACTCCGCCTGATGAGATTGAGTTCATGCACACGGTGCTCTGTCAGGTTGGTCTTCCCCGTAAACGGACAAAAGAAACTCGCTTTGAACGAAACAATGGCAAGGCATCCCTGCTTATTACAGCGGGAGAAATGTTTAACGCTGGCCATTGGGAAAAGCTCTTCGTCCCGTATGGAACCAAGCCACGATTGGCACTTTTCCACATTAGCACCGAAGCAATCCGAACAAAATCGCGTATTGTTGCAGTCGGGCGGACTATCAGTGAATTTATGAAACGCCTCAACATCAGCCAGAATGGTCCATCCCGTGAGGCATTTCGGGCACAGATGAATGCCTTGTGTGCCTGTGAAATGAAGCTCGGCTACGGGTCGCGCAATTTGAATGCCCGGCCGGTGGATGAATTCGATGCGTGGACCAAAAATCTCGCAAAAGATAGTACGATCGAGCTATCCGAAAAATTCTGGCAGGAATTGAAAGAAAACGCTGTCCCACTTGACCCTCGTGCACTTGAGGGTTTGCAGCACTCAGCTTTGGCGCTCGACATCTACACATGGCTTGCCCATCGACTTCATCGGGTGCGGCGGCCTGGTGAGAAGCTTACTTGGGCCAACCTTCGTTTGCAGTTTGGGCAGGAATATACGGACGATAAGAATTTCAAGAAGGCATTCCTGATCGCATTGCGACAGGTTGCGGCTGTTTATCCAGATGCAAGGCTTGAACAGGTTCGGACGGGTCTAAGACTGATCGCATCACCGCCGCCCGTACCGCGGCAGACGATCATCGCCTATCAAAAAACCATCGGATCAGATACTTAATCAGAAAATCTGACTAAAATGAGCGGTGCAATTACCACCCGTTGACCACAGGCCCTGTCGACTGATCGCGGTGCAATTACCACCCTTTTAGCAACGGCATCAACGGTTCAATTATAATGCAAGTGCTATCCTTTTGCGTCCGCTTCGAGGTTAGAGGAAGGCGGTGCAATCACCACCCTTTTGGCATTTGCGGCACCACTGAAAGCACGGTGTAATTACCACCCCTCTTGTTCTGCTCAAAGCCTCCAAAAGATAGTGCGATTGTCACTGTTTCTAGGAGAAGGCCTCTCTCTGTGAACAGAAAAGTTATCCCGGTGCAATCACCACCCTAATACGGTGCAATCACCACCCGTAGGCACGGTGCAATCACCACCCGTAGGCACGGTGCAATCGCCACCCCCCTAAAACCGATATGATTCCCGTTATCTAAACCGATAGGTTTTTCCGGTAGTTGTCCGATAATTTCTAATGGAATTGTGGAAAAATATAAGGCTTAAGAGTAAATCTTGATCTAAATCTCCGCCTCTTGGGGGCTCCGCCCCCGCCGGCTCGCGGCCTACGGCCGCCCCGATCGCGCTTTGCGCGATCTCCCACCCGGCATCCCCCTGCTCGCCCTTTCAGGGCTGCGCTAATACGGACACGCCTACGGCGCGAAATCATAATCTGACGATGCATTCCCGCATCGTCTCTCCACCAAGACCTTCCTCCCCCGCGTCGGCGCCTTTGGCGCCCTACGGGGCTCCCGCTCCGCGCTCGCCCGACGCCTGCAACACCAGAAGAACCGGGCAAGACCACAATCTGCTCAAGACGCGCCGGCGTTCAGGCGATCATTCAGCGGCTCACGTGTCACACCATGCCCGCCAGACGCCACAGGATGGCCTTACCGGCGTTATTGTGCGGTGTGGTGGCGATAAGGGAATTGCGCGCTGTGCGGCCTCCCAGGGCGCTCTGCGGGCCTTGTCGAGGATTGATGGGCTGGCCATTCCCTGTTCGTCCGTTCAGGCCTCCTTTTCCCGACTTTCTGGCAGGAAATACGGGTTTCCTGTATATCCCAGATAATCCGTCATATCTGGATCATGCTCCATGAAAGCGTTTCCAGCGAGCGCCGTGACCCGCAATGCCAGCGATCTTTTCGAAGCGGCCGCCGTTGCACCTGTAGTCATCACCAGGCACCACAAGCCGCGTTTCGTCATCATGTCCGTGGACCATTATGAGGCCCTGCTCAGAAAGCAGCAGGGCATCGAAGACGTTCCGGAGAAGGGGTCATCGTCATGAAGGACAGTCCCGGAACACTGCCACAAAAGCGGCCCTGGCAGCTGCTCGTGGTCGGGGACGGGGGAACCCTGCTGACACAGCAGGATATCGAAGCCCTGACCCGCATCCTCGATCTCCTGCTGCATGTCGCCGGCCTCGACATCACCACCTTGGTCGGCTCCGCGCGCGTATTCCGGGATGTCCCAGGCAATTACATCCAGCAGGCAGACCAGATCCTGGCCGGGATGTTTACGCGCAATCCCGATGTGACGGGCATAACCTTTCCGGCCCCGCATGGCAGGGCCGCTCATACGGCGACACCTGATGATCCGCATGTGCTCCCTCATGACAGGGCGCTCACCGCAATCATGGATGCACGCCAGCGCGGAGAGATCACAGCCGATGAAATGATCGCCCAGATCCGGCAGGCAGGTGCCTGAGCATCCGCACCTGTGGTGCAATGGTGTATGAGGACCCGCTATTTATGGGTGGGCGCAATGTCGGCCTCGGGTATGTCGATGGGTCGTCACAAGGGTAGCCGTAGGGTCGTGAAACGGTCGTTCCATCAATGCATCAGGGATAGTCGTAACCATTGCACTCTGCGTCATCTTCCTGCGGTGTGCGAGAGCGTCCCCCTTATTGCCCGGGTTCAGGCAGGGGAAGGGGATGATCGGTCCCGAGGCTGGCCGCCCATGCCTTCACCGCTTCACCACTGATGAACAATCCGGCATCAGCCTCGGCCAGTGCCCGGCGTGTGGCTTCGTCCTTCCAGGCATCCTAGTCATCGCGATCGGTATGATCCGTCTTCATGTCCCGTTTCTCCCGGTCTGGACCTTCAGGCCAGTTTTGGCCTGCGTCCGCGTTTCTTCTTTGGCAGGCGCGTGACCGGAACTTCAGCTTCCGGTATGTGCGAAGGCTCCGGTGTCGCCCTGATGGTCCGCCCCAGTCCGCTTTCCTGTGCCAGGGTAGCCCGTTGTGCCGAATAGGATGGGGCGGTCATCGGATAGCTTTCCGGCAGGCCCCATTTTGCCCGGTATTGCTGGGGCGTCAGGCCATAGACGGTGTGAAGGTGACGCTTGAGCATCTTCAGCTTCTTCCCGTCCTCCAGGCAGACGATGTAATCTGGAAAGACCGATTCCTTCACAGGTACGGCCGGTACCAGATCCGGTGTTCCGGTCGTCGCCTGTCCCAGACTTCCGAGCGCCTGAAACACCGTGGCGATGAGGCCGGGCAGGGTATCCGCCGGAACCGTGTGACTGCTGACATAGGCTGTGACAATCCGGGTCGTAAGCTCGCGCACTGTGTCAGCTCCGGATGATCGTGTCTCGTGGTCGGTCATGGTCACGTCTGCCTGTGTTGTCCTGTCCTGTTTCCCGGTGCCTGTCGAAGGCATGAAGCCCCGCACGTCTCCAGCGTGCTGTCAGGTCAACCAAAGCAGTATCATCGCCGCCCTGAAGCCGCCCTGCAATATCCAGGAAGGCTCCGAACAGGGTTGCGCGGTCCTCATCGGGCAGCCAGGGGATGTCGCGTAAGACACGGTTTCCAATCTGTCCGGCCTGCAAAACTCAGTTCAGGGCCCAGCAGCGCGATGTCGGGACGTTCTGATCCGTGCCTGGCACAGGCGCTGTCAGAACACAGATTACGGTCTGCCTTTGCCAGACCAGCGTGAAGAGGGCTCCTGAGCCGCCATAATCCGCTGTGGTCGTGATCCGATAGCCTTTGGTCAACAGGCTCGCCAGAGAATCCGGCACCGGCTTCAGTGCTGTCGGAACAGACAGGGCCGCATAGGGAGATTTAACGTCCGACTGAGGCAGCCAGTCTCCTCTGCCCTGGGCAAAGCCTGAAGCAGGCCGGAAGAGGATCGGCAGGACAACAAGGAGCAAAAACAGTTTTTGCATCATGATTTTTCCTGTGCGGGTCCTTTTTCAAAAGCGCGCAGGAAAGCGTCGATATCGTCGCTCATCAGGAGGGGCATCCGTTCTCGTATCAATGCTTCAGGCCAGTCCCACCAGGCGACTGCAAGCAGACGCCCGATGGTCTTTTCGGGGAAGCGGTATTTGAGGACCCGGGCCGGGTTGCCGCCCACGATGGCATATGGCGGCACGTCCCTGGTCACCACGGCCGCCGTGGCGATGATCGCGCCTGATCCTATGGTGACACCCGACATGATGTTGGCCCGCGCGCCGATCCAGACGTCATTGCCAATGACGATATCCCCCTTGGTGGAATGGTCATCGGTTGCATCCGCCGCTTCGGGCCAGAAATTGCACTGGTTCTTGAACGGGTAGGTGGTGATCGTGTCCGGTCGGTGATTGCCCAGGATCATCAGCACCTCGCGGGCGATCGAGCAGTATTTTCCGATCTTCAGGCCGGCATATTCAGCTTCTATGATGATGGGAGAACCCTTGGCGCCATATGTATGGTCGCCGATGTCCCAGCCCCACTCTTCGATCTCATGGGCAAGAGTGTAACGTAGGAGCAGAGAAAAGGCGTTCTTGCCGTAATACATGGGCCTCGGTTCTCCCGTTCTGGTTCAGGGTTTCGTTTGCATTCGATAGCGGACAGATCAGGTGATCGTGTTTCGCAGTCAGTCCTGTTCCCGGTCGCTGTCGAAGGCATGAAGCCCCGCACGCCTCCAGCGTGTTTTCAGGTCGCCTGACGCGGTAGTCCTGCCCTCCCGAAGCTGCCCTGCAATGTCCAGGAAGGCCCCGAGCAGGGTGGCGCGGTCATCATCGGTCAGATCGACCAGTCCCGCCTTCTGGACCAGGCCACCCAGTTCGATCAGATGATGGGTGCGTTCCCGTCGCGCCTTCGCCCAGTCGCGCATGTCAGTGCGTGCCTTTCGTGCCTGATGGCGATGGATCAGGGCCGCCTGCTTCCTGATCCGTCTTTCAAGCGCCAGAAGCTCCGTTCTGATCGTATCCGGTTTCTTTCCGGCCGCCCTTTTTCGCGCCGGCCTGAAAGAACGCCGTCCCCCGTTCGGTCCACCTCGCGATGGCTTCAGGTTTGCCGTCAGCCTGTTCGACAGCCGCAAGCAGCACCCCGGCCAGCGCCTCGATCGACAGGATATCGGCTCCCGTCGCCTCGACCAGTTCGCCGAGCTGGATGGTCCGTTGCGCCTTAAGCTGCTTCGCCTTTTCCTGAAGCGCCTTCAGTTCCGCATCAATGTCCCGTGGCCTGCGCATTTCCGGTCCCCTGTCCTGCTGGTCTGTGCCATACTCTACCATACAGGCGAGAACCGCGTCACTCATCCAGAGTAATCAATCTTTATGGTGCAGTAAAATGTGAGTGCGCGCTTATACGTCACTTCGTGACGTGCGCTTAAGAGGTGTGATAGGATC
>NZ_CP021470.1:0-2895 GCF_002173515.1 Komagataeibacter europaeus
AACGGCTCCGTTGTTCCGGGGGCTGGGGTGGTAATGCGTTGAACGGTGACCATGACCCGACCAAGGGCATCGTGGTCAAAATCAGGATTATCAAAAAATGGCAGAAGGGCTTGGCGAACCTGTTCGGCCTGATCTTCACGAAGTCGATCTTTTTGGGTCTTAAGACGGGTCACGTTCCGCATGTGGGAAACCTCTGTATAGGAGGCCCATTACCTCCCATGTGGTGGGAGCTTATACTCCCACAGTGTGGGAGGTAATGGCAACTCATTTTCGGCAGTTAGCAGCCAAAAAATGAAGATTGGGCAATCCATAGATATAAATAAGATAAAATCTCTCTCTATGGTCTCTCTCTTTTTTCGGTGGAAAACTGCCATTTGAAGCCTACTGGGACGGCCTTACGGCCGCGCGATGCGGCTCCTGCTCCGCACTCGCTCCCAGTTTGAAGATCTATGATTTTTGATGCGTATAATTGCTTTAAAAGTATTATTTGATTACATTTATATATTTATAAGTAGAATCTTTTGGTAAGTTCTCAAAAGGTTGGCCGTATTTAAGTTCCAATGTACCTTTTCCTAAAGAAATTGACTTAAAAAAGAATTTTTCCACTCCACCGCAGCCTACTTTATTTCCGCAGTTTTGGGATTGGACGTACTCCATACCTACTAAAGCGACATTTTTTGGAAGATTTTTAATAATCCAACTGGATCCGGTAGTTGGGTTTGATTCCAATTCAAATGAAAATGTATCATTTAATTTTGATGTTATAGTATCATTACTTGATGCTGCGAAAGCATAGCAAGGAAACATGATAGCTATTAAAGGGATAAACTTTTTCATTTTCTTCCTTTCGGGTATGAAGTATTCCTATAGAGCTGCGTTTTTAACGCCCTCGCCCCCGATCATTATCACGCACACGAAATCGACTAAATGTTTTAGTCCGTTCTCGTTGAGCCTCAACCGCCTGTTCTTGGAGTTTCTGGCGTAGTTGTTGGGCTAGTTTCAGACAGCCCTCGACAACCTTCTCCCGGTATTGCGTCGGAATATCCCTCAGAACCTTCACAAGAGGTCCCAGACGGGTCTGAAGCTGTTTCAGGCTCTCTCTGTCTTCCTTGGCCCGTTTGGTCGCTGTACGGGCAACTGTGGCGCTCTGAACGGCGGGTTCATAATGCTGCTGAACGGTCTGACTTATGCGTTTTGCCACCTGCTCAGGGTCTTCCACGACACGGGTGAAAATCCCTTTCTTGATTACCTGCGGTTCTAGGTCGGCTGGGGTGAGGCTTTTGTGCTCCGGTGCGTACCGTTCCAACGCTCCGTAGTAGGTTTTCAGTTTGGTATGGGTGGCCTTGCTTCCCTCGATGCCGCGTTCCAGTCCGACAGGGCGCCCCACAACTCGCGCAAAATCGGTCTGCATCTCGTTCAGAGCCTTGGCACCGCCAAGGAATCGGCGGCAATTCAGGCGGCCTGTATCGGGGTCTTTCGGCACCACATAGGCCGACAGGTGCGGGGTTTTTTCGTCCCGGTGAATGATGGCAGCGATCACGTTGTCCTTGCCGTGCCGCTCCTGAATCCAGCGCAACGCCTCGTTCAGATACGCCTCCTGGTCAGCGGCCCGGTTCTCGAACGCGCCAGGTGAGGACGTGACCAGGTATTCGATGCACTGGACGGCGTTCTTGCGGATCTTCTCAGGAAGCGCCTTCTCGAACGCGGCCATACCCTGTTTGACGTTCTGCGGTCCGATCAGGTCATTGTCTGGCGTTCTCGTGGAGTCAGCGTTTGGTGTATCCTGTTCCCGGTAGGCGTGCTTCATGGACGCTCGGACGGACTTGGGCGATTTGAGTTTCTGAACCCGAAGAATGGCGAAGTTTGACATGGTGTTTCAGCCCCCTTTCTTCAAAAGGTGGACTTACTACACAATTTGCAAGCAAATTGTCGTAAGCAGGGCGGGGGCATCAGCCCCCATCCCTTGACCCATCCCCTGAATTTTAGACTTCGTTCCAGATGTCGAGACGGTCCAAAAACGGGTGAGAAGAATAGTAGCCGTCAGCTTGTTTGACGCCGGTTTGTACGGTCACCACAGCAAAGCAATTGTTTACACGGCCAGCATCATCCAGCGCATTTTCGCCCGGATTTTCGATGTAGAAACTGCCCTCATCTGCTGGGCCTGAATTGGGAAACTCGCGCAGTGTAATGCCGTGATAGTTTTTGGGTGTGTAATGGTTTTGCACGAGATAGCGCTCAATAGCGGCCACAACATCTCCCTTGCTTTTTGAGGGCACCTTAATGTTTGCCGAGATAGTTTCGGGGGCAATTCCCTCCCAAGTATATCCGTCGATTTTATGCGGAGACATGATGCGAATTGAGGCATAATCAAATGCAGTCATAAAATAATTCCTTGTTGATTAGGCTTTGCCGCCCTGCACGACTTCCAGCTTGGCTCCCGGTTTGGGAATCAGGGCCAATTCTTCTTGCGTGGCGCGGCTGCCGACCTCGGCCACATGCCGGTTCATGTAGTAGCGGACGAGACCCGGCCCCCGCATACCGGCCACCTTTTCACGCTCAGAGAAGATCGCGCCGAACTTCACCAGTTCGCGCATGATCTCGCTGACATGATCGGCTTTTATTCCCACTGCTTCTGCGATTTCCTCACGGGTCAGCATGATCTGGCCGGTGTGTGGGAATAGGTGGTCGAACAAGAGCGTCCAGACGTCCACAGCCTTCATGGGACGCTTACTGTTCTTCATCAGCCACAGGGTGACAGCACGGTTCTGTGCAGGACGGATCATGACGAACGGCTCCGTTGTTCCGGGGGCTGGGGTGGTAATGCGTTGAACGGTGACCATGACCCGACCAAGGGCATCGTGGTCAAAATCAGGATTATCAAAAAATGGCAGAAGG